>NZ_LBMW01000020.1 GCF_026168105.1 Streptomyces hygroscopicus
TTCTGGTTCATGTGGGACGACCTGGTCCGCGGCGCCATCGGCGCGATCGTGCTGGTCGACACCCGCCGCCTCGCCGACTGCTTCCCCGCCGTCGACTACTTCGAGAACTCGGGCCTGCCCTTCGTCATCGCCCTCAACGGCTTCGACGGCAACCAGCCGTACAACCCCGACGAGGTCCGCGAGGCCCTGCAGATCGGGCCCGACACCCCGATCATCACCACCGACGCCCGCCACCGCGCGGACGCCAAGAGCGCGCTGATCACCCTGGTCGAGCACGCGCTGATGGCCCGGCTTCGCTAGGGCCGGCCGTACGGACGCCGAAGGGGCCCCTCCTCGGAGGGGCCCCTTCCTTCTGCGCAACGCCCTCGGCGCCCTCCGTCTTCGAGACCCCACCCTTGCACCCCGTGCCTTCACCCCTCCGTCTGCCCTCTCAGCACACCAAGAAGGGCCCCTCCGCGGCGGAGGGGCCCTTCAAGGAGCGACTGAGCGGCGCGGCCTAGCCGTGCCAGCTGTGCGGAGCCCGGAAGCCGGGCTCGCGCTCGAGGCGGCGCCAGCCGGCCTTGGCCCGGCCTCGGCGGGCCGAGGCCGTGGCAGGGGACTGGGCCGCGGCGCGGGCCAGCAGGATGGCCGTGATGGCGGCCACTTCCTCGGGCTCGGCGTGGCCCTTCTCGACGCGGATGTCAGAGCTGTTCATGGGTGTCAGTCTCCGTGAGAGAGTGGTCCGCGGGGTTGCCGCGGTGGGTCCGCCCGGTTACTGCGGCGGGTTGCCGTGCTTGCGGGAGGGCAGGTCCGCGTGCTTGGACTGCAGCATGGCGAGTGACTTGATCAGGACCTCGCGCGTCTGGGCAGGGTCGATGACGTCGTCCACCAGGCCTCGCTCCGCCGCGTAGTACGGGTGCATCAGCTCGGACTTGTACTCCTTGACCATCCGCGCCCGCATGACCTCCGGGTCCTCAGCCCCCGCGATCTGGCGGCGGAAGATGACGTTGGCCGCACCCTCCGCACCCATCACGGCGATCTCGTTGGTCGGCCAGGCATACGTGAGGTCCGCTCCGATGGACTGGCTGTCCATCACGATGTAGGCGCCTCCGTACGCCTTGCGCAGGATGAGCGAGATCCGCGGCACGGTCGCATTGCAGTAGGCGTACAGCAGCTTCGCGCCGTGACGGATGATCCCGCCGTGCTCCTGGTCGACTCCGGGGAGGAACCCCGGGACGTCCAGGAACGTCATCAACGGGATATTGAAAGCGTCACACATCTGGACAAAGCGCGCAGCTTTTTCCGAGGCCTCGATGTCCAGGACCCCGGCGAGCGTCTGCGGCTGGTTGGCGATGATGCCCACCACCTGGCCGTCCAGACGGGCCAGCGCGCAGATGATGTTGCGCGCCCAGCGCTCGTGGACCTCGAGGTACTCGCCGTCGTCGACGATCTCCTCGATGACCTTGGCCATGTCATACGGGCGGTTGCCGTCCGCCGGGACCAGGTCCAGCAGGACGTCGCTGCGCCGGTCCACCGCGTCCGTGCACTCGACCCGCGGCGGGTTCTCCCGGTTGTTCTGCGGGAGGAGCGAGAGGAGGTAGCGCACCTCGGCGATGCAGGTCTCCTCGTCGTCGTACGCGAAGTGGCACACGCCGGAGGTCTCGGCGTGCACATCGGCGCCACCCAGTCCGTTCTGGGTGATCTCCTCGCCGGTCACGGCCTTGACCACGTCGGGGCCGGTGATGAACATCTGCGAGGTCTCGCGGACCATGAAGACGAAGTCCGTCAGCGCGGGGCTGTAGGCCGCGCCGCCCGCGCAGGGGCCGAGCATCACGCTGATCTGCGGGATGACGCCGGACGCCTTGGTGTTGCGCTGGAAGATGCCGCCGTAGCCCGCGAGCGCGCTGACGCCCTCCTGGATCCGGGCGCCCGCGCCGTCGTTCAGGGAGACCAGCGGCGCACCGGCCGCGATGGCCATGTCCATGATCTTGTGAATCTTCGTCGCGTGGGCCTCGCCCAGCGCGCCGCCGAAGATGCGGAAGTCATGGGCGTAGACGAAGACCGTACGGCCCTCCACCGTGCCCCAGCCGGTGATCACACCGTCCGTGTACGGCTTCTTGGCCTCCAGACCGAACCCGGTCGCCCGGTGTCGGCGCAGTTGCTCGACCTCCTGGAACGAACCCGGGTCCAGGAGCAGCTCGATGCGCTCCCGGGCGGTCAGCTTGCCCTTGGCGTGCTGCGCCTCGGTCGCCTTCTCGCTGGGGCCCGCCAGGGCCTGCGCACGGATCTCGTGCAGCTCGGCGACCCGCCCGCGCGCGTCCTTGGGCTCGCTCCCGGAATCCACAGCCTCGTCCAAAACGGTCATGTAGTGACCTTACGAAGTCCACCGAGGAAAGCGGGCCGTCGACTCCGTACAGTCTCCAGCCCGTTTTACTGGTGCCCCTGAACAGAATCCCACCCGGTTGCAGCCGATGTGACTGTCCACAAGGCCCTGGCGTTGTGGAGGTCTCACAAAGTGTTCGGCCGAGAAGCACCCCACATTGAGGGGCCGCACATGCCATCCCTGGAGTGACACGGGGCCGCGAGCGGCAGCCCGGAGCGACCAACCTCCTATTGTTGAAACTTGAATGGAATAGGTCTACCGTCGCCCTTGTTCTCGTTGAACGTTAAACAGCTTGAGCGTCGTGGCCTCCGCCGGAGACCGCGAACCGTCCCCAAAGGAGCACATCATGGGTATCTTCGGCCGCAAGAACACCACCACCGCCCCCGCCGCCGCGGTGAACCCCGACCTCGCCGCACTCACCGGCCACTACACGGTGGACCCGGCGCACAGCACCTTCGGCTTCATTGCGCGCCACGCCATGGTCACGAACGTCAAGGGCAGCTTCCAGGACTTCGAGGGCGCGCTGCGCCTCGACGGCTCGGACCCGTCGAAGTCCACGGCGTCGATCGACGTCAAGATGGACAGCATCGACACGGGTTCGGCCGACCGCGACAACCACCTGCGCAGCTCCGACTTCTTCAAGACCGACGAGCACCCGGCGATGACCTTCCGCTCCACCGAGGCGCAGGCGCTGGGCGGCGACGACTACCGGATCACGGGCGACCTCACGATCCTCGGCACCACCCGTCCGATCACCATCGACCTGGAGTTCAATGGCGCGGCCACGGACCCGTTCGGAAACGAGCGCGTCGGCTTCGAGGGGAAGGCGGAGCTCCTGCGCTCGGAGTGGGGCCTGACCTGGAACGCGGCGCTGGAGACGGGCGGTGTGCTGGTCTCGGACAAGATCAAGCTGGTCTTCGACATCTCGGCGATCAAGCAGGCCTGACCCGCACCCCTGAGCGCGCCCACCCTCCTGTCCCCGTATCGGAGGGCGGGCGCTCACGCCGTATAGGAGGGCGGGCGCTCATGTGCGACACGCGGCCGGTCCGCGCGCGGGCTTCGGCCGAGCGAGAGGTCAGAACCCTCCGCCGAAGTCGCCGCCGCCGCCGAAGTCGCCGCCGCCGCCGAAGTCCCCTCCCCCGCCGAAGTCTCCGCCGTCGCCGAAGCCGCCGCCGAAGTCGCCCGGGTCGAAGTCGGCGCCGGACTGGTCTCCCCCGTCGAAACCGCCGAAGTCGCCGTAGCCGGCGCCGTAGTCGGCCGCGTACGAGGGGGTGGCCATCATGCTGCCGAGCAAGGTGCCGACCAGCAGGCCGGGCAGGATTCCGCCGCCGAAGTAGCCGCCGGCCCAGGGGCCGTAGGCCGGACCCGCGTCCCAGTACGGGCGGCGGCCGTACTCCGTGTCCACCTCGCGGACCATGGGGTCGCGGCCGTCGGCCAGCCGGGCCTGGTCCGCGGCGCATACCGGGACCTCGCGCGCGGTGCCTCCCACCGGCGTCCATGCGGCGTCGGCGACGGACGGGCCGTGGCGCGGATCGAAGAAGCACGGCGCCCGGCGCTCGGGCAGCGGGCGGCCCTCCCGGCGGGCGGCGAGCCGCGCCAGCGAGAAGCGGCCGTCCTCCAGGGCCTGGGTCACGGCCTTCACGTCCTCGGGGCGCTGTGCCGCCGCCATGAAGGACTTCGCCTGCTCGTACGCGTCCAGCCCCCGCTCGTAGTCGGCGCGCATCGCGTCGTCCGCGGCCGGTTCCGAGGGGCTGAAGTCGAGGCGGTCCAGCTCCTCGCCGAAGGCGGTGATGTCCTCGTCGACCACGACCCGCAGCTTCTCCAGTGCGGCCCGCTGCTCCTCCTGGTGGCGCCGCCTGCTGCGTCGTACGAGCGTGTAGGCTCCCGCGCCGCCCAGCACGAGCATCACGCCGGCCGTGATCAGCGCGGTGGACGAGACCCCGCCGGCGCCGCCGGAGCCGCTCCAGCTCGACGGGGCATGACCACGGACGCTGACGAGGGCACGGTCGGTGAAGTCGTTCAACTGGGCCTTGGCGCTCTCGCCCTGGACGCTGCTGACCAGGTTCCGGACGGCGGTGCGGGGCAGGACCGAGGAGTCGGCCCGGGCGTCGAAGCGGTCGCCGAGGCGGATCGCGTACAGGCCCGTGATGCCGGTCGCCGTGCGCAGGTCGGAGAAGATGTTCCGGGTGGGGTAGCCGGCCGGCAGGACCGCGATGAAGACCGGCTTGCCCGCGTCCTCGATCTTCTTCGCGAGGGCGTCGGCGTCCCGGCCCGACAGTTGCCCGGAAGCCGCCGGATCGACGTACACCGGGCCCTTGCGCAGCGCCTCGGCGATGGCCGAGACATTTGTCGCCGCCTGCGCGCGGGGCGCACCGGCGGACAGGACCGTCAGCGCCGCCATGAGCAGGGCGACCAGCGGTACGGCGAGTCCTCGGACCAGTACTGACTTCATACTCCGAAGCTACCCGAACCGGCCTCGGGCACGTCGTCGGGCCTGTTGGTGCAGACCGCGCCGACCGGCTCCGGGACATGCATGACCGGCGGGCGGTACGCGCCGCGTGCCGCACCGCCCGCCGGGGCTTCGCCCGAGGAGCACCGGGCCGTCAGGCCGCCCGGTACGCCTCGCTCAGCTTCGCCACCGCTGCCGCGTACTTCCCGGTCAGCAGCAGATGGTCCGCGTCCGCGAACGGTCCCGCGACCGCCGAGGTGATCCTGGATCCCACCTTCCTCTGGACGAGCAGCCGCGCCGTGGTGACGATCTCGCGCCCCGCCCGCGTGGAGCCCGTCCTCTCGGCCGCCGAAGCCGCGAGGCCGAGCGCCTTCAAGGCCGCCGCTCCCCCCTCCGGCACCGTGGTGAGCGTGGTCAGCCCCCAGCCGTACGGGAACTGCGGATCGTACGACGCGTCACCGACGTTGATCGGCAGCTGGGCCTCCGACTTCGGCCAGGTCACGGGGAGTTGGCCGGTGAAGGGCCGCTTGCCGTAGAGGACGTCGGCCACCCCGTCGCCCTCCGTGCCCGGCAGCCAGGAGGCCACGAGCGCGTCGATGGCGCCGAGCCGGTCGCCGACGAGCTGCGGGCGCCCGGAGACGATCAGCACCGCGCACTTCATGGCGCCGCACACCTTGTCCACGGCGGCCCTGTCGGCGGCGGACAGCTGAAGGTCGTGGCCGTTGCCCACGTCCCCGACGCCCTCGGCGTACGGGGTCTCGCCGACGACGACCACGCCGACGTCATGGCCGGTGGTGGGCGCCGAGGCGTCCTTGGAATAGGTGATGGTCGCGCCCGGGGCCGCGTTGCGCATCCCCTGAAGGATGGTCGTGCCCCGGGTGTGGCTGCCGGACGCGCCCTGCCAGGTGACGGTCCAGCCGCCGGTCTGGTTGCCGAGGTCGTCGGCGTTGGATCCGGCGACGTACACCTTCTGGTTCCGCTTCAGTGGCAGCACGCCGCCGTCGTTCTTGAGCAGCACCTGGGACTCGGCGGCCGCCTGGCGGGCCACGGCCCGGTGTGCGGCGGAGCCGATCCGCGCGGCCCCGCTCGTGTCGGCGTAGGGGTGCTCGAAGAGACCGAGCCTGAACTTCTGCGTGAGGATGCGCGAGACCGCGTCGTCCACGCGCGCCTCGCTGATGCGGCCCGGCTTCACCTCGGCGATGAGCGTCGAGGTGAAGTCCTGATACGCGTAGGGGACCATGATCATGTCGAGGCCGGCGTTGACCGACGTACGGACCTGGGACGGGCGGTCGCCGGGGAGCTGGTCGATGGCCGACCAGTCGCTGATGACGAAGCCGTCGAAGCCCATGCGGTCCTTGAGCACTCCGTTGATCATGTCGCCGCGGGCGTGCATCTTCACCGGCCCGCGGCCGTCGCCGACGATGTCGAGCGACGAGTAAGACGGCATGACCGAGCCGATGCCGCGGTCGACCGCGGTGCGGTACGGGGCCAGGTGGACGGCCTCCAGCTGCCGCCGCGTGACCTTGGTGACGCCCTGGTCGATGGTGTACGAACCGGTGGTGGACGAGCCGTACGCGGTGCCGCCGTCGCCGACGAAGTGCTTGGCGGTGGCGAGGACCTTGTCGTTCCGGCCCAGGTCCCGGCCGTCCGCGCGTCCCTGCAGCCCCTGGATGATCGTCTCCATGGACTGGACGAGGGCCGGGTCCTCGCCGAACGACTCGTAACTGCGGCCCCAGCGCTCGTCGCGAGAGACGCACAGACAGGGCGCGAAGTCCCAGGGGACACCGGTGGCGCGCACCTCGCTGGCCGTCACCGCACCCGTTCTCCCGGCGAGTTGAGGGTCGCGCGTCGCGCCGATGCCGATGTTGTGCGGCATGATCGTGGCGCCCACGAGGTTGTTGTGGCCGTGCACCGCGTCCACACCGTAGATCAGCGGGATCTGGTACCGGGTCGCCCGCGTCCGGAGCTGGAAGGAGTCGACCATCCTCGCCCAGTCTTCAGGGGTGTTGGGCGTCGGGGTCGAGCCGCCGCCGGACAGGAGCGAGCCCAGGCCATAGGTGGCGATGTCGCCCGGTGAGGTGAGGGCGGCGCGCTCGGCCTGGGTCATCTGGCCGGCCTTCTCCTCCAGGGACATACGGGAGAGGAGATCGGCGACGCGCTTGCGCACGGGCAGCCTGCCGTCGAGGTACGGCAGGCCGTGGGCGTCGATGACGATCTGCGGAGTCTCGGCAGGGGCCTTGGCTCCGGTGACCGCCATCTTCAGCGGGATGGTCCCGGCGGGCTCGGCGGCCTTGTCCCTGAGGGTGGGGACCCGGATGGTCCGCGTACTGCCGGAGGCCGTCCCCGCCGGGAAGGTGAGGGTGCCGGTGACCGGGGCGTAGTCCTTGCCGGCCTCGGCGGTGCCGCCGGCCGTCCCGTATGTGACGCTGACGGGTTCGTCGAGGGGCGCGGAGTCTGTGGTGGCCACGGAGACCTTCACCTGGCCCGTGCCGCCCGCCTTGACCGGGTAGACGGCGGAGTCCGTGGTGACAAGGGCCCGCAGGGACTGGTCGGCCTTGCCGTACAACTCGACGTCGTCCAGGGCGAAGTCCCCCCTGAGACCTGGGGGGAGCGTGACGGCGTACCCCCACATCCGCGTGAGGCCGAGGAAGTGGTCGATGCCGCCGACCGGCTGGTAGTCCGTGCGATAGGTGAAGTCGGTGAACGGGATCTCGATCCGTTTCCAGCCGGTGAAGTCGTCGGTGAAGGACGTCGTCCACAGCTCCGAGGCCTCGCCGTTCGCGCCACCGTCCTTGATCTCGAAGGCGATCTTCCTGCCATTGTTCCGGCCGTCCCACCAGAAGCGGATCCCCTTGTGGGCGGACCAGTCGTGGGCGGGCCGGTCGGCGGCGAAGTCATGGGTGAAGCCGCCGTAGCCGCTGATGTCGTAGGTCCCGGTGAGGACCTTGGCGCCCTCGGGGGCGTCCGCGCGGTCGGCGAACTGCAACGCGGGCTGGTCGTGCGTGGAACTGCCCCAGGCGAAGATGCCGTCGGCGGGCTGGTGCGCGAAGGGCACCTCGCCCTCGAAGCGGTCGACCGGGACGGGGGCCGGGTCGTCGGCCCCCGAGGCGGAGGCGGCGGTGGTGAGCGGAAGCAGGGCGGTGAGCAGGGCGGCGGAGGCGAGCAGGGCGGTTCTTCGCATGGACCTTCCCCTTGGCTCTCGTGGTCCACGTGTGTGGGCTCACGGCATGTGCTGTCTCACGACTTAGATCACGGCGTGAGTTAACTGGAGCCCCGCGATGCCGTCAAGACTTCACGTCAGAACGGATACAGACTCAATTCCCGGCGGAATCAATGCCGTTGTTCTTTCGGAAACTGAACGCACACCCCCTTGACGCCGCCGCGCCGCGGTCATTTACTCACGCCTCGCACGCCACCCAATCCCCCACTCCGAAAGGGCGGCGCACCATGAGAAGATCCTTGCGCGCGGTGCGCGTACTCCTCGCCGGACTGCTGACCACCGCCGGACTGACCGCGGCGGACGCCGTGCCCGCGCATGCCGCCGGTGAGCAGATCACGACCTGGCTGACCACGACCGACGACGCGGGCGGACGCCATGTCGTTCGCGGGCTCCAGGCGCAGACGCCGTTCGCCTTCCAGCCGGGGACCGGAGGCGACGGCGAGAACATCACGGTCGACGAGAACACGCGGTACCAGACCTTCACCGGCGGCGGGGCGTCCTTCACGGACACCGCGGCCTGGCTGATCAACGGCAGCGGGGCGCTCTCGCCGGCGACACGGGACGCCACGATGCGGAAGCTGTTCTCGCCGACGGACGGGATCGGGCTGTCGTTCCTGCGCAATCCGATGGGCGCCTCGGACCTGGCGCGCTACGGGTACACGTACGACGACGTTCCGGCAGGCCAGACGGATCCCGGTCTGTCGCGCTTCTCGATCGCGCACGACCTGGCGGACGTGGTGCCGCTGACGCGGCAGGCGCTCCGGCTCAACCCGTCGCTGACGGTGATGGCCACGCCCTGGACGGCACCGGCCTGGATGAAGGACAGCGGGCAGCTCAACGGGGGCTGGCTGAAGGCGGAGGACTACGGGGCGTACGCGTCGTACTTCGTGAAGTACCTGGGGGCCTACCGGGACCAGGGCATCCCCGTCTCGTACGTCACCGCACAGAACGAGCCGACGTGCTGCTCGGGCTATCCGTCGATGAGCTGGAACGCCTCCGGGCTCGCGTACTTCACGAAGAACGAGCTGCTGCCGAAGCTCCAGGCGGCGGGGCTGACGACGAAGGTGCTGGCGCACGACTGGAACTGGGACACGTTCGACTCCTACGCGGCGCAGACGGTGGACGACGCGGCGATCCGCTCGCACCCGAACTTCGGGGGCATCGCCTGGCACGGGTACGGCGGTGACGTGACCGAGCAGACGACCGTCCACGACCGGTATCCGCAACTGGACGCGTTCGGCACGGAGCACTCCGGGGGGACCTGGATCGCGAACCAGCAGCGCGAGGACATGCTCAACATCGTCGACTACACGCGGAACTGGGCCAGGTCGCTGACGAAGTGGTCGCTGGCGGTGGACCAGAACATGGGGCCGCACAACGGCGGTTGCGGCACCTGTACGGGACTGGTCACCGTTCACAACGGGGACGGGGCGAGCGGGACGGTCGACTACACGGTCGAGTACTACACGATGGGCCATCTGACGAAGTTCGTACGGCCGGGTGCGCAGCGCATCGCCTCCACGTCGAGTACGGCGGTACCGAATGTGGCGTGGCGGAATCCGGACGGTTCCAAGGCGCTGATCGCCTACAACGACTCGGCCGCCGCGACGACCGTGACCGTCAACTGGGGCTCGCAGCACGCGACCTACTCGTTGCCGGGCAGGACCTCGGCGACGTTCACCTGGTCGGGGACGCAGTCGGGCGGCGGCAGCCGGTCGGGGTCCTTCGTGGGCCTGGCGGGCAAGTGCCTCGATGTGGCGGGTGGTTCGGACGCCGACGGCACCGCGGTGCAGCTCTACGACTGCAACGGCACGGCGGCCCAGAGGTGGACGGTGCAGGCGGACGGTTCGATCCAGGCGCTGGGCAAGTGCCTGGATGTGACGTCGGCTTCGACGGCGGACGGAGCCAAGGTGCAGCTGTACGGCTGCAACGGGACCGGGGCGCAGCAGTGGTCGTACAACACTTCGACAGGTGATGTGGTCAACCTCGCGGCGGCCAAGTGTCTGGACGTGACGGACAACTCGCCGGCGAACGGGGCGCGGGCGCAGATCTGGTCGTGCACGGGTGCGACGAACCAGAAGTGGCGGTTGCAGTAGCCCAGCGTGGCTGAAGGGTGCCGCCTGCACCCTTCAGCCCAAGCGTGGCTTCTACTGCGCCGGTTCCACGCCCGCGCGCAGCAGCCCGTACGCGTATGCGTCCTCCAGAGCCTGCCAGGACGCCGCGATCACGTTCTCCGCCACGCCGACCGTGGACCACTCGCCCTTGCCGTCCGACGTGGAGATCAGTACGCGCGTCGTGGACTGGGTGCCGTGCTTGCCCTCCAGGATGCGGACCTTGTAGTCGACCAGCTCGAGGGCGGCGAGCTGCGGGTAGATCTTCTCCAGGGCGACACGCAGGGCGCGGTCCAGGGCGTTCACCGGGCCGTTGCCCTCCGCCGTCGCGACGATGCGCTCGCTCTTGGCCCAGAGCTTGACGGTCGCCTCGTTGGCGTGGGTGCCGTCGGGGCGGTCTTCGACGATCGCCCGCCAGGACTCCGTGCGGAAGTAGTCCAGGGGACGGCCCGCCACCTCCTCGCGCAGCAGGAGTTCGAAGCTCGCGTCCGCCGCCTCGTATGTGTAGCCCTTGAGCTCGCGCTCCTTCACCCGCTCCACGACCCGGCCGATCAGCTCCCGGTCGCCGCCCAGGTCGACGCCGAGTTCCTTGCCCTTGAGCTCCACCGACGCGCGGCCCGCCATGTCGGAGACCAGCATCCGCATGGTGTTGCCGACCAGCTCGGGGTCGATGTGCTGGTACAGGTCCGGGTCGACCTTGATGGCCGAGGCGTGCAGGCCCGCCTTGTGGGCGAAGGCCGAGACGCCCACATACGGCTGATGCGTGGAGGGGGTGAGGTTCACCACCTCGGCGATCGCGTGCGAGATGCGCGTCATCTCGCGGAGTCCGCCCTCGGGCAGCACCTTCTTGCCGTACTTCAGCTCCAGGGCCGCCACCACGGGGAACAGGTTCGCGTTGCCGACCCGCTCGCCATAGCCGTTCGCCGTGCACTGCACATGCGTGGCGCCGGCGTCCACCGCCGCCAGTGTGTTGGCGACCGCGCAGCCCGTGTCGTCCTGAGCGTGGATGCCCAGGCGGGCACCTGTGTCGGCCAGGACCGTCGACACCACCGCGTGCACCTGCGCCGGCAGCATGCCGCCGTTCGTGTCGCAGAGGATGACCACGTCCGCGCCCGCCTCCGCGGCCGTACGGACCACCGACTTCGCGTATTCCGCGTTCGCCCGGTAGCCGTCGAAGAAGTGCTCGCAGTCGAGGAAGACCCGGCGGCCCTGGGACCGCAGGTACGCCACCGTGTCGCGGATCATCTCCAGGTTCTCGTCCAGCGTTGTGCGCAGCGCCAGCTCGACATGGCGGTCATGGGACTTGGCGACGAGGGTGATCACCGGCGCTCCGGACTCGAGGAGCGCCCTGACCTGTGGGTCCTCCGCCGCGTTGCCGCCGGCCCGGCGGGTCGCGCCGAAGGCGACGAGCTGGGCGTTTCGGAAGTCGATCTCCTTCTGGGCGCGGACGAAGAACTCGGTGTCCCGCGGGTTCGCGCCGGGCCAGCCGCCCTCGATGAAGCCCACGCCGAAGTCGTCCAGGTGCCGTGCGATGGCCAGCTTGTCCGCGACGGTGAGGTTGATGCCCTCGCGCTGCGCGCCGTCGCGCAGCGTCGTGTCGAAGACGTGGAACGAATCGTCGAGCTCGCTGGTTTCCGTCATGGTGTCAAGGCTCCTGTTTGGATCTCGGTCTACCGGAATGACCGGTTCCACCGTCCCCCCATGGTCCCTCGCGCTCCCCTCCTGGCTGAAGGTGGGCCAGGAAAACGAAAAACCTCTCGCGGGTGCGAGAGGTCTGCGCGCGGGTCGAGGACAACGATGGCCGCCCGTACCTGGTCGTACGTGGCGGTCACTGCGGACCGGCGCGCCTGCTGCCAATAATCATGGCGAACGAGAGCACGGGGGCAGTCTGGCACAATCCGCCCCCGTGCTCACCGGCGTCTCAGGATGCGGTCGTCAGGGTGGACGACTCGGCGCCCTTCATCCGTGTCAGGTCAAGGTCCCGGGTCTCCCTCATGGACAGGTACACCAAGAGGGACACCGCCGCACAGCCCGCCACGTACCAGAAGAACCCGGACTCGGCGCCCGCCTCCTTGAACCACAGCGCGACGTACTCCGCCGTGCCGCCGAAGAGCGCGTTGGCGATGGCGTACGGCAGGGCGACCCCCAGGGCGCGGACCCCCGTCGGGAACAGCTCCGCCTTCACACAGGCGTTGATCGACGTGTAGCCGGTGACCACGACCAGGGCCAGCAGGGACAGGCCCAGCGCCGGCCAGAAGCCTCCCGTGTGCTTCAGCATCGTCATGATCGGCACCGTAAGGAACGTGGAGCCGACCGCGAAGGTGATCAGCAGCGGGCGGCGGCCGATCCGGTCGGAGAGCCGGCCGGCCGGCGGCTGGAGACAGGCGAAGACGATCAGCGCGGTGAAGGAGACGAGGGTCGCGGTCTGCTTGGACAGACCCGCCGAGTTCGACAGGTACTTGGTGAGGTAGGTGGTGTACGTGTAGTAGGCGACCGTACCGCCCATGGTCAGGGCGATCACCAGGAACGCCTCGCGCCTGTGCCGCCACAGCGCGCGCAGCGTGCCGCGCTCCTCGCCGCCCGTCTCGTCGGCCTCGTACACCTCCGTCTCCAGCATGCTCCGGCGCAGATAGAAGATCACCGCCGCTCCGAGCGCGCCCAGGACGAACGGGATGCGCCACCCGTAGCTGTGCAACGCGTCGTCGGACATCGTGCGCTGGAGGACGATCTGGAGGCCGAGGCCGACGATCTGTCCCGCGGTCATCGAGACGTACTGGAAGCTGGAGGCGAAACCGCGCCGCTTCGGATCGGACGCCTCGGTGAGGTAGGTCGCACTGGCGGCGTACTCGCCGCCCACCGACAGACCCTGCAGCAGGCGGGCGACGAGCAGCACGAGTGCGCCACCGTATCCCGCGACCGCGTACGTCGGAGCGATCGCGATGAGGATCGCCGAGGCGGACATCAGCGTGACCGTGAGAGTCAGCGCCGCCTTGCGGCCCTTGCGGTCACCGACCCGGCCGAGCAGCCAGCCGCCGACCGGGCGCATGAAGAAGCCGACCGCGAAGATGCCAGCGGTGTTCATGAGCTGGGCCGTGGGGTTCCCGTCGGGGAAGAAGGCCCCGGCGAAGTAGGTGGCGAAGCTCGCGTAGACGAACCAGTCGTACCACTCCACCATGTTCCCGGCCGAGCCGACCCAGATCCTCTGCCAATGCTGTCGTTCCATGGGCGGTAACGTGCCGGGCGCTCGCGGGTGCGACAAGAGTGCCGCGGGTTGTGGTCATTGCGTTCACGGCGGGCGGGTCACCTCGGCCGCGGTGTGGCGGCCCCCGGCCGGCTCAGCGACTCGTCCAGGAACTCCCTGACGTGGCCGATGATCTGCTGCCGGTCCGTGCCACGCAGGCCGATCGCCACATGGATGGAGAAGCCGTCGAGGAGGGCGCGCAGCCGTGCGGCGAAGCGGTCCGGGTCGACCTCCCGGAACTCCCCCCGGGACACGCCCTCGGCGAGCAGCGCCACGAGGTCGCGGTGCCAGGCGCCCTCGATGGCCGCCTGGCGGTCGCGAGCGTCGTCATCGGCGTTCTGCGAGCGGTTCCAGACCTCCAGCCAGAGTGTCCAGTGCGGGTCGCGGTGGCCGTCGGGGACGTAGAGGTCCACATACGCGTCAAGCCGTTCCCGAGCCGGGGCGGAACGGCTGAGCAGGCGACCGCGTTCGGCGCCCAGTCTGCCCTCGCTCCACTCCAGGGTCCGCAGGAGCAGTTCGTCCTTGGAGCGGAAGTAGTAGAGCAGATGGCCGCTGCTCATCGAGACCTCACGGCCGAGCGCCGCCATGGTGAGCTTCTCCAGGCCGCGTTCGGCGATCATGTTCATGGCCGCGGCGAGGACGTCCTCGCGGGGCGGCGCGGCGGTGCGCCTGCGGGTCACTCGCCGGCCTCCGCGGCCCCTGTGGCCTCCGCGGCCGTCACGCGCAGGGCGTCCGGGGCCGGGCGGGCCTCGTAGGCGCCGCAGCAGACGCGTGCCGGGCCGTGCCGCCGTCCGCCGGGGCCGGGCAGCCCGTCCTGGCCGGGGTACTCGGGCATCTCGTCGAAGCGCCCCACCGGTTCGGTCGGTCGACGGCCGCACGCGGCGCAGAGCAGTACATCCACGCGTACGTTCTACCTGACCGCCGCCGTCACCGGAGCCTCGGCTGCTGCTGGGTGATGCAGTGGATGCCTCCCCCGCCGGCGAAGATCGTCCGTGCGTCGACGAGCGTGACCGTACGGGTCGGGAACAGCCGGCGGAAGATCCCGGCGGCCGTCTCGTCCCGGGGGTCGTCGAAGCCGCAGAGCACGACGCCGCCGTTGCAGAGGTAGTGGTTGATGTACGAGTAGTCGGCCCAGCGGCCGTCCGCCTCCAGGGTCGTCGGTGCGGGAACCTCGACGACCTCCAGGGGGCGGCCGCGCGCGTCGGTCTGAGACCTCAGGATGCCGATGACTTCCCGGGTCACCTCGTGGTCGGGATGCGCCGGGTCCGGCTGGTAGTGCGCCACCACCACACCCGGGCGGGCGAACGCGGCGACGATGTCAACATGGCCGAGGGTGCCGAAGCCGTGCGGGGGGTAGTCGCCGGTCAGACCGCGCGGCAGCCATATCGCCTTGCGGGTGCCGAGGTGGGCGTGGATCTCCGCCTCCACCTGCTCCCTCGTCCAGTGCGGGTTGCGCTCGGGACCGAGCTGGACGGTCTCGGTCAGCAGCACCGTGCCCTCTCCGTCGACATGGATCGCCCCGCCCTCGTTGACGAGTTTCGAGACGTACGTCCGCGCGCCCGCAAGGTCCGAGACATACCCGGCGATCTTCGCGTCGTGCTCCCAGCGGGCCCAGCCCTGGGCGCCCCACCCGTTGAACGTCCAGTCCACGGCGGCGAGTTCACGTCCGTCGGTGAGGAAGGTGGGCCCTGTGTCGCGCATCCAGGCGTCGTCGAGGTCGCGTTCGACGGTCTCGATGCCGTCGCCCAGCAGGGTCCGCGCCTCGGCCGCCCGGCCGGGGCCGCAGACCACGGTGACCGGTTCGAAGCGACGGACCGCGCGGGCGACCGATGCCCAGGCAGCACGGGCTGCGGCGAGGTCGTCCGGGTCCTCGAAGGTCGGGTTGGAGCCCGGCCACGCCATCCAGGTGCGCTCGTGCGGGGCCCACTCGGCGGGCATGCGGAAGCCGTCGGCGGCGGGGGTGTTCATAGGGGTCCTCAGAGGAAGTACAGGCGGTTGAGGGACACCGAGTCGGCGGGCTCGGAGCGAACCGGGTCGCCGTCGAGAGTGACCAGGCCGGTGCGCTGGTCGACATCGACCGCTCCCGTACGGGAGTTGAGACGCAGGTCGGCGGGGCCGATGCCCCGGGTGCCGCGCACGGCGACCCTTCTGCGCCGGGTCGGCATACGGTCGCCGCCCTGCTCGGCGGCGGCCCGCGCGACGAAGGCGACGGACAGGTCGGCCGGGGTCGCGCCGTGCGCGCCGAACTGCGGTCCCAGTACGAGGGGTTCGCAGGTGTCGGTCGCGGCGTTGGGGTCACCGACCACGCCGTACGCCGGGAAGCCGGCCTTGAGCACGAGCTGCGGCTTGGCGCCGAAGTACTCCGGCCGCCACAGCACGATGTCGGCGAGCTTGCCGGCCTCGAGGGAGCCGACCTCGTGCGCGAGGCCGTGCGCGATGGCCGGGTTGATGGTCAGCTTGGCCATGTACCGCAGGACGCGCGCGTTGTCGTCGTGCGGGCCGTCGCCCTCCAGAGGCCCCAGTTCGGCCTTCATCTTCCCGGCCATCGCGAAGGTGCGGCGCACGGTCTCGCCCGCACGGCCCATGCCCTGCGCGTCGGACGAGGTGATGCCGATCGCGCCCAGGTCGTGCAGCACGTCTTCGGCGCCCATGGTCCCGGCGCGGATACGGTCGCGTGCCATGGCGGCGTCGCCGGGCAGATCGGTCTTCAGGCCGTGGACGGAGACGATCATGCCGTAGTGCTCGGCGACGGCGTCCCGGCCGAAGGGCAGGGTCGGGTTGGTGGAGGAGCCGATGACGTTCGTCACGCCCGCCATCTTCAGGACGTTCGGCACATGACCGCCGCCGCAGCCCTCGATGTGGAAGGCGTGGATGGTCCGCCCGTCGAGAACCCGGAGCGTGTCCTCCACGGAGAGGCATTCGTTCAGACCGTCGCTGTGCAGGGCGACCTGGACGTCGTGCTCCTCGGCCACGCGCAGGGCGGTGTCCAGGGCCCGGGTGTGGGCGCCCATGTCCTCGTGCACCTTGAAGCCCGAGGCGCCGCCCTCGGCCAGCGCTTCCACCAGGGGCGCGGGGTCGGACGACGAACCCCGGCCCAGAAAGCCGATGTTGACCGGCCAGGCGTCGAAGGAGTTGAACGCGTGCCGCAGCGCCCAGGGCGAGTTGACGCCGACGCCCCACACCGGGCCGAACTCCTGGCCGATGACCGTGGTCACCCCGGAGGCGAGCGAGGCCTCCATGATGCGCGGCGACAGCAGATGGACATGGGTGTCGACGGCGCCGGCGGTGGCGATCAGCCCCTCTCCGGACACGATCGACGTGCCCGTGCCGACCACGACGTCGACCCCGTCGAGGGTGTCGGGGTTCCCGGCCCGTCCGATCGCGTGGATGCGGCCTTCCCGGATCCCGATGGAGACCTTCCGTATGCCCTGCGCCGCGTCGATCACCACCACGTTGCTGACGACGACGTCACAGGTCTCGCGTACGGCGGCGGCCCGCAGGTGCAGCCCGTCGCGGGCGGTCTTGCCGAAGCCGGCGAGGAACTCCTCGCCGTACTTCTGCGCGTCCGACTCGATCCGCACGACCAGCCCGGAGTCGCCGAGCCGGATCCGGTCACCGGCACGGGGGCCGTGGGTGGCCGCGTACTCGTACGGATTCATCGTCCGGCTCCCAGGTAGCCGCAGGCGGCGGCCCGGCGCAGAGCCTCTTCCCTGGCCCCCGGCGCGTCCAGCGGCCCGTCGACGAGCCCGGCGAAGCCGATGGCCACGCGTCCGCCGCCGATCGGCACGAGCCCGACCTCGATGCTCTCCCCCGGCCCGAAGCGGACGGAGGATCCCGCGGGCACGGCGAGCCGCATCCCGTACGCCGCTGCCCGGTCGAAGTCGAGCCGCGGATTGACCTCGAAGAAGTGGAAGTGGGAGGTGACGGAGACGGGCACGGTCGCGGTGTTGGTGACCGTCACCCGGGCCACCGCAGCGGGCTCGGTGTGCTCCGGTCCCGGCAGCAGCCCGCCCGGGGCCTGCTCCCCCGGTCCGCCCCCGATGGGGTCGCCGACGACAGCGAGGCGCGAGCCGTCGTCGAAGACGGCCTCGACATGCACCTCCGTGACGATGTCCGCGACCCCCGGCAGGACGTCGACCGGGCCGAGGACCGCGCGGGCGCGCTCGATCGCCTCGACGAGACGGGCGCCGTCGCGGGCCGCCTCGCAGACCGTGTCGGCGATAAGGGCGGTCGCCTCCGGCACGTTGAGCCTGAGGCCGCGGGCCTTGCGGGCCCGCGCGAGTTCGGCGGCCGAGAACAGCAGCAGCCGGTCCCGCTCCGTGGGAGTCAGTCTCACGCCGTCTCCTTGACCTTCCGAGATTTAGAGCGTCACTCTAAACGCAGAGTCCTTTAATGGGAAGCATCAGTGGCGTAAGAGATCTCTCTCCATCGACCAGCGCTCTAATTCATGGGCAGGCAAAAGGGCCGTCCCGGACGCGAAGTCCGGGACGGCCCCGAAGGCGGGCGGCGTCTAGCCGAGCCTGTGCATCCAGCCGTGGGTGTCCTCGCGGGTGCCGCGCTGAAGGTCCAGGAGGGCCTCGCGGAGCCTGAGGGTGACCTCACCCGGCTCGCCGCCCGACTGCGTCCACTCGGCGCCTGTGCGCTGGACCGTGCCGACCGGGGTGATGACCGCCGCGGTACCGCAGGCGAAGACCTCGGTGAGGGTGCCGTTCTCGGAGTCGGCCTGCCACTGGTCGATGGAGACGCGGCCCTCCTCGGCCTCGTAGCCGAGGTCGCGGGCGACGGTCAGCAGGGAGTCACGCGTGACGCCCTCCAGGATGGAGCCGGTCAGACTCGGAGTGACGATCTTGTTCCCGTACACGAAGTAGAGGTTCATGCCGCCGAGTTCCTCGACCCACTTGTGCTCCACGGCGTCGAGGTAGCAGACCTGGTCGCAGCCCTTGGCCGCGGCCTCGGCCTGGGCGAGCAGGGAGGCCGCGTAGTTGCCGCCGGTCTTGGCGTCGCCCATGCCGCCGGGGACGGCGCGGACCCGGTCCTCGGACACCCAGATGGAGACCGGCCGCACACCGCCCGCGAAGTAGGCGCCCGCCGGGGAGGCGATGACCAGGAAGAGGTACTCGTTGGCCGGCTTCACCCCGAGGCCGACCTCGGTGGCGATCATGAACGGGCGCAGATAGAGCGACTCCTCGCCGCCGTGGGCGGGCACCCACGCCAGGTCCTGCTGGACGAGGACGTCGCACGCCTCGATGAACGTCTCGACCGGCAGCTCGGGCATGCCCAGGCGGTGGGCGGAACGCTGGAAGCGCCGGGCGTTCATCTCCGGGCGGAAGATGGCGACCGAGCCGTCGGGCTGGCGGTACGCCTTGAGGCCCTCGAAGATCTCCTGCGCGTAGTGCAGCACATTGGTGGCCGGGTCGAGGGAGATCGGCGCGTACGGGACGAGCTGACCGTCGTGCCACCCCCGTCCCTCGGTCCACTTGATAGTCACCATGTGGTCGGTGAAGTGGCGGCCGAACCCGGGGTTGGCCAGGATCGCCGTCCGCTCGGCGTCGGAGAGCGGGGTCGCGGAGGGCTTCAGCTCGATCGTGGGCGTCGTCATGTGTGGTTGTCCTTCACCGGTTGTGTTGACGGGCCGCGCTCACGTCCGTACTGGCAGTGGCCAGTGCTAGGACGTCCGAGCATTCCCTCATTCCGCGGCTCCTCGTTCGATTATCGCAAGCGGGCAGCCGTGGAAGAAACGGTCTGAATGCGGCCCTCGGGTGTGCCCAGGGGTGGGTCGATGGTGACACCCGGCGAGGGCATGGAAAAGCCGCCGGGCGCGATGGCGACCCGGCGGCCTTGTCAGGGAGTGTGAGAGCGGCCGGGTCAGCCGGCTACTCGTGCAGCGAGCGCGTCGCCGATCTCGTCGGTCGTGCGAGCGGGCTTGCCCACCCGCTCCGCGAGGTCGGCGGAGACGGCCTCCTCGATGCGGGCGGCCTCGGCCTCGTGGCCCAGGTGGCGCAGCAGGAGGCCGACCGAGAGGACGGTGGCCGACGGGTCGGCCTTGCCCTGGCCCGCGATGTCGGGCGCCGAGCCGTGCACGGGCTCGAACATCGAGGGGAACTCGCCGGACGGATTGATGTTGCCGGAGGCTGCGACCCCGATGCCGCCGGAGATGGCCGCGGCCAGGTCGGTGATGATGTCGCCGAAGAGGTTGTCGGTGACGATCACGTCGAAGCGCTCGGGCTGCGTGACGAGATAGATCGTCGCCGCGTCCACGTGCATGTACTCGGTGGTGACCTCGGGGAACTCCTCGCCCACCTTGGTGAAGATGTCCGTCCACAGGTGACCGGCGTGCACGAGCACGTTGTTCTTGTGGACGAGCGCCAGCTTCTTGCGGGGACGGGCCTGCGCGCGGGCGTACGCGTCGCGCACGACGCGCTCGATACCGAAGGCGGTGTTCAGCGAGACCTCGGTGGCCACCGCGTGCGGGGTGCCGGTGCGGATGGTGCCGCCGTTGCCCGTGTAGGGGCCCTCGGTGCCCTCGCGGACCACGACGAAGTCGATCTCGGGCTGGCCCGCGAGCGGGGTCTCGACGCCCGGGAGCAGCTTGGAGGGCCGCAGGTTGACGTGGTGGTCGAAGGCGAAGCGGAGCTTGAGCAGGAAGCCGCGCTCCAGGACGCCGGACGGGACCGACGGGTCACCGATCGCGCCGAGCAGGATCGCGTCGTGCTGCCTGAGCTGCTCCAGGTCGGCGTCGGTGAGGGTCTCGCCGGTGGCGTGGTAGCGCCGGGCGCCGAAGTCGTACTCCTTGGTCTCCAGCTTCACATCCTGCGGGAGGACGGCGGAGAGGACCTTGAGCCCCTGGGCCACGACCTCCTGGCCGATGCCGTCACCGGGGATCACTGCGAGATTGATGCTGCGAGACATGACGGCACCGTACTCCTTGTCCCATGGGATGACACGGGCTGTCCGGGATGCGGACGCAGGGGCGGGCCGCCTGATGTGTCGGCGCTGGACGCAGAGCGGCGAGCGGCTCGACCACCTCGAGGTGCGGCGCGGCGGGCGACGCGAGGCGCGCGACCGCGCCGCACCTCGTGCGGGTGCGGCTCCCGGCTCGTGGGTGGTGCTCAGACCCCCGGGGTGGCGGCCCCGGAGTGACGGGGGGTGACGCTGCTCAGTGGCCGGTCTCTCCGCCGTTGTCCCTGCGGTCGAGGGCGCGCTGGAGCGCGGCGGCGGCGTTCTTGCGGTCGGACTCGTTCGTCCGGGAAACGTGACGGACTCGGCGGCGGGCGGTCGTCTCGGCCATGGGGAATCGACTCCTTCGATGATCCGGGAGTGCGGAAAGGGGTTTCGAGACGCCGGAGGGGCGGGGAGCTGTGCCGCAGGGGTTGCCTGCACGGGGCCCGGCTCACGACCGCCATTCGCTGGTTCGAGCGAGACGTTCGGCTCCTACAAAACTAAGGGAGGACCGGGCATCTGTCTCCACAACTACTCGGACTTCCTACTATCTGAGACGGCCGATCGGGTCACACCTCGCTGAACTGCGGAAACGTCGGGCGGCGGGACACACGTTCCATGACGCGCATCCGAGACACCGTCAGATTCGTCAGAGCAGGTCCCCGTTGCGCCAGTCGAATACCAGCTCGTACGCCGGATCGAGCGGGCCGGCCGCCGCCGGGCGCAGGAAAGTGCAGTCCTCCTCGTCGGGGAGGCGCAGCACCCCGTCGGGGCCGAGGGCGCAGACGCGGCCGGACCAGAGCTGCCAGCCCCGGGCCGCATACAGGCCGGCGCCCTCGTCGCTGGCGGAGAGCGCGCCGAGGTCGTAGGCACGGTCGACGATCCGTTCCAGCCCGGCCATGACGCGCCCGCCGAGCCCCTGGCGCTGCACGTCCGGCCGCACACCCACGCTCTCCACGTACCCCACGCGCAACCAGCGGTCACGATGCCCGACGCGCCGCAGGATGACCGACCCGTGCGCGGCGAGCCCCCGGTCGTCGCTCACGAGGACGTGCATCCCGCCGAGTGTGTGGTCCCAGTCCTCGTCGTCGAAGTCGCCCTCGAAGGCCTCCTCGAGCAGTTCCCGAAGGGCCGGCAGTTCGCCGGGAGCCAGGTCGGCCGTATGGACGGTGCGGACTCGGACGGTCACGGCGTCAGTATCCCGTACCGGACCACCGTCGGCCATGACCACGGGCCGCATCACCCGGAAACACGCGCGGGCCGGGTCGTCGTCCTGGCGGACGGCTTCCCGGCCCGGAGCCTCGGGAGGCAGAGGCTCAGCCCATGTGCGGGTACGTGTAGTCCGTCGGCGGGACCAGCGTCTCCTTGATGGCGCGGGTCAGGGTCCAGCGCAGCAGGTTCTGCGGGGCGCCCGCCTTGTCGTTGGTGCCGGAGGCACGGCCGCCGCCGAAGGGCTGCTGGCCGACCACGGCGCCGGTCGACTTGTCGTTGATGTAGAAGTTGCCCGCGGCGTAGCGGAGCTTGTCCATCGTGTACGCGGCCGCCGCGCGGTCGTTCGCGACGACCGAACCCGTCAGGGCGTAGTCGGAGACCGACTCCATCTGGGTCAGCATCTCGTCGTACTTCTCGGCCGAACTGTCGTCGTAGACGTGCACCGCGAGGACCGGGCCGAAGTACTCGGTCCTGAAGACCTCGTTCTCCGGGTCGGTGCACTCGATGACGGTCGGGCGCACGAAGTAGCCGACGGAGTCGTCGTAGGAGCCGCCCGCGACGATGGTGCAGGCCGGGTCCTCCTTCGCCCGGTCGATCGCGGCCTTGTTCTTGGCGAAGGCGCGCTCGTCGATGACCGCTCCGATGAAGTTCGACAGGTCGGTGACGTCACCCATGGCCAGGTAGTCGACCTCGGCCGCGAACTCCTCCTTGAAACCGGAGTTCCAGATCGACGCAGGGATGTACGCCCGGGAGGTCGCCGAGCACTTCTGGCCCTGGTACTCGAAGGCACCACGGGTGAGCGCCGTCTTCAGGACCGCGCGGTCCGCGCTCGGGTGGGCGACGAGGAAGTCCTTGCCGCCGGTCTCGCCGACCAGACGCGGGTACGAGCGGTACTTCTCGATGTTGTTGCCGACCGTCTTCCACAGGTACTGGAAGGTCTTCGTCGAGCCGGTGAAGTGGATGCCCGCGAGGTCGCGGTGCTCCAGGGCGACCTTGGAGACCTCGATGCCGTCACCGGTCACGAGGTTGATGACGCCCTTGGGCAGACCCGCCTCCTCCAGCAGCTGCATCAGCAGCACCGCGGCGTGCGTCTGCGTCGGGGACGGCTTCCAGACCACGACGTTGCCCATGAGGGCGGGGGCGGTGGGCAGGTTGCCGGCGATCGCCGAGAAGTTGAACGGGGTGATCGCGTAGACGAAGCCCTCCAGCGGGCGGTGATCGAGGCGGTTCCAGACGCCCGGGGAGTTGGCCGGGGGCTGCTCGGCCAGGATCTGGCGGGCGTAGTGGACGTTGAAGCGCCAGAAGTCGACCAGCTCACAGGGGGTGTCGATCTCCGCCTGCTGGGCCGTCTTCGACTGGCCGAGCATGGTGGAGGCGGCGATCGTCTCGCGCCAGGGGCCCGCCAGCAGCTCGGCGGCGCGCAGGATGATCGCGGCGCGGTCGTCGAAGGACATCGCACGCCAGGCGGGTGCGGCGGCCAGGGCGGCGTCGATGGCGTCCTGGGCGTCCTGCTGGGTGGCGTTGCGCGAAGTGCCGAGGACCGCCTTGTGGTTGTGCGGCTGCACGACCTGGAACGGCTCACCGCCGCCCATGCGCTTCTCGCCGCCGATGGTCATGGGCAGGTCGATCGGGTTCTCGGCCAGCTCCTTGAGCTTGGCCTCCAGCCGGAGGCGCTCGGGCGAACCGGGGGCGTAGCCGTGCACCGGCTCGTTGACGGGGGTGGGGACCTGGGTCACAGCGTCCATGTGTTCCGTAACTCCTTATTGAGCGGTGTGGGTCGGGCTCAGCCGTTGCTGACCATCGAGCGGACGAAGAAGCGCAGGTTCGCGGGCTTCTCCGCCAGGCGGCGCATGAAGTAGCCGTACCAGTCCGTGCCATAGGCCGTGTAGACCCGCATGCGGTGGCCCTCGGCGGCCAGGCGCAGGTGCTCCTCGCCGCGGATGCCGTACAGCATCTGGAACTCGTACTCGTCGAGCTTGCGCCCGGCGCGCCGGGCGAGTTCCTGCGCGACGGAGATGATCCTCGGGTCGTGGGAACCGACCATCGGGTATCCCTCACCCTCCATGAGGGTCCTCAGGACACGGACGTACGCCTTGTCGATCTCTTGCTTGTTCTGGTAAGCGACCGACGCGGGCTCCTTGTACGCCCCCTTCACGATACGCACCCGGCTGCCGCTCGCGGCCAGGCGCCGAGCGTCGGCCTCCGTGCGGAAGAGGTAGGCCTGGACCACACAGCCGGTCCCCGGGAAGTCCTTCCGCAGTTCCTCGTGGACGGCGAACATCGAGTCGAGAGTGGTGTGGTCCTCGGCGTCCAGCGTGACAGTGGTACCGATCGCGGCGGCGGCCTCGACGACCGGGCGCACATTGGCGAGGGCCAGCTCATGGCCGCCGGGGAGGGCCTGGCCGAACATCGACAGCTTGACCGACATCTCGGCACGGGGGCCCAGCTCCAGCGGCTGCAGCCGGTCGATCAGCTCCAGGTACGCGTCACGGGCTGCGGCGGCCTGCTCGGGGGTCGTGATGTCCTCACCGACGACGTCCATGGTCAGCTCGAGGCCCTTGGCGGTGAGGTCCTCGACGACCGGGACGATCTCGTCGACGCTCTCGCCGGGGATGAAGCGGTCGACGACCTGCCTGGTCACCGGGGCTGCCGAGATCAGACGGCGCATCCGGTCGCTGCGCGACGCGGCGAGAATCACGGGACCCAGCACGGGGCACCTCCACAAAGGCATCAGGAGGCCGAATCCCGACTATTCGGGTACGGCACGGAGAACCACCGTGAAACCTAAGGATTGCTCTGATCTTCAGCCATCGACAGCTGTCACGCATCCGTGCCCTGGATCTCAGACATCTGTATGAGCGCGACGGGAGAATGCGGGAGAATGCCCGCGTGGCGGATGTTTTCAAGGCAGGCCGGGGCGACTACCAGGAGCTCGTGGACGAGATCTCGGAGCTGCTCGGCGCCCCCACGACCCTGGAGAACCGGGACTTCGAGCTGATCGCCTTTGCCGCGTACGACAGCGAGGGCGAGTTCGACGAGGCGTCCCTCGACCCGGTGCGCACCCGCTCGATCCTCACGCGGCGCTCCACGGCGGCGGTGCGCCGATGGTTCGAGGGCTTCGGCATCGCACGCGCCACCGGCCCCGTGCGCATTCCGCCCACGCCGGAGGCGGGCGTCTACCGCGGGCGGATCTGTCTGCCCGTTCGCCACCGGGGTGTCGTCCTCGGGTACGTATGGGCGCTGGCCGACGAGCCGGGCCCGTCCGAGGCGCAGCTGTCCGCCGCGATGGAGGTCGCCGCCCGGATCGGCGCCCTCCTCGCGGACGAGGCGCAGGCGGGCGCGGACCTGACGCGCGAGCTGCGCGCGGTCCTCACCGCCGAGCGCGGCTGGCAGCAGGACATGGCGGTGGCGGAGCTGCGTACGGCGCTGGGGGTGCGGGGCGAGGGCCTGCACACGGTGGTGTGCGTGGCCCCCTGGCCCTCGGCCGACCCCGACCACGCCCCCTCGGTCCGGACGATGCCTGCCACGACCGCGCTGTGCACCGTGCCGTGGGGCGCAGCGGGCCAGTGCCTGGCGCTGCTGGTGCGGCTGCGCTCGACCGACGTCCTGACCCCGGCGCTGACCGCGGCCACCCGGCTGCTGCGGGAGGCGGAGGGCTCGCGCGGCGGCGGGCGGACCGCGGCCGGGGTGGCCGGCGTCCGCCACGGCCTCGCAGAGCTTGGCAACGCCTGGCAGGAGGCGTCGGCGGCGGCCCGCGCCGCCCTGGCGGAGCCACGGCTCGGCCCCATCGCACAGTGGGCGTCCATCGGGCCCTACCGCCTGCTGACATCGCTCCCGCCGCAGGCGGCACGCGACCCGGCCGTGCGTGTGCTGCTGTCCCCCGCCCACCGCGAACTCGCGCGCACCGCCGAGGTGTTCCTGGACTGCGCGGGCCAGGCGGGACGCACGGCGGCGGAACTGGGCATCCACCGGCAGACCCTCTACTACCGCCTGTCCCGCGTCGAGCAGCTCACCGGCCTGGACCTCGACGACGGCGAGGACCGGCTGCTGCTGCACATGGCGCTGAAGGGGGCGCGGCTCTAGCGATCCGCGCTCTTCGCCGTACCGGCACCCTTCGCCGTACCGGCACCCTTCGCCGTACCGGCGATCACCCGGCGCAGCCCCTCGGTGAGCTGATCGGCGTCGGTCGCGGAGTCCGGGTCGAAGAGCCACTGGACCATGAGCCCGTTGAGGAGGGTCTGGTAGAAGCGGCCCTCCGTGTCCACGGCCCCCTTGTCGAGCTCGCCCTCCGGGATGCCGGTGAACATGGAGACAAGGCCCGAGCGCCCCTCGTCCTGTGCTTCACCCAGCAGGCGGCGCACCTCCGGGATCCGGTCGCTCTGGAAGATGAGTTCGAAGCTCAGCAGCCAGATCGCCCGTGACTCCGGCACCGAGCGGATGACGTTCGCCCACACCTCCTGGAAGCGCTCCAGCGAGCCGGGCGGCGCCTTCGCCTCGCCGCCCGCGCCCCAGCCGGGATCCATGGTTTCGCCCACCCCCTCGATCAGTGAGACGTACGCCTGCACCAGCAGCGCGTCCTTGGAGCCGTAGTGGTAGCCGATGGACGCCAGGTTCGTCCCCGACTCCTTGACGATGTCGCGCGCCGTCGTGCGCAGGAAGCCCTTCTGGAGCAGGCAGCGCTTCGCGCCCTCGAGCAGATCCTCACGGTGTCCCATGCCCACCACCCTATCTCGATTCATACAGCCGTCCTATACGAGCGATTTAAACGGCCGTATTAGACAAGCGTTTAAGACGCCCGTACAGTCTCTGGCATGACGAACTCGACAAGCACGACGGCCCAGTTGGGCCCGGACGCCGCTGCCACCCGGGCCGGCCGCCGTGAATGGACCGCCCTGGGCGTCCTGATGCTGCCGCTGCTGCTGGTCTCGATGGACGTCTCGGTCCTCTACTTCGCGATACCGGCGATCAGCGCGGACCTGAGGCCGAGCGGCACCCAGCAGCTGTGGATCTTCGACATCTACGCGTTCGTGCTGGCCGGGCTGCTGATGACGATGGGGTCGCTGGGCGACCGCATCGGCCGTCGCAGGCTTCTGCTCATCGGCGCCGCCGCGTTCGGCGCGGCCTCCCTGGTCGCCGCGTACGCGAACAGCGCCGAGACGCTCATCGCGGCGCGGGCGGTGCTCGGGATCGGGGGCGCGACCCTGATGCCGTCGACGATGGCGCTGGTCCGCACGATGTTCACCGATCCGGGCCAGCGGGCGAAGGCGATCGGCATGTGGTCCGGGGTGATGACGGCCGGTATCGCTCTCGGCTCGGTGATGAGCGGCGTCCTCGTCCAGTACTTCTGGTGGGGCTCGGTCTTCCTGGTGAACCTGCCCGCGATGGCCCTGCTCCTGGTCCTCGGCCCGTTCCTGCTGCCCGAGTCGAAGAACCCCGAGCCCGGCCGGTTCGACCTCCTCAGCGTCCCGCTGTCGATGGCGGCGGTGCTCCCCGTGATCTACGGCCTGAAGGAGATCCCGTCGGAGGGCTGGCACGTCCGTTACGTCGTCTCGGTGACCGTGGGCCTGCTCTTCGCGGCGCTCTTCATCCACCGTCAGCGGACCACGGCTTCACCCATGATCTCCCCCGCCCTCTTCCGCGGACGGGGCTTCGCCCCCGCCGTGGTGCTGAACCTCGTCTCCTCGTTCGGGATGATGGGCTCGGCGTTCTTCACCACGCAGTACCTGCAGTCGGTGCTCGGCAAGAGCGCGATGGAGGCGGCCCTGTGGGCGCTGCTCCCCTCGGTGCCGATCGGCATGGCCGCCCCGATCGCCACCCAGCTGGTCCAGAAGGGCGTCAACCGCGCTTACGTCGTCTCCGCGGGCTTCGCGATCGCCGCGGCCGGCTACGCGATGCTCGCCCTCGCCGGTACGGACTCCCTCTGGCTGGTACTGGCCGCCTGCGGTGTCCTCGCCTCCGGGATCGTCGTCGCCATCTCCCAGATGACGGACCTCGCGCTGAGCGCGGCCCCGGTCGAGCGGGCGGGCTCCGCTTCCTCCCTCCTGGAGACCGGCGGGGAGTTCGGCGGAGCCCTCGGCATGGCGGTCCTCGGCTCCATCGGCACGGCGCTCTACCGCCACGACATCCCGTCCTCGGCCCCGGCCCCGGCCCGGGAGACACTGGGCGGCGCGCTGGCCATCGCGGACCGGCTCCCGGGACGCGCGGGCGACGCCCTGGCCTCGGCCGCCCGGGACGCGTTCACCAGCGGGATGCACGGGGCGGCGATCGCGGGGGCGGTGGTGCTGGCGGGGGCCTCGGTCGGGGCGGCGGCGACACTGCGCCGGATCCACGTACGCGAAACCACGGCCGCGGAGCCGGAGCGGGTCTCCGCCTGAGGACACTCACAGCGCAGGAAAAACGCCGGACGGGCTGGTCAACCAGCCCGTCCGGCGTTTGAGGACGAGCCCGTTCAGGGCGAACGGGGGTCCGGGGGCGAGGTCCCGGGGAGGGCGACCCGGGCCGACGGTCAGCCCGGACGAACGGTCGCCTCAGACCAGGTTCACCGAGCGGGCGGACGTCGCGCCGATCTCCTCCGCCACCTCCGTCAGGACGTTCTGCGGCACCGTGTCGTCGACTGTGAGGACCGCGAGGGCCTCGCCACCGGCGATGTCGCGGGCCACCTGCATGCCGGCGATGTTGATACCGGCCTCGCCGAGGATGCGGCCGAGCGTGCCGACGACGCCGGGACGGTCGGTGTAGCGCAGCACGACCATGTGGTCCGCCAGCGCCAGGTCCACGTCGTAGTCGCCCACCGCCACGATCTTCTGGTGGTGCTTCGGGCCGGCCAGCGTGCCGGACACCGACACCTCCTCGCCGGCCGAGAGCGTACCGCGCACGGTCACCACGTTCCGGTGGTCCGTGGCCTCCGAGCTGGTGGTCAGGCGCACCTCGACACCGCGCTCCTGGGCGAAGAGCGGCGCGTTGACGTACGAAACCGTCTCGTCCACGACATCCTCGAACACGCCCTTGAGCGCGGACAGTTCGAGCACCTTCACATCGTGCTGGGTGATCTCGCCGTACACCTCGACGTCGAGCCGGACCGCGACCTCGCCCGCGAGCGCGGTGAAGATACGGCCGAGCTTCTCGGCGAGCGGGAGCCCCGGCTTGACGTCCTCGGCGATGACACCGCCCTGGACGTTCACCGCGTCCGGCACCAGCTCGCCGGCGAGCGCGAGGCGCACGGACTTGGCGACCGCGATACCGGCCTTCTCCTGCGCCTCGTCCGTCGAAGCGCCCAGGTGCGGGGTGCAGACGACCTGGTCCAGCTCGAACAGCGGCGAGTCCGTGCACGGTTCCTTCGCGTACACGTCGAGGCCCGCGCCCGCGACCCGGCCCTCCTTGAGCGCCGAGTACAGCGCCTCCTCGTCGACGATCCCGCCGCGTGCGGCGTTGACGATGCGGACGTGCGGCTTGACCTTGTGCAGCGCCTCGTCACCGATCAGGCCGAGGGTCTCGGGGGTCTTCGGCAGGTGGACGGTGATGAAGTCGGAGACCTCGAGCAGCTCGTCGAGCGACAGCACCTTGACGCCCATCTGCGCGGCCCGGGCGGGCTGCACATAGGGGTCGTAGGCGACGATCTTCATGCCGAACGCGGACATGCGCTGCGCGACCAGCGCGCCGATGCGGCCGAGACCGACCACGCCGAGGGTCTTCTCGGCGAGCTCGACACCCGTGTACTTGCTGCGCTTCCACTCGCCGTTCTTCAGCGCGGCGTTGGCCTGCGGGATGTTGCGGGCGGTGGAGACGAGCAGACCGCAGGCCAGCTCGGCTGCGGTCACGATGTTCGAGGTGGGTGCGTTGACTACCATCACGCCGGCCTTGGTGGCGGCGGAGACGTCCACGTTGTCCAGGCCGACGCCGGCTCGCGCGACGACCTTCAGCTTCTTCGCGGCGGCGACGGCCTCGGCGTCCACCTTCGTCGCGGAGCGGATCAGGATGGCGTCGACGTCGGCGATCGCGGGCAGCAGCTCGGCGCGGTCCGCGCCGTTGCAGTGCCGGATCTCGAAGTCGGGGCCGAGGGCGTCGACGGTCGCGGGCGACAGCTCTTCAGCGATGAGTACCGTGGCTTTTCGACTGGGGTACGAGCTCACGTGAGTCCTCACAAGTCCAATGCGGACGGCCGTCCCGACGGCCGCAGGCGGTGGAGGGGTGCTAGCCGCGTGGAAGACGCACGACGCTGTGGGCCTGAACGCGATTCTTGTGCAGCAGTGTAGTAGCGCGGCGCTGGTCGTATTACGCCTCTGCGGAAGGATCACCCATCCGTGGCTGGACGGGTTGGACAACGCCCGGTGCCAGGCGTTACCCGCGGTTCGCCGAAGGGGCCGGAGCGGTACGCTCCGGCCCCCCGGGCACCCGACTCACGCCTCTTCGTCGACCCAGCTCATGAGCTTGCGCAGCTCCTTGCCGGTGGTCTCCAGCAGGTGCTCGGAGTCCTGCTGCTTGTACTCGTTGTACTTCTTCAGACCGCCGTGGTACTCGTCCATCCAGTTCTTGGCGAACGTGCCGTCCTGGATCTCGGCGAGGACCTTCTTCATCTCGGCCTTGGTGGCCTCGGTGATGATGCGCGGGCCGGTGACGTAGTCGCCCCACTCGGCGGTCTCGGAGATCGACCAGCGCATCTTCTCCAGGCCGCCCTCGTACATGAGGTCGACGATCAGCTTCAGCTCGTGGAGGCACTCGAAGTAGGCGATCTCCGGCTGGTAGCCCGCCTCGACCAGGGTCTCGAAGCCGGCCTTGACCAGCGCGGCGGTGCCGCCGCAGAGGACGGCCTGCTCGCCGAACAGGTCGGTCTCGGTCTCCTCGGTGAAGGTCGTCTTGATGACGCCGGCACGGGTGCCGCCGATGCCCTTGGCGTACGACAGCGCCAGCGCGAACGCGTTGCCGGATGCGTCCTGCTCGACGGCGACGATGCAGGGAACGCCGCGGCCCTCCTCGTACTGGCGGCGCACCAGGTGGCCCGGGCCCTTGGGGGCGACCATGCAGACGTCCACGCCGGCCGGGGGCTTGATGAAGCCGAAGCGGATGTTGAGCCCGTGGCCGAAGAACAGGGCGTCGCCGTCCTTCAGGTGCGGTGCGACGGACTCCTCGTAGACCTGGGCCTGGATCGGGTCCGGCACCAGGATCATGATCACGTCGGCCTCGGCGGCCGCCTCCGCCGGGGTCACCACGCGCAGCCCCTGCTCCTCGGCCTTCGCCTTGGACTTGGAGCCCTCGTGCAGACCCACGCGGACGTCGACACCCGAGTCGCGCAGCGACAGCGCGTGGGCATGGCCCTGGCTGCCGTAGCCGATGACCGCGACCTTGCGGCCCTGGATGATGGACAGGTCGGCGTCAGCGTCGTAGAACAGCTCGGCCACTTTGGGTTCTCTCCTTGGAGTGCAGGTGTTGCTCCCACCGTATGACGGTGGGGGGAGGGGAAGTTTCGGGGTCTCGGAATACGGGCGGCCGGCGGCTGTCGGACCGCCCGTTTCCAGTCACGGGTGCGGCGCCCGTGCGAGCTACGCGGACCGGTCGAGAGCGCGCAGCGAGCGGTCCGTGATCGAACGGGCGCCCCGGCCGATCGCGATCGTGCCGGACTGGACCAGCTCCTTGATGCCGTACGGCTCCAGCATCTTCAGCATGGCGGACAATTTGTCGCCGGATCCGGTGGCCTCGATGGTCACGGCCTCCGGGGAGACGTCGACGGTCTTGGCGCGGAACAGCTGGACGATCTCGACGATCTGGGAGCGCGTCTCGTTGTCGGCGCGCACCTTCACCAGAACGAGTTCACGCTGAACGGCGGACGACGGCTCGAGCTCGACGATCTTCAGGACGTTGACGAGCTTGTTGAGCTGCTTGGTGACCTGTTCGAGCGGCAGGTCCTCGACGTTCACCACGATGGTGATGCGGGAGATGTCGGGATGCTCGGTGACGCCGACCGCGAGCGAGTCGATGTTGAAGCCGCGGCGCGAGAACAGGGCGGCGATCCGGGCAAGGATGCCGGGCGTGTTCTCGACGAGGACCGAGAGGGTGTGCTTGGACATGGTTCTCACTCTGCTCTCTCAGTCGTCTTCGCTGTCGCCGAAGTCGGGACGGACGTCCCGGGCGGCCATGATCTCGTCGTTGGAGGTGCCGGCGGCGACCATCGGCCACACCATCGCGTCTTCGTGGACGATGAAATCGATGACGACCGGACGGTCGTTGATGGAGTTCGCCTCTTCGATGACCTTGTCGAGGTCCTCCGCGGACTCACAGCGGATCGCATGGCAGCCCATGGCCTCCGACAGCTTCACGAAGTCGGGGACGCGGGTGCCGGCGCCGCGCGGCGTGCCCTCGGTGGCGCTGCCCGGCATGGTGACCTCGGGGCCGGAGTGCAGCACCGTGTTGGAGTACCGCTGGTTGTAGAAGAGGGTCTGCCACTGGCGGACCATCCCGAGGGCGCCGTTGTTGATGATGGCGACCTTGATCGGGATGTTGTTCAGGGCGCAGGTGGTCAGCTCCTGGTTGGTCATCTGGAAGCAGCCGTCGCCATCGATCGCCCAGACAGTGCGGTCCTGGGCGCCCGCCTTCGCGCCCATTGCGGCCGGGACCGCATAGCCCATCGTCCCGGCGCCGCCGGAATTGAGCCAGGTCGCGGGCTTCTCGTACCGGATGAAGTGCGCCGCCCACATCTGGTGCTGGCCGACGCCCGCCGCGAAGATCGTGCCTTCGGGGGCGAGCTGCCCGATGCGCTCGATGACCTGCTGCGGGGAGAGCGTGCCGTCCTCCGGCAGGTCGTAGCCGAGCGGGTACGTCTCGCGCCAGCGGTTCAGGTCGTTCCACCAGGCGGTGTAGTCGCCCTGGTGGCCCTCGCTGTGCTCCTTCTGCACGGCCTGGATCAGATCCGCGATGACCTCACGGGCGTCGCCGACGATCGGCACGTCGGCGGCGCGGTTCTTGCCGATCTCGGCCGGGTCGATGTCGGCGTGGACGATCTTGGCGTACGGGGCAAAGCTGTCCAGCTTGCCGGTGACGCGGTCGTCGAAGCGGGCTCCGAGGGCGACGATCAGGTCGGCCTTCTGCAGCGCGGTGACGGCGGTGACCGACCCGTGCATGCCCGGCATTCCCACGTGCAGCGGGTGGCTGTCGGGGAATGCGCCGAGCGCCATCAGGGTGGTGGTGACGGGCGCTCCGGTGAGTTCCGCGAGGACCTTCAGCTCGGCGGTGGCGTGCGCCTTCAGGACACCGCCGCCGACGTAGAGGACGGGCCGCCTGGCGGAGGTGATCAGCTTGGCGGCCTCGCGGATCTGCTTGGCGTGCGGCTTGGTCACCGGACGGTAGCCGGGCAGGTCCGTGACGGGCGGCCAGCTGAAGGTGGTCTGCGCCTGGAGGGCGTCCTTGGCGATGTCGACGAGGACCGGGCCGGGGCGGCCGGTGGAGGCGATGTGGAAGGCCTCCGCGATCGTCCGGGGAATGTCCTCGGCCTTGGTGACCAGGAAGTTGTGCTTGGTGATCGGCATCGTGATGCCGACGATGTCCGCCTCCTGGAAGGCGTCGGTGCCGATCGACTTCGAAGCGACCTGGCCGGTGATCGCGACCAGCGGCACCGAGTCCATGTGTGCGTCCGCGATCGGGGTCACCAGGTTGGTGGCGCCGGGCCCGGACGTCGCCATGCAGACGCCGACCTTGCCGGTGGCCTGCGCATAGCCGGTGGCCGCGTGGCCCGCGCCCTGCTCGTGCCGCACCAGCACGTGCCGCACCCGCTTGGAGTCCATCAGCGGGTCGTAGGCCGGAAGGATCGCACCGCCGGGAATGCCGAATACCGTCTCGGCGCCGACCTCCTCGAGAGAGCGGATGAGGGACTGCGCACCCGTGACATGCTCGGGCACGGACTGGTGTCCTCCGGATCGGGGCCGCGGCTGCGGATGGTGGGCCCCGGTGGCCTGCTCGGTCATCGGCATTCTCTTCTCGATGCTGAGGGTTTTTGCGAGGTTTGGGCGTTGTACGACTGGTGCCTGTGCAACAAAAAACCCCTCGTGCCGTAAGGCAAGCGAGGGGAGCGCGCCGGGTGCGGTCGCTGGATCTTCCGGTTCATTCCGGTGGGTCCCAGCTCAGCCGACGCGCTGTCCAAGTACGAGAATTCGGGTGCGCATGGCACTGACCCTCCCCCCGGCACGCCATCACTGTCAAGTGGGTGGGACGGGAGTCTCATTATGTGAGCGGAGAGCCGTGCCGCCTCCGAGAACGGCGGCCACACCAGTGGTGTACACCCCCGCGCCTCCGCCGGCGAAGGCGGGCTCCACCGGAACGCGCGGCACCGGATAGTTGCCGGAATTCAGCGCCCGGCGCAGCCGGTACTCGTCCAGCGGCCCGGAGAACGCCATGCCCTGCCCATGGGTGCAGCCCATCGCGCGCAGGGCGACGACCTGCTCGGGCAGATCCACGCCGTCGGCGATGGAGGGCAGGCCCAGATCGGTGGCGATGCGGAGCAGCCCGCTGGTGATCTTGTGCAGCCGCGCGGACTCCACGACCCCCTCGACCAGGCCCCGGTCGAGCTTCAGCACGTCGATCGGGAGTCGGCGCAGCGCCGCGATGGCCGCGTAGCCGCTGCCGAGTCCGTCCAGTGCAACACGGACGCCGATCCTGCGCAGGGCGCCGAGCCGGCGCTCCAGCTCGTCCAGGGAGACCCGGGGGTCGATGTCGGAGAGTTCGATCATCAGGGCACCCGACGCCAGCCCGTGCCGGGTGAGCAGGGCCTCCACGGAGCCGAGCGGCAGGGATCGGTCGAGGAGCCGACGGGCGCCCATCCGGACGGCGACGGGCACGGCGAGCCCGGTGGCGGTGCGCTCGGCCGCCTGCTCGACGGCCTCCTCCAGGAGCCAGCGGCCCAGCTCGCCGGCCTTGTCGCTGTCCTCGGAGACCCGCAGGAACTCCGAGGGCGTGAAGAGCACGCCCTGGGAGGAGCGCCAGCGTGCCTGGGCGCTGACCGCCGTGATCCGGCCGTCCTCGAGTGACACCACCGGCTGGTGCAACAGGGTGAACTCGCCGTCGTGCAGCGCGGCCCGCAGCCGGGTGGCCAGCTCGGCCTTCCGTACGACGTCCTGCTGCATCTGGGGCGCGTACAGCTCGACGCGGCCCTTGCCGGCCGCCTTGGCGCGGTACATGGCGAGGTCGGCGTTGCGCAGCAGTTCGCCGGCGCCCAGACCCGGTTCCGAGAAGGCCACCCCGATGGACGCGGCCACCCGGACATCGTTGCCGTCGATGTCGTACGGCTGCGAGAGCGTGAGCCGGAGCCGGTCGGCGAGTTCGAGGATGTGGCCTTCGCGGGCGGTGCGGTCACGGGTGCCGTCGCCGACGATGAGGGCCGCGAACTCGTCGCCGCCCAGTCGGGCGGCGGTGTCGCCCTGGCGGACCGAGTCCTGGAGTCTGCGGGCGGCCTGGACGAGCAGCTCGTCCCCGGCCTGGTGCCCGATCGTGTCGTTGACGGCCTTGAAGCCGTCGAGGTCGATGAAGAGGACGGCGGTGCCGCGGTCGGAGGTGCGGCGGCCGGTCAGGGCCTGCTGGACGCGCTTGGTGAACAGGGCGCGGTTGGGCAGGTCGGTGAGCGGGTCGTGCTCGGCGTTGTGCTGCAGCTGAGCCTGCAGGCGCACTCTTTCGGTGACGTCCCGGCTGTTGAAGATGAGTCCGCCCTGGTGGCGGTTGACGGTGGACTCGACGTTGAGCCAGCCGCCGGCACCGGACCGGAAACGGCACTCGATGCGGGTGGTGGGTTCTTCGGTGTGGCTGGCGGTGAGGAAGCGGCGCACTTCGTGCACCACGCAGCCCAGGTCCTCCGGGTGGATCAGCGCGGCGAGTTCCGTCCCGACGAGTTCCTCGGCGGACCGTCCGTAGACGCCGGCGGCGGCCGGGGAGACGTACCTGAGGATCCCGTTGGGCGCGGCGATCATGATGACGTCGCTGGAGCCCTGCACCAGGGAGCGGAAGTGGTTCTCCTTCTGCGCCAGCTCCTGGGTGAGGGTGATGTTGTCGAGCAGCATGATGCCCTGGCGCACGACGAGCGCGAGCACCACGGCGCCCGCGGTGATCAGCACCACGCGGTCGACGCTGTGGCCGTTGAGGACGTTGTAGAGGATCCCCAGCGTGCAGACGGCGGCGGCCAGGTAGGGAGTGAGGGCGGCCAGCGATCCGGAGATCGGTCGCGTGGCCGGGTAGCGGTCGCGGTCCGCGTCCTGCGGGAGTCCGGCCGGCCGGCGGTCACGTCCGTAGTCGTGCGTGAGGCCGCGGCCTGGCTCCGGCCGCACGCCGGGGCCGGGACCCGGGTCCTCGGGGTCCACCTGCGGATGCGCATTCCGATGGTCCGGGGGCTGCGGCCCGGTCCCCCGCTGCTCCGGTACGTGCTCGTGGACCACGCGCGACCGTCCGCGGCCGCCCGGCGGTCCGGGGCGGGTGCCGACCCAGGGTGAGTACGCGAGGAGCAGCGAGCCGGAGAACCAGCCCGCGTCCAGCAGCTGACCCGAGTGGTAGCTGTTGTGCAGCAGCGGCGAGGTGAACAGGGCGTCGCACATCACGGTCAGGGCGAGCGCGCCGATGGCGGTGTTGACCGCGGAGCGGTTCACCGCCGAACGCCGGAAGTGCAGTGCGATCACCATGCTGATCAGGGCGATGTCCAGGAGCGGATACGCCAGCGACAACGCGGTGTGCGCGACGCTCGGTCCGTCGAACTTCGCCGCCTGGGCGAGAGCGAGGCTCCAGGACAGCGTCAGCAGCGAGCCGCCGATCAGCCACGCATCGAGCGCGAGGCAAACCCAACCCGCTTTGGTGTCGGGCCTTTTGGCGAGCACGAGCAGTCCTACGATGGCGGGCGGAGCGAAGCAGAGGAAGAACAGGTCGGCGCAGCTGGGCGAGGGGACGGGACTGTCGAGGACGACCTCGTACCAGCCCCAGATCCCGTTGCCCAGGGCCGCCATGGCGGAGGAGAGGGCGAACAGCAGCCATGCCGGTCGAAAACGGCTGCGGCCGCGGCGGGCGTAGAGGAAGCAGGAGACCGACGCGGTGCCGGCCGCCGCACTCAGCCCGAAGTCACCCATGAAGAGCGCGACGCTCCGGGAGCCCCAGCCGACAGCGGAACCGACGGCGTATCCCGCGCACACCAGAGCCAGGACGAGTTGCGGAACGAAGCTCGTCCGGCCGCCCGGCACCGGACGCCGGGCCAGCACCGCTCCGGGGGAGCTCACCGGACCCTCCCGGTCCGGGGAACCGCCGGATCCCGCCGGGCTGGGTGCGCGTGCCTCTTGCGGGCGCCGTGCCTGCGGTGGTGGTGATGACCGTTGTGGCCGCGTCTGCGCGACGTCGCCGCTCGCCAGGGTCGCCGCCCGCGGCCCCGCCGCGTCGGATGGTTCGTCCATAGGCCGTGCATCGCCCGTCGCCCCCCTCGCATGTCTCAAAATTCCGTCCCCGGCGCCGAACGGTGCGCGGCGCAGCCCCTGTCGGGACGATACACCAGTCTCGTCACTCAGGGACATAGTTCCTCTACGCTCCGTGACGGCCAGCGAGGATGTGGGCACGTACCGCGCACGAGGGACTGCGGAGTGTGCCGGAAGCGGAGAGGGCGCGAACCGAGGGTGACCAATGCGCCGGTGGTGCGACCGTCGGCCGGGGACGCGTGGGCGTGTGCGCGGGCGCGTGCGCGGTGGGCGGAGTTGGCTCGAATCATGCGCTGTGCGGGCCTCAACCGCATGCGGCCCCGCCGGTTCCGCACCCCTCGCCGCGCCCCCTTCACTCCCCGGTCGTCAGCACCACGTTCTCCAGCCGTTCCCCCTGCGCGAAACGGTTCAGCTGGGCACTGAGGAGACGTTTGACACGAGGCCAGAACGCCGAGGTGGGACCGCCGGCATGAGGGCTGATCAACAGGCCCGGCGCATGCCACAGGGGGTGTCCTGCGGGCAGCGGTTCGGGGTCCGTGACATCCACGGCGGCCGTGATGCGGCCGATCTCCAGCTCGGCCAGCAGCGCCTTGGTGTCGACGACGCCGCCGCGCGCCACGTTGACGAGCAGCGCCCCGTCCTTCATCCGGGCCAGGAAGTCCGCGTTGACCAGGCCCTTCGTCTCTTCCGTAAGCGGTGTGACGAGCACTACGACATCGGCCTCGGGAAGAAGTTCCGACAATCGGGAGAGAGGATGCACAAGACCGCGCGCCGACTCACGTTCACGGCGCGCGACGCGCGCCACCCGCGCGAGCTCAAACGGCGCGAGCCGGTCCTCGATGGCGGCGCCCACCGACCCGTACCCGACGATGAGGACGGACTTGTCGGCGAGCGCGGGCCGGAACCCGGAGCGCCACTCCTCGCGGTCCTGCCCCCGGACGAAGTCGGGGATGCCGCGGAGCGAGGCGAGGATCAGGGCCAGCGTGAGTTCCGCGGTGCTGGCCTCGTGGACACCCCGGGCGTTGCACAGGCGCACACCCTCGGGCACCAGGCCGAGGCCCGGCTGGACGTGGTCGACGCCGGCGGAGAGCGTCTGCACCACACGGAGGGACGTCATCGCGGCCATGGGACGCACCGCGATCTCGGAGCCCTTCATATAGGGCACGGCGTAGAACGCGCAGTCGGCCGGGTCCGCGGGAAACTCCTGGTCGCCGTCCCAGTAGCGGTAGGTGAGGCCCTCGGGAAGGCCCTCTATCTCGTCGCTGCGGAACGGAAGCCATACGTCGACAGTCATGGTCAGGAGGCTATGCGAAGGATCCGTCACCGCATTGGTTAGTTTGGGGTGCCAGGAAAGGGAGGACACGGCCAGGTGGAGCGCAGGACGATCGGCGCGGGGGCGCTCGAAGTGGGGGCCGTAGGACTCGGGTGCATGCCGATGAGCTGGGCGTACACCGGTTCGCGGCGGCGGGGCGACGAGTCGCTGCGGACTGTTCACCGGGCGCTGGATCTGGGGGTGACGCTGCTCGACACGGCCGACATGTACGGGCCCTTCACCAATGAGCTGCTGGTGGGGCGGGCACTGAAGGAGCGGCGTGCCGAGGCGTTCGTGTCGACCAAGGTCGGTCTGCTGGTGGGTGAGCAGCACATCGTGGCCAACGGCCGCCCGGGCTATGTGAAGAGGGCCTGCGACGCGTCGCTGCGGCGGTTGCAGACGGACGTCATCGACCTCTACCAGCTGCACCGCGCGGACCCCGAGGTGCCCGTGGAGGAGACGTGGGGCGCCATGGCGGAGCTGGTGCGGGCGGGCAAAGTACGGGCGCTGGGGCTGTGCGCGATGGGTGTGCGGGGCGGGCGGCGGAGCGGGGCGCGGCTGTACGACGGCACGATCCGTCAACTGGAGCGGGTGCAGCAGGTGTTCCCGGTGAGCGCGGTGGAGGCCGAGCTGTCTCTGTGGTCGACGGAGGCACTGGACACGCTGGTGTCCTGGTGCGCGGCGCGCGGGGTCGGCTTCCTGGCCGCGATGCCGCTCGGCAACGGCTTCCTGACCGGCACGCTGACGCCGGGTGAGGGTTTCGAACCGGACGATCTGCGCGCCCGCCACCCCCGCTTCACGGCCGAGATGATGGCGGCGAACCAGCCGATCGTGGCCGGGCTGCGGCGCGTGGCCCGCCGCCATGGCGACGACGTCACACCTGCCCAGGTGGCGCTGGCCTGGGTACTGGCACAGGGGCGGCACGTGGTGCCGGTCGCGGGTGCCAAGCGCGAGCGCTGGGTCGCGGAGAACGCCGGCGCGCCGAGCCTGCGACTGACACCGGAGGACCTGAGGGAACTGGCGGACCTGCCGGCGGCGCAGGGTTCGTGGGACTGATTACGGAAGCTCGGGCAGCCGGGACGGGCGCGACCCCGGCGCACGCCGCTCTCTCCGACTGCCTCTCCGGCCGCCGAGAGAGGCGCTCTCCCCGGCGCGGCGAGCATTCTTTCCGGCCGAGCGGAGGGGCGCATCCTCCGGCGCGCTGCGCGCTCCGGGGCCGGGAACACATAAGCCTCCCGGGGCGCGCGCACGGCGCAACGGGCGGCGCGGCTCCGGGCCGGGGGCGGCTCACGAGGGGCGGGGGCCTGACCGATACGGGGAGGGGCCCCAGGGAGGACGGCCGATGCGGCGGACGGCTGGTTTCGCGGTGCCGGATCAGGAACCCCAGGAGCGCCGGCGGTGTAGGAAGAGGGGAAGCCCCACGGCGAAGGGACCTGAATCGTGCGACGTCGAGCTGCGACGGCCGTGGCGGCCGCGACCGTCCTCCTGCTGACGGCCGGCTGCTCCTCGGGCGGCCACGGGCCGGGCGGCGGCAAGAGCTTCGCTTCGCGCGGTGCGGGACCGGGATCTTCCTCCCCCGGGGGGACCGCCGAACAGACGCCGCCGGCCAAGGGATCGGTCCGGGTGGTACGTACGGTCGCCGTGAACCTCAGGACTCCCTGGGGCCTCGCGCCGCTGCCCGAGGGCGGACTGCTGGTCTCGTCCCGGAACGACGGGACGATCGTCCGGGTCGACGGTACGACCGGGAAGAAGACGGTGCTGGGCAAGGTCCCGGGCGTCGCGGCCATGGGCGAGGGCGGGCTGCTGGGCATCGCCCTCTCCCCCGGCTACGCCTCGGACCACATGGTCTACGCGTACCTCACGACCGACTCGGACAACCGCATCGTGCGCATGCTGTACGACCCGCAGAAACCGGCCGGTGAGCAGCTGGGCGCTCCGGACACGGTGTTCAGGGGCATTCCGAAGGGGATGATCCACAACGGCGGCCGGATCGCCTTCGGCCCGGACGGGATGCTTTACGCGGGCACGGGCGAGTCGGGCGACCGGGGTCTGGCCCAGGACCTCACGTCGCTCGGCGGCAAGATCCTTCGCATGACCCCGGACGGCGAGCCCGCCCCGGGCAACCCCTTCGGCGGCTCGGTCGTCTACTCCTACGGCCACCGTAACGTCCAGGGTCTGGCCTGGGACAGCGAACAGCGGCTGTTCGCCTCGGAGTTCGGCCAGGACACCTGGGACGAGCTGAACGCGATCAAGCCGGGCGACAACTACGGCTGGCCGGACGCCGAGGGAAGGTCGGCCAACCCCGAGTACCACAACCCGATCGCCCAGTGGCACACGGACGAGGCCTCCCCCAGCGGCATCGCCTACGCCGAGGGCTCGATCTGGATGGCGGGCCTGCGCGGCCGGCGGCTGTGGCGCATCCCGCTGAAGGGTACGAAGGCCTCCGCGCCCCCGCAGGCGTTCCTGATGGACACCTACGGCCGGCTCCGTACCGTGGTGGCGGCCGGCGGCGACAGGCTGTGGCTGACGACGAGCAACACCGACGGCCGGGGCAAGCCGGCGAAGACCGACGACCGGATCCTGGAGGTGCGGGTGTCGTAGGCCGGCGCCACCGCCATCCCTCCCCGCCACCTCCCCCGGCCGCTATCCCGCCGCCAGACGATCGCCGGTCTCGGTCGGGAACAGCCGCAGCCGGTGGGCCACCGCCGCCGCCTCCCCCCGGCCCGAGACCCCGAGCTTGGCCAGGATGTTCGAGACGTGGACGCTGGCGGTCTTCGGGGAGATGAACAGCTCCTCGGCTATCTGGCGATTGCTGCGGCCGACCGCGACCAGGCGCAGCACGTCCCTCTCCCGGTTCGTCAGGCCCAGCGACTGCGCCGGGTCCAGTACGGGCGGCTCCGCAGCGCACGTCGGCGTGAGACGGGCGCGCCGGGCGAGCAGGTCGACCGACTCGGCGAGCGGCCGGGCACCGATGCGGCCGGCCACCGCGGCGGCCAGCCGCAGCAACTCGGCGGCCCGCTCGCGCGCGTCCTCGCCGCCGTCCGAGGCCAGCAGGGACTCGGCGAGGCGGTGGCGGACGCGGGCCAGGTCGTAGGGGCGGTCCAGGGCCTCGAAGGCGGTCACAGCCTCGCACCAGTCGTGCGGCCCGCCACGGCCCTCGGCGCGCAGCAGCTCGGCGTGGAGCCAGCGTTCGTACGCCCGCCACACCGGCACGTTCGTGGCGAGCGTCCTGGCGCTCGTGCGGAGCCGTTCCAGGATCTCGGCGCGGCCCGGCTCGGCGGCCGGCAGGCCGAGGGCGTCGCCCTCGGCCATGGCGGCGGCGAGCAGCAACTGCCAGCCGTAGCGCTGGGTTCCGGGCGGGAAGCCCGCGGCCAGGGCGGCGTCGACCGCGGCGCGCGCGTCGGCGAGGCGGCCCTCGCCGACGGCAATCCCGATGGTGACGCGCACCAGAGGCAGTTCGTGCTGCGGCATGGTGTCGTGTGTGCCGAAGGAGGCGCGTGCCGCGGCCAGTTGGCGTCCGGCCTCGGCCAGGTCGCCCCGGCCGAGCGCGAGATGCGCATGGATGGTGGCGCGGAAGCCACGGGGCTTGGCGCTCTGGCCGACGCGTTCCGAGGCAACCCCGGCCTCGGCGGCCTCGTCCCAGCGGCCCAGGGAGTACAGGGACTCACCGAGGTTGGCCCACACCCAGGCCTCGGAGTCCGACAGACCGAGCTTCCGGGTCAGCTCGAGCCCCTCGCGGAGCACCTCGACGGCCTCGCGGGAACGGCCGATGCCCTCCAGGTGGGACGGCAGGTTCACATGGAGGCGGCCCGTCACATAGGTGTTGCCGAAGGCCGCCGCCTGCCGCTTGACCTCGTACATCTCCGCGAGCCCGGTGTCGATGTCCCCCGCCTCGACGAGGAGACCGCCCAGGGTCAGGCGCGCGTTCAGCTCGATGTCACGGGCGCCCACCATGCGCGCGTACTCCACGGCGCGCTCCGCGGCCGAGAGCGCGTCGGGGCCCGGAGCGTGCGCCATCGACCAGTTGGCCACCGTGGCGAGCACCTCGGCGTGCACCTCGGAGGGCGGCAGTCCGCGCACCAGCTCCTGGGCTGTGGTGAGTTCCTTCCAGCCGTCGCCGCGGGCGGTGTTCTGCATCAGCCGGGAGCGCTGCACCCAGAACCAGGCGGCGCGCAGGGGGTCCCGCTCGTCCTCCAGCAGACGCAGGGCCCGCTTGGTGATTTTCAGGGCGCGCTCGCGCTCCCCGCACAGCCGGCCCGCGACGGCCGCCTCGGCCATCAGATCGAGAAAGCGCAGGGGAGTGGTGGCGGGGTCGCAGCCGCAGGGCGGATAGGCCTCGGCGTAGTCGAGGGGGCGCAGTTCGGCCCGTACGGCGTCGGGGGCGACGTCCCACAGCTCCATCGCCCGCTCCAGCAGTCGCAGTTGCTCGGCGTGGGCGTGCCGACGGCGGGCCTCCACCGCGGCGTCGAGCACGGCGGGCAGGGCCTTGGCCGCGTCGTGCGCGTGGTACCAGTAGCTGGCCAGACGGGTGGCGCGCTGGTCGGCTGGCACGAGCGTGGGGTCGGTCTCCAGGGCCCCGGCGTACCGCCGGTTGAGGCGGGAGCGCTCGCCGGGGAGCAGGTCGTCGCTGACGGCCTCGCGGACGAGGGAGTGACGGAAGCGGTAGCCGTCGCCGTCGGGCGTGGCGAGCAGGATGTTGGCGCCGACGGCGGCCCGCAAGGCCTCGATGAGGTCGTCCTCGGCGAGCCGGGCCACGGCCGCGAGGAGACGGTACTCGACGGTGGAGCCGCCCTCGGCGACGATCCGGGCGACGCCCTGCGCGGTCTCGGGGAGCTTCTCGACGCGGACCAGCAGGAGGTCTCGCAGGGAGTCGGTGAGGCCGGTGCAGCAGCCTTCGCAGGCGGCCACCGCCAGCTCCTCCACGAAGAAGGCGTTGCCGTCGGAGCGGGCGAAGATGTCGTCGACCTGGGCCGGGTCGGGTTCGGCGGCGAGGATGCCGGCGATCTGGCGCTCGACCTCGGCGCGGTTGAACCGGTCGAGTTCGAGGCGGTGGACCGTGCGGAGCCGGTCGAGCTCGGCGAGGAGGGGGCGCAGGGGGTGGCGGCGGTGGATGTCGTCGGAGCGGTAGGTGGCGACGACCACCAGGCGGCCGCTGCGCAGGGTGCGGAGCAGGTAGGCGAGCAGATGGCGGGTGGAGGCGTCGGCCCAGTGGAGGTCCTCCAGGGCGAGGACGACCGTGCGGCGGGCGGCGACCCGCTCGAGCAGACGGGCGGTGAGCTCGAAGAGGCGGGCCATGCCCGCCTCGTCGTCCCTGGAGACGCGGCGCGCCTCGCCCAGTTCGGGCAGCAGCCGGGCCAGCTCGTCCTCCTGTCCGGCGGCGGCCGTGGCGAGTTCCCCTGGGAGCTGTCGGCGCAGGGCCCGCAGGGCGGTGGAGAAGGGGGCGAAGGGCAGTCCGTCGGCGCCGATCTCTACGCAGCCGCCGAGCGCGACGACCGCGTCCGCGCGGGCCGCCGCCGCGGCGAACTCCTCGATCAGACGGGTCTTGCCGACGCCTGCCTCACCCCCGACGAGCAGCGCCTGCGGCTCGCCGGCTGCAGCGCGGGCGAGCGCGTCGGACAACACCCCCAACTCCTCGGCACGACCGACGAATACGGGGCTCACGGACCTGGTCTCCACGCCCTCGAGGATGACATGCCCCTCTGACAACGCGGCACCGGCTGTCCCTGCCCGCACGCCGGGCCCGCCGGACCGCGGCACCGGGGCCCGATGACCGCTCGCCTTCCGGGCCTGCCCCTGCATCTCCACTCCGGCATACGCCGATACCACCCCCGCCCGAGACGCCGGAGCGGCCGCCGCCTCTACCCGGGACGCCGGAACAGCTGTCTCCGGCCGAGATGCCGGAGCGGCCCCTCCCGCCCCGGACACCGGGACGGCCGTCCCCGCGCCAGACGCCGGAGCGGCCGTCCCAGGCGGTGCTGGGGCGGCCGCTCTCGTGTGTGCGACGGTGCTGCTGTGCCGGATCACGGCCACGGGCTGCTCCTGCGGGCGGCCGACCCCCGTGCGGCCCCCCTTCTGGAGCGCGGGGCCCGTGTGGCCGCCCGCCGGGAGCGAGGCGCCCGCGTCGCCGCGCTCCCGGGGACCCGCGCTCATGCGGTGCGGGGGATCCGGGGCCGGCTCCCTTCGTGGGTATGGGCCCGGCTCTCCTGCGCGGGGTCGCCGTCGGCCTTGCGGGCGGCTCGCCTCAGGCGCAGGAGCTCGCGGCCGCGCCGGTAGTCCTCCGCCTTGCGGATCAGCTCGGCGGAGCGGAGGCGTTGGATCTCGTACTCGATCACGGGTTTTCTCCCCTGAGAGGTCGGTTTCCGGCTTCGCTTGTTGCGATGCCTCAACCTTCGTCTCCCAGGGGGGTCCGCCACATCGGGAGAGTTCCGCATCTTGTGCGGCGGACGGGGCCTTAGATGCACGGAGGGGGTCTCAGGGCTTCCGTAAGGATCCTCCGGAAGTCCTAAGACCCCTCAGGGCCGGCGCCGGTTCAGCCGGCGGACGGCAGCGCGAGCAGGATGTCCGTGTACTTGAGGACGGCCAGGAACAGGCCGACGACACCCAGGGCGACACCGCCCCAGGCGACCGACTTGATCCAGGCGTCCTGCGGCTTCCCGGGCGCGCCGAACGCCGGGCGGGCCAGCACCACGACACCCACGAGCAGCGCGGCCAGCGCGAACAGGCCGCCCCACAGCGCGGTGGTGTGCCAGGCGTCGCCGTAGACGGCCTTGACCTGCTTGGCGACGCTCGCCGAGGACGAGGTCTGGAGTTGCCCGATGAGGGTCTGGCGCGCGGAGGCGACGGTGGCGACCCAGCTGCCGCTGAGGGAGACCACACCGAGCGCGGCGGAGACCACCGCCCCGGCTCCCTGGCCCACCCCGGAGGGGCCCTCCGGCACGGTCTCCTCGGCCGCGCCCCCGGCCGGGCCTTCGTCCGTCTGCGCGGTGGTCTCCTCGGCGTCCTGCCCGGTCCTGGTTGCCTCGGCGCCCTCCTCGCCGTTCGTCGCCTCGGCGCCGGTCCCTGCCCTGTTCTCGTCGTTCTCGTCCACTGTCCTGGTTCCCATGCCTCGCACCGTACGAATGCTGTCTGAGAGGTTTCTTAATGATCGTCGCGGGCGCTACGCGCGCGTGCCTCCCGCCACTCCGGCGCGAGCACCGACCACACCTCGGTGTCCTGGCGCACCCCGCGGTACAGATAACTCTCCCGCAGCACGCCGTCCCGGCTCATGCCCAGCCGTCGCGCCACATTGACGCTGGCCACGTTTGCCGACGACGCGTACCACTCCACACGGTGAATGCCGCGCTCGTCAAACGCCCAGTCGATGAGCACCCGCATCGCGCGTGTGACCAGCCCCCGACCGGTTCCGGCAGGCTCCAGCCAGCAGCCGACCTCGCAGTTGCCGCCCGCCGCGTCGAAGATCCGGAAGAGCACGCCGCCCACCAGCTTCTCCTCCAGCCACAGCCCGTGCAGGCTGCCGGTGTCGGCGGCGCGCTTGTCGGCGTACGACTGCAGGACGGCCCGCGCGGAGGCGGTGTCCGTGGCGTTCGCCCCGAACGGAATGTGCTGGGTGATGAACTCGCGTCCACGGTCCAGGTGGGCAAGGAACTCCTCGGCGTGCCAGGGCTCCAGGGGCCGCAGTTCGGCTCCGTCGTCACCGAGGGGTATCGCGTACATCCTGCTGCCGCTCCTTCACCAGTGCGTCCACCAGCGCGTCCTCGTCGGCGCGCCGCTCCGGAATGGTCGCACGGCACTCGGGCGGCTCGATGCTGATGCGGGGCAGCCGGCGGTCCAGCCAGGACGGCAGCCACCAGTTGCCTCCGCCGAGCAGGTGCATCAGGGCGGGGACGAGGAGGGTACGCAGGACGAAGGCGTCGAGGGCGACGGCGGAGGCGAGCGCGATGCCGAACATGGCGATCACACGGTCGCCGCTGAGCACGAAGGCGAGGAAGACGGAGATCATGATGACGGCGGCCGAGTTGATCACCCGGCTGGTCTCGGCGAGGCCGACGCGAACGGCCCGCCGGTTGTCGCCGGTCTCGAGCCACTCCTCGTACATGCGGCTGACCAGGAACACCTGGTAGTCCATGGACAGCCCGAAGAGCACCGCAACCATGATCACGGGAAGGAAGGGCTCGATCGGGCCGGCCCGGCCGAGGCCCAGCAGCTCGCTCCCCCAGCCCCACTGGAAGATCGTGACCACCACGCCGAACGCGGAGGCGACGGCGGCGACGTTCATCGCGGCGGCCTTCAGCGGGATGCCGAGGGACCGGAAGGCGAGCAGCAGCAGGACGCAGCCCAGGCCGATCACCACGCCCACGAACAGCGGCAGCTTGCCGACGATCACCGCCGCGAAGTCGTCGTAGCCCGCCGTCACCCCGCCGACGTACAGGTCCAGGGTGGTGCCCTGCTCGGCGCGCGGCAGCACGTCGGAGCGCAGCCGGCTCACCAGTTCGCTGGTCTGCTTGGACTGCGGGGCGGTGTCCGGTACGACGGTGAGGTAGGCCGTGTCGCCGCCGGTGTTGTACGTCACGGGGGACACCGAGGCGACGCCCTTGGTGGCCGCGAGGGTGGTGTCGAGGTTGTCCAGCGCGAGCTTGTCCTCGCCGCCGCCCACATGGGTGACAAGGGTGAGCGGGCCGTTGACGCCGGGCCCGAAGCCCTCGGCGATGAGGTCGTACGCCTGTCGGGTGGTCGTCGTCTTCGGGTCGTTGCCCTGGTCGGAGGTGCCCAGACGGAGGGAGAGCGTGGGCAGCGCCAGCAGGGCCATGACGACCAGGGCGACGGCACCGAGCTTCTTGGGGTGACGTTCGACGAACGCGGACCAGCGGGCGGCGAGCCCGGTCGGCATCTCGGGTTCGGGCCCGCGCTCGCGCAGCCGGCGCCGCTCGCGTCTGCTGAGGGCGCGCGGTCCGATGAAGGACAGCAGGGCGGGCAGCAGGGTCACGGAGGCCGCGACGGTGAGGAGGACGGTGAGACAGGCGGCGACCGCGACGCCGTTGAGGAAGCCGAGCCGCAGGATCAGCATGCCGAGCAGCGCGATGCACACGGTTGCGCCCGCGAAGACGACGGCCCGTCCGGTGGTGGCGACGGCACCGACGGCGGCCTCCGCCACCGGGACGCCACGTTTGAGGCTCCTGCGGTGCCGGGTCACGATGAACAGCGCGTAGTCGATTCCCACGCCGAGCCCGATCAGCAGGCCGAGCATGGGCGCGAAGTCGGCGACGGTCATCGCGTGGCCGAGCAGTCCGATGCCCGCGTACGCGGTGCCGACACCGATCAGCGCGGACCCGATGGGCAGCAGGGAGGCGGCGAGCGAGCCGAAGGCGAAGAAGAGGACCACGGCGGCGACGATCACGCCGACCGCCTCCGCGAGGTGGCCGCCCTGCGACTGGGTGAGCCCCACGGCGCTGCCGCCCAGGGCGACCGTCAGGCCCTTCGTCTGGGCGGCCTTGGCGGTGTCGACGACGGCCTTGGCCTCGCCCTTGCTGATCTTCTCGGTCTGCTGGTCGAAGGTGACCGTGGCGTACGCGGTGCGGTCGTCACGGCTGATCTGTCCGCTGTGGCTGCCCTCGTAGGGGCTGGTGACGGAGGCGACACCGGGAAGCGCCCCGATCCGGTCCAGGGTGCGGGTCATCGTCTGCTCGACGTCGGCGGCGCTCACACTGCCGGGGCTGGTGTGCCAGACGACCGTGTCACTGTCCCCGGCGAGGCTGGGGAAGCCCTTCTCGAGCAGCTGGGCGGCACGGCCCGACTCCGTGCCGGGAGCCGCATAGTTGTTCGAGTACGCCGACCCCGTGACGGCCGCGGCAGCGGTGACCCCGCCGAAGGCGATCAGCCAGAGCAGAACGGTGACGAGGCGGTGGCGTACACACCAACGTGCAAGGGCTGCCACGAACGTGCTCCCTGGGGGTATTTCGTAGATCTTTGACCGGGAACAGCAGCAGATGGAACTGAACAGCCCGCAAAGAACTTATGAGCAATCCCAAACACTCTCGCAGCCGGAAGAGATCGTTTGCCGCTTTCGTGGGTTTAGTCACAGGAGTGGGACCCAATTCACAGGACAATCCGAGCAACCCTCTCAGCCCATAAGATTTCCATAAGCACAAGGGGCGGTACGTCGCATGCGACGTACCGCCCCCGGCGTCGGACCGCGGGTTTCTCAGCCCTCGCTGACGCCCAGCTTCTGAAGGATCAGCTCCTTGACGCGGGCGGCGTCGGCCTGGCCGCGGGTGGCCTTCATTACCGCGCCGACCAGGGCGCCGGCCGCGGCCACCTTGCCGCCGCGGATCTTGTCCGCGATGGCCGGGTTGCCCGCGATGGCCTCGTCGACGGCGGCGGTCAGCGCGCCCTCGTCGGAGACGACCTTCAGACCGCGCTTCTCGACGACCTCGTCCGGGGTGCCTTCGCCCGCGAGGACGCCCTCGATGACCTGGCGGGCCAGCTTGTCGTTCAGGTCGCCGGAGGCAACGAGCTTGGCGACACGGGCGACCTGCTCCGGTGTGATGGGCAGTTCGTCCAGGGCCTTGCCCGCCTCGTTGGCGCTGCGGGCGAGCTCGCCCATCCACCACTTGCGGGCGGAGGCCGCGTCGGCGCCCGCCTCGATGGTGGCGACGATCAGGTCCAGGGCACCCGCGTTGAGGATCGCCTGCATGTCGGTGGCGGAGACCCCCCACTCCTCGCGCAGCCGGCTGCGGCGTACGAGGGGCAGCTCCGGCAGCCCGGAGCGCAGCTCCTCGACCCACTCGCGCCGGGGCGCGACCGGAACCAGGTCCGGCTCGGGGAAGTACCGGTAGTCCTCGGCCTCCTCCTTGGTGCGGCCCGAGGTGGTCGTGCCGGTGTCCTCGTGGAAGTGCCGGGTCTCCTGGATCACCGTGCCGCCGCTGTTGAGCACGGCGGCGTGGCGCTGGATCTCGAAGCGGCAGGCACGCTCCACGGAGCGCAGCGAGTTGACGTTCTTCGTCTCGGAGCGGGTGCCGAACTTCTCGGAGCCCTTGGGCATCAGCGACAGGTTCACGTCGCAGCGCATCTGGCCCATCTCCATCCGCGCCTCGGAGACGCCGAGCGCCCGGATGAGCTCGCGCAGCTCGCGGACGTACGCCTTCGCCACCTCGGGTGCGCGCTCGCCGGCGCCGACGATCGGCTTGGTGACGATCTCGATCAGCGGGATGCCGGCGCGGTTGTAGTCGAGCAGCGAGTGCGACGCGCCGTGGATACGGCCCGTGGCACCGCCCACGTGCGTGGACTTGCCGGTGTCCTCCTCCATGTGGGCGCGCTCGATCTCCACGCGGAAGGTCTCGCCGTCCTCCAGCTGCACGTCGAGGTAGCCGTTGAAGGCGATCGGCTCGTCGTACTGGGAGGTCTGGAAGTTCTTCGGCATGTCCGGATAGAAGTAGTTCTTCCGGGCGAAGCGGCACCACTCGGCGATCTCGCAGTTCAGCGCGAGGCCGATCCTGATCGCGGACTCCACTCCGGTCGCGTTGACGACCGGGAGCGAGCCGGGCAGGCCGAGGCAGGTGGGGCAGGTCTGCGAGTTCGGCTCGGCGCCGAGCGCCGTGGAGCAGCCGCAGAACATCTTGGTGTCGGTGCCGAGTTCGACATGGACCTCAAGGCCCATGACGGGGTCGTACGACGCCAGCGCGTCCTCGTACGACTCCAGGTCGGTCGTGGTGGTCACGGTGAAACTTCCCTCTCAGCCCAGCAGGACGTCGTCGTCGCCCAGGCGCTTCAGCTCCCGGTAGAGGATGGCGAGGCCGGTGACGATGGCGGCGGCGGACACGGCGGCGTCGATCAGGCGCAGCGTGTCGTGTTCCAAACGGGCCTTCTTGGCCTGCTTCGCGACACTGATCGCGCCGAACGCGGTGGTAGCCATGGACAGGTACGTACCGGACTTGGACTTCTTGAAGCCCTTGGCCTTGGACAGTGCCTTACTCACAGCGACGGAGCCTCCTCGAGAAGCGGGTGCCCCCACCTTTCCACGAAGGCGGCCTCGACGGCGGCGCCGACCTTGTACAGCCGGTCGTCCTTCATCGCCGGGGCGATGATCTGCAGCCCGACCGGGAGGTTGTCCTCGGGCGCGAGGCCGCAGGGCAGGGACATGGCGGCGTTGCCGGCCAGGTTGACCGGGATGGTGCACAGGTCCGCCAGGTACATCGCCATCGGGTCGTCGGCGCGCTCGCCGATCGGGAAGGCGGTGGTGGGGGTCGTGGGCGACACGATCACGTCCACCTTCTCGAACGACTTCTCGAAGTCGCGCGTGATGAGCGTACGGACCTTCTGCGCGGAGCCGTAGTACGCGTCGTAGTAGCCGGAGCTGAGGGCATAGGTGCCGAGCATGATGCGGCGCTTGACCTCGGGGCCGAAGCCCTCCTCACGCGTGAGGGAGGTGACCTCCTCGGCCGAGTGCGAGCCGTCGTCACCGACGCGCAGGCCGTAGCGCAGACCGTCGAAGCGGGCGAGGTTGCTGGAGCACTCGCTCGGTGCGATCAGGTAGTACGCGGCCAGCGCCAGGTCGAAAGAGGGGCAGTCCAGCTCGACGATCTCGGCGCCCAGTTCCTTCAGCAGGGCGACGGACTCGTCGAAGCGCTGCAGGACACCGGCCTGGTAGCCCTCGCCGCGGAACTGCTTGACGACACCGACGCGCATGCCCTTCACGCTGCCGTTGCGCGCGGCCTCGACGACCGGCGGGACCGGGGCGTCGACCGACGTGGAGTCGAGCGGGTCGTGCCCGGCGATGACCTCGTGCAGCAGGGCGGCGTCCAGGACCGTACGGGCACAGGGACCGCCCTGGTCGAGGCTGCTGCTGAACGCGACCATGCCGTAGCGGGAGACGCCGCCGTACGTCGGCTTGACACCGACCGTGCCGGTGACGGCGGCGGGCTGGCGGATGGAGCCGCCCGTGTCGGTGCCGATGGCGAGGGGTGCCTGGAAGGAGGCGAGCGCGGCGGAGGAACCGCCGCCGGAGCCGCCGGGGATCCGGGTGAGGTCCCAGGGGTTGCCGGTCGGCCCGTAGGCGCTGTTCTCGGTCGACGACCCCATGGCGAACTCGTCCATGTTGGTCTTGCCGAGGATGACGACGTCGGCGGCCTTCAGCCGCTTGGTGAGGGTGGCGTCGTACGGCGGGATCCAGCCCTCCAGGATCTTCGAACCGACGGTCGTCGGAACGCCCTCGGTGGTGAAGATGTCCTTGAGCGCGAGGGGCACACCGGCGAGCGGGCCGAGCTTCTCGCCGCGCTCGCGCTTCTCGTCGACGGCGCGGGCCCGAGCCAGCGCCCCCTCGCGGTCGACGTGCAGGAAGGCGTGCACCTTCTCGTCGACGGCCTCGATACGGGCGAGGTGTGCCTCGGCGACCTCGACGGCGGTGAGCTCGCCGGAGGCGATCTTCGCGGCGGTCTCGGCGGCGGTGAGCCGGATGATGCTGTTCTTGTCCGTCATGACGGGCTACTCCTCCCCCAGGATCTGCGGCACCTTGAAACGCTGCTGCTCCTGGGCCGGGGCGCCGGACAGCGCCTGCTCGGGGGTGAGCGACGGACGGACCTCGTCCCGCCGCATGACATTGGTCAGCGGCAGCGGGTGAGAGGTCGGCGGTACGTCTTGGTCGGCGACCTCGCTGACGCGGGCGACCGCGCCGATGATGTCGTCGAGCTGACCGGCGAAGTGATCGAGCTCTTCGGCCTTCAGCTCCAGACGCGCCAGCCGGGCGAGGTGGGCGACCTCCTCGCGCGTGATGCCAGGCATGCAGCGATCCTCTGGGGTGAGTGTGTGTGGTTTGGGCCCAATCCTATGGCGCGGGGCCGTGTGCCCGTGAAACGGTTTCGCGGGCCGTACGCCCAGGGGCTCAGCGGCGCCCGTCCCAGGCCGCGCTCCGCAGGAAGTGGTTGTCGTACAGCTCCTGCACCTCCATCAGGCTCTCCGCAGTGACCTCGCCGAGGCGGATGCGCTGGAGGTGGCGGAAGTACTCGAAGCGTTCGACGCCCGGTGTGATGACGATGAGGAGGTCCGCGGCGGCCCCGGGGGCGGCGGCGAAGGCGTGCGGCATGCCCGGCGGGACGACTACCAGGTCCCCGCGCTCGGCGGTGAGGACCTCGTCACCGGAGAGGACTTCGGCGGCGCCGTCGAGCAGGTAGAACATCTCGGCGGAGTTGTTGTGCAGATGCGGGTGGGCACCGTCGGCGCCCTCTGCGAGGGTGACGCGCACCGTGGACAGCGCCCCTGCGGTGGCGCTGCTGTCGGCCAGCAGCTTCACCGTCGTCGGGGCGTCGCGGCCGACGATCTCGGCCTCGGCGTCGCGGACGACCACGGACTCGTCGAACTTCGGCACGAACAGCGACATCTGTGAACCCCCTGTTGTCGTTACGGACGCGCTCAGACGGCGAAGAGCAGTACGGCACTGATCAGCACGACGGCGGCCGTGGCGAAGTGAATTCCGAAGGCCACGGCCTTGGTGCCGCCATGGCGCAGCACTTTCAGGGTGTCTCCGAGCGGCACGATCGCGACGGCCAGCATGAACCAGGCTTCGGCGCGGGCACCGGCGAACGCGAGCAGGGCCAGGCCCAGCAGACCGAAGGTGCCGTCCCGCAGGCCCTTGATCGTGAGGTAGGCGGCGTCGCCGTCGGGCTTGGCGGGCACGCCGTAGCCGGCGGCGGCGGGGCGGGGCTGGAGCAGGAAGCGGGCCCCGATGAACAGGACGAGCAGGTCGAGCACGATGGCCAGGATGTACGCGGTCGTGGTCACGTCACTTCTCCTTGCTAGCAGCGCTAGGGACAAGAGCGAAGCTATCAGAGCGTAGAAAGAAAGGCTAGCGGTGCTAGAATTCGGATCATGTCGATCCAGACGCGCCGGGAGCGCGAACGAGCGGAACGCGAGCGGCTGATCGTCACGGCCGCACGGGAACTGGCTGAGGCCGAGGGCTGGGACGCGGTCACCACGCGGCGGCTGGCCGCCGAGATCGAGTACAGCCAGCCCGTCCTCTACAGCCACTTCAAGGGCAAGGACGCCATCATGGCCGCGGTCGCGGTGCAGGGCTTCGGCGACATCGCCGCCGAGCTCAGGGCGGCCCGTACGGCTGCCGGGGGCGCACGCGAGGCGCTGGCGGCGGTGGGTGAGGCGTACACCGCGTTCGCGCGGCGACGGCCCGCGCTCTACGACGCGATGTTCACGCACACCGTGGACCTGCCGTTCGCCACGCCCGAGGCACCCGCCGCACTGCGGGAGGCGTTCGGCGAACTGCTCGAGGCCGTCCGGCCGATCGCCGCCGACGGCGACGACCCCGGTCTGCTCACCGAGACATACTGGGCCGGACTCCACGGCCTGGTGACGCTGATGCGCAGCGGACGCCTCCCGGCCAAGGCCCACGAGCGCCGACTCGCCCTGCTGATCGGGCACTTCACGGCCGGGGCGAGCTGACCCGGCTCGGGCCCGAGCCGTGGAGCCGTCTCGGGCCCGGGCCGTGGAAGGCTCCTAGCCGGTTCGTCCGGGGTCGTCCCCGGCGGCCGCCGGGAGTGCGGCCCTCGGGCGCTGCCAGCCCCGGGAGCCGCGGGCCCGCAGCCACGCCGTCGTCTCCTCCGCCGGCATCGCGGCGGCGACCAGCCAGCCCTGCACGGCGTCGCACCGCAGGTCCCGCAGCCGCTCCCAGGTCTCGTCGTCCTCGACGCCCTCCGCGACGACGAGCAGGCCCAGCGAGTGCGCGAGGTCCACCGTGCAGCGCACGATCTCCGCGTCCTCCGTGTCCACCGCCAGCCGCGCCACGAACGAGCGGTCGATCTTCAGCTCGCTCACCGGCAGCCGCCGCAGATGCACGAGCGACGAGTAGCCGGTGCCGAAGTCGTCCAGCGACATCTTCACGCCGTGCCCGGCAAGCCCGGCCAGTGTGTCCGCGGCCCGCTGCGGGTCCTCGAGCAGCACATGTTCCGTGATCTCCAGCTGCAACGCCCCGGCGGGCACCCCGTGCCGGGCCAGCCGCGCGGCCACCGCGCCCGCGAAGCCCGGTGTGTGGACGTCCCGCGGCGAGACGTTGACGGCCACCGGCACCCGCAGTCCCTGCGCCCGCCACCGCGCCATCTGCCCGAGCGCCGTCTCCAGCACGTACTCCGTCAGGTGCGGCATCAGCCCGGACGACTCGGCGATCGCGATGAACTCGTCCGGCGGCACCTTCCCGCGCTCGGGATGCACCCACCGTACGAGCGCCTCGAGCCCGGCGACCTGTCCGTCGAAACGCACCTTCGGCTGGTAGTGCAGCTCCACCTCGTGGGCGTCCAGCGCCCGTCGCAGATCCCCCAGCAGCCCGAGCCGGTCCGGTGTGTTCGAGTCGCGCTTGGACTCGTACACCTCCACGCCCGTACGGTCCCGCTTCGCCTGGTACATGGCCACGTCCGCCCGCCGCAGCAGACCCTCCGCGTCGAGCGCGTGGTCCGGGAAGACGGCGACCCCGGCACTGGCTTCCAGGACGAGGGTCAGCCCGTCCAGGTCGAGCGGCGAGCTGAGCGCGGCGACCAGGTTGCGGGCCGCCCGTGACGCGGACGTCGTGGAGTCCGCGACGGGAAGTAACACGGCGAACTCGTCTCCGCCGAGCCGCGCCGCCTCCGCCCCGCGTGGCAGCGCCAGCCGCAGCCGCTCCGCTATCTGCAGGAGCAGCCGGTCGCCGGCGAGATGGCCGAGAGTGTCGTTCACCGACCGGAAACGGTCGAGGTCGATCAGCATCAGTGCGGCCCGCGCGCCGATCCGCTCGGCGTCGTCGAGCGCCGTCCAGGTGCGCTCGAGAAGCCACTGCCGGTTGGGCAGGCCGGTCAGCGGGTCGCGCAGCTGCTCCTCCGCCCGGGCGCGGGCTATCCACAGGGTGGAGTCGAGGGCGATGAGCGGGATGGAGAACAGCGGCAGGAGGATCGGCTTCGCCACGGCGACGACGCAGACCAGCGGGGCGATACCGACCAGCGCGACGCCGACGAGTCCCTGCCGGACCAGGGCGGTGCGGGCGAGGGTGGGCAGCCCGCCGGTGCGTGGCGCATGCAGGTACCACAGCAAGAGCCGGGTCACCGCGAGGTACGTGGTGGCGACGAGGACGACCTGCGGCACGGTGTAGAAGGTCCAGCTCTGCGGGTTCCAGGGCGTCTCGACGGTGGGGACGCGTCCGAAGAGGGCCAGGACGAGCGCTCCGGCGCCGATGCCGAGGATGTCCACCGCACCCTGCAGGATGCCCTGCCGCCAGCGGCCGAGCCGGGCTATACCGACCAGTACGACGACGGTGAGGCTGACCATCCCCGCGGGCACCCAGCCGTACAGCAGCAGGACAGCGAGGGTGAGGGCCGCGCCCGAGCCCGTGCCGCCCCACCGGCGGACCCGGCCGAGCGCGACCAGGTGGCCCACGATGATGCCGGTGAGCACGGCCAGGGACCAGCCGACGGTGCCGCACGGGAAGAGCGCGTGGTGACCGCCGAACGCCTGGTAGAAGCCGGCGCCGAGGACCAACCCGCCGGCCGCGACGACCACCGTGGGCAGTGCGGGCCAGGGCAGGTGCCGCTCACCGTCCGGGCCGGGCAGTCCGGACGCGGGCCCGGCGGCGAGCGGGCCGGTTCCCGCGGCGAGCGCCGGTACCTGTCCGGCCGGTGCGGTCCTCGCAGGACGTCCGGTGCCCGATACGGCTCCGGGCGCGGGAGTCACACCGTGGGAGGCCTTCGGCACGGCGGTGCGGCCGTTCACGCCCAGGGGCCCCGACGGCCGCGCTGACCGGCGGGCGGCTCGCCAGGCGCCGGACATCCGGCGCAGGCGCAGCCGTGAGTCCGGGGCGGCGCTCTTGGTCGGTTCCATTCCCGTCCCTCTCACAGCCGGCGGTGCCCACGCCACGCGGCCCGATGCCCGACGAACCGTCAACGGCACCGCGTCTGAAAACCCACCACGCGTCCGGGCACGGCAGGCGCACACCTCAACAGTAGGCCGCAGAGGGCTTCCACGGGCAGCGGTCGTCGACGGTTGCCCGAATGCGCCCCGGCCACCCGTATGCATCTGGTATGCGCCGAACGGGTGACCTTCAACCGCTACTCCCCGGTTGGAATTGCGACTTCCAGCGCGGCGTCCGGCCCTTGTTCCAGCAGGACGGCAAATCCGGCCTCGTTCAGAACCGGAACCTTCAACTGCATTGCCTTGTCGTACTTCGAACCGGGATTGTCACCGACAACCACAAAGGACGTCTTCTTCGAAACAGAGCCGGTCACTTTCGCCCCGCGGCTCTGCAGGGCGTCCTTGGCGCCGTCCCGCGTGTAATGGGCCAGTGTTCCGGTGACGACGACCGTGAGCCCCTCCAGCGGGCGGGGTCCCTCGCCCTCGCCCGAGCCCTGTTCCTCCATACGGACGCCCGCGGCTTTCCACTTACGGATGATTTCGCGGTGCCAGTCCTCGGCGAACCACTGCTTGACGGCGGCGGCCACGATGGGACCGACGCCGTCGGTGTCCTTGAGTTCCTCCTCGGTCGCCTGATCGATTCGCTCGATCGAGCGGAACTCACGGGCGAGCGCCTCGGCCGCCACCGGGCCCACGTGACGGATCGACAGACCGGTCAGAATGCGGGCGAGCGGGCGTTCCTTGGCCGCCGCGATGTTCTCCAGCATCGCGATCGCGTTCTTCCTGGGCTCGCCCTGCTGGTTGGCGAAGACCGTGGCGACCTTCTCCTCGCCCGTTCTGGGGTCACGCTTGGGCAGGCCGCTGTCCTGGTCGAGAACGTACGCCTTGATGGGCAGCAACTGTTCGACGGTGAGGTCGAACAGACCGCCCTCGTCCTTGAGCGGCGGGTCGGCCGGCTCCAGCGGCTTGGTCAGCGCGGCGGCGGCCACATAGCCGAAGTGCTCGATGTCCAGCGCCTTGCGGCCCGCGAGGTAGAAAAGGCGCTCGCGCAGCTGGGCCGGGCAGGTGCGCGCGTTCGGGCAGCGCAGGTCGACGTCGCCCTCCTTCATGGGGCGCAGCGGCGTGCCGCACTCGGGGCACTCGGACGGCATCACGAACTCGCGCTCCGTGCCGTCACGCAGGTCGACGACCGGACCGAGGATCTCGGGGATGACGTCACCGGCCTTGCGCAGCACCACCGTGTCGCCGATGAGCACGCCCTTGGCCTTGACGACGTCCTGGTTGTGCAGGGTGGCGAACTCGACCTCCGAGCCCGCGACCGTGACCGGTTCGACCTGCGCGTACGGCGTGACCCGGCCCGTACGGCCCACGCCCACCCGGATGTTGACCAGCTTGGTGTTGACCTCCTCGGGCGCGTACTTCCACGCGATCGCCCAGCGCGGGGCTCGCGAGGTGGAGCCCAGCCGCCCCTGGAGCGGGATCTCGTCGAGCTTGACGACGACTCCGTCGATCTCGTGCTCCACGGAGTGGCGGTGCTCGCCGTAGTACGCGATGAACTCGCGGACGCCGTCGAGGTCGCCGACCACCTTGTTGTGCCGGGCGGTGGGCAGGCCCCAGGAGTGCAGCAGGTCATAGGCCTCGGAGAGGCGGGTGAGGCCCTCGAAGCCCTCCAGGGCGCCGATGCCGTGGACCACCATGTGCAGCGGGCGGGTGGCCGTGATGCGCGGGTCCTTCTGGCGCAGGGAACCCGCCGCCGCGTTGCGCGGGTTGGCGAAGGGCTTGTCGCCGCCCTCCACCAGACGGGCGTTCAGCTCCTCGAACTTCTCCATCGGGAAGTAGACCTCGCCGCGGACCTCGACGAGGCCGGGGACGTGGTCACCCTTGAGGCGGTCCGGAATCTCCGCGATCGTACGGACATTGGGGGTGATGTCCTCGCCGGTGCGACCGTCGCCACGGGTTGCCGCGCGCGTGAGGCGGCCCTGCTCATACGTGAGGTTGACCGCGAGGCCGTCGACCTTCAGCTCGCACAGGAAGTGGTGCTCGGAGGTGCCGACCTCCTTGGCGACACGGTCGGCCCAGGCGGCGAGCTCCGCCTCGTCGAAGGCGTTGTCGAGGGAGAGCATGCGCTGGCGGTGCTGGACGGCCGTGAAGTCCGTTTCGTACGCCCCCGCGACCTTCTGGGTGGGCGAGTCGGGGGTGCGCAGCTCGGGGTACCGGTCCTCGAGCGCCCCGAGAGAGCGCAGCAGCCGGTCGAACTCCGCGTCGCTGATGACGGGAGCGTCCTTCACGTAGTACCGGAAGCGGTGCTCCTCGACCTGCTCAGCGAGTTGCGCGTGCTGCTCCCGTGCCTCGGCGGGCACCGTCGTCTCCGCTTGCTTGTCGCCGGCCACCGTGTTGTCCTCCCGTTACTCTGGGTTGTCCGCGAGGGATCTCGCCGCCTGGACGCAGTGGGCCAGCGCCCTGCGGGCGTAGTCCGGGGAAGCCCCCGCGAGCCCGCACGCCGGCGTGACCGTCACCGCGTCCGGGAGAAGCCCCGGATGCAGCCCCAGCCTGCGCCACAGCGTCCTGACACCCATGACGCTACCGGCAGGGTCTGACAATGGGCCGTCCGTGCCGGGGACGACGCCGACGAAGAGCCGGGTACCCCCTTCCACCGCCTCGCCGATCGCGTCGTCGTCACGCTCGGTGAGGAGCGAGAAGTCGAAGGAGACCGCGTCCGCGCCGGACCTGCGCAGCAGGGCGAACGGAACGTCCGGTGCGCACGAGTGGACCACCACCGGGCCGTCCGCATGAACCCCGATGACGTCCCGCAGCGTCGACTCGACGGCCTGCCGGTCGACCGAGCGGTGGGTCCGGTAGCCGCTCGCCGTCCTCACCCGGCCGCGCAGGACCGCGGTGAGCGACGGCTCGTCCAGCTGGAGGACCAGCCGGGCGCCGGGTACGCGGCGGTGCACCTCGTCCAGGTGGAGCCGCAGCCCCTCGGCGAGCGAACCGGCGAGGTCGCGGCAGGCGCCCGGGTCGGAGACCGCCGCCTCGCCGTTCTTCAGCTCCAGTGCCGCGGCCAGCGTCCAGGGACCCACCGCCTGCACCTTCAGCGGCCCCTCGTAGCCCTGGGTGAACTCCTCGAGCGCGTCGAGGTCCTCGCCGAGCCAGGCGCGGGCCCGCCTGGTGTCCCGCCCCGGCCGGTCGCCGAACCGCCAGCCGCTGGGCTCCACGCGCGCGTACAGATCGACGAGCATCCCGGCGGTCCGCCCGATCATGTCCGCACCGGGGCCGCGGGCCGGCAGCTCGGCAAGAAACGGAAAGTCCTCGAAGCTCCCGGTGGCGGTCTTGGCCGCCTCCCGCGCGTCGCCTCCCGGCAGGGAACCGACGCCGGTGGCGGCACCGAACCTGACATGGTTGTTTTCGCTCACCCGTGCAGCCTAGGCCCTCCAGGGGAGCCGCCCGGGGGCTGCCATCCGCTGGGGGGATGCCCGGTGGCCGAGGTGCCGTCCCGGGGGCTGCGCCCTTGGACCTCCGTCGGCCCAACGGCCTCGTCCTCAAACGCCTGACGAGCCGGCGATGTCCGGCCCCCGCTGGAGATGCCCACGCCGGGCCCCCGTTTGGGCGACGCCCCGTTCAGCGGCCCGGTCGCACCGTCAGGTCGTTGACCTCCGCGTCCCTCGGCAGGTCCAGGCACATCAGGATCGTCGTCGCCACCGACTCGGGGTCGATCCACTCGGCCGGGTCGTACCGCTTGCCCTCCTGCTGGTGGACCTTGGCCTGCATCGGGCCGGCCGTGCGGCCGGGGTAGACCGAGGTGACCCGGACGCCATTGGCATGCTCCTCATGGCGCAGGGAGTCCGCGAGGGCTTTCAGACCGTGCTTGGAGGCGGCGTACGCGGACCAGTCCGCGTGGGCGTTCAGGCCCGCGCCCGAGTTCACGAACAGGACGTGGCCGCGCGCGGCACGCAGCTGGGGCAGGAAGTGGCGGGTCAGCTCGGCGGGGGCGATCAGGTTCACGTTGAGCTGGTGACGCCAGGACTTCGGGGTCAGCTCCGCCACCCGGCCCAGGTCGACCACGCCCGCGATGTGCAGGAGCGAGTCCACCCGGTCCGGCAGGGTCTGGTGGGAGAACGCCCAGGACAGTTTGTCGGGGTCCGCGAGGTCGCCCACCAGGGTCCCGGCCCCGGGGAACTCGGCCGCCAGCTCCTTCGCCCGCCCCGCGTCGCGCACATGCAGCACGAGGTCGTCCCCGCGCGCGTGCAGGCGGCGGGCGACGGCGGCGCCGATGCCGGAACCGGCCCCGGTGATCACATGAGTAGCCATGCCCGCCATGCTCGCACCACGGCGCTAGCGGCTTCCGAGCGACTCCTCCAGATATGCCAGCGCCCCCACCGGCTCCTCCGCGAAGAACACCAGCTCGGTCAGCGGCCGCGGCAGGAAGCCCTCGTCCTCCATGCGCTGGAACTGCTCCTTCAGACCGTCGTAGAAGCCGGCCGTGTTCAGCAGGACCACCGGCTTGTCGGTGTGCCCGTGCTTCTTCAGCTCCAGGATCTCGGTCGCCTCGTCGAGCGTTCCGGTTCCGCCGACCATGATCACGATCGCGTCGGCCCTCTCCAGGAGCAGCCTCTTGCGCTCGGCAAGGTCCTTCGCGATCACCATCCCGTCGGTGCCCGGCCGGGCCTTGGCCGCCAGGAACGCGACGGAGACACCCAGCAGCCTGCCGCCCGCCTCCTGCACCCCGTCGGCGACGACCTTCATGAGGCCGACGTCGGAGCCGCCCCACACCAGCGTGTGTCCGCCCTTGCCCAGCAGTTCCGCGAATTCCCGGGCGGGGCGCGTGTAGCGGTCGGCCAGGTCCGCGGCGGAGAGGAAGACGCAGATGTTCATGCCGTAACCGTACGCGGGAAGAACGGGGGCCCGGCGGGTGCTTACCAGGTATGACCGAAGGACACACGATCACCATCGAGCAGAGCGACCGGCACGTGCGCGTGGTGCACGGCGGACAGGTCCTGGCGGAGAGCGACCGGCCCCTCGTGCTGCGCGAGACCGGCTGTCCCGTGCGGTACTACATCCCCGCCGAGGACGTACGCCTGGACCTGCTGACCGCCTCGGACACCCATACGCACTGCCCCTTCAAGGGCACGGCTTCGTACTGGTCCCTGCCGGAAGCGGCGGACCTCGTGTGGGCGTATCCCGATCCCAAGCCGGACGTCGCCCCGATCAAGGACCACCTCTGCTTCTACGAAGTAGAAGTGTCGTGACCGACGAATGCCGTGCTCTGCGGCAGTCTTCACAGACATGGACAAGCAGACCATCTCCCGCGACGGCACACCGATCGCGTACCAGCGCACCGGAAAGGGCCCGGCAGTCGTCCTCGTGAGCGGCGCGATGTCCACGGGCGCGACGGTCGCACCCCTGGCGCCGCACCTCTCGGACCGCTTCAGTGTCATCGTGTACGACCGCCGGGGCCGCGGCCGGAGCGGCGACACGCAGCCGTACGCGGTGACCCGCGAGGTCGAGGACCTCGCGGCGCTCATCGAGGTGGCGGGCGGTGAGGCGGCGCTGTACGGCATCTCCTCGGGCGGCGCACTGGTGCTGGAGGCGGCGGCGAGCGGGCTGCCGGTGCGCCAGGTGGCGGTCTACGAGCCGCCGTTCGCCGACTACGGGGGCGGCGGGCCGGAACGCGCGGAGTACACCGTGAATCTCGGCGAGGCCCTCGAGCAGGGCAGGCTCGGGGACGCGGTGGAACTGTTCCTCAGGCTCACCGGCCTGGCTCCCGAGGTGATCGCGACCGCCCGTCAGTCCCCCATGTGGGCCGACATGGAGGCGATCGCGCCTTCCCTCGCGTACGACAACGCGGTGATGCGCGACGGGCTGGTGCCCCGGCACCGGCTGGCCTCGGTCGCCGTCCCGGTCCTGGCCGTCGCGGGCGGCGCCAGCCCCGAGTGGCTGCGCAGGGCGGCCGAGGCGGTCGCGCAGGCGGCTCCGGGGGGCACGTATCGCGTCCTGGCGGGCCAGAACCACATGGTGGAGCCGCAGGCACTCGCCCCGGTGCTGGCGGAGTTCTTCGCGGGTTAGCGCGAGGGCGCTGCGCGTCGGCACGAGGCGACCTCGCACCGCGGCCCAGGGTCCTTGAGCGGCTCCAGGGCCCCTCACGCCGTGGCCCGAGGGCCCTTCACGCCGTGACCCGAGGCTCTTCCGAGCCGTGGCGCGGGGACGTCAGGCCACCGCCGTCGTCACCGGGGTCGTCGTCGCGATCGTCGCCGAGCCCACCACGCGCGTGCCGTCGTACAGGACGATCGCCTGTCCGGGGGCCACACCGCGGACCGGCTCGGTGAAGCGCACTCGGAGTTCGCCGTCGGCCGGCTCCGCCGTCACCTCCGTCTCGCCGCCGTGGGCACGGAGCTGGGCGGTGTAGGTGCCGGGACCGGCCGGGGCGACTCCGCACCAGCGGGGCTTGACGGCGGTCAGGGCGGCGACGTCCAGGGAGGACGCCGGGCCCACCGTCACCGTGTTGGTGACCGGCGAGATGTCGAGGACGTAGCGCGGCTTGCCGTCGGGCGCCGGGGTGCCGATCCTCAGGCCCTTGCGCTGGCCGATCGTGAAGCCGTACGCCCCGTCGTGCGTGCCCAGCTTGGCGCCGGTCTCGTCGACGATGTCGCCCTCGGCCCGGCCGAGCCGCCGGGCGAGGAAGCCCTGGGTGTCACCGTCCGCGATGAAGCAGATGTCGTGCGAGTCGGGCTTCTTGGCGACCGCGAGACCCCGGCGCTCGGCCTCCGCACGGATCTCGTCCTTGGTGGTGACCGTGTCGCCGAGCGGGAACATCGCGTGGGCCAGCTGCTTCTCGTCGAGCACGCCGAGGACGTACGACTGGTCCTTCGCCATGTCGGAGGCGCGGTGGAGCTCGCGCGTGCCGTCCTCGAGGGTGACGACCTTGGCGTAGTGGCCCGTGCAGACCGCATCGAAGCCGAGCGCGAGGGCCTTGTCGAGCAGCGCCGCGAACTTGATCTTCTCGTTGCAGCGCAGGCACGGGTTCGGTGTGCGTCCGGCCTCGTACTCGGCGACGAAGTCCTCGACCACGTCCTCACGGAACCGGTCGGCGAGGTCCCAGACGTAGAACGGGATGCCGATGACGTCCGCGGCGCGGCGGGCGTCGCGCGAGTCCTCGATGGTGCAACAGCCGCGCGCGCCCGTACGGAACGACTGCGGGTTCGCGGACAGCGCGAGGTGGACGCCGGTCACGTCGTGGCCGGCTTCAGCCGCGCGTGCGGCTGCGACGGCGGAGTCGACTCCGCCGGACATGGCGGCGAGGACGCGGAGGGGGCGCTGCGGGGTGTCAGTCATAGCTCTTCAAGAGTACGGGGCCCGGGGAACCGGGGCTCGTGGGTATCCGTGGACGACCGGCCCGGCGCACAGCGCGGCGGCGTGCTACGTCCTGCGCGGGGCACCTGGACCGGTACGTGTGGCTCGTGGAGCGGGCGCGGGCGGCGGGCCTAGGACGTCAGGTCAGTCCGGCGGTGCGGGCACGCTCCACCGCGGGGCCGATCGCCTTGGCCACCGCCTCCACGTCGGCCTCCGTGGACGTGTGCCCCAGGGAGAAGCGGAGGGTGCCGCGGGCGAGGTCCGGGTCCGAGCCGATGGCGAGCAGCACATGGCTCGGCTGGGCCACACCGGCCGTGCAGGCGGAGCCCGTGGAGCATTCGATGCCCTGCGCATCCAGCAGCAGGAGCAGGGAGTCGCCCTCGCAGCCGGGGAAGGTGAAGTGGGCGTTCGCGGGCAGCCGGTCCACCGGGTCCCCGCCCAGGATCGCGTCCGGGACGGCCGAACGGACCGCGGCGATCAGGTCGTCACGCAGGCCGCCGATCTCGCGGGCGAACCACTCGCGCTGCTCGGCGGCGAGGTGCCCGGCGACCGCGAAGGAGGCGATGGCCGGGACGTCGAGGGTGCCGGAGCGGACATGGCGCTCCTGGCCACCGCCGTGCAGCACCGGGACGGGGCTGTACCGGCGGCCGAGGAGCAGTGCCCCGATGCCGTACGGGCCGCCGATCTTGTGGCCGGAGACGGTCATCGCGGCGAGACCCGAGGCCTCGAAGTCCACCGGGACCTGGCCGAAGGCCTGGACCGCGTCGGCGTGCAGCGGGATGTCGAACTCACCCGCCACATCGGCGAGTTCGCGCACCGGCATGACCGTGCCGATCTCGTTGTTGGCCCACATGACGGTGGCGAGGGCGACGTCGTCGGGGTTGCGGGCGATCGCCTCGCGCAGGGCCCCCGGGCTGACGCGGCCGTAGGTGTCGACGGGCAGGTACTCGACGGTGGCGCCCTCGTGTTCGCCGAGCCAGTGGACGGCGTCGAGAACCGCGTGGTGTTCGACGGGGCTGGCGAGCACCCGGGTGCGGGCCGGGTCGGCGTCGCGGCGGGACCAGAACAGGCCCTTCACAGCGAGGTTGTCCGCCTCGGTGCCGCCGGAGGTGAAGACGACCTCGCTGGGGCGGGCGCCCAGCGCTTCGCCGAGGGTTTCGCGGGCCTCTTCGACGGTTCGCCTCGCGCGGCGGCCGGACGCGTGCAGCGAGGAGGCGTTGCCGATGATCCCGAGTTGCGCGGTCAGGGCCTCTGCCGCCTCGGGGAGCATCGGGGTGGTCGCGGCGTGGTCGAGGTATGCCATGGTGGGCCCGATTCTACGGGCCGTCGTTCTGCGTCCTCAGCCCCGCCGGGGTCCCGTGCCGCGTACCGGTCTCCTACAAACTCCAGGAGACCGTCTGGTCCATCGCCATGAACGTCGCCAGGACCACCAGGTCCGCGATGCCCAGGCCGAGGCCGAGGAGCGCGCGGCCCCGGCGCTCGGTGCCGCGCCACAGGGCCACGGCCGCCAGGGTGATGGCGATGGGGCCGAGGAAGACGTTCAGGACGAGGAGGCCGAGCAGCCCCAGCACGAAGGACGCGACGGCCATGCCGTCGGTGTCGCGCACTCCGGTGCGGCGGGCAGGCACGGCGGTGTCCTCGGTTCGTTGGGGGTTTCGGGCGGTCGTTCGTACAGCGGTGAGTTGCATGACGGTCAGCTCCCGAAGATGGGTTGGGGTACGGCGGTTCAGTGGGCCGATGTGTGCCGCCGGCGCCCGTGCCACTCGCGGACCGCGAAGACCACGAGCCACACCGCGATGACGGCGGCGGCGGCGAGGGTGAAGGAGAGCGGGGCGTGGGCGACGGTGCCCAGGACCGCGCCCAGCAGCAGAAGTGCGGCGACGAGGAACAGCATGGGACGAGATCCCCTTCCGAGATGCTCGTTTTCCGAGATGCTCGTTACATTTCGGTGAACGATTGTGGTTACAGTTGTTCACTGACTTCCTAGTCTAGCGCGTCCGACACCTTTCCAATTCCAGAGAACAGTTGTTAACTGCATGGCATGAGTCACACCCTCGGCATCCGGCAGGCCCAGAAGCAGAAGACCCGGCAGGCGCTCCTGGACGCGGCGTTGGGGCTGCTGGAGGAGCAGAGCCTGAGCAGCCTGGGCCTGCGCGAGGTCACCCGCGCGGTCGGCATCGCCCCGACAGCCTTCTACCGGCACTTCCGCTCCACCGCGGACCTCGGCGTGGAGCTGGTCGAGGCGGCCCTCGGCAGCCTCCACCCCATGATCGAGTCCACGGTCTCGGACGCCGGCGACAGCGACGAACGCATCACGCGGGCCGTGGACCTGATCGCCCGGCACGTGGACGCGTACCCCGCGCACGTACGGTTCATCGCACGCGAGCGCCACGGCGGCGTCCAGCCGGTGCGGGAGGCGATCCGGCGGCAACTGGCCCGGTTCGCCGAGGAGGTGAAGGTCGCACTGGCCGAGCACCCCGAGTCCGCGGGGTGGAGCGACGAGGACCTGCTGATGCTTGCCGGCCTGTACGTCGACCAGATGCTGATGACGGCCTCCCAGTTCCTGGAGGCACAGGAGGGCGGCGCCGAAGAGCGCGACCGGGTGGCCCGGATGGCGACCCAGCGGCTGCGTCTGATCAGCATCGGCCGCCACCACTGGAAGGACTGACCCGGCCCGCGCCTGCGTTTCGGGCACGGGGGGCTCAAGTGACCGCGTCGGCCCGCTCCTTCACCTCACTCTTCAGCCCTCGCGCCGGTAGAGCTCCGCGACGGAGGCCGCCGCGCGCGCCACTTCCTCGCGCGCCTCGGGCGGGTCCAGGACCTCGAGAAGGTCGGCGAACACGAGGAGTTGACGGACCTCGCGGACAAAGCCGTACGACAGCCGGGCGGTCACCCATGCGCCGGCGCCGTCGTCCTGCGGCAGGGCGACGAGCGCGGAGGCGGTCAGGCGCTGGAACATGTCGAGGACGTCGCGGCGCACCCGGACCGTCACCTCGAAGCCGCCGGGCCGTTCCTCGACCTGTCGGCGCAACACCTCCCAGGCGTCGGCGAGTTCGACGCCCGGGCGCCGCCGGACCGGGTCGGGCAGCAGGGTCGCCGAGCGCACCCGGTCCGCGCGGAAGAGCTGCGGCCTGCCGCGCCGGTCGGCGACCAGGTACCAGACACCCGCCTTGGAGACGAGCCCGTACGGGTCGACGGTGTAGGTGTGCGGCTCGGTGTCCCCGCTGTGCCGGTAGCGCAGCCGCAGCCGGCGGTCGGCGAACACCGCGTCCTGCAGGACGTCCAGGTCGACGGCGGGCTGCGGGCCGCCCTTCCAGCGTGTCGCGTCGACCAGGATGCGACGGCTGGTGGCCTCGGCGGCGGGCCGGTGCGGGGCGGGCAGCGCGGCCATCACCTTGCGCAGCGCGGACCCGAGGGCGGCGTCCAGGCCGAGCGCGGCGTGGGCGCCCTGCGCGGCCAGGATGAACAGGGCGCGGGACTCGTCGGCGGTCAGTCCGGTGACGTCCGTGCGGAACCCGGCGAGCAGTTCGATGCCGCCGTGCCGTCCGCGCTCCGCGTACACCGGGACACCGGAGGCCGACAGGGCCTCGACGTCACGGTAGATGGTGCGCACCGACACCTCGAGCCGCTCGGCGAGTTCGTGCGCCGGGACGCGGCCTCGGGTCTGGAGCAGCAGAAGGATCGAGAGCAGGCGGTCGGACTTCACCCGCCCAGCATCGCGGCGGAGCGAAGTCCCGCGCAAATGCTGACGGAAGTTGTCAGGTTATGAAGCGAACCTCATGGCACGAACCCACGGAGAGGACAACCATGAACACCGACCCCCGCCCCCTGTACGCCCGCGCCACCGACCAGGCCGCCGCGCTGGTCAGGACCGTAAGGCCGGAGCAGCTCACCGGTCCCACGCCCTGTACCGGGTTCGACGTACGCATGCTGCTTTCGCACCTCGTCGGTGCCGCGCACCGGACCGCGGCGATCGGCGCGGGCGGCGACGGCATGGCCGTACGCCCGTTCGCGGACGGGGTCGCGGACGACAGCTGGCCGGACGCGTACGACGAGGCCAGGACCGAGGTTGCAAGGGCCTGGGCCGACGACGCCCGGCTGGACGCGCCGGTACGCGCACCCTGGGGCGAGACGTCGGGCCGCAATGCACTGTCCGGCTATGTCATGGAGTGCGTGACCCACACCTGGGACCTGCGGGAGGCCCTGGGCCGTCCCTTCGAACTCGACCCGGAACTGGCGGAGTTCGCGCTCACCGTGGCCCGCGGCGTCCTGCCCGAGCCGGAGCGGGGCGACGACGTGCCCTTCGACTCGGCGCTGCCCGCCCCCGAGGGGGCGGACGCCTATGAGCGCCTCGCGGCCTGGCTGGGGCGCAGGCCGCTCGAGGGCGCCTGAGACTCAGTCGAGCTTGGCCTTTGCCAGTTGGCGGGACTGGGCGACCAGACGGTCGGCGCTGTCCCAGACCTCGGCGTCCTCCTCGAGGAAGCCGCCGGCCAGATTGCGCGTGGTGATCGACACCCGCAGCGGTCCCGGCGCCGGACGGGACCGCACGTGCACGGTGAGCTCGACGGTCGGCACCCAGCCGAAGAGCCCCATTTCGAAGGCGGTGGGCGGCAGCGCGTCCACCGCGAGGAGGAGCGAGAGCGGGTCGGCGTCGCGGCCGTCGGCGAGCCCGAACCAGGCCCTCATCTCCCCCTTCCCGGAGGGCGAGCCCAGCGCCCAGCCCAGCGTGGCGGGATCGAGCTTGAGCATCAGCCGCTCGGTGATGGCCGAGCTGCCCGGTACGGGCGCCGGGCCGTCCTCGGGGCCGAAGCACTGGTCCATCGGCGGGAGGACCGGCGGCTGCGCGGTCGTACGGACGTCGTCGGGCAGGGCGTCCAGTTCACCGTAGGAGGCGAGGACCCGGATCCGCTCGACCTCGCGGCCCTCGTCGTCGTACTGGAAGAGGGATGCCTGCCCCGTGGAGAGGGAGCGGCCCGTGCGGACGAGGTCCGTGCGGATCACCGCGGGCCCCGGCTGGGACGCGGTGAGGTAGTACGCGGAGATCGTGAACGGGTCGGGGTGCGGCAGGGCGTCGGCGAGGGCGCGGCCCAGGACCGCCAGCAGATAGCCGCCGTTGACGGCGCTGATGATCGTCCAGCCCGCGGAGAGATCGATGTCGTAGACACCGGGCTCACGGAGGGTCACCGCGATGTCGCGGTCGAACTCGCTGTCACCGACCGTGGCCCGCGCGGCAGGTGCGGTAGCTGCTTCTGGCATGCCTGAACAGTACAACAGGAAATTACTAAGCAGTAGCTTTTACTATTGGGCTTATCGTTACGACTCAGGTGACACTCAGCCGAACTCCGCGTGGATCCAGACCCGCGCGGGTGAGGTTTTGGCAATTTCTAGGTAAGTGTCCGCACTCGTCCGTGACCGACGGGCTGTCCTTCCCCTCTCAGAAGACGTACAGCTTGTTCCGCCCGTTCACAGGAAGAGCCGCAAAGCCGATGAGCCTGACCGGGACGCCGTTCCTCCTCATGTCGATCGTCCTCGTGGCGATCGCCCTCATCCTGCCGCTGTTCCTGTGGTCCCGGATCCGTGGACCCCGGATCGCACGCCACGCCGTCCGGGTGCTTATGCTCCTGTTCGCGCAGGTCACAGCGGTCACTCTGGTCTTCGTGCTGGTCAACAACGCCAACAACCTCTATGACAACTGGGCCGACCTGTTCGGCACGGGCAACCACGTCCAGCAGGCCGCCGACCTCGGCAAGGACGGCACCGGCGGGATCCAGGTGAAGGCCCTGCCGAAGGTCAAACAGACGTTCACCCAGGCCGACGGCCCCGGCATGCGCGCGGCGGGCGGGGTGCAGGTCACCCAGCTCAAGGGCCGTGTGTCGGGCGTCAACGCCGAGGTCTACGTCTGGCTGCCGCCGCAGTACAACGACCCCGCTTACAAGGACAAGAAGTTCCCGGTCGTGGAGCTGCTGTCCGGCTACCCGGGCTCGGCCAAGGCATGGTTCGGCTCGCTGAAGGTGCACGAGCAGCTGCTGCCGCTGATGAAGAACGGACAGGTGGCACCGTTCATCCTGGTGTCCCCGCGCACCAACCTGATCGCCAAGGTCGACACGGGCTGCGCCAACGTGCCGGGCGCCGTGAACGCCGACACCTGGCTGAGCATCGACGTACCCAAGATGGTGATGGACAACTTCCGCGCCGACTCCGCGCCGAACGGCTGGGCGACCGCGGGCTACTCCGCGGGGGCGCACTGCGCGGCGAAGCTCGCGATCGCGCACCCCGACCGCTACCGGGCCGCGATCAGCCTGTCCGGCTACAACGACCCGATCGGCGAGCGCAACTCCCTCGCCGCGCAGAGCGTCCAGCTGCGGCGGGAGAACAACCCCTACTACATCCTGAAGGGCTACCGCACCCCGCCGCACGTCGCGCTCTACCTGTCCGGCGAGTCCGGTGACGGCTACCAGGCGGCCGCTGCGCTGCAGCAGATCGCCAAGCCGCCGACGACCGTGCGCGCGGTGCTCATCCCGCGCAGCGCCGGCGGGCACAGCATGGCCCTGTGGCGGCCGCAGATCCCGACGGTGTTCACCTGGCTGAGCCAGCAGATGAGCGGCCAGGCTACGGGAGCTCTTCCTCAGCCACATTGGAGCGCCGGTTCCAAGCGCGCGGCGCTCGCCAGTGGAAACGCATCGCGAGCAGGCGTAGTACGAAAGCGGTGACGGCCGCGAGGCCGGAGGTGAGCGGGGTCAGCACGCCGTAGCGGATGCAGAGCGCGACCATCGTGGCCCCGACGATCGCGGGAACCGCGTACAGGTCGCGGTCCCAGCGCAGCAGCGAGGGCACCTCGTTGGCGAGGACGTCACGCAGGACGCCGCCGCCCACGGCCGTGGCAAGGCCGAGGGCGGCGGACGCCGTCAGGCCCAGCCCGTGGTCGTACGCCTTGGTCGTCCCGGCGACGCAGAACAGGCCGAGGCCGGCCGCGTCGAAGACGTTGACGCCAACCTGAATGCGCTCCACCTGAGGGTGGAGGAAGAACACCAGGAGCGCGGCGAGCAGCGGGGTCAGGAAATACCCCAGATCCGTGAACGCGGCCGGCGGCACGGCACCGATGATCACGTCCCGGAAGAGACCTCCGCCCAGCGCGGTGACCTCGGCAAGCACCGCGATGCCGAAGACGTCGAAGTTCTTGCGGACGGCCAGCAGAGCGCCGGAGATCGCGAAGACGAAGATGCCCACGAGATCGAGCGTGTGCTGGACGGAGGGGCTGAACAATTGCTGGAGCACCCTTATATTCTGACCCATCAAAGGGTGCACGCCTTACAAAGCAAGGCCAAGACGTGGGAACGCCGAGGTTACAGGGCGGGTCTCCCGGTCGTGAAGATCCACTTCTGGAACAGGTCGCCCAGCTTCCGTCCCGAGACCTTCTCTGCGAGCCGGATGAAGTCCTCGGTGCCGGCGTTGCCGTACCGGTGCAGCGCCGTCCAGGCGGGCAGGAGCCTGAAGAACGCGGTGTCGCCGATGCGCTCGCGGAGCGCCTGGAGCGTCATCGCGCCCCGCTCGTAGACCGCGGAGGCGAACATGGTGTCGCGCTGCGGGTCCGCCACCTTGATCTGCCAGAACGCGGTGTCGGACTGGCGGGCGCCGTACGCCGCCAGGAAGGAGTCGTGCGCCGAGCGGGTGCCCTTGTGCTCGGCCCACAGCCACTGGGCGTAGGTCGCGAAGCCCTCGTTGAGCCAGATGTCCTTCCATCGCTCGACCGAGACCGAGTCGCCGAACCACTGGTGGGCCAGCTCGTGCACGATCGTCGTCTCGTTGCGCACGGCCGAGTACGCGGGCTTCGACTGGACCTCCAGGGAGAATCCGGCCTCGGGCATGTCGTCGACGATGGCACCGGTCTCCTCGAAGGGGTACGGGCCGAAGACCTTCGACCAGTAGTCGGTGGCCTCTGCGGTGACGGCGTACACGTCGACGGTGTTGCTGTGCGCCAGAGCGGGGTCGATGGCGACGTAGATCGGGATCCCCGACGGGGTCCTCCCGGTCCGCACGTCGAACTTGCCGATGGTCGCCGTCGCCAGGTACGTGGCCATCGGCCTGGACTCCCGCCAGTGGGTGACCGTCCGGCCGCCCTTGTCGTACGTCGAGACCAGCCTGCCGTTGGAGACCGCGGTCAGGCCCTTGGGCGCCGTGATGCGGATGTCGTAGGTGGCCTTGTCGGAAGGGTGGTCGCTGGACGGGAACCAGGTGGAGGCGGCGTTGGGCTCGCAGGCGACGAAGACGCCGTCGGTGGTCTTCATCCACCCGTACTTGGAGCCGAACACAATGGGGCCGCTGAGCGGCTGGGGAACACCGCCGTAGGTGACGGTGACCGTGAAGTCCCTGCCCTTGCGGAGGACGCCACGCGGGGTGATGCGGATCTCATCACCCTCGCGCGTGAACGCGGCGCGTCTGCCGTTGACCTCGATCCTCGTGACCTCCAGCTTCTGCAGGTCGAGGTCGAAGGAGGTCAGGCTCTGGGTGGCGCGGGCCGTGATCGTCGTACGGCCGTCGAGGCGGGCGGTGCCCGGGTCGTAGGAGACGTCCAGGGCGTAGTGACGGGCGTCGAAGCCGCCGTTGCCGAGCTGCGGGAAATAGGGGTCGCCGATACCGGGGGCGCCGGGGGACGGGGCGGGGGAGGCGGCGATGACGAGGAAGGAGGCCGCGGCGGCGGTGAGGGCCCCTAAGCGTGCCGAACGGGAGAGTGCCATGAGTCGTCCCTTCGAGCGTGCTGTCGATCAGACGGACACGCCAGACTCTGCGCTCTCCCGTTCGGTCATGCACATGACTTTGCCAACTCGTCACGTGCTACTTCTCGGTTGACTCCTGACGGTCGGCTTCCGCGTCCTCGGAGGCACCGTCCTCCGAGGCACCGTCCTCGGAGGCACCCTCCTCGGCAGCCGCGGGCTTCTCGGCAGCGGGCTTCTCGGGGGTCGCGGGCTTCTCGGCGGCTGCCTCGGGCTCCTCGGAAGCATCCTCAGGCTCGTCGGCAGCGACCGCAGGCTCCTCGGAGGCAGCAGGCCCCTCGGAGGCAGCAGGCCCCTCGGAGGCAGCAGCCTCGGCGGACTCCTCGGCCGCCTGCTTGGCGGAAGCCTCGGCCTCCACCTCCGCGGCCACCGCCGCCGACGTCTCCGCCGACTCCTCCAGAACGGCGTCCGGCACCAGCTCCGCCGCCTCCTTGGCGTCGGACAGCAGAACCGTGTCCTGCGGGGCCTGGTCCTCGAAGTTCTCCGGGTGGTGACAGGCCACCCGCTGCCCGGGCTTCAGCTCGAGCAGCAGCGGCTCGGTCGTCCGGCAGATCTCCGTCGCCTTCCAGCACCGCGTGTGGAAGCGGCAGCCGCTCGGCGGCTCGATCGGCGAGGGGACGTCGCCCTTGAGCAGGATGCGCTCGCTCTTCGCCGACTTCCGCGAGGGGTCCGGGATCGGCACCGCCGACATCAGCGCCTTGGTGTACGGGTGCATCGGCGCCTTGTACAGCGAGTCGCGGTCGGCCAGCTCGACGATCTTGCCCAGGTACATCACCGCGATCCGGTCCGAGACGTGCCGGACGACCGACAGGTCGTGCGCGATGATCACGTACGTGAGGCCGAGCTCCTCCTGGAGGTCGTCGAGCAGGTTGACGACCTGCGCCTGGATCGACACGTCGAGCGCGGAGACCGGCTCGTCGGCCACGACCAGCTTCGGGTTGAGCGCGAGCGCGCGGGCGATGCCGATGCGCTGGCGCTGGCCGCCGGAGAACTCGTGCGGATAGCGGTTGTAGTGCTCGGGGTTGAGACCCACGACCGACAGCAGCCGCTGCACTTCCTTCTTGACGCCGCCCTCGGGCGTGACGCCCTGGAGCCGGAAGGGAGCGCCCACGATGGTGCCGATGGTGTGGCGCGGGTTGAGCGACGAGTACGGGTCCTGGAAGATCATCTGCACATCGCGGCGCAGCGGGCGCATGCCGCCCACCCCGAGGTGCGTGATGTCCTTGCCCTCGAACTCGATCGTGCCGCCGGTCGGCTCGAGAAGACGGGTGATGAGCCGGCCCATCGTCGACTTGCCGCAGCCCGACTCGCCCACCACACCGAGGGTCTCACCGGCCCGGACCTCGAAGTCGAGGCCGTCGACCGCGTGCACCGCGCCCACCTGCCGCTGGAACAGGCCCTTGCGGATGGGGAAGTGCTTCTGGAGCCCGGTCACCTTCAGCAGGGTCTCGCCGGGTGCGGCGTCCTTGGTGAGAGTGGCACCGTCGCTCTGCGCAGGAATCTTCACTGCCGCGTCTTTGGGGTTCTCGCTCACAGCTTCGGCGCAATCTCTTCGGTCCAGATACGCTCCCGCTGCTCCTGCGTCATGTGGCAGGCGGCCCAGTGCTTGCTGCCGACCTCGGTCAGCTCGGGACGGACCGTGCGGGTGACGTTGTCCTTCGGGAGGTCCGCGTACGGGCAGCGCGGGTTGAAGGCACAGCCGGACGGGATGTTGATCAATGAGGGCGGCGAGCCCTTGACCGGGATGAGGCGCTCCTGCTGCTCGCGGTCGAGTCGCGGCATCGAGCCGAGCAGACCCCAGGTGTAGGGGTGGCGGGGCTCGTAGAACACCTTCTCGGCCGGGCCGCGCTCGACGCAGCGCCCGCCGTACATCACCAGGATGTCGTCGGCCAGCTCGGCGACGACGCCCAGGTCGTGGGTGATGATGATGACCGCCGAGCCGAACTCCTTCTGCAGATCCCGGATGAGGTCGAGGATCTGCGCCTGGACGGTCACGTCCAGTGCGGTCGTCGGCTCGTCCGCGATGAGCAGCTCGGGGTTGTTGACCAGCGACATCGCGATCATCGCGCGCTGGCGCATACCGCCTGAGAACTCGTGCGGGTAGTTGTCGACCCGCTTGTCCGGCTGCGGGATGCCCACTCGGTCGAGCATCTCGATCGCCCGCTTGCGGGCGGTCTTCTTGTCGACGTCGTGGTGGATGCGGTACGCCTCCACGATCTGCTGGCCGATCGTGTAGTACGGGTGCAGCGCGGACAGCGGATCCTGGAAGATCATCGCCATCTCACGGCCCCGCAGCTTGCGCACATGCTCGGGGTCGGCGGACAGCAGCTCGGTGCCGTTCAGCCAGATCTCGCCGGAAATCTGCGCCTTGCGCTTGCCGTACTGGCCGGCGGTGTGCAGACCCATGATGCCGAGCGAGGTCACCGACTTGCCGGAGCCCGACTCGCCCACGATGCCGAGGGTCTTGCCCTTCTCCAGCGTGAAGCTGAGCCCGTCGACGGACTTGACCAGGCCGTCGTCGGTCGGGAAGTGCACCTTAAGATCGCGGACTTCGAGGAAGGAGCTGGGGGCGGGCGAGTCGCTCACGGGCTCGCTCACGGCCGCTCCGATCTTGCTGGGTTCGGTCATGTGAGCCTCACTCGGGGGTCGATCACGGCGTACAGGATGTCCACCACGAGGTTGGCGATGAGCACCGCGAGAGAAGTGATCAGGGTGACGCCCAGGATGAAGGGCAGGTCCTGGTTCTTGATGGCGTCGAGCACCTTCTGGCCGAGGCCGGGCAGGCTGAAGGTGGTCTCGGTCAGGATCGCGCCGCCGATCAGGGCTCCCAGGTCCATGCCGAGCATGGTCAGGATGGGCGTCATCGTGGAGCGCATGGCGTGCTTGCCGATGACCGTCTGCTCGCGCAGGCCCTTGGCGCGGGCGGTGCGGATGTAGTCCTCGCCGAGGATCTCCAGCATGGTGGCGCGGGTGATGCGCGCATACATCGCCGCGTAGAGGAAGGCGAGGGTGATCCAGGGCAGGATCATGCCTCCGATCCAGCCGGTGAAGCTCTGGCCGATCGGGACGTACTGGGCGTCGATCCACTTCAGTCCGTAACTGAAGATCGCCAGCGAGAGCAGGCCGGTGAAGTAGATGGGGAGCGACACACCGCCGAGGGCGACGACCATCGCGCCGCGGTCCCACAGGCTGCCCCGCTTGAGAGCGGAGAGCACGCCCGCCGCGACACCGAAGACCAGCCACAGCACGGCCGCGCCGAGCGCAAGACCCAGGGTCACCGGGAAGCGGTCGGTCAGCACCGGCCACACGGCCTGTTCGCTGCGGAAGGAGTAGCCGAAGCACGGCGCGGCACAGCGGGTGACGTCGCCACCCGCCGCATAGGTACGGCCGGCGAAGATGCCCTTGAAGAACTCCCAGACCTGGGAGTAGATCGGGTCACTCAGGCCCAGCTTCTCCCGCACCGCCTGCACGGCGGCCGGGTCGGCCTGCTTGCCCACGAAGCTCGTGGCGACGTCGACGCCCGCCCACTTGGGGACGAGGAAGAAGATGCTGAAGACCACCAGGATGATGACCAGCAGCATCACTGCGGCGGCGAACAGCCGCCTGATGAGGTAAGCGAGCACAGCTTACGGCCCGCCGCGGACCGCGGGCCCCGGAGGTCGTCCGGGGGCCCGCGGTCACGCCGCGCCGGCCTTCACCTGCCTTTCGTGCCGTACGGCGGGTGTGCCGGGTTTACTTCGTGGACTTCAGACCGAGGTTGACGAAGTCGTACATGCCGCTGTACGCGTCCGACGTGTAGACGTTCGACAGTCGGTCCGAGCGCCAGTTGATGAACCGCTCGAAGACGAAGGGCAGGTAGTAGCCGCCCTCCATGACCTTGTGGTTGATCTGCGTGGCGATCTCGGTCTTCTTCGAGTCGTCGAGCGAGTTGACGTACTGGTCGAACAGGCCGTCGATGGCCGTGTCCTTGATCATGGCGTAGTTGTTGTTGCCGCTCGGCAGGATGTACTTGCTGTCCCACAGCGGCAGACCGAAGCCCTGGACCGACGGGAAGTCGGGGCCCCAGCCCATGATGATGATGCCGTAGCCCTTCTTCTGCACGTTGGCGGGGCTACCGATGATGCCGGTGGTCTGCGAACCGTCGAACTGGTCGATCTGGGCGTTGACGCCGATCTTCTTCAGCGACGCCTGGAGCGACTCGGCCGTGGCGACCTCGACCGGCTTGTTGTTGCGGACGGCGATGGTGGTGCTGAAGCCGTTCGGCTGACCGCAGGCCTTCAGTTCCTCCTTGGCCTTCGCCACGTTGCCGTTCTTGTTGGCGCCGGCGAGCCCGAACGGGTCGTACTTCTGGCCCTCGCCACCCGCCACGGACGGAGGCAGCATGTTGGTGCCGATGTCACCGCCGGCGACCGGGCCGCCGCGCGCCGTCTGCAGCGACACGTGGTCCGCGCCGTAGATCACGGCGTTGCGGCAGTGGATGTTGTCGAACGGCTTCACGGTCTGCGGGAAGACCGCGTAGCGGATGTAGCCGGAGACCGGGTTGTCCAGGTTGCCCTTGTGCTCCTTCAGGGCGGTGGTGCGGCCCTGCGGGGACATGCCGGTCTGGTTCAGGTCCAGGTCGTAGTCGCCGGCGATCAGGCGCTGGTCCAGGTCGTTCGCGTTCGAGAAGAACTTGATCGAGATCTGGTCCGGGTAGGCCTTGCGGATCGGGTCCGAGGCCTGCTTCCAGTTGGTGTTACGGACCAGGGTCAGGTCCTTGCCCGGGTTGTACGACTGGAACTTGTACGGGCCCGAGGAGAACGGGTGCAGACCGTACTTGGACTTGGTGTCCATGTCCTGGCGGACCGGGGAGGCCGAGACCAGCGACAGCATCTCCTCGAAGTCCGAGTTGGCCTTCGGCAGGTGGAAGACGACGGTCTTGTCGTCCGGCGTGTCGATCGCCTTCAGGCCCAGGTGGTCCGCGCTGGTGTCCTTGTAGGGGCCCTGGTACTTGCCGTCCGGGTCCAGGACGTCCTTCAGGTAGGTCGGGCCGCCGGACAGCACGTCCTGCGCCCAGACGCGCTCGATGCCGTACTTGACGTCCTTGGAGGTGATCGGCTTGCCGTCCTCCCAGCTGACCCCGTCACGCAGCGTGTACGTGTAGGTCTTGCCGCCGTCGCTGACCTTGGCGAGACCGGTGGCGAGGTCCGGGGTCAGCTGGGCGCCGGCCTTGCCCGGCTCCGTCTTGTCCGTGACGAGCTGGCGGCTGTAGTAGCGGGCGAAGTCCCACATGAAGCCGTAGTAGCCGCGCGTGGTGTCCCACGAGTCGGCGTCCTGGGCGGCGCCGAACTTCAGCGTGCCGCCCTTCTTGGCTGCGGATGCCTGGGCGACCTTGTTGTTGGCCGCGTCGAAGCCGGCCGCGCCGTTCTTCGAATCGCCACTGTTGCCGCCGCCGCACGCCGCCGTGGTCAGCAGCGCCGCGACCACGGCGGCAGCGGCCATGGCCTGCTTACGCCGCCCTGAGGTGCGTTGGGTAGTCACGTTCTCGGATCCTCCGGATAGATGAGAGACCCCGTGTGGGTGCACGGGTCGCTGGGGGGTACGGCAGTTCAGCGGGAGCCCTTGGGATCCAGCGCATCGCGCACGCCGTCGCCGAAAAGGTTGAAGGCAAGGACGGTGATGAAGATCGCCACACCGGGGACCACCATGTACATGGGGTCCGAGTCGTAGTAGTCGATCGCGTTCGAGAGCATCTGCCCCCAGGAGGCGGTCGGCGGCTTGACGCCGACGCCGAGGAAGCTGAGCGCCGCCTCCGTGAGGATGTTGGTCGGGATCATCATCGTCGTGTACACGATGATGGGGGCCACGAGGTTGGGCAGCAGCTCCTTGAAGAGGATGTAAAGGCGCCCGGCACCGAGCGAGCGGGCGGCCTCGACGTACTCGCGTTCGCGCAGGGAGAGCGTCTGGCCGCGCACCACGCGGCCGATGTAGGGCCAGCCGAAGAAACCGATGACCAGGATCATCACGAAGACACGCACACCCGTGCCGGTCAGGCCGAGCATCTGGTTCGGCATGACCGACACCAGCGCGATGATGAAGAGCAGCTGCGGGAAGGCGAGCAGGCCGTCCATCACCCGGCTGATGACCGAGTCCACCCAGCCGCCGAAGAAGCCGGCCAGGATGCCCAGGACGGTACCGAGAACGACGGCGACCACCGCGGACAGGAAGCCGACGAGCAGCGAGATCTGGGCGCCGTAGACGATACGGGCGAAGATGTCGCGGCCGCTGACCGGTTCCACGCCGAAGAGGTGGCTGCCACTCAGTCCGCCCAGGGAACCCTTGGGGGTGCCGAAGAGCGGGTCGATCAGGTCCTCGTGGTGGAGCTCCGGGTCCTGGCCGACCGCGTGCGCGATCACGGGCGCGAGGATCGCGACCGCGATGAGCAACAGCACAATGATGCCGCCCGACAGGGCGAGCTTGTCCCGCTTGAGGCGCTCCCAGGCGATCCGCCCCAGGGAACGTCCCTGTACGGCCTTGGCATCGGCGCTGGCTACCGCCGCTTCATCGGCCGCGCTCGGGGCCGCTTCCGCGGTCGGCTCGTGCAATGGTGCCGTCATCTGGCAGGGACCCCTCTCAACCGGCGGTGACCGGCGCGCACTTGCCGCTGTGGCGGCATGATCAGTCCGTCGTACACAGGGGCGAAGGCCCCTTGGAGCGGGAGTCTTCAACGCTTTGGCGATCTGTTGCCAGACTTGACGGGGAATGGATGCGTAAACGTGATCCGGGCAGGAGGGTTCCGTTATCCGGACAGTGGGTAGCGGGGGTCGGACGGGTGTCAATTAGGACACAACCGGCAATATGTGGGTAATTCACCCCAGATCTACGCGCGCAGAGGGCTTTCCGGTGCCCGGACCGGCGGCCCCGCCAGGAGCGTCGGCCCGGGTTTCAGTAGCCGCCGCGGGCCGGCGGATAACCGTAGCCGCCCGCAGCGGGAGCCTGCACCGGGGCCGCCTGGGCCTCACGGTCGTAGAAGGGCCGGGCGCCGGCGCGCAGCCACATCACCACCGGGTCGTACTCGTCGGACATCGCGACGGTCGACACCGGCAGTCCCTCGGGCACGGCCACGATGGACTGCTGCATCATCGCGCGCACCGAGTCCACGGCGGGCGGCGAGGTGTCGTACACGTCCAGGCCGATCGCCAGATAGGGCGCGCCGAGGGCGGGCTGCACCCAGGCACGGCGCAGGGAGCGCACGGCAGGCGTGCGGTGCGCGTTCTGGGCGAGGAGGGCGTAGAACTGCGGGATCTGGATGGCCGGTTCGGACAGCATCAGCGGTCCCGCGGGCTGGCGCTCCAGACCGGTGGCGATACGGCGCAGGTCCAGCCAGGGGATCCCGACGCCACCGCCCGGCGCATGCGGGTTCAGCCACAGGCCGTGGTGATCCGGGTAGAGGGTGCGGGCCACGTCGAGGCCGTCGACCACCTCGTACGACCGGTTCCAGCCGCTGACCGAGAGTTCCTGGGCGGAGGTGACGCAGGGCGCGTAGCCGTAGCCGTCCACTTCCATGGTGCCGTACTGGGCGTCGGGCGAGCCGGCCTGGCCGTGCCAGAGCAGCATCCAGACCTGGCCGGACGACGGGGTCGCGAGCGCGCGGAGGAGCGCCTCGTAGGCGTCGTAACGCCCGGGTGTCACCTGGCGCAGCATGTGCTCGACCTGCCCGGCCGCGGCCGTGCCCGACGCGCTCACCCTCTACCGCCCCTTCACGACAGACCTGACAACCCCGACGGATGTCTCCGGTGCGTTGCGGGCGGATTCCAGCCGCACCACCCCGACCGAGCCATTCTCCCCTGTCCGGGGACCCCCGTGGCACTTGGCGGCGCCGCCGCGGGCCGGCCCCCCACGGCCGGAAGCGGGCTCGCTCCGCTCCGGCCATGAAACCAGGTTAAGGCGCCATCCTGACAGCAACTTGACGCGCGTCACCCCGCATCCCCCGGGGACGGCGCACCCCGCCTCCGGCCGGTTCAGTAACCCTGCTGGTAGAAGGGCCGTACCCGCTCCCGCAGCCAGTCCCCCACCGGGTCCTGGGCCACGTCCATGAAGACCATGTTGACGGGGGTGTTCACCGGCACCTTGCCGAGCGCCCGGCCGAGCGCGTCCAGCGGGAGCGTGCGCGCGTCCGCCTCCCAGGAGGAGAGCTCGACGCCGATGAACATCACCGGGTCGGCGGTCTCGATCGCGGCCAGGCAGCGGCGAGCCGTGAGCACCACGCCGGTCGCCGCGAACTCGGCCGACGCGGCGGCGAGGAAGTCCACCGGGTCGTCCTGCCAGTCGGGCTCGAAGAGGCGGACACGACCGCCGCTCGCCGGCCCGTCCAGCGGGGTGCGCCCCACGCGGCACAGCTCGGCCACCGCCTCCGGCGGCAGCGGAACCCCGACCACACCGTCCGGGTTGACCGCGACGCCGACCTGCGGGGGCAGCCCCCGGGCGAACTCCACGGCGGGCGCGATCGTGTACGACATGTGGTTGCCGACGACCTGGCGGAACTGCTCCTCCGAGCTGAACACCGGGACGTACGCCTGGCCCGCGATCTGAAGCGTGGGCAGGTCGAGGGGACCGCCGTGCGGGCCGCCGCCGCCCGGCAACGGCACCCAGAGGAAGCTGCGGCCGAGGACCTCGATGATGCGGGCAGCGGCCGAGGGGACGCCGAGAGAGGCGGACAGCACCTCCTCCAGCTCGTTGCCCGGCCATCCGCCGTGCGGATGGGGGTGTGCCTGTGCGGGGAAGTCCGCGGGAAGGTCCGCCGGGAAGTCCATCTGCCTACCGTCTGCTCGGAACCACTGCTGTGGCTGAAAAGGCTAACGGGTGTGCCCGCACGGTCACTCAGCCCTCGAAGTCGATCCTGCGCAGCACGTCCGCCGCGTCCCGGTCGAGCAGCACCGCCGATCCGCAGCCCTGGGGCAGCGAGCCCCGCTCGACGCAGCGCAGCAGGCCCCGGGTGGTCCGGCGGTGCCTCAGGAACGCGTAGCGCGAGACGCCGCGGCCGCGCTCCCGCTGGCCTGCCATGGCCGTGTCCGGGGTGACGTCGAGCAGGAGCAGATGGAGCGTGCCGCCGCGGCGGCGGGCCTCCCGCGCCAGCCAGCCCCGCACCCAGCTCTGCGCACCGCAGTCGTGCACGACGACTCCGGTGCCGGCGCGCAGGGCGCGGCGCAGGCCCGCGTAGTGGGCGAGGCGGACGAGAGGACGGTAGACCGCATACGGAAGGAAGCGGGCCAGGCGCGTGTCCCAGCGGTCTCGGGCGTCCTGGGAGTCGACCCGGACGCCCCGCACGGCGCGCCGCATGAGCGTGGACTTGCCGCTGCCGGGCAGACCGGTGATCACGACGAGGTCGCCCCCGCCGAAGGTGAGTCCGTACGGACTGTGCCCTCCGCGATCGCGCAGATCGCGCACCACGGCGGGCCGCAGCGCTCCGGGGACCTCCCGTGCCGCCGCTCCCTCCGTCTTGGGCACCGTGATGCCCGTGGTCGTGGCGTACGCCGTCGTCCTGTTCACCGTCATCGCCCTCCCCTTGGTTCCGGAAGTCCCTCCCCACCGACCGTAAAGAGAAGGTAATGAATCCGTCTCTCGATTTCGTTCGGGTACCGCCACAGCACGGTTACGGATGCGGCCTGCCACGATCGGGCGATGCGTGCAATGATGTGCGCGCCAACTGCATACCGGCCGCTTGAATCCGCGCGGGAGAGTTCCGGGTACGTACGTGCCGCCCGGACGCCGAAGGAGCAAGTCCCTCCCTTGAATCTCTCAGGTCCCCGATACCGCGCGGGCGAGGCACATCTGGAAAGCGGGCCGCTTCTGCCGGCTCCACCCAAGGTGCAAGCCGTGACGACCCGCCGCGGGGAGTCATGGCGAACCTCTCAGGTTCCGATGACAGATGGGGAGGAACGCCCTCGCCCGTCCTGTCCTGGGAGCACAACCGATGAGCAGTAGCCCCCTGCGCCGTACCGCGCTCGATGCCCTGCATCGTTCGCTCGGCGCGACGATGACCGACTTCGCCGGCTGGGACATGCCCCTGCGGTACGGCTCCGAGCGCGACGAGCACGTCGCCGTCCGTACGAAGGCGGGCCTCTTCGACCTCTCGCACATGGGCGAGATCACCGTGACCGGGTCCGAGGCGGACCGGCTCCTCGATTACGCCCTGGTCGGCAACATCGGATCCGTCGGCGTCGGCCGCGCCCGCTACACCATGATCTGCCGGGAGGACGGCGGCATCCTCGACGACCTGATCGTGTACCGGCTCGGAGAGCGGGAGTACATGGTCGTCGCCAACGCCTCCAACGCCCAGGTGGTGCTGGACGCGCTGGTGGAGCGGTCCTCCGGTTTCGACGCCGAGGTGCGCGACGACCGGGACGCCTATGCGCTGATCGCCGTCCAGGGCCCCGAGTCCCCCGGCATCCTGAAGTCCCTGACCGACGCCGACCTGGACGGTCTGAAGTACTACGCGGGCCTGCCCGGCACGGTCGCCGGCGTCCCGGCGCTGATCGCGCGCACCGGCTACACCGGCGAGGACGGCTTCGAGCTGTTCGTCGCGCCGTCCGACGCCGAGAAGCTGTGGCAGGCGCTCACCGAGGCGGGCACGCCCGTCGGGCTCGCCCCCTGCGGACTGTCCTGCCGGGACACACTGCGCCTGGAGGCGGGCATGCCGCTGTACGGGCACGAGCTCGGCACCTCACTGACTCCTTTCGACGCCGGGCTCGGCCGGGTCGTGAAGTTCGAGAAGGAGGGCGACTTCGTCGGGCGCACGGCCCTCCGGGAGGCCGCTGCCCGGGCTCAGGAGAACCCGCCGCGCGTCCTGGTCGGCCTGGTCGCCGAGGGCCGGCGCGTCCCGCGTGCCGGGTACTCGGTGGTCGCGGGCGGTGAGGTCATCGGCGAGGTCACCTCCGGGGCACCCTCCCCCACGCTGGGCAGGCCGATCGCGATGGCGTACGTCGACGCCGCGCACTCCGCGCCGGGTACGCCCGGGGTCGGGGTGGACATCCGGGGCAGCCACGAGCCGTACGAGGTCGTGGCTCTGCCGTTCTACAAGCGCCAGAAGTAGAGACTGGGCGCGGGCAGGACGTGACACTGCGCACGCCCGCCCTGCTCACGAGCGTCTCCAGCAGTCCCCCCTTCACCACTCCCCCGCGTACAGGAGAATTCAGGCCATGAGCAACCCCCAGCAGCTGCGCTACAGCAAGGAGCACGAGTGGCTGTCGGACGCCGAGGACGGCGTCGCGACGGTCGGCATCACGGAGCACGCGGCCAACGCGCTCGGCGACGTCGTGTTCGTCCAGCTCCCGGAGGCCGGTGACACGGTGAGCGCGGGCGAGACCTGCGGCGAACTGGAGTCGACCAAGTCGGTCAGCGACCTCTACTCCCCGGTCACCGGCGAGGTCACGGAGGTCAACGAGGACGTGGTCAACGACCCGTCGCTGGTGAACTCCGCCCCGTTCGAGGGCGGCTGGCTGTTCAAGGTACGTGTTGCGGAGATGCCGGACGACCTGCTCTCCGCCGACGAGTACACCGCCTTTTCCGCCGGCTGAGGAGTCCCGCATGTCGCTTCTGAACACGCCCCTGCACGAGCTCGACCCGGACGTCGCCGCGGCTGTCGATGCCGAGCTGCACCGTCAGCAGTCCACCCTCGAGATGATCGCCTCGGAGAACTTCGCCCCGGTCGCGGTCATGGAGGCCCAGGGCTCGGTCCTCACCAACAAGTACGCCGAGGGCTACCCGGGCCGCCGCTACTACGGCGGCTGTGAGCACGTCGACGTGGTCGAGCAGATCGCCATCGACCGCATCAAGGAGCTCTTCGGCGCCGAGCACGCCAATGTGCAGCCGCACTCGGGCGCGCAGGCCAACGCGGCCGCGATGTTCGCGCTGCTGCAGCCCGGCGACACGATCATGGGTCTGAACCTCGCGCACGGCGGGCACCTGACCCACGGAATGAAGATCAACTTCTCCGGCAAGCTCTACAACGTGGTCGCCTACCACGTCGGTGACGACGGTGTCGTCGACATGGACCAGGTGGAGCGCCTGGCCAAGGAGTCCCGGCCGAAGCTGATCGTGGCCGGCTGGTCGGCCTATCCGCGTCAGCTGGACTTCGCCGCCTTCCGCCGGATCGCGGACGAGGTCGGCGCGTACCTGATGGTCGACATGGCGCACTTCGCCGGACTGGTGGCGGCGGGCCTGCACCCGAACCCCGTCCCGCACGCCCATGTGGTCACCACCACGACACACAAGACGCTGGGCGGCCCGCGCGGTGGCGTCATCCTGACGACGGCCGAGCTGGCGAAGAAGATCAACTCCGCCGTCTTCCCCGGTCAGCAGGGTGGTCCGCTGGAGCATGTGATCGCCGCCAAGGCAGTCGCCTTCAAGGTCGCGGCCTCGGAGGAGTTCAAGGAGCGGCAGCGGCGGACGCTTCAGGGCGCGAGGATCCTCGCCGAGCGTCTGGTCCAGGACGACGTCAAGGCCGTGGGCGTGGACGTCCTGTCCGGCGGCACCGACGTGCACCTCGTCCTGGTCGACCTGCGCAACTCCGAGCTGGACGGCCAGCAGGCCGAGGACCGCCTCCACGAGGTCGGCATCACGGTCAACCGCAACGCGATCCCGAACGACCCGCGCCCCCCGATGGTCACCTCGGGTCTGCGCATCGGCACGCCCGCCCTGGCGACCCGCGGCTTCACGGCCGAGGACTTCGCCGAGGTCGCGGATGTCATCGCCGAGGCACTGAAGCCGTCCTACGACACGGAGGCCCTCAAGGCCCGGGTCAAGGCCCTGGCCGACAAGCACCCGCTGTACGCGGGTCTCACCCAGTAATTCAGGACGCCGCGCACACTGGAAGGTGGGCGCGGCGTCCCGCCCCCGCATCACCCCCGTATTGAGGAGTCACCGTGGCCGTCTCGGTCTTCGACCTGTTCTCGATCGGCATCGGCCCGTCCAGCTCCCACACGGTCGGCCCGATGCGTGCGGCGCGCATGTTCGCCCGCAGGCTGAGCAACGAGAGCCTGCTGGACAAGGCCGCGTCGGTACGGGCGGAGCTGTACGGCTCCCTCGGCGCCACGGGCCACGGCCATGGCACGCCCAAGGCGGTGCTGCTCGGGCTCGAGGGCTCCTCGCCGCGCACGGTGGACGTGGAGACGGCCGACCAGCGGGTGGAGGAGATCAAGACCTCCGGCTCGCTCCGGCTGCTCGGCGAGCGCGAGATAGCGTTCGCCTTCGACGACGACCTGGTCCTGCACCGGCGCAAGACGCTTCCGTACCACGCGAACGGCATGACCCTGTGGGCCTACGACGCCTCGGGTGCCGAGCTGCTCACGAAGACGTACTACTCGGTGGGCGGCGGCTTCGTCGTCGACGAGGACGCGGTGGGCGCCGACCGCATCATGCTCGACGACACGGTGCTCAAGTACCCCTTCCGCACGGGCGACGAACTGCTGCGCCTGACGAAGGACACAGGCCTGTCGATCTCCGCGCTGATGCTGGAGAACGAGCGGGCATGGCGCACGGAGGAGGAGATCCGGTCCGGGCTGCTGGACATCTGGGGGGTCATGCAGGCGTGCGTGTCGCGCGGCATGTCGCGCGAGGGCATCCTGCCCGGCGGGCTCAAGGTGCGCCGCCGCGCGGCCGTCACCGCGCGCCAGCTGCGCGCCGAGGGCGACCCGGTGGGCCGCGCGATGGAGTGGATCACGCTCTACGCGATGGCCGTGAACGAGGAGAACGCGGCGGGCGGCCGGGTGGTCACCGCGCCGACGAACGGCGCCGCGGGCATCATCCCGGCGGTCCTGCACTACTACGTCAACTTCGTGCCGGGCGCGGACCAGGACGGTGTCGTCCGCTTCCTGCTCGCCGCGGGCGCGATCGGCATGCTCTTCAAGGAGAACGCGTCCATCTCCGGCGCCGAGGTCGGCTGCCAGGGCGAGGTCGGCTCGGCCTGCTCGATGGCGGCGGGCGCGCTGGCGGAGGTGATGGGCGGCACTCCCGAACAGGTGGAGAACGCCGCCGAGATCGGTATGGAGCACAACCTCGGTCTGACCTGCGACCCGGTCGGCGGTCTGGTGCAGATCCCGTGCATCGAGCGCAACGGCATGGCGGCGGTCAAGGCCGTCACGGCCGCCCGTATGGCGATGCGCGGCGACGGTTCCCACAAGGTTTCCCTCGACAAGGTCATCAAGACCATGAAGGAGACCGGCGCGGACATGAGCGTGAAGTACAAGGAGACGGCGCGAGGCGGGCTCGCGGTGAACATCATCGAGTGCTGATGATGTAGGCCCTGACCAGCGTGCTCGTGCCTTTCAGTGCTGCCAGGGCCGTCTCTGCCCATCCGGTGTGAAGTTCCCGCAAGATGGATGTCGTCAGTCGGCCGGTCTGTCCGGGCGGGTACGCCGCGGCGTAGCTCGTGGGACGTGAAGAGGCCGGAGTTGGCGCACAGTTCCTGCCGAGTTGCGTCGGCCGCCATGGCGTGGTCACGTGGAAGAAGGCATTGGTAGGAGACCGAAGTCAGGGCCAGAGGTCTGGCACGAAAGAGCTCCGGCCTGTGCGGCACATTGGTCCTAAGACGCCATGGCCGGGACCGTCCCTCGCCGCTCCTTCGCGTTCCGCCTTCGACCGGTGTGATGCGTGGTCATGTGCCTCAGCGGAGGCTGTCTCTTTCGGACTCGGCGAGGCCTGGACGGCCTGCTCGTACAAGGGTCTTCGCCGGACAGCCGTCCCAATCGCACGCCCATCGCACGATCGGTGAGACCGATGGCAACGAAATCACTGGTTCCCCTCAGCGGCAGCGAACGCATGGCGATTCCTGATGCCCGCCCCGTCGACGAGGTGGACGACGCCCAGCAGATCGACATCACCCTGATCCTGAAGCGCCGCGAAGAAATCCCCAAGAGCCTGGTCGAAGGATCCGACACCGTCTCAGGCACGCAACTCGCCGAGCGGTACGGCGCGAATCCCGACGACATCGACCTCATATGCCGCACGGCGCAAGACCGCGGACTGACCGTCGTGAAGGCGGACCAGGCATCACGCCGGGTCGAGATCGCCGGGCCCCTTGGCCGACTGCGGACCGTGGTGGATCCTGGACGGCTCACCTGGGTCAAGAGCACAGATCCCATCACCGGCAAGGCGACTGAGCACCGCCAGAGGGAGGGCACGCTGCGGATCCTCCCCGAGTGGAAGGGCATCGTGAGCGCGGTGCTCGGCTTCGACGATCGCCCTCAGGCGCGCCCTCACGTGCACCGTGGAGACGCCGGGAGCGAAGGGATCTCCTATTCGCCTGCCGAGTTGGGCCGTCTCTACCAGTTCCCGCCGGGGACTGATGGCACCGGTCGAACAATTGCCCTCGTCGAACTCGGTGGCGGCTTCGACCAGGAGAACTTGATGAGCTACTTCGCCGATCTCGGAGTGCCGACTCGGCCGAGCGTGACCGCTGTTGGCGTGGGCCACGGGCAGAACGCGCCCGACGGACGCCCGGACGGCGACGACGGCGAGGTCCAACTCGACATCGAAGTGGCCGGTGCCCTGGCACCTGGAGCCCAGCAGATCGTCTACTTCGGCGAGAACAACGACAAGGGCTTCGTCGACGCCGTGAGCGCTGCGGTGTACGCCGATCCCCCGCCGACCGCCCTCAGCATCAGCTGGGGCAAGCCGGAGGACGCCTGGTCGCCGCAGGCCCGTGACGCGATGGACGCCGTGTTCGCGGACGCGGCGGCGCTGGGAGTGACCGTGTGCGTGGCCGCGGGCGATCACGGGGCGAGCGACGGGGTGCCGGACGGCAGGCCGCACCCCGACTTCCCGGCCACCAGCCCCCATGCCCTCGCCTGTGGCGGCACCCGGCTGGAGGCGGATCCCCGGACAGGGGCGATCGACTCGGAGACCGTGTGGAACGACGGCCAGGGCTGGGCCAGTGGTGGCGGCTACAGCACCGCTTTCGAGCAGCCTTCCTGGCAGGCGGCCGCGGGCAACTCCGATGGTGTCACCGGCTGGCGCGGCATACCGGATGTGGCGGGTGACGCGGACGGCGACACCGGATACGAGGTGCGAATCGACGGGGAGGACACGGCCCTCGGCGGCACCAGCGCAGTGGCTCCGCTGTGGGCGGCTCTGGTCGCCCGCCTCTCCGAATCGAAAAACCGGCCTCTCGGCCTCATGCAGCCCCAGCTGTACGCCGGCATCACGCCTGGTGGGTCCGTCCCCGGCTTCCGGGACATCACTGAGGGCGACATCGGCGACTACGGGGCGGCGCCCGGCTGGGACGCGTGCACCGGCCTCGGCGTCCCCGTCGGCGCCGAGCTGGTGAGTCGGGTGTAGCGAGTCGGCTCGTACCGCGGCGCGCCGGACGGCGACACTCGGGCGGTGGCCGGCCGACCGGCGTTCGATGGCTGTCACCCGCCGAGAGCCGTTCGGAGTGGTAGGCGCCATCACGCCGTTCAACTTCCCGCTCAACCTGGCGATCAACAAGATCGCCCCGGCGCTCGCCGCGGGCAACACCGTCGTGCACAACACGTCGAAGGCCCGCGCGACGGTGATCGGCTTGCCCACGTTGAGGGACTCCAGCAGGGCCAGCTCGTCCGCGCGCTCCTCGATCGCGTCGGCGATCCGCAGCAGCACCCGGCCGCGCTGCGGAAGGGTGAGTCCGCCCCACTCCTCGCTCTCGAACGCGGCCTGCGCGACGGAGACGGCCTGGTCCAGATCAGCGTTCGAGCCCCAGGCGACCCGGCAAATCACCTCCTCCGTAGCCGGATTTATGATCTCTCGGGTCTCACCGCTCTCGGAGGGGCGGGGCTTCCCGTCGATGAAGAGCTGTCCATCCGCTAAGTTCCGGGCTGGAGAAGACATGACTGCACTCCTGTCGCGCATACGATGATTTCGGCTGCAGGTGGCATCGCCGATCGCCGGCGGATCTCCCGGTTCTCTCCGACCGGCCCGCTCGCCCAGCAATCCAAACGCTATCCACGCCTTGCTCCCGATCGGCGTTCTGCGGCAGGCCCGGGTGCAGTCTCGTTGAGTCAGATCTGCCTCGGCCGGCCGATGAGCAGGTGGACCAGCAACGCCACGACGGCGAGCGCGGCGCCGGCGAGGCAGAGCGTGCGCACCCCTGTCGCATGGCCGAGCAGGATGCCGCCCAGGCCGACACCGAGGGCCTGGCCGAAGTAGATGCCCGAGGAGTTGAACGAGATCACCACGGGCGGCAGTTCGGGCACCAGCGCGGTGAGGCGGTGGTTGTTCGGCGTGGCCACCGCCCATCCGGCGGCACCGTTGAGCACCATGACGACCACGACGGCCGCCGTGGAGGACGTAACCGCCAGCGCGGCCAGGGTGACCGCCAGCACGACCAGGGCGAGCGACAGAGTCCGCTCGGCACCCCAGCGATCGGTGAGCCAGCCGCTTCCGAAGGAGCCGACCATGCCGCCGACGCCCCAGAGGAGCAGCGCGATCGCGAGTGCCGTGCCGGTGGTGTGCGCCGTCACGCGGAGCACATCGGCGACGTAGGCATAGACCATGATGCTCGACGCGCTGGCCAGCAGCATGAAGGCGACCAGGGCCACCACCCGTCCGCGGGCGAGCACCGCCAGCCGGGCCGACATCGGTACGGCCGGCGGGATGGGCAGCGCGGGCAGCGTGGCCAGCAGTCCGAGGAGGGCGATCCCGCCGACCACGGCGACGAACACCAGGCTCGCCTGCCAGGACATGTGCTGGCCGATCGCGGTGCCGACGGGGACGCCGCAGACGGTACCGACGGTCAGGCCGCCGAGGATCACCGCCAGGGCCTGCCCGCGGCGAGCGGGACCGGCGAGGGCCGCCGCCGCGGAGGCGTTCGGCGTGTAGAGGGCGGCGCCAAGTCCTGCCAGGACGCGCGCCACGAGCAGCAGCGTCAGGGAGGGCGCGGCGGCCGAAGCCAGGGCCGGTCGGGCCGCAGGCCGTGGTGAGTGTGCAACAGCACCTGGGCGGCACCGAGCAGTTGCCCCTGCCCGCCCGGGCATCGACCCGCGACGGTCCAGGATGGTCTCGGCCCTGGCCCGGATACCGCTGCCCAGGGGTTCCGGAAGCGCCGCCACCCAAATCGTGCGGGTGATCGGCGAACTGAACGGCCGGGTTTGTCATGGAGCCACCCACCCTTCAGCGCGCTCCTTCCCTGAGGAGGCCGACCCCACGCTGCGTGGGTGATCGGCAACCTGTACTCTTCGGTAACAGGTGTTCGAACCACCCCTGACCAGGGTGGCGCCGAACGCTGTCAGGGCATCATCCGCGCCCGGATTCGCGAGTCGCCCAGGGCGACGGAGGGCGGCGGACACTGCTTGGGGGGAAAAGCTTGTCCATCAACGACGATCCGCGGGTGAAGACGACCACGTGGACATCACCGCACCTGGGCGACGACGACCGGTCGTCCGAGCCAGGTGGAACTACGGCATTCCGGATCGCCGGCGAAGGCAACGCCCCCGATACCTGCCGCACGGCCGCCACCTGCCCTTGCGCCGACAACCCGGGGTGCGGCCGCAATGACCGGTCGGCCGCGTGCGATGGACATGCCGCCCCACGGCCGGGCCTCGCACCGGAAATCCACCCCGTGACGGTCACCCGCCGCCACGGTCGGCGGACCGGCAGCAGGCCGTCGTCGGCGGTGGCCCTGCTGCCGCCCGGCCCTCGGGCATCACGGGCACTTGGGCCCGGGCAGCTGCGGGAGCGACGGCCTTCGGCGCAACGGTCCTCGTACGCCTGACGGTGCTTCAGGTTTGACGTGGGCATCGGGCGACAGCTCCGCGCTTCGGCGACAACTGCCCCCGGCGCACCACGGGGCGCGGCCGCCACTTCGGGCACCGCGCCCAACACGTGTGGCCTCCTTCGGCTCTCGCGTCCGCCCGCCCGTGTGTCGCACCCCGCCCTGCCGTCGGGGGCCGGACAGGGCGCTTCCCCCGTTTTCAGGCATTCCTCACCCAGTGGAGTCTTGCTGTGCACCGAATACGCACGCTCAGTGCGGTCACCGCCATGCTGTGCGGCCTTCTCCTCGCCGGTAATCCGGGGACGGCGACCGCTTCTCCTTCCCCTGCGCCTCGGACGGACAACGCGCAACACCGTTCCTCCGGTCATCGTCCGGCGCCGTCCCCATGGTCCAGGCCGACGACGGGGGCCGCCGATCCGGACGACGACCCGAACTGGACGGCCGAGGATGCCATCCGGTTCTGGACGCATGACCGCATGGAGGCGGCCATCGACCCCTCCGGCCGCCATGCCGAACCGGCGGGGCATGCGTCGATGCGAAGGGGTCCGGCCGTCAAGTCGCCCGCTGACGGCGGAAAGCACTTCGCCGGGATCAAGTCCGTCGGGACTCTCTATGGCGGAAGCGCTCCTCAGACGCACTTCTGCACGGCCAGTGTGGTGGACAGTCCGGGGCACGACCTGATCCTCACCGCCGGGCACTGCCAGAGTGCCCACGGTATGTTCGTCCCCCGGTACGACGGCAGGAAGTCCGCCGACGCCCAGCCGTTCGGCGTCTTTCCCGTCCAGGAGTGGTTCCGCGACCCCCAGTGGGCAGCGGACAAGGGCGCCAACTCCGACCTGGACTTCGCCTTTGCGCGGGTCGGTACCTACCACGGCAAGAAGGTCCAGGACGTGGTCGGTGCGAACACCGTGGCGCCCACTCCGGGATTCACCAACGATGTCACCGTCATCGGTTACCCGATGACCAGGTACGACCGCGCGGACCAGGCGGTGAGCTGCCCGGCCAGGACCAGCGCCCTGGCGGGGTTCAATCAGATGCGCATCGACTGTGCCGGCATGTGGGGAGGAGTCTCCGGCGGGCCGTGGTTCTCCAGGGTCGACGTGAACGGCTCGGGTACCGGGGAGATCGTGGGCAACGTCGGCGGCTGGAACGCGGGCGGCCCTGACGTGCCGACCAGTGATCCGCTGTACAACCGGCTCACGTACAGCCCTGTGTACGGCGACCGCTTCTTCCAGCTGTACGGCGACGCCAAACTCGGTGCCCATACCGATCACGGCCCCTACCAACAGCCTGCGCTCCCCTACTCCATGGGCACCTGGGACGCCTGGCGGCACGCCCGGCTGCTGGTTTCCGGGGACTTCCGGGGTACCGGCCACGGCGACATGATCGCGATGTGGAGTGATGGCCGGGCCACCTTGTACCTCGGCGACGGCAACGGAGGGTTCGCCTCCGAGCATCAGCTCCTGGCTCCCAACACCACCTGGCCCCATGCGCAGGCCATCACCGCGGGGAACTTCACGGGCTCGAACCGGTCCGACCTTTTGGTGCGCTGGTCCGACGGCGAGGTCACCCTGTACGACGACGTCGCGGACAACGGGCTGAACACGGCCGGTACCCAGATCACCGGCCCCAACCCGACGTGGCCCCATGCCACCCAGATGACGGCCGGCCACTTCACCACGGGCCAGGACGCGACCGACCTCATCGTGCGCTGGTCCGACGGCGAACTGTCCCTCTACTCCGGCGTCGGTGCCGGCACCTTCGGCAAGGAAAGCCAATTGAAGGGGCCCAGCCGTGCCTGGCAGGACGCCGCCGGTCTGACCAGCGGCGAATTCCTGGGCGGCGGGGAATGGAATTTGATGGTCCGCTGGAAGAACGGCGAACTGGACACCTACCCGATCACCACCTCCGGAGTGGGAAGCGCGGCCCGCCTTCAGGGCCCCAGCACGTTGTGGACCGGCGACCAGGCCATGACCGCCGGGAACTTCACCCCCAATGGGCAAACCGATGACCTCGTCGTTCGCCGCCCCGACGGCGGAACGACGCTTTACACGGACACCGTCTCCAACAAACTCGGCACCGCGCGCGCTCTCATCGCACCGGCCCCCTGAACAAATTCCCCGTGAGGATGGTCAGGTGGTTCTTGTTTGTGACGCCGTATTAGGTTCACGGTCGACCATTTAGTGCTTCGACGAACAGAAGGACAAGTTCATTCTGAGGCCGCCGAATCAGGTGCCTCTGATCGAGCGGCTTCGTCGAGCCCGAGAGCGACAGCTGTCCAGGCCTTCGAGGTCCTCGAGTACCGAGAGAACGGCCCTGACCCGCGGTGGGTGTCCACCGCAGCGGTCAGGGCCGTTTTCCGTGCGGGGGGGGGCGGAGCCCAGGGAACCGTTCAGGAGGTCGACGGGAAGGCACGGCGGGACCGTGGCGGCGTTCGGAATGGGCCGGCGGGAGAGAGAGGCCGTGGCGAGCGTTGCGGAACGGATGCTGTTGGTGAAACCCGGGGAGGAGCTCGTACGGTCCGCCGTGACCGCCGGGTTCGATCTATGGGTGGTGCTGGAGCCGCGGGAGCCCGTGCCCGAGGCGGTGCGCATCGAGCGGGTGTTCGTCGCGGGCCCGGCCATGGCGGCGGACGGCGCCCTGCACGGCCTGCTGACAGGGCTCGTACGACGGTACGGGATCGGGCAGGTGCTGTGCGGGCCCGGCGCCGACGACGGCGCCCGGGGCGTGGTGCGGCGGATACGGCAGGAGCGGTCCGGGGCGCTGTGGCGCGACCCGGCCGAGGAGCGGCTGAAGGACCCCATCGGGCTGCGACGGCTGCTGCGCGGGAGCACGCAGGCGCCTGTGCGGGCGGAGGAGGCGGGCACCGTGCGCCAGGCCCGCGCTGCGGCCGAGCGGTTGGGACCGCCCGTCGTGATCAAGTCGTCCGGTCCGCAGGGCGGTTGGCGGCGGACGGACTTCGTGCGGGATGCGGAGGGGCTCGCGGTGTGGGCGAAGACCGCGGTGGACGGGACGCATCTGGTCGAGGAGTTGCTGGCGGGGCCGCGATTCCGGGTGCAGACGCTGTCGCTGGGCGGGATGCACCACGTGGTGAGCGTGGTGGTGCGGGAGGGGTTCGCGGGAAGGGCGCGTACGGGGCCGAACGCGATCTCCGAGATCCGTTCCTGCGTACGGGAGTTGCTCGATCTGGCGGGCTTCGTGAGCGGTGCGCTGCGTACCGACGTCGTGCTCACACGGGAGGGGCCCCGGATCGCCGGGTGCTCCGACGGCGGGCTCTGAGTACCGGTGACGGACCCGTGCGGAGCCGGTAACGAGACGGGACCGGATCGGGAACCGCTGCCGGAAACATCACCGACGTCGAGAGCGGGCGGCACTGCCGCCACCGCCAACTACCCCTGGGGGACGGATACATGCGCAGCAAGGCAGCGCGACTGATAGGGATCTTCGCGGCTCTGGCCCTGGCACTCGGCCTGGGCGCGGCGGTGGAGCTCCCGGCCGTGACGGGTACGGCCGCGCACCAGGTGCTTGCCGACGAGGCAAGCCCGCACACCGTACAGCCGTAAGGCCGTACAGCCGTAAGGCCCCACACAGCGGCGCATGCCGAAGGCGCCCCCTCCGGATCACCGGAGGGGGCGCCTTCCGTTTTCCGGGCACTACCTGCGGCGCGTATCCCGGCAGTGCTCGCGGCGCGTTTCCCGCCGGGCCGGTCAGCGTTCGCGGGGCGGGCGCTCCATTCCGACCAGGGTGAGCAGTTCCTGCGCGGCCGTCCGGTGTCCGTCCGCCGCCGCGTCGCCGAGTTCCCGCTCCGCGCTCGCCAGGCCGGACAGCGCATGCCACTCCTCCACCCGCAGACAGACCGAGGTAGCGCTGCGACGGGCCTGTTCGTGCAGGGCGCGGGCCGTCTCGTACCGCCCCGCGTGGAAGTGGAAGCGGGCGACGAGGTTCTGCGTCTTGGCGCGGCGCAGGGGCGCGTCGGTCCGGCCGGCCAGGTCGAGGGCCCGGGCGGCGAAGCCGTGCCCGGCCTCGGTGTCGCCGAGTTCCTGCGCGGCCCGGGCCGACAGAGCGAACAGCAGGGCCGTGTCCCCGGCCGGGATCCGCCCGTCGCACAGGGCGCGGGCCCGGGCGAGGGTGTCGCGGGCAGCCCGGTGGTCTCCCAGGCCCATCTGGGCGAAGGCCAGGTCGGTCAGGGAGACCACCTGGTTGTTGAGGTAGCCGAGGCGCCGGGAGATCTCGGCGGCCTCACTCGCGGCCTCGGCGGCCTCGGTGTAGCGGCCGAGTTCCTCGTACGCCGTGCTGAGGGTGCACAGGATGTCGGCCTGGTTGCGTACGGCGCCCAGCTCTCCGGCGAGGGCCAGCGAGCGCCGCAGGTGGCGCAGGGCCGGCTCATGGCGGGCGCGCGTGGCCTGCAGGGTGCCCAGGACACTCTCGGCGTGCGCCTCGGTGAGCCGGTTGCCGGCCCGTACGGCCACGTCGCGGGCCTCGGTGACCGTCTCGATGCCCTCCTCGAACAGGCCGAGTTTCCAGCAGGCGACGCCGAGGTTCGACAGGGCGTTGCTCAGCAGCCACAGGTCGCCGGTGCGACGCGCGGCGGCAGCGGCGGTGCGGGCGACGTCCGCGTACTCGGTGTGGTGGCCACGGGCGTTGAGGTGGAAGATCAGATTGCGGGCCAGTACGGCGGTGTGCCGGTCCAGGCGCCGCCGGAAGGCCAGCGCGGTCGCCTCGAGCAGGCCCTCGTGCTCCTGCGCGAACCAGTGCCGGGCCGTGGCCGCATCAACCAGCGGCGGCAACTCGCCCTCGTACGGCGCCAGTTCGGTGGGCTGCTGCTTGCGGCCCGGGAAGAGGACCTGGCACGCGGCCTCGGTGGCGGCGACGTAATAGCCGAGCAGCCGCTCCGTCACGGCCGCCGTCTCCTCCTCCTCGGTGGGCAGCTCCCGGGCGAAGCTGCGCACCAGGTCGTGGAAGGTGTACCGGCCGATGTCGGGCTGCTGGAGCAGATGGACGTCCAGGAGGTGCTCCAGGAGGTCCTCCGCGTCGAAGAGGTCCAGGTCGAGCAGTGCGGCGGCGGCATGCGCGTCGATCCGGGTGCCCGGGTGCACGGCCAGCAGCCGGAACGCGCTGCGGCCCCGCTCGGTCATCGCCAGGTAGGACAGCCGCAGGGTGGCCGCCACGCCCCGCTCGCCGGAGGTGAGTTCGACCATGCGGCGGGTCTCGTCGCGCAGCCGGTCGACCAGGTAGGCCAGCGTCCAGCGCGGCCGGTTGCGCAGCCGGGCGGTGGCGATGCGCAGGGCCAGGGGCAGATGACCGCAGCGTTCGGCGAGTTCGGCGGCCGCCTCCGGCTCGGCCGCGACCCGGTCCGCGCCGAGCGTCTCGGCGACCAGTTCCACGCTGTCCTCGAGGGGCAGCAGTCCGAGCGAGAGCCAGGCCGCGCCGTCCAGGTCCACCAGCCGCGCCCGGCTGGTGACCAGCACCAGGCAGCCGGGCGCGGAGGTGAGCAGCGGGCGCAGCTGCGCCGCGTCGACGGCGTTGTCCAGCAGCAGGAGCAACCGCCGCCCCACCAGCGAGGAGCGCCACAGGGCGGCCCGGCTCTGCAGGTCCTGGGGGATGCGCTCGCCCGGGGTGCCGAGCATGCGCAGCAGCACGTCGAGGGCGTTCTCGGGCCGCATCGGCTCCTCGCCCGGGGTGAAGCCCCGCAGGTCCAGGTGGAGCTGACCGTCCGGATAGTCGCCGGCGAGCTGGTGCGCGGCGCGTACGGCCAGGCAGGTCTTGCCGGCGCCGCCCATGCCGTCGATCGCCACGATCCGCGCCCGGTGTTCACGTTCGGGGGCCGTTGCCAGCTCGATGACGCGGGTGAGCTCGGTGCGTCGGCCGGTGAAGTCGGAGAGGTCGTAGGGGAGAGTGCAGGGGGCCTCCGGCCGCGTGTGCGGGGCGGGGGCAACCGGCGCGTACGGGGCCACGGGGCCGTCGGAAATCCCGGCAGTGGCTCCGGTGTCCGCCGCCACGGGAGCGCCGGTCCCGTGCAGTGACGGTTCTGCGGTGGCGGCGGCAGGGGCCGGGGCAGGGGCAGGGGCAGGCGCCGGGCTCAGCGTCGGATTGTCCTGCAGGATGTCCTCGTACAGCTTGGCCAGCCGCGGGCCCGGGTCGACGCCCAGTTCCTCGACGAGCAGGGTGCGGACCCGGCCGTACTCCTCGAGCGCCTCGGCCTGCCGGCCCGAGCGGTACAGGGCGAGCATGAGGTGGCCGCGCAGCGTCTCGCGCAGCGGGTACGCGGCGACGAGATCGCGCAGGTCCGCGACGAGCGCATTGCCCTCGCCGCACATCAGCCGCAGCTCGAACAGCTGCTCGGCAGCGGTGATCCGGCGCTCCTCGAGCACGGTGGCGGCCGCGTCGATCACCGACCCGCCCGTGCCGGCCAGGACGCGCCCGCGCCACAGGGCGACCGCCGCGCCCAGTTCCCCTACCGCGTCGGCGATGCGGCCGGCCGACTCGGCGCCGGCGGCGGAGCGCAGATGGGCGCCGAACTCCAGCAGGTCCAGGCGGACGCCGTCGAGCACGACCCGGTAGCCGGGGCCGTCGGTGACGATCAACCCGCTGCCCTCGGGGATGCGCCGACGCAGGTCGGCGACGGCCTTGCGGACCTGATGGCCGGCAGTGGTCGGCGGGGTCTCCCCCCAGGCCGCCTCGACCAGCCGGGGCACCGGGACGAGCCGGCCGGGCTCCAGCAGCAGCATGGCGAGAACGCGCTCCTGAATGGCGCCGCCGAGACGCAGCCGGTTTCCGTCCAGCCAGCCCTCCAGCGGACCGAGCAGCAGGAAGGTCAGGCCCCGCGCCGGCGCCGGCGGATGCTCGCGGGCGCCGGCGGCGTCCTGCAACGCCAGGGGTGCGGCGGCCTGATGGAGTTCGGCCGCCGTGCCACCCGCGGATCTGTTCCCGTCGTTCCCCACGTCCATGACCGCCATCGGCTCCCCCGCCCCATGCCCCAGTCCCCCAGCCACGGCACAAACCAGCGGAATCATAACGCTTGGCGCAGCGAGTGCTACGGGTTGCAACGAAGCGTCGGGACGGAACGCGGCACTGCGCCGGCAAGGGACGGAACGCGGTACCGCGCCGGTAAGGGATCGGGAACGGCCCGCCGGACCCTGCGGAGGCAGGCAGGAGAGGCGGAGGTGCGCGGCGAACCCGCGGCACACCGCCACCGACCATCCCCAAGGAGCATGAGCGTGGGCAGACCGGAGAAACCGCTGGCGCAGGACGCCGGACCGGCCACCGCCTTCGCCCGGGAGCTGCGCCGGCTCCGGGCCGCGGCGGGCTCCCCCAGTTACCGCGAGCTGGCGAAGCGGGCCTTGTTCTCCGCATCGGTGCTCTCGGACGCGGCGGCCGGCTACCGGCTGCCGACCCTCCAGGTGGCGCTCGCCTTCGCCGAGGCATGCGGCGGGGACCGGATGACGTGGGAGCGGCTCTGGCGTGAGGCGGCGCGCTGCGCGGGCGAGGAGACGGGGCCGGGGCCCAAGGCCGCGCACCAGGCGCAGGAGAGCCGGCTGCGGGCCGCCGCGGTGCGGGCGCTGCTGCCGGCGCCGGCCCAACTGCCGATGGAGCCGCGGCCGCTGGCCGGCCGGGCCCGGCAGCTGAGCGAGTCGCGCCTGCTGACCGTACCGGGCGACGGCCCCGCCCCGCCGCTGCTGATCCACGGGCAGGCCGGGGGAGGCAAGTCCGCGCTCGCACTGCGGCTGGCCCGCGAGCTGGCCGCGGACCTGCCGGACGGGCAGCTGTACGTCAGCCTCGACCCGGCCGCCGACGGGCGCAAGGACGCTGCGGGCATCGCGGGCGGGCTCCTGCAGTCCCTCGGCATCGCGCCGGAGCACATCCCGAACGACCCCGCGCAGCGTGTCGGGCTGTACCGCTCCGTGCTGCACGAGCGGCGGTTGCTGGTGGTGCTCGACGGTGTGCTCCAGGAGCGTCAGGTGCGCGAGCTGCTCGTCGCCGCCCCGCACAGCAGGATCGTCGTCACCGCACGGTCCCGGCTGCTCGGCCTGGACGGGGTACGGCGGCTGGCGCTGCCCGTCCTGGACCGGGACGAGTCGATGGAGCTGCTCGCGGGGATCGTCGGCGAGGACCGGCTCGCCTGTGCCCCGAGGGCCGGCCTGCTGCTCGCGGAAGCCTGCGGCGACCTGCCCCTCGCCCTGGTCCTCGCCGGCCGGTGGCTGGCCGCGCGCCCGGAGGCCCTGTTGGGCGAGGCGGTCGCCGAACTCGTCGCCGGAGACGGGCTGTTCGACCGGCTGCGGGTGGGCGACGAAAGCCTGACCGAGCGCTACGAGGCCTCCTACCGCCGTCTGACCCCCTGGGCCCGGCTCGTGCTGCGCCAGTTCGCGGCCGCGAAGACGGCACCCTCGGTGAACACGGTGGCCCACCGCTCCGCCACCGCCCTCGCCCGCTCCCTGGAGCGGCCGGCGGAACCGGTCGAGGACCTCCTCGAGACCCTGGTCGACAGCGGCCTGCTGGAGCGGACCGACGTACCCGGACAGTACGGACTACCGCCGCTGGTACGGCAGTTCGCGCTCTCCCGGGCGGACCCCACCGCAAGTGGGCCGGACTGCGCCCAGCACGCCGGGCGGGACCGAAGTGCCGTTCCCGCGCCCTGACCCGTACTCAGTCCTGACAGGAGATCTCAGCATGACCACTCCCACCCCCGTCGCCGCCCTCGCCGAGGAGGCCGTCGGGGTCATCGCCGCCGAGGATCCGCTCGACGACGCGCTCGAAGGGTGCCCGGAGACCGTCGGGCGGCTCGCCGACCCGTCGTGGGAGGCGCAGTCCGCCCTGCGGGAGCGGGCGCTGCGGCTCGCCGGGCGGGCGGACCGCGCGCCCGCCGAGGACGCCGACGAGCAGGTGACCCGGGCCGTGGTGGCGCAGCAGGCGCGGGCCGTCGCCGACCGGCTCGGGGCGCGCCTCGTCGAGCACACCGTCGCCGACTACCAGAACTCTCCGATCGGTCGTCTGCTCGGCTCCCTGCCCGAGGTGCGCCCGGCGGGCGATGAACAGGAGCGCGGTCATCTGGATCGGCTCGCGGCGGTGCCCGAGTACCTGGCGCAGGCGGCGGAGCGACACCGCGCGGGTCTGCGGGAGGGAAGGCTGCCCGTCGCCGAGCGGGTCCGGGCGGCGGTCGCCCGGCTCGACGCCTACCTCGCGGACCCGGCGGGGGACCCCCTGCGCGCGGTGCCGCTGCGGGAACGGCACCACGCCGAGCGGGACCGGCTGATCGACGGGCGGGTGCGTCCGGCGTTCGCCGTCTACCGCGACGTCCTGTCCGGCGAACTCGCCCCGCGGGGGCGGCCCGAGGAGCGGCCCGGACTGTGCCATCTGCCCGACGGCGAGGAGCACTACGCCACGCTCGCCCGCGTCCACACCACCACCGGACGCTCCCCGAAGGAGCTGCACGACATCGGCATCGAGCTGCTCGCCCGGCTCGAGGACGAGTACGCGCACATCGGAGCGCAGGCCTTCGGCGGGGCGCCGGACGCGGGCGAGGTACGGGACCGGCTGCGCACCGACATCCGGTTGCGGTGGAGCGGTGCGCCGGAGATGCTCGCGGCCGCCCGTACCACCATCGCACGAGCCGAGTCGGCCGCCCCACGACGCTTCGGGCGGCTGCCCGCCCGCCCCTGTGTCCTGGACGGCAAGGAGGTGCCGGGGGCACCCCAGGCCTGGTACATGCCGGCCGCGCTGGACGGTTCGCGGCCGGGAACGTACCACGCCAACACCGAGCGGGCGGCGGAGCGTTCACGGGTGCTCGCCGAGGCCACGGCCTTCCACGAAGCGGTGCCCGGCCACCACGTCCAGCTCTCCATGGCCCAGCAGCTGACCGGGCTGCCGCGGCTGCGCCGGATCGCCTGGATCAACGCCTACATCGAGGGCTGGGGCCTGTACGCGGAGCGGCTCGCCGACGAAATGGGGCTGTACTCCGGGCCGTTGGCCCGGCTGGGCATGCTCGCGATGGACTCGCTGCGGGCCGCCCGTCTGGTCGTCGACACCGGGCTGCACCACTTCGGCTGGAGGCGCGAGCAGGCGGTGGCGTACCTGCGCGACCACACCGTGCTGGCCGAGGTCGAGATACGGAACGAGACCGACCGGTACATCGAGTGGCCCGGTCAGGCGCTGTCCTACATGACCGGCCGGCTGGAGATCCAGCGGCTGCGCACCCGCGCCGCCCAGCAGCTCGGGCCGGCCTTCGACATCCGCGCCTTCCACGACCTGGTGCTCGGCAGCGGCTCGCTGCCACTGGACGTGCTGGACCAGGTGGTCGCGCGCTGGACGGCGGACTGCTGAGCGACAGCGCGGGGAAGGGGCCGGTGGCGACACCGGCCCCTTCGTCCGTGCTCAGGCGCTGAACAGCCCGTTCATCTGGAAGAAGTCGAGCGAGCCGTCCAGCTCGTCGTACGTACCGGATGCCAGCAGCTCCAGCGTGGCGCGGCGGGCCGCCGTGTACGCGGCCTGGGCCACGCCGGTGCCGACACTGACCCGGCGCACCCCGGCCTTGGACAGCTCGGCCACGCCGGGCCCGCCGGGGCCGGCCATGGCGTTCACCGGCAGCGCGGAACGGGAGGACAGTTCACCGAGAACGGCCAGGTCGAGCAGGCCGGGCACGAAGATGCCGTCCGCGCCCGCCTCGGCGTAGGCGGCGGTGCGGGCCAGCACGTCCTCCAGGCGTCCGGACTCCTCGCCGATGCCGAACAGGTACACGTCCGTACGGGCGTTGATCACCAGCTCGGGCAGCCCTGCCTCGGCCGCCGCGGCGCGCGCCGCCGCGATCCGCTCCGCCTGCTCCTGCGGTGTGAACAGCGGGCCGCCGGGAGCCTTGGAGTCCTCCAGGTTGATACCGACCGCACCGGCCGCGACCACCGCGGTGACCGTCTTCGCCACCTCGGCCGGGGCCGCGCCGTAGCCGCCCTCGACATCCACCGTCACCGGAACGTCCACGGCGGCGACGATGCGCGCGGCGGCTGCGAGCATCTCGTCCCGGTCGGCCTGCTCGCCGTCGCCCTTGCCGAGGGACCAGGCGACACCGCCGCTGGTCGTGGCGATCGCCGAGGCACCGGCGGCGGCGATCACGGCGGCGCTGCCCGCGTCCCAGGCGTTGGGCAGCACGAGAACAGAGCCCGTGCCGAGAGCGCGCAGCCGCTGGGCCTTGTCCTTGGTGCTCTGGTCAACTGTCATGGTTTTCAGTGCCTTTCACGGTTTCCGCAACTGCTGCTGCGGTGCGGGGCGACGACCGCGTGCGATCGTCACACACGGGTTCGGAAGAGGGGCGGTATTCGGACGACTCGGGCGTACGGTCAGGGGGTCGCGCGGGTGATCGTCACGTAGAGGTGTTCGTCGAGGACCTTGGGGAGGGTGACGGCCGGGCGGCCGAGATCGGCGACGAGCGCGTCGGCGGTCAGACCGCTCTCGGCGAGTACGGCGCGCGCCCAGGACCGGCCGGTGCGCAGATGGCGGGCGAAGGCGGCGCCGTCCCGGGTGCCGTACAGCTCGGTGGCGATGGCCGCGTCCCAGGGCATCACGGTGTGCGGGCGCAGCGCGTACAACGCCTTCGCGGCGGCCGTCGGGCCGAGGGTGCGGGGGCGGGGCGGGGACTTGACCGGAAGGCCGGCGAGTTCCTCGTACGCCCGGGACACGGCGTCGATGTCGCTGTCGGTCAGGTCGGGGAGCGGGGTGACGGGCAGCAAGTGCTTCTCGCTCCACGCGGCGAGGTGGTCGCCGAGCAGGTACGGCTCGCCCTCGCGCGGGTACGGCAGCCTGCACCCCCAGGAGTTGAGCCAGCGGTGCAGGGCCGAGCGGTGGGCGGGGTCCCCGGGTTCGAGGGCCGGGGCGGTCAGCTCGCGCAGCTCGAGCCAGGTGCGGTCGACACCCCGGTAGGCGGCGAACACCTGGGCGGAGGAGCGCAGTCGGGCCAGGTCCGGGGCCGGGCGCAGCGGCGGATCGGCGTCCGGGCCGAGGTGGGCACGGGCGACCTTCCCGGGGACGCACATGCGCCACGCGTCGGTGACCAGTTCCGCCAGTTCGGACGGGCTCAGCGCGGCGAGCGACGCCTGGGCCCAGTTGTAGCGCAGGTCACCGGCGCCGGGCAGCGAGAACTTCTCCGGTTCCGAGGCCACCAGGGCCTGGCGCTCCTCCTTGGGAAAGGCGAACCCCAGGGTCGTCTCGTCACGGGACAGCGCGAGATAGACGATCCGGCCGATGCGGAACTTCACCCGGTCCCGGATCAGATGCTCCTCGGTGCGCGGCAGCGCGAGTGCCAGGTGCCGCACGTCCTCGACGGTGACCATGTCGTTCCCCTCCTGTGGTGCCGGGCTACGCGGGCAGGTCCTGCGCCGGGCGGACCTTCACCTCGACCCTGTCCAGGGCTCGTACGGCGGCGGCGAGCGCCTCGGCCCCGGTGGCCGCCTCGGTGACGGCCGAACCGATCCGGTCCCAGGAGCTGCGCAGCTCGCGCACCTCGGCGCCCGGCTCCACGGTCACGGAGCACAGCTGGACGCCGGGCAGTGCGCGGGCCTCCTCGACGCCCGAGACGGATTCGACGACACCGGCCCCGGTGTGCAGGAAGCGGATCGCGGCGGCGCCGGGGGCCTTCTCGGGCAGGGGGGTGGGCAGCGGTTCACCCTTCATCAGGGTCCAGAAGGCGCGGACGAGGTCGATGCGGTACGCGCGGTCGATCAGATCGACGATACCGTCACCGGGGAAGCGGCCGGCGCACTCCACCAGATAGGGGCGGCCGTTCTCGACGATCCACTCGCAGTGTGCGACACCCGTGCCGAACCCGACGGCCGTCAGCAGGCGTTCGGTCTCCGTACGGAGCAGCGTGTCGAGCTCGCCGGGGATGTCGGCGGGGACCAGATGGCCCAGCTCGACCGGGCGGCCTCCGGGGTAGAGGTCCTTGCCCGTGACGTTGCCGAACAACACCCGGCCCCGCTCCACCAGCAGCTCCACGCTGTACTCGCGGCCCTGGACGCACCGTTCGACGAGCATGCGGAGTTCGAAGCCGCGGTCGGGGACCATCACCCCTTCGTCCATGGCGGTGGTCTCGGCCCAGGCCTCGTCGATCTCGTCGGCGGAGGCGAGGATGCGGGTGCCGAGGGCGGCCTGGCGGTTGGCCGGCTTCAGGACGGCCGGCCCGGGGTGCCGGGCCATGAAGGCGCGGACCTCGTCCGGGCCGGTGACCTCGACGGACTCGGGGTTGAGGATGCCGGCGGCCCCGCTGACCTTGCGCAGCACGGCCTTGTCGCGGAGGATCCGCAGCGCCCCGTGGCCGCCGGTGGGCAGGCCGTAGCGCTCGGCGAGGCGGGCCGCGAAGGGGGTGGCGTACTCCTGGAGCGGCGCGACGGCGACCGGGTCGAGGTCGCGGTGCGCGTTGTAGAACGCGTCGGCGGCGCCGTCGAGTTGGTACTCCCAGGCGATCAGGTCCCGCACGACGGATGCCTCGTCGGCCTTGGGCCTCAGCTCGCGCTTGCGGATTACGTCGGGTTCGTCGACGACGATCACGGAGCCGTCCGGCTGGAACTGGGCGAGCGAGGTCACCGCCACGGGGACGAAGCCCACCATGATGACGGGGCGTTCGGTCATGTCTGTCTCCTTGGTGGGTGGGTCAGGCGTCCGGGCCGGTCAGGTCGGCGCGGACCTGGGCGGCCAGTTCCCCGGCCGTGGACATCGCGTCCTCGAACGACGTACCGGTCACGCCGAGGAAGCCGAGGATGCTGTTGCCCTCCGGTGGGCGCCGGACCAGGTCGCCGGGCTTGGCGGTGAGCTTGAGAAAGAACAGGTCGTCCCGGTCGGCCACCTCGTCGGGGACGTGCACGCGCTCCACCCGGCCGGAGGCCGGGGGCAGCAGGCACAGGGCCGCCGTGTGGACGCCGGTCGGCCGGTAGTGGCCGGCCTTCGGGCGGACCCCGCGGGCCACGTCGGCGACGGCCGCGATCGGGTCGTAGCCGGCGGAGATGCGGGACATGTGGTCCAGGCCGCCGCCACCCGGCCGTACGGCGATCTCCACCAGATGCGGGCGGCCCTCGTGGAAGCGGACCTCCGCGTGCATCACGCTGCGTCGCAGACCCTGGGCGCGGGCGCCCGCCGCGACGACCTCGTGCACGGCCTCGACCTGGGCCGGGGTGAGCGCGGTCGGGGCGTGGTGGACGTCGTCGTCGAAGGTGTCGCCCTCGGCGGTGACCCGGTCGACGATCGAACCGAGGTAGACCTCGTCGTCCCAGGCGAGGGCCTCGATGAGGAACTCGTCGCCGTCGAGGAAGGACTCCACCAGCAGCCCGTGCGGACCCAGGTCGAGGCCGTCGGCCTCCATGGCGTACCAGGACAGCTCGGTCAGGCCCTGGGCTGCCTGGGCGTAGCGCTCGCGCAGCTCGGCGGCGTCGTCGGCGCGGAAGACGTAGTTGGAGGCGGCGCCCAGGGTCGGCTTGACGATGACCGGGTAGCCGAACTCCTCGGCCGCGGCGAGGGCCTCGGCCTCGTCCGTGACGAAGCGGAAGGACGGGCAGGCGGCGCCGCCGCGCTCGTGGGCCCGGCGCATCAGCAGCTTGTTGCGGCTGGCGCGGGCGGCCTCCATGCCGATGCCGGGCAGGCCAAGGGCCTCGGCGACGGCGGCGACGGCGAGCACGGCGGACTCGGAGAAGGTGAACACGCCCTCGAAGCGCTCCTCGGCGTGCCACTCCTTGGCCGCGGCGATCAGGTCCTCGATCGCCCGCGAGCCGGCGGTGCGGTAGCGGTCGGCGGGCCAGAAGTCCTCGGTGCCCTCGCCGTTGAGGACGTAGAGGTCCGCGCCGAGGCCGACGACCTGCTCGTAGCGGGAGATGTAGTAGGTGGCGTTCTGCCGGGCTTCGATCGCCAGGAGCTTCATGGCGGATCCTCTCGGGTGGAAGTGGTCAGGGCGTGGCGTCGAGGGGTGCGGTGTCCAGGGCCGCCAGGCCGGTGGGATCGGGCATGCGGCCGAGGACGCGGTCGGCGAGGGTGCGGGCGATCAGCGGCGCAAACTTGAAGGACGTGCCGCCGCAGGCCGCGTAGGCGTGGCCCGAGTCGCCGAGGGAGACCACGAGGGGGCCGCCGGTCTCGGCGTACGACAGGTAGTAGCAGTCCTTGCCGCCGAGCACCCACGCCGGTCCGAAGCCCGGCAGCAGGTCGCCGAACTCGGCCGCGAGCTCCCGCTGCCGTTCCTCGGGCGTGACCTGGTCGGTGAGGTCGTCGGCCTCGCGACAGACAGCTGCGGAGCTGAGCTTGAGCGCGGTGCCGGCCACCGGCGGGATCAGCCAGGCGCCGCGTCGCGTACCGAGGGCGGGGACGGCCGGTGTGTCCGCCCACGTCTCGGCCCGCGCCCTGGGCACCCGGCAGTACAGCAACGACTGCCTATACAGGGTGAGCGACTTGGCCACCCGCTCGGGCAGCAGCCGGCGTGCCCACGGTCCTACGGCGACCAGGACGCCGTCGCCGTGCAGCACCCGCCCGTCGGCCAGGCGGACCTGTCCGCGCTCTCCGTCCACCGCGACCGCGGGCCGGTGTTCGACGAGGTCGATGCCGGGCTGCCACTTCAGCCAGCCGACGCAGGCGGCGAGCACGCGCTCGGCGAGCAGCACCCCGGCCTCGTCCTCCAGGACCCCGCCGAGGGCGCCGTCGAGGGACAGGTGTGGATAGCGCTCGGCGAGCGCGGTCGCCGTGAGCGTCCGCGCGCGCCCGCCGGCGTCGGACAGGAGCAGCGCGCCCGCGTCGGCGGCGGCGGGCGGCAGCACGGTGAGCGCGCCGACCCGCTCGTAGAAGCGGGTGGCGAACAGTTCCTCCAGTTCGAGCCAGCGATGGTGGGCGCGCAGCGCGGCCGCGGTGGCGAGCGGATCGGCCGGATGCAGGGCCCGGATGATCCGGTGCTGGTCGAAAGAGGTGGCCCGGCTGTAGGGGATCGGGCCCTGGTCGACGACCGTGACCCGGTGTCCGGCCAGGGCGCACTCCACGGCGGTCAGCAGGGCGATCACCCCGCCGCCCACCACGGTGACACGCATCGGGCACCTCCTTTCATCGGTGGTTCGGCCGGTGGATCAGCTCTCCGCGACGGTGCGGCCGAGCGCGGGCAGGGTGAAGACGGTGGTCATGCGCTCCTCGGGCGCGACGGCGAACCTGCCGTCGAAGCCGCCCTCGGCCCGCGCCCGCTCGGCGAGGTCGATGAGGATCGGCGAGGCCGCCGCGAGCAGCGTGCGGACCTCGGCGAACAGGTCGCCCAGTGCGGCGGCGGACGCCTCACGCGTGGCCGGGGTCAGCCCGTCCAGCAGAGCCTCGGCCCGGCCGAGGAGGCGTTCGGTGTGCAGTGGGATCAGGTCGGCGGTGCGGCTGAGGCTGTAGCCGGTGAGCCGGTAGCCGGCCTCGAACCGTTCGGCCATCGCGGCCCGGCGCGCGTTAGCCGCCTGCGACACCGGCAACTCCTGGTCCTGCAGGCCGAGTTCGGCGACCGCCTTGCCGAGCAGGCTGCCCAGCCGGTTCCACGGGCCGACCAGACGCTCCCCCGTGATCTTCTCCAGGGCGGCCCGGGAGAAGTTGGTGCGGGCGTGCTCGGGAGCGGTGAGGGCGAGGTGGAAGCGGACGAGGTCGCGGGGGACCTCGCGGACCAGGTCGCGGGTCCACACCACATGCCCCTTGCTGGTGGAGAACTTCTCGTTCTCCAGCTCGTAGAACTCGTTGCAGACGATCTCGTCCGGCACGACGTAACGGCCCTCGTGGGCGAGCAACAGCGACAGATGGGTCAGGCCCCAGAAGTAGGCGTTGTCGAAGCCGAGGAAGTACACCAGCCGGATGCCGTTCCCGGCGAGCCACAACTCGTCGTCGGTCGCGGGCCGTTCCCCGTGCGCGCGCTGGGCGACTGCAGTGCAGTACATGGAGGCGGGCATGCCCTCGGCCCAGGCGTTGAGGACCTGGCCCGGCGTCTCGGGGAACGGGGCGGGAATCCCCCAGCCCGTCGGATACGTGATCGGGAAGTCCGGCAGCGGGCGGGCCAGCAGCTCGCGCATCAGCTGCACGATGTGCGGGCGCCAGGTGGACTGCTTGGCCTCGTGGTAGGCGGTCAGCTGCTCCCGGTACTCCTCCAGCGGCAGGACGAGGATCTCGGCCTCGCGGTAGGTCACCTCCGCCGTGGGGTCGACGGTCGAGCGCGGGTCGGTCAGCTCGGTGAAGTTGTTGGGGTGCCCGCAGCTCTCGCACAGCCCGCCCCGGCTGACCGCCAGGCACACCGGGCAGCCGCCGCTGACCAGGCCCTCCATCAGGAACTCTCCGGTCGCCTCGATGTACGGCAGCTTCACCTTGCGCAGCCGGAACTTGCCGGCGTCGTACAGGCGGGTGAGGAAGTCCAGCGCCATCGCGCGGTAGCCGTCGTCGAAGGGGGCGAACCCGTCGACGGAGATGCCCATCAGGCCGAGCGTCTCCTGGATGTCGTGCCAGCACTTCTCGGCCAGCGCCTGCGGGGTGGTGCCCAGCTTGGCCGCGCTGGAGACGACGTACGTCTGGCTGTCGTCCGTGCCCGTGGTGTACAGCACCGGCTGCCCGGTGGCCCGCAGATAGCGGGCGTGCACGTCGGCCGCCATGTAGGGGCCGGCGATGTGGCCCACGTGCAGGTCGCCGTTGGGGGTGGGGGGCGGGCCGATGATGACCGTGCGCCGCTGTCCTGTCTGCTCGCTCATGGCTCAGGCCTCCTGGGCGTGACGGGCGGTGAACCGCTCGGCCATGTCGGCGTCCCACCAGACGCTGTACATCTCGAAGTCGGTGCCGGACTCGTTGACGACACGGTGCTCGTGGTGCGGCGGGAAGTGCACGATGTCGCCGGCGGTGAACGGCACGCGCTCGCCGCCGGACTCCAGGAACGCCTCGCCCCGCAGGGCGATGAAGATCTCGTACTCGTGGTGGGCGTGCGCGGTGGACGCGGTGCCCGGGCTGATGACGCACCAGGAGCCCTCGAAGGGAGCGTTGAGCTGGGGCCAGGGCAGCAGGCGCTGGGCGTCGAGGCCGTTCTCATGGGTGAGGCCGGTGCGGTCGAGGGGCTTGATGAGCATGTCGTCTCTCTGGTCGGCGGGTCGTCGGGCGGGGCGGGGCCGTCAGGCCGGGCGGTCAGGCGGCGGCCAGGGCCGGTTCGCGGTCGCCGGAGGGCTGCTCGGCGCCGTGCTTGAGGATGTCCTCGGTGATCTCCGCCGAGCGGGCGGCGAGGACGCTGAGCAGGGAGTCGGCGATGCCATGGGTGGCCTCGTTGACGCCCTGGAGATAGAGCGCGGCGGTGGCCGGACGGCCCAGCTCCACGCGGTAGTTGCGGGTGACGTCGATGCGGTCCAGGCCGAGCGCCTCCCCGAGGGCGCGGACCATACGGGGCATAGCGGGGTCGAAGCCGGTGCCGAGCAGCAGCAGGTCGGTGCGCAGCTCGCGGGTGGTGCCGGAGCGACGGTCGGTGAGGGAGAGGACGATGTCGTCGCCGTCGGTCGCGGCGCCGGTGATGTCGGTCATGGTGACCATGCCGAGGCGGCCGACGCCCTCGCGCCGGTCCTGGTAGAACTGCCGGTACAGCGAGTCCAGGGTGGCCGGAGCCAGGCCGCCGTAGTTGGCGCGGTGCATCTCGGCCAGCAGCTGACGGCGGGCCTCGGGCCCGGCATCGTAGAACTCGTCGACGAACGACGAGTAGAACAGCTCGTTGGTGAACTTGCTGCTCTCGTAGCCGTTCAGGCCGATCGAGCGCATGATCATCGTCGGACGGCAGTCGGGCAGGTCGCGCAGTGCCGCGCCGAACAGCTCGGCCGCGCTCTGCGCCCCGCCGACGACGGCGACCCGCAGCGGACGGTCCGCCGGCAGGGTACCGATGCGCTGGTTGTACTCGGTGGAGTGGATGACCCGCTCGGCCGGCAGCCCCTCGAACACGGCCGGCACATGCGCGTCCCGCCCTGCGCCGATCACCAGGTAGCGGCAGCCGATGGTGTCGCCGTTCGCCAGGCCCACCGTCCAGCCGGTGACTTCGGCGTCCACGCCGGTCACGGGCGTGACCGAGGTGACCTCGCGGCCGTACTCGACCTTCACGCGCTCCAGCGAGTCCGCGACCCACTGTAGGTACTCGGATATCTCGCTCCGGTACGGCACGAAGCTGCCGAGGTTGACGAACGCGTCGAGCCGGCCGCGGGCGTGCAGGAAACTGAGGAACGAGAACTCGCTGCGCGGATTGCGCATCGTGACCAGGTCCTTGAGGAAGGAAACCTGGCTCAGGGCGTCGGGCAGCAGCATGCCCCGCTGCCATACGACGTTGTCCTCGCGCTCGACGACGAGGCTGCGGCCCGCGAGCTCGGGGGCCAGCTCCTCGAGCGCGACCGCGAGGGCGAGGTTCGCCGGGCCGGCGCCGACGGCGAGCAGTTCGACGGTGCGGTGTGCCATGAAGTACTCCAGAGAAGGGACGTCTGTGCGGTCTGGTTCCGTGAGGTGTCCGGCGAGCCCCGCTCAGGCCGGTACGGGCACGTGCAGCGGGCGGCGGTCGAGTTCGACCAGGGCCGCCGCCGCGTCGAGGCGAGCGGCGGTCTGCACCGGGTCCGCGCCGGCGACGACGACATAGGAGTGGCGGGAGAGGTAGCCGCCCGGCGGCAGGCGCAGTTCGGTGCCGGGCTCCACCATCGCCTCGGCGGCCAGCAGGCCCTCGGCCTCGGCCGGCGGGGTGACCGAGGCCACCACGCAGTCCTCGGGCGGGTAGCCGAAGCGGATGCCCACCGTGCGGTGCTCGGTGTCGGTGAAGTCGGGGCGCCGCCCCAGCGCGGCGCGGACGGCGGCGCGGGCCGGGTCGATACCGGTGGCCAACTGGCCCAGGCGCGGGATGAGGTCGCCCCCGAGCCGGCCGTTGATCTCGACGATGACCGGGCCTCGCGCGGTCAGCTTCACCTCGGTGTGGGTGATGCCGGAGCCGTAGCCGATGGCGCGGTGCGCGGCACGCAGCATCGCCAGCAGGTCCGGGTCGGTGCGCAGCGGGTCGTCGGCTGCGACGTGGTGACCCATCTCCTCGAAGTACGGGAACAGACCGACCTGTTTGCGGGCCACGAACATCGGGTGGTACTCGCCGTCCACGAGGGCCGCGTCGATGCTGATCTCCGGCCCTTCGAGGTACTCCTCGACCAGCGCGCCGCCCCGGTAGGACACCGCCCCGATCCGGCTCGCCTCGTCGGCGGTCCGGAACGCCCCGACGATTTCACCGGCGTCCGCGGCGAGCACGACGCCGATGCTGGCGCCCATCCCGCGCGGCTTCACAACGACGGGGTAGCCGATCTCCTGCGCCGCGGCGAGCGCCTCCTCGGCGGTGTCCACCCAGGCGTAGCGGGGCTGGTCGACACCCGCCTCGGTGAGCAGCCTGCGGCTGCGGAACTTGTCCCGGCAGCCCTCCACGCCGTCCACGCCCGCGCCGGGCAGGCCGAGTGCGACGGCCACGTGCGCTGTCGTCACGATCAGGGTCTCGTCCCAGCTGAGCACGCCGCGCACGGTGACGCGGCCGGCCAGCTCCCGGGCCGCCGTCAGCACGGCGTACCGGTCGGTGACGTCCACGACCGTGTGCCCGCTGAGGTACGGCGTCTGCCAGTCGGGCTCGTCGCCCGTGAACAGCCAGACCGGATGGGTCGCCGCCGCGCCTGCCAGCAGATACTCGCGGTACTTGCGCAGCCCGCACCCGATGAGCAGGATCACGCCGTCCGCGCCCTCCTGGGCGCTGTTCTCGTCCACGCGCTGTTCTCCTCCCGAAGCCGAGTGACAGTGCGATTCCACGGGGTGCGCGGGTTGCCCGGAAGCCATGTCCGGGATGGACAATCAACCCAGGTCGCGCCCCCGTCACGTCCGGTTGATTGACCGTTGACCGGCCGTCGGGCGGAGTTCTTCCGGGCAATTCCGCCGGCCGCTTCCATGGCTGACGTGATCAATTACGACGGCAAGAGATTCCGGAAGGTCCTGGCCGACCCGGCCGGCGACGCCCCCGCCGCGCTGTACCGGCAGCAGGGCGACCTGGTCTGGGCCGAGTTCGCCGGTGGCGACGTACGACGCGGCTCCCTCGCGGGGACCCGCGACGCGGACGGCGTGATCAGCTTCTCGTACAGCATGGTCCTCGACGACGGACGGGTGATCTCCGGCCACAGCGTGAACACCCCGGAGGTCCTGCCCGACGGGCGGATACGGCTGCACGAGCGCTGGGAGCGCTTCGGCGCCCACGCCGACAACGGCGTCTCGTACCTCGAGGAGGTGCGCTGACCATGACCGCCGTCGACTACTCCCGGCTGGCCCGCGAGGTCGAGGGGCGCGTCTTCCTGCCGGGCAGCGCCGGCTTCCGGGTCGGCTCGAAACTGTTCAACACCCGGTACAGGGACCGTGCTCCGGCCGCCGTCGTCACCGCGGCCCACACCGCGGACGTGCGGCGGGCCCTGCTGTGGGCGCGCGAGCAGGGCGTCCCTGTCGTCGCCCGCAACGGCGGCCACAGCTTCGCCGGCTACTCCGTCAACGAGGGCCTGGTCATCGACCTCAGCCGGCTCACCAGGACCCACGCCGACGGCTCCACCGGTCTGGTCGTCGCGGGCGGCGGCGCCAAGATCAGCCATGTCTACGACGCGATGCAGCCGTACGAGATGGTCTTCTCCACCGGCACCAGCCCGACCGTAGGCGTCGCGGGCCTCGCGCTCGGCGGCGGTGCCGCGTTCGCCGCCCGCCGCTACGGCCTGACCGCCGACTCCCTGGTGGAGACCAGCGTGGTCCTCGCCGACGGCTCCCTCGCCGTGGCGAACGAACGGGAGAACCCGGATCTGTTCTGGGCCTGCAAGGGCGGCGGCGGGGGCAACTTCGGCATCAACGTCTCCCTCACCTTCCAGGCCCACCCGGTCCCGGACGTCACCACCTTCCACCTCACCTGGAAGTGGCAGGAGGCGGCCGCCGTCCTGGACGCCGGCCAGCGCATGGTGCAGAGCGCGCCGGACGACTTCGCGGCCCGGCTCGGCGTGTGGACGTACGGCACCGGGCTCGGCGAGATCCGCGACAACGCCGAAGTCACCCTCCAGGGGCAGTACTTCGGCCCGGCGAGCGCGTGCCTGCAGATCCTGGACCCGGTGCTGAGCGCGGCGACCCCGGTGTCGAGGGACGTCACCGAGCGCACGTTCTGGGAGGCCAACAAGCACATGGTGCACGCCACCTCCGGCGACCAGTTCGCGCTGCGCTCCAACTACATCCGCGAACCGCTCGCCGCGGAAGGCGTCGAGACCATGCTGTCCTGGGTCGAGCGCTGGCCCGGCAGCCACAACCCGGACGGCGGCGGGGTCGGCCTGTTCTCCTGGGGCGGCGCCATCAACCGCGTGGCTCCCGGCGCCACCGCCTTCGTCCACCGGGACACCCTGTTCCTGGTCTCCATGGACACCTCCTGGACGGACGACGACGGCCCCGCGCAGATCGACGCCAACCTCGACTGGCTGGGCGGCCTGCACTCCGCCATGGCCCCGCACGTCACCGGCTCCGCCTACCAGAACTTCGTCGACCCGGAACTGGCGAACTGGCGCGAGGCCTACTACGGCGCCAACTACGGGCGCCTGGTCGAGGTGAAGCGGAAGTACGACCCCGACGGGGTCTTCTCCTTCGGCCAGGCCGTCGGCTCCTGAACCCCGCTCCACCGCATCCCAGAAGGTCCCCCTACGAAGGTGACGCAATGAGTGTGTCCAAGTCCACGTCGAAGTCCTCGTCGAAGTCCTCGTCCTCGTCCCGGGCCAAGGACTCCCAGGGCGGCGCCCCCGGCGTCCTGGACGCCCTGCGGGCCACACCCCGCTCGGTCCGCTATCTCCTCGGCGGTGTGCTGCTCAACCAGCTCGGCGCCTTCGTCCAGACCTTCCTGGTGCTGTACCTCATGCACCGCGGGTACGGCGTCGACAAGGCCGGCTTCCTCCTCGGCGCCTACGGCGCGGGCGCGGTCGCGGGCACCGTCCTCGGCGGCGAGCTCACCTCCCGGCTCGGCAGCCGCAACACCATCGTCACGGCGATGGGCGGCTCGGCCGTCCTGGTCTTCCTCATCCCGTGGCTGGCCGGCCCCGGCGCCTACCCGGTCCTGCTCGGCCTGGTCGTCCTGCTCGGCCTGATGACCCAGTCGTACCGCCCGGCCGCCTCGGCGCTGCTGAGCGAGCTGATGCCGGACGAGTACCGGGTCATGGGCTTCTCGATGCTGCGGATCGCCATGAACATCGGCGCCGCCGCCGGACCGCTGCTGGCCGCCGGTCTCATCCAGATCGACTGGAACCTGCTGTTCTGGGTCGACGGCGCGACCGCGCTCGCATACTCGTTGCTCGCCGCCACACTGCTGCCCCGGCCGACCACGAAGCCGGCGGAGCAGCAGGGCGCCGAAAACGCTGCCAAGGAGGCCCAGCGGACGGCGTACGGGGTCATGCTCCGCGACCACCGCTTCCTGCTCTATCTGGCCTCGATGCTGCTCAGCGCGCTGGTCTACGCCCAGTTCTTCGCGGTGCTGCCGGTCGGGCTGGCCGAGGCGGGCCACCCCACCTCCCTCTACAGCGCGGTGCTCACCCTGTCCTCGGTCCTGCTGATCGGCTTCGAGCTGGCGGTGACCGCGCGCGTCAGCCGCTGGCGGGCGAGCACGGCCGCGACCGTCGGCACCTTCGTCTACTGCCTCGGCATCGCCGGTTACGGCCTGCCCGGCAGCGTGCCGGCGCTGATCCTGCTCACCACCGCGGTCAGCGTCGGCGGTCTCATGGTCAGCGGGCCGACCCTGTGGGCTCACCCGGCCAAGGCCGAGGAGAGGGTCCGCGGCCGCTACATCGCCGCCTCCCAGGCCGTGTTCGGCCTCGGCTCGGCGCTCGGCCCGGCGCTCGGCATGCTCGCGTGGACCCACTACGGCAACGGCGTCTGGGCGGCCTGCGCGGTGCTCGGCACGCTGGCGGCGGCCCTGGCCTTCACCGGGCTGCGGCCGTCGGACCAGCCGCCGGCGGAGGAGGCCGAGGAGGCCCGTGCACACGAGGAGGCCTCCGTGGCCGACGAGCCCGCCGTGCGCGGGGAAGTCCCCGGCGAGGCACCCGTCCCCAGCGGACGCTGACGGTCCCCCTCCGGCCCTTCCCGGCCCGTCCGCCCACCCTCCGGGCGGGCCGGGTGCCCTCACCACCCTGAGCCCTGTCCCTGCCTCACCACCCCTGAGTCCTGTCCGTACCTCATCACCCATGAGCACCCGTCAAGGAGCACCGATGCCTGCCACCGACACCATCACGACCAGCACCTCGACCCGCCAGGCCGAACAGCCCGCCCGTATCGCCACCCGCCGCAGGCTGCTGATGTGCCGGCCCCGGCACTACGACGTGACGTACTCGATCAACCCGTGGATGAACCCCAGCCGCAGCACCGACGCCGCGCTCGCGCTGCGCCAGTGGGAGCAGTTGCGCGACCTCTACCTCGAACTCGGCCACGGCGTCGAGGAGATCAACCCGGTCGAGGGCCTGCCCGACATGGTGTTCGCGGCCAACGGGGCCACGGTCGTCGACGGCAAGGTCTTCGGCGCCCGCTTCCGGCACGCCGAGCGCACCGCCGAGGGGCCCGCCTATCTGCGCTGGTTCGAGGAGAACGGCTACCGGGAGGTGCTGTGGCCGGAGCACATCAACGAGGGCGAGGGCGACCTGCTGACCGTCGGCCGTCGGATCCTGGCCGGCACCGGCTTCCGCACCGACAGCCGCGCGCACGCCGAGGCGCAGGAGTTCTTCGGTCTGCCGGTCACCTCGCTGACGCTGGTCAATCCGAGGCACTACCACCTGGACACCGCGCTCGCGGTGCTGTCCGACGACGAGGTCATGTACTACCCCGAGGCGTTCACACCGGGCAGCCGGGCGGTGCTGCGGTCCCTGTTCCCGAACGCGGTGATCGCCACGGCCGAGGACGCCGCCGTCTTCGGGCTGAACGCCTTCTCCGACGGCCGTCATGTGCTGCTGCCGACCGCCGCGAAGGGGCTGCAGGCCCAGCTGCGCGCTCGCGGCTTCGAGCCGGTCGGGGTCGAGCTCACCGAACTGCTCAAGGCGGGCGGCAGCGTCAAGTGCTGCACGTTGGAGCTGCGCGACCGCTGAGTCATCCCGACGTACGGGGCCGCCGTGCCGCCCGCCGCGGACGGCACGGCGGCCCCCGTCGGCTCCTCCACCAGGAAAGGATCACCATGTCCTCCGCGCCCGCGACCGTGGACAGTCGCGCCCGTCTGCTCGAGCTGCTCGTCAGGGGCGGCGCCCAGTACCGACTCCTGAGCCACGCGCCGCAGGGGCGCACCGACCTGGCCAGCGCACTGCGCGGCCACCGCCTGGAGCAGGCCGCGAAGAGCCTGGTCATCAGAGTGGCGCTGAGCGGAAAGCGCCGGCGGTACGTGATCGCGGTGGTGCCCGGCGACCGCAGGGTCGATCTGGCGGCGCTCAACGCCCTGTACGCGGGCAAGGAGGCGTCCTTCGCGGCCCGGGGAGTCGCCGAGCAGCTGACGGGCTGTGTGAGCGGCTCGATCATGCCGCTGAGCTTCGATCCGGAACTGGAGGTGATCACCGACCCGGCGCTCTTCGAGCACGAGGAGATCTTCTTCAACACGGGCCGGCTGGACGAGTCGGTGGCGCTGCGTACCGAGTGCTATCGCGCCCTGGTGGCCCCCCGGGTGACCCCGATCGCGACGCCCCGCACTGATGTTCCTCCTGGGGCTACCGTGCAGTAATCCACTCACCCTAGGCTGCCTCCAATTCGACGGCTCAGAAGGGGAGTTGAGACGTGCGGTTGATAAGACGGGTGGCGGCGCTGCTGGGCGCCGCCGCCATGCTGATGGTGGTGCCGGGCAACGCCCGTGCGGCCACGCCCGCGTTCTCCGGCGTGACCGCGATCGGGACCCACAACGCGTACGACAAGAGCAAGTACACGTATTTCGCACAGGCCCTGGACTCCGGGGCCTCACTGCTGGAGCTGGACGTCTACACCGACATCATCAGCAAGCGCTGGCGGGTCAGCCACAGCAATCCGTTCGGCGACGACAACAACTGCGAGGCGGCGAAGACCCCGGGCGAGCTGTACGGCAAGAGCCGCAACCAGGACCTCGGCAGCTGTCTCGACAACATCGCCGCCTGGCACCAGTTGCACCCCGACCACCGGCCGATCATCTTCAAGGTGGAGATGAAGGACGGCTTCAACAACAACCGCGGCCTCGGCCCGGACGAGTTCGACGCGCTGGTGTCGTCGAAGCTCGGCAACATGGTCTACAAGCCGTCCGACCTGCTGGGCTCCCGGTACTCGACGCTCGACGCGGCCGCGAAGGCGAACGCCTGGCCCTCCCGCGACGCCCTCAGGGGCAAGGTCCTCTTCGAACTCATCCCCGGCACCGTCGAGATGAAGAACCCGTTCGACCACTACTGGACGGACCGGGAGTACGGCGAATATCTGCGCGACCTGTACGCCGCCGGGAACATCTCCAAGGCCCAGGCTTTCCCGGCCGTTCTGGGCGCCGCCTCCGGCGACCCGCGCACCAGCCGCTACGACGCCTCCATCCGCCCGTGGTTCGTGTTCTACGACGGCGACGCCGCGTCGTACGTCAACAACGGCTACGACACGTCCTGGTACGACACCAGTCACTACATCCTGATCATGACGGATGCGGCGGGCGTGTCGCCGGCGATCTCGTCCACGAACCCGACGGACGCCGAGGTGGCGGCACGGCTGTCGTTGCTCGCCGCCGACCACGCGAGCGTGATCACCTCCGACTGGGTGGCCAAGTCGCCCTCGGTTCTCAGTTCGACGGCTGACAGGGGCTGACCTTCGCGCCTCCGGGGCATATCACCCATGCCAAGGTGAAACAGGCATACATCCCTGCCCCCCACGAGCGCATCAGGGAGCCCCCATGCTGCGAGGCGTCGACGTCAGCCCGTACCAGTCATCCGCGTACGACACGAGCGGCCTCTCCTTCGTCTTCATCAAGGCGACGGAGGGGCACTCGTATGTGAACCCCAAGCTCACCGCCCAGACGAAGACGGCCCGGGAGGCCGGCTGCGTCGTCGGCTTCTACCACTTCCTGTGGCCCGGCAACATCACGGCCCAGGCCGAGTACTTCGTCGGCAGAACCCCGGAGAAGGCGGGCGACCTGCTGGCCGTGGACTGGGAGACGACCGGTGACGGCACACACGCGAGCAACGCCGAGAAGGACGGCTTCATCCGCGCGGTGAAGCAGCTCCGGCCCCACAACCGGGTGGTCCTCTACACCAACCGGGACTTCTGGCTCACCATCGACACCACGTCCTACGCCGGGGACGGCCTGTGGATCGCCGACTACGTCACCGCGGGCAAGCCCCGGATCCAGGCGTCGTGGCGGTTCCACCAGTACAGCTCCGACCCCGTCGACAAGGACGTCGCGAACTTCGCCAGCACGGCCGCGCTGCGGACGTGGGCCTCGGGAGGCTGAGCCGGCGGCGGCCTCAACCCCGCCGGTGCGGGCCCATCTCGAGCAGCACCTCGCCCAGCTGGGCGGCGGTGAGCGCGGGCGCGGGCAGGCGGGGTACGGCGGGACGCGCGCGGGCCGTCCAGGAGCAGGGCGAGCGGGCGGCGCCGGCCGTCCGGGGCGGCCGTGGTGAGCGCGGGAACGGTCCGCCCCGGCGCCGCCAGGACCAACAGCAGGTCCTCGGTGGCGCGGGAACGGTCCGCCCCGGCGCCGCCACGGCCAACAGCAGGTCCTCGGTGGCGCGGGAACGGTCCGCCCCAGCGCCGCCAGGACCAACAGCAGGTCCTCGGTGGTGACGTCCGGGCGGACCGCACCTGCCCCTGGAGGTCGTCCGACCGACGGCCGCTATGCGCGGAAGTCCGGGGTGCGCTCCGGGGAGGCCTCCGCCAGCGCCTTGGTGACGGCGTCGGCGCCCGCCTGCAGGCCGTACACCGGGGTGCCGGGCTGCTGACGCCAGGAGTCGTCGATGCCGCCGGCGTCGACCGTGTCGAAGCCGAGTTCGTCGATCAGGGCCCGCACGCGCCGCTTGGCCGCCTCGTCGTCCCCCGCGACCGGGAGCGCCATACGGTCGGGGGCACCGGCCGGGCGGGGACGGTCCAGGATGTCCTGCGCGTAGGTGCCGTTGAAGGCCTTGATCACGGGATGGCCGATCTGCCTCTCGGTCCAGCGGCTCTCGGTGAGGCCCTCGTCCTCGATCGCCGCGATCCTGCCGTCCCGCTGCTGGGGGTAGTAGTTGCCGGTGTCGATGACCGCCACGCCGTCGGCCGCCCCGTCGAGCAGGCCGGAGGGCAGATCCGGTACCGCCTTGACGGGGACGGTGACCACGACTACTTCGGCGCCGCGGGCCGCCTCCTCGACCGGGACGGGGGTCGCGCCCGTCTCCTCGGCCAGTGCGGTGAGGGTGTGCGGGCCGCGGGAGTTGGCGACGGAGACATCGTGGCCGAGGGCGGTGAGCCGCCGGGTGAGGTTGCCGCCGATGTTGCCCGCTCCGATGATGCCGATCTTCATGTCCTGACTCGCCTGGCCCTTCCGGAGGTCGATGTCGCGCGGAGCCCGGTGGCTCCGCCGGTGCGCTGGGCCAACCTCCCCACGGCTCGCCCTATTCCGGCGATACGCCGAACGGCTGCCGGAGCGCGCGGACCGCACGGCGGACATGACGGGAGGGGCGCCTGTCCCCGGGAGACAGGCGCCCCTCTCGGCGCGTCGCACGTCACGCGTGCGGTCGCGTCACTTGTTCAGGTACGTCCAGAACTCGTCGAACGAGAGGACCTTGTCGCCGTTGAGGTCCCGGGTCCTGATGACGGCCTCGGCCACCGTGTCGGTGACGTTCCAGTCGCCCCCCTGGGCCAGGGCGGACTTGAACTCGGCGGCGGTGATGAATCCGTCACCGTCCGCATCGATCCGCTCGAACTGCTTGCGTGCTTCCTCGATGTCCGCCACCGATCCGCCCCTTCTTGGTGCTTTTGCCGTCGTACGGCCGTCCTACTGACGGAGGTCAGATTAACGGTCCGTCCGGGCCTTCAACGCAGCGACCACCCAGGCGAACTCCTCGTCGGGCGCGGACGGGGGTTCGAGGCCGTTCACGAGGGCCGTCAGCTGATGTGCCGCGGCGAACCGGAGCCGGTTGCGGATGTCCGGGTCCACCGTGTCGAGCCCCTCGGAGATCTCCGCCATGAAGTCTTCGATGATGCGCCTTCGCTCGGCGGCCGACAGCCGCGCCAACTTGTTCATCAACGTCATCTCCTCCGCGCTGGAACCGCGTCGCGCCACGGTCGACGGCACCGCCCGGGTCACCTTCCGGGCGCGGATCTGCGCGCCCAGGGCAGCCACGTGCGTGGCCGCCACCTCCGCGACCGTCGTCTCGCCGGCCAGCACCGCCCGGAGGACGGCGGCACCACCGTCGTGCCGCAGCACTCCCGTCGGGACGCGGGGGTCATCGCCTTCACGGCGCACTCCGTCGGGTTCACGGACGAGGCTCCGCAGTAGGTGGCCGAGGCCCTCGGCGCGGTGGGCTGCGACGCGCTGTGTGGGCCCGGGTCTCCCCGGGGAACGCCCGCAGTCTGCGGGCGTTCCTGGCCGCGGGCTGTGTTCCGGTGGGTGCTGAAGCGCTGCTCATCGCCCCGTAGCGGCGCGTCGGCGTCACCGGAAGACGCCCGTGTGCCCCAGCGAGTAGCGGCCCGGCTGCGGGTAGACGGCGAGGCCGTGCGGGCCGTTGCCGACCTTGATGCGGGCCAGTTCCTTCCCGGTGCCGGTGTCGAGGGCGTACACCTCGGCGTTGTAACGGCCGGACAGCCACAGGACCTTGCCGTCGGCCGAGACGCCGCCCATGTCGGGGCTGCCACCACCGGGCAGGCGCCACTTGTCGGTCAGCCGGTTCTGAGTGAAGTCGAAGACGGAGATGGTGCCCTCGCCCCGGTTGGAGATGTACATCTCGCGGGAGTCGCGGCTGACGTAGAGGCCGTGCGCGCCCTTGCCGGTGGGCAGGAACTCCGGCTTGCCGAAGCTGTCGCCGTCCACGATCCACAGACCGTTGGCCACCATGTCGGCGATGTAGAAGGTCTTGCCGTCCGGGCAGACCTTCACGTCCTGCGGCATGGACCCGTGGACCGGCAGCTTCTGTTGGCCGATGACCTCCATCTTCTCGGTGTCGACCTTCAGCAGTTCACCGCTGAACTCGCAGGAGACGATGAAGTAGCGGCCGTCCGGCGAGAAGTCGGCGTGGTTGACGCCGTAGCAGCTCACCGGCACGGCCTTCGCCACCTTCATGGTGTGCGCGTCCCGGAAGACCAACTGGCGGTCCTTGGAGGCCATCACGATCGCGTATCTGCCGTTGGGCGTGAAGTAGAGGTTGTACGGGTCGTGCACGGCGACCGGCTTTCCGGCCTTGCCGGTCTTCGGGTCGATGGGGATGAGGGTGTTGCCCAGGTCGTTGTTGACCCACAGCGTCTTCAGGTCCCAGGAAGGCACGACGTGCTGGGGCTGGCGGCCGACCGGGATGGTGTCGATGACCTTGTACGTCTCCGGGTCGATGACGGACACCGTGTTGGAGATGGTGTTGGGGACGTAGACCCGGGACGGGAAGTCCTTCACCACCGGGGAGAGCTGGTTCGGCCGGTCGGCCGCGTAGACGTCCTTCGGGTCGAGCAGGGGCGGCATACCCGGCAGCCCGGGGTCGGCTCGCTGGGCGGGTTTGAGCGGGGCCTTGGTCGGCAGGGCCTCGTTCTTGTGGGGTGATCCGCTGGTGCAACCGGTGAGGGCCGCGAGGGCGATGCCGGCGATCAGTACGCGGGTGACGGTCGTGGGGTGCATCAACTCAGCAGCTCCGTGGTGGTCACCGCGGTCAGGCCGCGGTGGTCGAGTTCGTGCAGGATGTCGGGCAGGGCGGCGACCGTGTCCGCGTACCCGAAATGCATGCTCACCACCGACCCGCCGCGGACGTCGCCCATGACCTTGCGGGTGACCGCGGATGCGCCCGGCGAGGTGTAGTCGAGCGAGTCGACGTCGTACGACAGGACGTGCGGATAGCCGACGCGACGGGCCAGCCGTTCGACGAGCGGGGTGGCGCGCGGGGCGCGGGAGGGGCGGAACCAGGTGCCGATGGATCCGGTGAGCCGGTGCAGCCGGTCGGCACAGCCCTGGATCTCGGCAAGCGCGTCGGCCTCGGGCAGGGTGTTGATGCCGACGTGACGCAGGGTGTGGTTGCCGAGGTCGTGACCGCCCTTGAGGATGCGCCGGGCGACTTCCGGGTGCTGGTCGAGCCAGGTGCCGACCGCGAGCACGGTGATCTTCGCGCCGGCCTTCTCCGCCGTGTCGAGGATCGACACGGCGTAGGACGGGTCACCCTGGCCGTGGAAGGTCAGGGCGACCTGGTGGCGGTCTCGGGGGCCGTGGGCGATCTGGGCGGGCTGCTGCGGGAAGGCGCGGGGCGCGGGCGCGGCGGCCGTGGCGCGCGAGCCGCGGGAGTTGTCGGGACGGGGCGGAACGGTCGGGTGGACGACGCGATCGCCGGGGGCGCAAGCGGCTGCGAAGGCACCGGCGGCGGCGAGCGCCGCGCCCGTGCGCAGTGCGGTACGGCGGTCGGGCACCGCCCGCGCGGTGTCCGACTCACGGTCCGGTGGGGAGAAAGGGGCGGGCGTGGTCACTCTCCCTATTTAAAGGCGCAACGGCGCCGAAATCGACGATTGGAGCGCCGACGGAAGGGGCGGGTCGCACGGGAGTGCGCCCCGCCGGTCGGACCACAAGGGCCGCACCGGTACGGTTCCATGACCGAACCCGATTGTGGACCTGCCGCATTCATCTGCGATAGTCGACCTTGCGGCAGCCACCCATTGACCCGGGCACCGGTTCGTCGCAGGCGCCGTGGCGTACACCCCAAATCCGCTCGCGGCGCCCGAAGAAGCCCTGGCCGCACGGCGGCCGGGGCTTCTGCCGTGCCGGCGCGCCGCGCTCAGCGGTCGGCGACCCGCATCTCGAACCATGTCGTCTTGCCGCGCGGCAGCAGATCGACCCCCCAGCGGTCGGCGAGCTTGTCGACGAGGAAGAGACCGCGCCCGCTCAGATCCAGTTCCTGGACCGGAATCAGACAGGGCAGTCCGCGGGAGGGGTCGCGGACCTCGACACGGATCCAGCCCCGGCGGCGGCGCAGGCGTAACCCGAAGACGCGTGCCCCGGTGTGCCGCACGGCGTTGCCGACGAGTTCGGAGACGAGCAGAACCGCGTCCTCGGTCATCCTCGGGGTGAGCCCCCAGTGGCGCAGGATGACGACCTGGACGAGCCGGCGCGCGGTGGCAGCGGATTCGGGCCGGGAGGGCAGAGGCACCTCCGCGTCCGCGGGATTGCCGAACAACTCAAGTGCTTTGAGCGCCCGTTCGTCCTCGACCGCAGGCGACCAGCGTGCCGCGGTCGCACTCGCGTGCCGCCGCGGCTGTTCGACACCCTCCAGCCCCGCCATGCACCCATCATGGCCGTACAGGACGCCACTCGGAGGCGTTACGACGGAATACGCCCCCCGGAACAGTACATTCCACACCCTTCGATCGGCATATGCCACCTGCACAATGGGACCCCTTGCACCCCAACCGGCCTGCAATGACAGGTCAGTTGGGGGCAAGGTCCAGACGACCGGGACCAGATGGCCTTAAGGTTGTCTTAAGGTTGCCATAAACCGCCCCATCGGGGGACACCGGGTAGGACGTCGCGTCAACTACAAGTGGATCTGCGTAACTTGCTGAACAATTCTCAGGTTGGGCCGGGTCAGGCGAACTTCGCCTTGCCCGGCCCTTCTTCCACGAAACTGCGCATTCCGCGCTCGCGGTCCTCGGTCGCGAAGAGGCCCGCGAACCAGGTGCGCTCCACCGCGAGTCCGGTCTCGATGTCCGTCTCGAGGCCGGTGTCGACGGCCTCCTTGGCGGCGCGCAGCGCGATCGCCGGACCCTGGGCGAGCTTCGCGGCCCAGGCGTGTGCCTCGGCGTACACCTCCCCGGCCGGCACCACCCTGTCGACCAGCCCCAGCGTCAGCGCCTCGTCCGCCTTCACCATCCGGCCCGTGAAGATCAGGTCCTTGGCCTTGGACGGGCCGATCAGGCGCGCCAGCCGCTGGGTGCCGCCGGCACCCGGGATCAGGCCGAGCAGGATCTCCGGCTGCCCCAGCTTCGCGTTCTCGGCGGCGATGCGGTAGTCGGCGCACAGCGCCAGCTCGCACCCCCCGCCCAGGGCATAGCCGGTGATGGCGGCGACGACCGGCTTGGGGATACGGGCGATGGCGGTGAAGGACTCCTGCAGGGCGCGCGAGCGCAGGACCATCGCGGCATGGTCCATGCCCTGCATCTCCTTGATGTCCGCGCCCGCCGCGAACACCTTCTCGCCCCCGTGGATCACCACGGTGCGCACGTCCTCGCGGCGCGTGATCTCCTCGGCGAGCTCCTTGAGCCGGTCCTGGGTGGCGACGTCCAGCGCGTTCATGGGCGGGCGGTCCAGACGGAGCGTGCCCACGCCCTCGGCGACTTCGAGATGCACAGTCATGCCACGAAGGTTAACGGGCACTAACGCCACCGGACCCGGTGTGCTCGCTCACAGCGGCTCACCGGGTCCGACGGGAGAACGTCCCTACTTGATCCACTCGTCCCAGGACATGTTCCAGCCGTTGAGCCCGTTGTCGGGCTCGACCGTCCTGTCGTCGGAGTTCTTCACGATGACGACGTCGCCGATCATCGAGTTGTTGTAGAACCAGGCGGCCGGAACCGATCCGTCGTAGCCGCCGCGGACGTCGCGCAGGCCGACGCAGCCGTGGCTCGCGTTGTAGTTGCCGAAGGCGTCGCCGCCCCAGTAGTTGCCGTGGATGAAGGTGCCGGAGTCGGTCAGGCGCTGGGCGTGCGGCACGTCCTTGATGTCGTACTCGCCGCCGTAACCGACGGTCTCGCCGTTCATCCGGGTCACCACCAGGCGTTCGCTGATGACCATCTGGCCGTTCCAGGTGTCGTAGCCCGGCTTGCCGGTGGTGGCGGGGAGGGTCTTGACGACGTTGCCGTCCCGCCGGACGACCATTTCGTGGGTCTTGGCGTCGACGGTGGATACCTGGCTGCGGCCGATGGTGAAGTTCACGGTCCTGACCTGCGTGCCGTAGACACCGGGCCGGCCCTCGACACCGTCGAGGTTCAGGTTCACGGTGACCTTGGTACCGGGCTTCCAGTACTCCTGGGGCCGGAAGTCGAGGCGGTCGTTGCCGAACCAGTGGCCGCGGACCTCCACGGCCGGCTCGGTCTTGATGGTGATGGCCTTCTCGACGTCGGCCGGGTGCGTGATGCCCCGCGTGAAGCGGATCGAGAACGGCATGCCGACGCCGACGGTGGTGCCTTCGTCGGGCGTGTAGGTGCCGACGAAGGTGTTCTGCGGGGTGAGCGTGGTGAACGAGGACTCCTCGGCGGAGGTGAGACCCGCGGAGTCCTTGGCGACCGCGTGAACCTTGTACGTGGTGGCCGCCGCCAGATGGGTCGAGGGCGTCCAGTCGGCGCCCCCGCCGCTGATCTGCCCGGCGACCGCGCGGCCTTGGCGTCCTGGACCGTGACCTCGGTCAGCCTGCCCTTGGCGGCGGTCACCTTGAGGGCGCCGCTGGTGTCCACGGACTTGGAACCGTTCTTCGGGGTTATGGTGACGACGGCCTGGGACTGCTTGCTGCCGGCCGTGCCGGAGCCATTGCCCTGCCCGTCACCGGCCCCCGGGCGGGCGTTCCCTCCCCCGCCGCACGCGGTGGTGGTGAGCAGGAGGGCACCGAATATCAGTGCCGTCAGCCTCCCGCGCCCACGCCGCTGCGGTCGGCTCGTCCGCCCCCGGGGCGCCGCCGCCGGTGCCGAGAGGCCCGCCGTGCCCATCCCTTCGGACCCCCGCCCGCTCGTCCCCGCGTCACCGGCGCGCCCCTGCGCCCCTCTCACGCGCGCGTCAACCGACGCCCCCGATATCGGTCGCCCGTTCACTTTTCCCGTCTCCCCTCGCACGGCCTGACAAGGCCCGCACCCCAGCGCGACCCGCGCGCATTGCGCAAAATTAATCACACGCCCCGGCCCGATGACTCCCCGGGATTGTCACCGTTCAGTCCCAACTTGGGCAGCGCCAAGGAGCACCGGGCCGCCCGGCGCGCACCCCCTGCCTCCCCCGTGCCGCGCTACCCCACCGCGCCGCCGGCCTTCCAGTCGTCCCAGCTCATGTTCCACCCGCCGAGCCCGTTGTCGGGAGAGACCTGCTTGTCCTCGCTGTGGACGACCTCGATGACGTCACCGACGAGGCTTCGGTCGAAGAACCAGGCCGCGGGGGTGTCGGAGCCGCCGCCCTTGACGTCCCTGAGCCCCACGCAGCCATGGCTGACGTTGGTGTGCCCGGGGGCGTGCGGCGCCCAGTAGTTGCCGTGCACGAAGGTGCCGGAGCTGGTCAGGCGCATGGCGTGCGGGACATCCGGGATGTCGTACTCACCGCCGAAGCCGACCGTGCGGCTGTTCATGCGGGTGACCTCGAACATCTCCATGACCACCATCTTCCCGTTGTACGTGGTGGTCTTCGGGGCGCCCGCGGTGATCGGCACGGTGCCGATCAGGCGGCCGTCGCGGCGCACCCTCATGGTGTGGGTGGCCGCGTCGACGAGGGAGACCTGGCTGCGGCCGACGGTGAACGAGACGGTCTTGTACTGCAGTCCGTACACCCCGGGCGCACCCTCAACATCACGCAGCCCCAGCGCGACGGTGACCTGGGTGCCCGGCTTCCAGTACTCCTCGGGCCGGAAATCGAGGCGGTCCCTGCCGAACCAGTGCGGGCGGATCTCGACCGCCGGCGTCGCGGTCACACGGATCGCGCGCTCGACCGCGGCCCGGTCGGAGATCTGCCGGTTGAACTGGAGGGACACGATCATCCCGGTGCCCACGGTCGAGCGGTTCTCGGGAGTGACGTAGCCGATGAACCGCTCGTCGGGGACGAAGGTGGTGAAGACGCAGTGGCGGGCCGTGCGGTGGCCGTCGCCGTCGAGGGCCACCGCGTCGACCGTGTACCTGGCGGCGAGCGCGAGGCGGCGCTCGTCGGGTTGCCAGACCTTGCCGTTGTCGGAGAGGTGCCCGCGCACCGGCGAGTCCTGTCCGTCCTGGGACCGGACGACGGTCACCGATTCCAGACGGCCCTCCGGCACCCGGACCAGCAACGGCCGGCCGGGGCGCACCTGCTTGCTGCCGTCGTCCGGGGTGACATGGATGACGTTCTCGGCCGCGGGCGCCTTGCCGAGCATGTCGTCGAATCCGTGGGAAGTGCAGCCGGCCATGAGACCCGCCCAGGTCAATGCGGCGGCCAGCGCGGCTCCTGCGCGTCGCGCGCGTGTCTGTACGTGCATCACGACGATCCCAACGACCCAGCCCTCCTGGGGAAACGTGAGTGCGAGCCACGCTCTGGGCAGAACAGTGGGGAGGACGACGCGACGGGGAGCCGCGCCCGTGAGCCGCAGGGGCGCGCCGGAGTCGGGCTTGGCCGGCAGGAGGCGGGACACCGTGCGCCCTTTCCGTGTCGTCCCGACGAGCCGCGGGAGGCCGGAACGTGTCGAGCGCAGCCGAGCGGGAGGCCGTGCAGGAGGCAGTACAGGAGGAGCGGGCGGACGAGGGACGGTCCGCGCGTCCGGCCGCCGTGCTCAACGGCAGGCGGCACCCGGGGCCGCCCGTGCCCGTGTGGCCGGGCGCGCCCACGCCGCTCGGGGCGCGCTTCCGCGCGGGCCCGGACGGTGTCGTGGGCACCAACTTCGCGCTGTGGGCGGGCGGCGCGGAGGCGGTCGAGCTGTGCCTGTTCGACGGGCGGGGCGCCGACAGCCGGGAGACCCGGGTCCGGCTCACGGAGCTGACCCACGAGATCTGGCACGGTTTCGTACCGGGCGTGATGCCCGGACAGCGGTACGGCTTCCGGGTCCACGGACGCTGGGACCCGTGGACCGGGGCGCGCTGGAACCCGGCGAAGCTGCTTCTGGACCCGTACGCGCGCGCGGTGGACGGCGCCATGGACGTCGGACACGGTGGCCTGCCGCCGGAGGTGTACGGGCATGTCCGGGACTGGCCGCAGCAGCATGTCGCCGACACCGTGCGCGACGAGCGGGACTCTGCGCCGTACGTCCCCAAGGGCGTCGTCGTGCACGATGGCGGACCCGACGACGAATGGACGTACGACCACCGCCCGAAGACGCCGTGGGCCGACTCGGTGATCTACGAGCTGCATGTCCGCGGCTTCACCCGGCGGCACCCGGACATCCCCGAGGAACTGCGCGGCACCTACGCGGGCCTTGCGCACCCGGCGGCGGTCGAGCACCTGGTGAAGCTGGGCGTGACAGCGGTGGAACTGCTGCCGGTGCACCAGTTCGCCCATGAGGACCACCTGCTCCGGCGGGGTCTGACGAACTACTGGGGCTACAACTCGATCGGGTACTTCGCCCCGCACGCGGCCTATGCGTCCTCCGGCACGGCCGGCCAGCAGGTCGGCGAGTTCAAGCGGATGGTACGGGCGCTGCACGCGGCCGGGATCGAGGTGATCCTCGACGTGGTCTACAACCACACGGCGGAGGCGGACGAGCTGGGCCCGATGCTGTCGCTGAAGGGGATCGACAACCGCGGCTACTACCGTCTGCAGTCGGACGCGCGCCGGTACGCGGACTACACGGGCTGCGGCAACACCCTGCACGTGGTGCAGCCGCACGTGCTGCGCCTGATCACCGATTCCCTGCGCTACTGGGTGACGGAGATGGGGGTGGACGGTTTCCGCTTCGACCTTGCCGCGGCGCTGGCGAGGTCGATGCACGACGTCGACATGCTGTCCCCGTTCCTGGCGGTCATCGCCCAGGACCCGGTGCTGCGCCGGGTGAAGCTGATCGCGGAGCCGTGGGACGTCGGCTCGGGCGGCTACCAGGTGGGGGCTTTCCCGCCGCTGTGGACCGAGTGGAACGACCGCTACCGCAATGCCGTACGGGACTTCTGGCGGGGCGCACTGCCGGACGTCCGCGACCTGGGCTACCGCCTGTCGGGGTCGAGCGACCTGTACGCCTGGGGCGGCCGCCGCCCGTATGCGTCGGTCAACTTCGTGACGGCGCACGACGGTTTCACGCTGCGCGACCTGGTGTCGTACGAGCGCAAGCACAACGAGGCCAATGGCGAGGGCAACCGCGACGGCTCGGACGACAACCGCTCGTGGAACTGCGGCGCGGAGGGCGAGACGGATGACGAGCGGGTACGGGCGCTCAGGCGACGGCAGTTGCGGAACCTGCTGACGACACTGTTGCTGTCGACGGGCGTGCCGATGCTCGTGGCGGGCGACGAGATGGGCCGCACCCAGCGGGGCAACAACAACGCGTACTGCCAGGACAACGAGATCGGCTGGGTCGACTGGAGCCTCCGGGACGCGCCCGGCTGGCGGGCGCTGTTCGACCTGACCGCGCGGTTGATCGAACTGCGCCACCGTCATCCGGTGCTGCGCCGCCGGGCGTTCTTCTCCGGTAGGGCCCATTCGGCGGACGGCCTCAGGGACCTGGCGTGGTTCACGGCGCGCGGGGCGGAGATGACCGAGCGCGACTGGTACGCGCCGGCCGCGACCCTGGGCATGTACCTCTCCGGTCGTGACATACCGGGCCGTGACTCCCGCGGCGCACCGGTGGTGGACGACAGCTTCCTGGCCGTGCTGCACGCGGGGGACCGCCCGGTGAGCTTCGTGCTGCCGGGCCCGCCGTGGGCGCACCGGTACGAACTGGTCGTGGACACGTCCTGTGAGGAGCAGGCCGACCCGCCGGGGACGGTGCACCGGGCGGGGGCGACGGTGACGGTGCCGGCACGGGCGGTGCTGCTGCTCCGGGTCGCGGACGGGGCGGCGGCTCCCTCGGCCAGGGTGCCCACCGACCAAGAACGATGATCTTTCAACGGGGGACCGACCGCGTGGGCGTGGCTCTGCCCCTTGCCCGACGTCTGTCCCACCGGGTCGCGCCGTTCGCGTCCGATCCGGCGGGCGGTCCCTCGAACGCCCGGGCGCAGGGCTGAACGCGCAGGCAAAGGACCGGCCGAGGACTCCGGGTGGGCCTGGGCGGTCGCACCGCCCATCGCGTACGGCCCCTCGAACGCGCAGGTCGTAGGACCCGCGGCGGACCCCGGTCCGGCCAAAACTCGGTGGGCACTGTCAGTGCCGGTCCGTAGGCTCGCCCGTGATGCCCACACCACCTGTATCGCCCAAGGAACGTTCCGCCGTCCGCACCCTGCTGCGACTGTGGCCCTATGTGCGGCCGGTGCGACTGCGGCTGTTCGCCGCCGCGTTCGTCGCGGTCGTCGCGTCGTGTGTCGGCCTGGTGATCCCGCTCGTCCTGAAGTGGCTGGTGGACGGGCCGGTGGCGGACCGGGACCCGGCGGGTGTGTGGCTCGGCGCGCTGTATCTGCTGCTCCTCGGGATCGCCGAGGCGCTGCTGTTCGGGATACGGCGCTTGCTGGTCGCCCGGCCGTTGTCCCGGGTCGAGGCGGACATGCGGGCTGATCTCTACCGCCATCTGCAGCGGCTTCCGGTCGCCTTCCACGACCGCTGGCCGTCGGGGCAGCTGTTGTCGCGAGGCACGACGGATCTGATGCTGCTGCGTCAGTTCCTCGCCTTTCCACTTACGTTCCTCCTGGTCAACGCCGTGACGATTCTGGTCGGCGTGATCATCATGCTGCTCCAGGACTGGACGCTCGGACTGGTCATCCTCGGGCCCGGCATCCCGGTGATGGTCATGTGCGCGGTCTTCGAGCGGCGGTACGCGCAGGTGGCGCGGCGGGCGCAGGACCAGGTGGGCGATCTGACCACCGTGGTCGAGGAGAGTGTGCTCGGCATCCGGATCGTCAAGGGGTTCGGGCGGCACCGCAGCCAGGCCCGGGCGTTCCGGGAACTGTCGGGGACGCTGCGCGGGACGGAGCTGGCGAAGGCTCGGCTGCTCGCCTCGATCTGGGCGGTCATCGTCACACTGCCGGAGCTGGCGATCGGGGCGGCCCTGGTGCTGGGCACGGTACGAGTGGCCGACGGCGCCCTCTCCGCGGGGACGTTGGTGGCGTTCCTGTCCACGGCGCTGGCGCTGCGCTGGCCGGTGGACTCGATCGGCTTCCTGCTGGCGATGAGTCAGGAGGCGGCGACGGCGACGGAGCGATTCTTCGAAGTGATGGACGAGGAGCCGGAGCAGGACGCGGCCGCGCCCGTCCTCCCCCGAACCCACGCCTTCGCCGGCGGAGCAGGAGGAACCCCCGTCGACCCGGCGGCACGACCGCCCGCGGCCGCGCAGGACGGTCTCCGTTTCCACGGCATCCGGTTCCGCTACCCCGACGCCCCCTCCGGCTCCCCGCCCCTCCTCGACCGCATCGACCTCCACGTCCGCCCCGGCGAGACCATGGCCCTCGTCGGCGCCACCGGCAGCGGCAAGACCACGCTCACCGCGCTCATCCCCCGTCTGCACGAGGCCACCTCCGGCCGGATCACCCTGGACGGCCGGGACATCACCGCCATGCCCCGCGAAACGCTGCGCGAACTCGTGGCCGTCGCCTTCGAGGAGCCCACCCTCTTCTCCGCCACCGTCGCCGACAACGTCCTCATGGGCGCCCCGGACTCCGCGGGCGACCGGGAGCTGGAGCGCGCCCTCGCGATCGCCCAGGCCGACTTCGCGCACGCCCTCCCCCAGGGCACCGGGACCCAGGTCGGCGAGCAGGGCCTGAGTCTGTCCGGCGGCCAGCGCCAGCGTCTCGCGCTGGCCCGCGCGGTCGTCGGCGGCCCCCGCTTCCTCGTCCTCGACGATCCCCTCTCCGCCCTGGACGTGCACACGGAGGCCGCGGTCGAGGCGGCGCTGCGCCGGGTGCTGGACGGGACGACCGCCCTGGTCGTCGCGCACCGCCCGTCCACGGTCCTGCTCGCCGACCGCGTCGCCCTGCTCTCCGGCGGCCGTATCGCCGCAGTCGGCACTCACCAGGAACTGCTGCGCACGAACGCCGAGTACGCCCATCTGATGTCCGGAGACTCCGAGAACAGCGAGGAGGCCCGATGACGGCGCCCTTCCCCAAGCTCTCCGCCTCGTCCGAGCAGGGAAGACCCCGATCGACCGCGCCGGCCGGCGAGAACAGCGCGAACGGCGAGGACACAGCCGGGGGCCGGTCCGCCCCGGGGCCCGGCACCTGTGACGATCCCTTCGACCGGGACACCCTCCCCACACCACCGGGCGCCACGGGCACGCTGCTGCGGTCACTGCTCGCCCCGCTCCGCGCCCGCACCCTCCTGACCTGCGTGCTGCTTCTGCTGCAGCAGGCCGCGGTGCAGGTGGGCCCGCTGCTGGTGGCCTACGCCCTCGACCGCGCCGTACCGGCGTTGCGGCACGGCGACCATGGTCCGCTGATCGCGGTGGCGGTCGCGTACCTGCTCTCCGCGGCGACGGCCGGCGGTCTGCAGTATGCGTTCATCGTCGCCTCCGCCCGCGTCAACCAGGACGTGCTGCTCGATCTGCGGGGCCGGATCTTCCGCCACGCGCAGGCGCTGAGCATCGACTTCCACGAGCGTTACACCTCGGGCCGGCTGATCTCCCGCTCCACGACGGACGTCGAGTCGCTGCGCGAACTGCTCAGCGAGGGCCTGCAGGAACTGGTCACGGTGATCCTGTCGTTCGTCTACATCTCGGCGATGCTCCTGTGGCTGGACCCCGGCCTGGGCGCGGTGGCGGTGGCGTCCCTCGTACCGCTGTACTGGCTGATCCGGCTCTACCGGCGCCGGGCGGGCCGGATCTTCCGCCGTCGGTCGACCGCGATCGCAGCGGTCATCGTGAAGTTCGCGGAGACGATGAACGGGATCCGGCCGGTGCGCGCGTTCCGCCGCGAGGAGGCCAACGACGCGGGCTTCCGCGTCCTGAACGAGCGGCACGCGCGGACCAATGGCGACGCGCTCCTGGAGATGGCCCGCTATGTGACCGGCTCCCGGCTGGTGGCCAACACGGCGGTGGCCGGAATTGTGCTGTGGGGTGCGTACCGGGTGGCGGAAGGCTCGCTGGCACTGGGTGTGCTGGCGGCCGCGGTTCTCTACCTCCGGCGCCTGTACGACCCCATCGACCGGCTCGGCATGTTTCTCAACGCGTACCAGTCGGCCGCGGCCTCACTGGAGAAGATCGCGGGGCTGCTGGCACAGACGCCGTCGGTTCCCGAACCGTCCACGCCCCGGCGGCTTCCTCCCGCGGAGGGTGACCACCCTGGCCGCGAGGTCGTGTTCGAGGGCGTCCGGTTCGCGTACCGCACGGGCGGCGAGGTGCTGCCGAGCTTCTCGCTGACGTTGCCGGCCGGGCAGACGGTGGCCGTGGTCGGGGCGACGGGCGCCGGCAAGTCCACGCTCGCCAAACTGCTCGCCCGCTTCTACGACCCCTCCGACGGCAGGGTCCTGCTGGACGGCGTGGACCTGCGTGACCTCGCGCTGCCCGAACTGCGGCGAGGAGTGGTGATGGTGACCCAGGAGGCGTTCCTGTTCTCCGGCACGATCGCCGAGAACATCGCGATCGGCCGCCCGGACGCGAGCCGCGAGGAGATCGAGCGGGCGGCGAAGGCGATCGGTGCGCACGATTTCATCAGCGCGCTGCCCGAGGGCTACGACACCGACGTCCGCAAGCGCGGCGGTCGCATCTCGGCCGGGCAGCGCCAACTCGTCGCTTTTGCCCGGGCGTTGCTCGCCGACCCGGCGGTCCTGATCCTCGACGAGGCGACCAGCTCCCTGGACATCCCCGGCGAACGGGCCGTTCAGCGGGCGATGGTGACGGTACTGCGGGGTCGTACGGCAGTCGTGATCGCCCACCGGCTTTCCACGGTGGAGATCGCGGACCGGGTCCTGGTCATGGAGGGAGGCCGCATCGTCGAGGACGGCAGCCCCGCCGAACTGATCGCGGGGACGGGCCGTTTCGCCGACCTGCACCGGGCCTGGCGGGACAGCCTGGCCTGAGGGACCGGTTCCAGGATCCGCGGATCGGTGCGCAATGCCGGCTGAGGATGCGCAATGAATACGCAAATCCGGGACGCGGTGCGCATTCAGTACAGTCCGTGGCCGCCGTTTTCGATCTCTTGCGGTCTTTCGGGTCGGGGCACGCGTGGGCTCCGTACCGTCCAGAGCATGACGATACGGAGCTCGGGCACCACTCGTCATACACGCAAGGTTCCAACGGCGTCGATCCGGTACGAGGACGCGTCGGTACGTGAAGTGCCGGTACGACAGTTGCGGTCGGCGGACTTCGCGGAGTCGATGCCGTGGCGGGATGTCCGGTAGGTACACGGGATGACCCATTACTCGGGGAGATACGCGTCGGTGACGACGGGCGGGCACGTGGTCTATGAGAGTCGGTTGGAGCTGGACCGGCCGCTGCTGGCGGTTTTGATCCTGAGGTGCGGGGGACCTTCGCTCAGCCGTGTCGGCTGGCGGCTCGGGTCCGTGACCGGGTTCGGCACCATGTTCCGGGCTTTCTTGACGGGCCTGTCCGTCGGTGCCGCTGGTTCGTTGCCGTAGCGGAGTGATGGTGCTGGTCGGTGTCGTCGCTTCTGCTTTACGCCGACTCAGGTACTGCCATAATCGCGGCAGGCGGATCCATCGGACTGTGGATCTAGTTCTACCCAGGGGGCTTGTATCTCGTAAATCTGCCGGCATTGCTTGTCGTCGAGGGGCTTGCCCCTGGCACGTCCCGCTGATCAGAGCATGCGGCCATGCATCCTGTTCGCGGCGGTCCCCAGCCACCGCTCAAGCAGCGAACACCTGCGGTTGATCCGAAGTCCGTCCGCACCTCCTCACCAAAAACACCTACACGGAAAGCAGCTCATATGTCGAAGAGACTGGTCAGCGTATCTGACGGTCACCTCGTCTTCGGCGAGGCTGTGTCACGCATCGCCGAGTCACTGAACCCGCTCGGCGCCGCCGCCAGGCTTGTCGCCGAATCCTACGCCCTGACCACCGAGATGCGGCGAATCAATCTGGAGAAGACCCAGGCCGCCGACAGCAAGGAGATCACCCTGGCGCTACTGGACCAACGCCGTCGGGAATCCTCCGGGATGCTACGACAGCAGCAACAGGAACTCGGCCAAGCCGACACCAGCGCGCAATCACTGCGGGAATGCATGGTCAACATGCAGCGTGAAACCGTCAAGCCCGGACTGGCGTCGGAGGAACGCATCGCATACGTCGAATTGACCAAACACTTGACCACCATGCTTGTCCAGCATCACACGGAACAGGCAGGCGGCCTCGCGGTCGCCCTCGATCAACTGCTCAACGGCGCCGGCGCAACAGCTCTCGCCCCGGCGTCACGCAATGCCGGATCACGGCAGCCGACAGCGCCGCGGCAGCGGCCCGGGCGGCATGACGCCGGGCAAACGCCGCGCACTGCAGGCCGTGATCGCGGGCGACGAGGGTGACGGCGGGTCACTGAACTGTGCCCAGTAATCGTAACGGCGGCGCTGGTTGCGCCATCGCGCTACTCGTTGTCGGCGGCCTGTTCTTCGGCGTTCCAGTGACGATGATCCTGGCGGCACCGGCGCTCGCGGCCCGCATCGAGTTCAGTGGTGCGCATAGTCTGGCGCCCTACCTGCGGGAATGGCTGTGGGCGTCGATCGCCTCGCCGCTGCTGGCCGTGGCACTGGTCCGGCTGGTCCTCCCTGCGAAAGGCCGGCTTCGCAGCCGGTCAGTGCCCGCGGTGAAACGTTGGCTCGGCCTGCTCGCGCGGGCCGCATTCGTGCTCGGTGTGATCAACGTTGCCGTCTTCGTCCAGTTGACCGACGCGGGGCGCACCGACCACGTCATCGCGAACGGGCTACCACTGTTCACTCTCGCGGCTGTGCTCGGCATCGCCACGCTCATCGCGATCTCGGTGTTCGACCGTCGGACGCCCGTCTCCGTCCAGGAGATCCACGCCGCAACCGCGGAAGCGAAGCGGGCACTGAGTCGGGTCCGCGCTGAGAACGAGCGGGTACGCCGACAGGCCGAGCAGGTACAGGCGCGACTGGCGAAGCTCCGCGCTCGAGCTGCCGGTCCGGCCGACGGTTCGACTCACTCCACCAGCGGACGGGCGAGGGACAAAAAGAATGATCGCCGACAGTCAGCCCGATCCGATCTCGATTTCCACGCCCTTCGCATCTTCCACCGCGAGTCGTATCTCTGTGCCGACACCGCGCATGTGGCGTACCAGTCCGCGCAAACGTCGCTGCGGACGATGTCGTATGTAGTGCGGCGAGCGCAGATCGGTACGCAGATCTGGCTGCCGACGAGCCGCGCGTCGAAGGTGGCACGCGCTGAGATGCGAGACGCCGCAACGCATCTGGCGCGGTCGCATGGCGAGCTACGGACACAGGTCGACCAGGGATTGGGCCTGGTACGTACCCTTAATGCCAACACCTCCGATCTCAAACACGAGATCCGCGACAACTACGGTGAGGACGGCCGGTCGTGGTTCGAGGCACTCGAACAGCGCATCGCAGAAGCTCGAGCCGAGCGTCGCGCGAGCCGCATCGGCTGACGACCGCGTCAGGCTTCGGTCGTTCGGGTGCGGTACGCGCCCACGTTGAGCCAGTAGCGGAACGCCCGCTCATGGTTATCGATCCACACCACCCGGTTACTCAAAGACCCTTGTCCGATGGCATGAATCTCCACGTGCTGACGGCCGACTACCCTGCATTGCCCACAGCCCTCGCTCTGCCCCGCCTTGCTTTCGCTGAGCAGGGCACCGCCGTGGGATCAGCAGGGCATGAAGAACTGTCCGCGGTAGCCGATGAGCTGACCAAGGACGGCACCGTGACATCGATCCGCCCCACGATCCGCGCCGGTCACAAGACGATCATCGCTGCCCTTGCCCGACGCGTTCGAAGCGCTGAGCAACCTCCACTCCCCACACTCATCGAGATGCCCGAGGACAACTCACAGTGAACAGAAGGAGAAACCAGCGTCTGGCGGGCATTCCGGTGCTGACACCCGGCTTCACCATACGGCGTTCGGGTCGGCCATTCAGTAGCAGCTCGCCGCACCTCTTGGCGGCGGGGCCGGAACACCGCGGTGTTCCGGCCCCGTTGTTCACATTCGCGGAGAACCCGGGGCGCCGCCCGTTCGCAGGCGGGAGCACACCGGTGGCGCGCATCTGAACGGTCCGTATAGCGAACGTGACCATCCGGGCAACGGACGACTTCCGGCCAAGTTATTGATGCGCTCCTGACAATGTGAGCGGTCTCTGCCACGCTTCCCAGGGCCCCTTCACAGCAACCCCACAGATGCGCCGCTGTGCCGTGGGCCATGACCTTCACGCAACTGGTTCCGCGTTCCGCCTGTACTGCCCGGACGGCCCCCTTCCGTCCGGTCTCCCCTGGCCGCGCGATCCGCGGCCGTGCAGAAGGAGTCAGTGTTGAGAAGCAGTTCCTCTCGCAGACGCACCTCCCACATCCCCTCCCCTCGTGCCGCGGCCGTCGCCCTCGCCGGCGTCTCCGCCCTGCTGGCCGCCGCCATCCAGTCGGGCGCCGCGAGCGCCGCCCCGGCCCAGCCCGCCGCCGGGAAGATGAACCCGGCCCACACGGCGTTGAGGCTCTCCCCCTCACAGCGCGCAGAACTGCTGCGCGACGCCGACGCGGCGAAGGCGGCCACCGCCCGCGCGATCGGGCTCGGCGCACAGGAGAAGCTGACCGTCCGTGACGTCGTCAAGGACTCCGACGGCACGCTTCACACCCGCTACGACCGCACCTACGCCGGCCTGCCGGTTCTCGGCGGCGACCTGGTCGTCGACACGGCGAGGTCCGGCAAGACCGAGCGGGTCATCAAGGCCACCCAGGCCACCATCAAGGTCTCTTCGCTCACGCCCGCCGTCGCCGCCTCGACGGCGGAGAAGCAGGCGGTGTCCGCAGCCAGGGCGGCGGGCTCGACGAAGACCGGCGCCGACGGCGCACCCCGCAAGGTGATCTGGGCTGCGAGCGGCAAGCCGGTCCTGGCGTACGAGACGGTGGTCGGCGGCCTCCAGGACGACGGCACCCCGAACGAGCTGCACGTCATCACCGACGCCGCCACCGGCAAGGAACTCTTCCGCTACCAGGGCATCAAGAACGGCATCGGCAACACCCAGTACAGCGGCCAGGTCACGCTGACCACGACGCAGTCCGGGTCGACGTACACGCTGAACGACGGGTCGCGCGGCGGACACAAGACGTACAACCTCAACCACGGCTCGTCCGGCACCGGCACGCTGTTCTCGCAGACGAACGACACCTGGGGCAACGGCACCACGTCGAACGCCGCGACCGCGGGCGCCGACGCGCATTACGGTGCGCAGGAGACCTGGGACTTCTACAAGAACACCTTCGGCCGCAGCGGCATCAAGAACGACGGCACGGCGGCCTACTCCCGGGTCCACTACGGCAACTCGTACGTGAACGCGTTCTGGGACGACAGCTGCTTCTGCATGACGTACGGCGACGGCTCCGGCAACGCCGATCCGCTGACCTCGCTGGACGTGGCCGGCCACGAGATGAGCCACGGCGTCACCTCCAACACCGCCGGCCTCGAGTACAGCGATGAGTCCGGCGGCCTGAACGAGGCCACCTCCGACATCATGGGCACGGGCGTCGAGTTCTACGCGAACAACAGCTCGGACCCCGGTGACTACCTCATCGGCGAGAAGATCAACATCAACGGCGACGGCACCCCGCTGCGCTACATGGACCAGCCCAGCAAGGACGGCTCGTCCAAGGACAGCTGGTACTCGGGGATCGGGTCCGTCGACGTCCACTACTCGTCCGGGCCCGCCAACCACTTCTTCTACCTGCTGAGCGAGGGCAGCGGCGCCAAGGTCATCAACGGCGTCAGCTACAACTCGCCGACGGCGGACGGCCTTCCGGTCACCGGCATAGGCCGTGACAAGGCGCTGCAGATCTGGTATCGGGCACTCACCACGAAGTTCACCTCGACCACCGACTACGCGGCGGCCCGCACCGGGACCCTGGCTGCAGCGGGCGAGCTGTACGGCACCTCCGGTGCCGAGTACAAGGCGGTGCAGGACGCGTGGGCGGCGGTCGCGGTCGGATCGCGCTCCGGCGGCGGAGGCGGGGGCGGCAGCTCCTACGAGAACACGACCCCGGTGTCCATTCCGGACAACGGGCCCGCGGTCACCTCGTCGATCACCGTGTCCGGCAGGAGCGGAAACGCGCCGAGCAACCTCCAGGTGACGGTGGACATCACGCACACCTGGCGGGGTGACCTGGTCATCGATCTGGTGGGCCCCTCCGGCACCTCGTACCGCCTGAAGAACTTCAGCTCGACCGACTCGGCGGACGACGTGAAGGCCACCTACACCGTCAACGCGTCCTCCCAACCCGCCAACGGCACCTGGAAGTTGAAGGTCCAGGACAAGGCGGCGGAGGACGTCGGCACGATCAACAGCTGGAAGCTGACCTTCCCGTAAACCGCTCTCCGAGCGGCACGGGCGGGGCGCCGTCCGGGGGTTCGAGTCCCCGGGCGGCGTCCCTTCATGTTCCTGAAACGTTCACCGGGATGTCGATTTTGAGCCAACATCACATCCGGGTCATGACATGTACGCGTCCTTGGTGTCACTCTTCCACCGCACGGCTCACCCGCACCGCGACTTCACACCTTCCGTACGACCACCCCACGTCGTACGGTCGCCCCCACATAAGGAGCTTGCGTGACTCCCCTCTACGCGCGTCACAAGCGCACCACTCTGGCCATCGCCACCGCCGTCGCGGCCGGAGCCCTGCTCACCACCGGTCTGACCACCGGAGCCTCCGCACAGACCGCCTCACCCGCCGGCCAGGCCCGGCCGCTCGCCGCCGCGCCGATGGCGCTCACCTCGGCCGCCCGCGCCTCCCTCTTCAAGGAGGCGCAGACCGCCGCGTCCGAGACAGCCCGGAAGATAGGCCTCGGCGTCAAGGAGCAACTGGTCGTCAAGGACGTCATGAAGGACGCCGACGGCACCGTCCACACGCGTTACGAACGCACCTACGCCGGCCTCCCGGTCCTCGGCGGCGACCTGGTCGTCCACGAGTCGAAGTCCGGCAGGACCGAGGGCGTGACCAAGGCGACGGCCGCGGCCATCAAGATCGCCTCGCTCACGCCCCAGATCACCGCGTCGAAGGCCGAGAAGCAGGCCGTGACGGCCGCTCAGTCGGCGGGCTCGGCGAAGACCTCGGCCGACAGCGCGCCGCGCAAGGTCATCTGGGCGGCGAGCGGCAAGCCCGTCCTCGCCTACGAGACGGTGGTCGGCGGCCTTCAGGACGACGGCACCCCGAACCAGCTGCACGTCATCACCGACGCCGCCACCGGCAAGAAGCTCTTCGAGTACCAGGGCATCGAGAGAGGCACGGGCAAGAGCCTGTACTCCGGCACCGTCAGCCTCAACACCACCAAGTCGGGCTCGTCGTACCAGCTGTACGACACCACGCGCGGCGGCCACAAGACGTACAACCTGAAGCACAGCAGCAGCTCGTCCAAGGGCACCCTGTTCACCGACGCGGACGACACCTGGGGCACCGGTACGGCCTCCAGCTCCTCCACCGACCAGACCGCGGCCGTCGACGCCGCGTACGGCGCACAGGTGACCTGGGACTTCTACAAGAACACCTTCGGCCGCAGCGGCATCAAGAACGACGGCAAGGCCGCGTACTCCCGAGTCCACTACGGCAACTCGTACGTGAACGCCTTCTGGGACGACAGCTGCTTCTGCATGACGTACGGCGACGGCGAGGGCAACACCCACCCGCTGACCTCGCTGGACGTGGCCGGCCACGAGATGAGCCACGGCGTCACCGCAAACACCGCGGGCCTCGACTACAGCGGCGAGTCGGGCGGCCTGAACGAGGCCACCTCGGACATCTTCGGCACCGGCGTGGAGTTCTACGCCAACAACCCCTCCGACCCCGGTGACTACCTCATCGGCGAGAAGATCGACATCAACGGCGACGGCACCCCGCTGCGCTACATGGACCAGCCCAGCAAGGACGGCGGCTCCGCCGACTCCTGGTCCTCCGGCGTGGGCGACCTCGACGTGCACAACTCGTCGGGCGTGGCGAACCACTTCTTCTACCTCCTGTCGGAGGGCAGCGGTTCGAAGACCATCAACGGGGTCTCGTACGACTCCCCGACGTCCAACGGCTCCACGGTCACCGGCATCGGCCGCGACAAGGCGCTGCAGATCTGGTACAAGGCGCTGACCACGTACTTCACGTCGACCACCGACTACAAGGCCGCCCGTACGGGCACGCTCTCGGCGGCAGCCGACCTCTACGGCTCCGGCAGCGGCGAGTACAAGGCGGTGGCGGCGGCCTGGTCCGCCGTCAACGTGAACTAGTACAGGCACAGGCGACACAGCGGCCCCCGACGGGAAGATGACGCCGGGGGCCGCCCTACGCTGAGGTCTCATGTCTTTGACGGACTTCACGTACGAGGATGTCGGCGCGACCCGCAAGCCCGGCAACTGCCCCGAGGGTTTCCACCCCCTGCACGTCCGCACCCGGGTCGGCGAGGGCGAGGAAGCCTTCCGCCGCGCGTCCGGGGCGCTGTTCTCCTGGGAAATGCACCGGGCCGCGGGTTTCGGCATGAGAACGGACGCGGAGCGGGCGGCGGTCGACACGGACGTCACCGTCACCCTCGGCGGCATGATCAAGGCGCCGTGCCGCGTCGTGTGGACCCTGGAGGAACCCCGCCGCGCCGGCTGGGCGTACGGCACTCTGCCGGGCCACCCGGAGTGCGGCGAGGAGGCCTTCGTCGTCAACCGCACCGGGGACGGCACCGTCTGGCTGACGATCACCGCCTTCAGCCGCCCGGCCAAGTGGTACACGAGGGCGGGCGGCCCGGCGACCCGGGGGGTGCAGCATGCGTACGCGCGCCGGTGCGGGGCGGCTCTGCGGAAGCTCTGCGCCTCCGTCACGGAGGGCTGAGGGCTCCTGCCCGCTGCCGCCGGCTCAGTACGGACCCGGGCGGTCCCGAACGGCCGGCAGCGGAAGGCGGGCCTGCGCCGTCACCGCATCAACACCCCCGCCGCCTCGACCAGCTCCTCCGACGGCGCCGCCACCAGCCCCAGCTCCGCGCTCGAGGCGAGCAGCCGATGGGCGGGAAGGATACGGACCGTGTAGCCGAACGGCCCGGTGCGGTCGAGGGCCAGCGGGCCCTCGTACACCCAGCGGCCCTCCAGGTCGGGCCCGCCCGCCGGTTTCAGCGCCGTCGCCGTCGCGTCCGCGATGCGGTCGTCCGTGTCGACACGCCCCGCCACCGCCTGGACCTCCACATCCTCCGGAGCCAGGGCACCGAGGCCGACGCGGACCCGAACGGAGAGCGTCGCGCCCAGTTCCGCCGTCGCCGACGCGACCGAGGTCTCGACGTGGTCGACCGTGACGGCCGGCCAGGCCGCCCGCACCCGCGCCTTCCAGGTGGCCAGCTCGCGCGCCGCGTCCGGCGTCATCGCCCGGTGTGCGTGGGCCGCGGGGGTGTACAGGCGCTCCACGTACTCGCGGACCATCCGCCCGGCCAGCACCTTCGGGCCCAGGTGCATCAGGGTCCGGCGGACCATCTCGATCCAACGGTCCGGCAGTCCGCCCTGGCCCCGCTCGTAGAAGCGCGGCGCCACCCGCCGTTCCAGCAGGTCGTACAGCGCAGCCGCCTCCAGGTCGTCGCGCCGGTCGTCGTCGGTCGCCGTGCCGTCCGCGGTGGGAATCGCCCAGCCGAAGTCGGGCTGGAACCACTCGTCCCACCAGCCGTCCATCACCGACAGGTTGAGGCAGCCGTTGAGCGCCGCCTTCATCCCGCTCGTCCCGCAGGCCTCGAGCGGGCGCAGCGGGTTGTTCAGCCACACGTCGCAGCCCGGGTAGAGCTTCTGCGCCATCCCCATGCCGTAGTCCGGCAGGAAGACGATGCGGTGGCGCACGCGCGGATCGTCCGCGAACCGGACCAGCTCCTGGACCAGTCGCTTCCCGCCGTCGTCCGCGGGATGTGCCTTCCCGGCCACGACGATCTGGATCGGGCGCTCCGGGTGGAGCAGCAGCTCCATCAGCCGGTCCCGGTCGCGCAGCATCAGCGTCAGCCGCTTGTACGAGGGCACACGCCGGGCGAACCCGATCGTCAGGACGTCGGGGTCCAGCACCCCGTCGATCCAGCCCAGTTCGGCCGTCCCGGCGCCTCGCTGGCGCCAGGACGCGTACAGCCGCTCCCGCACCTCGAGGACCAGCTGCTCGCGCAGCACCCGGCGCAGGTCCCAGATCTCCTGGCCTGCGATCTCCGCGATCGCGTCCCAGCGCTCGGGACCGCCCACCGTCATGGCGTCCTCGGTTCGCTGCGCGCCCAGCTGCCGTGCCCCCAGCCGGAACACCTCCGGTGCCACCCAGGTCGGCGCGTGCACCCCGTTCGTCACCGATGTGATCGGCACTTCGTCGGGGTCGAAGCCCGGCCACAGGCCCGAGAACATCTCCCGGCTGACACTGCCGTGCAGCAGGGACACGCCGTTGGCACGCTGGCCGAGCCTGAGCCCCATCACCGCCATGTTGAAGAGATTCGGCTCGCCGTCCGGGTAGGTCTCCATCCCGAGCTGGAGGATCCGCTCCACCTCGATCCGCGGAAGCTCGGCGTCCGGGCCGAAGTGGCGGGCCACCAGCTCCCGGTCGAACCGGTCGATGCCGGCCGGGACGGGCGTGTGCGTGGTGAAGACCGTACCGGCGCGGACCGCCTCCAGGGCGGAGTCGAAGTCGAGGCCGGCCTCACAGATTTCGGCGATCCGCTCCAGGCCGAGGAAGCCCGCGTGTCCCTCGTTGGTGTGGAACACCTCGGGCCCGGCGTGCCCGGTCAGCCGGCAGTACGTGCGCACGGCGCGCACCCCGCCGATGCCCAGCAGCATCTCCTGGAGCAGCCGGTGCTCGCTGCCGCCGCCGTACAGCCGGTCGGTCACGCCCCGCTCGCCGAGGTCGTTCTCCTCCACGTCCGAGTCGAGCATCAGCAGTGGAACGCGGCCCACCTGGGCGAGCCAGACATGGGCCCGGAGCCGGCGGCCGCCGGGCAGTCCCAGCGAGACCTGGGCGGGGGTGCCGTCCGGCTCCCTGAGGGGCACCAGCGGCAGTTCGTTCGGGTCGAGCACCGGATAGTGCTCCTGCTGCCAGCCGTCCCGCGACAGGGTCTGCCGGAAATAGCCGTGCCGGTACAGCAGGCCCACGCCGATCAGCGGGACACCGAGGTCGCTGGCCGCCTTCAGATGGTCGCCTGCAAGGATGCCCAGTCCGCCGGAGTACTGGGGCAGCGCGGCCGTGATGCCGAACTCGGGCGAGAAGTAGGCGATGGCGGCCGGGAGGTCGGACGAGCGGGACTGGTACCAGCGGTCGCCGCTCACATAGTCGTTCAGGTCGTCGGCGGCCGCGGTGAGGCGGCGCAGAAAGCGGCGGTCCTCGGCCAGCTCCGCGAGCCGGGCGGGCGGCACGCTCCCCAGCAGCCGCACCGGGTCGCCGCCCGCGGCGGACCATCGCTCGGGATCGACGGACTGGAAGAGGTCACGGGTCTCCGCATGCCACGACCAGCGCAGATTACGCGCCAGATCGCTGAGCGGGTGAAGGGCTTCGGGGAGGACGGGACGTACGGTGAACCTGCGGATGGCCTTCACGAATTCCACCTTCACGGAGGACGTACGCGGCATGTCATCCCCGACGGTACGCTGCGTGGCGGCGTCACGGTTCGCTTACTGCCGGGTTTGTACGCACGCGGTGTTCCGGTGAACCCGATATGGCCGATTCAACCCGCTGACGCGACCTTGTGGCGATTCACACCGCACGAGAGGCTGCCCCCGGGCGTACCGGCCGACGACGGGCCCCGCGTGGGGCAACTCCGGCCACCGCACCCCGAGTCGAGGAGGGGGACCCACGGCATGGCACGGATGAGAAACGCGCGTCTGCGCTGGGCGGGCGGGCTCACCGCGGTCACCACGGTCGCGGCGGTCTCGGTCGGCACCCAGCCCGCGCAGGCGGCCCCGGAAGGGACGATCACCGGCGCCGGCACCCGCGGCGCCGTCATCGGAAGCTACATCGTGACACTCAAGGGGGGAACGAAGGCCCTGTCGGCCACAGGCAAGGGCATCGCCGAGAAGTACGGGGCGAAAATCAGCCGGACCTACGGGACGGCGCTCAACGGATACGCGGTCACGGTCGGCGAACGGCAGGCCCGGCGCCTCGCGGCGGACTCCCGTGTGGCCTCGGTCGTCCAGGACACCAGGGTCGCGCTGGAGCACATCCAGAAGAACCCGCCCTCGTGGAGCCTGGACCGCATCGACCAGCCCGTCCTGCCGCTCGACCAGGGCTACACCTGGCCCGAGGCGGGCGGCGCGGGCGTGACGGCGTACGTCATCGACACCGGTATCCGCATCTCGCACCAGGACTTCGGCGGCCGGGCGAGCTACGGCTGGGACTTCGTGGGCAACGACAGGACCGCGTCCGACGGCAACGGACACGGCACGCATGTGGCCGGAACCATCGCGGGTACCGCGTACGGGGTGGCCAAGCGGGCGAACGTCGTCGCCGTGCGCGTCCTCGGCGACGACGGCTCGGGCACCACCGCGCAGGTCATCGCGGGCATCGACTGGGTGACCAGGAACGCGAGGAAGCCCGCGGTCGCCAATCTGAGCCTGGGCGGCCCCGCCAACGCCCAGCTGGACGCGGCCGTACGCAACTCCATCGCCTCGGGCGTCACCTATGCGGTCGCCGCCGGCAACGGCGGACTCCCGGCCGGCCTCTACTCCCCGGCCCGCGTCCCGGGGGCCATCACCGTGGGCGCCAGTGACCGGAACGACGCCCGGGCGGGCTTCTCCAACTGGGGCCCGAGCCTGGACCTGTTCGCCCCCGGCGTGGCCATCACCTCCGACTCGTGTGCGAGCGACACCGCGCGGGCCACCCTGTCCGGTACGTCGATGGCGACACCGCACGTCACAGGGGCCGCCGCGCTGTATCTCGCCGACCACCCCAGGGCCACTGCGGCGCAGGTGAGCCAGGCGCTCGTGCACCGGGCAGCATCGGGGAGGATCACCGGAGCCGGCGAGGGATCACCCGACAAGCTGCTTCAGGTCGACAACCCTTGATTCTCCGTTAACCGGGCACGCGTACCCTTGCCGGCCTCGCCCCCAGCGGGCGGGGCCGGTCCCTTTTAGGTCGTCCGGAAGCGGCCGGTCTTGAACGTAGACATACGCGTGAGTAGTTAACAAAGTGCCGGAATGCTCACCCGCACAGGGTGGGAAGGCTCCTTCGGTAACCCCGCCGGCCCACCTTCCGACACCCCCATCCGCCCACCCAGTTTGACGCGGACAGGAGCGGTCATGCCCCCGACTCACCCCTCGCCGGCACGTCCGGCACCCGGCACCGGCACCTCCCCCACTGGGAAGGCCGATGCCGGTCCGCCCGTCCCGCGGACACCCTCCGCGGGCCCGAGTCCGACCCCTGCCCCGGGAGGCGGCCCCACCCTCGGGCGCATTCCCGTCCTCGACGTAGAGCCCCTCGTCCACCAGGGACGCCGCCCGGCGAAGGCGGTGGTGGGGGAGGAGTTCGAGGTGTCGGCCACGGTCTTCCGCGAAGGCCACGACGCCGTCGCCGCCAACGTCGTCCTGCGGGACCCAGAGGGTCGTCCCGGCCCCTGGACACCGATGCGCGAACTCGCTCCCGGCACGGACCGCTGGGGCGCCACCGTCTCCGCGCCGAGCGAGGGCCGCTGGACCTACGCCGTGGAGGCCTGGGGCGATCCGGTCACCACCTGGCGGCACCACGCGCGGATCAAGATCCCGGCCGGGATCGACACCGAGCTGGTCCTGGAGGAGGGCGCGCGGCTGTACGAGCGCGCCGCTGCCGGCATCCCCGAGGGCGAGGATCCGAGGGATGTGCTCCTCGCCGCGGCCGACGCCCTGCGCGACACCGGCCGACCTGCCGCCTCCCGTCTGGCGGGGGCGTTGACTCCGGAGGTGGACGGGGTTCTGGC
>NZ_LBMW01000006.1 GCF_026168105.1 Streptomyces hygroscopicus
GCGGTCGCCGAACCGCCCTCCGCCTAGCGCGGGCATGACGCAAGGTGCCTGCCCCCCAGCCTCGGGCTGGGGGGCAGGCCCCTTGCGGCGGATGAGCCGTTACTCGGCGAGGACCGCCTCCGCGTCCAGCGTCACGCCGACGGCCTGGATCACCGAAGCGATCTTGAAGGCCTCCTGGATGACCTCACGGTCCAGGCCCGCCTTCCGCAGCACCTGTTCGTGCGAGTCCAGGCACATTCCGCAGCCATTGATCGCCGACACGGCGAACGACCACAGCTCGAAGTCGACCTTGTCGACCCCGGGGTTGCCGATGACGTTCATCCGCAGACCCGCGCGCAGCGTGCCGTACTCGTGGTCCGAGAGCAGGTGGCGCGTGCGGTAGAAGACGTTGTTCATCGCCATGACGGCGGCCGCGGACTTCGCTGCGGTGTACGCCTCCGGCGACAGGTTCGCCTTCGCCTCGGGCTCCAACTCGCGCAGCACGATCGCCGAGCGCGACGCGATGGCCGTGGCCAGCACCGTGCCCCACAGCTGCTGCGCCGGCAGCTCGGAGTTGCCGATGACCGAGCCCAGGTTGAGCTTGAGGTCCTTGGCGTAGTCCGGGATGGCGGACTTCAGGGTGTCGAGGGACATGGCTCACTCACCGGCCAGCAGCTCGACCGGGTCGAGGGTGTCCTCGCCCTTGCTCCAGTTGCACGGGCACAGCTCGTCGGTCTGCAGGGCGTCCAGGACCCGCAGGACCTCCTTCGGGTTACGGCCGACGGAACCCGCGGTCACCATGGTGAACTGGATCTCGTTGTTCTGGTCGACGATGAAGACGGCACGCTGCGCGAAGCCGTCCTCGCCCTCGATGCCCAGGGCGCGCATCAGCTCGTGCTTCGAGTCGGCCATCATCGGGAACGGGAGCTCGCGCAGGTCCGGGTGGTCCTTGCGCCAGGCGTGGTGCACGAACTCGGAGTCGCCGGAGAAGCCGAGGATCTGGGCGTCACGGTCGGCGAACTCGTCGTTCAGCTTGCCGAAGGCCGCGATCTCGGTCGGGCACACGAAGGTGAAGTCCTTGGGCCATGCGAAGACGATCTTCCACTTGCCCTCGTAGGTCTTGTGGTTGATCTGCTCGAACTCCTTGCCCTTCTCCAGCGAGACGCAGGCGGTCAGTTCGAACTCGGGGAACTTGTCACCGACAGTGAGCACACGCTCTCCTAATAGCGCAGAAACACCGTGTTCACAAGGTGTTTCTCGTGGGTTGGACGATCACGATCCTGGCACAGGGAGGATTGATTCGGGAAATAGCTATACTGGGTCGTGTTGATCGGTGTCGGCTATCAGTGACTTCGAGTAAGGGGTAACGGTCATGGCGGGGACGAAGACCCATGGGCGCCGCCAGCCCAGTCTCGCCCAGTTGCGGGCCTTCGCCGCCGTCGCAGAGCACCTCCACTTCCGGGATGCAGCCGCCGCGATCGGCATGAGCCAGCCCGCGCTGTCGGGTGCCGTCTCGGCCCTGGAGGAGGTCCTCGGCGTCACCCTGCTGGAGCGCACCACCCGCAAGGTGCTCCTCTCGCCCGCCGGCGAGCGCCTCGCCGTACGGGCCAAGGCGGTGCTGGAAGAGGTCGGGGCCCTCATGGAAGAGGCTGAAGCCGTCCGGGCTCCCTTCACCGGGGCGCTGCGGCTCGGCGTGATCCCGACCGTCGCACCGTACCTGTTGCCCACCGTCCTCAAGCTGGTCCACGATCGCTATCCGCTCCTCGACCTGCAGGTCCACGAGGAGCAGACCGCCAATCTGCTCGAAGGTCTCACCACCGGCCGTCTCGACCTGCTGCTGCTCGCCGTCCCCCTCGGTGTGCCCGGCGTTGTCGAACTCCCGCTCTTCGACGAGGACTTCGTGCTCGTCACCCCGCTCGACCACTGGCTTGGGGGGCGGGAGGGGATCCCCCGGGAGGCCTTGCGCGAGCTGAACCTGCTGCTTCTCGACGAGGGGCACTGCCTGCGCGACCAGGCCCTGGACATCTGCCGGGAGGCCGGCCGCGAGGACGCGCCTGTGACCACGACCGCCGCCGGGCTGTCCACCCTCGTGCAGCTCGTCGCCGGCGGCCTCGGTGTCACCCTGCTGCCACGCACCGCCCTCAGGGTGGAGACCACCCGCAGCAACCAGCTCCTCACCGGCTATTTCGCGGACCCGGCCCCCACCCGGCGCGTCGCCCTGGCCATGCGTGCGGGCACGGCGCGGGGCGGCGAGTACGAGGAGCTGGCCCAGGCGCTCCGCGAAGCGCTGCGCCCGCTGCCCGTACGGGTGCTGGCGCCCCGAGCCTGAGAGGCTCCGGGCAGCGCCCATGCACACTCGGTCATCCATATGTCCGATGGCGAACCCGGAACGGCGAGAGAGTTCAACTTCCGTCAGCTAGTGCGCATTTCGCCGGAATATGCGCCCGCGCTGATACACATACTCCCTCAGCGTGACGTGTCAGGCATGTGTGCGACATTCCAAGGGGAGTTGTGGCGGGCGTACGGGATTCCCTTGGGCGGGCCGGATACGACCTGCTGTCGAGCGCGGTGACGCGGTACGCGCGTGAAAAGGGTGACGGCGCGCTGCGAGTTTCCGGGACGCCCGGCGGGGTCGTCCATCTGCGCGGTGGTCTCGTGGTCGCCGTCGCGAGCCCCGGCGCCCCCGGACCCGGAACGCTGTTGACGCGCTCGGGCCGGTCGGGTGCCGGGGCGGCCGAGCTGCGCGTCGTGCGCATGATGGCGATGCAGGACGCGGCCTTCGCGATCGTCGCGGGGCGTGTGGACGGCTGGGAGGTGCTGGAGGACCCCGCCGATCCGCCCGACGCCCTCGGAGTCGGCGAGACACCAGGGCGGCTGCTGCACCAGGCGGCGCGCAAGCTGGCCGCGCTGGACGTCCTGCCCCATCCGGTGCGGCCGGACCGGGAGCGCCCGTTACCCGCCGTCGAGGTCGACCTCGCCCAACTTGCACTATTGCAGCGGGAGTTGTTGGTGCACGCCGACGGCCGAAGCACCGCGCGGGACATCGCCTTCCGTACCGGTCGCGCGGTGTACCCCGTCACGGTCGAGATGGCCCGACTGCTGGGCGGGGGCTATCTCGAGTGCGTCGAGACGGCCGCACCGCCGGTCCGGATGCCGGCCCGCGTGCCCCCCGAGAGCCTGCGCCCCCGGACGCGCCCGGTGGCGGAGCCGGCGGCCGTGTCCACGCCGGGTGACGCGGGCGATGTGCCCCCGTCCGCATCCTCGCCGTCGCCACCGGACCCCGCCCCCGAACTGCCGCGCCGCACGCCCGGCGCCAGCGGCATCACCGAAACGCTCGCTCCCCAAAAGGCGGTGGCGAGTTGGAAGGGGTTCTTCCGGCTGCGGAGCGGAACCGCGAAATGAGAAGGCGAATGAAAGGAAACTCGTGCAACCAGTAAACGACCATTCCTCGTCAGGGAGTTGAGTACATGGATCACACAGCGCTGGCGTTCGAAATGCGCGGCCTGCGCGAGCAGGTGGCCGGAATCACCGACACCGCGATAGCGGCGGCCGACGGGCTGCTCATCGCGGCCGACACGGCGAGCGGTATCGAACCCGAGGGACTCGCCGCCCTCGCCGCGGCGGGACTCGGGCTTGCCCGGCGCACCACCGAGGCGACCGCACGCGGTGCCCTGCGCGGCACGGTCGCGTACGGCAGTCAGGGCTGCGCCGCGTTCTTCGCCGTGGGCGACACCGCGCTGATGGTCGTGCTCGGTGACGAGGGGGTGGACGCGGACCGTCTGCACCGGACGATCCGGCCGGCCATCGACCGTATCGGCTCGATCCTCACCGCGAAGGCGCCCGAGGGAGTGTGAAGGGATGGCGACGAAGCGTATGACTCCGGGTTTCTCCGACCAGGTGATGGGCCTGGTCAAGTCCCTCCGTACCGATGCCCCCGACTGCCTCGCCTCCGGCGTGGTCGACATGTCCACCGGGATGCTGCTCTCGTACGAGACCGTGGACAACCACCCGCCCGAGGTCCTCGACCTGCTGGCGGGGGCGACCCTGGACCTGTTCCAGGGCCGCACGGTCGTGATGATCGAGGACGTGTTCAAGGAGCGCAGGGGGATCACCAGCGACAACCACTTCTTCCAGGAGATCCTCGTCAACAGCGAGAACCTCACTCATCTGTTCGTCCGCATGAACGAGCAGCAGGACGTCGTCGCGGTGGTCGTGTGCCGTAAGTCGGTGAATGTCGGCATGCTCTTCGCCCAGGTCCGCCGGGTGGTGAAGGAGTACAGCCTGTGAACGCGTGCGGGCCCCTCCCGCCGGGGAAGGGCCCGCACAGCTGCCGAGCTACTCCGTACGCAGCCCCTCCGGCCGCATCAGCCGCAGCAGCGGCGGCAGGCTGAGCACCGTCACCAGCAGCACGACCCCGGCCCCTATGCCACTCATCGTCAGCACGCTCGCCCAGTCCACGCTCACGGCGGCGCTGGTCATCTTCAGCAGGATCGCACCCAGTGAGAGACCGACCACCGAGGCCAGCACCAGGCCCATGGCGATCGGGATCGCCGTCTGCCACAGCACCGACATGCTCAGTGTGCGGCGCCGGGTGCCGAAGGCGACCAGCGACGACAACAGCTTCCTGCGCTCACGCAACTGCTCCAGCTGCGAGACCAGCAGACTTACACCGATCAGCGCGAGCACACAGGTGGCGCCGACGAACAGACCGGTGCGGATGGCGGTGAAGCGCCCGGACTGCTCGGTCTCCCTCAGGGTCTGCGGGGTCTGGAGCGGAGCGATCCGTGCCGCGGTGTTCCGCACGTGGTCGGGCGCGTCTGCAACCGTGCTGTCCAGCGCGATGTACATCTCGCCCTGCACGGCCTCCTGCGCCTTCGCGGGCAGGGCCCCCTGCGTCATCAGGATGCCGTCGCTCTCCAGCCCGGTCGGGTCCCGCCGGGTACCTGCCGTCCGCAGCCCCCGCGGTACGGTCCAGGCGACCTCCCTGCCCTTCGGGTTGCCGCTGTAGGACGGGTCGAAGTACAGGGTCCGGCCGACGGTGGCGAGCTTCGGGGTGTCGGTGTCGCTCTGGGAACCCGACACCGCGAAGACGTCACCGTCACGGCACGAGGACAGCGTCGCCACCTCGCGCAGGGACGCGCAGTCGCCCACGGTGACCCGGAGGCCGAGGTCGGAATCCTTGCGCCGGTTGCCCGCGTAGCCCGTCGAGACCGCGATGACCCTCCGCACGCCCTCGGTCCTGCGCAGCTCATCGGCCGAGGGAGCGAGCGGGATGCTGCTCGGCACCTTCAGCTCCATCTGCGCCCGCGTCACATCGTTGGCCAGCTGCTTGGTGTAGTTGCCCTCCACGCCGGCGAACAGCATCTGCAGCGCGATCGCCCCGGCCACCGCCACCGCGACGCCGTTGACCATACGGGCCGCGGTCCCGCTGCTCAGCTGAAGCCTGCGGACGGCGAGTTGCCAGGCAACTCCGCCGGAGTTCAACCGGCCGACGACCGCCTCGACGATCCACGGCAGCAGCGCGGTGACCCCGACGAGCAGGAGCAGGACGCCACCGACAACCTGGTAGGCGTTGAAGTCCTCGTGGACCTGGCCCTGCCCGGCCATCGGGTAGAGCATCCCGAGCCCACCGAGCGGCAGCAGCAGCCGCCACCACAGCCGCCGCCGGGTGGGCTTCGCGGTGCGCACCACGCCGAGCGGTTCGATGACCACACCGCGCATCGCGAACAGGGTCACCAGGCCGGCGGCCGCCGGCACCGCGACCGCCACGAGCAGCGCCAGCACGGGAGAGGGGTTGAGATAGCTGGGGAAGACGCTCACGCCGAAGACTTCGGCGGTTCCGGCCGCCTGACGGCCGATCAGAAAGAAGACGGTGCCGAAGACCAGCCCGAGCAGGGCTCCCGCGAGCGCCTCACCGGCGGCGATCCGCCGCGTCATCCCGCTGTCCGAGCCCACGAGGCGCAGTGCCGCGAGCCGACGGTCGCGTCGCTCGCCGCCGAACCGCACGGCGGTGGCGATGAAGACGCCGACGGGCATCAGCAGCACCACGACGACCACGAGCATCAGCAGCATGAGGACGGGGTCCGCCTTCTCATGGGTGGGGCGGACATCGCCGAACCTGTTGATACGGGCCACGTTCGGGGGGTCGATCTTCGCCGCGAGCCCCTTGGCGCCCGCGTAGTAGGCGAGTTCGTGCGAGCCGACGAGTCCGCTCTCCCCGATGGTCCCCGCGATCCGGTACGGCAGCCGCTGCTTCAGCAGCTGCCCGCCGCCGGAGGCGAGCAGATCCTTCAGTGCGGGGGAGACCACCATCTCGCCCACCGCCGGGAGCTTCTCCAGTCCCGGCGGCAGCGGCGCCCGTGCTCCCTCTGGCTCCATCAGCCGTCCACGGACCGTCTCGTCGCGGTACGTGTCGTCGATGTCCGCGATCACCAGGGTGTTGTCGGCCCTGGGCATGACCTGCTCGCCGTACGTGTGGTCAGCGCGCGCGTTCTCCCGGTCGTGCCGTACCGCCACCGCGCCGGGCAGGGCGGTGGTGAGCAGCAGCAGCGAGACGCCCAGGCCGACGCCGATGGCCGTGAGTACCAGCCGGACCCACCCCTCGCGCCCGCCCGTGAAGGCGAACTTGGCCCCCATGGCCAGGTCCCTGGCCCATTGGCGCGCCCTCATACGATGCGCTCCATGTCCCGCGACTTCCCGTCCCGTACGACGATCTCGCGGTCGGAGTAGGCGGCCACCCGCGCCTCGTGGGTGACCAGCACGACGGCCGCGTTGGTGGACCGGGCCGCCTCGGTGAGCAGATCCATCACGCGCTCGCCGTTGAGCGAGTCCAGCGCGCCGGTGGGCTCGTCGGCGAACAGGACGCGCGGTCCGGTGACCAGGGCGCGGGCGACGGCGACGCGCTGGCCCTGACCGCCGGATATCTCACCGGGCCGCTTCTTCGCCAGGTCGTCGACCTCCAGCCGCGCCATCCAGGACAGGGCGGTCCGTTCGGCCTCCTTGCGAGCGGCGCCGCCCAGCCGCAGCGGAAGGGCGACGTTCTCGACGCAGGTCAGCTCGGGCACCAGCTGTCCGAACTGGAACACGAATCCGAACTCCGTGCGCCTGAGGAGGCTGCGTTCGGCGTCGCTCATGCCGGACATCTCTCGGCCGTCGTACACGATCGAACCCGAGTCGGGCGGCACGATCCCGGCGAGACAGTGCAGCAGGGTCGACTTGCCGGAGCCGGAGGGACCCATCACGGCGACGATCTCGCCGGGGTGGATGGAGAACTCGGCGCCGTCGAGGGCAAGGGTCGGCCCGTACGCCTTGCGCAGGTCGTCGGCTGCGAGCAGGGAACCCGCGGGAGCGCTCATTCGGCCACCACCTCGGCGAGCTTGTCGAGGCGCGCGGCGGTCAGCTCCAGCCAGCGCAGATCGGCCTCGAGATGGAACAGGGCGTGGTCGCAGATCAGCTGGTCGGCGAGGTCGCCCTTGCGCTTGCGGTCGGTCAGGATGCGCATACTGCGCAGGTGCTCGGCGCGTTGCGTGTCGAGGATGTCGGCGGCGTCGCGGCGGGTGAGCAGCGCCAGGACGACCTTGGTGTAGAGGGTCGACTGCAGATACGGCTCGGGCTTCTCCGGGGTCGCGAGCCACCGCTGTACGTCGGTTATCCCGGCCTGGGTGATGGCGTACCGCTTGCGCTCGGGCCCGCCGCCCGCCTCGATGCCGTCGACCTCGACGAGCCCGTTCTTCAGCAGACGGGACATCGTCGAGTAGACCTGGCCGTAGTGCAGCGGCCGGTCATGACCGAACTTCTCGTCGAAAGCCCGCTTCAGGTCGTAACCGTGACGGGGCCCGGACTCCAGGAGCCCTAGGAGCGTGTGACCTATGGACATGCGGAGCACTGTACACACGGCGTATACACCTGACGTATACATTGCGCGTATAGGGGTGCGACGAGGAGTGAGCCCCTGCAGGTGAGGGCCGATTGTCACGGTTCTGCTACACCGGGGGCAGCGGATCCGTGTCCGCCGCCGCTAAGGGCTGTCCCGTAATCCCCGGCGGGCGCGCGACGACAGCCACGGCACCTCGCTGCGTTGGCGGATCGACCGAATACGCCCAGTATGGGGACGACCCTCCGCCTTGTGATGCACCGCATCTGACGCCGCGCGCTGATCCACCGGGGATTACGGGACAGCCCTTAGGAGGCGGCGTCCCCGGGCGGGCGCCCCCGCCGGGGCAGCGGGCCGGTATCGCGCGGCAGACGACCGGCGTCCGCGAGAGCGCGTCGCAGCAGGAACTCGATCTGCGCGTTGGCGGAGCGCAGCTCGTCCGAGGCCCAGCGGGCCAACGCCTCGTACACCAACGGGTCCAGCCGCAGCAGCACCTGCTTGCGCTGCTGCGGCCGACGCTGAGGGGGCGAACCCTCGGAGGGAGCCGTCACTGGTAGAGGGACCCCGTGTTGAGCACGGGCTGCGGGGCCCGGTCCCCGCACAGCACCACCATCAGATTCGACACCATCGCCGCCTTTCGTTCCTCGTCCAGCTCCACGATGTCCCGTTCGGAGATTCTGGCCAGGGCCGCCTCCACCATCCCGACCGCTCCGTCGACGATCTGCCGCCGCGCGGCGACCACCGCACCGGCCTGCTGCCGCTGGAGCATCGCGGACGCGATCTCAGGAGCGTAGGCGAGATGTGTGAAGCGCGACTCGATGATCTGCACTCCGGCGGCCTCCACGCGCGCGTGCAGCTCGACGGCGAGCTTCTCGGTGATCTCCTCGGCGTTGCCGCGCAGCGAGAGCCCGCCCTCGTCGTGGGCGTCGTAGGGGTACTCGATGGCGATGTGCCGCACGGCCGCTTCGGTCTGCGTGGCGACGAACTCCAGGAAGTCGTCCACCTCGAAGGTGGCCTGCGCGGTGTCCTCCACCTTCCAGACCACCACCGCGGCCAGCTCGATCGGGTTGCCGTAGGCGTCGTTGACCTTGAGGACCGCGGTCTCGTGGTTGCGGACGCGGGTCGAGATCTTCGTACGCGAGGTGAACGGGTTCACCCAGCGCAGCCCGTCCTGCCGGATGGTGCCGCGGTAGCGCCCGAAGAGCTGGACGACCCGCGCCTCACCCGGTGCCACCGTGTTCAGCCCGCACATCCCGATGAACGCCGACAGACCGCTCAGGACACCGATCGCGACCAGCGCGGCCTTGCCCGCGGATCCGGTGACCGTCGAGCCCCAGGCGATCAGGCCCGCGCCCAGTGCCAGTCCGGCCACCCCGAGCAGCAGTGCGAGGCCGCCGCCGATGCTGTGCGCGGTGAACTCCCGGACCCGCGGCGCGGGCCTTTGCGGTATGTCGCCGGTGGCGGAAGCGTCATGTGTCGACATGGGTGGTGTCCCCCCGTTTCGTATATAGCTCTTACCTAGCTAAGTGATAGCACATTTTTTCCGCTGGCAACCTTCCATGCCTGCGGAACGTCGGTTCCGGTGGGACAGGTGCTGATTCTCACGTCCGTAAAAGGACGGATCGGCCGTCCTTTGTCATACCGCGCGGTGTTAGCTTTCTGAGCTGACCTGAGCCACGTACCTGGGTGACACACGAGAACGAAGCGGAGCGGATCGACTCATGGGACGAGCGGAAGAGAGACGAGCGCGACAGCGTGGTGGCCGCCGCGCGGCGCCCAAGCGCTCGACCGGGACGACCGGCTCCGCGTCGGTGGGCGCCCCGCCGGCGACCGGCGGCCGTGCCGCCGCGCGCGGCAGGGCCGCCAAGAACGGGAAGGCCCGGAAGAGCGGCATACGCCGGTTCTTCACCTGGAAGACGGTCCTCGGCTCGTTGTTCGGCTTCGTGCTGCTGGTCATGGGCGCTTTCGTGCTGCTGTACGTCATGACCCCGATCCCTGCGGGGAACGCCGCCGCCCAGTTGCAGAGCAACATCTACAAGTACAGCGACGGTTCGATCCTCGCCCGCACCGGCGACCTCAACCGTGAGAACGTCGACCTCGCCGAGATACCCAAGGGCGTCCAGCACACCTTCGTCGCCGCCGAGAACAAGACCTTCTACCAGGACAACGGCATCGACCTGCGGGGCACGGCCCGCGGCATCGTCAACACCCTCTCCGGCAAGGGCGCGCAGGGCGGCTCGACCATCACCCAGCAGTACGTCAAGAACTACTACCTGACCCAGAACCAGACCGTCACGCGCAAGCTGAAGGAACTGGTCATCTCCCTGAAGCTGGACCGCAAGAAGTCCAAGGAGTACATCCTCGCGGGCTACATCAACACCAGCTACTACGGCCGGGGGGCCTACGGAATCCAGGCCGCCGCGCAGGCGTACTACCGCAAGGACGCCGCGAAGCTCACGGTCGAGGAAGGCGCGTACCTGGCGTCACTGCTCCAGGCGCCGAACCAGTACGACTGGGCCATCGCCACGGACACCGGCAAGCAACTGGTGCAGGCCCGCTGGAACTACGTCCTGAACAACATGGTCGGCATGCACTGGCTGGACGCGGGCCAGCGCCAGGCGATGAAGTTCCCGGTGCCGAAGGCGCCCAAGCCGGCACCCGGCATGCAGGGCCAGACCGGGTATCTGGTGGACGCGGCCAACGCGGCCCTGGAGAAGCAGCTGGTCGCCCAGGGCACCGCCGGCTCGCTCGGTGATGCCGAGGCACTGGTCAGGCAGGGCGGCTGGACCATCACCGTGAACATCGACAAGAAGAAGCAGGCCCAGCTGGAACAGGCCGTCAAGGACAAGCTGACCAGCAACCTGAACCCGAAGAAGCGTTCCGTCGACGGTGATGTGCAGGCCGGTGCCGTGTCCGTCGATCCGAGGACGGGACGGGTGCTCGCCCTGTACGGAGGCGTGGACTACTTCAAGCACTACACCAGCAACGCGACCCGCCGTGACTACCAGCCCGCCTCCACCTTCAAGCCGCTGATCTTCGCGGCCGCCCTCGACCAGGGTGCCAAGACCCAGGACGGACGGGCGATCACCGCGAACACGATCTACGACGGCACCAGCGGCCGCCCGGTCAAGGGCAGCACGATCCCCTTCGCGCCGCCGAACGAGGACCACCAGGACTACGGACCCATCACCGTGCAGACGGCGATGAACCAGTCGGTGAACTCGGTCTTCGCGCAGATGGGTGTCGACGTCGGCATGGAGAACGTGCTGAAGGTCGCGGACTCGCTCGGCCTGGACACCAAGGGCCTGCCCGCGGTGCCCGCGCAGACCCTCGGCAGCATGGGCGCGAGCCCGCTGGAGATGGCCGGCGCCTACGCGACGCTCGACAACCACGGCAAGAAGGTCACCCCGGCGGTCGTCAAGTCGGCCGAGCACAAGGACCGTACGGTCACCTTCCCGAACCCGATCGGCGACCAGGTGATCACCCGCGAGGCCGCCGACACGGTGACCTCGGTGCTGACCGGAGTGGTCGACGACGGTACGGCCAAGCAGTCGGTCGCGAACAACCCCGCGCGCAACGGCCAGCAGGTCGCGGGCAAGACGGGTACGTCCGACAACAACAAGTCGGCCTGGTTCACCGGTTACACACCGAACCTGGTCACCTCGGTGGGCCTGTTCGGTGAGGACGCCAAGACCCACGCCCAGGTCCCTCTGAAGGGCGCAACGGGCCTCATCCAGGACAGCGGCGGCCGTATCAACGGCGGCAGCTTCCCCGCGCTGATCTGGGCCGCGTACACCTTCGACGTGATGGGCGACGTCAGCACGTTCGACCTGGACACCGTGCAGGGCGCGGCGGTCCAGCCGAGCGTCACGCCGTCTCTCACGCAGTCCCCGAGCTCCACGCCGTCGTCGTCGCCGTCCACGAAGAAGCCGACCTCCCATCCGCCGACCAGCTCGCCTCCGGCCTCGCCGTCATCGCCGACGGCTCCCAGTCAGCCGCCGACGAGCTCGCCGTCGTCGTCGCCGGACACCTCGCCGTCGGCGCCGGAGAACCCGCTCAATCCGAACGGCGCGCAGTGACACGAGGGCGCCCGGTGGCCGGTCCACCGGGCGCCCTCCTCGTCGGGTGCGTCAGCCGCCGTTGACGTTGTTGGCGATGCGGTCGCCGATCTCCTTGTCGATGTTGCGCCAGTACTGCAGCGCGCGGTCGAGGACCGGGCGGGAGACGCCCTGCAGCAGATGGCCGGTGACGTTGGAGACCAGCCGGTCTCGGGCCGCCTCGTCCAGGACCTGGCGGACCATCGTGTGCGGCTGGCCGAAGTCGTCGTCCTCCCGGTGCAGCCGGTAGGCCTCCCGCACCATCTCGCCCGCCGTCTGCCAGCCGGCGGCCTCGCCGAACTGATCCACGGCCGCGGCCGGTCCGCCGTAGGAGTTGGGCGCGTACGGTCGCGCGGTGTGGGCGGGCTCGTAGCGCATGGGGCCGTCCTTGGCATAGGAGCTGACCTGCACGCGCGGCCTGTTGGGCGGCAGTTGGGTGTAGTTCGGCCCGATGCGGTAGCGGTGCGTGTCCGGGTAGGAGAAGAGTCGGCCGAGGAGCATCTTGTCCGGGGAGGGGCCGATGCCCGGCACCATGTTGGACGGCTCGAACGCGGCCTGCTCGATGTGGATGAAGTAGTCCTCGGGATTCTTGTTCAGGGTCATCCGGCCGACCTCGATCAGCGGGTAGTCGCCGTGCGGCCACACCTTGGTCAGGTCGAACGGGTTGAACCGGTAGTCCGGCGCGTCGTCGAACGGCATCACCTGCACGTGGACCGTCCAGGACGGGTGGTCGCCACGCTCGATCGCCTCGTACAGATCGCGGCGGTGCAGGTCGGCGTCCTTGCCGGCCAGTTCGTCGGCCTGCTCCTGGGTGAGGAAGTCGATGCCCTGATCGGTCTTGATGTGGTACTTGACCCAGAACTTCTCACCGCCGGCGTTGATCCACATGTAGGTGTGCGAGGAGTAGCCGTTCATGTGGCGGTACGTCTTCGGGATGCCCCGGTCGCCCATGAGCCACGTCACCTGGTGCGCGGACTCGGGGGAGAGGGTCCAGAAGTCCCACTGCATGTCGTTGTTGCGCAGCCCGGTCGCCGGGTGGCGCTTCTGCGAGCGGATGAAGTCCTGGAATTTCATAGGGTCGCGGACGAAGAAGACCGGGGTGTTGTTCCCCACAAGGTCGTAGTTGCCGTGTTCGGTGTAGAACTTCAGCGCGAAACCGCGCGGGTCCCGCCAGGTGTCCGGGGAGCCGAGCTCGCCGGCGACCGTGGAGAAGCGGGCGAGCATCTCGGTGCGCTTCCCGGGCTGGAAGAGGTCGGCCTTGGTGAACTGGCTGATGTCGTTGGTGACTTCGAGGATCCCGTACGCGCCACTGCCCTTGGCGTGCACCACCCGCTCGGGAACCCGTTCCCGGTTGAACTGGGCCATCTTCTCTATGAGGTAGTGGTCCTGGAGCAGGATCGGGCCGTTCGGACTCACGGTGAGCGAGTGCTCGTCACTCTCCGCCGGGATGCCTGCGTTGGTGGTGGTGTAGGGAGCCGACTGGGGTGTCTGCGTCACGAGCGTCCTCCCGTCGTACAGAGGGTTCGGTCAGGTCGCTTCGCTCACCCCAGCAGTCAACTCCGCCGACGGGATGTCGGCAACATTTGGACGGGGTCCAATTCCGGTTCTCTTCTGAGCCCGGCGCGCCCGGCACCGGCCCGGCGCGCGCCCGGCACCGGCCTGGCGCGGGCCCGGTACCGGCCTGGTCCAGGCCCGGTGCGAGGCCGGTCCACGGCCTCACCCCCGGTTCAGCTCGAACCAGACCACCTTCCCGGTGCTCAGCCGCGTCGCACCCCACCGCCGGGCCAGTCGGTTGACCAGATACAGTCCCCGGCCGCCCTCGTCCGTGGCCCGCGCCTGCCGCAGCCGCGGCAGCTGGGGCACGTCGTCGCCGACTTCGCAGCGCAGTACATCGGTGCGCAGCAGCCGCAGCGTGACCGGCCGTGACGCATAGCGCACGGCGTTGGTCACCACCTCGCTGACCAGCAACTCCACCGAGTCCGTCAGCTCCTCCATCCCCCAGCGGGCCAGCGCCCGGCGGGCCAGCCTGCGGGCCCGGCCCGGCGCCGCGTCCTCGGGTTCCAGGAACCAGTACGCGACATCGCTCGGCGCGATCCCGTCGAAGCGGGCGGCGAGCAGCGCGATGTCGTCGTCGCGGTCGCCGGGCCCGAGCATGTCGAGCACCTCGTCGCAGAGCGCCTCCAGCGGCGGCGGGTGATCCGCGCCGGTGAGCTGGGCGGTCGCCGCGAGCTTCTCCCGCAACTGCTCTATGCCCGTCCACACGTCCCGCAGCCGCGACTCGACCAGCCCGTCGGTGTAGAGCAGCAGGGTCGCTCCCGCCGGGGCGTCCAGCTCGACCGCCTCGAAATCCACTCCACCCACGCCGATCGGGGCACCGGCCGGCACCCGCAGCACCTCGGCCCGGCCGCCCAGATGCAGCAGGACAGGCGGCGGATGGCCCGCATTGGCGATGGTGATCCGGTGCGCGACCGGGTCGTACACCGCGTACAGGCAGGTCGCCATGCGGTCGGTGCCGAGCCGCTGGGCCTGCTCGTCGAGGTGGTGCAGCACCTCCTGCGGCGGCAGGTCGAGCCCGGCCAGCGTCTGGGCCGTCGTCCGCAACTGCCCCATGATCGCCGCGGATGTCATGGAGTGGCCCATGACATCACCCACGACCAGCGCCACACGGCTGCCGGGCAGCGGAATCGCGTCGTACCAGTCCCCGCCGACCCGTGCGGTCTCGGCGGCCGGCAGGTAACGGGACGCCAGCCGTACGCCCGTCGGGTTCGGCAGGGTCTCCGGCAGCATCGTCCGCTGCAACTCGTCGGCGATGTACGCCTCTCGTCCGTACAGCACCGCCTTGTCGATTCCGAGCGCGCTGTGCGTGGCCAGCTGGGCGGCGACCAGCAGATCGTCCGCCTCGAAGGCCATCCGCTCGGGGCGGCGCAGGAACAGCGCGGCGCCGATGACCCGGCGGCGGCCGCGCAGCGGCGCCAGGATCGCGCGCTGGCCCGGCGGAACGGAGAGATCGTCGCCGAGCAGCTCCGGGAGCGCGGCGCGGGCCGCGGGCGCGTCCGCGAACACCGGCCGCACCCCGCGCAGCACCTCGGCGAGCGCGCCGCCCACCCGCACTTCGCACAGCTCGTTGCTCAGCGCCGCGAAACCGGAGCCCTCCGGCACCGGCACCGGCAGGATCCCGTCCTCCAGGTCCCGCTCCTGCGGTATCCGGTCGGTGCGCCGCAGCCGCAGCACCAAGGGGCCGGTGGGCCGCTCGTCACCCACGGGCAGCGGGTCGCGCAGATAGACGAGGATCGCGTCCGAGAAGGTCGGCACCGTGGCCCGGCACAGGCCCATCACGATCTCGTCGAGGTCGATGCCGCGCGCGATCCGACGCGTGGCGGCGCCCACGAAGCGAAGCCGGTCCCCGTCACGCCGCATGGGCATGGGGCCGCCCGGCGGCGCCTGGCCGGTGCGCCGGTCCTTGCCGCCGCTCACGGCGGCGGCGCGGTCCTGCCCGGAGCCGGGCTGGGCCGGAATGCTCTCCGGAGCGGGGCGCGGACGGTGCGTGTCCGGCTCGTCCGCGGACGGCTGGGAGTGCTCCGTGCCGCCCGTCGCGGGCAACGGCGCCGAGGAACCGCCCGGATTGCCCGATGCGCCGTGCTGGGCACAGGGCAGCGGCACACCGGACGAGACGGGCGAGTCGCCCGGCCGGGCCTGTGCGGGTAACACCGGGGCCGGCGGGGCGGACAGCGGCTCCGGGGTACGCAGGAGCGCCCCGCGGGGATCCGCGGGGCCCACGCCCTGCTGCGGGCGGTCGTGGGAGGTCGGGTGCTCCGTCACGCGTGTCGAATCCATCCGTCCGGGGCTGCGCGCCGTGCGTCAAGTTCGTCCCGCAGAGAAGCCGATACCCGGAATACGTGCCCCAGGAACGGAATTCCCGCGCGGTCCCACGCAATCCATGATGCACCGGCCGGCCCCGCCGCCCCGGTGTGGCCCTCGTACCCCTCGCTCACGTCCTGCCGCCCCTCGGTGACGTTCGGTCAAGCCCAGCGATTACTGCGTGAGTTGCTGTTGCATGCCCTTGCGGAGGACGATCCTACGGTTGTACCGCGGGGGCGCAACAAGGGTCTCATGAGGTCATGTGCGCGGGCATGCGGTCCCAGTCCTCCGGCAGAGGCGGCACCGACCAGGACGGATCCGGTCGCCAGTGCGGCCAGCCGTCCGAGAACGGCGGCCCCCAGGCGTGGATCACCTCCACCGCGGAGCGGCTCGCCTCGCGTACCCGCTCCGCGAGTTGAGAGGCGATCAGGCCGTCCCGCTGGGCCTGCGCGAACTCGTCCTCGTCACGCCAGCCCCAACTGCGGTCCGGATAGACGCAGATGTCCAGGAAATGGTCCTCGGAGTCGACGCCGCCGGACCAGCGCACCAGCGGCTCCTCCAGGTTGACGTACCAGTTCTTGAAGCGCCAGCCCGGCTCCCAGAACAGCCATACCGACCAGGGATCCCCGGGCCGGGCCAGCTTGAGCACACCGGTGCCGAACCAGCGGTCGAGCTGTACGGCCCGCGGCTTGGTGTATCGGGACTCCAGCGGCTCGGCGTGCAGCGGCGTGCCATCGGCGAGGACGGGCTTCACGCACTGGGTGCCGGGCGCCATCCACACGGCGAGCAGGTCGCCGTCGTCCCTGACCACGGTGACGGGCCGAGCGATGTGGAAGCGCTCTCCCCCGTTCTCCCGGTATCTCCACAGGATGTGGTCCCCCGGGGCCCAGTGTGCCGTCGCTCCGCCCGCTTCGACTCGTCTCACCGCTCCACCCTCTGCCATGCACAGATATTAGGTGCCCCAGGCATACGACGCTGCGGCGGCCGTCACGGTTCGCGCCGGGGCGGGTGACGCGGCGCCGGGATTCACGGGTGTGTCATCCGCAGGACGTCCAGTGCCTCGTCGAGCTGCTCCAGCGTGAGGTCGCCCCGGTCCACATACCCGGATTCCAGGACGACTTGACGGATGGTCTTGCGTTCGGCGAGCGCCTTCTTCGCGACCTTCGCGGCCTCTTCGTAGCCGATGTACTTGTTGAGCGGGGTGACGACGGAGGGGGAGGACTCGGCGTACTCGCGGGCGCGCTCGCGGTGGGCGACGATGCCGTCGACGGTGCGGTCGGCGAGCAGCCGTGAGGCGTTGGCGAGCAACCGGACGGACTCCAGCACGTTCTTCGCGATGACCGGCATCATCACGTTGAGCTCGAAATTTCCGGAGGCGCCGGCGACGGTGATGGTCCCGTCGTTCCCGATGACCTGCGCGGCGACCATGAGTACGGCCTCCGGGATCACCGGGTTGACCTTGCCGGGCATGATCGAGGATCCGGGCTGCAGATCGGGCAGACCGATCTCGGCGAGCCCGGTCCGGGGGCCGGAGGCCATCCACCGCAGATCATTGGCGATCTTGGTCAACCCGACGGCGATCGTCTTCAGTTGCCCGCTGAGCTCGACGATCCCGTCCCGGGCGCCCTGGGCCTCGAAGTGGTTGCGGGCCTCGGTGAGCGGCAGTCCGGTGACCCGGGCGACCTCGGCGATCACGGCGGCGGAGAAGCCGGGCGGGGTGTTGATCCCCGTCCCGACCGCGGTGCCGCCCAGCGGCAGTTCGGCCAGCCTCGGCAGTGAGGCCTTCAGTCGCTCGACGCCGTAGCGCACCTGGGCGGCGTATCCGCCGAACTCCTGCCCGAGCGTCACGGGGGTGGCGTCCATGAGATGGGTTCGGCCCGCCTTCACCACATCGGTGAATTCCTCGGCCTTTCGTTCGAGAGAGGTCGCGAGGTGTTCGAGGGCCGGGACCAGGTCACGGCTGACGGCGGCGGTGGCGGCGATGTGCAGGGAGGACGGGAAGACGTCGTTGGACGACTGGGAGGCGTTCACATGGTCGTTGGGGTGCACGCCCCTGCCGAGCCGCTCGCTCGCGAGGGTGGCGATGACCTCGTTGGTGTTCATGTTGGACGAGGTGCCTGAACCCGTCTGGAAGACGTCCACGGGGAAATGCTCGTCCCACCGCCCCTCGGCGACCTCGACGGCCGCTTCGAAAATGGCCTCGGCCACGTCCTTGTCGAGCACGCCGAGCTCCGCGTTGACCTTCGCCGCGGCGCCCTTGATCCGCGCCAGCGCCTCGATGTGCGCGCGCTCGATCCGCTGCCCGGAGACGGGAAAGTTCTCCACGGCCCGCTGGGTCTGCGCCCGCCACTTTGCATGGACGGGAACCCGTACTTCACCCATGGAGTCGTGCTCGATCCGGTATTCGCTCATACCGGGTACAGCGCGGGGGCGGGCGGGGATGTTCCGCGGGGCGGGCCGAATGGGGGACGGGCCCCGGGGAGGGCCGGGCAGGCGCGGCGGGGCGAGGAACGCTCCCGCCACGCCCGGCGGCTTACGCCAGTCCCGGACCCCGCACCGGAATCGACGTGAACGTCGGCTGCGGAGCCGGGTCCTGGAAGAAGTCGTTGCCCTTGTCGTCCACCACGATGAACGCCGGGAAGTCCTCGACCTCGATCTTCCAGACGGCCTCCATGCCGAGCTCCTCGTACTCGACGACCTCGACCTTCTTGATGCAGTCCTGGGCGAGGCGGGCCGCGGGGCCGCCGATGGAGCCCAGGTAGAAGCCGCCGTGCGACGCGCACGCGTCCGTGACCTGCTTGCTCCGGTTGCCCTTCGCCAGCATCACCTTCGAGCCGCCCGCCGCCTGGAACTGCTCGACGTAGGAGTCCATGCGGCCGGCCGTCGTCGGGCCGAAGGACCCGGACGCGTAGCCCTCGGGGGTCTTGGCGGGGCCGGCGTAGTAGACCGGGTGGTCCTTCAGGTACTGCGGCATCTCCTCCCCCGCGTCCAGCCGCTCCTTGATCTTGGCGTGCGCAATGTCACGAGCCACGACCAGCGGCCCGGACAGCGAAAGCCGCGTCTTCACCGGGTACTTGGTCAGCTCGGCGAGGATGTCGTCCATCGGCTGGTTCAGGTCGATGCGGACGACGGCGCCCTCCTGCTCCAGGTGCTCGTCGGTCGTCTCCGGCAGGAACCGGGCCGGGTCCGTCTCGAGCTGCTCCAGGAACACGCCCTCGGCGGTGATCTTCGCGACCGCCTGCCGGTCGGCCGAGCAGGACACCGCGATCGCCACCGGGCAGGACGCGCCGTGCCGCGGGAGGCGGACCACTCGGACGTCGTGGCAGAAGTACTTGCCGCCGAACTGGGCGCCGATGCCGATCTTCTGCGTCAGCTCGAAGACCTTCTCCTCAAGCTCCTTGTCCCGGAAGCCGTGGCCCAGCTCGGAGCCCTCGGAGGGCAGCTCGTCCAGGTAGTGCGCGGAGGCGTACTTGGCGGTCTTCAGCGCGTACTCGGCGCTGGTGCCGCCGACGACGATCGCCAGGTGGTACGGCGGGCAGGCGGCCGTACCCAGCGAACGGATCTTCTCCTCCAGGAACTTCATCATGGAGGCCTCGTTCAGGACGGCCTTCGTCTCCTGGTAGAGGAACGACTTGTTGGCGCTGCCGCCGCCCTTCGCCATGAACAGGAACTTGTAGGCGCCGCCGTCCGTCGCGTACAGCTCGATCTGCGCCGGCAGGTTCGAGCCGGTGTTCTTCTCCTCCCACATGGTGAGCGGAGCCATCTGCGAGTACCGCAGGTTCAGCTTCGTGTACGCGTCGTAGATGCCACGCGAAAGGGCCTTCTCGTCCCCGCCCTCGGTGAGGACGTTCTGTCCGCGCTTGCCCATCACGATCGCTGTACCGGTGTCCTGGCACATGGGCAGGACGCCGGCGGCGGCGATGTTCGCGTTCTTCAGCAGGTCCAGGGCCACGAACTTGTCGTTCGCGGACGCCTCCGGGTCGTCGATGATGCGGCGCAGCTGGGCCAGGTGCGCGGGGCGCAGGTAGTGCTGGATGTCGTGGATGGCCTCCTCGGCCAGTTTGCGCAGCGCCTCCGGCTCGACCTTGAGGAAAGTCCGCCCGTCGGCCTCGAAGGTGGAGACGCCTTCGGAGGTCACCAGCCGGTACGGGGTGGTGTCCTCTCCCGTGGGGAGCAGATCGGTGTACGCGAACTCAGGCATGTCGCCCATTCCTCACTCATCAGACAGCGGCTGGCCTCCGTTGGCAGCGTCCACCAGCGTAGAACCTGGCGCTGACGGCGGGCTTGTGAGGTAGGGCTCATTGGGGCGGGGCGGCGCTCACCCGGCCGGCGGCCGGGTTTTCCACAGGTCGCGACGAGGGGTAGTCGCGATCTATCGCGTTTGGGTACGCTGCTGTCGTGGACCTTCAGAAGAGCCCCGCCCCGACGGGCCGACAGCCCGTGCCCCCGGCAGAGCTGCGCTGCTCCGACGCCGACCGCGACCGCATCGCCGACCTCCTGCGCGACGCCCTGGCCGAGGGCCGTCTCACCGCGGAGGAGCACGCCGAGCGCGTCGAGGGCGTGCTGAGCGCCAAGACGGTCGGCGAGCTGGACCGGTTCGTCCGCGACCTGCCCGCGGCCAACCCGCGCCGCACCACCTCGGCGTATGCCCCTCCGTCGAGTCGCCCCGCCCCGGTCTCGGCGCCCGTGGAGCCGGACGAGCACGTGGTGGCGGTCTTCAGCAGCGCCATGCGCAGGGGCCGCTGGCGTCCCGGCCGCCATATGCGTGCGTATGCGATCTTCGGCACTGTCGAGATCGACCTGAGCGAGGCGATATTCGAGTACCAGCAGGTCGTGATCAAGGCGATCTCGGTCTTCGGCACCGTGGACATCCGCGTCCCGGAGAACGTCACGCTGCACGGCACCGGTGGCGGTGTGCTCGGCACGTTCGAGGTGAGTCCGCTGGACTCCGGCGACCAGGACGCTCCGGTCGTCCACGTGGACGGACTGGCCGTTCTCGGGACGGTCGATGCACGGCCGAAGCGGGGCAAGACGGTCACGGACATCCTCGATCGGGTATCGGACAAGGTGGACAGGGCTTTGCGCAAACACCTGGACCGTTGACGCTTGTGAATCCGGTCGCGTGCGCAGTGAACCGGACATGTTGCGGGGGTATGAACACCCCCTGGGCTTCCAGCGGTTGGGAACTCAGTGCATAGGCGCGCGTACAGCGGGTAGGCCTTGCTGCATCGTCTCTCGCTCGCGAAGCCGTCGTCAGGAGTAGACCGTGCTGCAACCGCCGCATTCGTCCCTGCAGTTCGCTGAGGTTCCGCACCAGCGGGTGTCAGCGCGCGACAGGGATCAGGACGCCCCCTGGCACACGGAGGCGGTGTGCCGGCGTGACGAGGCCGGCCTGTTCTTCGCCCCCTCCAAGGAACCCACCGCGGCCCGGCTGTCCCGCGAGGAGGCGGCCAAGCGGGTCTGTGCGCGCTGTCCGGTGATGGTCGAGTGCCGGGAGCACGCGCTGTTGCAGCCCGAGCCGTACGGGGTGTGGGGCGGGCTCACCGCGGCCGAGCGCCGTGTGGTGCTGGCGCGGCGCCGCCGCCGCGACCTGGAGCTCAAGAAGGCCGCACGGGGGACGATAGCCGCGGCCGGCTGACGAGGCCTACGACAAAGGGCGCGCTCTCCGCACAGAGCGCGCCCTCTTGTGAGGCCCTGCTACTTGGCGCGGTCGAAGTCGATCGCGCTGTACGCGCGCAGCTTGCTCAGCCGGTGCACCGAGTCGATCCGGCGGACCGTGCCGGACTTCGAGCGCATGACGATCGAGTCGGTGTTCGCGGTCTCGGAGCGGTAGCGCACGCCGCGCAGCAGCTCGCCGTCGGTGATGCCGGTGGCGACGAAGAAGACGTTCTCGCCGGAGACCAGGTCGTCGGTTGTCAGTACCCGGTCGAGGTCATGGCCAGCGTCGATGGCCCGCTGCCGCTCCTCGTCGTCCTTGGGCCAGAGCTTGCCCTGGATGGTGCCGCCCAGGCACTTCACGGCGCAGGCCGAGATGATGCCCTCGGGCGTGCCGCCGATGCCGAGCAGCAGGTCGATGCCGGTGCCCTCGCGCAGCGCCAGGATGGAGCCGGCGACATCGCCGTCAGAGATCAGCTTGATGCGCGCACCGGTCTCCCGTACCTCCTTGATGATGCCCTCGTGGCGCGGCCGGTCGAGGATGACGACGGTGACGTCCTCGGGAGTGGAGTGCTTGGCCTTCGCGACGCGGCGGATGTTCACCGAGACGGGCGCGTTGATGTCGACGAAGTCCGCGGCCTCGGGGCCCGTGACCAGCTTGTCCATGTAGAAGACGGCGGAAGGGTCGAACATCGTGCCCCGGTCGGCGGCGGCCAGCACCGCGATCGCGTTCGGCATGCCCTTCGCGGTGAGCGTGGTGCCGTCGATCGGGTCGACCGCGATGTCGCACTCCGGGCCGCTCCCGTCGCCGACCCGCTCCCCGTTGAAGAGCATCGGGGCTTCGTCCTTCTCCCCTTCGCCGATGACGACGATGCCGTTCATCGAGACGGTGGAGACGAGGGTCCGCATGGCGCGTACGGCGGCTCCGTCGGCGCCGTTCTTGTCGCCGCGGCCGACCCAGCGGCCTGCGGCCATGGCGGCGGCCTCGGTGACCCGGACGAGTTCGAGGGCGAGGTTGCGGTCCGGAGCCTCGGAGGGAACTTCGAGCTCGGACGGCAGATGATGATTCTCGGTCATCGGAGCGCACCTTTCTGATACGACGACGGCCGGATGAGGGTGATGCGGAAGACTCTATCGTTCAGCAGACAAAATGAGCAGGGGGCCCCACGGATGAGCAGACCCCTGCACCTGCGACGATAGGGGCGTGGCAGGTACGAATGGCAAGCAGAAGACGGTTCGGGACATGCTCCTCTCCCTGGCCCTCATCGGGTTGATGGCGGGCGTCGTCTACCTCTTCATTCCGCACGACGACCACACTCCCGACCTCAAGCGGGTCGATTACAGTGTCGAGCTGCTCACGGCACGCCGCGCGGCGACCTACCCGGTGGCGGCACCCGCAGGCCTGCCCGACAGCTGGAAGGCCACCTCGGTGCGTTACCAGGGTGACCACTTCGACTCCTGGCACCTCGGCTTCCAGGACCCCAAGGGCCAGTACGTGGCGATCGAGCAGTCGACTCAGAAGGCGTCCACGTTCATCGAGGACGCCAGCCAGGGCGCGCAGGAGACCACCGTCACCCAGACCATCGGCGGCCGGACCTGGCAGCGCTACACGGGCGGCCGGTACGACGCGCTCGTGCTCAAGGCCAAGGGCTCCACGACCGTGGTGACGGGAACGGCGTCGTTCACCCAGCTGGCGACGATGGCGGAGGCGCTGAAGACGCGCTGACGGAGCGGCGAGGGGTCACCCCCCGCCCTCGGCGCCCTCCGCACGCCCGGCGCCCTCCTGCTGTTCCTTCTCGGCCAGCGCCGCGTCGAGCCGCTTGCGGGCGCCCTCCAGCCAGGTGCGGCACACCTTGGCCAGCGTCTCCCCCCGCTCCCACAGCGCCAGGGACTCCTCGAGCGTCGTGCCTCCGGCCTCCAGACGCCGTACGACCTCGATCAACTCGTCGCGGGCCTGCTCGTACCCGAGTGCCTCGTCCGTCTTGCTGCTCATGCGCCCACCCTAGATCTCGGCCCGGACCGTGAATTCACCCTCGGCTACCCGGGCCCGCAGCGCCTCGCCCGTCGCCACCTCCTCCGGCGACCGCACGACGTGGCCGTCCGGCCTCTGCAGCACCGCGTATCCGCGCTGCAGCGTCGCGGCCGGGGAGAGGGCCACCACGCGCGCGTGCGTGTGCGTCAGTTCCGAATCGGCGCGGTCGAGCAGATGCCGGAGCGTGCGCCGGCTGCGGTCCACCAGCGAGGCGACCAGGTCCTCCCGCTCGTCGATCATGCGGTGCGGATCCTCCATCGAGGGCCGCGCCAGGGCGTGCGCCAGACCCCGCTCCTCGCGCTCGACGAACGCCAGCACGCACCGCCGCGCCCGGTCCCGCAGCGCCTGCACCCGCTGCAGCTCCTCGCCGACGTCCGGCACGACCTTCTTGGCGGCGTCGGTCGGGGTGGAGGCGCGCAGATCGGCGACATGGTCGAGCAGGGGATTGTCCGGCTCGTGCCCGATGGCCGACACGACGGGCGTGCGACAGGCCGCCACCGCGCGGACGAGCTGCTCGTCGGAGAACGGCAGCAGGTCCTCCACACTGCCGCCGCCGCGCGCCACGACGATCACGTCCACGTCGTCGAGCGCGTCCAGCTCCTTCACCGCCTGCACCACCTGGGGCACGGCGTGCACACCCTGCACGGCGACGTTGCGCACCTCGAAGCGGACGGCGGGCCAGCGGTGCCGCGCGTTCTCCAGCACGTCCCGCTCGGCCGCCGAGGCCCGGCCGCAGACCAGCCCGATGAGCTGCGGCAGGAAGGGCAGCGGCTTCTTGCGCTCGGGCGCGAACAGTCCCTCGGCGGCAAGGGACTTCTTCAGCTGCTCGAGCCGTGCGAGCAGTTCGCCGACGCCGACCGGCCGTATCTCGGCGGCGCGCAGCGAGAGCTGTCCCCTGGGGGCGTACCACTCGGGCTTGGCGTGGACGACCACACGGGCGCCCTCGCTCACCACGTCGGCGACGGCGTCGAACACCTGGCGGTAGCAGGTGACGCCGACGGAGATGTCGTACGACGGATCGCGCAGAGTCAGGAAGACGACACCGGCGCCGGGCCGCCGCGACAGCTGAGTGATCTGCCCCTCGACCCACACGGCGCCGAGCCGGTCGATCCACCCCCCGATGAGCCGCGACACCTCACCGACGGGAAGCGGTGACTCCGCGGACGTGTTGACAGCCATGCGCCCGAGCGTAACGGCCACGACCGACAACGCCGGTCGTCCCGGCCGTCCCGGGCCGCGCCGCCGTCCCGGGCTCGCTCCGGTCCCGTTGCCCTGCCACCCCACCGCGGGCCGGACCGTCCCCACCACTCGTGCCGCCCCCGCCGCCCCGACGATCACCGCTCTTCCGCTTCGTCACCCGGTCTCCCCAAGGAGGCGATCTCCGGCGTCCCGGGCGCGGCCTTACGATGGTGCGCATGACCGCTTCGCCTGGCCGCCGTGTTCTGCTCGCCGCCCCCCGGGGCTACTGCGCGGGCGTCGACCGTGCCGTGATCGCCGTCGAGAAGGCCCTGGAGCAGTACGGGGCCCCGATCTACGTCCGCCACGAGATCGTCCACAACAAGTACGTCGTGCAGACCCTGGAGAAGAAGGGCGCGGTCTTCGTCGAGCAGACGGAGGAGGTGCCACCGGGCAACATCGTCATGTTCTCCGCGCACGGCGTGGCGCCCACGGTCCACGAGGAGGCCGAAAGCGGCCGGCTCGCCACCATCGACGCCACCTGCCCGCTGGTCACCAAGGTCCACAAGGAAGCGGTGCGCTTCGCCAAGGAGGACTTCGACATCCTCCTGATCGGACACGAGGGCCACGAAGAGGTCATCGGCACGTCCGGTGAGGCCCCGGACCACATTCAGCTCGTCGACGGCCCCGAGGACGTCGCGAAGGTCGAGGTGCGCGACCCCTCCAAGGTGGTCTGGCTTTCCCAGACCACCCTCTCGGTGGACGAGACCATGGAGACGGTCGACGCCCTCAAGGAGAAGTTCCCCCAGCTGATCTCCCCGCCCAGCGACGACATCTGCTACGCCACGCAGAACCGTCAGCTCGCGGTGAAGCAGATGGGCGCCGAGGCGGACCTGGTCATCGTGGTCGGCTCCCGCAACTCCTCCAACTCCAAGCGTCTGGTCGAGGTCGCCAAACTCGCAGGCGCGCGCGAGGCCTACCTCGTGGACTTCGCCGACGAGATCGAGGAGGCGTGGCTGGAGGGCGTGTCGACCATTGGTGTGACCTCGGGTGCCTCCGTGCCGGAGGTGCTGGTCGAACAGGTCCTGGAGCGAGTCGCGCAGTACGGCTTCGAGGACGTGGAAATCGTCAGGGCGGCCGAGGAGTCCATCACCTTCTCGCTCCCCAAGGAACTCCGCCGCGACCTGCGCGCCGAGGCCGCGGCACGCGTGGCGGAGCGCACCGAAGAGAACTGACGACGCGGCCGTCGTACGGTGACCGGGACCGGGCCGAGGTGATGGCTCCGGCGGTCGTACGGCGCCGGGAAGTGGCTGTCGGCCCCAAGACGTACCGTGGTGCCCATGCAGATCTTCGGCGTGGACATCGGCGGATCCGGAATCAAGGGTGCTCCCGTGGACCTGGACCGGGGCGACCTGACGGAGGAGCGCTTCAAGGTGCTCACCCCGCATCCGGCGACGCCCGACGGCGTGGCCGACGGAGTCAAGGAGGTCGTCGGCCACTTCGGCTGGACGGGCCCGGTCGGCATCACGTTCCCCGGTGTGGTCACCGGCGGCTCCACGATCCGCACCGCGGCGAACGTCGACAAGAGCTGGGTCGACAAGGACGCGCGCGCCCTTTTCAGCGAGCGGCTCGACGGGCTCCCGGTGACCGTGCTGAACGACGCGGACGCGGCGGGCGTGGCCGAGATGCGGTTCGGCGCGGGCCGTGACCGCGGCGGCACGGTCCTCGTACTCACGTTCGGCACGGGTATCGGCAGCGCGCTGTTCGTCGACGGCGTGCTCGTTCCGAACACGGAGCTGGGCCATCTGGAGCTGAACGGCCACGACGCCGAGAAGCGCGCGTCCACGAAGGCCAAGGAGGACCAGCAGCTCACGTGGGAGCACTGGGCCCGCCGGGTGCAGAAGTACCTCGCCCATGTGGAGATGCTGTTCTCCCCGGAGCTGTACATCATCGGCGGCGGCGTCAGCCGCAAGGCCGCCAAGTTCCTCCCGCACATCGAGGGCATCAGGGCCGAGATCGTCCCGGCCCAGCTGCAGAACAACGCGGGGATCGTGGGAGCGGCGATGAGCGCGGCCAAGGGGGAGTGACGGCGCGCGGCCTTCGCGGACCGGGGTGGTCAGGCCGTCCGGCGGCGTTGTGCGGCCCGGCGGCGCATCATCCGCACCCTGCGCACGGTAGCGATGACGCCCGCGACGAGCGTCCCGCCGTACAGCCAGCCCGCCTGCGTGGCGAGGCCGGTGACCAGTCCCACCATCTGCCCGCCGAGGCCGCCGTCGCCCTCCGCCACGGTCAGCAGACCGACGGCGAAGGCGATCGGCACCACCACGGGCGCGGCCACCAGATCACCGCGCCGCACCCACAGGGCGGTCAGCGCGGCCACGGGCAGGAACAGCACGCCGTACACCGTGAGGGACTCGAACAGCAGCCGGTCAAGACAGCCCAGCGCCACCATGACGGCCGCGCAGAACAGCCCGCCGCCCAGGCCGGTCAGCCGGGGGCCGGGCAGGCGCCGCAGCGACTGGACGACGGGTGCGGCGCCCGGTCGGGCGGCCGGACGCCCGGTGACGACGCCGCCCGCCCGGCCTGACGGCCGTGCGGCGGCGGTGCCTCCCCGTGGCTCGGGCCTGCCGGGAGCGCCGGACGGGGATGGCCGGGCGCTGGCACCGGCCCGTACGGGTACGGCTGCGCCCCGCCGGCCCTGCGGGGGAAGGGGCGCACCACGTCGCGGTGCGTGTTGCGGGGGTCGCGTGCTGTGTTGCTCCACTGGACCAACTTAGGTCGGTTTATGTGCGGAATGAGGGCTCAGACACGCCGTTGACGACTACTTGGCCAAGCGTTCGATACGGCGCCGGGGTGTGGACAGGTACGCCGTAGACTGGTGGATCGGCCCGCACACACTCCTGACGGACCCGGGCCCACACCGCCCAGTCCAGTCCTCCAACCTCACGTACGGGAAGTCGCAACGTGTCGCTCACGATCGGAATCGTCGGTCTGCCCAATGTCGGCAAGTCGACCCTGTTCAACGCCCTGACCAAGAACGACGTGCTGGCGGCCAACTACCCGTTCGCCACGATCGAGCCGAACGTCGGTGTCGTGGGCGTCCCCGACGCCCGTCTCGCCAGACTGGCCGGGATCTTCAAGTCGGAGCGCACCCTCCCGGCGACCGTTGACTTCGTCGACATCGCGGGCATCGTGCGCGGCGCCAGCGAGGGCGAGGGCCTCGGCAACAAGTTCCTCGCGAACATCCGTGAGTCGGACGCGATCTGCCAGGTCATCCGCGCCTTCAAGGACGAGAACGTCGTGCACGTGGACGGCAAGGTCTCGCCGAAGGGCGACATCGAGACGATCAACACCGAGCTGATCCTCGCGGACCTGCAGACGATCGAGAAGGTCCTGCCGAGGCTCCAGAAGGAATCCCGCATCAAGAAGGACGTCGCCCCGAAGGTGAAGGCCGTCGAGGAGGCGAAGGAGATCCTGGAGAAGGGCGACACGCTGTTCTCCCACGGCATCGTCCAGGGCACCGAGCGCGCGGCGCTCCTGCACGACCTGCACCTGCTCACCACGAAGCCGTTCCTGTACGTCTTCAACGTCGACGAGGACGAGCTGATGGACGACGCCTTCAAGGACGAGCAGCGCACGCTGGTCGCCCCTGCCGAGGCGATCTTCCTCAACGCCAAGCTGGAGGCGGACCTCGCCGAACTGGAGGAGGACGAGGCCCTCGAACTCCTCCAGTCGGTCGGCCAGAACGAGCCCGGCCTCACGACGCTGGCCCGGGTCGGATTCAACACCCTGGGCCTGCAGACCTACCTCACGGCTGGTCCCAAGGAGTCCCGCGCCTGGACGATCAAGAAGGGCGCCACCGCCCCCGAGGCGGCCGGTGTGATCCACACCGACTTCCAGAAGGGCTTCATCAAGGCCGAGGTCATCTCCTTCGAGGACCTGGTGGAGGCGGGGTCGGTCACCGAGGCCCGCGCCAAGGGCAAGGCCCGCATGGAGGGCAAGGACTATGTGATGCAGGACGGGGACGTGGTGGAGTTCCGCTTCAACGTGTGAGCGGTCGACCCAACACCACGTCGCCGATCCGGCATACATACAGATCAGAGGGGCCGGGCTGTCAAGAGCCCGGCCCCTTCGTCGATCCCGTGCCGGCTCGGTGCTGGATTTCCTCACCCGCCGGGGGCGCTCGGGCGTCGTAGACAGTGCCTGCGCCGCCTACGGGCGGGCGACTCGGCAGGCCGGACCGCGAGTCCAGGTACCCGGTCCGCTCGCGGGCCGGTGGCGGCTGCTGAGCGGGACCCGGGCGCGCTGTGTGGCGGATCCCTCCCTGCTTGCCCGGGCGCGTGCACCGGGGCAGGGCCCGACCGGGGTGTGGGCGCCTGTCAAGGGTGGGTCTAAGGTCGGAACCAAGGGACCAGAACGATGGGAGGCAGTCGGCGATGGCACAGGACGAGGCCGTGATCGGCTGCACGGGGGCACTGCTCATCGGCACGCGTGGATCCGCCGGTCCCGGCGAGATCCTGGTGCAGGTCAGAGGCGGTTCCGAGACCTTCCTCGCCTGGTCGCAAGAGCCCCTGCCAACCGGGGCCACAGTGCTCGTGATCGATTCCCGTGGATGCCGTGAAGTGGACGTCATCGAGTGGAGCGATCCGTTGGACACGTTGCGCGGCGATGCCGCCGACGCCGGCTAAGGAGTAGAGGATGTTCGGTTACCGCGTTCCCGCCCCCGACGAGGCGATGCTGATCTCGGGAGGGCGGCGGGGCCTGGGGGGCGCGCCGTTCCGGGTGGTGACGGGGCACGGCAAGTTCGTGCTCCCCGTCTTCCGCAAGGTCCGTTTCCTCACCCTGTCGATGTGCGAGTCCGAGGTCACCGAGACCTGCGTGACCAGGCAGGGAATCGCGCTGCACGTCCGCGCCGTGATCGCGTTCAAGGTCGGCAACGACACGGAGAGCATCATCAACGCCGGGCAGCGGTTCCTCTCCGACCAGGAGCAGATGTCCGTTCTGACCGGCCGGATCTTCGCCGGCCATCTGCGCGCCATCATCGGCTCGATGACGGTCGAGGAGATCGTCACCGAGCGGCAGAAGCTCGCCGCCGAGGTGCTGGACACGTCGAAGACCGAGATGGCGAAGATCGGCCTGATCGTGGACTCGCTGCAGATCCAGTCGATCGACGACGGCGACACCGGCTACATCGACGCGATGTCCGCGCCGCACAAGGCGGCCATCCAGCGGCAGGCCCAGATCGCCCAGGCCCAGGCCAACCAGGCCGCGGCCGAGGCGGAGCAGGACGCGGCCCGCAAGCAGGCCGAGTACGCGCGGCAGACCGCCGTGGTGAAGGCCGAGTACTCGGCCGAGGTGGACCGTGCCCAGGCGCACGCCGCCCAGGCCGGACCGCTCGCCCAGGCGCACGCCCAGCAGGAAGTGCTCGCCGCCCAGACCGAGTTGGCGCAGCGCCAGGCCAAACTGCGGCAGCAACAGCTGGTGGCCGAGGTCGTGAAGCCCGCGGAGGCCGAGGCGGAGCGGGTCAGGATCCTCGCGATCGCCGAGGCGGAGCGCATGAAGATCCAGGCGGAGGCCGCGGCCTCGCACGACCGGGTCGCCCTGGACCGGATGCTGATCGACCAGCTCCCGCAGATCGTGAAGGAGGCCGCGGGGGGCCTCTCCGGTGCCAACGTCAACGTCCTGAACGGCGCGGACGGTCTCGGCGAGATCGCGGCCGGCCTGGTCGCCCAGGGCCTGACGATCCTGGACTCGGTCCGCCAGAACCTCAACGGCCAGAACAGCCAGAACGGCCAGACCACCGGCGGCCGCCCCGAGCAGGGAAACGGCCGGCTCGAACTGCGGGCTCCGCGGACGACGGAGCAGGACACCGGCGAGGTGAAGTAGCCGGCCTCGGCTGCCGTGCGACGCTCGGTGGGCAGTGCTTCGGCCATCGCCGCCCCGGGAAGACCTCCGGTCGGCGGGGCCGGGGCGTGCGAGGCTTTCCCGTGGTGCGAGGAGCCCCCCGCTGCAGGCGACTGCGTAACTACGGATACGCATGCGCGACCCGCGGTTCACCGCGGCGATGGACGACCTCCTGCGGCACGCCGAGGACATACGGACCGCCGTGATGTGCGCCGAGACGCTGTGGTGGCGCTGCCACCGGCGGATCATCGCGCCGACTTCGCGGTCCTCGCCCGCCGTACTCCGGTGCTGCACCTGGCCCATGACGGACGGTCAACCGAACATCGGCCCACGCCCGGCGCCCGACTGAGGGATGACGGCCTCCTGGTGTACGACCGGCACTGAACACGTCCTCGGGCAGTACCCCGCCGACCGGTGGGTGACGAGACGCTCTTCGACGCACTCGGCCTGCCCGTGCCTCGGGGAGGCGCTACAGCCGGACGACGACCAGGGCGATGTCGTCGCGGGCGCCGGCGGTGACGTCCAGGTGGACCAGCAGCGCATCGGCGAGCTGCTCGACCGGGAGGGTGCTGTGCTCGCCCAGTGCGTCGGTCAGGCGGGCCAGGCTGGCATCGATGTCTTCGTCACGGCGTTCGATGAGCCCGTCGGTGTAGAGCACGAGGGTGTCCCCTGGTCTGTAGGGCAGTCCGGCCTGGGGGCGGGGGACATGATCCGGGCGAGCGCCCAGCGGCGGGTCGGTGGCCTGGTCCAGCAGTTCGCAGCTTCCGTCGGGGTGGGCCAGCACCGGCGGAGGGTGGCCCGCGATGCTGTAGATGATCAGAAGGCTGCGGGGGTCGATGAGGACCTTGGCCACCGTGGCGGCCAGCGCTCCTTCGACCGACCGGGAATACAGGCCCAGCACCTCCAGGGCCTGTGCCGGGCTGGGGACGGCTCGGATGGCCGCGCTCAGGGCGCTGCGGAGCATGCCCATGACCGCGGCGGCCTGCAGGCCGTGGCCGACGACGTCCCCGATGGCGATGGAGTAGCGGTAGGGCGGCAGGTCGACCACGTCGTACCAGTCGCCGCAGATATTGAGCGACCCGGCGGCGGGCAGGTAGCGCACGGCGATGTCCTGGTGCCGGGCCAGGTCGGGAGAGCGCAGCATGGCTTCCTGCAGGGTGACGGCGACCTGGCGCTCGTTGGCGTGAGCCTGGCGCAGCTCCTCGTTCAGCCGGTGCAACTGGCGCGCCCGGGCATACAGTTCGGCCTCCACCCCCTTCTCCCGCTCGCTGAGCGGTCCGCGAGTCCGAGCGGCACGGCGCGAGCTGACGAACGCCGTGACATCGTCAACCTGCTCGATGATCCACCGCACGGTGCCCTCCGAGTCCAGGATGGGGGTGCGGATCGCCGTCCACCACCGCTCCTCGAACTCACCCGGCCGGTCGGCGACGGGAATGTCGTACCGCTGCAGTACCACCGTCTCCGCCTCTCCGGAGGCCCTGACCCGCTGCAGCGAGTCCCTGAAACTGCGCCCCCCGTCGGGAGCCGCCGGATGCTCCGGGAAGGCATCGAAGAGGTACCGCCCGACCAGGTCCTCCCTGACCCGCCCCGTGACCTTCATGTAGGCGTCGTTGACGTCGCAGATCACCAGCTCCGCATCCAGCACCAGGTACGGACTGGGCGTGGCGGCGAAAAACGCGCTGAAATCGATATCCGGTGTCGTCACGCGCGATCCTGCCGATCTTGCGAACGCGACCGTTTGCAGCCCTGAACCACGAGACCCGACCAACCCCGGCCTACGAGAACCAACCTACGAGATACCCGCCGTGTATGCGCCCGGAGGGCCGCCTGCCTGGATGCGGCGGCGGAAGAGGGAGGCCTGGGCTCTGCCAGTACGGCCTTCTCCCGTCCCCGTGGTGAGGGCGCGGGCTCCGTGACCTTCCGCCCATTCACTGGTGCAGGGCTCCGCCCGCCCCGCCTCGTGGTTGGTGACCCAGAAACGATAGAAATGGTATATGCGCCGATTCTCGGGTCGATCCGGGCGTTGGGTGTCCGATATGGGCAGAAGGATCCATGGTCCCGGTCGGCATCCTCGTCGGGGGAAGGAGCGCGGTCGGCCTCGGGAAGGAGAGCCGCCGCCGCTGCCGCGTCGCCTGCGCTCCCTGCTGAACGTGCGCAGTCTCGCCGGTCAGGTCTTTCTCCTGCAGCTGGCGGTCGTGGTGCTGCTCGTCGCCGCCGCCCTGGTGGCTCTCGTCGTGCAGGCTCGACGGGACACCATGGCGGACGCACGGCACCGGACGCTTGCCGCGGCACAGACCTTCGCGCACTCCCCGGGGATCGTCGCCGCGCTGAACAGCCCCGACCCCACCGCGGTGCTGCAGCCGCACGCCGAGGCGGCCCGGAAGGCCGCGGGCGTCGACGCCATCATCGTGTACAGGCTGGATGGGATCACCCTCACCCACAGCGACCCGAGGCAGATCGGGAAACACGTCATCGGACCCTACGCGGAGGCGGCGGCCGGCAAGCCGTTCACCAGGACCTTCCAAGGGTCCCTGGGACCCTCCGTGATCTCCGCGGTCCCCGTGAAGGCTCCCGACGGTTCGGTTGTCGCCATCGTCTCCTCCCCCGTCAGGGTCGAGAAGGTGCAGCACAGGGTGAACCAGCAGCTGCGGGTGCTGTTCGGCGGAGCTGCCGGGGCCCTGCTCATCGCGGCAGCCGGGTCGGGCCTGGTGAGCCGCCGGTTGCAGCGGCAGACCCATGGCCTGGGCCCGGCCGAGATGACCCGGATGTACGAGCACCACGACGCGGTCCTGCACGCCGTGCGGGAAGGAGTGCTGATCATCGACGGTGATGGCCGGCTACTGCTGGTCAACGACGAGGCACGGCGGCTGCTGGACCTGCCGGCGGACGCGGAGCGGCGCCACCTCACCGATCTCGGACTGGACGAGGGCCTCGCCGAGCTGCTGTCCTCCGACCGCCTGGCCACTGACGAGGTGTACCTGGCGGCCGACCGTCTCCTTGCGGTCAACAAGCGGCTCATCGCCCCTCACGGACCGGCCGGCAGCGTGGTGACGCTGCGGGACACCACCGAACTGCGCGCTCTGTCCGGCCGGGCCGAGGGAGCGCGCGAACGACTGCAACTGCTGTACGACGCCGGAGTACGGATCGGCACCACGCTCGATGTGAAGCGCACCGCCGAGGAACTGGCGGAGGTGTCGGTGCCCCGGTTCGCCGATGTCGTCACCGTCGAGCTGCTGGACCCGGTCCTGCGCGGTGAGGAGTCCTCCGCCGCGACCACCGAACTGCGCCGTACCGCGATCGCGGGTGTCGACGGGGACCAGCTCTTCTATCCCGTCGGCGAGCTGATCCCGTTCCTCGCCACCCACCCCGTCTCGACGGGCATGGCCGACAGCCGGTCGGTCCTGGTGAGGGACCTGAGCACCTCCGAAGGCTGGCTCGCCCAGAATCCCGAAGGTGCCCGGCGGATCCTCGAGCACGGCATCCACTCCATGCTCGTGGTCCCGCTGCGGGCCCGCGGGGTGGTGCTGGGAATGGCGGACTTCTGGCGGGCGAGCGACTCCCCGTCGTTCGAGGACGAGGACGTGTCCTTCGCCGAGGAGCTGGCCGCCCGGGCGGCGGTGTGCATCGACAACGCCCGCCGCTACACCCGCGAACACACCATGGCCGTCACGCTGCAACACAGCCTGCTGCCACGCGGGCTCCCCGAGCGGGCCGCCCTTGAGGTGGCCTACCGCTACCTGCCGGCCCAGGCCGGGGTGGGCGGGGACTGGTTCGACGTCATCCCGCTGTCCGGCGCCCGGGTGGCGCTGGCGGTCGGTGATGTCGTCGGCCACGGCCTGCACGCCGCGGCGACCATGGGGCGGCTGCGTACCGCAGTTCACAACTTCTCGGGACTGGACATGCCGCCGGAGGAGCTGCTGGGCCGGCTGGACGAACTGGTGGACCAGATCGACGCCGAAGAGGCCACCGTCGGGGAGGACGGGCAGGGGATCGCCGGGGCGACCTGCCAGTACGCCGTCTACGATCCCACCTCCGGGCGGCTGGTCATCGCCACCGCGGGCCATCCGGGGCCGGCCGTGGTCCATCCCGACGGGACCGTGGGCTTCCCCACGGTGCCCGTCTCCCCGCCACTGGGGCTGGGCGCCGGCATGCCCTTCGAGTGTGCCGAGCTGACCGTGCCCGAGGGTTCCCGGCTGGTGCTCTACACCAACGGCCTGATCGAGGACCGAGGCCGCGACCTGGACGCCGGCCTGGAGGCTCTGCGCCGTGCTCTGGCCGGGCCCTATCGCACCCCGGAGGCCACGTGCGCGGCCGTGATGGAGGCCATGCTGCCCGCCCAGCCCAAGGACGACATCGTGCTGCTGGTGGCCCACACCCGCCGACTCGACCCCGCGCAGATCGCCGAGTGGCACGTGCCCCGCGACCCGGCGGAGGTGGCCCCGGTGCGTGCCGCCTGCGCCCGTCGGCTCACGGAGTGGGGCCTGGAGCAGATCGCCTTCACCGTCGAACTCATCCTCAGCGAGCTGATCACCAACGCCATCCGCTACGGCGCCGAGCCCATCACGGTCCGGCTGCTGCGCGACCGCGCCCTGATCTGCGAGGTCTCCGACGGCAGCAGCACCTCACCGCGGCTGCGCCGGGCGAACGTCACCGACGAGGGCGGGCGCGGGCTCTTCCTGGTCGCCCAGTTCGCCGAACGCTGGGGCACCCGCTACACGCCCAACGGCAAAGTCATCTGGACGGAGCAACCCCTCCACGCCGACGCCACGCCGGAGGGGGAAGAGCTCGGCGAGATCCTGCTCGGCCAGTGGGACGACACCGCACTGTGAGGGGGTCGCGCACGCCGCCCGAGCTGGTAGCGGCCGCCCGGCGTGCCGCACCGGCGAGACCCGGGCCCGGGCACACGATGGCCGCGGTTCCGCCGTGGGACGACGCCGGTCGCCGACTTCCCCGGTGGGATTCCGCCATCGATGCAGCCGGGTACTCTGGCCTCGATGACCACTTCGTCGACGCAGTAGACCTGGGAGGCCAGGGGGCACGGCGCAGGACTCGTCGCTTCGGACCGCTCGGTGCTGTCGGCGGTCGGCCGGACCGCGTGGGCGCAGGCTGGAGTGCCGCGGCCCGCGGGCTACCGGACCACGGACGCGCCGCGCAGGCCATCGCGCGGTGACCATGGCGGCCCGCACCCCGGCACGGCGCGGGGCAGCACGGCGGCACCGTTCGTTGGCTCCGATGACCCGACGTTCCCCGCAACAACAGGTGACAACCCTCGTCCCACATCCCCACCTTCTGGAGCCGTCGTGACCGCACCCAGTGCCCGAGCAGCGGCCGTCTTCGGCTGCTGCGCCCTCGTGGCACTGGGCCTGAGTGCCTGCGAGAACACACCGACCGCCGGACCCCGGAAGCCGTCGGTGGCCACCTCGGCTCAGAACGCGGGCGGCATGGGCGCGCTGATCGCCGCAGCGAAAAAGGAGGGCAGGCTCACGACGATCGGGCTCCCGCGTGACTGGGCCGACTACGGCGGCCTGATCGACGGCTTCGAGAAGAAGTACGGGATCAGGGTCACGGTTGCCGAACCGCTGGCCCACAGCAAGGACGAGATCGACGCCTTGAGGAAGAGCGGGAAGCGGCCGGGTGCCCCGGACGTGATCGATGTTGGCGATACGTTCGCGCGAACAGCGGCGGAGCAGAACTTGCTCGCGCCGTACAAGGTAGCCGCGTACGACTCGATCCCCGGCAGTCAGAAGGACCCGGGGGCCCGGTGGTACAACAACTACGGGGGTTACATCTCCATCGGCTGCGAGGCCAACCGGGTCAAGCCCTGTCCCGAGACCTTCGCCGATCTGCTGAAGCCCGGCTACAAGGGCAAGGTCGCGCTCGAGGGCAACCCGACCAAGTCGGAAACCGCCTTCTCCAGCGTCTACGCGGCCGCGCTGGCGAACAACGGGTCGTTCGACGACATCCAGCCCGGTCTCGACTTCTTCGGCGAGCTCAAGAAGAACGGCAACTTCAACCCTCTGGAGTCCAGCGCCGCAGCCGTCGAGGACGGCCGGACGCCGATCAGCATCAACTGGGACTACGTCAACCTCGGCTACGCCGACCAGTTCCGCAGCAAGGGCGTGAACCTGCAGGTCGCGATCCCCTTCGACGGCAGCTTCGCCCAGTACTACGCGCAGGCGATCAACAAGAACGCCCCGCACCCGGCCGCTGCCCGGCTGTGGGAGGAGTACCTCTTCAGCCCAGAGGGCCAGAACCTCCGGCTCAACGGCTACGCCCGCCCGGTGCTCATGGACGCCATGAGGACGGACGGCACCCTCAACGAGACCTCCGCCGCACGGCTGCCGACGGTCGAGGGAACGCCTCAGTTCCCGACGGACGCGCAAGTGGAGAAGGCCAAGGCGACGGTGGCCCGGGGCTGGGCGAAGGCCGTCTCCGGCTGACGCCTCAGGCCGACGCGCGGCCGGCGCCCGACAGCAGATCGGCCAGGACGGCGGCCTGGCTGTGGTCGGCGTCGCGGGTCGCGGTAAGGAGAGTGACCCGGCCGTGACGAGCGAGTTCGTCGAGTTCGCGCAGCGCCTGCTCGTGGTCGGGGTCGCTCAGTTCGGCGAGATAGCGCCTGCGGAACTCCGGGTAGCGGTCCGGATCGTGGGCGTACCAGCGGCGCAGCTCGGTCGACGGGGCGACGTCGCGCAGCCAGGCGTCCAGGTGGGCGTCGTCCTTGCGCAGCCCGCGCGGCCAGATCCGGTCCACCAGTGCCCGCGCGCCGTCCTCGGGCGAGGCTTCCTCGTAGACACGGCGATATCTGACGTCCTTGGCCATGGCCATGATGTCCTCCAGGGCCCCATCTGTGCCGTCGGCCGCCCGGTTTCCGGCCGGCAGCCTCACAGGTACGGCTACCGTGAAAGCGGGTGGGCCATTCCTGCAGCCGAGGCTTTCTCCTCGAGCCCTCAGGCCGCGCAGGTACGGACCGCCGTGATGTGCGCCAGACGGTGTGGTGGCGCCGCCACCGGCGGATCGGGCGGCTCACCCGGCCAGGACGGCGCAGCCCAGCGCGAGCAGGGACAGAACTTTCACGATCTCCAGGGCGACGTAGTACAGATGGGCGCGAGAGCGCCGCAGCGCGGGGTCCTCGCCTGCGAGGACGGCGTCGGAGCGCCGGTTGAGACGCGGACGGACGACTGCGAGCTGCAGGACCAGTACGGCCGCGGCGATCACTCCGGCCGTGACAACGGCCGCGGAGGGGGTGCCGATGGCGACAGAGCGCCGGTCACGACGATGGCGAGGAAGACCTCGACGAGGTTGAGCGCGCGGAAGACGATCCGGCCGATGCCGAGTCCGACGCGGATCGTCACCCCCGGGGCCCGGAACTTCAACGGCGCCTCCAGAAAGGAGATCGCCAGTACCATCCCGAGCCAGACGAAGGTGACGGCGCTGGCCATGGCCGCCGACGTCGTGTTCATTGCCGCTGTATCTCTCCTGTTCTGGCCCAGCGTCCATGGACGTCACATGGGCGAAGCGTGTCCAAGGCCCGGGATCACCGACCCGTGAGCGGCGGCGAGGGCGTGAGTGCGTTCGGTGTAGTCGCGAATGCGGATGACCTGGTCGTGACAGAGATGAAAGACCCGGTAGTACAGAGCCGGCCGCCCGTCTGCGGTACCGGCCATGGCGGGATCGGTGATCTGCAGCGCCAGGACGACGACGGTGGGGAAGGTGAAGGTCTCCTCGGTACGCACACGCACGCCCTGGTCATGACGGTCCTGATACCAGCGGAGGACTTCGGCCCGGCCGTGGCGCGGGGGTTCGCCGGGTCCGGCGCCGACCCACAGCACCCGGGGATGGAGCAGCGCCTCCAGAAGCCGGGCGTCCGCGGTGTGCAGGGCATCGCGCAGGTCGGAGGCGATGGAACGGGGGGTGCGAGACGGCATGCTGGGCTCCTCGGCACTGACTCGGGGCGGTTTCGAGTACGGGCGGCCATACCCGCGGCGGCACCCGAGACCAGCAGCGTCTTGCGCTCGCCGGCGGTCAGGTGCGAGGTCGCGGGCGACGGGCGCAGCATCCGCGGACGCACACCGAAGTCGCCCACGTGCGTGGCGCCGGGCGCCGTCGCGCGCGTCACAGCGGCACCGGGCCAGGAAGCTCGGCCGCGTACGCGTCACCCACGACCGAGTGGAAGTCCATGAGTGCACGGGCAGCCCCTGCCCGCACGGCGGGGTCGATCCGCGACAGGATCCGCGCCAGTTCCTCGTGCCGCCACTGGAGCACCCGGGCGACCAGCATCCGACCACGATCGCTGAGCTCCAGCGTGACCACACTGCGATGGTGCGGATCGCTGCCGCGCAGCACATGCCCCGATGCGGCGAGGCGGTCCGCCAGACGCGTAATGGAGGAGGCGCCCAGACCCAGCGCCTGCGCAACCCTCGACGACGGGCAGCGACCCAGGTCACGCAGCGCCAGCAACAGCCGCATCTGAGGCAGGGACACTCCCTCACCTGCCTCGTCCAGGCTGTGCAGCGCGACGCCGATCAGATCCCGCGTGGCTGTCTGGAACGCCCGGATCTCCTCGTCGCTCGGGCCGACGTCCGGTCCATGGGCCACCGCTTCCCGCATGTCCCTAAGTATTGCACAAAGCAACACTTGCTTCTGCGTAGAGAAAGCCTCAGCCGGCCGCTGTCGTCCTGTGCCGATGCGCCCGTTATACCGATGCGCCCGCCGCCGGGGCCTCTTCAGGCTCCGGCCGCGCGCCGGCGGCGACCGTGGAGGCGGCAGGCGGCCCGTACCTGCGGTCCAGGGTGACGAGGCCGAGGCCCAGCAGATAGAAGGCACCCGCCAGGAAGACGCAGTTGACGCTCACCTGCCCGTACCCCGAAGCCGCGACGTCCAGGAAGGGGTACGGGTAGCGCGTACCGGTGGTCACCACGGCGCCCCGGACCAGAGCGAAGACCAGATACGCCAGCGGATAGGCGAGCCACAGCGCTGCGTGGCGCCGGTGCAGCGCACCCCTGGGGCCGAAGAACCGCCAGTCCAGCAGGGCCATCAGCGGCGTCACCACGTGCAGCAGGACGCTGTGCCACGTGTAGTGCGATTCCTTCTGCTGCTGGTAGAAGGGGCTGACCGGGTTGGCGAGCAGCAGGTTGAAGACCGTGCCCGTGATCACGATGTAGAGCGTCACCGCCCCCTTGATCGCTGCCAGGAAGGCCCCTTCGGGGCCCGCGCCCCGCACCGTACGCATGACCAGCGCCGCGAAGAACACCGTCAGAAGCAGATTGCTCTGGACCGTGAAGTAGATCCAGAAGTCGGCGGGGCCGGGGCTCGCGAGGCTTTCGGCCGTCGTGCCGGCCAGCCCCAGCGCGCCGACGAGGCACAGCGTCGACCGAAAGGCTATGAGTCGCGCACGGTTCGGTCTGAGGTCTGGTGCCATGGCTGCTCCGTCGAGAGGGTGGTTGCCTCGGAGCCAGTCATGTTACTGACCGGAAACCACACGGCCACCCAATCGTGGGCAGACGTACCGCTCAGATCCGGTCCGTCAGATCCTCCGCGAACACCTGCGACAGCGGCTGAGGCCCCACGTACTGCTGGCAATTGCACTGCCCGGGCTCGTAACGCAGTGGCTTCTTGTGCTCGTCCCAGGCCGTCGGGACCTCTACGCGCTCGTGACAGCGGCCGTTCTTGTCATGCTTGGCCAGGTGGTGGGTACACCCGCACACCGGCTCGGGCGGCTTGCGCGCCGCTTCGACGGCCAAGCGGTCCTGTGCCGCCGCCTCCGCCAGTTCCAGCTTCCGCTCGTGCCGGTTGCGCAGCGCGGTGCGGACGGTGTCGGCAAGCCAGGCGAAGCCACCCGTCCAGAAGACGATGAGCATCCACCAGAACCAGTCCACCAGCACCCCTTCCCCCGTGCGGCCCGTGCGTGCCGCGACCGCTCCATGGCTTCGGCGCCGGGTATGTCTGCGCCGAAGCTTCGGGTCCAGGATAGACGCCGGGAACGCCGCGGTTGCCGCCGCGGCGGCCCGCTGGGGGTGAGGGCGGTGGCGTGGAAGCCCGGCCGGATCTCGTCCGAACCGGCCGGGACCCGTTACGGAAGCGCCCAGCTCTGGGCGCTGGTGCCATTGCATGTGTACAGCTGGAGTTGGGTGCCCCAGGCGGTGGCCGAGCCCGGGTCGTCCAGGCACTTGCCGGACGGCGGGTTGGCGAGGGAGTTGCGGGCACCGACGTGCCATTGCTGGGCGCGGGTGCCGTTGCACTCGTACCACTGGACCGGAGTGCGGTCGGCCGTACCGGAGTCGGTGACGTCCAGACAGCCGCCGAGCACCTGAAGGGTGCCGTTCGGCTCCACCGTCCACTGCTGGGCACCGGTGCCGTTGCAGGCGTAGATCTGGACCGGGTTGCCGTCGGTCTTCGCGCTGTTGCGGTCGTCGACGCACAGGCCGGCCCGGACGCCGGACACGATCGGCCCGGTGGCGGGTCCCGTGGCGGCGCCGGTGCCGAAGCCGATCGCGAAGACATGCAGTCCTCCGGTGCCGACGTCGGACGGCAGCCGCACGGTGGCGACCGTCCTGCCGGCGGCCAGTGCCACCGGAGCCGTGGCGAACACGTACGTCTTGACGTCGTCGGACGAGGAGCCGGCGTGGTTGCGGTAGGCGGTGGTCACCGCGACGGTGTTGTCGGGGACCGGCGAGGAAGCGCCGCCGTTCAGTGTCCAGTCGGAGAAGCGGACGGTGACCGACTGGGTCGTGCCGTCCGTGTAGGTGACGATCGCGGTGCCGGTGGACGGGCCGTTGTTGGCGGCGCCCAGGAAGGAGATGGCGCCGGAGCCGGACGCCCGGACGGTCTGTCCGTTCGCCTCGTAGTTGTCCGGCGTGGTGGCCGCGGCGTCCGGCCAGGTGAATGCGACGCCCTGGGCGGTGATCTTCGATCCGGGTGTGACTCCCGCGGCGGACAGGGCGTTCGCGGAGTAGCTGTGGCCCGCGCCGTCGAAGTCGGCCGAGGAGGCGGCGGAGTCGCTGGACGTCCCGACATCGGTGTAGGTGGGCGAACCGGGGTACGAGGGCGGCGCGGCGGAGGCGGCCGACGCCCAGGAAGTATTGGGGGAGGTGCCGAGTACGTAGGAGAGCGTGCCGCCGTCGGTGATGGCGCCGGCCGGCGCGTGCGCCTTGTCCCACACCGAGCCGTTCCAGGTGGCCGACTGTACGTACGGAGCGTCGTCCGCGGCGTTGGTGCCGTTGATCGTGAGGGTGTGGCCGGAGGGGAGGGTGATCACCGCTTGGGCGAAGAGCGGGCTGCCCAGCGCCAGATCGGCGGTGCCGGGGGTCTCCGGATACATGCCGAGGGCGGACCACACGTACCACGAGCTCATCTCGCCCAGGTCGTCGTTGCCCGCCAGCCCGGACGGGCTGTCGGTCCAGATCTGGTCCTGGACCTGGCGGACGACTTTCTGCGTCTGGTACGGGCGGCCGACGTAGTCGTACTCCCAGGGGATGTTGAGGCTGGGCTCGTTGCCGAGGTTGGTGTAGCCGCTGCCACCGGTCAGCGAGGACAGGTCCGTGTCGAGATACCTGGCCATGACCGAGTCGCCGCCCATGGCGGTCGCCAGTCCGTGCAGGTTGAAGGGCACCATGGGCGTGTACTGCCAGGAGTCCCCCTCGACGAAGTTCCTGCCCGAGGTCGGCGAGAATCCCGAAGTCCACGCGCCCGAGGCGTCGCGCGGCTGGATGAAACCGCTGCCGAAGTTGAAGAGGTTCCGCCAGTTCTGCGCCCGGTTGACGAGCCGGCGCTGATCGGCGGTGTCACCCAGGGCGCCGGCGAGGGCGGAGACGGCGAAGTCGGCCGAGGCGTACTCGAGCGTGGTGGAGGCCGCGCCGTAATAATCGCAGCAGCCGTAACGGCCGTTGCTGGGCAGCCAGCCCAGCTGCTCCAGATAGTCGAGCCCGGGCCGGTTGTTGTTCGGTTCGGTGGCCTCCGTGACCATGCCCTTGAGCGCGGTGGCGGTGTCGAAGCCCCTGGCGCCGAACGCGTAGAAGTCGGCGATGATCTGGTCCGCCGGGTCGCCGACCATGACGTAGGTCTCGCCGTTGTTCTCCGACCACTTGGGGAGCCGTCCGGTCTGCTGGTAGTCGTCGACCATCGACTGCGCGGTGTCGGAGGCGACCTGCGGGGCGACGAGGGCTTCGAGCTGGGCCTGTGAGCGGTAGGTGTCCCAGCCCGAGTAGTTGGCGTAGGCGGCGCCGTGGCCCGCGTCGACGGTGTGCGTCCTGCCGTCGAAGCCGGGGTACTGGCCGTTGCTGTCACTGATCACGTTCGGATGCAGCAGCGTGTGGTAGAGCGCCGTGTAGAAGACGGTCTGCCGGGCGGGCGTCCCGCCCGCGATCCGCACCCTGCCGAGCAGGGAGTTCCACGCGCTCCGCGCCGAGCTTCGCACGCCCTCGAAGTTCCAGCCGGAGTTCTCCGCCGTACGGTTGCCCACCGCGTCGGCGACCGACACGTACGAGACACCGACCTTGGCCTGCACGACCCGGTTTCCGGTGGTGTCGAAGGTGACGTATCCGTCGGAACCGCTCGCCTGTGGGGTGAAGGTGCGCGCGGTCCGGGGAACGGCGCCGTGCAGCACCGGCTTGTTCGGCGCCTCGGGGGTATCGGGCGAGACACCGGTGCGGGGCGAGGGCTGTGCGCCGGTGGCCGCCGCCGTACCGCTGTGGCTGAAAGGCCGGTCGAAGACCATGTCGAAGTGGACGGTGTAGGAGTTGCCGGCTCCGCAGAAGTTGCCGCTGGTGACCTGGCCCCTCACCTCGGTGTCGTTCACCACGGTGAACTGCGTGCCGGAGTCGCCCCCCTGGCTGCCCGTCAGCTTGAAGAGCAGATTCGCCTGGCTGGTGGACGGGAAGGTGAAGCGCGCCATGCCGCTGCGGGTGGTTGCGGTCAACTCCGCCTTGACACCGTTGTCCATCGACACGCTGTACGAGCCGGGGGAGGCGGACTCGTTCGCGTGCGAGAAGCCGTCCGTGGCGCCGGTGTCCACCGCACCGAGGGTCGGCAGAACCGGGATGTCACCGGCGGCGCGGCAGCCCGGCCCCGCGATGTGGGTCAGGCTGAACCCCGTGATGGAGGAGTCGCCGTACTCGTATCCGCCACCGTACGGCCGGTGCGGTGTGTCGGGACTCCACTGGACCATCCCGAACGGCGCGTCGGCCCCGGGGAAGTCGTCGGCGGACTTCGACGTCCCGATGAACGGGTTGACGAGTGAGGCGGGGTCGGTGACCAGCGCGAGCGCGTCGGTTGCGGCGACGGCCGGGCCGGAGGCGGCGGCCGCCACCAGAGCACAGGCGGCCAGGATGGACAACGGGCGGAGGTGCGGGCGGGCTTGGAGCCGGAACGAGCCGAATCTGTACCGTCTTCTGAGACTTGTCAGTCTTGCCATCCTATGTCCCTTCCCTTTGACGGGCAGGCCGATCGGCCTGAACGAGGGAACTCCGCACGGCGCGTGACAACGTTGTCTCATGTCCCGCACGCTGGGCCCTGCGCGGCTGCAAGCCTTGGCGGCGGTGCGAGGGGTGGTACGGAGCGGAGCGGGCAAGAGATGACAGCGTGGTCAACAGTCCGTACTTCCGGGAACGTTGGCGTCTCCGCCTCGTACTGTCAAGGGCTCGCGTTCCGGACCGGGCAGAGGGCCGTCCGCTCGGGCGGCGCCGTACGGTCTCTCACAATGTCCAGCCGTGACCGCCGCTGTTGTGGGACATGGCCAGGACGGCGGTGGTCACGACGAGGTACCGGGTGAGGCGGCCTTGGCGGTACAAGGCCGCCAGTGCCCAGGCGAGAGCCGTGTACCAGGGCATCGCCCACGGCGCCGTGAGGATCCAGGCGAAGGTCAGCGCGAACGGTACGGCGACGAGGGCGGGGGTGTCCGCGGGGACGCGGCGGCGGAGTACCCAAGCCAGCGCGAGCATCAGGACGGGCCACAGGACACTGGTGATGGCCGCGGTCGCACGAGTGCCCAGGAACGCCGTACCGAATTGGTCGAACCAGGCCCACAGCGAGGGTTTGGAGACCAGATGTGAGGCCGCGGAGAGCGGGGCGAGGGCGTGCAGGCCGTAAACCGCATAGAGGAGGGCCAGCGTCAGCATGGCCGCGCAGGTCACTCGGACTGCCTGCCGCCAGGCACCGGAACGCAGCAACGGCCAGGCCAGTCCCACGCACAGCAGGGCGGCACTGATCTTGGTACCGCAGGCCAGGCCGACCAGCGCACCGACGATCATGTCGTGATGCCATCGGGTGGCCCGGCGGACGAAGTGGACCGCGCAGACGGCCAGGCAGGCGACGATGGTGTCCAGATGCCCGCCCGCGACCAGGACGCCGATCAGGAGTGGGTTGGCGGTCCACAGCAGGCCGGCCCGGACCGGATCGTCGGCGGTGCGCATCAGCAGGTAACCGGTGCCCAGGAACACGGCCGCGTTCGCGAGCATCAGCGCCCATATCGTCAGCCACGGCCGGTCGCCGCCGACGAACGCGGCAGCGGCCTGGAACCACGTCGCGATCGGCCCGTACACGGACGGGGTGTTCCGCCACCCCTCGCTCACCATATGGGCGTAGGCGCCTCCCAGTTGGGCGGGTGTCGTCACATACGGATCACCGCCGAGTGCGGCGATACGGCCGTACGCGGCGTAACTGGCCGTGTCGGAGGAGCCGACCGGAGTGAGGTTGGCGACGACGAGCACGGCGAGCGTGCCGGCGCTGGACAGCAGCCGTGAGTCGGGACTCCAGCCCCGCCGGTAGGCGTTGAGCATGAGGAGCGTTCCCAGACACGACAGCACGATGGCCGCGGAGGTGACTGCCTGGGAGACGGTGCCCGACATGGCGGGCAGTCGCAGCCAGGGGATCGGTGCCCTGAGCGTGTTGTGGTTGGGCGCGCTCGCGCCGACCAGTCCGAACAGGGCGACGCCCAGCACGGACAGCCATACGGCTGCGGACGGCCGAAGCCGCGCAACGACCATCGGTACCCGCGAGGGAGCAGTCCGGAGCCGGCCCGCAGAACGCAGAGCCCACTCATCGTTGTTGGTCGTCAAGGTCACTCTCTGGGTCGCTGTCGGGTCTCGTTCGTCCCGCGCCGAAGCCGGTCGCAGGAACCGTAGGCGCAAAACGGCGCGGACCACCGGGCTCCGCACCCGGCCGGCCCTGGGGCCCGGCCACGGTGCACGGAGGGATCAAGCCCGGGGTCCGGCGTGGTCGGCTTCGGTGTCCGGGCCGGTCACCGGGCGGCCCACGTCGCATTCTGCCCGCCGTGGTCCCGTCGCGTACGTGCGGAGAACGGGACCTGGAAGCCGGCCGGCCTAGTGACGGTGAGCGTCAACGATGCGTGGTGTAAACCACCCTTCGAAGAGGTCGGGAGTGTGAGCCCCGTGACACCCGAACGCGTGACCACCGCGGAGCGGTCGGCTGCCCCGCGCCGTCCCGGGGAGCGGCGAGCGAACGCCACCCCCGCAACAGCCATCGAGACTGCATCACCGACCATCGCGATCTTCGCCGCTCGCCGCACGCGTCCATTCCCTCTCACGACAACACCCTTCGCGCCACACCTCCAGGGGCGGGACGCGGAGGGAACCCTATGACGTTTAGATAAACATCAGGTCAAGATTGCTCGATCGGCGTCGCCGATCCCCTCGCGACTAGCCGGATTCACTGAAATTACCGACTTGCCGGTCACCGGTGCGCGACTCGCGGACGCATCGGCGGGCCGCCGTGGAGCGCGCCCCGCGCCCCGTGGCGGAAGGCGAAGCGCAGGCCGGTCCGCATTCCTCTGTTTGCCTCAAGTTTCCCCCAGGACCCTGGACGTGTGACTACCCGTCAGTAATCTGTTGCGCCGAGACGGTGCGCCCGGCGCTCGTACTCACGTTCCAAGTGCCGCCGTCCGAAGGGGTAGCCATGCGCGGGATGAGTCGCCGTCAGTTCATGTCCAGAATGTCCGCAGCAGCCGCGGGCGCGGCGTTGTGGTCGGCGGAGGCGCACGACCGGGCCATGGCCCTCACGGCGGCACGGGCCGTACGCATCGGGGGGACCACCCTCGAACAGGTTGCGGCGCCCACCGGCAGCGGCCCGTACAAGCGGCTGGCCTCGGGCCCCGGTTGGCCGCTGGCGGTCCGCGGAGACCTGGCGGCCGCGGGCGCGGGACGGGACGACCGCCGCGTCGGGCTGGCCGCCTTCGTGCAGTTCACCGACCTGCATCTGGTCGACGCAGAGTCGCCGCTTCGGTTCGAGTACCTGGCCCGGTATCTAGACAGCGCGCACCGCCCGCACGAGACGCTGACGGCCCGGGGCGCCTCCGCGTTGGTCGAACGGGTCAACGCACTGCGCTCGGGCCCGTACACCGGGCTCCCGTTCGGCTCGGTGATGGCCACCGGGGACAACACCGACAACCACGAACTCGTCGAACTCGACTGGTACCTGACCGTGATGAGCGGCGGCCGCATCACCCCCGGCAGCGGGGATCCCTCGCGCTACGAGGGCGTGCAGAACTCCGGCAGCGGGCTGTACTGGAACCCCGAGTCGTCCTTGCAGGACGACTACAAGGCCAAGGGTTTCCCGCAGATACCCGGTTTCCTGGCCGGCGCGGGTCGTGCGTTCACCGCACCCGGGCTTACCGTCCCTTGGTACAGCACGGTCGGCAACCACGACGACAGCATCGAGGGCTCCCTTCCCGACCTCGGGCTCCTGGGCGATCTGTACACCGGCGACCGCAAGCTCGAAGGCTCCGACGACGCCACCGCGGCGAAGCTGGCCGACGCGGTGCAGCACGACCCGGCCGCGGCAGTCGCCATCCTCACCCAGCTGCTGACCACGGGCGGCGCGGTACGCCGGATCACCCCCGACGCGCGACGCCGGCCCTTCACCCCCGCCGAGTACGCGAAGGCGCATCTGAACCCGGCGTACACCGGCCCGGGCCCGGTCGGCCACGGCTACACCGCGGACTCGGTCTCCAGCGGCCACCTGTACTACGCCGTCCCGCTCGCCGAAGGAGTCCTGGGCATCAGCCTCGACACCACCAACCGGGCCGGATTCGCGGACGGTTCCCTCGGGACCGCACAGCTCGACTGGCTGGAGTCCGTCCTCAGGGCGCACAGCGGCCACTGGTACGACAACGACGGGAACGTCGTACGCGGCAGCGGTGACGACAGCCTGGTCGTCGTCTTCAGCCACCACACCAGTGCGACGATGGGCAACCTGCTGCCCGACCCGTACCGCCCCTTCGAGGCACGGCACGACGGCAATGCGCTCGTCGCGCTGCTCCAGCGCTACCCCAACGTCGTGGCCTGGGTGAACGGCCACACGCACCGGAACCAGATCATCGCCCACGGGCACGCCGTCCCCGAGCGCGCCTTCTGGGAGATCAACACCGCTTCCCACATCGACTACCCGCAGCACGCCCGGATCATCGAGATCGCCGACAACGGCGACGGCACCCTCTCCGTCTTCACCACGCTCATTGAATCCGCGGCTCCCTACGCCACCGACTTCACCGACACCTCCGACCCGGGCCTCGCGGCCCTCTACCGTGAGCTGTCCTACAACGACCCCTACGCCACCCCGGCGGCCAGGATCGGTTCCTCCGGCGACCACAACACCGAGCTGCTGCTGACACGGCCGGGGAAGTGACGGCGGGCGCGGGCGGCGCGGTACGAGGCCGTCCTACCCGTCGTCCGCCTTCGGCAGCTCCTGTTCGGCCCAGATGGTCTTGCCGGTCGGTGTGTAGCGCGTCCCCCAGCGGTGGGTCATCTGGGCGATGATGTACAGTCCGCGGCCCCCTTCGTCGTCGCTGGCCGCGTGGTGCAGGTTGGGGGAGCTGCGTCCGCCGTCGGAGACCTCGCAGATCAGGGTCCGGTCGCGGATCACGCGCACCTGGATCGGGCCGCCGCCGTAGCGGATGGCGTTGGTGACCAGCTCGCTGACGATGAGTTCGGTGGTGAACGCCAGGTCATCCAGTCCCCAATGGTGGAGCTGCTTGCAGGTGGTGGTGCGGATGCAGGCGACCGCCGCCGGGTCCGCCTCCACGTCCCACTCGGCGAACTGGTTCCGCTCGAGCATGCGGGTCCGTGCCAGGAGCAGCGTCGCGTCCTCGTCCACCGGCCCGGGCAGCAGTCCGTAGACCACCCGGTCGCACAGCTCCTCCAGGGGCAGCCGGTGATCGGCGAGCGCCTGGGCGAGCAGGCCGAGAGCGGCCTCGGGGGTCTCGACCGACTGGATCAGGCCGCCGGTGAAGAGGGCGACGAGACTGCCCGGCGCGAGCTGGAGCTCGGTGCTCTCGTAGGGCGGGCCGCCGACTCCCAGCGGAGTGCCGGGCGGCAGCTCCGGAAAGCTGACCATCCCCGTGCGCGCGTCGACGATCGCCAGCGGTGACTCTCCCGCACACGCCACGGTGCACCGCCCCGAGACGGGGTCGTACACCGCGTACAGGCAGGACACCCCCCTGGTGCCGGTCTGCCGCCTCCTGCGGCCCGGGACGTGCTCCGCTCCGCGCTCGTGCACGGCCTGCTCGGCCAGGTCGTCCAGCCGGGTGAGGACCTCGTCGGGTGCCAGGTCGAGGCGGGCCAGGACCGCCACGCCCGTGCGCAGACGCCCCATGGTGGCGGCGGCCTGCAGGCCGTGACCGACGACGTCCCCGACGACCAGGCCGACCCGGGTGCCCGACAGCGGGATGACGTCGAACCAGTCGCCCCCCACGCCGGACCCGCTGTCGGCGGGCATGTAGCGGCTCACCGACTCGACGGCGGTCTGCGGAGACAGGCGCTGCGGAAGCAGGCTGCGCTGGAGTTTGAGGGCTGCCGTGTGCTCCCGTGTGACCACCAGCATCAGCAGGAAGCCGAGCAGCAGGCTGCCGAGGCCCACGACCGTGACCCCGCCCACCGGTCCGATCAGCGGCAGGTTGACGGTGGTCGTGCCGTACCGGCGGTCCGCGTAGACGTCGAAGGCGGCATAGAGGAACAGGAAGAGCATCATCAGCCCGCCCAGCCCCGGCAGCACGCCCTTGAAGACGAGATCCCTCGTGCTGCGGGTGAGGACACTGCGGTGGTACCAGACGCAGGCGAAGCCGGTCAGCCCGTAGTAGAACGTGATCGCGATGCCGACCGAGTGGATCGAGTCGGCCAGGACGTCCCGGCTGAACGTGGTCAGCAGGACCAGGAAGGCGATCGAGCCCGCCCCCACGCCGACCGTCGACCAGGTCGGGGTGAGGAACTTGCGATGGACCCGGGCGAAGCGGGTGGGGACGGCCTTGTGGACCGCCATCGAGAAGACGGTCCGGGCCAGGGGCAGGATGGTGGTCTGGGTGGAGGCCAGCGCAGAGGTCAGCACCATCAGGACCAGCAGTCTGGACAGGAACAGCCCCGCGCCGTGGCCGCCGAAGACGGCGTCGCCCAGTGCCGAGAGCACATCGTCCGAGTTCCGGGCGTTGCCCAGCCCGATACCCGAGGGGCCGACTCCGGCGAACGCCTGCGCCGACGTGGACACCGTCGTGTACGTGATCAGGAGCAGCACGGTGGAGATGATCGCGGCACGCCCGGGAATACGGGTGCTGTCGATGGTCTCCTCGTTGATCGTGACGGCGGTGTCCCAGCCCCAGTAGATGAAGACCGCCGTGAGGAGCCCCGAGGTCAGTGCCGCTGCCGAGGGGATCTGGAACGGGTCGAACCAGGAGACGGAGACGTGCATCGCCGTCGGGGGAGGGCTGGTGTAGACCCTGACCAGCGCGGTGACGGCGAACAGGAGCAGCACCCCCACCTCCACGCACAGCATCCAGCGCTGGACAGCGGCCGAGAGCTCGATGCCGACGTAGCAGATCGTGGTCATCACGGCGATCCAGACGATGCCCACGACGGTGGTCCACAGCCGGTTCCCCGCCAGTGCGTCGTAGCCCAGCAACCGGAAGGTGTAGATACCGGCGATTTCGGAGAGGTTCGTCATGACCAGGATGTCGGCGACGATGATGCCCCAGCCGCCCATCCAGCCGACATGCGGTCCGAAGGCGCGGGTGGCCCAGGTGAACGTGGTCCCGCAGTCGGCGTCGCTCGCGTTGAGCTCCCGGTAGGCATACGCGATCAACAGCATCGGGATGAAGGCCAGGACGGTGACGATCGGGGCCTGCAGCCCGACCGCCGTCACGATGAAGCCCAGCGTGGCGGCGAGGCTGTATGCCGGTGCGGTGGAGGCCAGGCCGATGACCACTGAGGAGAACTCACCCAGGGCGCCGCTCTTGAGCCCTTTCGAGCGGACCACTGCGCCGGATGCGGAGCGGTCGGCGGACGCGGCACGGTCGAAGAGCCTCACGCCTGATTTGAACTCCGGCCCAGCAGCTACGCAACACCACCGGGCTGCCGGGTGGCCGACCGCCGTCCGAGTGGCTGCCCGGGCGTGCCCGCGGTACCGGCAGGGAACGCTCCACCCCCCGTGACGCCGATGTCCGGAGCCGCTCGGGGGTCGATCGGGGACGCGTCGGTACGGGACGCCGGAGGCCGCCGCCGGGGGCCCCTCGACGCCGCACCGCGCACGAGGTCCGCGTTGTCGTCCGCGGCGCGCGGGCGGACCATACCGAGTAGCAGGCATCGTGGCGTGGTCGGGAGGGGCGCCCGCGTTCGGAAGAAAGGCTGACGGTCATGGAGTGGGCATCTTGGACGACGAAGGGAGTGTTCGCCGGTCGCGGAGGCGCCCGCACCGACGAGGCCGGGATCCTCACCGGTGACCTGACCGTGCACACCACCTGGCACGGCGGCCAGGCCGATGTGTCGGTCCAGTACAGCGGTGCCTCCCAGTGGTTCACCCTCACCGGAAGCCCGGTGCCGTGCCCTTCCGAGCAGGAGAGCCGGCATCTGCACCAGGAGGTGGTGGAAGCCGTCCGGGCCGGTGGCGGCGCCACCGTTCCGCATCACGAGCATCCGGGGCAGCACCCGTAGATGCGGCGGGAGAGTTCCGGCCCGCGCGGCGGGCACCGCGGTGTTCCGCACACCGCGGACCTGCGGGTGGAGGCCTGGGGCGAGACGCGTGAGGAATGCCTGGCGCAGGCCGTGCGGGGTGTCTGCGAGTCGTTCCTGGACCTGACCGGAGCGGCGGCCGCCCGGAGCCGGGACGTGGTGCTGCGGGCCGAGCGGGACGAGGACCTGCTGGTGGCCCTGCTGGAAGAGGTCGTCTACCGGCTCGACACCGAGGGAGAGGTCCCGGTCGGCGTGGAGCTGACCCCGGTCGCGGGCGGTCTGCGCGCCGAACTGCGCATGACCGACGCAGGCTCGCTCCCCGTGACCGGCGCCGCCCCCAAGGCCGTCACCCTCCATGAGCTGTATTTCGGCCGGGGCCCGCAGGGCTGGACCTGTTCCGTGACCCTCGACGTCTGACGAAGCCCGAGACCACCCAGCGCAATACCATGGACGCTTAGGGCAGGAACGACGAGAACGCACCGCGTGCGACGCCCTTCGCGGCGCGCCACCCGCCGCGGGCTGCCGATTCAGGCGCTGCCCGCATTCCTGTCGACTTCTGAATCACCGGATCGTCCGCGGTGTCGCACACCGCACCCGCCGAAGCGCGGCGTTCCGTGCGGCCATCGACGTCACGGACCGCGCCAAGGACAGACCGGAAGGGGAGATTCATGTCCGTCACACATCCGCCCGACTTCGAACACACCATCCATACGGCGAACATCTGGCTCAAATCGGTGTCCGAGAGCCTGGGGACCGAGGATCGCCACCTGGCCCACCGGCTCCTGCGCACCTGGATGCACACGCTCCGGGACCGGCTCACCGTCGATGTGGCCGCCCACTTCGCCGCTCAGCTCCCCGAGCTGATGCGCGGCGCCTACTACGACGGCTGGGACCCCAGCCACGTACCGATCAAGTTCGACCGCGAGGGCTACGTGAACCGCTTCTCGCAGGAGGGAAAGGTCCCCGTCGAGGACGTTCCCCGGATCGCTGCCGCGGTCACCGCCGCCGTACGCGAGCACGTCTCGCCCGGGCAGCTGGAGTCGGCGCTCGAGCAGGTCCCGCACGACATCCGCGACATCCTCCTCCAGCCGGCCTGACCGGCCGCGGCGTCGGATCGCCGGCGGCCGACGGCTCCGGCGCCGCCACGGCGGACGACCGACGGGACGGTGGCGGACATGGACATCACGCTGGTCCCGGAGAGCCCTTTCCGGTTCCGCATCGAGCAGGACGAGGCGATGCGGGTGCCGGGAGTGGTCTTCGCGACGCGGGACCTGCTGCCCCAGGCGGTCGGGGACAAGGCGCTGGAACAGGTCGTGAACGTGGCGACGCTGCCCGGCATCGTACGCGCCTCGTTCGCCATGCCCGACGTGCACTGGGGGTACGGCTTCCCGATCGGCGGCGTCGCCGCCACGGACATCGACGCCGGCGGGGTGATCTCGCCCGGCGGTGTCGGATTCGACATCTCCTGCGGTGTCCGGCTGCTCGCCGCCGGCATCGACCGGCAGCCGCTGGTGTCGAGGATGCGGCGGCTGATGGACATCCTCGGCGACACCGTCCCGCGTGGCATGGGACGCGGCGGGCTGTGGAAGCTGTCCGGCCGCGCGGAGATGGAGAAACTGCTCGTGGACGGTGCCGGGTACGCGGTCGAGCGCGGGCACGGCGTGCCACGCGACCTGGAGCGGTGCGAGGACCACGGAGCACTGGCGGGGGCGGATCCCTCGCAGGTCGGGCAGCGAGCCGTCGAACGGGGGCTCCAGCAGGTGGGCAGCCTGGGCTCGGGCAATCACTTCCTGGAGGTACAGGCCGTGGACGAGGTGTACGACGCCGAGACCGCGACCGCCTTCGGCCTGCACGCCGGCCAGGTGTGCGTCATGATCCACTGCGGCTCGCGGGGCCTGGGGCACCAGGTGTGCACCGACCACGTCCGGGTCATGGACGAGTCCCTGCGTTCCTTCGGGATCCGCATCCCGGACCGGCAGCTGGCCTGCGCGCCCGTCGTCTCCACCCCGGGCCGCGCCTACCTCGGGGCGATGGCAGCAGCCGCCAACTACGGCCGCGCCAACCGGCAGTTGCTCTCACAGGCCGCGCGCCATGCGTTCGCCGTCGCCGCGCAGACGGAACTCGACCTGGTGTACGACGTCTCCCACAACACCGCCAAGATCGAGACCCACGAGGTGGAGGGCGTGGCGCACCGGCTGTGCGTCCATCGCAAGGGCGCCACCCTGGCGCTCCCGCCCGGCCACCCCGACCTTCCGGAGGGCCTCGGCGGCCACGGCCACCCCGTGCTGGTTCCCGGCACGATGGGCACGGCCTCGTACGTGATGGTCGGCACCGCCGGGAACGACGCGTTCTCGTCCTCCGCCCATGGCGCGGGCCGGGTCTGGAGCCGACACCAGGCGCTGCGCCGGATCCGCGGCGAGCAACTGCGTGACGTGCTGGAGTCCCGGGGCATCTGCGTCAGACCGTCCTCGTGGCGCGGGCTCGCCGAGGAGACGCCCGACGCCTACAAGGACGTCGACGCGGTCGCCCGGGCCACCGAGGGCGCCGGCCTCGCCCGGCTCGTCGTACGCCTGGTGCCGCTCGGAGTCGTCAAGGGCTAGTCGGCAACAGCTGCGCGAACCGGTGCGGGAGGCCGCCGAGAACGGGCCGAAGGTGGGCGGTGTTCCCGTAGGGGCCCGAGGTGGGCCGCCACCGCGCAACGCGCCCTGGGCGACGGCGCGTGCGGGGCCCGCCGTCGGCCCAGCGGCTCACTCATGGGCCAGTCCTGTCTTGAGTCCGGCCCCGCACAGCGGTACGACCGCGCTGCGTCGTCCCAGCACCCCGTCCCGTACGGCGGCCCAGCACACCACTCCGGTCGTCTCCACGTACAGACCCCGGGACGCCAAGTCCAGCTGGGCGTGGCGGATCTGGTCCTCCGTGACGGTCAGGAACATGCCGCCCGAGTCGCGGACCGCGCGCAGGATCTGGCGGGCCCGGGGCGGTCGGGGGACGGCGATGCCCTCGGCGAAGGTGGGGGCCGTGGCGGCGATGTCGACCAGGTCGCCGGCGCCCTCCTCCCAGGCGTGCGCGAGCGGCGCGACCGCCGCCGCCTGCACCGCGTACAGGGCCGGACGCCGGTCGATCAGGCCCGCCGCGTACAGCTCGGCGACGGCGAGGGCGGCGCCGAGCAGCAGTGAGCCGTTGCCCACGGGCAGGACGAGCACATCCGGGAGCCGGCCGCCGAGGTCCTCCCACAGCTCATGGGTGTACGTCTTCGTGCCGTGCAGGAAGTAGGGGTTGAAGACGTGCGACGCGTAGAACACCTCCGGCTCGTCCGCCGCCTCGCGCGCCGCCCGCGCCGCCGCCTCACGGTCGCCGCCGACCACGTGCACCCGCGCGCCGTGCGCGCCGATCTGCTCCAGCTTCTTGGGCGATACGCCCTCGGGGACGTACACCGTGCACGGGAGCGCGGCCCGTGCGCAGTACGCGGCGATCGCCGTGCCCGCGTTGCCGCTGCTGTCGGCGAGGACCTGGCGCGGCCGCAGCCGTAGCGCAAGCTCGGCGAGCAGCACCGCGCCCCGGTCCTTGAAGGACAGCGTCGGCATCAGGAAGTCGAGCTTGGCCCGGATGCCGTCCTTGAGCTCCACGAGGGGGGTGCGGCCCTCGCCGAGGCTGACCGAGGGAGACGCCAGCGGCAGCGTCTCGGCGTACCGCCACAGTGAGTTCACCCGGCCCGCAAGGGACTTGAGCGGTGCGGGGGTCGGGGCGAAGTCCAGGTCCAGGGGGCCGTGGCAGACGGGGCAGCACCAGGCGAACGACTCCGCGGCCACGCGCGTGCCGTCCACCGGGCAGTAACGGTCCGGCAAAGGTGTCATACGGGCAGGGTAGTTGTCCGGTTGGTGACGATATGTCATGATCGCCGCGCGGCATCCGTGTTGTGTCCGTCCTCATCGCACGGCTCCGCCGCCCACCGCGCGCTCCGCACCGCCCCGGGCGCCGCCAACGCACCACCGATCAGGAGGACCCCCGGATGGCAGTGATCCGTCAGGCCCGGCGACGACTGGCCGGGATCGGTGCGGCGGCCCTGGTCGTCGGCCTCGTTCCCGCCTTCACCGCTCAGGCGGCGCCGGGTCCCGAGGGCCCGATCCAGTACGCTGACGCGCCGAACGCGGTCGCCGACAGCTACATCGTCCTCCTCAAGCAGGGCGTCGCGGAGGCAGACTCCGACCGGGGGCGGGCGCTGGTCGCGAAGTACCACGCGACCATCGGGCGCACCTACGTCAAGGCGCTCAACGGGTACGCGATCCACGCCGCCCGGGCCGATGCCAAGCGGTTCGCCGCCGATCCGGCCGTCGCCACCCTCGTCCAGAACCGCGTCCTGCACATCGACGCGACCCAGACCAACCCGCCCTCCTGGGGCCTGGACCGCATCGACCAGAAGACCCTGCCGCTCAACGGCCGGTACACCTACCCCGACTCGGCCGGCCAGGGCGTGACCGCGTACATCATCGACACCGGCGTACGCATCACGCACACCGACTTCGGGGGGCGCGCCTCGTACGGCTACGACGCCGTCGACAACGACAACGTCGCGCAGGACGGCAACGGCCACGGCACGCACGTCGCGGGCACGGTCGCCGGATCCTCGTACGGCGTCGCCAAGAAGGCGAAGATCGTCGCCGTCCGCGTCCTCGACAATTCCGGTTCCGGGACCACCGACGAGGTCATCGCGGGCATCGACTGGGTGGCCCGGCACCGCAGCGGCCCCTCCGTCGCCAACATGTCCCTCGGGGGCACCGCCGACAGCGCGCTCGACACGGCCGTCCGCAACACCATCGCCTCCGGAGTCACCTTCGCGGTCGCCGCGGGCAACAGCAACGACGACGCCTCCGGATACTCGCCCGCCCGGGTCGGCGAGGCGATCACGGTCGGCGCCACCACATCGGGCGACGCGCGGGCCGGTTACTCCAACTACGGCTCGGTGCTCGACCTCTTCGCGCCGGGTTCCTCGATCAGGTCCACGTGGTACACCGGCGACACGGCGACGGCCACCCTGTCCGGTACGTCGATGGCCACCCCGCACGTGACGGGCGCGGCGGCCCTCTACCTCGCGGACCATCCGACGGCCAACCCCGCGCAGGTGGCCTCCGCGCTGACGGGCGCGGCGTCGGGCGGGGTGGTCACCGACCCGGGAAGCGGCTCGCCCAACCGGCTGCTCAACGTCATCGGGGGCGCATCGCCCCGGCCGCGCTTCGAGAACACCAGGGACTACCCGATCAACGACAACTCCACCGTGGAGTCGCCGATCACGGTCTCGGGGATCCCCGGCAAGGCGCCCTCGGCTCTCGGTGTCGAGGTGCACATCCAGCACACGTACATCGGCGACCTCCGGGTCCAGCTCATTGCGCCGGACGGTACGGCGTATCTGCTCAAGCCGTACGGAACCGGTGGCGGTACGCAGAACATCAACACGACCTACACCGTGAACGCCTCGACGAAGACGGCGAACGGCACCTGGAAGCTGAGGGTCGGCGACAACGCGACGTACGACACGGGGAAGATCGACTCCTGGGCGCTGCTGTTCTGAGCGGCGTTGAGCCCGATCACTGGCCGCAAAGCTCTGGGTTCTGTCATGTCCGCATCCATATGGATCGGGGGCGGCAGCGGGGGCGCCGGGCGCGGTGACGGACGTCGGCAAGGAGGTGTGACGGCGGCTATAGCGGGGAGAAAGTGCCTGGGTAAAGCCCTCGGTAGTCCCAAGTCATCACATCGAGTGATTCTCTGGCCTGCACTTGCGTGGCACAACCCACGGTTGCCACGCTGTTGCTGTCTGTACAAGCTGATGGGAGCGGCCAGTGACTTTCGGTGAGCAGCCGGCGTATCTGCGTGTCGCGGGTGATCTCCGCAAGAAGATCGTCGACGGATCGCTGCCACCGCACACCCGCCTCCCGTCCCAGGCCCGCATCCGCGAGGAGTACGGCGTCTCGGACACGGTCGCCCTGGAGGCGCGAAAAGTACTGATGGCCGAGGGCCTGGTGGAGGGTCGCTCCGGGTCGGGCACGTATGTCCGGGAGAGGCCGGTGCCGCGGCGGATCGCCCGCTCCGGATACCGCCCGGAGAGCGGCGCCACCCCGTTCCGCCAGGAACAGGCGGACGTCACCGCGCGCGGCACCTGGGAGTCGCGCAGCGAACAGACGGAGGCGAGCGGTGCCATCGCCGAGCGGCTCGCCATCCAGCCGGGCGACCGCGTGATGTGCACGAAGTACGTGTTCCGGGACGCGGGTGACGCGATGATGCTCTCCACCTCCTGGGAGCCGCTCGCCGTGACCGGCCGCACCCCCGTCATGCTTCCCGAGGAGGGGCCGCTCGGCGGCATGGGCGTCGTCGAGCGCATGGCGGCCATCGACGTGGTCGTGGACAACGTCACGGAGGAGGTCGGTGCCCGCCCCGGCCTCGCGGAGGAGCTGATGGCGCTGGGCGGTGTCCCCGGTCATGTGGTGCTGGTGATCCAGCGGACCTACTACGCCTCGGGCCGCCCGGTGGAAACGGCGGACGTGGTGGTGCCGGCGGACCGGTACCGGGTGGCGTATCACCTGCCGGTGAAGTAGCGGGACCGGGGCCTTCCTCCCCGGGAGTGGAGCGAGGCCGATCCTCCCTTCAACGACGCCTCGTCATAACGGACTTGTGCCGCATCTGCCGTCAAGGGCCGAGGCTTGAGGGTCAGGGCTGTGCGCGCGGTTGCAATCCGGCCGTTCTCCCGTCCGCCGTCCCGGTCGCCCTCTGCTCATCTGCGTGCGCCGGGGGCGTACTGAACGGTGCGTTCGACGGCGTGCGCCCCCTTCGGCATGGCCGGTTGCGTATCTCTTTGTGAAAAGTCGTATTCGCTGCGTGAAGGTTAGGCGTAGGCTCGGGCATATGCGCAGCGCGGTTTCCTTGGTGGGCGGGGCGGCGCGAGGGCCGGGGACAGGAAGTGGAGGGGCGCGATGAACGACAACACGGTCACTCTTCCCTGGCTCGTCATACGGCAGGACGACAACGGCAACCGCTACCGCGTGGGCAGGTACGCGACCCGAGCCGAGGCGCAGAAGATCGTGGACAGCCTCGACGACCGAGCCCACAAACAGCTCTACTGGGTCGAACGCGTCGGGCATCACGGAGGCAAGTGAGGGGGCCCGGACCCGGTGTGTGATCCGTCGTGTGCTCCCGTAGGCTCCGGCGCATGACGCAACCGATCGTGGTGGTCGGAGCGGCCGTGCTGAGCGGTGGCCGCCTCCTGGCCGCCCGCCGCAGTGCGCCCCCGGAGCTCGCCGGACGCTGGGAGCTGCCCGGCGGCAAGGTGGAACCCGGCGAGGCCCCCGAGCACGCGCTCGCGCGCGAGCTGCTCGAGGAGCTCGGCGTGACGGCCCAGCCCGTCGAGCGCGTACCGGGGGAGTGGCCCCTGAAGCCGGGATACGTCCTGCGGGTCTGGACCGTACGCCTCCTCGCCGGCACCCCCGAGCCCCTGGAGGACCACGACCGGCTGCGCTGGCTGACTCCCGATGAGATCTGGGACGTGGACTGGCTCGAGCAGGACGTTCCGGCGGTCAAGGCGCTGCTGGCCCTGGTGAAGCGGCTGTGACTCCTTTCCGGCGCCGTCCGGCTCGTTCCCGGCCGGGGAAGCCCGGTGGACGGCAGGGAATCCGACCGAGGCAGCCGAGCGGAATATACGGAATCCGACCGATCCGCGTGGAATGTACGGGATTCGGGCGAGTCGGCCGTGTGAAATGCATGGAATCGGTAAAAGCTGTGCGTGCGTTGTGAGCGGGGCTCGTGAGATCGCGTGCTGGATCACGCGTACGTCCCCCACCTCCGACGTGCGGGAAACGCGCCCATCGACGCTCCGGATCATGGTCCGGCTGCCTGGGTGAGACCTGGGGGCGGCGTGGCGCATGGTGTTCCAGGGGCTGGCGTCCCATACGCCGTTCGTGCCACAGTGCGCCCCAGTGCGCGGTAAGGCGCCATCGATATCGGGTATGTGCCCATTAACCCCACGAAACCAGACGTGGGTGGGCTTCTGGCCTGGGAAGTGATCGGCGTGCTCGACACCCAAGGCGAAAGCGCCGAGTGGACGTTCCCCGCTGACCCCGGTGCGGTCCGGACTGCCCGTGCCGTCGTCCGGGGCCAGCTGCGCAACTGGGGGCTCGAGGAGGTCGGGGACGTCACCGCACTGCTGGTCAGCGAGCTCGTGACCAACGCCCTGCGGCATGCCACGGGTCCCATCGGCGTCCGGCTCGTCCGCCCCGCGGGGCCCGCCACCTGTCTGCTCGTCGAGGTGTCCGACCCGAGTCCCGCCCCACCTCGTAAGCGCACCGCCCACTCCGAGGACGAGGACGGCCGTGGGCTCCAGTTGGTCGCCCACTCCTCGCGCCGCTGGGGGACCCGGCCGGCGAACTCCGGGAAGACGGTCTGGTTCGAGCTGGCGCTTCCCGGCTGACTGCGACTTCCCGGCTCGGCGACTTCGCGGCTCCGCAGCTCGGCGACTTCGCGGCTCCGCAGCTCGGCGACTTCGCGGCTCCGCAGCTCGGCGACTTCGCGACTCCCCGCCTCTGCTGCTCCGTCTTTCCTGGTCCGTGGCTCCGCGACTGCGCGGTTCATGGCGGAGACCCCGACGGGGCACGGCTCATGGGGGGCGCACGGTGACCGAATGGATCACGCCAGGGGTAACGGAAGCAGTCTTTGGTTCGACCGGGCATCACCTGGTTAGAAGACTGGGAGTATGACCCGGCCGGTCCGAAACACATCGGGACCGTGCTGTGATCGTGAACACCGTGTTGTGCGGCACCGTAGTGCTGGATACTGCGGGCAGCCGCCCCCGGTGACGGGTGCCGGACGCGGTGAGCTGGAGGGGACGGTTCGCGTGAGCGAGATACCAGCGAAGGCCACGGAGTCCGAGGACCCGTCGGGCGGCGCGAGGGCTGAGGCCGCGGTCGATTCCGACGCGGCCACCGACCCGCGTGATGCGGCGAGCGGCATGATGTGGCAGAGCAGTCCGCCCGGCTCCATCTACGACTACATCAAGGTCGCCTCGTTCTCCCTCGGCCCCGACGGGCACGTCGACCAGTGGAGCCTTCGCGCCGAACAGCTCTTCGGCCTCAGCGCCGAGCGGGCCGTGGGCATGGACCCCATCGAGGTGTTCGTCGCCCCGGAGTTGCGCGAGCGCGGCCAGCGCAAGATGGCCGAAATCCTCGACGGCCGGGAGTGGACGGGCGTCATTCCCTTCCGCAGGCCCGATGCCGAGCGGACCGACGGGCTCGCCGAGGTCTATGTGATGCCCACCACGACGGAGGACGGCGAACGGGCCGCCGTGTGCATCATCGTCGACGTCCGCACGCTGCGTAGCATCGAGACCGACCTCGCCGCCTCGCAGGCGATATTCGGTCAATCTCCTTTCGGCTTCCTGCTGATCGACGCCGACCTGCGGGTACGGCGCGCCAACCAGCGGTTCGCCTCCACGTTCGGCGGTACCCCCGACGACCACCGTGGCCGTTCGGTCCACGACTATCTGCAGTCCCCGGAGGCGGAACGCGTCGCCGCGACGCTGCGGCGCGTCCTGGAGACCGGCGAGTCGATCACGGACATGCACGTCACGGGCTTCATCCCCGACTGCGACGAGCGCAAGCACTGGTCCGTCAACCTCTACCGCGTGCACAGCGGCAGCGGCCGTCCCATCGGCATCGCGTGGCTGGGAACCGACATCACCTCCCGGCGCGCCGCCGCCCGCGAGGCTGCCGCCGCCCGCCGCAACCTCGCCCTCCTGAACGAGGCCGGCGCGCGCATAGGCAACTCGCTCGACCTGGAGACCACCGCGCGCGAACTCCTCGACGTGGTCGTCCCCGGCTTCTGCGACCTCGCCACCGTCGACCTCTACCAGGGACTCCTGGTCGGCGACGAGACCCCGCCGGGCCTGGCCGACGGCAGCGCCGAACTGCGCCGCGTCGCGTTCGCCAGCGCGATCTCGGACGCGCCCTTCGCCGGCGGACCCACGCCCGTCGCCGTGGGCGCCGTCCACCATTTCTCCTTCAACTCGCCCTGTGCGGACGCCCTGCGCACCGCCCGGCCCCGGCACATCCCCGCGGAGGACGGAGGCCTGATCCAGTCCACGCTCGCGGTGCCGATGGTCGCGCACGACACCGTGGTCGGCCTCGCCCAGTTCTCCCGGGCGAAGGGCAGCGAGCCGTTCGGGGAGCGCGACCGCGCGCTCGCCGTGGAACTGGCCGCGCGCGCCGCGGTCTGCATCGACAACGCGCGCCTGTACCGCCGCGAACACGAACGTGCGCTGATACTGCAACGATCCCTGCTGCCGCCGGGCGACCCGGAGGCCTCCGGCCTGGACATCGCCTGCCGCTATCTGCCGGGCAACGCGGCCACGGGGCGGCCGAGCGAGGTCGGCGGCGACTGGTTCGACGTCATCGAACTGCCCGGCCACCGCACGGCGTTGGTCGTGGGCGACGTCATGGGCCGGGGTCTGCGGGCCGCTGTCGCCATGGGTGAACTCCGCACGGCTGTACGGACGCTGGCGCAGCTCGACCTCGAACCGGCCGAAGTCCTCGCGCAATTGGACGAGATCGCGCGCGGCCTCGGTGCCCCCGGCGGCGTCCAGCAGGCCACCCGCGCCGCCCGTCGCCCCCGCGAGGCGGACCTGTCCGAGGTCTACCTCGCGACCTGTGTGTACGCGGTCTACGACTCGGTGACGCGTCGCTGCACCTTCGCCAACGCGGGGCATCTGCCGCCGGTGCTCGTCGAGCCGGGGGAGTCCGCGCTGATGCTGGACGTGCCGCCCGGGATGCCGCTCGGCGTGGGCGGGGAGCCGTTCGAGGAGGTGGAGGTCGAACTGCCGGAGGGCGCGCTGCTGGCGCTCTACACGGACGGCCTCGTCGAGTCCCGCGACCATCCCCTGGACGAGGGCCTGCAGGCGTTCGTCGGGGCGCTCACCGACCCCTCCCGGCCGCTGGAGGACGTCTGCGACCACGTGCTCAACACCCTCGACACCCACCATGGCGAGGACGACATCGCGTTGCTGATGGCACGTGTGCAGGGCCTCCCGGCCGGGTCCGTCGGCGACTGGACGCTGCCGCGCGAGCCGCGGAGCGTGGGCCGGGCCCGGGAGTTCGCGCGCGGCCAACTGCTCGCCTGGGATCTGGAACCGCTGGTGGACACGGCGGAGCTGCTGGTCAGCGAGCTGGTGACCAATGCCCTGCGGTACGGCGAGGGCGAGATCAGATTGCGGCTGCTGCTCGACCGGACGCTGGTGTGCGAGGTGTGGGACTCGGGGCTGGTCCAGCCGCGCCGCCGCCGCGCCCGGGACACGGACGAGGGAGGCCGCGGGCTGCAACTGGTCGGGCTGCTCTCCGCTGCCTGGGGGTCCCGCCGTACGCCGCGCGGCAAGACGGTGTGGTTCGAACTGCCGTTGCCCGGTGGGGAGAACGGGATCGCGGACCCGGCGGAAGCGTTGCTCAGCCTGTTCTAGCCGGGGGCTCCGGGCCCGCGCCCCGCGGTTCCTCCTGGGGCGGGCCCTGTCCCCGGGCCGGCCGGAACAGCCCGCCGCCGTCCCGCCGCCCCCGTGTGCCCGGTCCGCCGTAGCTCGCGGGGCCGCCGTCGCCCGGGTACCCGGGCGGGTCGCCGTGTCGGTGCGGGGCGTTCAGCAGGATGCCGCCGAGTACGGCGCCCCCCGTCCGCAGACCGTCGCCGTACGGCGTCCCGTACGCCCGTACGTCCCGCTCCGCGAGCTGCCGGGCCTGCCGGGCGAGCGCGTCGGCCTCCCGGGCGTCGGCGAGGGCCTCGGCCGGCGCCGGGACCGGGGCCGCGTCCGTGTTCTCGGCCTCGCGCAGCTGCCGCTCCGCCTCCGCGAGCCGCGTCCTGGCCTCACAGCCGACGGCTCCGCGGTGCGCCGTCACATACTCCGCGGTGGCACCGACGGTGCTGCGGGCGACGAGAACGGCCCGTTCGAGCCGCCGGAGCACACGCGGCCCGTCCGCCTCGTGCCACACCGCCCGGTCCAGCCCCACGGCCACCTGCTCGATCCGCCGCAGAGCGCCCACCGGATCACTCCGCCCGCCGATGCCCGCGGCAGTCGTCCCGCCGTCCTCCGATGCGCCCGCTCCTGCCCTCGTGTCCTCCTCCGTCCTCGTGTCCTCCGTCGCGCCGGTGGCCGCGGCAGCCGTCACGCCGTCGTCCGTCCCAGCGTCGTCCGTTCCGCCCGCTCCTGCCCTCGTGTCCTCCTCCGTGCCCGTGTCCTCCTCCGTGCCCGTGTCCTCCTCCGTGCCCGTGTCCTCCTCCGTCCCCTCGCCGCCCGTCTCCTTCCGTACCTGAGCCACCACCGACTCCCCGTAGGCGATCCGGCCCCGCAGATCTGCGCGGGCGGCCTCGGTGTCCAGCGGTTCACGGGCCTGTGCCAGGCCGGTCTCCGCGTCGGTCAAGGCCGCGGGGAGGTGGTCCGTCGCCGTGGCGAGGGCCGAGGCGAGGCGGGCGATGCCGGTGACGAGGAGCTCCGCCTGGCCGACGGCGGCCTCCGCTGCACGCAGCTGGACCACCGCGCCCGCCGTTTCGTCGCCGTCGACGGCCTGGCGTGCCCGGTTGAGACAGGTCGTGGCGAAGACCAGCCGGTCCCTGGCCTGCTCGTCATGGCCCGCCACCGGCAGATAAGCCGCCAGGGCGTACCGCGCGCGCAGCCCGGCGAGCGTGCCGTCCGCGTCCGCGACCCGTGCCGCCACCTCCCGGAACCGCGCCTCGGCACGCTCCACCGCGTCCCGCACCGTCTGCTCCAGCGCCCGTGCCTGGTCGAATCCGGCCGCCTCGGTGTCCAGCCGTCGCCCGGCCGCCCCGCACCGCGCCGCGACCTCCTCCAGCAGCACCCGTCGGCCGCCCTCCCCGTCGTCCAGCCGCTGCCTGATCCGGAACGCCGCCGCCAGCTCCGACGCGGCGAACTCCACGGCCTCCGCGTACTCCCGGACCGCCGCATCACCCAACTGTCCCGCAGCCCAGCCCAGTTCGTCCCGGCTCGTGCGCACGCAGTCGTCGGTCACGACGAGCAACCCCCTGGCCCGTCGGTCGAGTTCGTCCAGCGGGACGACCGTGGGCGCGCCGCCCGGAGTCGTGCGCGTGGTCACGCGTATCCTGCGCCGCACCGACGCGTACGCCGCCACGGCCACGGCGGCGACCACGGCGACCAGCGGCAGCACCAGGTCGCCGGTGGACGTCTGGCCGTGCCCGGCCGCCACCGCCGCCGCGACCGCCGGTACCAGCACCGCCCCGGCCGCGGCGGGGCCCCTCCGCACGGCTCGGTACGCGGCGGCCCGGTGCGGCCGGTCTGGACGGTGGGGCGGCGTCACATTTGGGAGCGTATGGCCGATGACACGGCCCCGCGACCGGTGAGCACCCGATACGGCATGCCTGCCGGTGGATCCACAGGAGAGGATGCATCTGCTCGTCCCCCGGGTCGGTGCCATGATCAACGCAGCACACGACGGAGGGTCTCCATGCACGTCATCTCGCTGGCCGCCGTGTCGGCGGTCCGGCGCGTCGGCCGCACCCCCGCACGACGCGTGCCCGGGCACCCCTCGCTCAGCCTCCCGGAGGACGTCTGCTGATCTTCGACCCCAGCCAGACCAGCGGGTCGTACTTGCGGTCGATCGCCCGTTCCTTCAACGGGATCAGCGCGTTGTCCGTGATCTTGATGTTCTCGGGGCACACCTCCGTGCAGCACTTGGTGATGTTGCAGTAGCCGAGGCCGTGGTCGTCCTGGGCGGTGCGTTTGCGGTCCAGGCCCGTCTCCTGCGCCGCGTCCAGGGGGTGCATGTCCAGTTCCGCCACCCGCATCAGGAACCGCGGACCCGCGAACACCTGCTTGTTCTCGTCGTGATCGCGCACGACATGGCAGGTGTTCTGGCACAGGAAGCACTCGATGCACTTGCGGAACTCCTGCGAGCGGTCCACGTCCTCCTGCTGCATGCGGTACTCGCCGGGGCCCAGGCCGGGCGGCGGCACGAAGGACGGGATCTCGCGTGCCTTGCGGTAGTTGAAGCCCACGTCCGTCACCAGATCCCGGATCACCGGGAAGGTCCGCAGGGGCGTCACCGTGATGGTCTCGTCCCGGCCGAACACCGACATCCGCGTCATGCACATCAGCCGCGGCCGCCCGTTGATCTCCGCCGAGCACGAACCGCACTTTCCGGCCTTGCAGTTCCAGCGCACGGCGAGGTCGGGCGCCTGCGTGGCCTGCAGACGGTGGATGATGTCCAGCACCACCTCGCCGTCGTTGACCTCGACCTTGAAGTCCTCGAGGCCGCCGCCTCCCACATCGCCCCGCCACACCTGGAAGCGGGCCTCGTAGCTGCTCACTCGTACAGCTCCTCTTCGGCCAGGTACTTGACCAGCTCCTCCTTCTCGAAGAGGGCGAGCAGGTCGGGGCGGATGGGTTCGGTGGTCTCCCGGCCGAGGGTGATCTGGCCGCGGACCGGGTCGGTCGCCGCGAGGCCGCCGGTGGGATCGGTGAGTCGGCACAGCAGATTGATCCGGCGCCATGCCCGGTCCATCGTCGGGTAGTCCTCGCGGGTGTGCCCGCCGCGTGACTCCGTGCGCTCCAGCGCGGCCCGCGCCACGCACTCGCTGACCAGCAGCATGTTCCGCAGGTCCAGGGCGAGGTGCCAGCCCGGGTTGAACTGCCGGTGCCCCTCGACGCCCGCCCGGCGCGCCCGTACCCGCAGCTCGGCCAGCTTCTTCAGCGCCTGCTGCATCTCCGGCTCACGGCGGATGATGCCCACCAGGTCGTTCATGGTCTGCTGGAGTTCCTGGTGGAGGGTGTACGGGTTCTCCGGCGGGTGGCTCTGCTCCTCGCCGTCCTCGCCGGGCGCCGGGCCCTCGGCCGAGAACGGGCGCAGGGCCTCCGCGGCCGCCGTGTCGACCTGGATGTCGTCCACCAGGGGGCGCTCGGCCAGGCCCGTCGCGTACTCGGCCGCGTGCAGCCCTGCCCGCCGTCCGAACACCAGCAGGTCGGAGAGCGAGTTGCCGCCCAGCCGGTTGGATCCGTGCATGCCGCCGGCCACCTCTCCGGCCGCGTACAGACCCGTGGCACCGCGGGCCGCCGCGGTGTCCGAGTCGACCGCGATGCCGCCCATCACGTAGTGGCAGGTCGGTCCGACCTCCATCGGCTCGGCGGTGATGTCCACGTCCGCCAGCTCCTTGAACTGGTGGTACATGGACGGCAGCCGGCGCCGGATGACCTCGGCCGGCATACGCGTGGACACGTCGAGGAAGACACCGCCGTGCGGGGAGCCACGGCCCGCCTTCACCTCGGCGTTGATCGCGCGCGCGACCTCGTCACGGGGGAGGAGCTCGGGCGGGCGCCGGTTGTTGTCCGGGTCGTCGTACCAGCGGTCGGCCTCCTCCTCCGACTGCGCGTACTTCTCCTTGAAGACGTCGGGGATGTAGTCGAACATGAACCGCTCGTCCTCGGAGTTCCTGAGGACACCGCCGTCGCCGCGCACCGACTCGGTGACGAGGATGCCCTTCACCGACGGCGGCCAGACCATGCCCGTAGGGTGGAACTGGACGAACTCCATGTTCAGCAGCGGAGCGCCGGCGAGCAGGGCCAGCGCGTGCCCGTCACCCGTGTACTCCCACGAGTTCGACGTCACCTTGAAGGACTTGCCGATGCCGCCGGTCGCGATCACGACCGCGGGCGCTTCGAGGACGAAGAACCGGCCGGTCTCGCGCTCGTACGCGAACACCCCCGACACCCGGTCCCGTTCCTTCAGGACCCGGGTGACGGTGCACTCCTGGAAGACCTTCAGCCGGGACTCGTACTCCCCGGTCTCCTTCTCGTCCTCCTGCTGGAGCGCGACCACCTTCTGCTGGAGCGTGCGGATCAGCTCGAGGCCCGTACGGTCGCCGACGTGCGCGAGGCGCGGGTACTCGTGGCCGCCGAAGTTGCGCTGCGAGATGCGCCCGTCCTTCGTACGGTCGAAGAGGGCGCCCCAGGTCTCCAGCTCCCAGACGCGGTCGGGCGCCTCGCGCGCGTGCAGCTCGGCCATCCGCCACTGGTTGAGGAACTTCCCGCCCCGCATGGTGTCCCGGAAGTGCACCTGCCAGTTGTCGTGCGGGTTGGCGTTGCCCATCGCCGCCGCGATGCCGCCCTCCGCCATCACCGTGTGCGCCTTGCCGAACAGCGACTTGCAGATCACGGCAGTTCGGGCACCCCGCTCGCGCGCCTCGATGGCGGCCCGCAGCCCGGCGCCCCCGGCGCCGACCACGACGACGTCCCACTCCTGTCGCTCCACCACGGTCATCAGAAGAACCTCGGATCGTCGAAGGCGCCGGACGCCACCAGGTACACGTAGAAGTCGGCGAGGGCCACGCTGAACAGCGACGCCCAGGCCAGCTGCATGTGGCGGGCGTTGAGTCTGCTGACGAACTGCCATGCCCGGTAGCGCACGGGATGCCTGGAGAAGTGCTTGAGCCGGCCGGCCACGATGTGCCGGCATGAGTGGCAGGAGATGGTGTACGCCCAGATCAGCACGATGTTCACCAGGAAGACCAGGGTGCCCAGACCCATGTGGCCCCAGTGGTAGTGCCGGTCGCGGAAGGCGAGCACGGTGTCGTAGGTGAGGACGCCCGCCACGAGGAGGGCCGCGTAGAAGAAATACCGGTGGATGTTCTGAAGGATCAGCGGGAAGCGGGTCTCGCCGGTGTACTTGCGGTGGGGCTCCGCCACCGCGCAGGCCGGGGGCGACAGCCAGAAACCGCGGTAGTAGGCCTTCCGGTAGTAGTAGCAGGTCAGCCGGAAGCCCAGCGGGAAGATCAGGATGATGATCGCCGGGGAGACGGCCCACCAGCTGCCGAAGAGGTCGGCGTTCGGGCCCGCGTGCATCCTTCTGCAGTTCTCCGCCAGACAGGGCGAGTAGAACGGCGAGACGTACGGCGCCGCGTAGTAGTCCGCGTTCGCGAAGGCACGCCACGTCGAGTACACGACGAAGGCCAGCAGTCCGGCCGCGGTGGCGGCCGGGGCCAGCCACCAGCGGTCGGTTCGCAGATGGGGGGCGGCGATCGCGGCGCGCGCACCGGTCCGCGCGCCGCCGGGAGGATGGGGTTCTGTGTCGGGAGGTTCCGTACCAGTGGCCAAGGAAAGCGCACCTCTCTGTCGTCGGCTCGTCCGCCTCCGGGACCTTCGGGGGTCAGGGGGCGTGCCGGTCGCGGGCGCCGAGACCCTCGTCGTCCGAGTCCGTCCACAGGCTGTTGTCGTACGGCGTGTCGGAGATCGTGACGAGCTCCGGCCGCCGGGTCGAGGCGGGAACGGCCGCCTCACGCAGCAGCGCCACGCTCTCACGCAGATGGTCGGCGTCGGTGCGGACACGGCGTATGTCGAGCCCGCCGCTGCCCATCTGCTGCTCCAGGCGTCCGACGGACCGGTACAGGTCGTCGAGGCACCGCTGAACTGACGTCAGTTCGTCGTATACGGACATGACGTGACCTCACTTCCACGGGCCCCAGGCCCAAGGTGGCAACGTTCACGCGCCTGCGAGTGTTGCGCGTCACACCTGCCGGTGTGAAGGGACATGCAGGGATTGGCCGACGCGTGTCGGTGTGTGCGGGTGCGTATTCGAATTCCCCGCCCCGGGGGCCGGGGCCGGTTGCGCCGCACGGGTGGCGTTCTCAGAGTCCGTCGCCGTGTCGTCGCATACCGCTGAAGTCCTTCCTCTTCAGTGGGCTCATACATTCCGATCAGCTCCAAATACCGACAAACCTGATCATAACCCCCCCGCCGATCCGCGGAGCGGCCCCCCGGAGGTAGACGTGATGTCCCATGACGGCGTCGGACCACGCGCGGTGCTGCGCTCGGTCGCATTCCTCACCGCGGGAACCCTCGCGGTGACCGCGCTCGCCGCCTGCAGCTCCGAAGAGAAGACCAGCAAACCGGTAGCCGCGCAGGACATCGCCCCGGCCGCCCGCACCCTCGTCGCCGACGGCGGCACCCTGCACTGGGCCGTCGACGCCGTGCCCGAGACCCTGAACACCTTCCAGGCCGACGCCGACGCCGCGACCACGCGTATCGCCGGCGCCGTGCTGCCCTCGATGTTCCGGCTCGACGCCAACGGCCGGCCGCAGCGCAACCCGGACTACCTGGAGTCCGCCAAAGTGGTGTCGACCGAGCCCAAACAGGTGGTCGTCTACCGCCTCAACCAGCAGGCCGTCTGGAGCGACGGCCGGGAGATCGGCGCCGACGACTTCGCCGCGCAGTGGCGCGCCCTCTCCGGCAGGTACAGCGCGTACTGGACCGCGCGCAACGCCGGCTACGACCGCATCGAGAAGGTCGAGCGCGGCGCGAACAACCTCGAGGTCAAGGTCACCTTCGGCAAGCCGTATGCCGACTGGAGGTCACTGTTCACGCCGCTGTACCCGAAGGACGTCACGGGCACCCCGGGCGGCTTCAACGACGCGGCGCGGCGCGGGCTGAAGGTCACGGCCGGCCCGTTCTCGCTCCAGCAGGTCGACCACAAGGAGGGCACCGTCACCCTCACCCGCAGTCCGCGCTGGTGGGGCCGTCCCGCCAAGCTCTCCGGGATCGTCCTCGTGGCCGTGCCGCGCGACCAGCGGGCCGGCGCGCTCGCCGCCGGGAAGATCGACATGGCGGAGGTCGACCCGGAGGAGGCCGGGCTGGTCACGCGCGCCGTCCGCGACAGGGGAGGCGTCCCCTTGCAGGGCGCCTCCGCCGACGCGGCGCAGGGCAGCTCGGCCGGCGCCCAGGGCGCGGCCGAGGGGCAGGCACTGAACGACTTCGTGATCCGCAAGTCTCTGGAACCCGCCTATACGCAGCTCGCCCTGAACGGCTCGAAGGGGCCGCTCGCCGACGAGCGCGTGCGCGGGGCCGTGGCCCGCGCCCTCGACCGCACCGAGCTGGCCGGGCTGGTCCTCAAGCCGTTCGGGCTGCCCGCCGTGCCGGTCGGCAGCCACCTGGCGCTCTCCGGCCAGGACGCGTACGCCGACGACAGCGGTGCACTCGGCAAACAGGACACCGCCCATGCACAGGCGCTGCTGAGCGAGGCGGGCTGGGTGCCCGGCGGACCGGTCAAGGAACAGAGGAAGGGCGCCGCCGGGCCCCAGAACCGGGAGCGGGCCGACGGGAACGGCTCGGGCGACGACGGTACGTACATCGTCGGCCAGGACAACAAGGCGGCCGCGCAGAAGGACCCCAGGGACCATTCGAACAAGCACAACGGACAGCTCACCGACGAGCACGCGGGCAAGCACATCGACGGCGAGGTCCAGCAGGAGCGCGGCCGGCCGGGCGGGGCGCCCGGTGCGTACGCGCCCAAGGGCACCGCCGCCCCGGCGGGTGCCGCGGCCAGGCCGCTGGCCAAGGACGGCAAACCGCTGCTGCTGCGGTTCGTGGTGCCCTCCGGGCCCGGCTCGCAGTCCCTGCGGACCGTCGCCGACCGCGTCTCCCGCATGCTGGAGAAGGTCGGGATCCGCACGGAGATCACCAAGGTCCCCGACGACAGCTTCTTCAAGGACCACATCGCGTCCGGGGCCTACGACCTGGCGCTGTACTCGTGGCCCGCGTCCGCGTTCCCCGCGACCGACGCCCGGCCGATCTTCGCCAAGCCGGTACCGGCCGCGGACGGCTCGCTGAGCGTCGGGCAGAACTACACGAGGGTCGGTACCGACCAGGTGGACCAGCTCTTCGACCAGGCGCTCGCCACGCTGGACGAGGACGAGGAGCGGGACCTGGTGCGCAAGGCGGACTCCCGTATCTGGGCCGCCGCGGCCTCGATCCCCCTCTATCAGCGCCCCCAGCTCACGGCCACCCGCACCGACCTGGCCAACGTGGGCTCGTTCGGCTTCCAGACCCCGGTCTACGAGGACATGGGGTTCCTGAAGAAGGGCGCACACCCCTCGGCTCGTCCGTCGTCGTAGGCGGAGCACCTGCTACAGCGCCTGGTACGCCCCAGCGGCGGCGCCCGGGATGTCGTAGCCGGAGAGTGCCTGGTGAGCGGGGTTGACCTGTACCGGGCAAGCTTGACCGGCGGCCTCCCTTTACCATGGGACGAGGCCGAGGCGTGTTCAGCCCGGCAGGCCGGCGCAGCGATCGCGCAGGCCGTCCTCACCACTCCGGGAGTACGCCACATCATGGCCACGCGCCACGACATCCGCAACGTCGCCATCGTCGCCCACGTCGACCACGGCAAGACGACCATCGTCGACGGCATGCTGAAGCAGGCGGGTGCCTTCGCCGCCCACCAGCTCGAGCAGGTCGACGACCGCGTCATGGACTCCAACGACCTGGAGCGTGAGAAGGGCATCACCATCCTCGCCAAGAACACCGCGGTGAAGTACCACCCGAAGGACGGCGGGGACCCGATCACCATCAACATCATCGACACCCCCGGCCACGCCGACTTCGGCGGCGAGGTCGAGCGCGGTCTGTCGATGGTCGACGGCGTCGTCCTGCTCGTCGATGCCTCCGAGGGCCCGCTCCCGCAGACCCGCTTCGTGCTCCGCAAGGCTCTCCAGGCCCGGCTGCCCGTCATCCTGTGCATCAACAAGACGGACCGGCCCGACGCGCGTATCGACGAGGTCGTGAACGAGGCGTACGACCTGTTCCTGGATCTCGACGCCGACGAGGACCAGATCGAGTTCCCGATCGTCTACGCCTGCGGTCGCGACGGCATCGCCTCCCTCACCAAGCCCGAGGACGGCACGGTCCCGGCCGACAGCGACAGCCTGGAGCCGTTCTTCTCCACGATCCTGGAGCACATCCCGGCCCCGACCTACGACGAGGGCGGCCCGCTCCAGGCGCACGTCACCAACCTGGACGCCGACAACTTCCTCGGCCGTATCGCGCTGCTCCGCGTCGAGCAGGGCGAGCTGCGCAAGGGCCAGACGGTCGCCTGGATCAAGCGCGACGGGTCGGTCAGCAACGTGCGCATCAGCGAGCTGATGATGACCGAGGCCCTCACCCGCAAGCCCGCCGAGAAGGCCGGCCCGGGTGACATCTGCGCCGTCGCCGGCATCCCCGACATCATGATCGGCGAGACCCTCGCGGACACCGAGAACCCGGTCGCGCTTCCGCTGATCACGGTCGACGAGCCCGCGATTTCCATGGTCATCGGCACCAACACCTCGCCGCTGGTGGGCAGGGGCGGCACCGGCAAGGGCGCCAACGTGAAGGCCACGGTCAAGGACCGCAAGGTCACCGCCCGCCAGGTCAAGGACCGCCTCGACCGCGAGCTGGTCGGCAACGTCAGCCTCCGCGTGCTGGACACCGAACGCCCGGACGCGTGGGAGGTCCAGGGCCGCGGCGAGCTGGCGCTGGCCATCCTGGTCGAGCAGATGCGCCGCGAGGGCTACGAGCTGACCGTCGGCAAGCCGCAGGTCGTCACCAAGGAGATCGACGGCAAGGTCCACGAACCCTTCGAGCGGATGACGATCGACGTGCCCGAGGAGCACATGGGCGCCGTCACCCAGCTCATGGGTGTCCGCAAGGGCCGCATGGACAACATGTCCAACCACGGTTCCGGCTGGGTCCGCATGGAGTTCGTGGTCCCCTCCCGCGGTCTCATCGGCTTCCGCACCGAGTTCCTGACCCAGACTCGCGGTACGGGCATCGGCCACTCCATCCACGAGGGCTTCGAGCCCTGGGCCGGCCCGCTCCAGACCCGTAACAACGGCTCCCTGGTGGCCGACCGCTCCGGCTCCGTCACGGCGTTCGCGATGACGAACCTCCAGGAGCGCGGCGTGCTCTTCGTCGAGCCGGGCACAGAGGTGTACGAGGGCATGATCGTCGGCGAGAACTCCCGCTCCGACGACATGGACGTCAACATCACCAAGGAGAAGAAGCTCACCAACATCCGGTCGGCCACGGCGGACATCGCAGAGTCCATCGTGCCGCCGCGCAAGCTGTCGCTCGAGCAGTCCCTGGAGTTCTGCCGTGACGACGAGTGCGTCGAGGTGACCCCGGAAGCCGTCCGTATCCGTAAGGTCGTCCTCGACCAGCGCGAGCGGGCCCGCGCCGCCAGCCGCGCCAAGCACGGCTGATCCAGGCGCTTTCACCGCGCACGGCCCGGGCGGCCCCGTCATGACGGGGCCGCCCGGGCCTTCGCATGTCCGCGTACGGCGCACCGCGTGACCGTTGTGGCGGGGCGTCCACGCGTGTGGGCGGCGTAGATCTAGCCGTTTCGTACGCTGCCCGCAACTGGTTTTTCGGCTCACCTGTCCGAAATGCGGAACCTGTCGACCGATACTCGTGTAATGCGTCCGCTTTGCAGCTTCTACCACAAATTGCTAATCCACATTTTGGGAAGAACTTCGGACGGGCTGTGATGGAACCGAGACCAAAAGACGGTGGTCGGCATCTGGCTCATGGCAGATAGTTGGGCGCAACGCTCGGGTCAATGGGTCAGACGCTGCGATGGCAGCGACGACTCGCGAGCACCAGTGGGGTGTTTGACCCTCCGTCAGGGGTGTCGGAGGGCCAGGCGTTCACCCCTCCTGTCCGTGCACTGGTTGAGTCAAGGAGACGGCCATGATGCCAACTACGCGTGTTCATCTGCGACTTGTCGCGTCCTGCCATCGATAGGCAGTCGTCTTTCCCGATCCGCATGGTCCAAGCCGTGGCCCGCCCGTACCCCCGTGGCGGCCGGCGGCTCGGCGTACCCATGAATTGGACGCATCATGACGAGTCCTCTCGAGACCGAGGGCGGCGGCACACCGCTCGTCGTGGACGACGAGAAGGAACCAGCGAGAGAGCCCGACACCGCACAGCTGGAGGGCCGGTCGCCCGGCCGGCTGATGTGGATCCGCTTCAAGCGCGACCGCACCGGAGTGATCTCCGCCTATGTCGTCGGTCTCTTCTTCCTGATCGGGCTGCTCGCCCCGCTGATCTCCAAGCTGTACGGAAAGAGCCCGTACACGGTGTACGCGGACGAGCGCCCCGAACTGTTCGACAGCGCAGGCGTACCTGTCCAGCCCAACGGCGGGATGAGCGGTGAGTTCTGGTTCGGACTCGAGCCCGGCAACGGGTACGACGTCTTCACCAAGCTCATCTACGGCATCCGCACCTCGCTGATGATCTCCCTCGTGGTCACCCTCGCGGTGGTCCTCACCGGCATCCTGCTGGGAGTCTCGGCGGGCTACCTCGGTGGCAGGGCCGACTTCGCCATCGGCCGGTTGATCGACTTCCTGCTCGCCATCCCGTCGCAGCTGTTCTTCATCGCGAGCATGCCGGTCGTGGTCTCCCTCTTCGTCAGCCCTCGGGACGAGACACCGACCTACGTTCGTGTGGTCGCGCTGATTCTGGTCCAGTGGGTGCTCGGCTGGATGAGTCTCGGCCGGATCCTGCGCGGGACCACGCTGGCGCTCAGGGAACGGGAGTTCATCGAGGCGGCCCGGGTGAGCGGTGCGTCGCCGTGGCGCATCATCCGCAGGGAGATACTCCCGAACGTGGTGACGCCGCTGCTGGTGCAGGCCACCTATCTGCTCCCCGGCTTCGTGACGATCGAGGCGGGCCTGTCGTACCTCGGCGTCGGAATCGTCGAACCGACGCCCGACTGGGGGCAGATGTTCTCCAAGGCGTCGACGGAGCTGGTGCTCCAGAACGACATCACCTACATGTTCTTCCCCGGCGTCTCGATGATCCTCTTCGTCGTCGCGTTCAACCTGCTCGGGGACTCGGTCAGGGACGCCTTCGACCCCAAGACGGCGCGCTGAACCGAAGGCCGTGGGCGCCCTCGCCCGGGTTCCGGACGGATCGCCACGGCAAGGTCCAGGCAGCTCCACGTACATCCGCGCACCTTCGGCAACTCCTCAACCGTCAGCAACTCCAACTCCTTTCAGATCCACGGGCATTTGAAACGCACTGGTGACACACAGAAGATAGGAAACTGAGTGATGAGAAGAGGCGGACTCCAGACATACGCCGCAATCTCGGTGCTCGCGGCCGGAGCTCTCGTGCTCACCGGTTGCAGCAAGGGCGGCAGCGGCAGCGGCGACAACGGCGAGCAGGACAATGCGAACGCCAAGCGCCAGCAGGCCTCCATCAAGTTCGGTGGCGCGGCGGACTCCACCGGCCCCGCCGCCCCGGTTCCCGGCGCCAAGAGCGGCGGCACGATGGAGGTGCTGCAGCGCGACAGCTACGCCCATCTCGACCCGGCGCAGATCTACGTCAACGACCAGGGGTCGCTGGCGCAGCTGATCCACAGAGGCCTCACCGGCTACAAGGCGACCAGCGACGACGGCAGCAAGCACGAGGTCGTCGGCGACCTTGCCACCGACTCCGGTACGACGACGGACGGCGGCAAGACCTGGAAGTACACCCTCAAGGACGGCATCAAGTTCCAGGACGGCACGCCGATCACGTCCAAGGACATCCGCCAGACCTTCGAGCGCCTCTTTGCGCCTTTCATCAACCAGGGCCCGACGTACATCCAGCAGTGGCTGGCCGGGACCAACGGCGCCGACTACCGCAAGTTGCTGAAGGACGGCCCGTACAAGGGCCAGCATCTGCCGAACAGCGTCCTGGAGACTCCGGACGGGAAAACGGTCGTCTTCCACTTCAACAAGCCGCGCCCCGACCTGCCGTACGCCCTGGCCATGGCGGGCTACGCGGTGGCGCAGGCGAAGGGCGACACCAAGGAGAAGTACGACAAGGCACCGGTGGCGACGGGCCCCTACGAGATCCAGTCGTTCAAGTCGGGCAAGTCGATGGTTCTGGTCAAGAACCCCAACTGGGACCCGAAGACGGACCCGATCCGCCACCAGTACGTGGACCAGTTCAACATCACCTTCAACCAGCAGTTCGAGGCGTCCACCAAGGCGCTCCTGGCGGACAGCGGCGCAGACCAGACCGGCGTCAGCTTCAACAACCAGGTCGACGCGGGCAACCTCTCCAAGGTCCTGGCCGACCCCAAGCTGAAGGCCCGGACGATCTCCGGCTTCCAGCCGTTCGTCGGCCAGATGAACATCAACATGAGCAAGCCCGAGATGAAGGACATCAGGGTCCGCGAGGCCATCGCCTACGCCTTGCCGATCACGCCGTTCGTGCGTGCCTTCGGCGGCAGCGCGGCGATGGAGATCGCCGGCGGCCTGATCAGCCCGACCGTCAGCGGCTACGACCCCGCCTTCGACCCGTACGGAAAGAAGAAGAAGCCCGCCGGTGACCCGGACAAGGCCAGGAAGCTGCTGCAGGAGGCCGGCAAGCTCGGCATGAAGCTGACCTTCGGCCACACCAGCACCCCCGAGGGCCAGCAGTACTCCACCGCCATGGCGGCGGGCCTGCAGAAGGCCGGCTTCAACGTCCAGCGCCAGGAGATCCCGGCCGAGACGTACTACGACCAGGTCAGCAAGCTCAACAACAACTACGACATCTTCCACACCGCGTGGGGCGCCGACTGGCCGTCCGCCTCGACCGTGCTCCCGCCGCTGTACGACGGCCGGCTGATCGCCGACGGCGCGCAGAACTACTCGCAGGTCAACGACTCGCACGTGAACAGCGAGATCGACCGCATCAACACCATCACCGACCCGGCGAAGGCCGCGGCCGCGTGGGAGAGCCTCGACAAGTACCTGCTCACGAAGGTCGTGAACGAGGTTCCGACCGGCTACTACAAGCAGGTCCAGATCGCCGGTTCCAAGGTCGGCGGCCTGGTCTACGACGACGTGATCGGCGGCGTCGACCCGCGCCGACTGTACGTCAAGTAACCCCGTCCCCCCGGTATCCGGTGCGTCCGTCGTCCCCCCGGCCGCACCGGCTACCGCCGGGCCCGCTGACGCCTGAGAGCTGCCCCTTCATGCTACGCTTCCTCATCCGCCGGACACTCGGCGCCGTCGTCATCCTCTTCCTGCTGAGCATCGTCACGTTCCTGCTGTTCTTCGGGATGCCGCGGGATCCGGGGCTGCTGATGTGCGGCAAGACGTGCACACCGGCCAACCTCGCGAACATCCACCATGTGCTCGGCCTCGACAAGCCGGTCCCCGAGCAGTACTGGATCTTCCTGCACAACCTGGTGCTCGGCAGCAACGGCTTCGAGCAGGGCCCGTGCCCGGCCCCCTGCTTCGGGTACTCGTACCACACCAACGAGCTGGTCTGGTCCACCCTGATGGACCGTCTGCCGACCACCGTCTCGCTGACCCTCGGCGCCTCGATCTGCTTCCTGCTGGTGGGCCTCGGCACCGGAATGCTCGCCGCCTGGAAGCGCGGCACGCTGATCGACAAGACGGTCACGGCGGGCTCGATGGTGCTCAGTTCGATGCAGATCTACTTCCTCGGACCGCTGGCTCTGGCGGCGCTCGTCTACCAGACCCACCTGTTCGGCAAGCCCTCCTACAACAACTTCACCGGCAACCCGGTCGCCTGGTTCACCGGACTCCTCATTCCCTGGGTGGTGCTGTCCACGATCTTCGCCGCGCAGTACACGCGTATGGCGCGCTCTTCGATGATCGAGCAGCTCCAGGAGGAGCATGTGCGCACCGCCCGCGCCAAGGGCATGTCCCGCCAGTACGTCTTCTTCCGCTACGCCTGGCGCGGTTCGCTGATCCCGCTCGTGACCATCTTCGGCATCGACCTCGGGTCCCTGCTCGGCGGCGCGGTCATCACCGAGTACACCTTCGGCCTGCCGGGGCTCGGCCAGCTCGCGGTGCAGTCGGTCTTCTTCAGCGACCTGCCGCTGCTGCTCGGCGTGATGCTGTTCTCCGCCGCCGTGATCCTGCTGTTCAACATCATCGTGGATGCCTGCTACGCGTTCATCGACCCGCGTGTGCGGCTCGCCTAGGAGCACTCGTGACCACTGTGACCAAGGAATCCGGCGCTCCTGCCCCCGCCGCGGAGGACGCCTTCCTCTCGGTGCGGGACCTGCACGTCAGCTTCCGGACGGAGGACGGCGTCGTCCGGGCCGTGGACGGGCTCTCCTTCGACCTCCGGCGGGGCCGGACCCTCGGCATCGTCGGGGAGTCGGGCTCGGGCAAGTCGGTGACCAACCTGACCATCCTCGGGCTGCACAACCCGATGTTCACCACGGTCGAAGGCGAGATCGTGCTGGACGGCCAGGAGCTGATCACGGCCCGGGAGCCCGAGCTCGAGAAGCTGCGCGGCAACAAGGTCGCGATGATCTTCCAGGACCCGCTGACCGCCCTGTCGCCGTACTACACGGTGGGCCGGCAGATCGCGGAGCCGTTCATGAAGCACACCGGGGCCTCGAAGAAGGCGGCCTGGGAGCGGGCGGTGGAGATGCTCGGCAAGGTCGGCATCCCCCACCCCAAGGAGCGGGCGAAGGACTATCCGCACCAGTTCTCCGGCGGTATGCGCCAGCGCGCGATGATCGCCATGGCACTGGTCTGCGACCCCGATCTGCTGATCGCCGACGAGCCGACCACGGCCCTGGACGTGACCGTCCAGGCCCAGATCCTCGATCTCCTCAAGGACCTCCAGCAGGAGTTCGGATCGGCGATCGTCTTCATCACGCACGACCTCGGTGTCATCGCCGACATGGCCGACGACATCATGGTGATGTACGCAGGCTCGGCGGTGGAGCGCGGTACGGTCGACGAGGTGCTGAGGTCGCCGCAACACCCTTACACCTGGGGCCTGTTGAACTCCATGCCGCGCCTCGACTCGGATCTCGGCACCCCGCTCACGCCGATTCCGGGGACGCCGCCGTCCCTGCTGACCCCGCCGTCCGGCTGCCGGTTCCATCCCCGGTGCGGCTTCCGGGGGGAGGTGGGTGGTACCCGGTGCGTGGACGAGCAGCCGCTGCTGCCACTCGGCCGCGGCGGGGCCTGTCACCTCACGGCCGAGCAGAAGCGGACCATCTTCATCGAGCAGATCAAGCCCCGGTTGCGGTAGGGAGAACACCGTCATGAAGGAAGAGGTCGTGGACGTCACGAAGGACGAGGCCACCCTGCCCGCTCCGCGCGACGCGGCCGCGGACGGGCCGGGGGAGCCGCTGCTGGTGGTGGAGCAGCTGGTCAAGCACTTCCCGGTCAAGGGCGGCTTTCCGATCCGGCGCACGATCGGCGCGGTACAGGCCGTGGACGGCATCGACCTGACCGTGCGCGTGGGCGAGAGCTTCGGTCTGGTCGGCGAGTCGGGCTGCGGCAAGTCGACGACGGGCCGGCTGATCACCAGGCTCCTGGAGCCGACCGGCGGCAAGATCTCCTACCGCGGCCAGGACATCACCCACGCGTCCCGTAAGCAGCTGGCGCCGATCAGGTCCGAGATCCAGATGATCTTCCAGGATCCGTACTCGTCGCTGAACCCGCGCCAGACGGTCGGAAAGATCATCTCCGGTCCCATGGAGATCAACGGGATCCAGCCGAGCGGCGGCCGGGAGGAGCGGGTCCGCGAACTGCTGGAGATCGTGGGTCTCAACCCCGAGCACTACAACCGCTTCCCGCACGAGTTCTCCGGCGGCCAGCGCCAGCGCATCGGAGTCGCCCGGGCCCTGGCCCTGGAACCCAAGCTGATCGTCGCCGACGAACCCGTCTCCGCCCTGGACGTCTCCATCCAGGCACAGGTCGTCAACCTGCTCCAGAAGGTGCAGAAGGAACTGGGCATCGCATTCCTGTTCATCGCCCACGACCTCGCCGTGGTACGCCACTTCTCGCACCGCGTCGCCGTGATGTACCTCGGCAAGATCATCGAGGTGGGCGACCGGGACTCGATCTACACGCGCCCGCGTCACCCCTACACCCATGCCCTGCTGTCCGCCGTGCCCGAGGTGAACCTGGACGGCACCGATGAGGCGCAGCGTGAGCGGATCCGCCTCGCGGGCGACGTGCCGTCGCCGATCTCACCCCCCTCGGGCTGTCGCTTCCGCACCCGGTGCTGGAAGGCACAGGACAAGTGCGCCACGCAGGAACCGCCGCTGGTGCAGATCTCCGGCAACCGGCCAGGTCATTTGACGGCCTGTCACTTCCCCGAGGAGCCCACCGTCGAGGCGCGGGAGGAGGACATCGTCCTGGACCCGGCGCTGGCGGCTCTCGAGGACACGCAGCCGAAGACGGGTGGTGCCGGGGACTGACTAACCGGAGGCTCGTGCCACGGTGACGATCTCGGGGCTGGCGGGGTGAGCGGACCTCGCCCCCAGTCCCCGTACTGCTCGACGGCCGCAAGCCCCGCCCCGGTCAGGAAGCGGGCCAGTGCGTCCGGCCCGAGGAACCGCAGGGTGCTGCGGCTCACCCGCGGCCGGGCCCAGCCGGTACCGTCGAAGGTCTCGGTGAACGTCACCCGGTCCCCGACCACCGGTTTCTCGGCCTCGTGCCGGACGCGTACGTACTCGCCGTTGCCGAACGGCACCTCGCGCACCCGGTCCGCGGTCCATGACTCCCAGGCGCGGGCACCCGGGTTCCGGGTGTCGAACACGAACCGTCCGCCGTCGGCGAGAGCCTCCCTCACGGCGACAAGACAGACCCTCAACTCCTCATCGGTCACCAGCACCTGAAAGGCGTGCCCGGTCATCACGACGAGGTCGAAGTCGCCCTGCCAGGACTGCGAGCGCAGATCGCCGAGCACCCACTCGACGCCGGGAGCGCGCCCGCGAGCCTGCACGAGCATCGCGGCGGCGGGGTCGAGCCCGCACAGCCGCCCGGGATGGCCCCGCTCCCGGGCCCGCGCGAGCAGGGCACCTGTTCCGCATCCGACGTCCAGCACCCGTCGCGCGGACATCACAAGTCCCAGATAGAAGTCATCACTTGGGCCCCACGGGTGGAAAGCGTCGTACAACCCGGCGAGGGTGGTATCGGAGAAGGCGCGGTCGACCATCGCGGCAGTCTTTCAGGTCCGGGCCGAGGCCGGGCGGACTGTATGCGACCTTTGTCGAAGGTGACCGTGACATGGCCGTGTTCGGTCCTTGTCCGGCCTTAACCGTTGGACTTCCGGCGGGCGGCCGAGGATGCTCCGATGCGATGACACGAACCGACACGCCTCCCGCCCGGGACGAGCGCACACAGCTGACCACCTTCCTGGACTACGTACGCGCGACCGCCCGCGCCAAGTGCGAGCAGGTCTCGCCCGAGAACGCCCGCAGGGCACCCCTGCCCGGCTCTCCGCTGATGACACTGTGCGGACTGGTCAACCACCTGCGCTGGGTCGAGTACTTCTGGTTCCAGGTGATGTTCCTCGGAGAGGAGGACGAGGGACCGTGGACGGACGAGGACCCCGATCGCGAGATGCGGATCGCGGTCGACGTCCCGCTCACCGACCTGCTCCGGGAGTACGAGGAACAGAGCGCCCGCCACCGGGGGTTGGTGGCCGAACACGACCTGGACGCCCTCGCCAGGCGCGCCAGGCGCGACGGCAGTCACCCCGACCTGCGCTGGATCCTTCTCCATCTGATCGAGGAGACGGCCCGCCACAACGGCCACCTGGACATCATGCGCGAACTCGTCGACGGCACTACGGGAGTGTGAGCGGGGCCGGTACGGAGAGACGGCCCCGCTCCACCCGGTCATCCACCGCAGGCCGCCCCGGGACTGCGGCCGTGCGCAGGAGGTGGACAGGGCCCTGGCCCTCGGCGCGCGGCTGCTCGGGGACCCACCCGCCCGGACGGTGGCTGCAGGGTCGTCCTCGCCGACCCCGAGGGCACCGAGTGCTGTGTGGCGCGGGGGGAGTCCGGTCGCCCCGGCACAGGGAGAAGGCCCGCACCCGGAGGGCACGGGCCTTTTTCCCCGGGAACCGGACGTTCGGGCTCGGGTCAATGGGCCGGTGACAGTCCGCTCCGGCGGCTGCGGCCGACGAAAAGGGGTGTGTCAGGCCGCCGCCTCGGGGTCCTTGGCGGCGCGCGGAGCCGGAACGGTCTCCTGCGTCTCCGGGTAGTGGCACGCCGTCAGATGGCCCGGCTTGTTGCCCTCGACCTGTACGAGCGGCGGCATCTCCGTGGCGCACTTCTCCGTCGCCTTCCAGCAGCGGGTGCGGAAGCGGCAGCCCGACGGCGGGTTCAGCGGGGAGGGCACGTCACCGGTCAGCCGGATGCGCTCGCGGGCCGGGGCATCCTCCTCCGCCGTGGCCTCGGGCACGGCGGACAGCAGTGCCCGGGTGTAGGGATGGCGGGGGTTGCCGTACAGGTCGTCGCGGTCGGCGACCTCGACGATCTTGCCGAGGTACATCACGGCGACGCGGTGCGAGAAGTGGCGTACCACGGCGAGGTCGTGGGCGATGAAGACGAACGCGATACCGAGGTCCTTCTGCACCTTCTGGAGCAGGTTGACGACCTGTGCCTGGATGGAGACGTCCAGGGCGGAGACGGGTTCGTCGGCGACGATCAGCTTGGGTTCCAGGGCCAGGGCCCGGGCGACTCCGATGCGCTGGCGCTGGCCGCCGGAGAACTCGTGCGGGAAGCGGTTGTAGTGCTCGGGGTTGAGGCCCACGATCTCCAGCAGTTCGCGGACCCGCTTCTCCCGGCCGCCGCTCGGCTGGATCCCGTTGATCTCCATGGGACCGGAGATGATCTTTCCGACCGTCTGGCGCGGGTTCAGCGACGCATACGGGTCCTGGAAGATCATCTGGATCTCGGAGCGGATCGGTACGAGGTCCTTGCGGCCGGCGTGGGTGATGTCCTGGCCGCGGTAGGAGATCTTGCCGCCGGTCGGCTCGAGTAGGCGGGTGATCAGCCGGCCCGTCGTCGACTTGCCGCAGCCCGACTCGCCGACCAGACCCAGGCTCTCGCCCTCGGACACCTGGAAGTCGAGTCCGTCGACCGCCTGCACGGCGCCGATCGTGCGCCGGATCGGGAAGCCGCCCTTGACCGGGAAGTGCTTGGTCAGACCGGTGACGTCCAGGAGGGGGGTGGTGTTGCTCATGGTGGTGAAGTCCCGTCTCTTGTACGTCAGTGGGTCCGGGCCGCGGTGAAGCCGTCGAAGATCTCGCGCTTCTGCTCCGGGGTCAGGTGGCACGCCGAGCCCCGTCCGTCCACGATCTCCAGTGTGGGCCGCTCGGTCGAGCAGAGCCCGCCGGCGACCTTCTCCGCGAAGGCGCACCGGGGGTGGAACCGGCAGCCGGACGGCGGGTTGAGGAGAGAGGGCGGCGAGCCGGGGATGGGGGACAGCGGCACATCGACCGGGCCGTCCAGGCTCGGCATGGAACTCAGCAGACCGAGCGTGTACGGGTGCTGCGGCGTCCGCAGCACCTCCTTCTTGGTGCCCCGCTCCACGCACCGGCCGCCGTACATCACCAGCACGTCGTCCGCGATGTCCGCGATGACGCCGAGGTCGTGCGTGATGAAGATGATCGCCGTGCCGAACTCCTGCTGGAGGTCCTTCAGCAGGTCCATGATCTGGGCCTGGACCGTCACGTCGAGCGCGGTCGTCGGCTCGTCCGCGATCAGCAGCTCCGGGTCGCAGACCAGCGCCATCGCGATCATCGCGCGCTGGCGCATACCGCCGGAGAACTGGTGCGGGTAGTCGTCCACACGGATGTCCGGCTGCGGGATGCCGACCCGGCGCAGCATCTCGACCGCACGCTCCCGCGCCTCCTTCTTGGAGGCGCCGGTGTGCTTGCGGTACGTCTCGCCGATCTGCGCGCCGATCGTGTGGTACGGCGACAGCGACGCCAGCGCGTCCTGGAAGATCATCGACATCGTGTTGCCGCGCAGCTCTTCCAGCTCGCGCTCGGTGGCGGTGATCAGCTCCTTGCCGTCGAGCAGGATCTCGCCGTCGAGTGCGGTGTTCCTGCGGTCGTGCAGGCCCAGGATCGCCATGTTGGTGACGGACTTGCCGGAGCCGGACTCGCCCACGATGCCGAGGGTCTTGCCCTTCTCCAGGTCGAAGGAGAGCCCGTCGACGGCCTTGACGACGCCGTCCTCGGTGGAGAAGTGGACGCGCAGGTCGCGGACGGAGAGGAAGGGGGTGCTCATGGTCTCTCTCCTTACGCGAGGCGAACGCGCGGGTCGATGAGGGCGTACACGGAGTCGACGATGATGTTGAAGACGACGATCGCCGCCGCGGCCACCAGGACGACGCCGAGCAGCATCGGCAGGTCGTTGGTGCTGACCGCCTTCACGGAGAGCAGACCGAGGCCCTGCAGGCTGAAGGTCGACTCGGTGATGATGGCACCGCCGAGCAGTGTGCCGAGGTCGAGGCCGAAGATGGTGACGATCGGGCCCATCGCGCCGCGCCAGGCGAAGCGGAAGAATACCGTCCGGCGGGAGAGGCCCTTGGCGCGGGCCGTGCGGACGTAGTCCTCGCTGAGCGTCTCGACCATCTGGGAGCGCGTCATACGGGTGTAGTTGGCGGTGAAGATCAGGGACAGCACCAGCCACGGCACCAGCAGACCCGCCGCCCACTTGGCCGGGTCCTCCGTGAACGGCGTGTAGTTCGCGCGGTCCAGCAGGTGCAACTGGTCGACCAGCAGGTAGGTGGCGAAGATGCCGACGACGTAGATCTGCATCGAGGAGGCGATCAGCGAGGCGGAGCTCGCGACCTTGTCCAGCGTCTTGCCCTGCTTGACGGCGGCCAGCATGCCGGTGCCGATACCGAAGATCAGGAAGACCACGGAGCTGCCGATGGCAAGCGAGATCGTGGTCGGGAAGCGGTCCAGGATGGTGGACAGCACCGGCTCGCGGTTCTGGAACGAATAACCGAGGCACGGCGCCGGGCAGTGCCCGAACGAGGTGTACTCACGCCCCACGAACAGGCCCTTGAGCCATTCCCAGTACTGCACGGGGAGCGGGTCGGCGATCCCCAGGTTCTTCCGCACCAGGGCCAGTGTCTCCGGGGTGCAGACCTTGCCGCACGCGATGCGGGCGGGGTCGCGCGGGGCGGCGTAGAACAGGACGAACACCAGGGCGCTGATGATCAGCATGATCACAGCGGCGCCGAGGGTCCGGCGGACAAGGAAGCGGAACATGGCAGTTGGGTTTTCCTGACGGATGCCGTAGGGGGTGAGAAGGCGGGGCGGCACCGGGGCCGCCCCGCCAGGAGGCCGTACGTCAGGCCTTCACGAAGGTCTTGTACAGCAGGGTCGCGGAGAAGTTCGGGTCGAACTGGGCACCGCCGACCTTCGAGCCGAACAGGTAGAAGCGGCGCTGGAAGGTCTCCGGGATGATCGGAGCCACTTCCTGCATGATCCGCTTGTCCAGGGCGGCCCAGGCCTTGCCCGCCTCCTGCTGGTCCGAGATGACGGCGTTCTTCTTGATCGCGTCGTTGATCCAGCTGATGTTGGTCTGCGAGACGTTGTTCTGGCCGTTGCCGATGGCCCCGCCGTCGAACAGCGGCTGGATCATCGTGAAGGCGGTCGGCCAGTCCGGGGACCAGCCGCCCCACATCACGTCGAAGCTGTTGTTGATCTGCTGGATCTGGTCGTAGTACGACGTCGAGTCGACCGGCTTGATGATCGGGGTGAAGCCGGCCGCCTTCAGCGCGTTCTCGATGACGACCTTGGTCTTGAGATAGGTCGGGTCCTGCGGGAAGGCATAGACGATCTTCATGCCCTCCTTGCCGGCCTCCTTCAGCAGCGCCTTGGCCTTGTCCGGGTCGCCCTGCGGCTTGGTCAGCTTGCCGTAGAGGTCGTACTTCTCGTACCCGATGATGTCGGGGCTGAGGATCGAGGTCGCGAAGTCACCGGCGGACGGACCGCCGTAGATCTGCCGGATCTGCTGCAGCGGCCAGGCGTGGATGAGCGCCTGACGGACCTTCAGGTCGGTGACGCGCTTGGTGTTGATCCAGTAGTAGTAGGAGCCGGTGAGCAGGCCGTTGAAGCTGCGCTTCTTCAGCTGCGGGTCGGTGAGCACCTTCTGGATGCGCTCGGCCGGGACGCCCTTGTAGATCGACACCGCGTACTGGTCGTTGCCCTGGTCCGCGATGAGACGGTCGGTGCCGGCCAACGTCTCGACGCCGAAGTCGAACTCGAAGCCGTCCGGGTAGGCGTTGCGGATCGAGTCGGTCGCCGGGTCCCAGTACTTGTTGCGGACCAGGACCATCGACTTGTCGGTGGTGTGGGCCTTGATCTTGTACGGACCGCAGGCCACCGGCTGCTTGTCGTACTTCTCCTTGGTGTCGAGCTTCACCGGCACGGCGGCGTAGGAGTGCATCGCCACCGTGAAGTTGAAGTCCGGCTTGGGCTCCGCCAGGTTGAAGGTGATCGTCTTCTTCGCCTTGTCGGTGACGATCGAGTCCAGGTGCTTGCCGCCGTACGGACCCGGGTAGGCGTCACGCCACTTGCCGCCCTTGCCGGTCAGCGCCGCCTGGGCGTAGGTGGCGCCCTCGGTGATGAACGGGGCCCAGGCGCGCTCGAAGCCGTGACGCACGTCGTCGACGGTCAGCTCGCTGCCGTCCTCCCACTTCAGACCGTCCTTCAGGGTGAAGGTCCAGGTCTTGTTGCCGTTGGAGGCGGTGCCGGTGTCGGTGGCCAGGTCGCCGACGAGCTTCTGCTTGCCGGAGGAGTCGATCTTGTAGCCGGTGAGGCTGCGGTGCAGAAGCAGCGCGACCGTCGAGTTGTACGCGAAGTAGATGCGCTGCGGGTCGAGGTGCGAGAAGTCGTCGGGCGCGATGCCGTAGATCGTGCCGCCCTTCTTCGCGCCCGGGATCTCCGGGGCGGGGCCGGTCGAGTCGGCTTTGGAGCCGACGGTGACCTTGGCACCCGTGTACTCGGTGGCGCCCGCGTTCGGGGTGCCGTTGCCGCCGCCCGCGTTACCGCTGCTGCACGCGGAGAGCAGCGTCGAGCCTGCGGCCGCGACAGTGGTGGCGATGACGAAGTTTCTGCGGGAAAGAGACATGGCTGACCCGTTCGTAGTGGAGGAGGGAGGTGGCGGATCCCCGGCCGGGCCCCGTCGCCCTGGCCGGGAGGAGAACTCAGCGCTTGGTCTTCGGGTCCAGTGCGTCACGGACCGAATCACCGAGGAGGTTGAAGGCCACGACGAAGATCACCATCGAGAGGCCCGGGAAGAGCATGAAGGTGATGTCGTCCTGGTAGTACTTGGCGCCGTTCTGGATCATCACGCCCCAGTCGGGGGTGGGGTCCTGAAGGCCGACGCCGAGGAAGGCGAGTGCCGCCTCGGTCGTGACGTAGGTCGGGAGCAGGAGCGTCGCCTGGATGAGGATCGGAGTCCAGAGGTTCGGCAGCAGCTCCTTGAAGATGATGCGCGCCGGGGACGCGCCGGTCACTTTGGCCGCCTCCACGAACTCGCGCTCCCGCAGGGCGAGTACCTCGCCGCGCAGCAGACGGGCGATGGAGGCCCAGCCGAAGGCGGTCATCACGAGGATGAGGCTGGTGACAGTGAGCCAGACCGGGGTGTTCTCCTCCGGCGACACGAAGATCGCCAGTACGACCGGCCAGAAGGCGATGAAGAACAGGGTCTGCGGGAAGGCCAGCAGGATGTCGATCACTCGCCCGACGAGGTAGTCCGTCTTGCCGCCCAGGTAGCCGGCGGTGATGCCGACCACGACGCCGAGCAGGGTCGTCAGCAGGGCGGCGGCGGCCGCGATCAGCAGCGAGTTGCGGATGCCGTAGAAGAGGAAGGTGAAGACGTCCCGCCCGAGCTGCGGTTCGATGCCGAACCAGAAGTCGGAGCTGATGCCGCCGTTGGGCTTCACCGGGAAGTTGAACTCGTTCAGCAGGCCCGGCGTGTTCATCCCGTACGTCGTGTACGGGTCCTTGCCGTACAGCTTGGCGATCAGCGGCGCTGCGATACCGAGGACGAAGAAGAGGACCACCACGTACGCGGATATGACGCCCGTCCGGTCCCGCTTGAAACGGCTCCAGGCGAGCCGTCCCGGCGAACGGCTCTCATTGCCTTTGGGGGCCGAGGACTTCGCCGGTGTCGCGCTGTCTTCGTCGGTCACCTCGAGAGGGGCGGCCGGGGAAGGGGTTGGGGGGGTCATGATGCTCCGGGCCTTGTGGGTCAAGGCTCCGCAGGGCGCTCCCTACGGGCTACGCCGGACTTTTTCAACGCAATTCATTCACGGTCAATAAATTCTCGGTCTACTTGGGCTTCTCTTTGCTTTCTTTGCCCGTGCTTGATCATTCTGTAGCTACGCGGGTAGCGCGTTGTGATCGTTCCGTGTCCTTGGCTGGATCAACAGGGCAAAACTGGCAATGAGTTCGATATACGGACAGGAGTGTGTCGAAATGTGCACATCGAGGGCACTCTAGCCAACGGTTCGGCATCGATGGGCGAAGATCCGTTGCTTTGCCCGGTCAAGATCCGTTTCCGGGTCCGATGAGGCGATGCCTCCGGTTGCCTGCCATCCGAATGATGTCTTGATCAAGCGGTGGCGTGAATGAGCGGTATTTCGGCCAAACACTGATATTGACCGATAACAAATAGCGTCCCGACGCCGAGCGGACCGCGCATTCCGAGGAGGCACGCCATGCGGGGAGCCAGGCACGCCGGATGGGCGGCGGCCGCGGCCGCGGGGGCCCTCGCGGCGGCGGCCTGCGGTGGGGGCGCGGCCGGTCCCGGCCCCGGAGTGCTCAGTTCCTCCTGGGGCGACCCGCAGAACCCGCTGGAACCGTCCAACACCAATGAGGTCCAGGGCGGCAAGGTCCTCGACATGATCTTCCGCGGGCTGAAGCGCTACAACCCCAGGACCGGCGCGGCCGAGAACATGCTCGCCGAAAGGATCGAGACCCCGGACTCGCGGAACTTCACCATCACGGTCAAGGACGGCTGGACGTTCAGCAACGGGGAGGCGGTGACCGCCCGGTCCTTCGTCGACGCCTGGAACTACGGCGCGAGTCTGAAGAACAACCAGAAGAACGCCTACTTCTTCGGATACATCCAGGGGTACGACAAGGTCCACCCGGAGACCGGCGCCCAGACCGCCGACACCCTCTCCGGGCTCAGGGTGACCGGCCCCCGTACCTTCACCGTCCGGCTCAACCAGAAGTTCTCGACGTTCCCCGACACCCTCGGCTACGTGGCCTTCTCCCCGCTGCCCAGGGCCTTCTTCGACCACCACACGGACTGGGTGAAGAAGCCGGTCGGCAACGGCCCGTACCTGGTGAGGTCCTACACCAGGGGCTTCCAGATGTCCCTCAGGAAGTGGGAGGGCTACCCCGGCGCGGACAGGGCCCGGAACAACGGAGTTGACCTGAAGGTCTACACCGACACCAACACCGCCTACACCGATCTGCTGGCCGGCAACCTCGACCTCGTCGACGACGTGCCCGCCCCGCAACTCAAGTTCGTCAAGGCCGACCTGGACGGCCGGTACATCAACGCCCCGGCCGGAATCATCCAGACCCTCGCCTTCCCGTACTACGACCCGAGGTGGGACAAGCCCGGGCTGGAGAAGGTCCGCACGGGCCTGTCCATGGCAATCAACCGGGACCAGATCACCGACACGATCTTCCACCGCACGCGCACCCCCGCCAGCGACTGGACCTCTCCGGTCCTCGGCACGGACGGCGGCTTCAAGGCGGGGTTGTGCGGCGCCGCCTGCACCTACGACCCCGGCCGGGCCAAGAAGCTGGTCCAGGAGGGCGGCGGGCTGCCCGGCGGCCAGGTCAGGATCACCTACAACGCGGACACGGGCTCGCACCGGGAATGGGTCGACGCCCTGTGCAACTCCATCAACAACGCCCTCGGCAACGACAAGGCCTGCGTCGGCAACCCGGTCGGCACATTCGCCGACTTCCGCAACCAGATCGGCCAGCACAAGATGCAGGGCCCGTTCCGGGCCGGCTGGCAGATGGACTACCCGCTCATCCAGAACTTCCTGCAGCCGCTTTACTACACCAACGCCTCCTCAAACGACGGCAAGTGGTCCAACAAGGGCTTCGACAAGCTCATCGACCGGGCGAACGCCGAGAGCGACAGGGTGCGGGCCGTGCGGCTGTTCCAGCAGGCCGAGGCGGTCGTGCGGGACAACATGGCCGCCATCCCGCTCTGGTACCAGAACGGCAGTGCGGGCTACACGCAGCGCCTGTCGCATGTGGCGCTCAACCCGTTCAGCGTCCCCGTCTACAACGAGATCAGGGTCGGCTGAGCCACCGGCTGCCCGCTACCCCCGGAGGCCCCATGGGACGGTACGTCGCCCGGCGTCTGCTGCAGATGATCCCGGTCTTCGTCGGCGCCACCCTGCTGATCTTCCTGATGGTGAACGTCATGGGCGACCCCATCGCGGGCCTGTGCGGCGAGCGGAGCTGCGACCCCGCCACGGCCGCCCAGCTGCGTCGGGAGTTCGGCCTCGACAAGCCCCTGTGGCAGCAATACGCGACCTACATGGGCAACGTCTTCACCGGTGACTTCGGCACCGCCTTCAACGGGCAGAAGGTCACCGAGCTGATGGCGACGGCCTTCCCCGTCACCATCCGGCTGACCGTCGTCGCGATCCTCTTCGAGATCGTCATCGGCATCGTGCTCGGTGTGGTCACCGGTCTGCGCCGCGGACGGCCCGTCGACACCGGGGTCCTGCTGCTCACCCTCGTCGTGATCTCGGTGCCGACCTTCGTCACCGGTCTGCTGCTCCAGCTGCTGCTCGGCGTCCAGTGGGACTGGATCAGACCGTCGGTCTCCCCGGACGCCACCTTCGGCGAGCTGATCGTGCCGGGCCTCGTCCTCGCGTCCGTCTCCCTCGCCTACGTCACCCGGCTGACCCGGACCACCATCGCCGAGAACAAGCGGTCCGACTACGTCCGCACCGCCCTCGCCAAGGGGCTCCCGCGCCGCCGTGTGATCACCCGGCATCTGCTGCGCAACTCGCTCATCCCCGTCGTCACCTTCATCGGCACCGACATCGGCGCCCTCATGGGAGGCGCGATCGTCACCGAGCGGATCTTCAACATCCACGGTGTCGGCTACCAGCTCTACCAGGGCATCCTCCGGCACAACACCCAGACGGTGGTCGGCTTCGTGACCGTCCTCGTCCTGGTCTTCCTGGTCGCCAACCTGCTCGTCGACCTCCTGTACGCCGTACTCGACCCGAGGATCCGCTATGCCTGAGCAGCCGCCGTACGAGCCCGAGGGCGCCGTCGCCGGGACCGGCATGGGCGGCGCCATGGACCTCGCCGCGAGCGAGGCGAGCACCCTGCAGAGGGCACCGGGCGGCCCCGTGGGGACCGGCCCGGCGGGCAGACCGCGCAGCCTGTGGTCCGACGCCTTGCGGGACCTGTGCCGCAACCCCGTCTTCATCATCTCCGGGCTGGTGATCCTCTTCCTCGTCGTCATCTCGATCCGGCCGTCCCTGATCACCTCCGGCAACCCCCTCACCTGCGAGCTGTCCAAGGCCCTGGAAGGCTCCCAGCCGGGCCATCCCTTCGGGTTCGACGGCCAGGGCTGCGACGTGTACACGCGGACCGTCTACGGCGCCCGAACGTCGGTCACGGTCGGCGTCTGTGCCACGCTCGGCGTCGCGCTCCTCGGCTCGGTCCTGGGCGGGCTCGCCGGCTTCTTCGGCGGAGGGTGGGACTCGATCCTGTCCCGGCTCACCGACGTCTTCTTCGCCATCCCGGTCGTGCTGGGCGGTCTGGTCCTCCTTTCCGTGGTGACCAGCAATACGGTCTGGCCGGTCGTCGGGTTCATCGTGCTGCTGGGGTGGCCGCAGATCTGCCGTATCGCCCGCGGCTCGGTCATCTCCGCCAAACAGCACGACTACGTCCAGGCCGCCCGCGCCCTCGGCGCCTCCAACTCCCGCATCCTGCTACGGCACATTGCCCCCAACGCCGTCGCGCCGGTGATCGTCGTGGCGACCATCGCGCTCGGCACCTACATCGCGCTGGAGGCGACCTTGTCGTACCTCGGTGTCGGGCTGAAGCCGCCGAGCGTCTCCTGGGGGATCGACATCTCCGCCGCCTCCCCGTACATCCGCAACGCCCCGCACGCGTTGCTGTGGCCCGCAGGTGCCCTCGCGATCACCGTGCTCGCGTTCATCATGCTCGGCGACGCGGTGCGCGACGCCCTCGACCCGAAGCTGAGGTGACGGCGGTGCTGCTCGAAGTGCGCGACCTGCACGTGGAGTTCCGGATGCGGGACGGGGTGGCCAAGGCCGTCAACGGGGTCGGTTTCGCGGTGGACGCGGGCGAGACGCTCGCCGTTCTCGGCGAGTCCGGCTCCGGAAAGTCGGTCACCGCACAGGCCGTCATGGGGATCCTCGACACACCGCCCGCCAGGATCACCGGCGGTGAGGTCCTCTTCCGGGGGCAGGACCTGCTCACCCTGAAGGAAGAGGAGCGGCGCAGGGTCCGCGGCGCCGGGATGGCCATGATCTTCCAGGACGCCCTGTCCGCCCTCAACCCCGTGCTCTCCGTGGGCGACCAGCTCGGCGAGATGTTCGTCGTGCACCGGGGAATGTCCAAGAAGGACGCCCGCGCCCGGGCCGTCGACCTGATGGACCGGGTACGGATCCCGGCCGCCGCGCAACGCGTGCGCGACTATCCGCACCAGTTCTCCGGCGGTATGCGCCAGCGCATCATGATCGCCATGGCGCTGGCGCTGGAGCCCGCGCTGATCATCGCGGACGAGCCCACCACCGCCCTGGACGTCACTGTCCAGGCCCAGGTCATGGATCTGCTCGCCGACCTCAGGCGCGAGTACCGCATGGGCCTCATCCTCATCACCCACGACCTCGGCGTCGTCGCGGACGTCGCCGACCGGATCGCCGTCATGTACGCGGGCCGGATCGTCGAGTCCGCACCCGTGCACGACATCTACAAGGCGCCCGCCCACCCGTACACCAGAGCCCTGCTCGACTCCATCCCCCGCCTCGACCACAGGGGCCGGCAGCTCTACGCCATCAAGGGCCTGCCGCCGAACCTCATGAACATCCCGCCGGGCTGCGCCTTCCACCCCCGCTGCCCGATGGCCCGGGACGTGTGCCGGACCGACGTACCGCCGCTCTACGAGGTCGTCGACGAAGGGGTGAGCGAGCGGGTGAGCGCGTGCCACTTCTGGAGGGAGTGCCTGCATGGCCGGTCCTGAGCCGATTCTGGAGGTGAGCGGGCTGGTGAAGCACTACCCGCTCACCCGGGGCATCCTCTTCAAGAAGCAGATCGGCGCGGTCAAGGCGGTCGACGGCGTCGACTTCGTCCTTGCCCGGGGCGAGACCCTCGGCATCGTCGGCGAGTCCGGCTGCGGCAAGTCCACGCTCGCCAGGCTGCTGGTCAACCTGGAGAAGCCGACCGCCGGTTCGATCCGGTTCAAGGGCGAGGACATCACCAGACTCTCCGGGCGGGCCCTCAAGTCCGTACGCCGCAACATCCAGATGGTGTTCCAGGACCCGTACACCTCCCTGAACCCCCGCATGACCGTGGGCGACATCGTCGGTGAGCCGTACGACATCCACCCCGAGGCAGCGCCCAAGGGCGAGCGGCGCCGCCGGGTGCAGGAGCTGCTCGACGTGGTGGGGCTCGACCCCGAGTACATCAACCGCTATCCGCACCAGTTCTCCGGTGGCCAGCGCCAGCGCATCGGCATCGCCCGGGGGCTGGCGCTGCGCCCCGAGATCATCGTCGCCGACGAGCCGGTCTCCGCGCTCGACGTGTCGGTGCAGGCCCAGGTGATCAACCTGCTGGCGAGTCTCCAGGACGAGTTCGGACTGTCGTACGTCTTCATCGCGCACGATCTGTCGATCGTGCGGCACATCTCCGACCGGGTCGGGGTGATGTATCTCGGGCGGATCGTGGAGATCGGCAGCGACGAGGAGATCTACGACCATCCCACGCACCCCTACACCCAGGCGCTGCTCTCGGCGGTGCCCGAGCCCGACCCGGAGGCGCGGGAGCGCAGGGAGCGGATCATCCTGAGCGGTGACGTGCCGTCACCCACGGACATCCCCTCCGGCTGCCGCTTCCGCACGCGCTGCTGGAAGGCCCGGGAGCGGTGCGCCCTGGAGGTACCGCCGCTCGCGGTTCCCGAGGAGTTCCGTCGGACGGCGGGGCCGGCCGCCCACGACTCGGCGTGCCACTTCGCGGAGGAGAGGAGCGTGGTGCCGGCCGAGAGTCCGCCGCTTCCGGGGGAGGAGCCGCGCGAGGAGCGAGCATAAGTACACAAATGCGCACGAACTTCGTTAACACGCAGGCAACTTGACCGACGCGATTCCGATATACGGACGCAGCAGAGTGAACAGCGTACGGCCGTGCGGGTGCCGTAAACGGGCCGGGGTGCGCCATGTCACTCCGGCCCGTTGCCGCGGGGTCAGCCCAGTTTCAGGGCACGCCGGAGGAAGTCCCGCTGGAGCAGCAGCAGGTTCTCGGCGACCGTTTCCTGGGGGGTCATGTGGGTCACCCCGGACAGGGGCAGCACCTCGTGCGGGCGGCCCGCGCCCAACAGGGCGGAGGACAGGCGCAGGGAGTGGGCCACCACCACGTTGTCGTCCGCGAGGCCATGGATGATCATCATCGGGCGGGCCGGTTCCACGGCGTCCACCAGGCCCGCGTCGTCGATCAGCGAGTTGCGCCGGTAGATCTCGGGCCGCTGGTCCGGATGCCCCAGATAGCGTTCCTCGTAGTGGGTGTCGTACAGCCGCAGATCGGTCACCGGCGCGCCGACCACGGCCGCGTGGAAGACGTCCGGGCGGCGCAGCACCGCGAGCCCGGCCAGATAGCCGCCGAAGGACCAGCCGCGGATCGCGACCCGGGTCAGATCGAGCGGGAAGTCGCCGGCCAGCGCGTGCAGCGCCTCGACCTGGTCCTGGAGCACGACCTCGGCCAGCTCGTCCTTCACGGCCTTCTCCCAGGCGGGGGAGCGGCCCGGGGTGCCCCGCCCGTCCGCGACGATCACGGCGAAGCCCTGGTCGGCGAACCACTGCGAGGTCAGATGCGCGTTGTGCGCGGCCACCACGCGCTGTCCGTGCGGGCCGCCGTAGGGGTCCATGAGGACGGGAAGCGAGGCCTCACCGGAGTAGTCCGTAGGCAAAAGCACGGCGCATGGGATTCGTCGTGCGCCCCCCTGCGTGAGCGTCACGCGCGGGGACATACCGGGATCTTCGGTATATGAGGTTACGGTCGCCACCTTCCCCCGGCCTCCGGACGGGGTTACCTCCATGCCTTCGCGCAGTACCTGTACCTGGGCGCCCGGACGGTCGAGAACCGAGGAGGCGAGTACGGTCAGGCCTCCGGCGCGCACCGCCGAGTGCACCCCGGGCTCCTTGGACACGCGCTCCACGCCGAGTTCGTTGACGCGGTACACATGGACTTCGCCCACCTCCGGCTCTGCGGCCCCCTCGCCCGCCGATGCCGACACCAGCACGTCGTCGTCCGACACGTCGAGTACCGCGCGGACGTGCAACTGCGGGCCCGTCAACGGCCGTTCACCCACGGCGAGCACCCGCGCGCCGCCCTCGTCGGCGATCCGCACCAGCTGCCCGGAGGGGCTCCAGCACGGCACCCCGGGGAAAAGTTCAAGCCAATCAGGATCTTCATCCGCGTGCACCATCCGGGTGGCCCCCGTGTCCGGATCCACGGCCAGGAAAAGCTGGCTGCACTGGTCGCGCGCCTGCACCAGAAGCAGCGGCGCAGCCGCCGCTGACCAGTGCACACGCGCCACATACGGGTAGGTCGCACGGTCCCAGACGACCTCCGTGCGCCTCCCGTCGAGGCCCAGCACGAACAGGCGCACGTCGGCGTTGTCGGTGCCCGCCGCCGGATAGGCGATGCGCTGCGGCTCCTGCTCCGGCCGTGCCGGATCGGAGATCCACCACCGGCGCACCGGCGTATCGTCCACGCGCGCCACGAGCAGCCTGTCGGACTCCGGGGACCACCAGAAGCCCCGCGAACGCCCCATCTCCTCCGCCGCGATGAACTCGGCCAGTCCGTAGGTGACCGACCCCGGCTCCGCCACGGGCTCCGGTTCCGCGAGCGCCCGGTCGCCCTCGCCCTCGGCACCGACCACCCGCAGGGCGCCCCTGGCGACGTAAGCGATGTGCCGCCCGTCGGGGGACGGGCGGGGGTCGATCACCGGTCCGGGCACGGGCAGTTCGCGTGCCGTGCCCGCGCGCAGCTCCGCCGTGAAAAGCCGCCCCGACAAGGCGAAAGACGCCAACTCCACGGCCGTGTCGGTGGCATAGCCGACGATGCCGGCACCGCCCTCGCGACTGCGTTCCCGTCGGGCGCGCTCCTCGGGCGGCAGGTGCTCGGCGGCGCCCCCGAGCAGCGTGCCCGGATCGGCCGCCGGGCGTTCGGTGCCGTCCGCCGTGTCGAGGACCCACAACCGGTGTGCGCGGTCCGTACCTGATGTCGAACGCAGGAACACGACGCGGGAACCGTCGGGCGCGACGGTGAACGCGCGCGGCGCACCGAGCGTGAACCGCTGGGTCCGCGCGTGCCGTCGTGGGAAGGAAGCAGCCTCGGTCGTCATGCCCCGACCATATTGGCCATGCGCCCCCTTGTGCGGCCGTGCGCCGACCGATGCGCGCGCCCGGATAGTTATGATCACTAGCGCATAGTGGGTATGAACCCGCTGGCGTCCAGGTGGATTTATCTGTGTGGACATCTCCGCCCGGATCCGTAGCCCCCATAGTCCGACCCCCGCGCCCCTGTGGATCTTTGGAGGTGAGCCGCCGTGGCACTCTCGATTTCGGCGGTGGTGCTGCTGGCGATCATCGTCTTCCTTCTGATCAAGAAGTCAGGGCTGAAGGCCGCCCACGCGATCGTGTGCATGCTGCTCGGGTTCTACCTCGCCTCGTCCACGGTCGCCCCGACGATCCACGACCTGACGACCAACATCGCGGGGATGATCGGGAGCATCAAGTTCTGACCTCCCTGACCTCGGCCTGGTAGGACGCGCGGCACCGGTCGCCTCGTAGGGTGGGTTCCATGACGGATCTGCCCGACCGGCGTCTGCTCCTGGTGCACGCGCACCCGGACGACGAGTCGATCAACAACGGCGCGACCATGGCCAGGTATGCGGCCGAGGGCGCCCGCGTGACGCTGGTGACCTGCACGCTCGGCGAGGAGGGCGAGGTCGTCCCGCCCGCGCTCGCGCATCTCGCGCCCGACCGCGAGGACGCGCTCGGCCCGCACCGCGCCGGCGAACTGGCCGCAGCCATGGCCGAGCTCGGCGTCACCGACCACCGCTTCCTCGGTGGCCCCGGCCGCTACCGCGACTCCGGGATGATGGGCGTCGAGCAGAACCACCGGCCCGGTGCCTTCTGGTCCGCCGGCCTCGACGAGGCTGCCGCCCACTTGGTCGCGGTCGTCCGGGAGGTACGCCCGCAGGTCCTCGTCGCCTACGACCCCAACGGCGGCTACGGCCACCCGGACCACATCCAGGCCCACCGCGTTGCCATGCGCGCCGCCGAACTGGCCGCCGAGCCGGACTTCCGGCCCGGCCTGGGCGCGCCCTGGAAGATCGCCAAGATCTACTGGAACCGGGTGCCGCGCTCCGTCGCCGAGACCGCGTTCGCGCAGCTCGGCGAGGCGCTCGACAAGACCCCCTTCGCCAAGGCCGCGTCCGTCGACGACGTCCCCGGCGTGGTCGACGACCCGTTGATCACCACGGAGATCGACGGCACCGCGTTCGCCGCCGCCAAGGCCGCCGCGATGCGGGCCCACGCCACGCAGATCGAGGTCGCCGAACCGTGGTTCGCGCTGTCCAACGCACTGGCGCAGCCCCTGTTCACCACCGAGTACTACGAATTGGTGCGCAGCGAGACGGGCATTTCCCCGGCCGGAGGCCGAGGGAGCACCGAGGCCCGGGAGACTGACCTGTTCCAAGGAGTGGCGCCATGACATCGACGGGCAAGCAGCCGAATGCGCTGGCACAGCCGCTGGAACCGCCCTCGGCCGGCCGGATCACCGCCTACCTGGGCCTCTTCGTGCTGGGCGCGGTGGTCGGTGTGGCGGGCGGCCTCGTGCAATCCGGCTGGTTCCCTGGCGGATTGCTGCTCGCACTCGCGGGCGCGGCCGGACTCTTCCTCGGCGGTGCGCAGGCCACGGGCGCCCGCGCGGGGGCCATCGCGCCCGCCGCCGGGTGGATGGTCGCGGTCGTCGTGCTCACCTCCAGCCGCCCCGAGGGGGACTTCCTCTTCGGCGCGGGCGTAGGCTCGTACCTCTTCCTGTTCGGTGGAATGGGCTGTGCTGTGATCTGCGCCACCCTTGCGCGGGGGCGGAGGCCAGGCGGCCCGGGTGCCCGACTTGGCAAGTGACGTACCACTTCGCCTCCGGGGGTCACGGGCGTGTCCCCCGGGAACCGCGGTGCCCTGGTGGGGGTCCCGTGGGGGTTTCCGTTGCGGGGGCCGTCTGCGGGCCACGGGCGGCCAGTATGGTGGTGCGCGCCGCCGAGCCTCCCCCAAGCTCTCGGCTTTGCTCGAGCAGGGGGACCCCCCACCTGTTGAGGTCGAAGCAGGCGGTGGAGCCAACCGGGAGAACCTGCCTTGAGTCGAGAAACTGACAGTTCGTCCGCCGGACCCAACGGTCGTGGCGGAGCCGCGTACCCGTCGGGGACGCCGCCGTACGGGACCCCCATGGCTTCCGAGGACGGTGTCGCCGCGAGCCGTTCGGCCGCGCAGCCCGAGGAACGCAGGACCGAGACCACGCTGACGACCCGGATCCGGATCAACATCCCCGGATCCCGGCCGATTCCGCCGGTCGTCGTGCGTACGCCCGTCGCGGACGCCGACCCCGCGGACGAATCGGACGCCGACACCGAGACGACGAGCACCATGAGCGCGCTCGGCACCGCCGAGGCGCCCGTGGAGCCCTCCGCGCCTGCCGAGGAGAAGTCGAGCGACTGGTTCGCGCCCCGCAAGCCCGCGGCGGGCAAGGGCCCGCAGGGCACCGGGTCGACCAATGGGGCCGGTCTGCCCGGCGGTTCTGGCATACAAGGAGCCAATGGGGCGTCGGGAGCGGGCGCGCGGGGTGCAAACGGCGCATCGAGCGCGCCGGGTGGCCCCGGCGCAGGCGGCGCGCGGACAGGTGGTCCGGGCGCGAACGGAATGGGTGGTGCACGCCCTGGTGCTTCCGGTGCGCCGGGCGTCCCCGGCGCACGGTCCGGAGGGAGCACGGGCGCCGTGGGTCCGCTCGGCGCACACCCCGGCGGGACGAAGGGCCAGGGGCTCCCGGGTGCCACCGGCGCGGGCCCCGTGGCACCGGGGCACGGCGGAGGCACCGGCTCCTTCGACGTGTCCGACGCGGTGGCGGCCAGCACCGCCTCCTTCCCGGTCATCGGCACCGAGGACGGCGACGAACCCCGCCGCGACGATCTGCCCTACTTCTCCGACAGCCGGGTCGGCCCGTCCGGGCCCACCGGCGGCCCGGTCACGGGCGACGGGCCGGTCATCCCGCCCGTGGGCCCCACCCCGGGCGTTCCCGGCCAGGGTGTCCCCGGTAGGAGCCCCGGCGGCCCCCGTGTCCCGGGTGCTCCCGGCACCGGTCCGGGCGGCCCCCTGGGTCCCGGCGCGCCCGGGGCCGCCATGGGCCAGGGCCTTCCCGGTGGCGGCCTCAGCGACGACACCGCGATCCTCACCCCGCAGAAGCCCGCCCCCGAGCCGGGCGCGCAGAGCTTCGGCGGTCCCGGCGACAACGTCTCCGGACACACCCTGACGAGCGGTATCCCGGTTGTTCCGCCGGGTGCGCAGAACGGGCCGTTCGGGATGGGCTCCCCCGCCGACGGACCGGGGCCGCACACGCCCCCGAAGCTGCCCGATCCGCCCAAGGCACAGAGTTCCACGGGCGCGAAGCCGGCCCGGAAGAAGGGCCGCAGCAAGCTGGTGCTCGTGGTCGGCGGCCTGTTCGCCGTCGCCGGTGTCGCCTACGGCGCCGGGCTGCTGATGAACCACTCCGACGTGCCCAAGGGCACCACCGTGCTCGGCGTCGACATCGGTGGCGGCACGCGCGACGAGGCGATCCAGAAGCTCGACGCCGCGCTGGGCAGCCGTTCGCACAAGCCGCTCCAGCTGTCGGTGGACGGCAGGACGCTCTCCCTCAGCCCCGACCAGTCGGGTCTCCAGCTCGACAGCAAGGCCACCGTCGCCGCTGCCGCGCAGAGCGACTACAACCCGGTGTCGGTGATCGGCTCGCTGTTCGGCGGGCACCGCGTCGTCCAGCCCGTGATGCCCGTCGACGAGGAGAAGCTGCAGGCCGCCCTCCAGCGCGCCGCGGGCGGCGCCGGTTCGATGACCGAGGGCACGATCAAGTTCGAGTCCGGCAAGGCCGTCGCCGTGTACGGCAAGACGGGCAAGGGCGCCGACGTCGCCGGTTCCACCAACGCCATCGAGCAGGCCTACCGCACCCAGGTCGAGACCGGTGCCGCCACCCCCGTGGCGGTGCCCACGACCACCCGGCAGCCCACGGTCTCGAACGCCGAGGTCGACCGGATGATGAAGGAGTTCGCCGAGCCCGCGATGTCGGCCCTCGTCACCGTGCGGACGGACGCCACGCACAGCGTGTCGTTCAGCCCGGCGCGCTCGATCTACAAGTTCCTGAGCGTCCAGGCGGTGAACGGGAAGCTGGTCGAGCACTACGACCTTGCCGTCCTGAAGCAGCTGTACGGAAGCGCCTTCGACGGGGTCACGATCGCCAAGGGCGACGGCAGCAAGAAGCCGGTGAGCCCGCAGGACGTCGCGTCCGCGCTCGGGCAGGCGCTGCGCGGCAAGACGGCCGCCCAGCGCGTCGTCACGATCTCGACGAATCCCCAGTGATCCGTACCGGCAATCCGTAGAGGCATGGCACAGGCACCCGGCAGGAGCCCGGTGCCTGTGCCATGCGCGCGGGCGCTGCCGCCCCCGCCGTATGACATCTGTCATGCAGGATCGGCGACATGCGGCACTGACCGGCGATGTCCCGCGCCGCGACGATGGATGCATGACGACAACAGTGGCGGCCACCGGTTCGGTGGTCGGGTTCGAGCAGGTGACGAAGACCTACGGTGACGTCCGGGCCGTGGACGGGCTGACGCTCGCACTGCATCCGGGCGAGACCGTGGCCCTGCTGGGCCCCAACGGCGCGGGCAAGTCGACCACGCTGGACCTTCTCCTCGGGCTCAAGCACGCGGACAGCGGCTCGGTCCGGGTGTTCGGGACCAGCCCGCGCGAGGCCATCGTCGCCGGGCGCGTGGGCGCCATGCTCCAGAGCGGCGGCCTGATGGAGGAGGTCACGGTCGCCGAGCTGGTCGGGCTCGCCTGTCATCTGCACCCGAAGCCGCACAAGGTGACCGATGTGCTCGCCCGCGCGGGCATCTCGGGGATCGCCGACCGCAAGGTCAACAAGCTCTCCGGGGGCCAGGCACAGCGCGTCCGCTTCGCCCTGGCCACGGCCGGCGCCAGCGATCTGATCGTGCTCGACGAGCCGACCACCGGCATGGACGTCTCGGCCCGCCAGGCCTTCTGGGCCACCATGCGCGAACAGGCCGACCAGGGGCGTACGGTCCTGTTCGCCACGCACTACCTCGAAGAGGCCGATGCGATCGCGGACCGTGTGCTCGTCCTGCACCGGGGGCGGCTCCTTGCCGACGGCACCGCCGCCGAGATCAAGGCGAAGGCCGGCGCGCGTCGCGTCTCCTTCGAGCTGGAGGGCTCGATCGACGACGCCCCGCTGCGCGCGCTGCCCTTCCTGACATCGATAGACATTTCCGGACAGACCGTCCGTATGCAGACCTCAGACGCCGACGCGACCGTTCACGCCCTGTACGGACTCGGCGTCTACCCCCGCAACCTCGAAGTCGCCGGGCTCGGGCTGGAGCAGGCGTTCGTCGCGATCACCGAGGCCGAGGAGGCCAAGCAGTCATGAACAGCCTGATCAAGCTGGAGCTCACCCGCGCCCTGCGCAACCGCAAGTTCCTGTTCTTCTCCGTGATCTACCCCTCGGCCCTGTTCCTGCTCATCTCGAGCACCAACGGCAGCACTGCCAAGGTCCCCGGAAGCGGCCTGACCCTCCCCACGTACATGATGGTCTCCATGGCGTCCTTCGGCGCCCTGACCGCCGTCCTGATGGGCAACAGCGAGCGCATCGCCAAGGAGCGCGAGAACGGCTGGGTACGGCAACTGCGGCTGACCACCCTGCCCGGCCGCGGCTACGTCCTGGCAAAGACCGCCAGCGCCGCCGTCGTCAGCCTGCCGTCCATCGTCGTCGTCTTCGTGGTCGCCGCCGCCCTGAAGGACGTACGGCTGGACGCCTGGCAGTGGCTCGCCCTCACCGGCGCCATTTGGGCCGGCAGCCTCGTCTTCGCCGCGCTCGGCGTCGCCATCGGCTACCTCGCCACCGGAGACGCGGTCCGTCCGATCACCATGATCACCTACTTCGGCCTGTCCATCCTGGGCGGCCTGTGGTGGCCGTCGGCGGTCTTCCCCGCCTGGCTGCAGGACATCGCCAAGTGGCTGCCCACGCACGCGTACTCTGCCCTCGGGCAGGCCATCGAACAGAGCCAGGCCCCGCACGCGAAGGACATCGCCATCCTCGTCGTCTTCTTCGCCCTGTTCGCGGGCGGCGCGGCATGGCTGTACCGGAAGGACACGCTGAAGGCGTGAGCGCCATGACGCAGGACCTGCGGTCCGACGAGGCCCGGATGGAGCGGCTGATGCGCATGGGCCAGTCGCCCCGCAACCGGCGCGAACTGCTGCGCAAGACCCTGTGGATCGGCGTCTGGCTCGTCTTCCTCAGCTCGCCGGTGCACGACCTGGCCTCCGGCAACCACACAACCGCGGGCACCATGGCCGGCTCGCTGGGCCTCGCGGCCTTCGTAGGGGTCTATCTCACGCTGGTCTTCCGGAACATGGGCAGGCCGCTGACCGGGAGGTTCGTCGGCGTCCTCCTCGTCGTCCTCGCCGCGCTCGCCGCCCTGCTGTGCTTCACGCTCGGCTCTTCCTGGACCGGCCTCTTCGTCTACGTCGCCGTCGCGTGCGGGGCGACCCTCCCGCTGCGGTTGGCCTACTGGGCGATCCCGGCGACGGCCGCCGAGATGCTGCTCGTCGGGCTGCACGTCGGCGAGGAGGAGCCGCGGAACCTGGTCCTGCTCGTGCTGCTCATCGGGTACGCGATGACGGGTGTCGGGCAACTGGTGCGCACGACGGTCGAGTTGCGCAAGGCCCGAGCGACCGTCGCGCAGCTCGCCGCCAACGAGGAGCGGCTGCGCATGGCCCGCGACCTGCACGACCTGCTCGGCCACTCGCTCTCCCTCATCACGCTGAAGAGCGAGCTCGCCGGCCGTATGCTCCCCGACCACCCCGACAAGGCGGCCCAGCAGGTCGCCGACATCGAACAGGTCAGCCGTCAGGCCCTCGTCGATGTGCGCGAGGCGGTCACCGGCTACCGCCGTCCGCGCCTGGCCGCCGAACTCGCGGGCACCCAGGTCGCCTTGACGGCGGCCGGGGTCACCGCGGACGTGCCCGCCGAGCCGGACCTCACGGACGTCCCGGAAGAGAGTGAGTCCGCCCTCGCCTGGGCGCTGCGCGAGGCGGTCACCAACGTCGTACGGCACAGCGGCGCGGGGCGCTGCACGGTGGAGGTGATCCGGCGACAGACCCTCGACGGGCCGATGCTGGAACTCTGCGTCGAGGACGACGGCTCGGGCGGCTCGGGCAAGGGCCCCGGCAACGGTCTGACGGGTCTGACCGAGCGACTGGAGAAGGCCGGCGGGACACTGGAGGCGGGTCGTGTGAAGCACGGCTTCCGGCTGGTCGCGCGCGTGCCTGTCGATGCCGCGGTGGACATAGGATCCGGGGCATGAGCCGCACGATCAAGGTCCTGCTCGCCGAGGACCAGTCGATGGTCCGGGAGGCGCTGGCCGCCCTGCTCGGCCTCGAGGAGGACATCGAGGTCGTCGCCCAGGTCGCCCGGGGAGACGCGGTGCTGTCGGCGGCGCGCGACCACGGGGTGGACGTGGCGCTGCTGGACATCGAGATGCCCGGTGCCACCGGGATCGAGGCGGCGGCCGAGCTGCACCGGGAGCTCCCGGCGCTCAAGGTGGTCGTCCTCACCACGTTCGGACGTCCCGGTTATCTGCGTTCCGCGATGGAGGCGGGTGCCGACGCGTTCCTGGTGAAGGATGCGCCGGCCTCCCAACTGGCCGAGGCGATACGGAAGGTGCTCGCGGGGGAGCGCGTCATCGACCCCTCGCTGGCGGCGGCCGCCCTGGCCGACGGCGCCAACCCGCTGACCGACCGGGAACGGGAGGTCCTGCGCGCTGCGGCGGACGGGTCGACCAACGCGGAACTGGCCGCGGCCCTGCATCTGTCCCAGGGCACGGTCCGCAACTACCTCTCCACGGCCATCCAGAAACTGGCCGTACGGAACAGGGCGGAGGCGGTCCGGATCGCAAGGGAAAAGGGCTGGTTGTGACCGCCCGGGGGGCGCGCCCGTAAGGGGGCTGCGACATGTCGCAGCCACGCCGCGTGGGCGCCGGCAACGGCGACGGATCCGCCTCCCGCGCAACGACCGGACTTCCCTTGGCGCGTGGGCGGATGGTCAGTTGAGCAGGGCTCGAGCCGCCCGGGCCTGCCGCCGCACGGCTTCCGCGGCCGTCTCGTCAACAGCGGAGACCAGCTCGGCATACGCGTCGAGCTCCGCAGCCCCCTGAACGAACTCCCCCCGTTGCACCAGGAGCTGCGCCCGCTCATAGCGCAATCGCGCCGAATGCGACGGCAGCAACAGCGACAGCTCGACCGCCCACAGGGCCACATCCGACCGCTCCGGCCGGGCGGCGGCCCACGCACGGACGTTGTTCAGCACCCGCAGCACCACGTCCAGCGGGTCCGCGGGCGCGAGCATCGACGGGTCGAGCGGTGCCCCCGTGGCCCCGGCCACCAGCATCTCGGCGTCACCGCCGGTCAGCACGCGACCCCCGTCGAAGGGGTCGGCCAGCACCTGGACGTCCGGCGGCCCGAACCCCACGACGAAATGTCCGGGCAGTGCGACGCCGTACACATGCGCCCCGGCCCTGCGGGCCACCTCCATCCACACCACCGACAGCAGGATCGGCAGCCCGCGACGGCGCCGCAGCACCTCGTGCAGCAGCGAGGACTCAAGGCGCTCGTAGTCCGCGGCCTGGCCGCGGAAACCGCAGCGCACGCCGAGGACGTCGGCCAGCGCCGCGGCCCAGGACCGCGGCTCGCCCGGCGCGTACGGCAGCTGCCCGGCAAGCCGGTCCAGCTCGATCTGCGCGGCGTCCATCCCGGCGTCGTCCAGCGTGCCGTCCGCCGCCGCGCCCACGAGCAGACAGAGGGCGGCAAGATCGGGTCGCGCGGAGCGGGCCTCGTCGCCGAACCGGCGCCGCACCTCGGCGGCCCGCTCCGGCTCCGGGGGACAGGGGTCACGCATGGCAGCCACGGAACCTCTCACACCATCGGGCCGGGCCCCGCGGCGGCCGGGCCGCCCGCGTCCGGTCCACGGGAGCCCTCCGGCTCCCGGTAGTGGTGGTATGCATGATGCGCCCCGAATCCGAGCCGCGCGTACAGGCCCCGCCCCTCCGCGTTGCCGGTCTCCACCTGCAGCCAGGCCGCGGAGGCGCCCTCGTCGAGGGCCTGCCGGGCCAGGGCCGCCATCACTGCGGTGGCCAGGCCCTGCCTGCGCCGCTCCGGATCGACCTCGACCGCCGCGAAACCGGCCCAGCGTCCGTCCACCACACACCGTCCGATCGCCGCCGGCGGCGCACCCTGCGCGCCCGGCACCGTCGCGAACCACACCGACGGGCCGCTGCCCAGCACCCTCAGCGCCACCTCGCTCAGCCCCTTGCGCTGGTAGCGGGCGAGCCATGCCTCGTCGGCGGCGCGCGAGAGCACGACCTCGGGCACCTCGCGGTCCGCCACCGGCGCCAGTGCGCCGGTCCACAGCTCGGCGGTCACCTCCCGCCGCCAGCCGCGGGCCTCCAGCTGGGCGCACAGCAGCTCCTGTGTGCCCTCTGCCCCGGTCGCGAGCTGAAGGTACGCGGGCAGCTCACGGTCCGCGTACCAACGTCGTACGACCGTCAGCGCCTCGTCCAGGGGCAGCCCCGGGTCGCCGAGCGGCAGGACCGAATTGGCCCGGCGCGTGAATCCGGCGGCGGCGCGCAGTTCCCACTCGCCGAGCCGCTCCCGCTCGACCGGCTGCCAGGCCCGGGCAGAGATCCGCGCCAGCTCCTCGTACGAGGCCGAGGGACCCCGCCGGCGGGCCGGGGCGGCGGGAACCACCCTGCCCGCGACCAGCGAGGATTCCGCGATCCGGACGCTCTGCCCGTCGCGCCGTGTGATCAGCAGCACACCGTTGTCCCATGATGTGAGAACGCCGACCGTATCGGTGAACTTCTCACCCTCGGCGGCATGTTCGTTCCACCGCCGTACTGATACGCGTTTTCCCACGTCAGCGGCGGTGATACGGACCTCCAGCCGTCCGCCCGCAGAGATTTCCACAGGTCGGTTCACCCCTCCTGTTCGGATCGTGCCCAGGAACGGAGATACTAGGTGCGGGCATCGACGACGCCGCGCTCCCGCGCGCCAGGCGGCGGAGCCTGAGGAGGCCCGCCAGCGCCCTACCGAGGAGGAACGACAGCGTGACCTACGTCATCGCAGAGCCTTGTGTCGACGTCAAGGACAAGGCGTGCATCGAGGAGTGCCCGGTCGACTGCATCTACGAGGGCCAGCGGTCCTTGTACATCCACCCGGACGAATGCGTCGACTGTGGAGCCTGTGAGCCGGTGTGCCCGGTCGAGGCCATCTTCTACGAGGATGACACTCCCGAGGAGTGGAAGGACTACTACAAGGCGAACGTCGAGTTCTTCGACGAGCTCGGCTCGCCCGGTGGCGCCAGCAAGCTGGGGCTGATCGAGCGCGACCACCCCTTCATCGCGGCGCTGCCCCCGATGAACCAGTAAGCGGCCCGCACATCCCTGCCGCCTCGGTCCCGTACGGTGCTCCCGCGCCGCACGGGACCGCGGCGTTTGGCGCCCGTACGCTCGTAGAGGGCGTCCGTCGTACCAGAAGAGGGCGTCCGTCGTACCAGAAAGTGAGCGCGATCCCGTGTCCGCAGTCTCCGACCCCTCTCCCGTCGCCCGTAGCCACCCTTCCGGGGAGTCGCTGCGCGACCGCCTGCCCGTCTTCCCCTGGGACAAGCTGGAGCCGTACAAGAAGACGGCCGCCGCGCACCCGGGAGGGATCGTCGACCTGTCCGTCGGCACCCCCGTCGACGCGGTCCCCGAGCTGATCCAGAAGGCGCTCGTCGCGGCGGCGGACTCCCCGGGCTATCCGACCGTCTGGGGCACGCCCGAGCTGCGGGACGCGATCACGGGATGGGCGGAGCGCCGCCTCGGCGCCCGCGGCCTGACCCACCGCCACGTACTGCCGGTCGTGGGCTCCAAGGAACTCGTCGCCTGGCTCCCGACCCAGCTGGGCCTCGGCCCCGGCGACCGGGTCGCCTACCCGCGCCTGGCCTACCCGACGTACGAGGTCGGCGCGCGCCTGGCCCGCGCGGACCACGAGGTCTACGCGGTGACACCGGGCGCTGACGTGCCGGGCCCGACGGAGCTGGACCCGGCGAACCTGAAGCTCCTGTGGCTCAACTCGCCGTCGAACCCGACGGGCCAGGTCCTCGGCAAGGACGAGCTGACGAGGATCGTCGCGTGGGCCCGGGAGCACGGCGTCCTGGTGTTCTCCGACGAGTGCTACCTCGAGCTCGGCTGGGAGGCCGACCCCGTCTCGGTCCTGCACCCGGACGTGTGCGGCGGCTCGTACGAAGGCATCGTCGCGGTCCACTCCCTGTCCAAGCGGTCGAACCTGGCGGGCTACCGGGCGGCGTTCCTCGTAGGCGACCCCGCGGTCCTGGGCCCGCTCCTGGAGATCCGCAAGCACGGCGGCATGATGACGTCGGCGCCGACGCAGGCGGCCGTGGTGGCCGCCCTGGGCGACGACACCCACGTCCGCGAGCAGCGCGAGCGCTACGCGGCCCGGCGCACGGCCCTGCGCGACGCCCTCGTGCGGCACGGCTTCCGCATCGAGCACAGCGAGGCGAGCCTGTACCTGTGGGCGACCCGTGACGAGTCCTGCTGGGAGACGGTGTCCCAGCTCGCCGCACGGGGCATCCTGGTTGCCCCCGGCGACTTCTACGGCCCGGCGGGCGAGAAGTTCGTGCGAGTGGCGCTGACGGCGACGGACGAGCGGGTCCGGGCGGCGGTGGAGCGCCTCGGCTAGGCGGTGTCCGACACCGCCTGGAGGCGCATCGAGCCCCGGTACACGCGGACGGAGGGGTCTCGGGCATTCCCTGGACCCCTCCGCCGTTGCGAGCCCGAGGCTCAGCCGCCCAGCGGCAGCCCCGGCAGCGACTGTCCCGGCAGCCCCGTCTTCGCCGTCTGACCGACCAGGCCGCCGGCCTGCCCCGTAGCGTCCCCGGCCGCCTTCTGCGCGACCGGCGTCGTGGTCCCGACGACCCTGCCGCCGGTCTTGGTCGCGGTCGGCACGGCCTTCTTGACCGCGGTGCTTCCGGTGTTGACCGCCTGGCCGCCGGTGTCACGCGCGACCCCGGTGACCTTCTGGGCCGCACCGTCGGCCTTGTGGGCCGCGCCGTCGACGGTCGTGCCGGCCTGTGCGCCGTCCAGCGCGGTCACCCCACCGAGGTTCGGGGTGGCCGACAGGTCGGTCGTCGCCGCGCTGGCGGAGCCGGCCGCACCGACCACGGGCGCCGCTCCCGCTGCGATCAGCAGCGCGGCACGGGCGATCCGGCGGGTCAGGGGGAGGGACATGATGCTCCTTAGACGGGAGAGAACGGTGAAGTGTCCGACCGTGCCCGCAAGTTCGGCCGCTCGGCGAGCGACCGGCCGCCCACGTCCGACAGGCTGTCGGCCGACGCGGCTGTTGATCGTTCGGGCTCGGACGCAGTGACTACCGCTCGAAGTCCGCGAAGGTTGCGGTGGTCCTCCGTAAAGAGTTGGCAATGTGTCGCATTATCGGTTGGGGATGAAATCGGGCAAACAGTAGTCGGCCGGAAAGCCTGCCGAATCCTTACAGCCCTTTGTCCTCAAGGGATTCCGGGTGTGCGGGAGTGGTTGCCCGAAAACGTGCGCGCCCCGTCGACGAGGCGCGCCGCGCATTACCCCGAAGGGTGAGGATCCGTACTGTTGCCCGGGCTATTCCCCGGTGACAATGCGGACTTCGGCGGTCGGAGACTTCCCGTCGGCGCCACCGGTCGTACGCCATTCGCTCGCAAAGCCTCCATGCGACCATTCATGGCCCGCGAAGGAAACGCGCGCGATGTGCAGCGCCGACGAGTTGGCCACCGCCCAGTGCGCCAGCTCCCAGCCGCGCTGACTGACGGTGCCCGAGGCCGTGGACCTCCGCGGCACCGGGATCGTCACCGCGTTCGCGGCCGGTGCCGCCATGGCCGTGGCGGTGGGCGACGGCGAAGGCCACGCCGTGCCCACCTCCTCGCCCGCCGTCTGCAGAACGTCGCGTCCGAAGTCCCGTACGAGCGCGGCCCGCACGGCGTCCGGGCCGCCGGTGCCGGTCTGGGCCGGGCGCCCCTGACAGGTCAGTGTGGCCTCCGTGCGCCCGGTGAGCGCTGCGGCGAGCAGTTCGGCGTCCGGCTCGTGCTTCGCGTACGCCTCCGGATAGCCGCTGCGCTGCACGCGCTGCGCGGCGACCGTCAGCGGCAGCTGGGCGTAGTCGGGCACCTTGGCCAGATGCTCGTAGAACACCCCCGCCGCGTACGTCGGGTCCATGATCTGTCTACTGGTGCCCCAGCCCTGCGACGGGCGCTGCTGGAACAGACCGACGGAGTCCCGGTCGCCGTGCTCGATGTTGCGCAGGCCCGACTCCTGGAGCGCGGTCGCGAGCGCGATCGTCACCGCGCGCTCGGGCATGCCGCGGGTGGTGCCGACGGCGGAGATCGTCGCCGCGTTGACCGCCTGCTCGGGCGTGAACTCGTACGACGCGGCGTCGCCCTTGCCCGAGACGACCCGGCATCTCGGTGCGGACGAGCCGGTCAGGTACTGGACGGCGAGGTAACCCGCCACGGCGAGCAGGACCGCGAAGGCCGCCCCGAAACGGAGGAGGCGGCCGCGGCGCTTGGGTTTGGGGGACGGCTCTGGCACGCGTACAAGGTACTGGAGGTGCCCGGGGACGCTCTCCGAGGCTGTGGACAACTCCTGTGACCAGCACCCTCGGTCCGGCGCGCTAGGGTCGACGTCATGGCCGATACCCCGCTTGACCTCACGCTGGATGCCGCGCGGCTGACCGCGCAGCTCGTCGACTTCCCCTCCGAGAGCGGCAGCGAGAAGTCCCTCGCGGACGCGATCGAGACCGCGCTGCGCACCCTCCCGCACCTGCGCGTCGACCGGTACGGCAACAACGTCGTGGCCCGGACGGACCTGGGCCGCGCCGAGCGCGTGATCCTGGCCGGGCACATCGACACGGTGCCCATCGCGGACAACGTCCCCTCACGGCTGGACGAGGACGGCGTGCTGTGGGGCTGCGGCACCTGCGACATGAAGTCCGGCGTCGCGGTCCAGCTCCGCATCGCGGCGACGGTCCCCGAGCCCCGTCGCGACCTCACGTTCGTCTTCTACGACAACGAGGAGGTCGACGCCCGTCTGAACGGTCTGAAGCATGTGGCCGAAGCCCATCCCGAGTGGCTGGAGGGCGACTTCGCGGTGCTGCTCGAACCCTCCGACGGCCAGGTCGAGGGAGGCTGCCAGGGCACGCTGCGGGTCCTGCTGAGGACGAAGGGCGAGCGGGCCCACTCCGCGCGAGGCTGGATGGGCGCGAACGCCATCCACGCGGCCGCCCCGATCCTGGCCCGCCTCGCCGCGTACGAACCGCGGTACCCGGTGATCGACGGCCTGCAGTACCGGGAGGGGCTCAACGCGGTCGGCATCTCGGGCGGGGTGGCCGGAAACGTGATCCCCGACGAGTGCGTCGTCACGGTCAACTTCCGGTATGCGCCGGACCGGACCGAGGAGGAGGCCGTCGCGCACGTCCGCGAGGTGTTCGCGGACTGCGGGGTGGAGGAGTTCGAGGTCGTCGACCACAGTGGCGGCGCGCTGCCCGGCCTCTCGCACCCGGCCGCCGCGGCGTTCATCGAGGCGGTCGGGGGCACCCCGCAGCCCAAGTACGGCTGGACGGACGTCTCCCGCTTCAGCGCACTCGGCGTTCCGGCCGTCAACTACGGCCCTGGCAACCCTCACTTGGCGCACAGGCGGGACGAGCGTGTGCAGACGGCGAAGATCCTCGCCGGGGAGGAGCGGCTGAGGGCCTGGCTGACGTCCTGACCTCCACGAGCCGTGGGGACTGCGGCCCATGCAGGACATGCGCATGTCCCCCCTCCGTAACCTGCGTGGATCTACGCTGGGGTGGAACGACCTTCCCCGAGCTCTCGGCCCGGCCCGAGCCGGGGAGGCCCCGAGGCGGAGGGAGCGCATATGCCTACCGGCAACCCCGAGGGCAAGAAGGTGCCCCCCGACGAGCAGCGGCTCGGCCCGGTGCTGCGCCGGCGGGCCCAGGTGATGAAGAGCACCACCGACCAGCGGCTGCTGGACGAGCGCGCCCCCACGGACTGGGTGCACACGGATCCGTGGCGGGTCCTGCGCATCCAGTCGGAGTTCGTCGAGGGGTTCGGCACGCTGGCCGAACTCCCGCCCGCGATCAGCGTGTTCGGCTCGGCGCGGACGCCCGTGGATTCCCCCGAGTACGAGGCGGGCGTACGGCTGGGGCGCGGCCTGGTGGAGGCGGGCTGGGCGGTGATCACGGGCGGTGGCCCGGGTGCGATGGAGGCGGCGAACAAGGGCGCCTGCGAGGCGAAGGGGATCTCGGTCGGCCTGGGCATCGAGCTGCCCTTCGAGCAGGGGCTGAACCCCTACGTCGACATCGGCCTGAACTTCCGCTACTTCTTCGTCCGCAAGATGATGTTCGTGAAGTACGCGCAGGGGTTCGTGGTCCTGCCGGGCGGCCTCGGCACGCTGGACGAGTTCTTCGAGGCCCTGACCCTGGTCCAGACCCAGAAGGTGACCCGCTTCCCGATCGTCCTGTACGGCACGTCGTACTGGGGCGGCCTGGTGGACTGGCTCAAGAACACCTTGGTGGCCCAGGGCAAGGCCTCGGACAAGGACCTCCTCCTGTTCCACATCACGGACGACGTGGACGAGGCGGTGGCACTGGTCTCCAAGGAGGCGGGACGCTAGGCGGTGCCCAGGCGCTCGTCCCGGGCCGATGCCGGGGGTGCCGCCCGCCCGACGGGACCGCCCCCTGGACCCCGGCCCGGCCGGAACGGCCTCGACCGCCGGAGGAGCTCACTTCCCATCCCCTCCGGTGTTCGAGAGCCCCAGTCCGGCTAGGCGAGGCCCCGGCGTGCCACCGCCGGGGGGCGGTGGCCGGCGATCGAGGCGACCATGTCCAGGACCTGACGGGTCTCTGCCACCTCGTGCACCCGGTACACCTGCGCCCCCAGCCACGCGGACACCGCGGTCGTCGCCAGAGTCCCGAGCACCCGTGCCTTGACCGGCTTGTCCAGCGTCTCGCCGACGAAGTCCTTGTTGGACAGCGACACCAGCACCGGCCACCCCGTGGCGACCATCTCGTCCAGCCGTCGCGTCGCCTCCAGGCTGTGCCGTGTGTTCTTCCCGAAGTCATGGCCCGGATCGATCAGCACCGACTCCTGCGGCACCCCCAGCGCCACCGCCCGTTCGGCCAGCCCCACGGTCACCTTCAGGATGTCGGCCATGACGTCGTCGTACGTCACCCGGTGCGGCCGGGTCCGCGGCTGCGATCCCCCCGCGTGCGTGCACACCAGCCCCACCCCGTACCGCGCCGCCACCTCCGCGAGCCGTGGATCGACCCCGCCCCACGCGTCGTTGAGCAGATCCGCCCCCGCCTCGCAGACCGCCTCGCCCACCTCGTGCCGCCAGGTGTCCACACTGATCACCACATCGGGGAAGCGACGCCGCACCTCGGCGACGAAGCCGACCGTCCGCCGGGCCTCCTCCTCGGCCGTGACCTCTTCCCCCGGACCGGCCTTCACCCCGCCGATGTCGATGATCGCGGCGCCCTCGGCCACGGCCTGCTCCACGCGCGCGAGGGCGGGTTCGTCGCGGAACGTGGCCCCCTGGTCGTAGAAGGAGTCCGGGGTCCGGTTCACGATCGCCATGATCACCGGCTCGTGTGCGCCGAATTCACGCCCGCCCAGTCTGAGCATCCGCTGTGACCTCTCCCCTTATGTCCTGTCGTCCGGCCGCCTGCGACCTTAATTGTCAGCGACACATGGCACGATCGGACCTGGAGACATTCGACATCGGCACTTCCACGTCGGCGCGCACCGCGCCGGCACCGAGCGTGGGGACCTCAGTGATGTACATGTTCTTGTTCCTGGTCGTCGCGCTCGCCGCCGTGGTCGCCGCGGTGACACTGGCCGTGGTGGGCGGCGGCGAGCGCGCCCCCCTCCAGGAGGCTGTGCCCGAGCGGTTCGACGACCCGCTGCCACCGGACCGGCCGGTCGGCCGTGCGGACGTGGAGGCCCTGCGTTTCCCGCTCGCCGTCCGCGGCTACCGCATGGCGGACGTGGACGACGTGCTCGGCCGTCTCGGCGCCGAGATCGCCGAGCGTGACACCCGCATCGCCGACCTGGAGGCCGCCCTCGCTGGCGCCCGCGCGGCCCGGGACGTCACGGACCGGCGCGCCGAGGGGGACCACCAGTGAGCGGCGCCGCCCTGGCGGGACCCGACGGCGTGCTGCGCTGCCCCTGGGCCCTGTCCACCGACGACTACGTGACGTACCACGACGAGGAGTGGGGCCGCCCGGTCCGCGGCGACGACGCGCTGTACGAGCGGCTGTGCCTGGAGGCCTTCCAGTCGGGCCTGTCGTGGATCACGATCCTGCGCCGCCGCGAGGGCTTCCGGGCCGCCTTCGCCGAATTCAGGATCGCCAAGGTGGCCGCCTTCACGGACTCCGACCAGGAGCGCCTGCTCGCCGACCCGGGCATCATCCGCAACCGCGCCAAGATCGAGGCGACCCTCGCCAACGCGCGCGTGCTGGCGGACTGGGCGCCGGGGGAGCTGGACGAGCTGATCTGGTCGTTCGCCCCCGACAGCGCGTCCCGGCCCGTCCCGAAGACCCTCGCGGACGTCCCGGCCGTCACCGCCGAGTCGACGGCCCTGTCCAAGGCACTCAAGAAGCGCGGCATCCGCTTCGTCGGCCCGACGACCGCCTACGCGCTGATGCAGGCGTGCGGGCTGGTGGACGACCACCTGGAGGCTTGCGCGGCCAGGAACGGCCCCTCCGGCGCGTGAGGACAGGACCGTCGGGGCGGGAACAGGGCGTGGGTCCCGGGCCGGTCCCACCCGGGACGCCGGGCCCGGCCGGGTCCCGGGTATGACCGGTCCGGCCGGGCCGACGTCATCGGCCCAGGTACTTGGGCCTCTCCTTGTTCACGAACGCCTGCACCGCGATCGCGTGGTCCTCCGAAGCCCCCGCCCGCGCCTGGAGCTCGTCCTCCTTCTCCAGCGTCTCCTCCAGGGAGTGCGTGAGGCCGTAAGCCACCGCCTCCTTGAGTGCCGAGTACGACACCGTCGGCCCCTCGGCGAGCGCCGTGGCCACCTTCTGCGCCTCGGCCCGCAGCTCCGCCGGGGGGACGACCCGGTTCGCGATCCCCAGCTCGTACGCCTCCTGAGCGCCGATGTTCCTCGGGAAGAGGAGCAGATCGGCGGCGCGGCCCGGCCCCACCACCCGAGGCAGCGTCCACGAGACGCCCGAGTCCGCGGTCAGCGCCACCCCCGCGAACGACGTGTTGAAGGCCGCGGTGTCCGCCACGATCCGGTAGTCCGCGGCCAGCGCGAAACCGAAACCGGCCCCCGCCGCGACCCCGTTCACCGCTGCCACCACCGGCTTGGGCGCACCCGCCAGCGCCCGGACGATCGGGTTGTAGTGCTCCCGCACCGTGCTCATCGTCTGCCCCGAGCCCGTCTCGCGGTCGGCGGCCAGCAGGCCGATGTGCTCCTTGAGGTCCTGTCCCACGCAGAACGCCCGGTCACCGGCGGCGGTGAGCAGGATCGCCCGTACGGCCTCGTCGGCCGCCGCGGACCGGACCGCGTCCCGGAGGGCGACCTTGGCCGCGATGTTCAGTGCGTTCATCGCCTCGGGGCGGTTCAGCGTGATCGTCGCCAGTCCGTCGCTCACCTCGTAGAGCACGGTGTCGGCCATGGTGGTCCCCTCCGGTGTCACGGCTCCGTCGTACCGGTCGGTACGCCTGCGTCCGAGGACAGCATGGCCGAGATCACCGGCCGTGGAACGGACCGGACGTGTGACCTGTGTCAAAGAATTTCCGTGGACATCCGCTCGGGGGAGGTCCGTGCGGGGGCGAAGTATCACAGTCACATCGCCGAATTGAGTGGTTTTGCTCGCGCGTGTTGCCCAAGCGATGCCGACTCATGTTGGTCATCGGGTCCTGAGATGCGGGATAATGGCTTGGAAGCAATGTGTTCGAGGCCGGTGTCGCGTGTCCTGCGAAGGACCGAGTGCCCTTCAAGGGGCCGTCGGCTGACGATGAGCTGGTTTCAGGAAGGGGAACGAGCATGGCGGCCATGAAGCCGCGGACGGGCGACGGCCCGCTCGAGGTGACCAAGGAGGGGCGGGGCATCGTCATGCGCGTTCCGCTCGAAGGCGGCGGTCGGCTCGTCGTCGAGCTGACCCCTGACGAGGCCGACGCGCTTGGCGACGCCCTCAAGAAGGTCGTCGGCTGACGCGCAAGCGACCCCAGGTTTCAGTTGCCCCGGCATCGTACGTGGTGCCGGGGCCGCTGTCTGTCGGGGTGCGGTCCTCACGTACCCCTCGGCGCGCTCCGACCTCGTCCGTCGCGCGTGTGATCAGCGCTTGAGCGCGCACAGCAGCCCGTCGCCCACGGGGAGCAGCGAGGGCACCAGGTCCGGGCTCTCCCGGACCGCGCGCAGCAGCTCCCGCAGGCGCAGGACCTCGGTGGGCTGCGGTCCGGAGTCGATGGTGCGGCCATTGGCGAAGGCGCCCTCGAAGACGACGAGCCCTCCGGGACGCAGCAGGCGCAACGATTCAGCGAGGTAGTCCAGGACCTCCAGTCGATCGCCGTCGCAGAAGACCAGGTCGTAGCCGGCGTCCGCGAGCCGGGGCAGCACGTCCAGGGCACGGCCGGGGATGAACCGGGCGCGGTTGCTGGCGAAGCCAGCGGCGCGGAAGGCCTGGCGGGCGAACTGCTGGTGCTCCGGCTCGGGGTCCACCGTGGTCAGGACGCCGTCCGGCCGCATGCCGTGCAGCAGATGGATCCCGGAGACTCCGCATCCGGTCCCGATCTCCGCCACCGCCTTGGCGTCCACGGTGGCGGCGAGCAACCGCAGCGCTGCGCCCGCGCCGGGCGACACCGAGCGCAGCCCTGCCTCACGGGCCCGGTCGCGGGCCCAGCGCAGCGCGTCGTCCTCGGCGACATAGGCGTCGGCGAACGCCCAGCTCGTCTGCCGGTTGCCGGTAATGGCCCTCTCCTGTCCCCGCGATTGCCTGGGCGTGACTGTATCCGTTGACCGCGGGAACCCGCAGATGGGACCGGGCGTTTAGAAGGGTGGGAAGAGCAGCGGGGGAAAGACGGGGGAAAGGGCATGGACCTGGGCATCGAGCAAGTGCTGACGCAGCAGCATCAGCGCCCATCAAATTCTCGTAAAACCGCTTATCCGGAGCTAACGGGCGAGGTGGCTATGGTAGGTGCTCCACTGGACACCACCAGAGCCGACAGGGGAGGTGCGGCTGCGCCTGTGGATCGGGGAGGAGTGCTGCGGCGCCTTCTCAGGTCATCGGGTGAGCCGAAATCCGTGACCGACATTGCTGACACCCACCACGTTGACACCGCGCAGACCGCGACCTTCGCCACCCACGCGGACTCGCAGGCGTGGACTCCGCCCACCTGGGAGGAGATCGTCAGCACCCACAGCGGCCGGGTCTACCGACTGGCGTACCGCCTGACCGGTAACCAGCACGACGCCGAGGACCTGACCCAGGAAGTCTTCGTCCGGGTCTTCCGTTCCCTGTCGACCTACACGCCCGGCACGTTCGAGGGCTGGCTGCACCGCATCACCACGAACCTCTTCCTGGACATGGTCCGGCGTAAGCAGCGCATCCGCTTCGACGCGCTCGGCGAGGACGCGGCCGAGCGGCTGGCCAGTCGCGAGCCGAACCCGCAGCAGGTCTTCAACGACGCGCACTTCGACGCTGACGTCCAGCAGGCCCTGGACACCCTGGCGCCCGAGTTCCGCGCGGCCGTGGTCCTCTGCGACATCGAAGGACTGTCGTACGAGGAGATCGCCGCGACCCTGGGTGTCAAGCTCGGCACGGTCCGCTCCCGCATCCACCGCGGCCGTTCGCAGCTGCGCAAGGCCTTGGCGCACCGTTCTCCCGAGGCCCGAGCCGAGCGGCGCTCCTTCATGGCCCGGGTGCCCGCGCTGGGGGGAGGAGGCGCGACCGCGTGAGTGGATCCCGTCGCCCCACACCGACAGAGCAGCACCTGGGAGACCGTCTTTCCGCCCTGGTGGACGGAGAGCTCGGTCATGAGACGCGCGAGCGCGTGCTGGCCCACCTGGCCACCTGCGCGAAGTGCAAGGCCGAGGCCGACGCACAGCGCCGACTGAAGAACGTCTTCGCGGAGGCGGCGCCGCCGCCCCCCTCAGAAAGCCTTCTGGCCCGCCTCCAGGGCCTGTCGTCGGGAGGTGACGTCGACGGCGGTGGCACGCCGCTCGGCGGAGGAGGGTTCGGCAGAAGGCTCCACGGGACCGGGGGGCTGCCCTCGGGCCCCGGCGTCTTCGGCGTGAGGGGCGAGCCTTTCTCGTACGTCCCGTCGGGGCCGCACGCCACGGCGCTGGCCCCGTCCGAGGACCGTGCCCTCTCCGGGGACCGGGGTTTCCGTATCCATCACGTGGGGCGCCCCGACCCCGAGCGCCCGTCCTCGCGCGGGCTGCGGTTCGCGTTCGTCGCCGCGGGCGCGGTGTCGCTGGCCGCGATCGCGCTCGGCGGGGTGTCGAGCGTCCCGACGGATACGGGCGTGGAGGCTCGCGGTGGTCCGGGCACCGGCAGCAATGTCGTCCCGACGCGTACGCCGGGCACGGGCGGTGCCACGGCCCCCGAGGTCCAGCGCCGACGCAGCACACCGGTGCTCGGGCAGGTCACCGTCGGCGGGGGACCCGTGGCGTCCACGGCGGCATCGGCCCCGCTGCTGCCCGGAATCGCCGCCCCGGTCCAGGACGCCTCGGAGATCCGTGCGCTGACCGCTCCCGTGGTGGCCGGAGCCGCGGTGATGTCCCCTCTCATACGTCCGCTCGCCGAGACCGGGCCGGTCACGACGACCTCCTGGCCGACTGCCCCGAGGCTCATGGCTCCCGGGCTGCGAACCGCGTCGCCGCCGGCTCCTTCCGCAACCTCCACGCTCCCGCCCTCCTCGCACACCGCCCAGTGAGCCGGACGTCTGCCTGCCGCTCCCGGAACCTGGTTGAATCCAGGGACTGCCGCGCCCGCGCAGGCGATCCGGGCGCGGAATCGATGATCAAGCGGTGACTGCCGGTGCCGCGCTGCCGCGGGCCGGGTGTGGGGAGAGCATGAACGAGGGGAAGCCGATCCCTGCCGGGGAGACCGAGATGGAGACATCTGCGGCACGCGACGGCGCGGGCGCCGGGACCGACCTGGGCTCCGGGGCACATGAAGGCCTCCAGGCGTCGGGGGGTGCCGGGGCGCGGGGCGTCGAGGGCTCGGCGGCAGGCGGTGAGGGGCGGGGCAGAGGTTCCGACGGCGACTATGAACTGAGTCGCCCCGCCGGTGCGCCCCTGCGAAGCGGAGCCGACACGAAGGGGGACTTCGAGCTGGAGTCCCCGGTTGCCTCGGAGCCGGGTGGGGCGGTGGCTGGTCGGGACGTCGAGTTGGAGTCCCCGCCTGCGGTGGAGCCCCCGGGTGGGGCGGTGGCAGCTCGGGATGGTGGGCTGGAGTCCTCGGCTGTGGTGGAGTCCGGGCCGGGCGGCGGTGAAGGGGACTTCGAACTGGAGCATCCGGTTTCGGTGCGGTCCGAGGGTGGGGTCGTGGATCAGGCGCCGTCCGAGGCGTCCGATGCGGTGCCCGTCGGGTTCGCCGCTGCGGGCGGCGTCGAGCAGGAATGTTCCGAGGGTGCGGCGGCACAGCCAGGGGGCGTTGCGCACGCCGCTCCCGCCGAGCGTCCCAAGCCGCTCCACGATCCCGACCCCTACGGGACCCCGCCGTACGGCGAACCCGGCCCCTGGGCCCCCGCCCCGCCGGTCCAGCACCCGGGGGTGACGTCCGCGCACGGCGCGGGACCCGTGCCGCTTCCGGCGCAGGAAGCTCCTCTCCCGCCGGGCTCGCCCGCACCGGCCCCTTCGGCACTCGTGCCGCCGGGAGCGCCGACCGCCCCGCCCACCACTCCCTGGCAGCACTACGACCCCTGGGCACCTCAGGCCCCCTTCCAGCAGAACGGCGCGCCCGTCGCCACCCAGGAGCAGCGGCGCAGGCGGACCAGGAAGGCGCTCGTGCTCGGGGCCGTCCTGATCGCGCTCGTGGCCGGTGGTATCGGCGGTGTCGTCGGCGCCGTCCTGGAGCGCGACGGAGGATTCGGGAGCGTCCAGTTGCCGCAGGCCGGGGAGGAACCCAAGGGACGGGCGCCGGACAGCACCGCCGGGATCGCCGCCCGTGCGCTGCCGAGCGTCGTGACCCTGCATGTCAAGGGCACCGACACCGAGGACACCGGCACCGGGTTCGTCCTCGACGGCGCCGGACACATCCTCACCAACAACCATGTCGTCCAGCCCGCGGGGTCCGGCGGCGAGATATCGGTGACCTTCAACGGCGGGCAGACCGCCAAGGCCACCGTCGTCGGCCGGGACACCGGCTATGACCTCGCCGTCGTCAAGGTCAGCGGCGTCCGGGGGCTGAGGCCCATGCCCCTCGGCAACTCCGACAATGTCCAGGTCGGCGACCAGGTCGTGGCCATCGGCGCGCCCTTCGACCTGGCAGGCACCGTCACCTCCGGGATCATCAGCGCCAAGGAACGGCCCATCACGGCCGGTGGCGACAAGGGCGACGGGAGCGATGTGTCGTACGTCGACGCCCTGCAGACCGATGCCCCGATCAACCCCGGCAACTCCGGCGGCCCCCTCCTCGACTCCAGGGGACGGGTCGTCGGCATCAACTCCGCCATCCGGTCGGCCGACAGCGGCTCCGGCGAGAGCGGCCAGGCCGGTTCCATCGGGCTCGGTTTCGCCATCCCCGTCAACCAGGCCAAGCGCGTCGCCGAGGAGCTGATCAACACCGGCAAGGCCACCCACCCGGTGATCGGTGTCACGCTCGACATGAACTACACGGGAGACGGGGCCCGCGTCGGCGCGAAGGGCGCCGGCGGCAGCCCCTCGGTCACCCGGGGCGGCCCCGGAGACAGGGCCGGCATCAAGCCCGGTGACGTCATCACCGAGGTCGACGGTGTACACGTCCGTTCGGGCGAGGAGCTCATTGTCAGGACCCGCGCCCACCGCCCCGGTGACCGCCTGGAACTGACCGTCGTCCGCGACGGCGCCGAACGGAGGCTCACCCTCGTCCTCGGGTCCGCGGACGGCAACTGACACCAACCTCACCCTCATACGGACGGTCCCGAAAATTGCCCTACAAGGCAAACATCCCGGAAAACCCGACGTGCGCACGCGCACGGGGCGCCGGGACGGTACCCGTCGGACAGGAACGACGGGTACCGTGGATTCGGCCCGGATCCACGGAAGACCCGCATCGACCACCGGGGCCGAGGACCGAGGACATCGCTAGGAGCTTCAGGTGTTCAATGACATAGGACCGCTCGAGCTGGTGACGATCGTCGTCATCGCTGTGCTCATCTTCGGTCCGGACAAGCTCCCGAAGGTGATCCAGGACGTCACGCGCACCATCCGCAAGATCCGGGAGTTCTCGGAGAGCGCCAAGCAGGACATCCGGAGTGAACTGGGGCCCGAGTTCAAGGACTTCGAGTTCGAGGACCTCAACCCCAAGACGTTCATCCGCAAGCAGCTGGAGAACGACGGCCTGGGGCTCCAGGAGATCCGCAACGGATTCGACCTGAAGAAGGAGATGGCCGAGGTCACGGACGCGGTGCACGGCCGCGACACTGAATCCCCGTCGTCCCCGTCGTCCCCGTCGCCCTCGTCGTCCTCCTCGCCCTCCTCCGATCGCGTCGACATGACGAAGAAGCCCGAAACGGCCGACCCCGGCGAGCGCCCGCCCTTCGACTCGGACGCCACCTGAGCCGTACGCGGACGCCGTCGGCGTTGTGGGACGCCGCGCGGTGACGTGACGCAGGCCATACGCCCATCGGCGTGCGCGCGGCCATTTTGCGACGTGCAAGCGGCCGTACGCGCCGGGCGTTTCCATGCTGCCCGGAGTGCTGTGGCTATGCTGCCCAGTTGTTGTGCGGACCGTTTTGGGAGCAAGGACGCCCGTGGGGGGCGGGCCGCCCGGGTCCGACGAGAGCGAGGAGGCGTCCGGGCAGATGGAGACGACGAGTCGGGTGGGCGCGCAGGCGCCGGACGCGGAGGGCGGGCAGCAGCTCCCCTTCGCCCGGCGCACGGTCGACGGCTACCTCAAGGCGTCCTTCCCGTGGTACGGCCTCGACGAGGCGTTCACGGGGCCGCGCTGGCTGATGCAGGTGGGTACCGCGGCCGACGGGGCCGTGGAGCACGGATCGACCGGACACGGTGACGAGCCCTCCGTGCGCAGCGAGTCCACCGAGGACAACGAGCGTTTCGCGGTCGTGGTCACCGTCGCGGCCAACCCCGTACGGCGCAGCGCCGACGGCACCGGCCTGCTGGAGGCCACGTCGGTCTCCTCGGCCGCCTGGCTCGCGGGCGTGGGGCTGCTGTCGTTCACCTGGCCCGGTCAGATGGACCACAGTCTGCGGGACGACTGGCTCGACCAGCAGACCGAGACGGCGTGGGCGCTGGCGGACGATCTGACCGGCCCCGACTGGTCCACCCTGTCCCTGCCCGTGGACGGTGTCCCCACGCCGTTCCACTACCGCGAGTCCGAGTTCGGCTGGGTACTCGCCGGGTCCACGCAGGCGGGCGTGCACGTGGGGGCGTACGGCAGGGGCATGAGCGCATATGGGCTCGGCTTCGCCGTGATCAAGGACATCGCGGCCTACGCATAGGACGAAAGGACGCATGGATCTCACTGGGGCAATGGGCCGCACAGGCCGAGGCGCCTATGCGTAGACCGAGGGGGCACCGTTGGTCACGGTGCCCCCTCGCCGCCAGTCATCCGGACATCGGTGGCTGCGGTTGTCCGTGGTTGCCCGGGGCGCCCTAGAACTTGTTCTTCGGCGTGATCCCCAGCGACAGGCCTGCCAGGCCCCGCTGCCGGCCCCCCAGCTTCCCCGCGATCGAGCGCAGGGCCGCGCCCGCGGGGGAGTCCGGGTCCGTCAGGACCACCGGCTTGCCCTCGTCGCCGCCCTCGCGCAGGCGGACGTCGATGGGGATGGAGCCGAGGACCGGCACCGTGGCGCCGGTCGTGCGCGTCAAGCCGTCGGCGACCACCTGACCGCCGCCCGTGCCGAAGACGTCGACCATCTCGTCACAGTGCGGGCAGGGCAGGCCGGACATGTTCTCGACCACGCCCACGATCTTCTGGTGGGTCTGGACGGCGATGGAGCCCGCCCGCTCGGCGACCTCCGCGGCCGCCTGCTGCGGGGTGGTCACCACCAGGATCTCCGCGTTCGGGACCAGCTGTGCCACGGAGATCGCGATGTCGCCCGTGCCCGGCGGCAGGTCCAGCAGCAGCACGTCCAGGTCACCCCAGAACACGTCGGCGAGGAACTGCTGGAGCGCGCGGTGCAGCATCGGGCCCCGCCAGACCACCGGCGCGTTGCCCGGGGTGAACATGCCGATCGAGATGACCTTCACGCCGTTCGCCTGCGGCGGCATGATCATGTTCTCGACCTGGGTCGGGCGGCCGTCCACACCCAGCATGCGCGGCACGCTGTGGCCGTAGATGTCGGCGTCCACGACACCGACCTTCAGGCCGTCGGCCGCCATCGCCGCCGCCAGATTCACCGTCACCGAGGACTTGCCGACGCCGCCCTTGCCGGAGGCCACCGCATACACACGGGTGAGCGAGCCCGGCTTGGCGAACGGGACCTCGCGCTCGGCCTGGCCGCCGCGCAGCGCGGTCGCCAGCTCGCGGCGCTGCTCGTCGCTCATCACCTCGAGCGTGACGTCGACCCGCGTGACACCCTCGACGCGGGAGACCGCCTCCGTCACGCGCTGCGTGATCGTGTCGCGCATGGGGCAGCCGGAGACCGTCAGATACACGGTGACCGCGACCGCACCGTCTGCGCCGATCTCCACCGATTTGACCATCCCCAGCTCGGTGATGGGTCGCTGGATCTCGGGGTCGTTCACCGTCGCCAGTGCCTCGCGCACCGCGTCTTCCGTAGCCATAACCACGATGGTACGGCGCCCTGCGGGGGCCTCGGAAAGCCCCGTCAGCGGTCGTCTACATCACGTCCGCGCGACCGTTCCGCCGGGAATACGACATGCCCGTCAGGACGCCGCCGTTCCTCGATGTCCTTCATGAAGTCCTGCAGCTCCGAGCGGATCCAGTCGCGCGTGGCGACCTCGCCGAGGCCCGTGCGCAGTGCTGCGACCTCCCGGGTCAGATACTCCGTGTCCGCGATCGACCGCTCGTTCTGCTTGCGGTCCTGCTCGAGGTTGACCCGGTCGCGGTCGTCCTGGCGGTTCTGTGCCAGCAGGATCAGCGGGGCCGCGTAGGAGGCCTGCAGAGACAGCATCAGGGTCAGGAAGATGAAGGGGTACGGGTCGAATCGCAGGTAGAGCGGGGCGGCGATGTTCCAGAGCAGCCACAGCACGATGACGACCGTCATCCAGACGATGAACCGGCCGGTGCCGAGGAAGCGCGCGATCCGTTCGGACATGCGCCCGAAGGCCTCCGGGTCCCACTCGGGCAGGACGCGGGTGCGCCGCGGCAGCGGCTGGTCGAGCCGGATGCGGGGGCGGGTGGCGGCGGTCGCGCCGGAGGGGTACTTCTCGCGCTCAGGCGCCATCGGCGGCCCCCTCGTCCTCCAGATGGAACTCCGTCTCGCGCCAGTCGTCCGGCAGCATGTGGTCGAGTACGTCGTCCACGGTCACCGCGCCGAGCAGTGAGCCGGACTCGTCGACAACGGGAGCGGCGACCATGTCGTAGGCCGCGAAGAACCCGGCCACCACGGGCAGCGGGGCGTCCGGGGCCAGCGGCTGCAGATCGTCGTCGAGGATCGAGCTGACGAGCGTGTACGGCGGGTCGCGCAGCAGCCGCTGGAAGTGCACGGTACCCAGGTACTTGCCGGTCGGCGTCTCGTCCGGCGGCCTGCAGACGTACACCTGGGCGGCGAGCGCGGGGGACAGGTCGGCGTTGCGTACCCGCGCGAGCGCGTCGGCGACGGTGGCGTCGGGCCGCAGCACGATCGGCTCGGTGGTCATCAGGCCGCCCGCTGTCTTCTCCTCGTATGCCATCAGACGGCGCATGTCGGCCGCGTCGGAGGGCTGCATCAGGCTCAGCAGCCGTTCCTTCTCGTCCTCCGGCAGCTCGGCGAGCAGGTCGGCGGCGTCATCGGGGTCCATCGCCTCCAGGACGTCCGCGGCGCGCTCCTCCTGGAGCTTGCCGAGGATCTCGATCTGGTCGTCCTCGGGCAGTTCCTCGAGTACATCGGCGAGCCGGTCGTCGTCGAGGGCGGCGGCGACCTCCGCGCGGCGCTTGGCGGAAAGGTGGTGCAGGACGTTGGCGAGGTCGGCGGGCCGGAGCTGTTCGAAGGTGGCCAGCAGGCTCTCGGCGCCCTGTCCGTGCTCCTCCAGGGAGAACCCGGTGACGGCGGACCACTCGACCAGCATCGTCTCGCCCTTGCGCCGAAAGGCCCCGCCCTTCCCCTTGCGTACGAGGATCCGGTCGACCTCCCAGTCCCGGCGGGCGGGCAGCTGCTGCACGGAGAGGTCCCGGACGGTGACCTCCTCGTCGGTCTCGACGAGCTTGACGCGCCGGTCGAGGAGTTCCCCGAAGACGAGCCGCTCGGTGGGCCGCTGTTCGAAGCGGCGGACGTTCAGCACGCCTGTGGTGATGACCTGGCCGGACTCGATGCCGGTCACCCGGGTCATGGGCAGGAAGATACGGCGGCGGGTGACGAGCTCGACGACCAGGCCGAGCAGTCGCGGGGGCCGACGCCCCACGCGCAGCATGACGACCAGGTCGCGCACGCGTCCCACCTGGTCGCCGTTGGGGTCGAAGACGGCGACGCCGGACAGGTGCGAGACGAAGATGCGAGGGGCGCTTGCCGCCATGCGCGCGCCTCCTGTTCCTACCGTTTTGTCCGCTCGCGTGGGCTTCAGGCTAGCCCGTCCTGGTGCGGTACGCCCTGGCGAGAAGCGCGGACGGACTGACTCCGGAAGGCCTCGTGTGCACCGGTACGCTGCCGTACGCCGATGAGGACACTCGCATGAGAGGCAGCCCCACTCGTGACTGCAATTCCCCAGGGCCGTACCCGCAGGGCCGCAGTGGTGAGCGCGATGTGCGCGCTGGTCGTGACGGGCGCGGGGCTGACGGGGTGCAGCAGCGGCGACCCGGACGCCGGGACGAACGGCTTGGCGAAGCTGCCGGCCGACAAGATCCAGAGCCGGACCCGTGAGGCGGCCAAGGCGGCGTCGGCGGTACATCTGTCCGGGACCGTCGTCAGCAACGGCGGCACGTACACCCTGGACATGCGGCTGAAGGGCGAGGGGGGCACCGGATCGGTGACCTCGAAGAACGGCACGTTCCGGCTGCTGCGGGTGGGGGAGCACCTGTTCCTGAAGGCCGACGCGGCGTTCTGGAACCAGCAGGACGGCAAGGCGAGCGGCGGGGGCTCGGCGGCCGCGGCGAGCAAGCTCGACGGGATGTATGTGAAGGTGCCGACGGGAGATCCGGCCTACAAGCGCTTCAGCGGCTTCACCGACAAGGATCTGCTGCTGGACGGTCTCCTGACGCTGCACGGCACGCTGGCGACGGACGGCCGAAACGAGCAGAACGGGGTCCGCACGGTCCGCATCACCGGCGACAAGGGCGCAGGCGGCATGCTGGACGTCTCCCTCGAGGGCGTCCCGTATCCGCTGCGTCTGGTCCGCGCCGGCAACGCGGGGACGCTCAGCCTGTCGGACTGGGGAAAGGACTTCACCCTGGCGGAGCCGTCGAAACAGGAGACGGTGGACTACGGCAAGCAGCTGCCGACCTCCTGAGGCGCGGGATCGGCCGGGGCGGCCCTTTGGCGGAGCCGGAAAAACTTGCGGAGTCGGACAACCTTTCGGCCGCAGCGGCGCCCAGTGACGCCGACGGCGCCCGGCGGTGCCGGACCGGCCGCACGCTCTGCCGGACCGCCGCAGGCTATCGGCGCTTGCGCCGCAGCAGCCGTGGCAGGGCCGCCGGGATCGGGTGACGCGTCGTGGCCGGGGTCGGTACCGGCGGGGCCGCGAGCGAGCCGTCCGGCAGCGGCACCGTCGTACCCCGCGGCTCCAGGCGCAGCACCCGGCACTCCCGGCGCCACCGCTCCGGCATCTCCTCGCCGTCGGGAGCGTTGAGCCGCTTGCCCTTCAGCTCGGCGACCGCGCCCTCCCACTCGGGCGACCCCGGCGGCAGTTCCGCCACCGTGGCGGGCCAGGTGACGATCCGGCCGCCTTTGTCCTTGCTGCGGACCGTGACGACCGCATCCCCGCCGTCGACCAGCCCGGGCAGCGGCTGTTCTCCGGGGCCGTCGCCCACCACGCAGGCGGCGCCCTCGTGCCACACATGCCACAGCGCCTGCGCGGGCACACCCTGGGCACCCGCGTCGGGGGACGGCCCGCCCTGGACCCAGATCAGCCCGGACTTCTTCGTGGCCTCCTCGACGAGGGCCCGGTCGAGCAGCTCGCTTGTCATGCGCCCAGCCTAGGTCCTGTCACAGCCACCCGTTGCGCTTGAGCATGCGGTGGATGCCCACGCAGATGCCCACCGTGATGCCCATGATCACCGGGTAGCCGTACTTCCAGTGCAGCTCGGGCATGTACGAGAAGTTCATGCCGTAGACCCCGCACACCATCGTCGGCACGGCGATGATCGCGGCCCATGCCGTGATCTTGCGCATGTCCTCGTTCTGCGCGACGGACGCCTGCGCCAGGTTGGCCTGGAGGATCGAGTTCAGCAGCTCGTCGAAGCCCATCACCTGCTCGTGCACCCGTGCGAGGTGGTCGGCGACATCACGGAAGTACTTCTGGATGTGCGGGTCGATCAGCCGCATCGGCCGCTCGCTCAGCAGCTGCATCGGCCGCAGCAGCGGTGCCACCGCCCGCTTGAACTCCAGCACTTCCCGCTTGAGCTGGTAGATGCGGCCCGCGTCCGTGCCCCGGGGCGTCCCCTTGCGGCCCGGCGAGAACACTTCGGTCTCCACCTCGTCGATGTCGTCCTGGACGGCGTCCGCCACTGCGATGTACCCGTCGACGACGTGGTCGGCGATCGCGTGCAGCACGGCCGACGGACCCTTGGCGAGCAGCTCGGGGTCGTCCTGCAGCCTGTGGCGCAGCGCCCGGAGCGAACCCTGCCCGCCGTGCCGGACGGTGATGAAGAAGTCCCGCCCGGTGAAGCACATGACCTCCCCGGTCTGGACGACCTCGCTGTTGGCGGTGAGCTCGTCGTGCTCGACATAGTGGATGGTCTTGAAGACGGTGAAGAGGGAGTCGTCGTAGCGCTCCAGCTTGGGGCGCTGGTGGGCCTGGACCGCGTCCTCGACGGCCAGCGGGTGCAGCCCGAACTCCCCGGCGATTCCGGCGAATTCGGCCTCGGTCGGCTCGTGCAGCCCGATCCACACGAAGCCGCCGTCGCGCCGCACCAGCCGCATCGCCTCGTGCGGGGACAGCGGGCTGCGGGTCTCGACGCGGGAGCCGTCGCGGTAGACGGCGCAGTCGACGACGGCGGACGGCGTCGCCGGGTCGCGCGTGGCGTCGTACGCGCCGCCGTCCCGCAGCGAGGGACGGGACGGGCGGACCACGGCGCGCAGGTCGCGGATCATCGACATGGCAGGCTCCTTCGCAGCGAGCAACGAAGGCGCCGACGAGGTCGGAACTGCCCGGAATGGGGACGTCCTGACGAGTCTTCCCGCCCTTCGGGGGAGGAAGGATGTTTGGCACGTCCACAAAGCGGGGAGCACCGCACCGTCGCGGTGGCGGACTTCGCTGCTGATTCAGATCAGGCAGATCAGGCAAAGCGAAACGAAGTGCTCTTCCGTGATGCGCGAATGCGGGAGGTGGCAGCCAGTGGGGAGCAGCTGCATCAGAAGCCGGAAGAGCGGGTGGTACTGCACGGTCGACTTCGGTCCATAGCAGCCCCACCTCCTCCGGCCGGCCCCCGTGGGGGAGTAGTCCTCGGTGTCGGGACCCGATCGCGACGCTTCGGCGTGCTGCCCCGAACCACCGGGCAAGACTATCAGCAGACCGAAGTGTCAAGGCGCTGCTTTGCCGGGGGCTGACGAGTTCTATGCTCGCCGCATGGCTGATGTTCTTCCTCTGGTGGAGGCCCGGTTGCGCACCGCGCTGGGCGAACCGGACGCGCGCGCCGCGGTCACCTTCCTGGGCACGGACCGCATCGAGGTGCTGCGCTTCCAGGAGGGGGATCTCGTCCGCTACGCCACGCTCGGCATGTCCGCCCTGCCGATGACGGACCCCACGGCGACGCTCGCCGACCCCGTCAAGGGGCCCCGCGCCGAGTTGGTCCTCTCCGTCCGCGGCGGCCTCGCCGACACCGACAAGGTGCTCCGCGCGCTCGCCGTCCTCGCCTCGTCCCCGCAGGTCGAGGGCGTGGTCGTGACCCCGGGAGCCTCGCTGGACGTGGGCGAACCCCTGTGGCCCGGTGCCCCGTTCACCTCGGTCCTGGTCGCTGAACCGGGCGGTCTGGTCGAGGACCTGGAACTGGACGAGCCCCTCGACCCGGTACGGTTCCTGCCGCTGCTGCCGATGACCCCGAACGAGGCCGCCTGGAAGCGGGTGCACGGTGCCCAGGCCCTCCAGGAGCGCTGGCTGACGAACGGGACGGACCTGCGGGATCCGACCCGCACATCCGTCCCGCTGGAGTGACCGATCTCCCCAACGCGTGGGTGAAGTCCCTCAGTTGGCGGAGATCGTGACGCCGTCCTCGGTCGCGTGCCGCGGCTGCAGTTCGCCGGCCGTGGGGGTCCCACCTGCTCGAGCGGAGTCGAGGGCTTGGGGGAGCGTGAGCGCCTTGCGCCGTACGGCGACCACGACCGCGCCGACCACCGCCGTGGCCGCGCCGACCACGAACGGCATGCGGATGTCGCTCCACTCCTCGATCTTGGGCGCGAGGTAGGGCGCGGCCGCGGCGGCGAACCAGCGCACGAAGTTGTAGCCCGCGCTGGCCACCGGGCGGGGCGCGTCCGAGACACCCAGGGCCAGCTCCGTGTAGACCGTGTTGTTCACGCCGATGAACGCACCGGACAGGATCGTGCAGACGACGGCGGTGGTGTGGTCGCCGTAGCCGAGCACGAGTACGTCGGCCGCGAGCAGGACCAGCGAGCCGCCGAGGACCTTCAGGGAGCCGAACCGCTCCTGCATGCGCGGTGCCACGACCACGGAGAAGACGGCGAGCAGCACACCCCAGGCGAAGAACACCGCACCCGACTTGTACGGAGTCATGTTCAGCACGAACGGCGTGAAGGCCAGCACGGTGAAGAACGTGTAGTTGTAGAAGAACGCGGAGACCGCCGCGGACGCCAGTCCGCCGTGGCCGAGCGCCCTGATCGGGTCCAGGAGCGAGGTCTTCCGTGCGGGCTTGGGCTGCTCCTTCAGGAACGCCGTGATGCACAGGAAGCCGACGGCCATCAGGAACGCGGTGCCGAAGAACGGGTAGCGCCAGCTGGCGTCACCGAGCAGGGCGCCCAGCAGCGGGCCGCAGGCCATGCCGAGGCCCAGGGCGGACTCGTACAGCAGGATCGCCGCGGCGCTGCCGCCGGCCGCCGCGCCGACGATGACGGCGAGGGCCGTGGAGACGAAGAGCGCGTTGCCCAGCCCCCAGCCGGCCCGGAAGCCGACCAGCTGGGCGACCGAGTCCGAGGTGCCCGCGAGGCCCGCGAAGACCACCACGAGGGCGAGGCCGAGAAGCAGTGTCGCGCGACCGCCGATACGGCTCGAGACGAAGCCGGTGACCAGCATCGCGACGGCGGTGATCAGGAAGTACGAGGTGAAGAGCAGGGAGACCTGGCTGGGCGTCGCCCGAAGTCCCTTGGCGATGGACGGCAGGATCGGGTCGACGAGCCCGATGCCCATGAACGCGACGACGGATGCCCCGGCGGTGGCCCACACGGCCCTCGGCTGGCGCAGGATGCCACCGGCACCCGCGCCGAACGGATCCGTCCCGGCCGCTGCTGTGGCGGGTCCTCCTGTACTGCTGCTCATGAGTGTCCTCGCTGTCCTCGAAGAGATCGTTGGCTTTTACACATATTAAGTTAGCTGTGCTAATTAGTGCAAGTGCCATCTAGTCTTCGCCCCGTGAAGCTGACCTGAGTGGCGCACGCCGGACGGGTGATCGTCCTTGACGCGGCGCGGGACGGGGAGGACCGTGGGGCCCTATGAGGGGCGAACCCAGTTGCCCGAAGTGTGGTGGCCGGGTCAGGGCTCCCGGACTCTTTGCCGACTCCTGGCAGTGCGATGTGCACGGGAACGTGCATCCGCTGCAGCCCGTGATCCCGCCCAGCGTCGAGGCCCTCAGCGTTGTGGTGCACCGTGCCCAGGTGCCGGTGTGGATGCCGTGGCCGCTGCCGGTCGGCTGGCTGTTCACGGGCGTGGCCTACGCGGGCGACGACCGCAGCGGAGGCCGTGCGACGGCCGTGGCCTGCTCGGGCCCCGGACCGCTCGGTGGTGTCGGGGAACTGATCCTCGTCGCAGAGGAGTTGGGGGTCGGCCTCGGTGCGCGCTACGCGGGAGTCGACGGCCCGGACCCCGGTCCGCATCTGAACGTCGAGAAGCCGCCCCAGGCGAAGGTGCTGGCCGTCGGCCGCCCCACTCCGCTGTGGCATCTCTCGGGCACTCCCGACGACCGCGCGGTGTTCGCGGGCGAGGCGCTCGGCATGTGGCTGTGGGCGGTCGTCTGGCCCGAGCAGTCGGGGCTGCTGATGTACGACGAGATGGTGCTGACGGATCTGCGGGACGCGGGCGCGGAGGTTGACCTGCTGCCGTGCGGGGCGCTGTCGCCGCGCCTGCTCGAGCCATGACGCGGCGGACGCGGTGCGAGTAGGGGGCGCACCCCTGCCTCGGGTGTGACAGGTGCCCCTGAACTCCGGCTATCCTTGAGCGTCCCCTCCCGTCCCGTCACCGCTTGGAGTCCGTGTCGTGCGCATCGATCTGCACACCCACTCCACCGCGTCCGACGGTACGGACACCCCGGCCGAGCTGGTGCTCGGCGCCGCTGCCGGCGGACTGGACGTCGTGGCGCTCACCGACCACGACACCACCCGCGGTCATGCGGAGGCGATCGACGCGCTGCCCGAGGGCCTGACCCTCGTCACCGGCGCCGAACTCTCCTGCCGACTGAACGGCATCAGCATGCACGTGCTGGCCTACCTCTTCGACCCCGAGGAGCCCGAACTGCTCGCCGAGCGCGAGCTGGTGCGGGACGACCGGGTGCCGCGGGCCCACGCCATGATCGCCAGGCTGCGGGGGCTGGGTGTGCCCGTCACCTGGGAGCAGGTGGCGCGCATCGCCGGCGAAGGCTCGGTCGGACGGCCGCACATCGCCACCGCCCTGGTCGAACTCGGCGTGGTGGACAGCGTCTCGGACGCGTTCACGCCCGAGTGGCTGGCCGACGGCGGGCGCGCGTACGTCGAGAAGCACGAGACCGATCCGTTCGAGGCGATCCGTCTGGTCAAGGCCGCGGGCGGAGTCACCGTCTTCGCGCACCCGGCCGCCGTCAAGCGCGGCCGGACCGTGCCGGAGTCCGCGATCGCGGAGCTGGCGGCCGCCGGACTCGACGGCATCGAGGTCGACCACATGGACCACGACCCGGCGGCCCGGGCGCGGCTGCGAGGTCTCGCGGACGAGCTCGGACTGCTGGTCACGGGCTCCTCCGACTACCACGGCAGCCGCAAGACGTGCGTGCTCGGGGAGTACACCACCGACCCCGAGGTGTACGGGGAGATCATCCGGCGGGCCACCGGGGCGTTCCCGGTGCCGGGGACCGGCGGACGCCGGAGCGCCTGACCCTGCCGTAGTTCCATCTGCCTGCATTTCCTTCTCCGGGGCATCCGGCGCTCGCCGCCGTGTCCCGCCGTCACTCGCCTCCCGGCGTGACGACCGTCCCCAGTGGCCGTGGCCCGCCCGTGGCCGCATGCCCGCCCGTATCTCTTCGCAAGGCCCCCATGTTCGACGTCGCCGTCTTCGGTTCCCTCTTCCTGACCCTCTTCGTGATCATGGATCCCCCCGGGATCACCCCGATCTTCCTCGCGCTCACCGCCGGGCGCCCCGCCAAGGTGCAGAAGCGGATGGCCTTCCAGGCCGTCTGTGTCGCGGGCGGTGTCATCGCCGTCTTCGGTGTGCTCGGCCACCAGATCCTGAACTACCTGCACGTCTCCGTGCCCGCGCTGATGATCGCGGGCGGGCTGCTGCTTCTGCTGATCGCCCTCGACCTGCTGACCGGCAAGACGGACGAGCCCAAGCAGACCAAGGACGTCAATGTGGCCCTCGTCCCGTTGGGCATGCCGCTGCTGGCCGGACCGGGTGCGATCGTCTCGGTGATCCTTGCGGTCCAGAAGGCCGACAGCTTGGCCGCCCAGGTGTCCGTGTGGTCGGCGATCCTGGCCATCCATGTCGTGCTCTGGGTGGTCATGCGCTACTCGCTGCTGATCATCAGGGTGATCAAGGACGGTGGGGTGGTCCTGGTGACCCGGCTCGCGGGCATGATGCTCTCCGCGATCGCCGTGCAGCAGATCATCAACGGGGTCATCCAGGTCGTCCACTCGAGCTGACCGCCCCCGGTGCGCGCGGAGCCCCGTACGGCCTGAGGCCGTACGGGGCTCCGAAGTCTTGAGAACGTCTGCGCCGCCGCCTGCCAGGCAGGTGTACGACGCGGATCTTTCGGTTACGACGCGGATGCGTCGGCCGGGCGGATCCAGAGACGCTGCCCGATGGCCGCGGCCTGCTGAACGATCTGCTTGACGGAGGCGGCGTCCACGACGGTGGTGTCCACGGGCGTACCGTCGACGTCGTCGAGTCGCATGATTTCGAAGCGCACAGGCTTCTCCCTTCGTCTGGTCATCCTCCTGAGGAGAACTACTGGTGAGTGGAGCGCGGGGCGACGTTGCCCCCGTTCCTGTCTGATTCAACGGGATGCGTGTTACAAACATTCCCTACGCTAAGGAAATTTTTCGAGTCTCTAATTACCGGTCGGTAGCGAGTCCGAACCTGGCGTGGAATGCATTCACGGTGCACTGACTGGGACCGGTTGTGTTCGCAGCGTGACCATCGGGACAATGGGAGGCATATGAACGACGACCTGGCGGCGCTCGGCGCCCGCATCGACCGCACGAACGAGTTGCTCCAGCGCATGCTCGCCGAGGTGGCGAAGACGCCCTCGACCCACGCGATCTTCGTCGACGCCGGCTATCTCTACGCGGCAGCGGGACGGCTCGTCGCCGGTACCGAGGACCGCCGGGCCTTCGACCTCGACGCCGAGGGCCTGATCGACGCCCTCATCGACAAGGCCCGCACGATCTTCGCGGACAGCCGGCTGCTGCGCGTGTACTGGTACGACGGCGCCAGACGCCGCATCCACACGGCCGAGCAGCAGTCCATCGCCGAGCTTCCCGACGTCAAGGTGCGGCTCGGCAACCTCAATGCCAACAACCAGCAGAAGGGCGTCGACTCCCTCATCAGGACCGACCTCGAGTCACTCGCCCGGCACCGCGCCATCAGCGACGCGGCGCTCATCGGTGGCGACGAGGACCTGGTGTCGGCGGTCGAGGCGGCACAGGGGTACGGGGCGCGGGTGCATCTGTGGGGCATCGAGGCGCCCGAGGGCCGCAATCAGGCGGAACCGTTGCTGTGGGAGGTCGACAGCCAGCGCACCCTCGAGCTCGAGTTCTTCAAGCCCTACGTCACCCGGCGGACCGCCGCGACCTACGAGCCGTCGTCCGCGGGCCGCCCCACGCGCGAGGACGTCCGTTTCGTGGGTGCCCAGATCGCGGCGAAGTGGCTGGTGGCACGGGGGCGTGAGGCAATGGCGGAGCTGCTCACCGGCCACCCGTATCTGCCCGGCTCCATCGACCAGGACCTGCTGGTGGAGGCGGAGGGCCTGCTGCAGTACTCGCTGCGCGGCCAGTCGGACCTGCGGCGTGCGTTGCGGGACGGCTTCTGGGAGCACCTCCAGGCGCAGTTCTAGGCCGCGCGGGAGGGCGTCGTCCCCTCAGCCCGGGAGGGATGTCGGAGGGCCGCGGCGGATGTCGGGCGGACCGCGTCGGATGTCCCCCTAGAGGAGCCGGTCCCAGAAGGCGGCCAGGGCGCGGGCCGTCGGTGCGGGCTGGTCCGTGTTGGGGGAGTGCTCGGCGTAAGGCACGACACTGCGGTGTGCGTCCAGCCGCGCGGCCATGTCGTCCAGGAGCGGGACGGGCCAGGTGTCGTCGCGGTCACCGGACAGCACGTGCACGGGCAGGCCGACGGCGGCCAGTTCGGCCACGCGGTCGGGCTCCTCGCACAACTGCCGGCCAGTGGCGCGGAGCTGGGCCGGGCTGTTGCAGAGCCAGCGGCGGCGCAGGTCCTCCCCGTCGGAGAGACCCTCGTCGAGTGCGCCGGTGTCGGTGTCCTCCGGCGTTTCCACGGACTGGATCGCGTCCCAGACCTGAGCCATGTCCATTACGGCGAGGGCGTCGCGCAGCAGCTTGACGCGCTGCTGCTGGGGGACGGAGATCTGGGCGGGCCCGGAGGCCATCAGGGTGAGCGAGACGAACGGAGAGGCGTCGAGGAGGACGGCTGCGCGGGCGATCTGACCGCCCAGTGAATGCCCGAGCAGATGCACGGGCGTACCGAAGGCCCCCGCCTGTGCGATCACGTCCCGGGCCAACTCGCTCTGCGCGTACGGGGCCTCGTCGTCCCGGGGCCCGGGTGACTCGTACTGCCCACGGCCGTCGACGGCCACGGTCCGGTACCCGGCCGCCGCAAGGAGCGGCTGCAGGACGATGAAGTCCTCCTTGCTCCCGGTGAAACCGGGCAGCAGCAGGACGGTTCCCCTGACCCGTGGTGTCACCGCCGGTGCCTCGAGCACGGCGAACTCCCCGCGCTCCGTCACGAGCCGATGGGCCCGGAGACCGGGGGGCGGGGTGAAGGTCGGGGGACGGCTCATGGGGTGAGGTTACCGGGCGGTTGGGGCGGGACGGGGTGGGGCCGGGTGACATCACGGTGTACAGAACCACGGGGCTCACCGAACCGTGGGGGGATCGCGGGAACACAGATGGCCCGCCTCCACCGAAGTGGGGGCGGGCCATCGAACAAGCGTCGCGTCAGCCCTCGGTGGCCTCGGCGGCCTTGCGCGTACGCCGGCGCGGCGTGGCCGGAGCCTCGTCCGTCTGGGACGGGATCTCCGACTCCGCTGCCACCGCCGTCTTGCGGGTGCGGCGCCGAGGCTTGACCTCGGGCTCCTCGGCCGCCTGCGCCGGAATCCCGGCCTCGGCGGCCACGGCTTTGCGGGTGCGGCGGCGGGGCTTGGCCTCCGCGGCTTCAGCGGTGTCCACAGCGGTTTCGGCGGCGGCCGGGGCCGTCTCCGTGGCCTTGCGGGTGCGGCGGCGGGGCTTGGCCTCCGCGGCCTCGACGGGCGCGGCCTCGGCCGTCTTTCGGGCCCGTCGCGGCGTGGCCGGAGCCTCCGCCTCGGCCACGGTGCCCTCGGCCGTCTCCACGGAGACGTCCGCGGCCTTGCGGGTACGGCGCCGCGGCTTCGCCGGGGCCTCGACCTCCGTCGCCTCGGCGGGAGTCCCCGCCGTCTTGCGGGTGCGGCGGCGGGGCTTGGCCTCCGTGGCTTCGGCGGTGTCGAGGGTGGTCTCGGCGGGAGCCGGAGTGGTCTCGGCGGGAGTCTCCGCCGTCTTGCGGGTGCGGCGGCGGGGCTTGGCCTCCGTGGCTTCGGCGGTGTCGAGGGTGGTCTCGGCGGGAGCCGGAGTGGTCTCGGCGGGAGTCTCCGCCGTCTTGCGGGTGCGGCGGCGCGGCTTGGCCTCAGTGGCCTCCACCGTGTCCACGGCGGTCTCCGGGGACGGCGCGGCCGGCTCCGTCGTTTCCGTCACCGTCGCCACCGGCTCGGCGGGCACCCCGCCGCGCATCCGGCGACGGCGGCGCGGCGTGCGCGGTTCCACCGCCTCGCCGGTTTCGCCGTCCCCGCTGTCCACGTTCTCCGTGGCGACCGGCGCCTGCAGCGAAGCCCCGCTCCGTGTACGACGACGACGCCGCGGCGTACGCGCCGGACGCTCGCGCTCCTCGGACGGGCCGGAGGAACGGCGCCCGCGCGGCCCACGGCCGCCCGTCTCGCCGAGGTCCTCCAGTTCCTCCGCCGCGAGCCCGGCGCGCGTGCGCTCGGAGCGAGGCAGGACACCCTTGGTGCCCTCGGGGATGCCGAGGTCCGCGAAGAGGTGCGGGGAGGTGGAGTACGTCTCCACCGGGTCGTTGAAGTCCAGCTCCAGCGCCTTGTTGATCAGCTGCCAGCGCGGGATGTCGTCCCAGTCGACGAACGTGATCGCCGTACCCGACGCGCCCGCGCGGCCCGTACGGCCGATGCGGTGCAGGTAGGTCTTCTCGTCCTCGGGGGACTGGTAGTTGACGACGTGCGTGACGCCCTCGACGTCGATGCCGCGCGCGGCCACGTCGGTGCAGACGAGGACGTCCACCTTGCCGTTGCGGAAGGCCCGCAGGGCCTGCTCGCGCGCGCCCTGGCCCAGGTCGCCGTGGACCGCGCCCGACGCGAAGCCGCGCCGCTGCAGCTGCTCGGCGATGTCGGCCGCCGTGCGCTTGGTACGGCAGAAGATCATCGCCAGTCCGCGGCCGTCGGCCTGCAGGATGCGCGCGACCATCTCCGGCTTGTCCATGGAGTGCGCGCGGTAGACGAACTGCGCGATGTTCGCGACGGTCGCGCCCTCATCGTCCGGCGCGGTGGCGCGGATGTGCGTCGGCTGCGACATGTAGCGGCGGGCCAGCCCGATGACCGCGCCCGGCATGGTCGCCGAGAACAGCATGGTCTGGCGCTTGGCCGGAAGCATGTCGATGATCTTCTCGACGTCGGGCAGGAAGCCCAGGTCGAGCATCTCGTCGGCCTCGTCGAGCACGAGGCACTTCACGTGCTTCAGGTTCAGCTTCTTCTGGCCGGCGAGGTCCAGGAGCCGGCCCGGGGTTCCGACGATCACGTCGACGCCCTTCTTGAGGGCCTCGACCTGGGGTTCGTACGCCCGGCCGCCGTAGATCGCCGTGACGCGTACGTTGCGTACCTTGCCCGCTGTGAGCAGGTCGTTGGTGACCTGGGTGCACAGCTCGCGGGTGGGGACGACGACGAGCGCCTGGGGGGCGTCGGTCAGGGCCTCGGGCTTGGCCCGGCCCGCCTCGACGTCCGCGGGGACGGTGACGCGCTCGAGGAGCGGAAGGCCGAAGCCCAGCGTCTTGCCGGTGCCGGTCTTGGCCTGGCCGATGACGTCGGTGCCGGAAAGGGCAACGGGGAGCGTCATCTCCTGGATGGGGAAGGGGTTGATGATGCCGACGGCTTCCAGGGCCTCGGCCGTCTCGGAAAGGATCCCGAGTTCTCGAAAAGTCGTAGTCAGGGTGCTGCCTCTTCTGTGTGCGCGATGCGAGGCGAGCGCGGCGGTCCTGACCGTGCCGATGTCGTCGGCCTGCTTGGGGGACGGGCCTGTGGCACGGGACCACGCCGACGCTCCAGCGCTCGTACCGCTGAGGGTCCCTCCGGATGCCGTACGCACAGTGCCGTACGGGCAATGAGGGCTGTCGGGTCGGAGCCGATCGGGCCACCGACCGGGCATCCTCATGCATGCAGCCTGTCGAGATACGTCGAAGTACTCAGCAGGCGCATTACCACCATACCCCGGATTCGCGCACTCGCGATGGCCGATTCGGTCACGTAGCCGTCGTCACACTGATTGACCAGGGACTTCCGTGGGGCGGGGAGCGGACTATTGTGCGCTTCATGACGACGCCTGACAACGCCCCCGACGCACCTGCCGAACCCACCTCGGTCGCCGCCCAGGACTGGACGAAGGCCTCCGTCGACCCCCAGTACCGTGCCGCGGTCGTGGACCTGCTCGGCGCACTCGCCTACGGAGAGCTGGCGGCGTTCGAACGGCTCGCGGAGGACGCGAAGCTCGCTCCCACGCTCACGGACAAGGCGGAGCTGGCGAAGATGGCGTCCGCCGAGTTCCACCACTTCGAGAGGATCCGGGACCGGCTCACCGAGATCGGCTTCGAACCGACGGAGGCCATGGAGCCGTTCGTTGCGGCGTACGACAGCTTCCACAAGCAGACGGCGCCCTCGGACTGGCTGGAGGGGCTGGTCAAGGCGTACGTGGGCGACTCGATCGCCAGCGACTTCTACCGTGAGGTCGCGGCCCGTCTCGACGCCGACACTCGTGGGCTCGTGCTCGCCGTGCTCGACGACACCGGGCACGCCACCTTCGCCGTCGAGAAGGTGCGCGCCGCGATCGACGCCGAGCCGCGCGTGGGCGGACGGCTCGCGCTGTGGGCGCGGCGGCTGATGGGCGAGGCCCTGTCCCAGTCGCAGCGCGTGGTCGCGGAGCGGGACGCTCTGTCCACCATGCTCGTCGGCGGTGTCGCGGACGGCTTCGATCTCGCCGAGGTCGGCAGGATGTTCTCGCGCATCACCGAGGCGCACACCAAGCGGATGGCAGCCCTCGGGCTCGCCGCCTGACCCGTCTCACGGCGGCCTGGTGATCACGGCGGTCCGGTGATCACCAGGCCGCCGTACGCCCTTGCGGCGCCGTACGGCATCACGCGCGCCGTACGTCTTCGCATGCGTCGAATGGCATCGCCCGGGTCATATGTCTTCGCGTGCGCTGCATGGCATCACTTGCATCAACGTCTTCGCGTGCTCTGAACGGCATCACATGCGTCAAATGTCTTCGTGAACGCTGCACGGCATCACTCGCGCCATATGTCTTCGCGGGCGCTGCATGGCGTATCGCGTCTGCGGGCCGCCCTACGCTTCGGAGCCGTCGTGCGTCTTGACGGCCGCCGACGGCCGACGTGCGAGTCGAACCGGTACCCCGGTCATGTCCCAGGTCACCGTGTCCGACGTGTGCGCCACCGTAGCCGCCTCCCCGGATGCCACCGTCGTGGTGCCCGGGGCGTCTGCTCAGTGCTGCTCGGGCCGTCGTGGGTCCCGGCGCCCGGCCTCAGGCCGTCGCCGAGTGGCGGCGATATCTTTCCGCCGGGCGCAGCAGCAACGACAGTGAGGCGGCGGAGACGACCAGCGCGCCGATGAGGATCACCAGGAGACTTGCCGAGGCCAGCGCGCTGTGGGTGATGAACGCGCCGAAGAGGGCGCCCGCCACCCCCGTCGGCAGCACGAGAGCACGGGCAGGCAGCCGGTGCGGCAGCCGGTGTGCGGCGGCCCATGCCAGGACGAACCCGAGGACGGCGGAGCCGAGCGCTTCAAAGAGCATGTCGAGGTTCCCTCCCGCACGGCTGCTGCATGGGCAAATCGGTCGTAGCCGGTCCTACCCGTAGCGCGCGGAACACAATCATCCTCTGTGTGGGGATGTGCTCCGTCTGTGCGTGCCATTCGGGAAGGACAGCGGCCGGGACGCAGCAACGGGAGGGGCCCGATGGCACTCGCCACCGGGCCCCTCCCGTTGCTCCATCCGGAACTAGAGCGTGCCGAAGCCCACCTTGCGGGGCGCCGGCTCGCCGATCTCCACGTACGCGAGACGGTCGGCCGGGACCAGGAGCTTGCGGCCGTGCTCGTCCACGAGGCTCAGCAGTGGCGACTTGCCGGCCAGTGCCTCGGCCACGACGCGCTCGACCTCCTCGGCAGTCTGACCGCTCTCCAGAACGATCTCGCGGGGCGCGTGCTGCACGCCGATCTTGACCTCCACGGCTTTGTCCCTCCGACGGTCAGTGATGTGCGCGTCCGTCCGCGCCGTACCAGCACACATTAGCCCGGTGAGGGGACGTACACGCTCCGCTCCGGAACGCCAGGAGCGAACAGACGACGGGAACAAAAGCGCCGTGCGGCCCCACCAACTGATGGAGCCGCACGGCTTCGCTCGGTGCGCCGGACCCGGCGCCGCTCAGTGGTGCTGTTCGCTGCCGTGCAGCGGGAAGCCCGCGATACCTCGCCAGGCCAGCGACGTCAGCAGCTGGACCGCCTGGTCGCGCGGCACGCTGCGGTCGCTGTGCAGCCAGGAGCGGGCCACCACCTGGGCGAGACCGCCGAGACCCGAGGCCAGCAGCATCGACTCGGCCCGCGACAGGCCGGTGTCCTCGGCGATGACGTCGCAGATGGCCTCAGCGCACTCGATCGTGACCTTGTCGACGCGCTCGCGCACGGCGGGCTCGTTCGTCAGATCCGACTCGAAGACCAGCCGGAACGCTCCGCCGTCGTCCTCCACGTACGCGAAGTACGCGTCCATCGTTGCCCGTACCCGCTGCTTGTTGTCGGTCGTCGACGCGAGCGCCGTCCGCACCGCCTGCAGCAGGGCCTCGCAGTGCTGGTCCAGCAGGGCCAGATAGAGGTCGAGCTTGCCCGGGAAGTGCTGATAGAGCACCGGCTTGCTGACGCCGGCGCGTTCGGCGATGTCGTCCATCGCAGCCGCGTGGTAGCCCTGCGCCACGAAGACTTCCTGCGCGGCGCCCAGCAGCTGGTTCCGTCGGGCACGGCGCGGCAGGCGCGTGCCCCGCGGGCGTGCCGCCTCTGTCTGCTCGATGGCTGTCACGCCGCCTCCCAAAATCGTCCACATGCGGTGTGCGCCGCGCGGCCATCGTACTTTTCGGTAACCGTGCTGTGCGCGGTGCGAACGCAGAATTTCACGGACCGGACAGCGGCGAAAGTGGCGCGGAACGCGCCGAACGGGGTCGGTGCGGGTCAATCGGCGCTCTTGCGCCGGGTCGCGACATGCGTTCCACCGTCTCGCGCACCTGTCCTTTTATCTGTTGGGTACCTGGTTGTCTGTTGGGTACCTGCTGCGCCCGTCTTACCAGATGCGCACGTCCCACCTGACGTGATCGTCCTCGTACCTCACCGATAGTCGTCGTCGTCGAGGGTGACGACGCGCTTCTGCTCCACGAGGTCCGCCTCGTTGGCGCGCAGGATTTCCTCTTCCGTCAGGGGCTCGTCCCGCGGCGGCGGGGCGACCTCCGTGTGCTGTGCCGCGGCGTCGTTCTCCGGGGCCTCCACGTCGAGGTCGACGGCATCGTCCTCGATGTCCTCGAGGTCTTCGACGTCCTCGATATCCTCGAAGTCCTTGAACGTCGCGGGATCGGTGGGGTCTACGGTCATGGTCGGGCTCCCTTCCTAGAACTCCTGGAACGTCCCTGAAGAGGCAGGGTCCCCACCCGGGTGCCCTGCTATGAGCCTAGGAGACACCCGATCGGGACGCTATGCGTGCCGAAAACCGGCCGCCGTGCGTGTTGGACGGGAGCGTCGCGCGACCCGTTCGGAGCGTGTGCCACACCTCTGCCGTCTGTGACGGCGAACACATGAGCCACTACGTGATCGTCTCGTAACATTGCCGCATGTCTTCGACCGAGTCGCCGTCCGTCCCGGCCGCCAATGTGCTTCCGAAGGTGGCGCCCGTCCGGGTCGCGGAGGGCGAGAGACTCAGGTCGGTGGCGCTGCCGGGGGTCACACTGACGGTGCGGTCGAGGCCGCCGGAGTGCGACGGACTGCCGCCCGCGCTGTACGTCCACGGACTCGGCGGTTCCTCCCAGAACTGGTCGGCGTTCATGGCGCTGCTCGACGGGCTCGTCCACGGCGAGGCCCTCGACCTGCCCGGCTTCGGCGACTCGCCGCCGCCGGACGACGGCGATTACTCGGTCACCGGCCATGCGCGCGCGGTCATCCGCTATCTCGACGCGGCCGAGCGCGGGCCCGTGCACCTGTTCGGCAACTCGATGGGCGGAGCCGTCGCGACGCGCGTGGCGGCCGTACGACCCGATCTCGTCCGTACTCTCACGCTCGTCTCGCCCGCCCTTCCGGAGATCTTCGTGCAGCGCGGCGCGATCCCGACGGGGCTGCTCGCCGTGCCGGGGATCGCCGCCCTGTTCACCCGGTACACCAGGCAGTGGACGGCCGAACAGCGCGTCCGCGGGGTCATGGCGCTGTGCTACGGCGACCCCGGGCGGGTCACGCCGGAGGGCTTCCGGTACGCGGTGGAGGAGATGGAGCGGCGACTGCGGTTGCCGTACTTCTGGGACGCGATGGCGCGCTCGGCGCGCGGGATCGTGAACGCATACACGCTGGGCGGGCAGCACGGGCTGTGGCGCCAGGCGGAGCGGGTCCTCGCGCCGACGCTGCTGGTGTACGGCGGCCGGGACCAGCTGGTGTCCTTCCGCATGGCCCAGCGTGCGGCGCGCGCCTTCCGCGACTCCCGGCTGCTGACCCTGCCGGAGGCGGGGCACGTCGCGATGATGGAGTACCCGGATCTGGTGGCCGCGTCGTTCCGTGAACTGCTCGCGGAGGCGGGCGAGTTGCCCGCGCTTGCGGACGGGTCCGGCGACGGGAGCGGCGAGTACGGCGCCACGGGTGCGGGGAGCTGAGGGGCGGCGTGGGACGGCACAGCCGCAAGGGGCGGGGCGACAGGACACCCAAGGACACGGGGGCGGCGCCGGACACCCCGTCACGGGGTGCGGGTTCCGCCACGAACCAGCCGATACGTGGCGCGGAGGGGTCCGGGGGCCGGGGGCCTGCGACTCCGGCGGACCGCCCGACGCTGGGCTCGGCACCGCAGGCTTGGGGCGCGGCGGCTCCCGCGGATCCGTCGGCGCGCGGCCCGCGGACGCCCGGGGCAGTCCCGCCGGATGCGGTCGTCGGCCAACGCGCTCCGATGACCGGCACCGCACCGCGAAGCGCTTCACGGGACACCGACGGGGTGCCTGCGCGTGGCGTGCCCCGTTTCCCGGACGGGACGCCTGCGCGTGGCGTGCCCCGTTTCCCGGACGGGACGCCTGTGCGTGGCGTGCCCCGTTTCCCGGACGGGACGCCTGTGCAGGGGGTGCCGCGTTTTCCGGACGGCACCCCCGCGCACGGCACCCACCAAGTCCGCGGCGGTCATCCCGAGCATCATGAAGCCGGTGGTGGCTGGGGCGAGTTCCGGGGCGTAGCCGCGCCCACGGCGGCGCCCCAGGCGGCACCGCCCGGAGGCCCGGTGCCGCCCCGTATTCCGCGTCAGCGGTCGCGGTCCGGCCCCCGCCAGGAGTATCTCGACGCCTTCGGCGAGGACGACGACGTCTTCGCGCCCCGCCGCACCGGAACCACCGCCGACGCACTCCTCCAGCCTGCTCCCGTCCTGGTCCCCGCCCCAGCTCCCGAACCGGCGACCGACGCCGACGAGGCACCCCCCACGGGCGGAGCCAAGGCGCGTACCTTCACCGGCATAGCGGCCGCCGCCGTCACCACCGTGCTCGCGGTCGTCGTCGCCGGTCAGGTCGTCGGCGGACAGAACGGCACCGCCGCGCCGTCCCGGGCCGCCACCGACCGTGCCCCTGACTCCCGCGGAGACCCCGGCGCGACCCCCTCCGCCTCGCCCTACGGAACGGCGCCGACGTACGAGCAGGCCATGGACATCAAGTACCCGCTCAGTGCCACGCTGAAGGGGTCCGGGACGTTCGAGGCGGTCCCGGGCTTCGCCAAGGCGCCCGGCAAGGGGCAGAAGTACACCTACCGCGTCGACGTGGAGAAGGGGCTCGGCCTCGACGGCGAACTCTTCGCGCAGGCCGTCCAGAAGACCCTCAACGACGACCGCAGCTGGGCCCACCACGGCGCCCGCACCTTCGAGCGCATCTACACCGGCAAGCCCGACTTCGTGATCACGCTCGCCAGCCCCGGCACCACCGCCGCCTGGTGCGCCAAGTCCGGTCTCGACACGGCCGAGGACAACGTCTCGTGCGACTCGGCGTCCACCGATCGCGTCATGATCAACGCCTATCGATGGGCCCAGGGCTCGACGACATACGGTGACAACATTCACGCCTACCGCCAGATGCTGATCAACCACGAGATCGGTCACCGCCTCGGCTACGGTCACGTCACCTGCGACAAGAACGGCGCGCTGGCCCCGGTCATGCAGCAGCAGACCAAGTTCCTCGACCACGACGGAATCCACTGCCTCCCCAACCCCTGGCCGTACCCGGGAAGTTGACGGACGCCGTTCTCGCCGCATCGACACGCGCAGAAAGATCGTTCATGTCGTGCCTCCGGAGCCCGACGGCACGTGTGCTCTCCTGGCGAACCGTGCTCTCCTGGCGGTGATCTCCTAGCGGGACCGAACGCGGTCCGTGCAGGAAAGTTACTGCCGTTCACCCCTTTTGGTGGCGTGATGGACAACCGTCCGTCGCGCCACCGTCATGTCCGCATACGTTCGTCCCGCTGCGAGCCGCCGGGGCAAAGGCGGCTCCCCAGACGGGAGATCGGGGGTGCACTCGTGCGCATCGGATTGCTTACGGAGGGTGGTTATCCGTATGTGAGCGGTGACGCCAGGCTCTGGTGCGACCGGCTCGTGCGCGGACTCGGGCAGCACGAGTTCGACATCTACGCGTTCAGCCGCAGCGAACGGCAGGAGGACGGGGGCTGGACCCCGCTGCCGTCGCAAGTCAGCCGGGTGCGAACGGCACCCCTGTGGACCGTGGAGGACGACGGACCCGTCCATGGTCGCCGGGCGCGGCGGCGGTTCGCCGAGGCCTACGGGGAGCTCGCCGTCGCGCTCTGCACCGCGCCGGAGCCAGGGTCGCCCCGGTCCGCGCCCGGACCCGCGGGCCCCGAGGCGGACCGTTTCGGCAGCGCTCTGTGCGCACTCGCCGAACTCGCCCGCGACACGGGCGGGCTGGTGGGCTCCCTGCGCTCCGAGACCGCGGTGCGAGCACTGGAGAGGGCCTGCCGCGGCCCGCGCGCGCTGCGCATGGCGCGGGCGGCCCGCGTCCCCGAACTGCTCGACGTGGCCGCACACATCGAATGCGCTCTGCGCCCCCTGTCCCTCGACTGGTACGAGGACGACGGGCTCGGCTCGGTCGACCTCTGCCACGCCACGACGGGCGGCGCCGCGGCCCTGGCCGGACTGCTCGCCGGGTACTTCAACGGAGTCCCGCTGCTGGTCACCGAGTACGGCGTACAACTGCGGGCGCACTACCTTCAGGCGCCGGACGGGGCGCCTTCCGTACGTGCGCTACTTGCCTCCTTGCACCGCCGGCTGGCCGCCGAGGTGTACCGGCGGGCCGCCTGCATCACGCCGGGCAACGCCCACGCCCGCCGCTGGCAGGAGCGGTGCGGTGCCGACCGGTCCAAGCTGCGCACGGTCTACCCCGGCATGGACGCGTCCCGCTTCACGGACGTGGGCGAGTCGGCCGACTGCGCGGACCCCCGCACACTGGTCTGGGTCGGTCGCGTCGAACCCTCCAAGGACCTGATCTCCCTGCTCCACGCCTTCGCGGAGATCCGCAAGGAGGAGCCGAAGGCGCGGCTGCGGATCGTGGGTGCCGCGGAGGGCGCCGACGGCACCGTCTATCTCGGCCACTGCAGGGCGCTCGCCGCGCAGCTCTTCCCGGACGAGGCGGAGGGCGTGCACGACGTCGGCGACAACCCGGTGTCCTTCGAGGAGATCGGCGGCCCCGAGATGCCCGATCTGGCGGAGGCGTACGCGGCCGGGGCGGTCGTCGTCCTGTCGAGCGTCGTCGAAGGTCTTCCGATCAGCCTGGTGGAGGCGATGTTCTGCGGCCGTGCGACGGTGTCCACGGACGTGGGCGCGGTGGTGGAGGTCATCGGCGGAACGGGGCTCGTGGTGCCGCCCCGCAACCCGCGGGCGCTCGCGGAGGCGTGCATCGCACTGCTGCGCGACCCCAAGCGCCGTGAGCGCCTCGGCGCGGCCGCCCGCGCCCGAGCCCTCGAACTGTTCACCGTCGAGCAGAACGTCGCGGCATTTCACGGCATTTACCTGGAGGTCGTCTCCCACACGCCGGTACGGCGTGTGCTCGTGGACGACGCGGGCGAACCGCTGCCCTTCGGGACACCGGCGGAGGCCCACCTGCCCGGCCGCTGGACCGAAGTGCGGACCACGGCCGGAAGACCGCGCTGGGCTTCGCCCCCGGGCGGCGGTACGGCACCCGTACGCGCCACCGGTCCCGTCAAGGAACCGGTGCCGACGGCGGAGGGCGCGCGATGAGCGAGCTGGGAGAACTGGACCGCCCCGGCACCCCGGGCAGCCCCGGCGCCTGGGACGCCCGGTCGGAGGCGTGGCTCGTGGGAGCGGGGCGGGCCGGCAGGGGGGCGGACGGGCCCGCCGGGACGGACACGTGCGCGGGAGCTGCGACGGACGGATGCGGGGGAGCTGCGACGGACGGATGCGGGGGAGCTGCGACGGACGCATGCGCGGGAGCACGTGAGGACGGCTCACCGGCAACCGGTACGTGGGCTGCCGGGGCGTGCGCCGAGCACGATGCGCCGACGGGGTCACGGGACACACCGTGGGGTGGGTTCGACGCAGACGAAGCCGGAAGGCTCGGGGTGTCCGGAGCCGGAATGGTCGAGGGAGTTCACGGCGAGGCGTTCGGCGCGGCGGGCGGGGATCCGCGTGGCGACTCGGGTACGGCGGAGGACGCGAATGGGGCGCAGGGCGGAGATCACGGCGCCCGTGGAGAACAACACGGCTCGCGCGGCGTCTCCCGCGCCGAGACGTCCGTGGACTCCACTGCGCCGGTGCGCGCGCCCCGTTCGCACGGCGCCCCGAGTGCCCCGAGTGCCACGAGCGCCGCGCCCGCCGAGAGCGCGACCCCGGTCGGCAGGCCCGTCGCCCGCCGGGGGGCCGTCGACCCCGTCAAGGCCCTCATGCATCGGCATCACGACCTGTGTGAGCAGGCCGTCGACCCTCTGGAGATCGCGGCCGCTCTGGAGGTCCACGGACTGACCGACCGGGCCGCCGCCCGCTTCCGCCACCGGGACGTCTTCTCGCTCGCCGAGGAGATGTACGCGCGCGTCCCACGCGACGGCGACCGGCTCCCACCGCCGCCCAACTCCTCGGCTCCCCTGCGTGAGCACTGGGCATGGGCCGCCTTCGCCCTGCTCCCGGGGGTACTGTGCGCGGCTGCCGTCATGGGGCTGCGGTCCACCGAAGGCAGCCCCCGCCTCGCCGTCGCCGCGGTGGGCGCCCTCGCCGTCGCGCTCGCTCTCCGCATGGCGCTCGGCCGAGGTCCGCTGCGGACCCCCGCCCGCACCACGCCGACCGGCAACCCTGTGTGGACCTGCTGGCTGCTCGCCTACGCCGTCCTCGGCGACGGCCTGCTGCGCGCCGCGCTGGAAGGCGGCCCCGACGGCCCTTGGCCGATGGCCACCGGGTCCGCTCTGGCCCTCGCCCTGGCCTTCGGCCCGGCCGTCTGGTGCGCCCGCCTCTTCGCCACAGGCGCCCGCCGCAGACTCGCCGCCAGCCGGGGCCTCGAGGAGTTCGCGTCCTCCGTCACCCCACTGCTCCTCGGCTTGATCGGACTCTTCCTGTCCTTCCTGGGCGCGCTGCTCGCCCTGTGCGGAGGGCTGCTCGGCGAACCCGCGCCGTACGCCGGGACCGGCTCCCTGGGTGGCCTCCTGCTTGTTGCCCGGCTGCTCACGGCGCACGGTTTCGGCCGCACCCCCGCCGTCGTCCTCGGCATCGCGGCCGCCGCGGAGGCAACCGCCCTGGCCACGGTCTTCGCCGGCCGCCTCCCCTGCTGCGCGTTCCTGGCCACACCGGTGGAGGCCCTGGTCGACGCCGGGGGCGCGAACGCCGTCCCGGCCCTCGTCTGCGCCCCCGCCGCCCTGATCCTGCTGATCCACGCGATCCGCACCCTGACCCGGGCCTCGGCCCATGCCCATCCGCCCGGATCACCCTGAGCCCGGCCCATGCCCCCCACATTCGACGCAATGAGCCGCAACCGCTGCCCGGGACCCGCTCCCCGGCACGCCCTCCCCGCGGGGCCGACACCGCGGACCCCTCTCATCCCATGGCATCACCCTGAAGGAGAACGCCAGATGATCACCTCCCGAACCGGAGAATCCGCCGCGGGAGCCGCCCGATGAGGGTCCTGCTGATCGGAGCCAACGGATACCTGGGCCGCTTCGTCGCCGACCGCCTGCTGGCCGACCCGGCCGTACAGCTGACCGCGCTGGGCCGCGGCGACGACGCCGATGTACGGTTCGACCTCGCGTCCGGCAGCCCCGGCGCACTCACCCGATTCCTGGACGCCGTGCACCCCGGGGTCGTCATCAACTGCGCCGGCGCCATCCGCGGCGGCGCCCGCGAGCTCGCCCGGCACAACACCGTCGCCGTCGCCACCGTCTGCGAGGCCCTGCGCCGCAGCGGCTGCGGGGCCCGCCTGGTGCAGATCGGCTGCGGCGCCGAATACGGCCCCAGCCAGCCCGGCTCCTCCACGGCAGAGGACGCGGTCCCGCGCCCCGGCGGGCCCTACGGGGTCAGCAAGCTCGCCGCCACCGAACTGGTCCTCGGCTCGGGTCTCGACGCCGTGGTGCTCCGTGTGTTCTCGCCCGCCGGGCCAGGCACTCCCGCCGGATCGCCCCTCGGCCGCCTCGCCGAGGCCCTGCGCCGCGCCATGCAGTCCGGCGACGGCGAACTCAAGCTCGGGGGCCTCGGCGTCCAGCGTGACTTCGTCGACGTACGCGACGTCGCCCGCGCTGTCCACGCCGCGTCCCTCTCCGCCGCCCAAGGCGTGATCAACATCGGCTCGGGGCGTGCCGTACGCCTCCGTGACGCGGCCGCCGTCCTCGCCCGCGTCGCCGGCTACGGCGGCGCCCTGCACGAACTCGACGGACCTCCCGGCCCGGTGCGCCCGGTCATCGGCCACCCCCGCCAGGAGTCCGAGCACGCCGCCCCCATCGCCTACCCCTACCCCGACGGCTGCGGCAGTTGGCAGCAGGCGGATGTCCGCACCGCACGGGACCGGCTCGGCTGGCGGCCACGGATCAATCTCGAGGAGTCCCTCGCCGACATCTGGATGGAGGCGGCATGCCGCATCTGACCAGCGCCACAGCGGGCACCGCGAGTACCGACCTGGGGCCGGGCCTCGGCATCCCCGGCTATGCCCACCCCCTTCTCGCCCCCCTGGAGTGGAACGAGCTGACACGCCCGGGCACCCCGGTGCACTGGGCCGTACTCAATGTGAGCGGCGGTCCCGGCGTCCGGCCCGATCCGCACTGCCTGGAGGCCGCGGGGCGGCTGCACAACGCGGGCGTCCGCGTACTCGGCCACCTCGACGTCACCTACGGCGCGCGCGCCTTCGGCGAGCTGATCACCGAGGCCCAGCGGTATCTCGACTGGTACCGGGTGGACGGCTTCCTCCTGGACCGCTGTCCGACCGAAAGCGCCGTGCTCCCCGAGACTCGCTGCACGGTCACCGCGCTCCGCACGCTGCTCGACCATGGGCACATCGTCCTGGGGCACGGCACCCATCCCCACCCCGGATACGCCGAGCTGGCCGACCAGTTGGTCACCTTCTCCGGCTCCTGGGGCGACTACCGCTGGTCGCAGGTGGCCGAGTGGACCGCTGACCTCCCGCCCGAGCGGTTCTGCCACTTCGTGCACGGCGTGCCTCGCGGCCACCTGGAGGAGGCGCTGCGCATCGCCCGCTGGCAGGGCGCCTCGACGATCTGGTTCACCGACCGCACGGACCTGGGCGGCCGCGCCGACCCGTGGGAGTGCCTGCCCGGCTACTGGGACGAAATCGTCTCGCGGATCGGACCAGGTGTCTCGGAATGAAGAAGGGCGTGGCAGTGTTACGAGGAGAACAACCGTAGTGATTGACCGACCAACGGAGCCCCCGTGTCGCTGCCACCCCTGGTCGAGCCGGCTGCCGAGCTCACCGTAGACGAGGTCCGCAGGTACTCCCGCCATCTGATCATCCCCGACGTCGGGATGGACGGGCAGAAGCGGCTGAAGAACGCCAAGGTGCTCTGTGTGGGCGCCGGCGGTCTGGGCTCGCCGGCGCTGATGTACCTGGCCGCGGCGGGCGTGGGAACGCTCGGCATCGTGGAGTTCGACGAGGTCGACGAGTCGAACCTGCAGCGGCAGATCATCCACAGCCAGTCCGACATCGGCCGTTCCAAGGCCGAGTCCGCACGCGACTCCGTCAAGGGCATCAACCCGTACGTGAACGTGATCCTTCACGAGGAGCGGCTCGAGGCCGACAACGTGATGGACATCTTCAGCCAGTACGACCTGATCGTCGACGGCACGGACAACTTCGCGACCCGCTACCTGGTCAACGACGCGTGCGTGCTGCTGAACAAGCCGTACGTGTGGGGTTCGATCTACCGCTTCGACGGCCAGGCCTCCGTCTTCTGGTCGGAGCACGGTCCCTGCTACCGCTGCCTGTACCCGGAGCCCCCGCCGCCGGGCATGGTCCCGTCCTGTGCCGAGGGCGGCGTCCTCGGCGTGCTGTGCGCGTCGATCGGCTCCATCCAGGTCACCGAGGCGATCAAGGTCCTCACCGGCACGGGCGAGCCGCTCGTCGGCCGACTGATGATCTACGACGCCCTGGAGATGCAGTATCGCCAGGTCAAGGTCCGCAAGGACCCGAACTGCGCGGTCTGCGGCGAGAACCCCACCGTCACCGAGCTCATCGACTACGAGGCCTTCTGCGGCGTCGTCTCCGAGGAGGCCCAGGCGGCGGCCGCCGACTCGACGATCACTCCCAAGCAGCTCAAGGAGTGGATCGACGAGGGTGAGAACATCGAGATCATCGACGTCCGTGAGCCGAACGAGTACGAGATCGTCTCCATCCCGGGCGCCAGGCTGATCCCGAAGAACGAGTTCCTCATGGGCACCGCCCTGGGGGGCCTCCCGCAGGACAAGAAGATCGTCCTGCACTGCAAGACGGGTGTCCGCAGTGCGGAAGTCCTCGCCGTCCTGAAGTCCGCGGGCTTCGCGGACGCGGTCCACGTGGGCGGCGGCGTGATCGGCTGGGTCAACCAGATCGAGCCGCACAAGCCGGTGTACTGATCACTGGTCTGCCTGACCAGCGAGGCTGAAGAAGCCCACGGCTCTGACCAGTTCAGATGCCGTGGGCTTCTGTCGTCGTCGGTCGGCGTCGGCTGACCTCGTACGGCCCAGAGACGGCCCGAGAGGTGATCGGCGTACCAGATGACCTCGCCTGTCGACGGGGGCTCGGCGTTGGAAAGAAGCACGGCCAAATGCCTAGGGGTGAGCACGCCTCAGGGACCTGGCGAGCACGTCTTTCTACTTCTGCGACAAGCTGCCGCGCACCGTCGCCCGTCCCCTTTTGGCAGAGCCTTTATCACGGGCGACGATACCTCTGCAAGTCCTCGTCCGGTGGGGCCAGCAGGGCTGCATAATTATCCCGGCGCTCCACCCAGGAGGGCCGACGAATGGCCCCACAAGCGAGAAGCTCTCGACTGGCCCGCCGTCCCGGCCGAGGGTTTCATATTGAAGGAACCGTCAGAACGATCCGTCAGGGCCGAGACGGTTGAGCATGTGTTCCCCGTCCCCTCACGCGTAAGGGATAAGGGCACGCGTTCGGCCCCTTCGGCGTGCCCGTTGGACGGCAATGCACAACTTCACAATTGCTGGATCAGCGGTGGAAATCGCTGCATCCTTCCTCTGGGACAACGTCCTGGGGAACTACCTCTCGGCCGTGTTGGCAGCCGCAACCGTGTGGCTGGCGCGCAAGCTCTATGCACGTCGCCAGCGAAGCGACGAAGGCCGACAGGAAAGGGCAGAGGAGTAGGCAGGGTGATGAGGGCCAGTGCAAAGGCATCTGGCCCTCATCACGCATTCGAGATCGGCCTCGGGCACTGGGCACTGCCATGCCCCTGTACCGAGTGCATCACTGAGCTGAGCGGAAGTGGGACTGGGGCTATTTGTAAGGGCTCACGTCTTCGTTCACCCCTTCCACTCGCTGAGGTGTTCCGGCGTCCGGCCTGATTCTGAGCCTGCTGAATCCGCGGTGTTCGGCCTCCTCGATATCAGCAGCGTTCCGCCGGCGCTCGGATGCCAAGTCCGTTAGACCACGCGGATCCGTAGCCCAGTACCGTCACTTCCAACCGAGACGGCCTGGTGCGGGCCGCTCCTCGCACTTGCCCCTCTGACGACCGGAGCCCAGGCATCGCGAAGTTGGTGGGCTCTTCGGAGGTAGGCGCTGATTCTTCCCTCATGTAGATTCTCATACATCCCCTTCTCAACCCCTCTGAAGATTTCGAGCGAGGCACCGTCGGGGAGTGGCATAGAGTAATTGACGCCGACGAACCGGTGTGAAGCAAAGCTGGACTCGGCGCTAACGGTGAAGCTTTGCCAGTCCGGAGCTGGATCGTCTAGGGGTAGACGCTGAAGGTCAGCGGTTCTTGGTGACGTGAATTGCGATGCAGAAGTATTGTCGCCGGCGAACCGTAGGACAGAGTGAGCTGCGTTTCTCGCCAGAATGCGAAACAGCCACTGCTTTCCATCCTCAGGCACTTGAAAGATAACGGGAAGCTCGTCCAAGCTCGCCTCGTAGGCAGCATGTGCGGACCGCAACTCTGCATCGCTGGTCTGAAATGCTTGAGATCCGAGAAGCTCCCGCTGCCGTGCATGGAACTGCTCGAAAGTAGGCTTTCCCGACGTCCACCGTTGGGGGCCTGGATCCTCGGACAGCAGTGAATCAAGTTCTCCAGGGGTGCCTTCCCATAGGTCATCGTCCCCGGGCGGGTCGAGTACGTCGATAGAGACGCCTGCAGTGGACAGGCGAGACGCGACCATTAGGCTCGGCAGAGTTCTGGCCCCTACTTCAATGGAACCTACTTGAAGAGAAGCTGTGGCCAGCTGCTTCCTCGAATGATAGGCATTACCGTGCGTGCCCTTGCATTCCAAGACGTATACCTTGCACCCTGAACTCCTGGATCCGGCACGACGGCCGACCAGAAAATAATCAGGGCGCATCGTTGCCTTATTCTTCTGCCGGACTAGGCCGACTCCGTCAAGGAAGCCAGCTGCGAGAGCAACATCTACGTCAACACTAGAGAATAGCCAGCCGGGGTATTTTCGCTCAAGAATCCGTTTGGCCACCACGAGGGCCAAACCAACACCCAGCTGTTCTGACTGCGCTACCTTGTGATGGTGAACTATGTCGGACCCCGCCGGAGTTAGGGCCAGTACCTGCTTTTGATTGCTCTTAAGGGTGGCGCAGTACCGTACATGCGCCCAATGGCGTGCTATGTCGGCGAAAGGTGAAGCAGTAACGAATGTGGTAGCCAATCCCAGCTCGCGCAACACTTCTGCCGGGCTGGATTCGATGCCGGTAAATAAGTCAGGAGGAATTGAGTATACGGGTTTACGGTAAAGATTCGAAGCACCGCGTTTCGGGCCGACGCGCTCTCGAGCTTCTTTCTCGACCTCTTCCGCCAGTTCCGGCGTTGAACTAACAAGGAGCTTCGAAGGAGTCCCCAGCTCTCGCACTAAGGCACTGAAGTCAAGATGCACGCTTCCCCCAGGTGCGTAGCACTGCTTGAGCAGCTCGACCGTAGATGCCAAGGCAGGCTGCCACAAGACCACCTGTCGCGTTGTCGGGGTGCGCCGGCGCCGTGGGTGCCGCGTCGACGGGTGAACTGCTTGCGCGGTCTCGGGTCGGGCGGCCAAGCGAGTATGAGGCCACGGGGTTGACCGACCGGGATGGGCGAGGCGACGGGCACTGCACACCACACTGATCACCACGGTCATGACCCGTGGCCACCTAATCGATCAATGCTCTGACCCGTTACCGAGTCGTCGGCGGTCAGCCGGTGAGCTGCGAGAATGCACGAGATGCGGACCCCCCGGTGGAGGCTAGGTAGGCCTCTCATTCCCCGCATATCCCGCTCGATGTTGCGGCCTCTGAGGTGCAGTGCCGTCGCAGCCACTCCTCCTGGGCGGCCCACCTCACATCCCTGACCCGGAGTGCCAAGTTTGAGTCACTCAGTGTCATTTTGATCTTTAGTGTGACAACTGACCTGCTATGGCAACATACTTGAACCCCTCGACCATCCAACACAGATGCCAGCATGCGGGAGTTGTGCGTGAACGCGAGCCCAGGTCTGCACCTGCTAGAGCAACTCATTTTCCCTGCTCGGTACGAGGCCCTTTCGGCGCAGCTGGGAACGGATCTCGCCTCACTGCTCGTGACACCAGAGATGGAGACCCAGAACCTCCTTGAGGATGCGGCGCGCGGGCTGATGGCACGCGGGGAAGGCCTTTTTCTTCCCATCTACGCCCCGTCGGGAACGGGAAAAACAACCCTCGCCAACAATCTTGATAAGTTTCTCCCTGGCCTATTCCTGCCGACGATCCTGTTTTCTGGAAACGTTAATTCGGATTCCCTGCAGCGTGAAACTGTGCACCATTTGGGTAAGTTTGCGGTTAACGATAGGCGTATCGTTCCAATCAACATCGATCACCGAGAGGGGAGCCCTCCGACGAGTGAGGAACTCGCCGAGATTAAGCGCTTCCTGCGTCACCCTGAAGGTGGATCGAAGGCTCTGATCCTGTGGCCAGATACCCAGAAGGAAATCTCTGAATCCATGTCTCGGGCCTACGCAGATATCGCGGGAAATCCTCCCATCGATCTGCCCGTGGCCATCTCGGGGCCGCCGAGGGAAACTTGGCGAGAGATCGCTAAAACAACCCTTCGGTTGGTAAATTCCATCGATTCTCTTGAGGATCTGGGAGTCGAGCCTAACAATTACGATCCGAATGCTTTCGCGTCGCTTGGAGGTTTCCTTCGGGAAATCTCGGACGACTTCGCCAAGCTTGTCACAAGCATGCGCAGGGAGATGCGGAAGGCGCTACGACTCGTGATCGTCTTCGCTAGTGAGAGTTCCGACGCGGGTATTTTGACGCACTTGACCAGCAGCAATCAGTTTGGACTGCTTGATGGCAGCGCCCTCTTGGACTCGTCACCCGACAGTGAGGTAGGGAAATGGTGGAAAGCGCGCAGGGGGCTCCTTACCAGCACCATTGTCAGGTTGGACGCAAGGGCCTTCAGTCTCCCGCCGAGTGCGTCGGTCGGTATCCTGCGACGGTATGGGGCGGACGACGTAAAGGCAAACCTAGGGCAACTGGGGGTGCGACTTCCGGGCGAGTTGGAAGTGAAGCGCAACATTGAGCGGTGCGACCTCGGTAAGTATCTACTCGGTCAGTCCAAGGCCATCTTGGAAACCAAGGGAACGCCGACCACGACTTCACTTCTAGCATTCCAGTATCTTGCCGAATCCGGTTTCACTGCCGGTCGTGACAAAGCCTTGAACTATGCTATGGCTGACGCCTTGTCTGCGTTCGCCTCTGCTCTCGATCTGGGTTATACGACCATGGCGGAAAAGCAGCTCGACTTCTGCCCTCTAATTCCGGATAACTCGCTCAACTTCGAGAAAGAAGCTATCTGCTTGGAGTACACTTGGCGAGCGAGCGAATATATGGTCGCTAAGAATCGTGGGAATATCGCCGCCTATTGCCTAAAGAAGCTTCGGAACTATAGTCGAGAGCTGGGTTGGGCACCCGAATAGAGGCGCGATTTAGAGCCCGAGGTGCGTGGCCGTTGGAGATGAGGGCGGTGGAGCGGCTTTGGGCTGGAGCTGATTTGGCGCGAGTGATCATGGCCCCGTAAGCTTCCGGCGCGTCGGGCAGTCTGTGGACCTGCCCGGTAAAGCACGACGTTGGGGCCATGATCTTCGAGGCTCGCGCCAAATTGGCTGCCTAAAGCCGTGGAGCCGACCGGCCTCAGCCACAGAGGGTTTCTCTACGTCCGCCCGCTTGCACGCAGCGCGCCGCCGGGCGCGGCCAGCCGGGGCGGAGACAGGAGGCAGGCCGCGCCGCAGAGGCGGCGCGCGCCCGCGCTGTGCGCGGGCCTTGATGAATGTAGGGAAAATCCTATCCCGCTGGGATGAGGCGTCTGCCGTTGTGGCTCCGTACCTGTGGGCCTGTACCTTCCAAGGCATCCAGGACTCTGACCGCGAAGACCTCGGACATGCGGTTGCGTACTTCGTCGGGCGTGAGCCACTCGACGGCGTCTGACTCACTGGATGTGCGCTCGGTGCCGGCCACTGGCCTACAGCGAAAGACCAGGGCCACGATGCCCAGTTTCATGTTCTTGTAGACGCCGGTCAGTTGAAGGACGTCGACCTTGATGCCGGTCTCCTCGAAGACCTCGCGCACGACGCCATCCTGTGGTTCCTCGTCCAGTTCCAGCACGCCACCGGGTGGCTCCCAGCTGCCGTTGTCTGCTCGACGGATAGCGAGGCCCCTGCCGTCTTTGCGCACGGTGATCCCCGCCACCGACACCGAGTGTCGTGGGCTCGCGGCTTGCATTCGCCGTGCTCTCGTTACGCCGCTACGTCGCCCGGTGCCTGGCCGTGCTCGAGGTAGATCGGGGCGCTCTCGGCGCGGGCCTCGATCGCTGCGAGGATCCGGCGGGCCAATCGCGGGATGGTGCGGTCTGCGATCTCGTGCGGGTGGACGAACCGGACTGCCTTCAGCTCACCGACCTGCGGCCGGATCCCCGTGACGGCCTCGGGGGCGAGCTGGCCCCCGTCGAACAGGTACAGGACCTTGTCGCCCTCGATGGCATTGGGCGCCCAGTCGACGGCCAGGAGACGGCCGAGCGCAAGCGTGACCCCAAGCTCTTCTCGTACTTCCCGGCTGGCAGCCTGGAGCGGTGATTCTCCGGTCTCGACGTAGCCACCAGGGATGTCCCAGTAGTCCTTGTAGGTGGGTTCGACCATGAGGACGCGTCCATCGGCATCAAAGAAGAGCGCACCCGCCGCCATGCGCGGATGCGCCATCTTCGCTTCGTGCTCGTTCACTGCCATGCAGCCGAGCGTACCCACCTAGACCACGTGCAGCCGATCGGCCAGTCCCGCCATGGCTCGGCTGGGCTGACCACGCTGATTGCGCACCCATGTGAGGACCAGCTCGCGAGCGAGGTAGTGGCTCCGTACTTGCTCAGGGGCCCAGGACTCCGCTTCAAGGATCATCGCCAAGGCGTCATCGATGCGGTTGTGGGCGCTGAGGGCGCGGGCAACCTCGATGTTGTGGCGCGTCCGCCGTTCCGTCGGGAGGCGGCTGGTGTCGATCTGCGGGCCGAGGTCGACAGCAATCTGCATGTCGCCCAGCTCGGCGGCGGTGGCTACTCGGTGGATGGCGACGTTTGTCGGCCCGAATGCGGTCCACATGTGGTTGGCGTCCCGCCCGAGCCGGTGGGCTGCCCGGTCGGCTTCGGTAAGGAATTCGCGCACGGTCGAGCGGTCGTCTGACCGGGCGGCCGCCATGGAGCCAGCGAGGAAGAGAGTGCCGTAGATCGACAGGAAGTCCGCGTCGGCGCTGTTGAGTCCTGGGCGAAGGTAATCGGCTGCGTCGCCTACGAGCTGGACAGCTGCGTCGAAGCGGCCGGTCGACAGGAGGCAGTGGGCTACTGATCGGAAGAGGGATCCTGTCACCGCCGGGTTGCCGGACTGCTGGGCTGCGCCGAGTCCGCGGTCGGCCGCAATCCATGCGAGGTCTTCCTCGCCCACCTTGCCCAGCACCATGGCGGCGCTCTGATACGTCATCGCCAACAACTCGTTGGCCTGGGCGCGGTGGGCACCCTCGTACGAATGGGCCGCAATGAGCGCGTCGGCCAGTACCAGGGGCAGGCGGCGGGTGGCGAAGCCGTAGCGGGATGCCTGGTAGGCGTCCAAGACCTCAGCAACGCTGCTCCGCAGCTCTTCCAGCGACGCGGGTTCGCCCTCGGTCGGCAATCCCAACAGGGGCGTGAGCTGACGGTAGTTCATGAGCGCCGAGCGAAGCGCCGGCACCGTGCGGGTGCCGCTGTCGGCAGTCCAGTCCATGAGGGAGGGTTCGGCGAGCAGATCGCCGAGTGACACGTCGAGCGCGTCGGCCAGAGCCTTGATAACCGACAGCCTGTCCAGCTCCAGGCGGTTGTTCTCGGCCTTGCTCAGCCAGTCGACCGTGCGGCCGACCCGCCCGGCCAAGACCTCCTGGGACATGCCGCGTCTACGGCGGTACCAAGCGACTCGCTCACCGATCGTCAGGTTCGTCGTCATTCCTCGCATGGGAAGAGCGTCCACCCGTCTCTCTCTACGGCCCCGGAGAGTTTTTCCGGGGTGGTGAGTCCGACCGGTCCTAGCGTTGCTGACAGGCCAAGGGGCTGTCAGACCGAATGGGCAACGGAAGGGTTGTGACCGTGCTGACCCCGGCAGAGAAGCGAGAACTGATCAAGCAGTTAAGAGGACTTGGTGAGGAGCTGGCGGAGATCGCGCGTCGAGCTAACGCCTTGGTCATCGCCCTTGCGCCTGCTGCCGAACCAGGTCCTCCAACTGGTCCATCCGCTCAGCAAGACGGCGTACGTCCCGACGGACCTCCGAGAGGTACTCAGTGATCTGCTCGAACTCCGGGCTGCGCTTGGCGGATCTGCCTTCGCTCGGCAACGCGGCGAAGCTGCCCTTGCCCTGGTGAGAGATCGCGTAGCCATCCTCGCGGAGACGCGCGATGGCTTGCCGGGCGACGGTGCGCGATACGGAATGTTCCGCCATCAACTCTGTCTCTGACGGCAGCTTCTCTCCCGGTGCGAGTTCTCCGTCGCGGATCCGGCGCTTGAACTCGTCGGCGATCTGCAAGTACGCGGCCCGCCCGGCAGTGAAGTCGGCCATAGCCCCTCTCCATGGTTGTCGTACCTAGTGCAGCACATCGCGCCGACAGACGTCGAGACAGTCACTTGACACACCAAGTAGCACAGGTTCATGCTCTACTCCAAGATGACGTACTAAGTACGTCAAGTTGATCGATTCGAGGAGCGCTTCATGCGTCAGATTCCCGTCGACACCTCTGCCGCGACCGTGATGGTCGCCAAGACCCCGCAGCCCAAGGTCAAGGACCGCCGTACGGGCGAGATCGCGACCGACGCCGAGACCGGCGCGAAGCTGATGACCGTGGACGTGATGTTCGCGGCGAACGACCAAGTCGAGATCCTTTCCATCGCCGTCCCCGAACCCGGCATCTCCGGTGAGCTGTCCATGGGCACTCCGGTCGCGCTCACCGGCCTGATCGCCCGGCCCTGGGAGAACGACTTCAACGGCCAGAAGCGACATGGCATCGCGTTCCGCGCGGTCGCTGTCACCTCGCTCGCCGCCGGTGCCGCGAAGCCCAAGGCGGCCTGACCATGACCGCCTTCACAGTCGCGCTCGTGCTGGTCGTCGCCACTGCGGGTCTCCTGCGGTGGCGGCGCCCCGCCTGGTACTGGATGACCTTCGGGGTCACCGTCGCCACGGTGCGGGTCCTGGTCCGCTACGCCTCGGTCATGGATGCCTGTGGGCTGACCGTCCCGCCCGCGCGCTGGCGCCTGGCCTTAGCCCGGGCGACCAATCGGCCCGTTCCGGAGTCTCGCCCGCCGCGCATCCTGCGGCTTCGACCGACCCGGACCGGCTTGGGCCTTCGGCTCAAGCTCCGGCCCGGCCAGGACGCCTTCGACGTCGCCGCCGCCACTGACCGGCTGCGGCACTCCTTCGGGATGTACGGCGTCACCTCGCGTGAGCTGCGCTCGGGCGTGGTCGAGGTGCGGATGACCGGCTACGACGTGCTCAAGCGGGTGCAGATGCCCGCCAACACCGACACGCGCCTGATGCGGGTCCCGGTCGCCCTGCGCGAGGACGGCTCGATCCACTACCGGGACTACCAGGCGATACCCCACGCGCTCACCCTGGGCGCCACCGAGTCCGGCAAATCCGTCTACCAGCGCAACCTGGTCGCCGGGCTGGCCCCGATGGATGTCGCCCTCGTGGGCATCGACTGCAAACAGGGGGTGGAACTGTTCCCACTGGCTCGCCGGTTCTCCGCACTCGCTGACAATCCCGATACCGCCGCCGAACTCCTCGACGCGCTCGTTACCCGCATGGAGGGCGTGTACCAGCTCATCCGCGCCGAGCAGCGCATCACCTCCGGCGTCCCCGACGCGGAGATCGCCGCTGACATCTGGGACCTGCCCGAGGATTTGCGCCCCACTCCGATAGTGGTCCTGGTCGACGAGGTCGCCGAACTCGCGCTGAGCACGAAGAAGAACGACCCGCGCCGTGACCGGATCATTAGGGCGCTGGTCCGTCTCGCCCAGCTCGGCCGCGCCGCTGGCATCTACCTCGAAATCTGCGGGCAGCGCTTCGGCTCCGAACTCGGCGACGGCATCACCATGCTCCGTGCCCAGCTCACCGGCCGGACCGCCCACCGCGTCAACGACGAAACCTCCGCCAAGATGGCTTTCGGCGATATCTCCGCGGACGCCGTCCTGGCTGCGATCCAGATCCCCGCGGAGATGCGCGGCGTCGCCATCGCGGGCGACTCTACCGGCGGCTGGCACCGCATCCGCGCCCCGCACACCTCGCTCCGCCAGGCCGTCAACACCTGCAACCGGCACGCCGACCTGACCCCGGACCTGCCCGAACTGGCACCGTTCCGGCCCGCGCTGACCGGTACTCCTGCGGCCCCGGTGCCGCTGTCCAAGACAGCTCCCGTCAGGGCCTGACCATCCCCTCCTTCGGTTGGCGTGACCGCCTTCGCGCCAAGTCCCTACCCCACCCATGCCTGATCACAGGAAGGACCCGGATGTTCTGCGAGCACTGCGGCGATCTCGATGGCGCCGAGACCGGCATCGATCACGACGAACGCGACTGCCCCTGGTACCAGGCCGAAGCCGACGACACCGACAACCGGGAGGACTGACCCGCCATGTGCCCCAACTGCGAGGACTTCGCCCGCACCGTGCTCCTGCTCGGCCAACTCGCCCTCTACGCCGACATGACCGGCGCAGACCTCGACTTCGTGGACGCCATCAGCCCCTCCTTGGCCGCCTCGCTGCCCGAGCCCCCGCCCGGCACGTTCCCGCCCGGCTACGACCCCAACGACGGCCCCGACTACCCCGCCGTGGGCTCCTGATGGCCCGCGCCGCCCTCCGCGTGGACGCCGTCCTGGTCCAGGCCATCATCGCCGGAGCCCTCTCCTTCGCCCACCTACACGACCTCGCCGCCGCTGCCGGGCAAGACGGATGGAAGGCATGGGCCTACCCGGTCAGCGTCGACCTGCTCCTGGTCGCCGCCTGGCGACGCCTCCGCAGCGACGGCCCGTCCCGGCTCGCCTGGTCCTGGTTCCTGATCGCTCTGTTCGCCTCCCTCGGCGCGAACATCGCCACCGCCGGATTCCTCGACCTGGCCAACCCGCCCGGCCTGCTCCGCCTCGGCATCGCCGGATGGCCCGCCCTCGCCTTCCTCGGCGGCACCCTCCTCGCACACTCGGCCAAGCACCCCGCGCCGGTTCCGCCGACACCCGCCCCGAGCCAGGGAGCCGACACCGTCACCGAGCCGGCGCCGCAGACGGAACCCGAACCGGCGCCAGAGACCGAGACCACATCGGCCCCGGCAGACGAAACCCCCGCCGCTCCTGCCGCCGTCTGTGTCCCGGCTCCGGCCCCGGCGCCTGCGGTTCCGGCGGTGCTGGTCGACCACGCCCGCAAAGTCGCCGACGAATACCGCACCCGAACCGGCTCCCCGATCGACACCGACACCCTGCGCACCCGCCTCGGCGTCCCGCCCCACCTCGCCGACGCCATCGCCGCCCACCTCGCCTGACCTGAAAGGAGACCACCGGCCATGCCCTCCCGCGAGCACTTCCACTCCGTGATGCAGATCGGCCCGGTGCAGATCGGCACCCACCGCGACCGCAACGGCCAGACCAAACACGCCGCCGTGTGCACCGCCGATCGCTGCGGCTGGTCCGCCGACTTCTCAAGCCAGTCCGCCGCGCAGCTCGCCGCCCGCACCCACCGCTGCCGCGTCCGCTAGGAGACCACCCGCCATGCAGGTCCCCCTCTGGCTCGCCCTGATCGTCGTCGGCTACCTCGGCGTCAAGCTCATCCGCCCGCCCTGGTGGCTCGTCGCCGTCCTGCTTCTGGGCGGCTACCTCCTCGCCGACAGCATCTTCGCCCCCGTGATCAACACCGCCGTCAAGTAACCACCCCAAGAAGGGAGATCGACAATGCTCCGGCCCAAAGTCCCGACGATGCCCACACCGACCGGCATCGTCACACCGCCCGCCGTCATCGAGCCGACCACCGTGGTGAAGCCATCAACGGCTCCCTCGCCCGCTCCCGTCGCCCCGGCCCCTAAGCGACCCACCATCCAGCTCACCCCCGGCGCCGTGCTCGCCCTCGCGGGCGGCGGCACGGCCGTGGTCCTGGTCGTCGGTACCGTCCTGGTCTCCATGCTCCTCGCGGTCGCCATCACCGCCGCCTCGGTCGCCGTCTGCGCCCTGGTCCTCCGCTCGCTCATGTCCTCGCAGCACCGCCGCTGAACGGTCTCAGAAGCGACGCACAAGCCGCCAGCACGCCGCCGCCCCTGAGACCGGTATCGGCAAGCCAACCGCCATCGCCAAAGGGAGAACGTCATGGACCTGCACATAGCCACGACCGTGGCGCCGTTACTCGGCTGGGCCGTGCACGGCAGCATCCTCGCCCACCGCCTCGCCTCCGCCCGCCGCGACCCACTCACCGGCCTGCACACCCGCGCCGGATGGACCGCCCGCGCCGAACACTGCATCCGCCGGCACCCGCACGCCGCCGTCCTCCTGGTCGACCTCGACCACTTCAAGACCCTGAACGACACCCACGGCCACGCCGCCGGGGACGCCGCCCTGGTCGAGACCGCCGACCGGCTGCGCACCTGGTGCGGACGCAACGGCACCGCTGGCCGCTTGGGCGGAGACGAGTTCGTCGCCGTGGTCCCGGACCTGGCCGCCGCCGATATCGACGCGCTCACCGCCACACTTCACCGGCCACTGCCCTACGACGGCGCATCTCTGCCGCTGGCCGCCTCCGTCGGCTCCTGCGCCCTCGCCGATCTGCCAGTGCGCACCCTGACCGACGCGCTCGCCGCCGCCGACGCAGCCATGTACGCGACCAAAGGCCGTAGCCGCCGGAGCTCCCGGATCTCCCGCTGACCGGCCACCGGGTGGCGCACAAGCCGCCAAGCACGCCGCCACCCGGGGCCGTTCCTTCCAACCGCAATCGAAAGGAACCACCATCATGGCCCACCGAATCCCGCCCACAGCGAGGATCTGCCCGGCCTGCGACGGCTTCGCCTCCGTCGCCATCACCCTCGGTGGCCGCGACACCCACGGCCATCTCCGCACCATCACCGCCCACTGCCCGGCCTGCCACGGCACCGGCACGGCCCGTCGCGTACGGCTGCAGGAGGTGAACTCCTGATGCCTCGACGCTGGAGCCGCGGAGTCGACCGCATCCTGTCCGACGGACTGGACGGCGAGTACGACCGCTTGAAGAAGACCGCCAAAGCCCACCAGGTGCACGACACTCAGCGAACGGCAAAGCCCGCCCGCAGTGGCCGCACCCCCAACAACGGGTCCGCCCCCGCCAGCAACAACGCCAACACCCCGCAGAAGCGAGGATGGCGCCGTTGATCCCCGAGACACTCAGGGACCCCGCCACCCTCGGCGACCTGCTGAGGGTGGCTTCGGCTCCCGACTTCCACCGCTGGGAAGACCAGATCCGCCGCACCGGAGGCTGCGCCAACCCCATCCGCCTGCGTGGCTGGACACTTCACAAGGACAAGGTCAGCGGCGAGACCCTGCACCACTACAACACCGAGAACGAGCCCGGCGGATGCCTGCGCATTGCCTGCGGCAACCGCCGTGCCTCCCGCTGCCCTTCCTGCGCCTTCACCTACGCGGGCGACACCTACCACCTCATCCGCGCGGGCCTGGCCGGAGACGACCGCCGGGAGATCCCCACCACCGTCCGCGACCACCCCCGCGTCTTCGCCACCCTCACCGCCCCATCCTTCGGCCAGGTCCACAACCGTCCCGACCGAGGCAACTGCCGCTGCGGGACCCGGCACCCCGCCGACGATCCCGCCCTCGGCACCGCCCTCGACCCGGAGACATACGACTACGCGGGCGCCGTCCTCTTCAACAACCACGCGGGCGATCTCTGGCAGCGCTTCACCACCCGACTGCGTCGCGAGATCGCTGCCCGCGCTGGGCTCACCCGCCGCGAGCTTGCCGAGCACCTGCGGGTCTCGTACGGCAAGGTCGCCGAGTTCCAGAAGCGCGGTGCCCTCCACTTCCATGCCGTGATCCGCCTCGACGGCCCAGAAGGACCGAACAGCCCGCCCCCGGCCTGGGCGACGATCGATCTCCTCGCCGACGCGATCCGAGCAGCTGCCGCGCACTCGTACACATCGGTCTCGGTCCCGGCCGCCGAGGACCAACCGGCCCGTACGTTCCGCTGGGGCGCCCAACTCGACGTCCGGCCCGTGAAGGCCTTCGGCGACGGCTCCGAGATCACGGAACAGGCCGTCGCGTCCTACGTCGCCAAATACGCCACCAAGGCCGCCGAGAACACCGGCAGCCTGGACCGCCGCATCGGCGAACTCTCCGAACTCGACCGCCATCAGGTCCCCGACCACACCCGGCGCCTCATCGAGGCCTGCAAGATGCTCGACCCGCTGTACCCGGAGCGCCGCCTGTGGGCCTGGGCGCACATGCTCGGCTTCCGCGGCCACTTCTCCACCAAGTCCCGCCAGTACTCGACCACCCTCGGCGCCCTCCGCCAGGAACGCGCCGACTACCGCGCCGCCCAGGAACGGCAAGCGCTCGGCCTGGACGACTGCGAGCCGGACACCGTCCTGGTCCTGGCCGACTGGCAGTACGCCGGACACGGCCACACCCCCGGTGAATCCGCGCTCGCCGCCACCATCGCCCGTGACGTCCAGCTCAACCGCGAGACCGCTCGCGAGGCCCTACGCGACCGACTCACCGACGAAAGGGAGTGCTGACCATGGCCTCAGAGCTGCCGAACCGGTTCCTGACCCCTGAGGACCTGGTCGAGATGTTCGAGCTCCCCAGCGTCGAGACGGTCTACCAGTGGCGCCGGAAGCACAGCGGCCCGCGCGGCTTCCGGGTCGGCCGGCACCTGCGCTTCGACCCGGAGGACGTACGGGCCTGGGTGGACGCCCAGCTTGGGGAGGCTGCCTGATGGCTGGGCACATCCAAGACCGCTGGTACAAGACCGAGCCTGGACCCAACGGCAAGGCTGTCAAGGTCAAGACCGAGCGATACGGCGTCGGCCTGCGCTACCGCGCCCGCTACATCGGCCCCGACGGCACCGAGAAGTCCAAGAGCTTCCCCGACCGTCAGAAGCGGCTCGCTGAGCAGTGGCTCGCGCAGATCGAGGCGGACATGACGCGCGGGCAGTTCATCGACCCGCAAGCCGGTCGCCTCACAGTTCGACAGCATGCCGAACGCTGGTTGGCGTCGCTCACCATGGACCCCGGCACGTTCGTGGGCACCGAGCAGCGCATCCGCCTGCACGTCCTCCCGTACCTGGGCAGTCGCACGCTGGGCTCGCTCCGGCCGACGCACATCCGTGAGTGGCTGCGGAAGCTGCAGGACGGGGGAGTGGCGCCCGCCTATCAGCGGGTGATCTTCGCGAATCTCTCGACCATGCTCACGGCGGCTGTCGACGACCGGCTGATACCCGAGAACCCCTGCCGTTCCTCGTCCGTGCGTGCGCCGAAGCTCGACCCTCGCCGGGTTGTTCCATGGCCGCGTGAGCGCGTGTTCGCGGTTCGCTCGGCCCTGCCGGAGCGGTACCGGGCCATGGTGGATTTGGCTGGCGGTTGCGGTCTGCGTCAGGGCGAGGTCCTGGGCCTGGCGGTCGAAGACATCGACTTCATCGAGGGCGTGATTCATGTGGTCCGCCAGGTCAAGCTCATCCGTAACCGCCCGGTGTTCGCGCCGCCCAAGGGCACCAGGACCCGCACGGTCCCGCTGCCTGAGAGCGTCGCTCGATCGCTCGAGGAGCGCGTCAGCCAGCATCCGCCCGCGGCTGTAACGCTGCCATGGCGGGCGGTCGACGGTGCGCCGGTCACGGCTTCACTGCTCTTCCACAGGGATCAGGGCCGCCCGGTCAACCGTAACGACTTCAACCGCTGGACCTGGCACCCGGCTCTTGCTGCGGCGGGCGTCCCTCGCGGCCGGGCAAGCGGGATGCACGCGTTGAGGCACTTCTACGCCTCGGTACTGCTGGACGCGGGGGAGAGCATCAAGGCTGTGTCCCAGTACCTGGGGCACCACGACCCGGGCTTCACGCTGCGCACGTACACGCACCTGATGCCCAGCAGCGAGAAGCGGACCCGAGAGGCAGTGAACCGGGCCTTCGCGGACGGCCCGGACACCGAGGACGGCCCCACGACGGCCCAGGAGGGTTGAGGAGGGAGGAAACGCGCAGGTCAGCCGGTACACGTCCTGACTTGCCGGTGTACTGATCACTGGTCTGCCTGACCAGCGAGGCTGAAGAAGCCCACGGCTCTGACCAGTTCAGATGCCGTGGGCCTCTTTGTGCCCCTTACTGTGGTCAGGGTCGCTGCGCCGCAGCGCCGAGGTCTCTCCCGTCCAGAACCTCGATACCCACGACGACCGTTGCGGTCGGAACCCACGACGACCGTTGCGGTCGGATCGAGACCGAGCCAGATCACGGGCTCATCGCCCTCTTCCAGCTCGCAGAGGTAGGGCGTGTGTGAACCCTGTGGCGCGGTGAGGAGATTGCGGCAGGCGGGCGTGCAGGTGCACACGCCGTGGTAACGCAAGGTCGGGACCTGCTCGATCAGGGCCGTGTCATCAGGGTCGAGCAAGCGCAGGATGTCGGCGGTGATCTCCGGAAAGACGTCCGCGAACAGCGGTGGACCTCCGGCGATCATGGCGCCGTGGGGGTTGCGCGCTCCCGAGTGGGGTCGAAGCCCGGCAGCAGGGCCGGAGCCTCCGGGCGCCGGGCAGGTAGCGGAAGTGCCGGACCGGATTCTGCGGTGTCCGAAGCCCTCGCCGTCGTCATGAGCACACCGTGCCGTCCTTCGGAACCGTCCCGTCCAGGACATACGCGTTGACCGTGGAGTCCACGCAGTCGCTCCCGCTTCCGTACGCCCCATGACCCTCGCCCTTCCAGGTGAGTTCGACGCCGATGCCCTTGCCCAGTCCGTCGGCCATCCTGCGGGCGCCTTCGTACGGCGTCGCCGGATCGCCGGTGTTGCCCACCACCAGCATGGGCGCCGCTCCCGCCGCGCTGACCTCCGGGTGGTCGAACTGCCCGGCCACCGGCCAGTCGTGACACCAGCCGGCCGTGTCCCAGCCGAGGAAGTCACCGAACACGGGTGAGATCTTCTCGAACTCCGGCAGCAGCTTCTTGATCGCATCGGGCGTCGGCCGCTGTCTGTCGTCGAGGCAGGATATGACTCGTTGCGCATGCGTCGTCGTGCCGTAGTGACCCGAGGAATCCCGCTCGTTGTACTCGTCGGCCAGCCGCAGCAGTTCCGTACCGTCGCCGGTCTCGGCCGAGCGGAGCGCGCTGGTGAGCAGGGGCCAGCCCGCCTTGCTGTAGAGCGGTAGCACGATGCCGGTCAGGGCCAGGGTCTGGGTGAGTTTGCGGCCGGACGACGTCGGCAGTGGCTTGGCGTCGATCCGCTTCAGCAGGTCCGCGATCTTCTGTGAACCCTGCTTCGGATCCTGTCCGGTCGACTTGAGGTAGTCGTCCAGCGCGCGCTGGAAGCCACGGGTCTGGTTCTTTGCGTGGCCCACACTGTCGGCGGTCGGGTCGACGACGGCGTCCAGCACCAGGCGCCCGACGTTCTTCGGGAACAAGTGTGCGTACACACCGCCCAGTTCGGTGCCGTAGGAGATGCCGAAGTAGTGCATCGTCCGGTCGCCCAGGACCTGGCGCATCAGGTCCATGTCGCGTGCGGTGTCGGTCGTCGAGACGTGCGAGAGCAGCGGCCCGGCCGCCTTGGCGCAGCCCTTGCCGAAGGCGGCGGCGTCGCCGAGGTAGGTCTTCTCCTCGGCGGAGTCGTCAGGTGTCGCGTCGATGCTCTCGGCTGCCTGGATCTCCTTGTCGCCGCGGCAGCGGATCCCCTTGCTGGCACCCACCCCGCGCGGATCCCAGCTCACCAGGTCGTAACGCTCATGGAGCTTGGCGAAGGTACTCGCATAGGAAGGCATCATCGAGACCCCTGAGCCGCCCGGGCCGCCGAAGTTGAACAGGAGCGAGCCGATGCGTCCGCCGCCGCTCGCCCTGGAACGGATCAGTGCCAGACCGATCGTCTCGCCGCCCGGCTTGGCCCAGTCCAGCGGCACCTTCAGTGTCGCGCACTCCCAGTCGCCGCTCGGGGCCGCGGTGCCCCGGCAGCGGCTCCAGCCGAGCTTCTGCGAGGTGAGCGAGGCGGGCAGCCCCGGGGAAGTGGCCGACCGCGACGCCGCCGACGGACCGTCCCCGCCCTTCCCGTCGTCTCCGCCGGACGGACCGCTGCCGCAGCCGGTCAGAAGGACCGCGGCGGCGGCTGCGGCCGTCCACCGTACGAAACGTGACATGCGCACCCCCCTCACGAGCTCTCCGCACGGACTCGCGGGGAGCACTCCGGCCATAGTAGGCGGACCGAGCCAAGCCCATGGCGATCTGTGGATAACCGCCTGACCTGGTTCTTTGCCGTACCTGTCCCCGCCGGGCGGCTCCCGGCGGGGACGAGGGACAGGCGGGTCTAGGAGCAGACGGTGCCGGCCGCAGGAACCCTTCCGTTCAGCAAATAGCTGTTCACGGTGCCCTGCACGCATGTGCTCCCGCTGTCGTACGAGCCGTGGCCCTGGCCCTTGTAGGTCAGCTCGACACCGACACCGTTGCCCAGTGCCTGCACCATCTTCTTCGCGCCCTCGTACGGTGTGGCCGGGTCGCCGGTGTTGCCGACCACGAGGATCGGCGCGGCACCGGGCGCGCTCACCTCCGGGTGACCCGCGGCTCCTGCCACCGGCCAGTCGGTGCAGCTGAGGATGGACCAGGCCAGGAAGTCGCCGAACACCCGGGAGGCGGCCCGGAACTGCGGCAGCTTCGCCTTCACGTCGGCCGGGGTGTACCGCTGCTTCTCGTCCGCACAGTTGATGGAGACGTTCGCTGGGATGAGATTGCTGTACTGGCCGTTCTCGTTGCGTCCGTTCATCGAGTCCGACAGCAGCATCAGCACCTTGCCGTCGCCGGCGTACGCCTGCTGCAGGCCCGTCGTGAGGTACCCCCAGAACTCCTTGGAGTACAGCGCCTGGGCGATGCCGTTGGCAGCGGCGGTCTGGGTCAGCCGACGGGGGAAGATACCGGAGATCGGCTTGCGCTCGAGGTCCCTCAGCAGCTTGACGATCCGGTTCTCGACGTCCTGCGGGGTTTTGCCGACCGGGCACGCGGTGCCCTTAGAGGTGCAGTCCCGGGCGTAGTTGTCGAGAGCGAGCTGGAACCCTTTGGCCTGGCCCAGTGAGCTCTGTGCAGGGTTCAGCGTCGGGTCGACGACGGCGTCCAGCACGGCCCGTCCGACGTTCTTGGGGAACAGGTGCGCGTAGACACCGCCGAGTTCGGTGCCGTACGAGATGCCGAAGTAGTTCAGCTTGGCGTCGCCGAGCACCTTGCGCAGCAGATCCATGTCGCGGGCCGCGTCAGTGGTGCGCACATAGGGCAGTACCGCCCGGGAGTTCTGCCTGCAGGCGTTGTTGAACTGCCTGGTGTTGTTCAGGTACGCCTTCTGCTCGGCCGCGTTGTCCGGGATCGCGTCCTGCTGGAAGTACACGTCGAGCTGTTGGTCGTCCTCGCACTTGACGCCCGCGCTGCCGCCGACCCCGCGGGGGTCGAAGCTCACCAGGTCGTAACGGGTGCGCAGGGTCCCGTAGTCCTGGGCGAAAGCGGGCAGGGTGCTGACTCCGGAGCCGCCGGGACCCCCGAAGTTGAAGATGAGCGATCCGATCCGATTGCTCGGCGGGCCGCTGGCCTTCACCCTGATCAGCGCGATGTCGATCGTGCTGCCGCTTGGACTCTTCCAGTTCAGGGGCGCCTTCATGGTCGCACACTGCCAGCGGCCGCCGTCCGGCAGCGGTGCGGGGGCGCTGCCGCCACCCTCCGCCGCGGAAGGCGCAGGGCAATCCTTCCAGTTCAGCTTCTGACTGGAGAGGTCGCCGTTGGCGGGCAGGGCCCCGTAGGCGGGGCCGGTGGCGCCTCCCGTCAGGAGAGCGGACAGGATGACGGCTGCGGTGGTCAGGGCAGTTGCGCTGATCCTGTGACGATTGGGCATGCTCCCATCGTGGGGCCGCACCGGGCGGTCCGCTCGGGGCGTGGGCCGTGCGGGTGACTGCCGTCTCCGAGGGCCGCGCCGGCGTGGGGCGTCACGCGCGCGTACACGGTCGTTGCCGTGTGCACGGCCTCAGAGCGCCCCCTTGCGCGTCAGATGGTTGAAGAACAGCCATCCCGGCAGTACCGGCAGCCACAGCGTCAGCAGGCGGTACAGCAGGACCGCGGGCGCCGCGACCTCCTTGGGCAGTCCGACGGCGATGAGGCCGACCGTCAGGGTCGCCTCGACCGCGCCCACGCCGCCCGGCGTCGGGGCGGCCGAACCGAGCGCGTTGCCCGCGAGGAAGACGACCGCGACGCTGGCCAGGCTCAGCGTGGTCTTCTCCTCGTGCCCGAACGCCCGGATCGAGGCGTCCAGGCACATCACGAACGACGCGGTCAGCAGCAGCATGCCGCCGATGCCGGTGACCAGCTTCTGCGGTCGCTGCAGCACGTCGAGCATGCGCGGTACGACACCCGCGAACAGAGACCTCACGCGTGTGACGACGAATTTCCGCAGGAACGGCACCGACGTGACGACCAGGACGAGCACCGCGACCGTCAGCAGACCGGCGATGACCGTGCGGGACGGCGACAGGGACGGCGTCTTCTCGGTGCCCGTGAGGTAGCCGAACGAGAGCAGCATCAGGATGTGGCAGCCCAGTCCGAACAGCTGCGAGGCGCCGACGCTCGCCACCGCCAGCCCCGGCCGGACCCCCGCGCGCTGCAGGAAGCGCGTGTTGAGCGCGACACCGCCGACCGCCGCGGGCGCCACGATCTTCACGAACGACCCGGCGACCTGCGCTGCCACGGCCCGCAGGAACGGCACCCGCTCGGGCACGAAGCCCAGCAGTGCCATCGCGGCCGCCAAGTAGCTCAGCGCCGAGAAGAGCACGGCCGCCGCCACCCAGCGCCAGTCCGCGTTGGCGAAGAGAGTGCCGAACTGGATGTGGGTGAGCTGCGTCAGCAGGAAATATGCGCCGATGGCCCCGGCCATGAAGCTGATCAGCGTACGGGGTCGCACACGCTCCAGACGGGCCGGTTCGACCGGCGCCTGGGGCCGGATCCGCAGGACCTGGTGGCGGATCTGCGTGAGCAGGTCCTCCTCGCGTGCCTCCTCCAGCGCCTCGTCGATCGCTCGCTTCTCGGCCCGGTGCGCGGCGCGTTCGGCCTTCTTGTCGGGCTTGTCCAGGGTGACTTTTGCCCCGTCGCCGCCCTCGTCCGGATGGTCCGGCCCGGCCTGCCGGGACGCGTCCAGAACTGCTTCCCGCTCCCGGTGGGCGCGCTCGCGGGCCAGTCTTCTGAGCGTCGCGCGCGTGGAGCGCGTCAGCGCGATCGGCTGCAGCATGGGCAGACAGTCGGCGACCGCGTCCGGGCCGAGCACGCCGACCGCGGACGCCACCGCCCGCTCGGCACCGACCCGCAGCCCGAGCGTGGCCAGCAGCTGAGCGATGTCCATCCGCAGTACCAGGTCGCCGGCCGCGATCTCCCCGCCGCGCAGATCCGTCAGGATCACGGTGCCGGAACGATCCACCACGATGGCGTCGCCGGCGAGCCTGCGGTGTGCGATGCGTCGTGACTGCAGTGCCCGCACCTGGTGCCAGGTGTCGTGCAGCAGTTCGTCGGTGATCTCCTCGTCGGCCAGCTGGTCGAGCGCGCGGCCACCGGTGTGCTCGTAGACGAGCATCACCGCGTCGGGCCCCAGCTCGGAGGTTGCGATCAGCTTGGGCGCGTTGGCTCCGGCTGCGATGGCCGCATACGCGAGGAGCGCCTCCTGCTCGAGGGCCTGGCGCAGCGACTGCAGGCTGCGCCGGGTGGTGATGCCGCGCAGCGTCATTCGCCGCCATACGCGGTAGAAGAAGCCCTGGGCCTGCTGCTCGCGGTCGACGACGGTGACGTCGAGGGGCGGGCCGTCCTCCAGGGTGACGAAGTAGCGCCGGCCGCGGTCGCCGTTGTCCCCGGCGTCGGGCATCTCCTCGCGCGCCGCACTCACGGGCCGGAAGCCCACGGTGCGCAGACCCGCCATCAGGGTCCGCCCGGTGGGCCGTACGTTCGGAGAGCCGACGGCGTACAGCGTCCCGGCCGCGACACTCCAGCCGATCAGCACCGTCAGGACGATCGAGAACGGTGTCGTGTAGCCCGTGACCAGCATCGAGAAGGCGTCGAGCAGCAGCACCACCCACAGCACGGCGCGCCAGCGCGGTCTGCGTGACATGCCCACGGCCGTCATATAGGCGATGACGGGTGCGAGATAGCCGTGCACCGGGTCGGTCAGGGCATGGATGTCGCTGGGGGAGGGTTGGGTGAGCGCCTCCTGGATGGACGGCGGGGCGGCCCTGGCGACCCATAGGTCCGTGGCGAGCGTCACCCCGTGGGCGAGGACCGCCGCGAGGACGCCGTCGGCGATGCGCAGCCCGTCCCGCTTGATCAGCCGTTCGATCGCGAAGGCGACCGGCACCAGGAGGATCGCGATGCTCGACGCCAGACCCGCGATCTTGATCAGCAGATCGGGTGCCTGCCCCGTGCCCTTGTTGATGTCCTGTTCGAGTCCGGAGGTGGTGCCGTGCGCGAACGCGGCGACGGCCAGCAGCACCGCGATCGCGAGCACGCCCACCAGGAGCCGCATCAGATCGGAAGGGCGGTGCACGCGCGCGGGGAGCAGCGGCTCGTCGCCCTCCACCTCATCGGTGTGGTCGCCGTCCGGCCCCGCGGGCTGCTGCGGGTCCCTTACCCGCGGCTCGTCCACCTGAGGTTCGTCATGGGCACGCGCCTTGTCATGCATGGTTTCGCCGACGTGCGCCTTCTCGGGCGCCCCGTCGTCTGTGTTCCGGTCGGAGGCGTTCTCACCCGCACTGTTCCGGTCCGCGGTGCTGTCATCCGCGGTGTCGCGGTCCGCGGTGCTGTCACGCGCGGTGTTTCGGTTCGTGTTGTTCCCGTCCGCGGTGCTGTCACCCGTGGCGTTCCGGTCCGCGGTGTTCCCGTCCGCGGTGCTGTCACCCGTGGCGGCGGTTTCCGGGCGCGACGAATCCTCAGAGGTGCCCGCCGCGCCATCGGGGTGCACGCCCTGCTGCTTCATCGTCTCTTCTTGATCTCGTATCACCAGTCACCGCCCGCACGATGGTGGCATGCCCACCCGACACAGAGGGGCATCAGGGTGCAAATGCGGGGGCGCACAGTCTGCCCGAAGCACCGCGCCGGGGCGAGGGCCACGCTCGGCAGCTCTCACATCACATTGTCGGTGGGGTGCGGCAGGATGGTGCGGATGAGTGAGGAGAGCCTTCCGGCGGACGCCCTGCCGGAATACGCGGAACGGGTCCTTGACCTGGCCGAACATATTCCGCCGGGGCGTGTGATGACCTACGGCGACATGGCCGAGTGGCTGGAGGAGGGCGGCCCGCGCCAGGTGGGCCGCGTCATGGCCCTTTACGGGGGAGCGGTCCCCTGGTGGCGCGTCATCCGCGCGGACGGCGTGCTGCTCCCGGGGCACGAACTGGAGGCCCTGGGCCACTACCGCCAGGAGGGCACCCCGCTGCGCGAGGCCGGCCGCGCGTCCGAGGGCCATATGCCGCGGGTCGACATGAGGCGAGCGAGATGGGACGGCGACGAACGCGCGGAGGGTCACACCTGACAGCTTCGGGCATCGGACGGGCCGAACGGGAACGCGTGGCCCGTTCGGGGGAAGCACGGCACGTCCGTGACATGCCGTACGTTCGTGCAGCGGGGGACACGCGTGACCCGACGGACCCATGGGAACAAGGGGAAGCGATGCCTCCGCGGCACGCGCGGGCGTAGCGTCAAGGGCGCGCGTCACCCTCATCCCTCGGCCACCGCTCTCCTCGCGCGGCCGTCCTCCCACCCGTCTCCCGACCACCGCCTCTCGACGACGGCGCCCGGCGCCGACAGTGACAGCCCCGAGTACGACCACCAGGACCGGCGAACCACGTGAGCTCCTCTTCCTCCACCAGGCGCCTGCCGCACCCCCAGGTGCGGCAGGGCAGTCGTGGCGCTTACCGGCTGGTGCGTACCCCGCCTGCCAGGGTGGCTCCTCCTCGACTGGACGCCGCACAGCGGGCGGTGGTTGACCATGAGGCCGGTCCGCTGCTCGTCCTCGCGGGCCCGGGCACCGGCAAGACGACCACGCTCGTCGAGTCCGTGGCCGCAAGGATCGCCCGCGGGGGCGACCCGGAGCGCATCCTGGTGCTGACATTCAGCCGCAAGGCCGCCGTCGACCTGCGCGACCGGATGGCGCTGCGGATCGGGGCGGCACACGCCCCGCAGGCCTCCACGTTCCACTCGTTCTGCTACGCCCTGATCCGCGCCCACCAGGACACCGACCTATTCGTCGAGCCCCTGCGCCTGCTGTCCGGTCCCGAGCAGGACGTGACGGTGCGCGAACTGCTTGCCGGCCAGCCCGACCTCGAGCGCCTGGGCCTCGCGCACGTGCGCTGGCCCGACGAGTTGCGTGCCTGTCTGACCACGCGCGGCTTCGCCGACGAAGTTCGCGCCGTGCTGGCCCGCAGCCGCGAACTCGGCCTCGGCCCGGACGCCCTCCGCCGCTTCGCCGCGCGCATCGGCCGCCCCGACTGGGAGGCCGCGTCCGCCTTCCTCGCCGAGTACCTGGACGTCCTCGACCTCCAGGGAGTGATCGACTACGCGGAGCTGGTCCACCGCGCGGTGCTGCTGGCCCGCCGTCCCCGGATCGCCGAGCGGCTGGCCGGGCAGTACGACGCCGTCTACGTGGACGAGTACCAGGACACCGATCCGGCGCAGGTACGCCTTCTGCGCGCTCTTGCGGGCGGCGGCCGGACCCTGGTGGCCCTCGGCGATCCCGACCAGTCGATCTACGCTTTCCGGGGGGCCGACGTGGGCGGCATCCTCGACTTCCCGTACGCCTTCCCGCGCGCCGACGGCGCACCGGCACCCGTGGAGGTCCTCAGGACGTCCCGCCGCTCCGGCACCGCCCTCCTGTCCGCCACCCGCCTGCTGACCCGGCGCATGCCGCTGACCCGCCTTCCGGCGGAGAAGGTGCGCGCCCACCGGGAACTCGCCGCGGTGCATGACGGGGGGCGCGTCGAGGTCTACACGTATCCCACCCCCGGCACGGAGCTGGACAACATCGCCGACATCCTGCGGCGAGCGCACCTGGAGGACGGTGTCCCGTGGGGCGAGATGGCCGTCCTGGTGCGCGCCGGAGCCCGCACGCTCCCGACGGTGCGCCGCGTCCTCACAGCCGCCGGGGTTCCCCTGGACATCGACGGCGACGACCTGCCGCTGCGCCACGAACCCGCGGTGACGCCTCTGCTGACGGCCCTGCGCGCGGTGGCGCGGGCAGAGGCGTCGGGCAGGGACGACGGCGTGCACGCGCGTGCGCACACCTCGGCGGAAGACGTACGCGTGCGTGCGCACACCTCGGCGGAAGACGGCGTACGCGCGCGTGCGCACGACCCGGACGAGGAGGACGGGGCAGGAACCCGTGCGCACGCCCCGAACGTGGACGACGAGGTAGGGGCCCGTGCCTGCGCTCCTGACGAGGACGGCGTGGCATGCGAGAGTGCGTGCGCTCCTGACGCGGGTGCGGACAGCGAGGTACGCGCGCCTGCGGACGCCCGGTCCAAGGACGACGGGGTACGCGCGGGTGCCTTCGCCCCGGGCGAGGACTCCGAAGCGACTGCCGACACCCCGGACGCGGAAACGGATGCCGCGGTTCAGGCGGACGTCGCCGACGACGAGGCGGGCGCCGAGGCGTGCTGGCTCGACACCGAGACCGCGCTCACCCTCCTCACCTCCCCGCTCGCAGGCATGGACACCGCGGACCTGCGTCGCCTGGGCCGTGCCCTGCGCGAGGAGGAGCGGGCCGCGGGCAACCCCGTTCCGCCGCCCTCCGACGAACTGCTCGCGCGGGCGCTGGCCGAGCCCGAACGCCTGGTGGCGCACGACCCGGCGTATGCGCGGGGGGCCCAGCGCCTCGGCGCACTGCTCCGGAAGGCGCGTGAGCGGCTGGCGGGCGGCGGCACGGCGGAGGAGGCCCTGTGGGAGCTGTGGGACGGCACACCCTGGCCGAGACGCCTGGAGAGTGCCTCCCGGCGCGGCGGCGCGGCCGGGCGCAACGCGGACCGCGATCTCGACGCCGTGTGCGCCCTGTTCGCGACCGCCGCGCGGGCCGAGGAGCGCACCGGCGGGCGCGGCGCCCTCAACTTCCTGGAGGAGATCGAGGCCCAGGACATCGCCGCCGACACGCTCACCCGCCGGGCCGTCCGCCCCGACGCCGTACGCCTGATGACCGCGCACCGCTCCAAGGGCCTGCAGTGGCGCCTGGTCGTCGTCGCGGGCGTCCAGGAAGGCCTGTGGCCCGACCTGCGCCGCCGTGGCTCCCTGCTGGAGGCCGACCGCATCGGCCGTGACGGCCTCGCCGAACCCCTCACTCCTGGCGCCCTGCTGGCCGAGGAACGACGACTGTTCTACGTGGCGTGCACGCGAGCGCGTGAACGCCTGGTCGCCACCGCCGTGAAGGCCCCCGCGGACGACGGCGACCAGCCGTCCCGCTTCCTCGCCGAACTCGGCGTCGAGCCAAGGGACGTCACCGGCCGTCCGCGCCGTCCGCTGTCCGTGGCCGCGCTCGTCGCCGAGCTGCGCGCCACGACCGTCGACCCGCGCGCCTCGGCCGCCTTCAGGGAGGCCGCCGCGCGCCGACTGGCCCGGCTCGCCGCGCTCGCCGACGAGGACGGCCGTCCCCTGGTTCCGTCCGCGCACCCCTACCGCTGGTGGGGTATGTGGGACCCGACCGAGAGCAAGGTGCCGCTGCGCGATCGCGACCAGCCCGTCGTGCTCTCCGGAAGCGCCCTGGACCAGCTCGCCAACACCTGTGCCCTGCAGTGGTTCCTGGGGCGCGAGGTGAAGGCCGACGCGCCGGCGACCGCCGCCCAGGGCATCGGCAACGTGGTGCACGTCCTCGCCGACGAGGTGGCGTCCGGACGCACCCCCGCGGACCTCGCCGTGCTCATGGAGCGCCTCGACTCGGTGTGGAACGCGCTCGCCTTCGACGCGCCGTGGAAGTCCGCGCAGGAGAAGGAGAACGCGCGCGTGGCGCTCGAACGCTTCCTGAGGTGGCACGTGGATTCCAACGGCGTCCGTGACGGCCGCACCCCGGTGGCCAGCGAGCACGACTTCGACGTCACCCTCGAGTCGGGCGACTACCAGGTGCGCATCCGCGGATCCATGGACCGCGTCGAGGCGGACGGCGAAGGTCGCGCCTATGTGGTCGACTTCAAGACCGGCAAGCAGGCACCCAGCGCCGCCGAGGTGGCCCGCCATCCGCAGCTCGCCGTCTACCAGCTCGCCGTGCGCGAGGGCGCCGTCGACGAGGCCTTCGACGGCAGACGCCCGGAGCCGGGCGGTGCCGAACTCGTCCAGCTGAGGCAGGGCGCCGCCAAGAAGGACGGCGGCGAGGGTCTGCCCAAGGTGCAGGCTCAGGAGCCCCTGGCGGGAGAGTGGGTGGGCGAGCTGCTGGCCTCCGCCGCGGGCAAGGTCCTCGACGAGCGCTTCTCGCCGACGACGGGGCAACACTGCACGCACTGCGCGTTCCGGGCCTCGTGCAGCGCGCGGCCGGAGGGCCGTCACGTCGTGGAATGAGGCCGCGTGGAGTGAGGTCGCGTGGGGTGAGGTCGCGTGGGATGAGGCCGCGTGGGGTGAGGCCGCGTGGGGTGAGGCCGCGTGGGGTGAGGCCGCGTGGAATGACGACAGTCGTGGTTTGAGAACGTCTGTGTGATGGATCGCACCACACCTGCCGACCAGCGTTTCTCCGGCTCCGGCAAGCGGTCCGGCATCCGCTGTCAGTGGCCGCCGCTAGCCTCTCGGACGTGCCCGTTCGTATCACCGACCCCGATGAGCTCAAGGAGCTCCTCGGCATCCCGTTCACCCGGGAGCAGATGGCCTGCATCACCGCGCCGCCCGCCCCGCAGGTGATCGTGGCAGGTGCCGGGTCGGGCAAGACCACGGTGATGGCGGCCCGCGTGGTGTGGCTCGCCGGCACCGGACAGGTCGCGCCGGAACAGGTCCTCGGCCTGACGTTCACCAACAAGGCCGCCGGTGAACTCGCCGAGCGCGTCCGCAAAGCACTCGTCAGGGCGGGCGTCACCGACCCGGACGTGATCGACCCGGACAACCCGCCCGGCGAGCCCGTGATCTCCACCTACCACGCGTTCGCGGGCCGTCTGCTGGCCGATCACGGGCTGCGCATCGGACTCGAGCCGACCTCGCGCCTGCTCGCCGACGCCACCCGCTACCAGCTCGCCGCGCGTGTGCTGCGCGAGGCCCACGGCCCCTACCCGGCGCTGACCCGCTCCTTCCCGGACCTCGTCAGCGATCTCCTCGCCCTCGACTCCGAGCTGGCCGAACACCTCGTACGACCGGAGGACCTGCGGGCGTACGACGCCGGTCTGCTGCGCACCCTGGACGGCGTCCGCCTCAGCAACGCCGACCTGCGCAAGGTTCCGGAGACGGCCACCGCCCGCCGTGAACTGGCCGAGCTGGTCGGCCGCTACCGCGCGGCCAAGCGGGAGCGCGACCTCCTCGACTTCGGCGACCAGATCGCCCTCTCGGCGAACCTGGCGGGCCTTCCCGAGGTGGGGCGCGTGCTGCGCGACGAGTTCCGTGTGGTGCTGCTCGACGAGTACCAGGACACGTCGGTGGCTCAACGCGTCCTGCTCGCCGGGCTGTTCGGCGGGGGCACCGGCCACCCCGTCACCGCCGTGGGCGACCCCTGCCAGGCGATCTACGGCTGGCGCGGCGCGTCCGTCGCCAACCTGGACGACTTCCCCGAGCACTTCCCGCACGCCGACGGCCGCCCGGCAACCCGCCAGGCGCTCGGCGAGAACCGCCGCAGCGGCGGCCGCCTCCTCGATCTCGCCAACGGCCTCGCGGAGCCGCTGCGCGCGATGCACGCGGGCGTGCAGGCCCTCCGCCCCGCCCCCGGCGCCGAACGCGACGGACGGGTCCGCTGCGCGCTGCTGCGCACCCATGCCGAGGAGATCGACTGGATCGCCGACACCATCGCCCACCTCGTGCACACCGGTACGGCGCCCGGCGAGATCGCGGTCCTGTGCCGCACGGCGTCCGACTTCGCCGAGATCCAGGGCGCCCTCGTCGACCGCGACATCCCGGTGGAGGTCGTGGGTCTGTCCGGGCTGCTGCACCTGCCCGAGATCGCCGACCTTGTCGCCGTCTGCGAGGTCCTCCAGGACCCCGGCGCCAACGCCTCCCTGGTCCGCCTGCTCACCGGTCCGCGCTGGCGCATCGGCGCCCGCGACCTCGCCCTCCTGGGCCGGCGCGCCCGGCTGCTCGTGTCCCACGCGCGCGTGGACGCCGCCGACGACCCGGAGCGCCGGCTCGCCGCGGCCGTCGAGGGCGTCGACCCGTCCGAGGTGACATCGCTCGCCGACGCCCTCGACACGTTTCTCGAGCTGCCGATGCAGGCCGAGCGGGACCACGACGGGCTGCCCTTCTCGCCCGACGCGCGCGTGCGGTTCGCGCGCCTCGCCGCAGAACTGCGCGAGCTGCGCCGCTCCCTCGCCGACCCGCTGATGGACGTGCTGCACAGGGTGCTCGCCGTCACCGGCCTGGAGGTGGAGCTGTCCGCGTCGCCGCACGCGCTGGCCGCCCGCCGCCGCGAAACCCTGTCGAACTTCCTGGACATCGCCGCGTCCTTCGCCGCCAACGAACCGGACGCCACCCTCCTGGCCTTCCTCGGCTTCCTGCGCACCGCAGCCCAGTACGAGAAGGGCCTCGACAACGCCCTGCCGGGCGGTGAGAACACCGTCAAGGTGCTCACCGCGCACAAGTCCAAGGGCCTGGAATGGGACGTCGTGGCCGTCCCCGGACTGGTCACCGGTACCTTCCCGAGCACCCAGGGCCGTGAGAAGTGGACCGCCCAGGGCAAGGTCCTGCCGCACGCGCTGCGCGGCGACGCCGACACCCTGCCCGACGTCGAGACGTGGGACTCGCGGGGCCTGAAGGACTTCCACGAGGCCATGAAGGAGCACCAGCACACCGAGGAGCTCCGCCTCGGCTACGTCACCTTCACCCGCCCCCGCTCCCTGCTCCTCGGCTCCGGGCACTGGTGGGGACCCACCCAGAAGCGCCCCCGGGGACCCTCGGACTTCCTCCGGGCCCTCTACGACCACTGCGCCGCCGGGTTCGGCGAGATCGAGGCCTGGGCCGAGGAGCCCGCCGAGGACGAGGAGAACCCGGCTCTGCGCGAGGACATCGCCGACCATGCCTGGCCGCTCCCGCTGGACGAGGCGGCCCTCGCCCGCCGCCGGGCCGCCGCCGAGACCGTGCTGGCCCATCTGGACCGGGTCGCGACGCACGACGCCGTCCACCCCGCGGCCGCCCATGTCCCCTCCGCGTACGACGACCCGGAATGGCCGCCTCCACCGCACGACGACGACCTCTACGGGGGCGAAGGCCCCCGCGACGACCTGCACGACGACCACCCCGACGATCACCGCGACGACTTCCCTCAGGAGGAAGCCTCCGACTGGGACTCCTGGACGACGGACCGCCCGGCGGACCCGCCCCGCGCACCCCACGCGCGCGTACCCGGCGGCGACGGCGCCCCGACCGTCCCGCACGCCCGCCGGCACCCGGCCGAGGATCAACCCGCGCTCACACCGGAGGAGGTGCGCGCCGTCGCCTCCTGGGACCGCGACCTGGACGCCCTCGCCGGGGAGCTGGTGCGCGCCCGCGCGGGCGTCACCGACGTACCCCTGCCGCCGTCGCTGACCGCGTCCCAGGTGCTGCGCCTGGTCGCCGACCCGGACGGGCTCGCCCGGGAGCTCGCGCGTCCCGTGCCGCGCCCCCCGCAACCCGCCGCGCGTCGTGGCACCCGCTTCCACGCCTGGGTCGAGGCCCGCTTCGAGGAGCTGCGGCTGCCCATGCTGGAGCCCGAGGAGCTGCCCGGCGGCGAGGCCGAGATCGCCGACGAGCAAGACCTCGAGGCCCTCAAGGAGGCCTTCGAACGCACGCCCTTCGCGCACCGCACCCCGTACCGCGTCGAGGCACCCTTCCAGCTCTCCATCGGCGGACGCGTGGTGCGGGGCCGCATCGACGCCGTCTATCGCACGGACGACGTCGACGGGACGGCGTACGAGATCGTCGACTGGAAGACCGGCCGTGCCCGCACCGGCGACCCGCTCCAGCTCGCCCTGTACCGGCTCGCCTGGGCCGAGCAGCAGGGCGTGCCCCTGGAAGCCGTCAAGGCCGTGTTCGTGTACGTACGCAGCGGCGAGGTCGTACGACCCGACGGCCTCCCGGACCGGGCCGCGCTGGAGCGGCTGCTGCTGTCCGACCCTCGCAGCGAGGAACCGGCGGATCTGGATGTCGGCGGGGGCGGATAGGCTCGTGGCCATGAGCGAGACCCCGGACAGCGCCGTCCGCACGTACATCGACCGCCACCGCGCCGCCTTCCTCGACGACCTCGCGGAGTGGCTGCGCATCCCGTCGGTCTCCGCCCAGCCCGAGCACGCGGCGGACGTGCGGCACAGCGCCGAGTGGCTCGCCGCCAAGCTCCGGGAAACCGGCTTCCCCACCACCGAGGTGTGGCCGACGGACGGCGCCCCCGCCGTCTTCGCCGAATGGCCCTGCGACGACCCGCAGGCGCCCACCGTCCTGGTCTACGGCCATCACGACGTACAGCCCGCCGCCCGCGAGGACGGCTGGGACAGCGACCCCTTCGAGCCGGTGATCCGCGAGAACCGTCTCCATGCGCGCGGTGCCGCCGACGACAAGGGGCAGGTGTTCTTCCACACACTCGGGGTCCGCGCCCACCTCGCCGCCACCGGGCGCACCGCCCCGGCGGTCCACCTGAAGCTGCTGATCGAGGGCGAGGAGGAGTCCGGCTCGCCGAACTTCCGCACCCTCGTCGAGCGGCACGCGGACCGGCTGGCCGCCCACGCAGTGATCGTCTCCGACACCGGCATGTGGTCCTCGGACACCCCCACCCTGTGCACGGGCATGCGCGGGCTCGCCGAGTGCGAGATCACACTGCACGGCCCCGAGCAGGACATCCACTCCGGCTCCTTCGGCGGCGCCGTGCCCAACCCCGCCACCGCGGCCGCCCGCCTGGTCGCCGCCCTGCACGACGAGCACGCGCGCGTGGCGGTACCCGGGTTCTACGACGGTGTCACCGAACTCACCGACCGCGAACGCGAGCTGTTCGCCGAACTGCCCTTCGACGAGGAGCAGTGGCTGCGCACCGCCAGGTCGACCGCCACGTACGGCGAGGCCGGACACACCACCCTGGAGCGCATATGGGCCCGCCCCACCGCCGAGGTCAACGGCATCGGCGGCGGTTACCAGGGCCCCGGCAGCAAGACGATCATCCCGTCCTCGGCCATGGTCAAACTCTCCTTCCGGCTCGTCGCCGGCCAGGATCCCGACCACATCGAGAAGGCCGTCCGCACCTGGGCCGCCGACCAGCTGCCCGCCGGGATCCGGCACGAGATCACCTTCAGCGGGGCCACCCGCCCCTGCCTGACGCCCCTGGACCACCCCGCTCTGCAGTCCGTCGCGCGAGCCATGGGCCGTGCCTTCGGGCAGCCGGTCCGCTACACCCGCGAAGGTGGCTCGGGACCAGCCGCGGATCTCCAGGACGTCCTCGGCGCACCCGTGCTGTTCCTCGGTATCTCGGTCCCGTCCGACGGCTGGCACGCCCCGAACGAGAAGGTCGAACTCGATCTGCTTCTCAAAGGCGTCGAGACCGCCGCATATCTGTGGGGCGACCTGGGGGAGAACTGGCGCGATGCGGACTGACCATCCCAGTGGGCGGAAGCCCGGCCGGACGGACCGCGGGACACGGCACACTGAAAGGGCCGCCCCGCATGCCCAAGGCCCGCCGGACCCGGTCCGTTCCGGCCGTACGTACCGCTGAACCGCCCGCCGAAACATCCGTTCCACCGGGGGAGTTGGAAGCACCCGTGACCACCTGGACCGACCACACCGCCGACCGGCCCATCTCGCTCACCGCCCCGAGCGGCATCGACCGGGCCGCCCACCACCGGCTCGACGAGGCCTGGCTCGCCGCGGCGTGGAGCCACCCCACCACCCGCTGCTTCGTGGTCTCCGGCGGTCAGGTCCTCATCGACGAGACGCCCGACGGCCGTACCGAACTGGTCATGACCCCCTCCTTCGAGGCACCCCTCACGGAGGCCCACCGCTACTTCCTGGGCACCGACGAGGACGGCGTCAGCTACTTCGCCCTCCAGAAGGACGCCCTCCCGGGCCGCATCGACCAGTCCGCGCGCCCGGCCGGCCTGCGCGAGGCCGGACTGCTGCTGTCCCCGCGCGAGGCGGGACTGATGGTGCACGCGGTCGCCCTGGAGAACTGGCAGCGCATGCACCGATTCTGCTCGCGCTGCGGCGAACGCACGGTCATCGCGGCCGCCGGTCACATCCGCCGCTGCCCTGCCTGTGGCGCCGAGCACTACCCGCGCACCGACCCCGCGGTGATCATGGCCGTCACCGACGAGGAGGACCGCATCCTGCTGGGCCGCCAGGTGCACTGGCCCGAGGGCCGTTTCTCGACCCTCGCGGGCTTCGTCGAACCGGGCGAGTCCATCGAGCAGTCGGTGCGCCGCGAGGTCTTCGAAGAAGCGGGCATCACCGTCGGCGAGGTCGAGTACGTCGCCAGCCAGCCCTGGCCCTTCCCGTCCAGCCTGATGCTCGGCTTCCTCGCCCGCGCCACCTCCACTGAGATCAACGTCGACGGCGACGAGATCCACGAGGCGCGCTGGTTCTCCCGCGAAGAACTGCGGGCCGCCTTCGAGTCCGGAGAGGTGCTGCCCCCGTACGGCATCTCCATCGCCGCCCGCCTGATCGAACTCTGGTACGGCAAGCCGCTGCCGACGAGGAGCGTCTGACCTGGCGGTCCGATGAGCGACCCGTACTGGAACCACAACGTCCACTACCACCCCGTGGTGCTCGCCGCCGTCCCCGAGGGCTGCCGCAGGGCCCTCGACATCGGCTGCGGCGACGGACTGCTCGCCCGTAAGCTCGCCGCCAGGGCCGGGTCCGTGACGGGCGTGGACCGCTCGCCGGAGATGATCCGGCTGGCGCGCGATGACGTGCCCCGGAACGTCACGTTCCTGGAAGGGGACTACCTCGACGGGGCGTCCCTGCGGGAAGGCACGTACGACTTCATCAGCGCCGTCGCCGTCGTCCACCACACGGCCTTCGAGGACGGGGTGGCCCCTCTCGTGCGGTTGCTCTCGCCCGGCGGCCGGCTGATGATCGTCGGGCTGGCGAACAACAGGACGCTTCTGGACTGGGTGGTCAGCGGATGCGGCGTGCCCGCGAGCCGGTTCCACGCCCTGCTGAGGGGCGGGAAGGGCGGCCCCGTCGGCATGCCCATCGAGGACTCGACCATGCACTGGGGCCAGGTCCGGGAGACCGCCAGGCGCCTGTTGCCAGGCTGCCGGTTCCGGCGTCGGCTCCTGTGGCGCTACACGCTGGTGTGGGACAAACCACACGAAGGCGGTCGCTGAGACACCTCAGGGACCGCCTTCGTCACAGCCCCGGCCGCGGAGCGGTCAGGCACCGATCTTCTGCTTGACCTGTGCCAGCGACGGGTTCGTGAGGGTCGAACCGTCCGGGAACAGCACGGTCGGAACCGTCTGGTTTCCGCCATTCGCCTTCTCCACGAACGCCGCGGAGTCCGGGTCCTGCTCGATGTTGATCTCGTTGTACGCGATGCCCTCCCGGTCCAGCTGGCTCTTCAGCCGATGGCAGTAGCCACACCACGAGGTGCTGTACATCGTCACAGTGCCCGGCATATCTGTCGCGCTCCTTTGCGGCTTGGGATGCGTACTCGCTGACAAGGCAACATACGTGAACGTTCCACCATTCCCGCCCCTGCGGTAACCGGACCTTTTGTCCTTCCCGGGGTGTGGGCCTGCCGCATGAAAGCGCGGCCGCTGCCGCATGAGCAAGCGCGCGTCTGCCGCGTCGGCAAGCGCGCGCCTGCACATCAGCCGTATTAGTACGACTGCAGCCGTCTCCCTGTGGACAACCGCCGCACCCGTCTCGGCCGACCTGGCAGCATGGCGGGGTGACAGCAGCAACGCACTCCACCCCCTTCCCGCAGGTCCCCGGCAGCGGCCAATATTCCGCTCTGCCGAGTGGGGCCGACGCGGTACTCGAAGGGCTCGACCCCGAGCAGCGCGAGGTCGCGACCGCGCTGCACGGCCCGGTGTGCGTGCTGGCAGGCGCCGGCACCGGCAAGACACGAGCCATCACCCACCGCATCGCCTACGGGGTGCGCGCCGGCATCCTCCAGCCCTCCAGTGTGCTCGCCGTCACTTTCACCAACCGCGCAGCCGGTGAGATGCGCGGCCGCCTCCGCCAGCTCGGGGCCGCCGGCGTCCAGGCCCGCACCTTCCACTCCGCCGCCCTGCGTCAACTCCAGTACTTCTGGCCGAAAGCAGTCGGTGGCGGCATCCCGAAAATCGTGGATCGCAAGATCCAGATCGTCGCGGACGCGGCCGCCGCCTGCCGAATCCGCCTCGACCGCAACGAACTCCGGGACGTGACCGCCGAAATCGAGTGGTCCAAGGTCACCCAGACCGTCCCCGCCGACTACGCCGCCGCGGCTGCCAAGACAGCCCGTGAGGCCCCCCGCGACCCCGCCGAGATCGCCCAGCTCTACGCCACCTACGAAAACCTCAAGCGGGAGCGAGCCGTCATCGACTTCGAGGACGTCCTCCTCCTGACCGTCGGCATCCTCCAGGACCGGCACGACATCGCGGACGAGGTCCGCGCCCAGTACCAGCACTTCGTGGTCGACGAGTACCAGGACGTCAGCCCACTCCAGCAGCGGCTGCTGGAGCTGTGGCTCGGCGACCGCGACAGCCTGTGTGTCGTCGGCGACGCCAGCCAGACCATCTACTCCTTCACGGGCGCCACGCCCGACCACCTTCTCGACTTCCGCGTCCGTCACCCCGGAGCCACCGTCGTCAAACTGGTCCGTGACTACCGCTCCTCACCCCAGGTCGTCCATCTGGCCAACGGCCTCCTCGCCCAGGCCCGCGGCCGTGCCGCTGACCACCGGCTCGAGCTGATCTCCCAGCGCGCCCCGGGCCCCGAACCCGTCTACACCGAGTACGCAGACGAGCCCGCCGAGGCCGAGGGCGCGGCCCGGCGCATCCGTGACCTGCTCGCCTCCGGGATCCCCCCGGCCGAGATCGCGATCCTGTTCCGCACCAACTCCCAGTCAGAGATCTACGAACAGGCCCTCGCGGACGCCGGGGTTCCCTATCAGCTGCGTGGCGCCGAGCGGTTCTTCGACCGCCCCGAGGTGCGCAAGGCGGGCATCGCCCTGCGCGGCGCCGCCCGTTTCGGCGCCAACGACTCCCTCTTGGACAACGCGGTCGACCTGCCCTCCCAGGTGCGTGCCGTCCTCTCGGGCGAAGGCTGGACTCCCACGCCTCCGGCGGGCTCCGGAGCGGTCAGAGAGCGATGGGAGTCCCTGGCCGCGCTCGTGAACCTCGCCCAGGACTTCGCCGCGGCCAAGCCCGATGCCACCCTCGCCGAGCTCGTGGCGGAGCTCGACGAGCGCGCGAACGCCCAGCACGCGCCGACCGTGCAGGGAGTCACCCTCGCCTCCCTGCACTCCGCCAAGGGCCTGGAATGGGACGCCGTCTTCCTCGTCGGTGTCGCCGAGGGAATGATGCCGATCACCTACGCCAGGACCGACGAGCAGATCGAAGAGGAACGCCGCCTCCTCTATGTAGGGGTCACCCGCGCCCGAGAACACCTCCATCTCTCCTGGGCCCTGTCCCGCTCGCCCGGCGGCCGCCCCAGCCGAGGGCCCAGCCGTTTCCTCGACGGACTGCGCCGCGGCACGTCCGCCGGTGCCGGCCGCACCGTCGCCGGTGGCAGCGGAGGCATCGAACGCGGCTTCCGCGGCTTGAACACCGGTGGTACGACGGTCGCTCCGCGGCGCACGAGCAGAACCCCGGCCCGATGCCGGGTGTGCGGGCGCACATTGTCGGACGCCGGTGAGATGAAGCTGATGCGCTGCGACGGTTGCCCCTCCGACATGGACGAGGGTCTCTACGAGAGGCTGCGCGAGTGGCGGGCGGTACAGGCCAGGCGCAGCGGACAGCCGGCGTTCTGCGTCTTCACCGACAAGACCCTGATCGCGATCGCCGAAGCGGTCCCCGACGACGAGCGCGAGTTGGCACGCATCCCGGGAGTCGGCGTCCGCAAGCTCAACCGCTACGGAGCCGACGTGCTGGCCATCTGCGCAGGCGGGGATACCGCTGAACAGGACAACGGGGACTGATACGAACTCGTCGAAAAAATAGTTTGCGCATGCCCCAGCAATCCCCATAGGTTCTTAGGCACGGGGACGGCGGCCTTCTCGGAGGCCCCGATTCCGTGGTGTACTTGTCTATCCGTCGGACCGGCTCAAGCTCGGTCCCCCGAGACGCCGAGAGGAGGCGATTGAAGTGATCAGCATCAAGACCAGCTCCGTCAGCACCGCCAAACTGACCGATCGCTCGGTCGTCTCCACGTGCATGCTCGGCGTTTCCGGCCGGGGCACCGGTCTGTCCGGCATCCGTGCCGTGCGTCCGGAGTCCTCCCTGTCTCTCGCGGGTCTTCCCATCCGTGAGCGCAATGAGCGACCGACCAAGGCACTGGATGCAGTAGCGGCACAGGCCCAGGCCTATGCCTTCGCGGCGACCGGTGCCGGATTCCGGAAGCAGACGACGCACCACCACCAGATGTGGGCCTTCCGTGGGCCAGAACCCTGGAGTGATCCAGCCTGATACCGATCAGGCCGGCGCCTTCAGGGCCGCGGAACCCCATCCGGGATCCGCGGCCCTTCTGTTTTCCCCGAACGGGGACAGCAGGCCGAAGGGGCCTCGGGACAAGAAAAGAACCCGGTACCAAGCCGCCACCCGGTCCCACAGGGCCGGAACGACCAGACGAGGAAGACGAACCGTGCAACTCGAAGCGCACGCCCCGTCCGTACCGCTTTCACAAACGCTCCCCCCGCCCGGCCTCACGGAGGACTCCACCTTGACCCCGCTCACCGCGCTCACCGCGCTCGACGACGCCATCGAGAACCTCGGCGTGCCCGTCCCCTGCCGCTCCTACGACCCGGAGGTCTTCTTCGCCGAGTCGCCGGCCGACGTCGAGTACGCCAAGTCCCTCTGCCGCACCTGCCCGCTGATCGAGGCCTGCCTCGCCGGCGCCAAGGAGCGGCGTGAGCCCTGGGGCGTCTGGGGTGGCGAGCTCTTCGTCCAAGGTGTCGTCGTCGCCCGGAAGCGGCCGCGTGGCCGCCCGCGCAAGAACCCGGTCACGGCATGAACACCCCAGGAACAATCGACCGTCCCCTCACGCACGACCCCAAGAAGCAGGCCCCGATGAAGCCGTCCCCCAGCGAGCCCGCAGGCTCCGTGATCCCAGACTTCACCACCTCGAGCGCGAACACCTTGCGTCAGAACAGGACCCGAGAGATGCAACTCATCCCAGAAGCCATGGCTCGTGCGCATATGCGCGAGCGACTGCACGAGGCCGAGCGGGAACGCCGGGCCGTGCGCCTGGCGATGGCCCGCCGGATGCAGCGCCGGGCCGAGCGCGCCTCGCTGCGCGCCCGCCGCGCGCTCGCCATGGCCGTCATGCAGTAGCCGACGTCGTTCGGAGTCGGAAGGAATGACCCTCGCGGGGGCCGGTCCGAAGGGACTGGCCCCCGCGGTGCGTTGTGTGCGCCGAACCAGCCCGACGGCGATATCGTCACGGGGGTGACAAGTCTTCCCGGAGACAGTGACAACCGTGGCTCCGTGCGGCCGCCCGGCACCGCACCAGCTCCGGACCCCGTGTGCGCCCGCTGCGGCGCCCCGGCCGACGGCCCCCGCCCCACCTGGACCTGCTCCGTGGAGAACGGCCTGCGCCGCTACTTCTGCGACAACTGCGCCCGCGACAACATCAGGGCGATCGAGGGGCGACTGGACTCGGCCTGGTGGTAGGTGCGCTCACGCCTCCGCCGCCGGTTCCTCCTCCGGCACGAAGCCCGGTAGCCACTCCTCCAGTTCGTCGCGCAGACGGACCGTCGCGCCCAGCTGGCACAGCACACCGATCGTGCTCAGTGTCACCCGGTGTATGAGGAGGTACGCCGGGGGCAGGTTCAGCTGTTTGCCCAGCTGGTAGGCCGGTGAGCGCGGGTCGGCGATGCGGGCCGCCTGGCGGCGCATCCAGCCGCGGGTGAAGGTGAACTCGTCGGCCTGGGCCGGTTCGATGATCGGGAGGAGATAGTCGAGCACCGCGTCGGGGTCGAGCTCGATGGACTCCTTGACGAAGCCTTCCTCACAGAGCAGTTCGTAGACCGACTGGGCGTCGCCCTCCAGGGTCATCCGGAGGGAGTGACCGATCGGGGTCGGCAGGCCGCCCGGCAGACGGTCGACCGTGCCGAAGTCCAGGACGCCCAGACGCCAGCTTTCCTTCCCGCCGGAGCTGTCGCAGCTGCCGGAGCCGTCGGAGCCGGGCAGGAGACGGAAGTTGCCCGGATGCGGGTCGGCGTGGAGCAGCCCGGTACGCACCGGGCCCGAGAACAGGAACCGGGCCAGCAACTGGCCCGCGCGGTCTCGCTGCTCCTGGCTGCCGTCGGCGATCACCTCCGACAGCGGTATGCCGTCGATCCACTCGGTCACCAGGACCTGCTCGCACTGGTGCACCACCGCCGGCACCCTGACGTCCGGGTCGTCCGCGAACTCCTCCGCATGGGCTCGCTGCGCCTGGGCCTCCAGGCCGTAGTCCAGTTCCTCGGAGACCCGGTCGCGCAGCTCCGCGATCAGCGGTTTGATGTCCATGCCCGGGATCAGGGGACCCAGCAGCCGTGCGAAACGGCTGAGTTGGTTCAGGTCGGACAGCAGTGCCTCGCCCGCGCCCGGGTACTGCACCTTGACCGCGACCCCACGACCGTCGTGCCACACCCCGCGGTGCACCTGGCCGATCGAGGCCGCCGCCGACGGTTTGTCCTCGAACTCCAGGAACAGCTCGCGCCAGTCCTCGCCGAGACGCTCCTTCAGGACCGCGTGCACCGTGCGCGTCGGCATCGGCGGGGCCGCCTCCTGAAGCTTCGTCAGAGCGGCGCGATAGGGCCCGGCGACCTCCTCGGGCAGCGCCGACTCGAAGACGGACAGGGCCTGCCCGAACTTCATGGCGCCTCCCTTCAGCTCGCCGAGGACGCGGAACAACTGCTCCGCCGTGCGCTGTTGGAGTTCGCGGCCGACGATCTCCGCGGATTCACCGACGATCCGTTTGCCGAGTCCCCAGGTCGCCCGTCCGGCGAAGCCGAGCGGGAGCGCGGCGAGCTTGGCGGTACGGGTGACCGCCTTCCGGGGAAGATCAGACATGCGCCCTCCAAGTCCCAGACAGCCGTGCCGCGCGTGTCTTGTGGGACAGGTTTCTCAACGGCCGTTGCTCCGCCATTGTCTCGTGCGGCTCCCCGTCCTTTGAGGTGTGTTCCTCTGAGGTGTGTTCCTCCTTACCTTTCTCCGCCGCGCCACACCGGCATGCGGGATGCGCCCACACCGGTCGTGCGTGCCAGTCGAATCGGGGCACCGAGGCCTCCCAGCGTGCGCCCGCGCTGGAGGGCATGTCGCCGTCCAGAAAGGCGAGCGCGTGCCCGGCGGCGACTCCTGCGACGGCGGTCGCCAGGGCGAGGTCGCATGCCTGGACGTGCCGCGGCCGTCCGGAGCGCCACTGGGCGACCAGCCGTGGCCAGGTCTCGTCGCGGTCGGTGCGCCCACGGTCGAGACAGCCTGCGCAACCGGTCTCGCCCGGCAGGACGAACGGGCCGACGATTCCCGTGCCTTCCACGACTCCGGCATAGAGATGGGGGGTGCCGGAGGCGATCAGCGGTTCGGCGGCGAACGGGTCGGGCGCGTGGATGTCGAGGCCGTCCCGTGGGGCGACGATCACCAGGGAGAAGCCGGTTCGCGGGTCGTCGTGCGGGGAACGCCGAGATGCGCGCTCCCGGCGCGGCGGGCGATCCGGGGCGGCTGCCCGTACCGCGCGGCGGGCCGCTTCCTCCCGGCGCTCGCCGATCGCATCCGCGGGCAGGCCGCCCGGTGCCACGTCCCACGGCTCGACGCAGCCCGTGTCGCGGACGTCCACCTCCCCGACGCCCGCGCCCGTCAGCAGCGAGGCGAGGACGGCCCCGACGCGGCCCGCGCCCCGGACCTGGACGCGAAGGGAGCGCCGGGCGGCCAGGCGCCGGGTCGGCTCGCCCGGCGCGCGGGCGACCAGTGACAGGGATGCCAGGTCGGGACGGAGACGGTCCAGCACGGCCGCCTTCGCGCGGAGTGCGTCGGCCGCCGCGCCGCCGCCCGTCGCGTCGTCGAGCAGGCCCGAGCCGAAGAGGCTGTCCACCAGCGCGTCGACATGGCCGTCGGGCAGACCCATACGCCGGGCCTCCTCGTACAGCAGTGGCAGCCCGCGGGTGCCGTCGAGCAGGGCGAGGAAGCTGCCCGTCGCGGTGTCCACCGGCCCCAGCACCATCGCGTGCGCGGGTGCCATCCCGAACTGCACAGTGTTCAGATCGCGCCAGCCGCGCCGCAGCGCGGGTTTCACCATCGGATGCATGACCGGCCCCCGTTGTCTCTGGTTGTGCCTGGTAGTCCCTGGTATGTCGTCCTTCATCGGCGATGTCCCGGTCAGCCGACGCATGCCAGCATGCCGGGACAGGGTGGCGCCGTGCCGAAAGTTGTCCACAGGCAGGGGTGTTCGTCGTACAAATCAAGCGCTCGGGGTGGGGATCGGCACGGAACCGTCCGGAGGCGGGACTTCTCCCGTGTGCAGCGGGTAACGTCGGGGCGTGCCCGCCGACCCACTGCAAAGCGCCGGACAGCCACAGCGCAGCACGACGAGCCAGCCGCCGAGCGGCTCGGGGGCGAGCGCGATCGAGGTTCGTAGGAGCGCGCGACGCCGCAGAACAGTCTCCGCCTACCGCGAGGGCGATCGCACTGTCGTGCTCATCCCCGCCCGGATGTCCGAGGCGGAGGAGCAACGCTGGGTGAGCGTCATGCTCGACAAGCTGGCCGCCCAGGAGAGCAAACGGCTGATCGGCGACGCCGAACTGGGCGAGCGCGCCGAGCGCCTGTCGGTGCAGTACTTCGACGGGCGGGCGCGGCCCACCTCGGTCCGCTGGGTCACCAACCAGAACACACGCTGGGGCTCGTGCACCCCCTCCGAGGGCAGCATCCGGCTGTCGCACCGGTTGCAGGGCATGCCCGAGTACGTCGTCGACTATGTCCTCCTGCATGAGCTCGCGCACCTGCTCGTACCGGGACACGGGCCGCGATTCTGGCGGTTGCTGGAGGCGTATCCACGCACCGAGCGCGCCCGCGGCTACCTCGAAGGGGTGGTGGCGGCCGGTCGGCTGCCGCACCGGCCCGCCGCGGACGCGGATTAGACGGGCTCGAGCCGCGCCGGACGCCCTGCGCGCCGAGCAGAGACCGCCCTCGGCTGCAGGGGGCCGTCCGGTGCGCGGAGCAGTACCGCCCTCGGCGTGCAGGCCGTCCCGCGTGGCGAACTGGGAGCGTTGTCGGCGTGTAAGCCGCCCCGCGTGGCGGACTTGGATCCCATGCCGGCGCGCAGGCCGTCCCGCGCCCGACATACGCCGCAGGAGCTCGCGTAGCGCCGGTTGTGTACCGGGTCTGTACCGGCGTCGTCCGTTTCGCGCGTTTGCCGTTAGCCTGGCGCGACGCACTCACATTGGATGGGGGACGGTCGTTACGCATGGCCAGGGAATTCCAACGCGGCCACAAGGCCAGGATCAGTGACCTCACCGCGGGCACCGATCTGTACGTAGGCGTGCAGATCTCCGCGCCCGGACTGAACTTCGACATCAGCTGCTTCGGTCTGGACGCCCAGGAACGGCTCTCTGACGACCGGTACTTCGTCTTCTTCAACCAGCCGAAGTCGCCGGAGGAGGCCATCCAGCTCCTCGGTCCCCAGGCCGGTGACACGGAGTCCTTCCGGGTCACGCTCGACCGGATCCCGCCGCACATCCAGAAGCTGTCCTTCACGGCCACGATCGACGGCGCCGGGCAGATGTCCCAGATCGTCCCCGGACATCTGCGCATTGTCGCGGGCGGCGAGGAAGTGGCCCGCTACCCCTTCAACGGCTCGGAGTTCACCACCGAACGCGCCGTCATGCTGGGCGACTTCTACCTGAAGGACGTCTGGCGGTTCGCGGCAGTCGGCCAGGGCTTCGACGGCGGGCTCGAGGCGCTGCTGAAGAACTTCGGCGGCGAGGTCCTCGAGGAGGAGACGCCCGCCCCGCCCGCCCCGCAGCAGCAGTCCGGTGCCGCCCCGGCGTTCGCCCCGCCCGCACAGACCTCGGCCCCGCCCGCGTTCGCCGCCCCGGCCCCTGCTCCGGTCCCCGCCCCCGCGCAGCAGCAGCAGCCGCAGCAGCCGGCCCCGCAGGGCTTCGCGCCGTCTCAGGGAGCCACGCCGCCCGCCCCGGCACCGGCGCCCTCGGTGCACGCCGCGCCCACGATCGTTGCCCCCCTGCACACCCCGCCGGGCGGAACCGTGCCGCCGCCGGGTCCCGCGCCCTATGCCCAGCCGCCCGGTCGGCCGGGCCCGCCACCGGGATACGGCGGGCAGCCGCCCGCTCCGATGCCGCCCGGCCACCAGGCCGCGTCCGCTCCGATGCCGCCCGGGTACGGCCATCAGGCCCCGCCCCCACCCCCCGGACCCGGCCTGCACGCTCCGCCCCCGCCTCCCGGATACGGTCAGCAGCCGCCGTACGGACAGGTTCCCGGCCAGTACGCCGGTCAGCCCGGAGCTCCCGCCCCGTACGGTGTTCCCCAGGGCGCCCCGCAGGGCGTCGCCGGTGTGACCGCGGCGCTGGCCGCCTTCAAGGAGACCCCCACCGGGCAGCGGTGGACGCAGCAGAACAAGAAGCTCGTCCGTGTGGACCTCGGCATCGGCGGCCAGCCCGTGCTGGCCCGGCAGGGCAGCATGGTGCTCTACCAGGGCAAGGTCGACTTCAGCTACAAGGGCGCGGGCTTCGCCGGGCGGATCGTGGGCAATGCGACCGGCCAGGAGCTTCAGCTGATGCGCTGCACGGGCCACGGCCAGGTGTTCCTCGCCGAGAACGCCACCCATCTGCACCCGATCGAGCTTCAGGGCGACGCGATCTGTGTTTCCGCGGAGAACGTCCTCGCCTTCGACGAGTCCCTCCAGTACGAGGTCCGGCGCATCGAGGGCCACGGCATCCCCGGGGGCGCGCTGTTCACGATGCAGTTCCAGGGGACGGGCACGATCGTGGTGAAGACGCACGGCGCGCCGGTGGTGCTGCCCGTCACCCCGACGACGTTCGCCGACTGCAACGCCGTCGTGGCCTGGTCGGCCGCCGCACAGGTGATCGTCTCCAGCCAGGTCCGTATGCGCCGCAACGCCTATCCCGGGGACACCGGGGAGAGCGTGAACCTGCAGTTCCGCGCAGCGCCCGGCAATTTCGTCGTCGTCCAGCCGTACGAGGTCTGAGGGAGCCCGTCATGAACCAGCCGCTCGCGGGCTTCGCTCCCGCACCCGTCGGTGCCCGTATGGAGAACCACGGCAGCCATATGCTGAAGGTCGCCATGCAGACCGGGAACGACCTCCTCGCGCGCGTGGGGTCGATGGTCGCCTACGAGGGGTTCGTCCAGTACGAGCCCAACCCGCCCGCCGTACGCCAGATCGCGCGGGACTGGATCACCGGCGAGGGTGCGCCCCTCATGAAGTGCTCCGGCGACGGTCTGCTCTACCTCGCCGACTACGGGGCGAACGTCGTCGTCATCAACCTGGGCGGGGACTCGATCTCCGTCAACGCCACGAATCTGCTCGCCTTCGACGCGAACCTGCAGTGGGGTGTCGAACGTGTCAAGGGGCTCGCCAAGTTCGCCGGGCAGGGCCTGTGGAACACGAGGATCTCGGGTCAGGGCTGGGTCGCCCTGACCTCCCGGGGCACGCCGATCGTCGTCGACTGCGGCGGCGGCGAGGACGAGACGTACGTCGACCCGGACGCCCTCGTCGCCTGGTCCCCGAACCTGAAGGTGAAGGGCAAACGCAGCTTCAAGGCGCAGTCGCTCATCGGGCGCGGCAGCGGCGAGGCGTACCAGATGGCGTTCTCCGGGCAGGGCATCGTGGTCGTCCAGCCCAGCGAGGACAGCACCGACCGCCTCCGGATCCGGGGCTGAGGGGGACCGCACACCATGCAGAGCACGCTTTTCGGCTACAACGAGCAGCAGACCCAGGAGCGCTACAGCCTGCAGAACCCGCAGATGCTGCGCGTCCTGCTGGAGGGCCACGACGACATCCTGGCCCGCAAGGGCAGCATGGTCGCCTACCAGGGGCTCATCGAGTTCGACGCCGAGTACCAGAGCCATGGCCAGCAGCGCGCGCGGGCGTACACCGGCGAGGGACTGGACCTGATGCGCTGTCACGGACAGGGCACCGTCTACCTCGCCAATCTTGCCCAGCATGTGCACATCATGGACGTCGAACAGGACGGGCTCACCGTCGACAGCGGTTACGTCCTGGCGATGGACTCCTCGCTGCACCACGAGGTCATCGCGGTGGACAGCCAGTACGGCATCGCGGGCTCCGGCAAGTACCAGCTCAACATCACCGGCCGCGGCAAGGTCGCGCTGATGACGTCCGGCGCGCCCCTGCTGATGCAGGTCACGCCGGACAAGTACGTCAACTGCGACGCCGATGCGATCGTCGCCTGGTCCACCGGTCTGCGCGTCCAGATGCAGGCCCAGACGCACTCCTCGGGGGTGTGGCGCCGCCGCGGCAACACCGGTGAGGGCTGGGAGCTCAGCTTCATGGGCAGCGGCTTCGCGCTCGTCCAGCCCAGCGAACTGCTGCCGCCGCAGAACGCGGTGATCGGCCAGGGGCTGCGCGCCCAGTACGGCATGGGCGAGTACGGGGCGCGGGGACAGAACCAGGGCAACGTCTGGAGCTGAGCGCAGGTAAGGGGTGCCCGCCCAGGCGGCCACCCCTTACGCGCCTTCACGGCGGTCACCCCTTACCGCCTTCAGAGCCTGGAACGTGTCGCCTGCAGCAGTCGTACGACCGAGTCGTCCGCCACGTCCGCCACCTCGTCGTACGCGAACCAGCGCAGGTCCAGGGACTCGTCGCTGATCGCAGCCACGGCTCCGGCGGGGGTGAGCGCCGCGTACTGGACGTCGAGGTGCCAGGCGCACGGCGTGTGATGGCGGTCCAGACGGACGGGCCCGCCGGGCAGCAGGGTCAGATCCCCGATGCCCGACTCCTCGGTGGCCTCGCGCAGGGCGGCCGCGGCCAGCGTCTCGTCGGCCGCCTCGCAGTGGCCGCCCATCTGCAGCCACATCTGCAGCTTTCCGTGGAGGGTCAGCAGCACCCGCCCGCGCGCGGGGTCGATCACCAGGGTGCTCGCCGTCAGGTGCCCGTCCGCGCAGGCCCTCCACATGCCGTCCGGATGCACCGCCAAGTGGTCCAGATAGATCTGGCGCAGCTCTTCCTGGTCCTCGTACCCCTTCAGGGTGAGGACCGCGTCGTCGTGGAGGCTCACTCGGCGTCGTCGCCCTTGTCGCCCTCGTCGCCCTTGTCGGCGTTGTCGCTCTCGTCCTTCTTCAGGTCCGGCTTCCCGGCCGAGCCGCCCGCCGCCTCGCCGAGCATCTTGTCCAGCTCGGAGAAGTCCAGGTGCTCGCGGTGCACGAAGCCGTCCGGGTCGTCCAGGTCGGACGCCGTCGGAAGCATGTCCGGGTGGGCCCACAGGCCGTCGCGGCCGTCCACACCTCGCGCGTCCGTGAGCGACGCCCACAGACGCGAGGCGTCCCGCAGACGGCGCGGCCGCAGCTCCAGACCGATCAGCGTCGCGAACGTCTGCTCGGCCGGGCCGCCCGAGGCGCGGCGGCGGCGCAGGGTCTCGCGCAGCGCATCCGCGGAGGTCAGGCGCGGCTTCGCGGCGGCGTGCACCACCGCGTCGACCCAGCCCTCGACAAGTGCCAGCGCCGTCTCCAGCCGGGCCAGGGCCGCCTTCTGCTCCGGCGTGTCCTCCGGCTGGAACATGCCCTGCTGGAGCGCCTGCTGCAGCTCCTCCGGGTTCTGCGGGTCGAACTGGCCGACCACGTCCTCGAGCTTCGCGGTGTCGACCTTGATCCCGCGCGCATAGCCCTCGACCGCGCCGAACAGATGCGAACGCAGCCACGGCACATGAGTGAAGAGGCGCTGGTGGGCGGCCTCGCGCAGCGCGAGATACAGCCGCACCTCCTCCTTGGGCACGCCAAGGTCCTTGCCGAACACCTCGATGTTCAGCGGCAGCAGCGCGGCCTTCCCGGCCGGGCCGAGCGGCAGGCCGATGTCGGTCGAGCCGACGACCTCGCCCGCGAGCACGCCGACGGCCTGCCCGATCTGCGTACCGAACATGGCGCCGCCCATCGAGCGCATCATGCCGATCAGCGGGCCCGCCATGGCCTGCATCTCCTCGGGCAGGACGTCGCCCATGGCCGCGCCGACGCGCTCGGCGACCGGGTCGACGAGCTCCTTCCACACCGGCAGGGTCGCCTCGACCCACTCCGCACGGCTCCAGGCCACGGCGGAGCCCGCGCCGGACGGCAGGGACGTCGCGTCGTCGAGCCACAGGTCGGCCAGGCGGACGGCCTCCTCGATCGCGGACCGCTCGCCGGGGCTCACGCTCGCGTCCTTCGTGCCGTCCGCGGTGCCCTGTGAGACGGTCTGACGGGCGATCTGCTTGGCCATGTCCCAGTTCACGGGGCCGCCCTCGTACGAGAGCATCTGGCCCAGCTGCTGGAAGGCGGCGCCCAGGTCGGTGGGGTTCAGGGAACCGAACATCGCGGCGAGCGGGTTGTCGGCGCCGGCGCCGCCGGCTCCGGTCAGCCCGAAACCGAACGGGTTGGCCGGTCCCTGACCACCGCCGCTCTCCTGGTCCTTCTTCTTGCCCTCGTCGCCGTTCTCCGGCTCCTCCGGCGGAAGGCCGAATCCGAATGGGGTGTCACTCACGGGATTCCTCGGCTGGTAAGGCCACCGGCTCTTTCCGGCGGCTGGCTGCCCGACAACACCACCCAGCGTAGACACCCGGGCCCGATCGGGCCTGGGTGCTTCGCCGACACCGGGCCTGCGGCAGGATGGATGCCACCTGGTACGGACGCGTGCAGCGCGTTCGTACTGAAGACAACCGCTGGAGACGCCCGGTGAGTTCCCCAGATCCGCAGGTTCGCGCAGCGCGAAACCTTTCAACCCGTTCGTCGGTCGACCAGCGCCCCCGGGCGGCGGCGCTGCGCACCGGCGAGTCCTCCGCCGTCCGCGGGCCCGTGGTCGCGGTCACCGGTGCCGCGTCGGGCGTCGGCGCGCTGCTCACGGAGCGGCTCGCCGCGTCCGGCGAGGTCAAGCAGGTCGTGGCCATCGACGAGCGGCGCGGGGAGTGCGCGGCCGCGCAGTGGCACATCCTGGACGTGCGGGATCCGGCGATCGCGGACAAGCTGCGGGGCGCGGACGTGGTGGTGCACCTGGCCCTCGATCTCGATCTCGAGACGGACGCGGCGGCACGTACGGCGTACAACGTCCGGGGGACCCAGACCGTGCTGACGGCCGCGGCGGCGGCGGGGGTGCACCGGGTGGTGCTGTGCACGTCCGCGATGGTCTACGGGGCGCTGCCGGACAACGAGCTGCCGCTCTCCGAGGATGCCGAGCTGCGGGCGACGGCGGAGGCGACCGGGGTCGGGGACCTGCTGGAGATCGAGCGGCTCGCGCGGCGGGCGCCGCGGGCCCATCCCGGACTTAATGTCACCGTCGTACGGCCGGCGGTGCTCGTCGGGGGTACGGACACTGCGCTGACCAGGTACTTCGAGTCTCCGCGGCTGCTCGTGGTGGCGGGGTCGCGGCCGGCCTGGCAGTTCTGCCACGTCGAGGACCTGTGCAGTGCCCTGGAGTACGCCGTTCTGGAGAAGGTGGACGGGGAACTGGCCGTCGGGTGCGACGGGTGGCTGGAGCAGGAGGAGGTCGAGGAGCTCAGCGGGATCCGGCGCATGGAGCTGCCGTCCGCGGTCGCCCTGGGCGCGGCGGCCCGGCTGCACCGGATCGGGCTGACGCCCTCACCCGCCGGGGACCTCGCGTACACGATGTACCCCTGGGTGGTCAGCGGGAGCCGGCTGCACGATGCGGGGTGGCGACCGCGGTGGACCAATGAGGAGGTCCTCGCGGAACTGCTGGAGGAGGTCTCCGGGCGGCACACCGTGGTGGGCCGGCGGCTCGGGCGCAAGGACGCGACGGCGGCGGGCGCTGCCGGTGCGACCGTGGCGCTGCTGGGCGCGGCGGCGGTGGTCCGGCGGGCGCGGAAGGCCCGGCGGCGGATCTGAGGGGGTGCGGGCGCGTCGTGGCCGGTCCTCGTCTCCTCGTCTCCTCGTCTCCGCGCCCCCGCCGCCCTCACCCGCCCCACCCACCGGGGCCCCGGCCGGGGACCGCGTCCCGCGATCCCCGGCTCGCGGGCTGTCCCCTCGGCATTTCTGCCCAGTGGCCCCCATCTCTGCCAGGTCCCCGCACGTCTGCCCGGGGGCTTCCCCCGCGCCCCTGCCCGAAGGCTGCTCCCGCGCTCCTCGCCCGTGGCTGCCCCCTCCGTCCCCCTGCGGCCCCAGCGGCGTACCCGGGTACTCAGTCCTCGACCGCCGTACCGTCCGGCACTGTCCGGGCCGGGCTGCGAGCCGGGGCCTCAGGGGGAGAGCAGGCAGTCGTGCGGTGCCACGTGCCCGGTGTCCGTCACTCCTCTCTGGTAGGACGCTCCAAAGCCCCGCGCGCGCGTGCCGGGGGAACCTTCTGTTCCCGCGTGTCGGAGGTGTGCGGCACGATGGGGGCATGGCACCCAACAGCGACCACCCCGGTGAGCGGGCGGCGGACGATCCCATCAGGCTGCTCGCCATCCGTGACACGCCGCTCTCCCTCGACGAGGTCTTCCGGGCTGTCGGGGACGACGCCGCCGGGGGCACGGCGCTGTTCATCGGGACGGTGCGGAATCACGACGGCGGGGCCGACGTCGACGCACTGGGGTATTCCTGCCATCCGAGCGCCGAGGCCGAGATGCGGCGGATCGCCGAGAAGGTCGTCGCGGAGTACCCCGTACGGGCCCTCGCGGCCGTGCACCGCGTGGGGGACCTGCGCGTCGGTGACCTCGCGGTCGTTGTGGCCGTGGCGTGTCCCCACCGGGGGGAGGCCTTCGACGCCTGCCGGAAGCTGATCGACGACCTCAAGCACGAAGTGCCCATCTGGAAGCACCAGAAGTTCTCCGACGGGACGGAGGAATGGGTCGGCGCCTGCTGAACCCGGCCGGCCCCGTGGGGCCCGCGATACCTTTCCCGGTGTTAACCAACCTCTCACCCCGCCTCCGGTTGCGTAACCGCACCCCTGGCGTGAGCGTTGACATGGCAGATGATTAATCTGCTGATCAGTCAGTTGCGGTCGCTCATGGGGTTGGGAGGTCGGCATGGCGGCGCTCGCCTGGTTGCTGATTCCGCTTTTGGCTGCGATCGGTGCCGGACTGTGGGGCAGTTGGGCCGGCCGTAACCGCAGGACCGCGGGGGACGGCTCCGAGCTCGCGGGATACGCACGTTTCCGCGAGGCCATGGAGAAGTCCCACACGGGCGGCTGAGGCCCTGGTCACCAGGGGCCGTCCGCTCGTACGGACGGCCCCGCCGGTGCACTGACAGAACTGTCCCGTACTGTCGTTCCATGCCACGCCGCACCGCGACGATGCTCGCCTCGACTCTGATGCTGATCGCGCTCCTGTGCGCGGGAGTGTTCATCAACGTGCCGTACGCGGAGATGTCTCCGGGTCCCACGGTGAACACCCTCGCCGAGCACGACGGCGAGCCGGTGCTGCAGATCTCCGGGCGAAAGACCTATCCGACGAGCGGCCATCTGAACATGACCACCGTCCGGGTCACCAGCGCCGACTACCGGATGAATCTGGTGGAGGCCATCTACGGGTGGCTTGCGCATGACAGCAAGGTCGTCCCGCACGACACGCTCTACCCGGACGGCAAGACCGAGCAGCAGTCCACCCAGGAGAACGCCGAGGAGTTCAGCCAGTCCCAGGAGAGCGCCAAGGTTGCCGCGCTGAAGCAGCTGGGCGTCCCCGTCACCTCCTGGGTGATCGTCTCCACCGTCCTCAAGGCGTCGCCCGCCGAGGGCAGGCTGCACGCCGGCGATGTCATCAAGGCCGTCGACGGGACGGCCGTGAAGGCGCCCGACGACGTCGCCAAGCTGGTCACCAAGCACAAGCCCGGCGAGAACGTCGTCTTCACGATCGTGCCCGCCAAGGACCAGGCCTCCGCCGTGAAGGCGCACAAGACGGCCACCAGGACCCATGATGTGACGATCACCACGGCGAAGTCCCACGACAGTGGCCCGGAGCGGGCCATCGTCGGGATCTCCGCCGGAACCGATCACACGTTCCCGTTCACCATCGACATCAAGCTCGCGGACGTCGGCGGACCGAGCGCCGGTCTGATGTTCGCGCTCGGCATCGTCGACAAGCTCACCCCGGACGACCTCACCGGCGGCAAGTTCGTGGCCGGCACCGGCACCATCGACGACGACGGCAACGTCGGGCCGATCGGCGGTGTGGAGTTGAAGACCGTCGGCGCGCGCAGCCAGGGCGCCCAGTACTTCCTGACGCCCAAGGACAACTGCGCTGCCGCGGCGAAGGACGCGCCCAGCGGCCTCACGCTCGTCAGGGTCAACACCATCAAGGACGCCCTGGGCGCCCTCAAGGACATCCGCATCGGCAGGACCGCCGACCTGCCGAAGTGCACGGCCAAGGGCTGACAGGCAGCGCCTGCGCGTGACTGGGGCGCCCGGAAACCCCGGGCGCCCCCAGCGGCCTACCCGGGCGCTCAGTCCTCGAACGTCGCGAACAGCGCCTCGGCAAGCCCAGGCACCAGGTCCGGCCCCGTCAGCACCTCCGTCGGGGAGTCCTTCTCCCGCAGCCGCAGCGCCGACTCGCGCCCACCGTCCCGCAGGACCGCCACCGTCATCCGCACCTCCTGGCGGTCCGGGTGCTCGGCCACCCACTGTGCCAGCTTCTTCTCGCTCAGCCCCTCCGGAACCCCGCCCTCCGCGGACGGCGGCAGCATCAGCCGCTCCACCGTGAGCGCGCAGCCCACCACCGCGTCGGGCCAGGCGATGGTGCCGAGGAAGTCGTCCAGCGGCCTGTCGGCAGGGATCTCCTCCTGCTCGATCGGCGTGAGACCGGCGGTCGCGGACTCGTCCTCCAGGCCGAGCTGGGCCGCGAGTGAGGGTTCCTGGACCCGCAGTCGTGCGGTGTCGACGAGGGCGAAGAGGCGAGCGGGCTGGTCCCAGCCGAGGCCGGAGGCGTACTCGTCGATCTCGAGCACGGCCCGGGTGAGCGGGTTCGCTGCCATGGGAGTGTTGGACATGGTCACAATCCTGCCTCGTTCCCACCCGGAAGCGGGAACCGAGTAAAGCGCCAGTAAGTTGCATAGGTGGGGCTCCGTGATCGTGGAGCCTCGTTCATGGTCCGCGTTCACGGGGGCCTGTCCGACCCAACAGCGAACTTCGAGGTGCGCACCTTGGCTTTCCAGATGCCGGACCGCGGCGGAGGCCCGACGGGGCCGCGGATCAGAGTGGGCCGCCCGTCCCGACGAGCCCGGACCCTGCTCATGACCCTGGGGGTCCTCGCAGTCCTCGGCATGGCGTTCGTCATGTTCGCCGGCTTCTGGACGGACTGGCTCTGGTACCGGTCGGTCAAGTACTCGTCCGTCTTCACCATCACGCTCTGGACCAAGATCGGGCTCTTCTTCGTCTTCGGCCTGCTGATGGCCGCCGCGGTCGGCCTGAACATCTGGCTGGCGCACCGGCTGCGTCCGCCGCTGAGCGCCATGTCCATGGAGCAGCAGAGCCTCGACCGCTACCGGATGGGGATCGCTCCCTACAAGACGTGGCTGCTCCTCGGTATCACCGCCCTGGTGGGCCTGATCGCGGGCGCGTCCGCGGCCGGCCAGTGGCGGACCTGGCTGCTGTGGGTGAACGGCGTGCCCTTCCACAAGGTGGACCCACAGTTCCACCTGGACGTCGCCTTCTACGCCTTCGACCTGCCCTGGTACCGATTCCTGCTCGGCTTCGGCTTCGCCGCCACGGTGCTCTCGCTGATCGCAGCCGCGCTCACCCACTACCTGTACGGCGGCCTCAGGATCACCTCTCCCGGAGCGCGCGCCACCGCCGCCGCGACCGGTCACCTGTCGGTGCTGCTCGGGGTCTTCGTCGCCCTGAAGGCGGTCGCCTACTGGCTCGACCGGTACGGGCTCGCGGTCAAGTCCAGCGACTTCAAGGCGACCGGCGACTGGACGGGACTCCGTTACGTCGACGCCAACGCCTACCTGCCGGCCAAGACGATCCTCTTCTGCATCGCCGTCATCTGCGCACTGCTCTTCTTCGCCACCCTGTGGCGACGCACCTGGCAGCTGCCGGTCATCGGCTTCGGCCTGATGGTGCTATCGGCGATCCTCATCGGCGGGCTGTACCCGGCGATCGTCCAGAAGTTCCAGGTCCAGCCGAACGAGCAGGCCAAGGAAGCGCCCTACGTCGAGAAGAACCTCAAGGCGACCCGCGAGGCGTACGGCATCGACGGCGCCCAGGTCACCGAGTACCCGGGCAGGACCGACACCAAGGACAAGACCGCGCTGCGCGACGACGCCGACGCCACGGCGAGTGTCCGGCTACTGGACCCGAACATCGTCTCCCCGACGTTCCAGCAGCTCCAGCAGATGAAGAACTACTACGCGTTCCCGACCAACCTGGACGTCGACCGTTACAGCAAGAACGGCAGGAACGCCGGAGATCAGGACACAGTCATCGGTCTGCGCGAGCTGAACCTCGAGGGCATCCCGAAGCAGAACTGGATCAACGACCACTTCCGGTACACCCATGGATACGGGGTGGTCTCCGCCAAGGGCACCACCGCCGACGCCAACGGCCAGCCCGTCTTCACCGAGTCCGACCTGCCGTCGACCGGTGACCTCGGCACGTACCAGCAGCGGATCTACTACGGCGAGAAGACCACCACGTACTCGATCGTCGGCGGTCCACAGAAGGAGATCGACTACTCCGACGACAATGGCGAGAAGACCACCAGCTACGACGGCAAGAGCGGGGTCAGCCTCTCCAACCCGGTGAACCGGGCCGCGTACGCGGTGGCCTTCAGCGAGCCGCAGATCCTCTACTCAGGAGCCATCGGCAAGGGCTCGCGGATCCTGTACAACCGCACGCCCAAGGAGCGCGTGGAGGCGGTCGCGCCCTGGCTCACCATCGACGGCGACGCCTACCCGGCGGTCGTCGACGGCCACATCCAGTGGATCGTCGACGCGTACACGACGTCGAACGGCTATCCCTACGCCTCCCGTACGACACTCGGTGACACGACGGCCGACTCGCTGACCGCGGGCAACAACCAGCGCGCGGTGATGGCCCAGCAGAACCAGGTCAACTACATCCGCAACTCGGTGAAGGCGACCGTCGACGCGTACACCGGCGAGGTCAGGCTCTACCAGTGGGACACCGAGGACCCGGTCCTGAAGACCTGGATGAAGGCGTTCCCGGGCACCGTGAAGCCCAGGACCGACATCTCGCCGTCGCTGATGTCCCATCTGCGGTACCCGCAGGACCTGTTCAAGGTTCAGCGCGAACTGCTGACCCGCTACCACGTCAAGGACGCCCAGACCTTCCTCAGCGGCAGCGAGGTGTGGCAGGTGCCGGACGACCCGACCAACAAGTCGGGCAACGCGGTGCCGCCGTACTACCTGAGCATGAAGATGCCCGACCAGAAGGCGCAGGCATTCTCCCTGACCACGACGTTCACGCCGAACGGCCGCGACAACCTGAGTGCCTTCATGTCGGTGAACGCCGAGGCGGGCAGCAGTGACTACGGCAGGATCAGGATCCTGAAGCTGCCGACGAGCAGAACGGTCGACGGGCCGAAGCAGGTCCAGAGCCAGTTCAACTCCGAGCAGAGCATCGCCGAGTCGATCAGGCTGCTGAAGGGCGGCGACTCCGACATCGAGTACGGCAATCTGCTGACCGTGCCGCTCGACGGCGGGTTGCTCTATGTGGAGCCCGTCTACGTCAGAGGCGGCGGGCTCAAGTACCCGCTGCTGCGCAAGGTGTTGGTGACGTACGGCGGCAACACCGCGTTCGAGGACACGCTCGACCAGGCGCTCAACAAGGTCTTCGGGGCGGAGAGTTCCACTTCGCCGCCGAACACCGGTACCGGCAATCCGCCGACGCCGAGCAACCCGACGGTCCAACAGGCGCTCAGTGACGCCCAGAAGGCCTTCACCGCGGGCCAGGACGCCCTCGCGAGGCACGACTGGGGGGCGTACGGCCAGGCGCAGAAGGACCTCGAGGCCGCGCTGAAGCGGGCGGAGGAGGCGCAGTCCAGGACCGGCGGCGGCAAGAGCGGCAGCACCCCCTCTCCCGCTCCGAGTGGTTCGCCGAGCGGCCGTCCCAGCGGTTCGCCCAGCAGTTCGAGTGGAGGCTGACGAAGGACCCCTCCCGTGCCGTGGTACTGTTGCCCGACAACGGCGCGGGGTGGAGCAGCTCGGTAGCTCGCTGGGCTCATAACCCAGAGGTCGCAGGTTCAAATCCTGTCCCCGCTACTGAAGTCGAGGGCCCGGATCCTGATCAGGATCCGGGCCCTCGACGTGCGTGCGACACGACGAGGCGTACGGCGTGACCTGGCGACTTGCGTGAAGTGCGGCTCCTTGCGGGGGGAGTTGGCCGCTCTGTGTTTGACTTGTCTCTCTGTGGGCATGTCGACAAAACGCTGTAGTGACCTCAATGGCTGCGGTATACCAGGTGTACCCAGGTTGCAGGTGGTGCGACGATGGACGTTATGGGGGACAAGGCAACTCTGTTCGAGACAGGGCGATTTGTGCAGCCCGCCGAGCGGGACGAAGCGGGCGAGACGGCCGAGATCACCGGGATCACGGGGATCACCGAGGCCGCCGAAGCCACCGAGGACACCGAGGCCGCCGAAGAGGCGCGCCGGCGCGTCGCCGCCGAAGCAGGCGACGTCGAGGCGATGAGTGTCCTCGGGGCCATGCTGCTGCGCCGCGGTGATCTCGACGGAGCCGAGCCCCAGTTGCGTGCCGCCACCGCCGCGGGTGACCGCGCGGCCGCCAACAACCTGGGTGTCCTTCTGCATCAGCGCGGGTATCCCGACGAGGCCGCCGGCTGGTGGCGGATCGCTGCCGTCGCCGGGTCCGCCGCTGCCGCGCACGCGCTCGGTCGGCTCCACCGCGAGCGTGGCGACGAGCCCGCCGCCGAGTACTGGCTGCGCCAGTCCGCCGAACAGGGGCACACCCTCGGGGCGTACGCGCTCGCCGATCTGCTGGAGCACCGCGGCGACGAGAGCGCGAAGCGATGGATGCGCGCCGCCGCCGAGCGCGGGCACCGCGAGGCCGCCTACCGGCTCGCCCGGGCGCTCGATCGCAAGGCCCTGCACGAGCAGGAGGCCGACGGTGACAACGGTGTCGAGCCGTCCGCGCTCGAGGAGGCCGAGCAGTGGTACCGGCAGGCCGCCGCGCGCGGGCACCGGCGGGCCGCACTGCACCTCGGGGCGATCCTGGAGAGGCGGGGCGACCTCAAGGAGGCCGGCCGCTGGTATCTGACGAGCGCCAAGGACGGCGAGGCGCGGGCGGCGTGTGCGCTCGGCTTCCTGCTGCGGGACGCGGGCGACACCGAGAGCGCCGCCGTCTGGTGGCTGCGTGCCGCGCAGGAAGGGGACGGCAACGCGGCCAACGCGCTGGGCGCACTGCACGCCGAGCGGGGCGAGACGCAGACCGCCGAGCGGTGGTACCGGGCGGCGCTGGACGCCGGTGACGTCAACGGCGCGTACAACCTCGGGTTGCTCTGCGCGGAGCAGGGACGGACCGCGCAGGCCGACCAGTGGTACCGGCGGGCGGCGTACGCCGGGCACCGGGAGGCCGCCAATGCGCTCGCCATCCTGCTGCTGCAGGGCGGGGACGCGGAGGGTGCCGAACCGTGGTTCTCCAAGGCCGCGGAGGCGGGGAGCGTGGACGCCGCGTTCAACCTCGGGATCCTCTACGCGGGGCGCGGCGAGGAGGAGACCGCGCTGGGGTGGTACGAGCGCGCGGCGGCCGCCGGGCACAGCGAGGCGGCGCTCCAAGTCGGTATCGCGCGGCTGCGGGAGGGTGACGAGCAGACGGCCGAGCGGCATCTGCGGTGCGCCGCCGGCGGCGGCAGCGCCGAGGCCGCCTACCGGCTGGCGACCCTGCTGGACGCGCGCCGGCCGCCGGAGCCCGCGCATGAGCTGGGCGAGCCGTCGCAGGAGAAGAGCGAGTGCGAGGAGTGGTACGACCGGGCGGCGTCGCAGGGGCATCGGCGCGCGCAGGTGCGGGTCGGGATGCTGGCCGCCGCGCGGGGCGATGTGGTGGAGGCGGCGCGGTGGTACCGGGAGGCGGCGGAGGGCGGATCGCGGAACGGGGCCTTCAACCTCGGGCTGCTGCTGGCACGGGAGGGGAGCGAGCCGGAGGCGGCGCTGTGGTGGACGCGGGCGGCTGACGCCGGGCACGGGCGGGCCGCCCTGAGACTGGCCCTCGTCTATGCGCGCCGGGGGGAGCTGGCGGATGGGCAGCGGTGGGCCGACCGTGCCGTGTCCCTGGGGCCGGCCGAGGTGTCCGAGCGGGCGGCTCGCCTGCGGGACGCGTTGCGGGAGGAGCTGTCGGCATGACGGTGACCGTTGCGGGCCTGCCGGGCTCCGAACGTGGGGTGCGGAAGCGATTTGCCTCTGTCCGCTTCGTTGACGTAATGTTGCGTTCACCGACGCGGGGTGGAGCAGCTCGGTAGCTCGCTGGGCTCATAACCCAGAGGTCGCAGGTTCAAATCCTGTCCCCGCTACTGAAGGCCCGGGGCCGGAATCCATGAGGATTCCGGCCCCGGCGCTTTTTTGCCCCCCGGCGCGTCTTACCCCGCGGTGCGGAACGCGCCGACATCGCGGAACAGGGCCGACATCGCGGAACGGGCCGACATCGTACGCAGCGGAAAGCCCCGGCATCAGCGGAGCCGGGGCTTCAGGGGTGTCGCGGTCCGGCGGTCAGGCGGCCGCGCAGTCCGGGCACAGCCCGCGGTACGTCACCTCGACGTCCGAGACCGTGAAGCCGAAGCGCTCCGAGGACGGGAGGTCGGCCAGCGGGTTGCCCGTCGGGTGGACGTCGCGGATCGCGCCGCAGTGGGCGCACACCAGGTGGTGGTGCGGCCGGTGCGCGTTCGGGTCGTACCGCTTGGCGCGCTTGTCCGTGGTGACCTCGAGCACCTCGCCCAGGGAAACCAGCTCGCCCAGCGTGTTGTAGACGGTCGCCCGGGAGATCTCGGGCAGCTTGGCGACGGCCCTCGCATGCACCTCGTCGGCTGTCAGATGGACGTGCTCGCCGTCGAGGACCTCGGCCACGACGCGCCGCTGCGCGGTCATCCGCCATCCGCGTCCGCGCAGCCGTTCCAACAGGTCACTCATGAGCACCAGCCTAGCAGGAAGAGGGACCAGGTTCCGAACTGGTGTGAATTTGGAGTTCGACTTGACTTAGACATTGTCCAATGTAGGATCAAAGTGAGCTTTGGCCAGGTACCAGATTGGTCGGAAATGACGCAGGAGGCGCACGTGACGCAGGGACCGCTTACGACGGAGGCCGGTGCTCCGGTGGCCGACAACCAGAACAGCGAGACCGCAGGCGTCGGTGGCCCCGTTCTCGTTCAGGACCAGCTCCTTCTGGAGAAGCTGGCCCGCTTCAACCGCGAGCGCATCCCGGAGCGTGTCGTGCACGCCCGTGGCGCGGGCGCCTACGGCACCTTCACGGTCACCGCCGATGTCACCCGGTACACGCGCGCCAAGTTCCTCTCCGAGGTCGGCAAGCAGACCGAGACGTTCCTGCGCTTCTCGACCGTGGCCGGCAACCTGGGTGCCCCGGACGCCGTTCGCGACCCCCGTGGATTCGCGCTGAAGTTCTACACCGAAGAGGGAAACTACGACCTCGTCGGCAACAACACCCCTGTGTTCTTCATCAAGGACGCCATCAAGTTCCCCGACTTCATCCACACCCAGAAGCGCGACCCGTACACCGGCTCGCAGGAGCCGGACAGCGTCTGGGACTTCTGGGGTCTGTCGCCCGAGTCCACCCACCAGGTGACCTGGCTGTTCGGCGACCGTGGCATCCCGGCGTCGTACCGCCACATGGACGGCTTCGGTTCTCACACCTTCCAGTGGAACAACGAGGCCGGCGAGGTCTTCTGGGTCAAGTACCACTTCAAGACCGACCAGGGCATCAAGACGCTGACCACCGGGGAAGCCGCCGGGCTGGCCGGCGAGGACCCCGACTCCCACCAGCGCGATCTGCGCGAGGCCATCGAGCGCGGCGACTTCCCGACCTGGACCGTCCACGTCCAGATCATGCCCGCGGCCGACGCGGCGACGTACCGCTTCAACCCGTTCGACCTGACCAAGGTCTGGCCGCACGCGGACTACCCGCGCATCGAGATCGGCAAGCTGGAGCTCAACCGCAACCCGGAGAACATCTTTGCCGAGGTCGAGCAGTCGATCTTCAGCCCCGCGCACTTCGTGCCGGGCATCGGTCCCTCCCCGGACAAGATGCTCCAGGGCCGTCTCTTCGCGTACGGCGACGCCCACCGCTACCGCGTCGGCATCAACGCCGACCACCTGCCGGTGAACCGCCCGCACGCCACCGAGGCGCGCACCAACTCCCGTGACGGCTTTCTGTACGACGGCCGCCACAAGGGCGCGAGGAACTACGAGCCGAACAGCTTCGGCGGCCCGTTCCAGACGGACAGGCCGCTGTGGCAGTCGACGCCGGTCACCGGCGCCACGGGCAACCACGAGGCCCCGGTCCACGCCGAGGACGACGACTTCGTGCAGGCGGGCAACCTCTACCGGCTGATGACGGACCAGGAGAAGGAGCGTCTGATCGCCAACCTCGCGGGTTCCCTCGCACAGGTCTCGCGCGACGACATCGCCGAGCGTGCGATCAGCAACTTCCGTCAGGCCGACGGAGACTTTGGCAAGCGCCTGGAGGCCGCGGTCCAAAGCCTGCGCGGCTGACCCGGGTTGGACCGCTTGCCGTAGGGGACGGGCCGGAACCCCTGTGGGGACCCCGGCCCGCCCGCGTGTGCGCGGTCAGCCGGTGGTGGCCGGGACGCGCTCCCGGGCCGGCGCCCAGCAGCGGATGATGTCGCGGACCGAGACGACACCGACCGGCTCGTCGCGGTCCAGGACGATCAGATGCCGGAAGCCGCCGTGTGCCATGGCGCGGGCGGCCTCTTCGAGGGTCCAGGTGGGAGCGGCGAACACCACGTCCGTGGTGGTGTGGGCGTGGGCCCGCTCGGTGTCGGGGCACTGGCCCAGACCGACGGAGTTGAGGATGTCGCGTTCGGTGAGGATGCCGATACCTCCGGCATCCGGATCGAGCACGACGGCCGCGCCGACACGGCGGGCGGACATCAGTGCTGCGGCCTGGCGGAGGGTGTGGGTTGGGCCGATGGTGAGGACGACTGTGCTCATGGCGTCGCTGACGTGCATGGTGGGGAGCCACCTCCTGGAGAATGCACGGGAATGCACTGGCTCAGCGCTCCGGATCCATTGGATGCCGCCCGCCGGAGACGCCTGTTCCCCACTTCACAAGTTCACAAGTGGGGGAACTTTCAGGGTCTCAGGCAAAGGGCGAGTCAACAAGGGGGCGTGCGACGTGAGTTCAGGGGCGCACGCGGTGCACGTATAGATCCGTACACCTCTGTGGGAGCGGTACGGATCTGTGGTTGCTAGTACCGGTCGTTGAGATGGTCGAGCAGTGCGTCGTGGAGGAGCCCGTTGGAGGCGGCTGCGTTGCCGCTGTGCGGACCCGGGCGGCCGTCGAGACCGGTGAAGGAGCCGCCGGCCTCCGTCACGATGATCGCGTTCGCCGCCATGTCCCACAGGGACAGCTCGGGCTCGGCGCAGATGTCGACCGAGCCCTCGGCGACCATCATGTACGGCCAGAAGTCGCCGTACCCGCGGGTGCGCCACACCGCGCGTGTCAGGTCCAGGAAGCCGCCCAGCCGGCCCTGCTCCTCCCAGCCGGAGAGCGAGGAGTACGCGAAGGACGCGTCGGACAGCTTCGAGACGCGCGAGACCTGCAGCCGGGAGGCCGAGGACAGGCTGCGGCCGGTGAAGGCGCCGTGCCCCTTCGCGGCCCACCAGCGGCGGCCCAGCGCGGGGGCCGAGACGACTCCTACGACGGGCTGGTAACCGCCCCCGCTCTCGGCTCCGCCCGAGCGGGAGGGCCCCGCCTCCATGAGGGAGATCAGGGTGGCCCACACCGGCACACCGCGCACGTAGTTCTTGGTGCCGTCGATCGGGTCCACGACCCAGCGGCGCGGTCCCGTGCCCTCGATGCCGTACTCCTCGCCGAGGACCGCGTCCCGCGGCCGGGCACGCTGCAGCTGGCCGCGGATCAGCTCCTCGGCGCCCTTGTCCGCCTCGCTCACCGGCGTCATGTCCGGCTTGGTCTCGACCTTGAGGTCGAGGGCCTTGAACCGGGCCATGGTCGCGGCGTCGGCCGCGTCCGCGAGCACATGGGCGAGCCGCAGGTCATCGAGATAGTCGGGCATGACCGAACCGTATCTGCCCCATCCGGCGAACGGCCAGGCGCCCCACGGGATCCTCGCCCCTGTCGCCGTCGTGTGATCACGGCGTGCGATGGCCGGTGCACGCCCCCCGATGCCGCCGCGAACCCTTGACAGTGCTTGTGCACGCGTCAAGTCTGTGCGTCAGAGCCGCCGACCCCGAGGGAGGCGATGATGCCTGCAGCGCGGGAATCCCTACTGGACGCCGCCTATACGGCGCTCCTGCGCCGCCCGTGGTCCGCCGTGCGCATGGTGGACGTGGCGGCAGCGGCCGGTGTCTCGCGCCAGACGCTGTACAACGAGTTCGGCAGCAAGGAGGGGCTCGCCCGGGCACTGGTGCGCCGGGAGGCCGACAGCTATCTCGCCGGTGTGGAGCGCACGCTCGCCCTTCCCGCGGACACCCGTGACCGGCTGGCCGCAACCGCCGAGTGGACCGCGTCGGCCGCCCGCGACAACGCGCTCGTCCGCGCCATGCTCACCGGCTGCTGGGGCGAGCGCCTGCCCGCGCCGTCGCTCTCGGCCGTGCCGTCCACCTCCGCAGTGCCCGCGCAGCGCCGGGCCGACGGGCCGCTGCCGTCCCCGGCGGACTTCGTGGGCCTGGTCCGGGATCGCGCGGTCGCGGCAGTGGCCGGGCCCGGGGCGGGCAAGGCGGATGCGGGGGAGCTGGCACGAGGGTGTGAGCTGGTCGTTCGGCTGGCTCTGTCGTGTGTGGTGGCTCCGCCGGGGAAGAGCGGCGTGGGGGATCTGGTGCGGGCCGCCTGGCCGCGGTGACCGTTGGCGGGTTCGCCCGGTGAGGTGTGCCGGGTGGCCGCGAACCGGCAGCGGCTTGTCGCGCCCACGCGGCGGAGCCGCGGACCGGCACCCCGCGCCCCCGAAGGGGCGCTCTCAGTGGGCCGAGCCCGACAGCTGCAGCCCCATGACGCCCACGATCACCAGCGTGATCGAGACGATCTTCAGGGTGGAGACCAGGTCGCCCAGGAAGATCATGCCGTAGATCGCGGTTCCGGCCGCGCCGATGCCCGTCCACACCGCGTACGCGGGGCCCACGTCGAGCTTCCGCAGGGAGAGGGTGAGAAGGCCGAAGCTGCCGAGGGCGAAGCAGCAGAACGCGACCGTGGGCCAGAGCCGGGTGAAACCGTGCGAGAGCTTCAGACAGACGGCGAAACCGGTCTCCAGAAGCCCGGCCACGATGACCAGCAGCCACGCCATGTCTTCTCCTCCCGCATCCCCACGTCGACTGCTTCGTCTGGTCGGATCTGGCCGGTGCGAGTAAGCATTTACCGGCGCGGGAGGGGCGCAAACACCGCGGAGGTCAGTCGCGTCAGTCGCCTTCCCTCCGCTCCCGCGTGGCCAGCAGCCTGCGCAGGGAGTACAGCCGCGCCGGGTCCGCGTGTCCCTCGGCCACCCAGGCGTCCAGGGCACAGTCCGGTTCGTCGTGACTGCACGCCCGGGGACAGCCCTCGGTACCTGGCTCCAGGTCCGGGAAGGCGTGGATCACCCGGGAGGGGTCGATGTGCGCCAGACCGAAGGACCGTACGCCTGGGGTGTCGATCACCCAGCTGTCGCTCTGACGCAGCGGCAGCGCCAGCGCCGAGGTCGTGGTGTGCCGGCCGCGGCCGGTCACCGCGTTGACATGGCCCGTCGTCCGCCGCCGTTCCTCCGGCACCAACGCGTTGACGAGTGTCGTCTTGCCCACTCCGGAGTGCCCGACGAACGCGGTGATCCTGCCGTCCAGAAACTCGCGCACCCGGTCCGCGGCGGCGCCGTCCTCCAGCTCCTCGCGACTGGTGACGACATACGGGATGTCCAGCGCCCCGTAAAGCTCCAGCAGCTTGTCGGCCGGGGCGAGGTCCGACTTGGTCATCACCAGGAGTGGCTCCAGGCCGCCGTCGTACGCCGCCACCAGACAGCGGTCGATCAGACGGGGGCGCGGCTCGGGGTCGGCCAGGGCCGTGACGATGGCGAGCTGGTCGGCGTTTGCGACGACCACGCGCTCGTACGGATCGTCGTCGTCGGCGGTGCGGCGCAGGAGGGATGAGCGTTCCTCGATGCGGACGATACGGGCGAGCGTGTCCTTGTTGCCGGACAGATCGCCGACGAGCGCGACGCGGTCGCCGACCACCGCCGCCTTGCGGCCCAGCTCGCGGGCCTTCATCGCCATGACCGTACGGTCGTCGACGAGGCAGGTCAGACGGCCGCGGTCGACGGTGAGGACCATGCCCTCGGCCGCGTCCTCGTGTTTGGGCCGGATGTTGGTACGGGGCCGGTTGCCCTTGCGGTTCGGGCGGGTGCGGATGTCGTCCTCGTCGGTGTGCTTGCCGTAGCGGCGCATGGTTCCAGTCCGCCCGTCAGTCCCCGAGCATCCCGGCCCACAGCTCGGGGAAGTCCGGCAGCGTCTTGGCCGTCGTCGCCACGTTCTCGATCTGCACGCCGTCGACCGCGAGGCCGATGATCGCGCCCGCGGTGGCCATGCGGTGGTCGTCGTAGGTGTGGAAGACCCCGCCGTGCAGCGGGCGCGGACGGATCTCCAGGCCGTCGGCGGTCTCGGTGACATCGCCGCCCAGCTCGTTGATCTCCTTGGTGAGCGCGGCCAGGCGGTCCGTCTCGTGCAGCCGCAGGTGGGCCACGCCGCGCAGGGTCGACGGGGAGTCCGCGAGGGCCGCGAGCGCCGCGATGCCGGGCGTCAGCTCGCCGACCTCGCCCAGGTCCACGTCGATGCCGTGGATGGCACCCGATCCGGTGAACTCCAGGCCGCGCTCGGTCAGCGCGCAGGATCCGCCCATCTCGGTGAAGATCTCGCGCAGCCGGTCGCCGGGCTGGGTCGTACGGGCCGGCCAGTCGGGGATGACGACCTTGCCGCCGGTGACCAGGGCGGCGGCGAGGAACGGCTGGGCGTTGGACAGGTCGGGCTCGACGGTCAGGTCGCGGCCGAGCAGGGCGCCCGGCGTGACCCGCCAGACGTTGGCCTCGCCGCCCGACTCGGGGGTGTCCACCTGGGCGCCGACCGCGCGCAGCATGTCGACGGTCATCCGGATGTGCGGCAGCGAGGGCAGCGTCGAGCCGGTGTGGCGGACCTCGACGCCCTGGTTGAAGCGCGGGGCGGACAGCAGCAGGGCGCTCACGAACTGGGAGGACGAGGAAGCGTCGATCGACACAGGGCCGCCGTCCAGCGCGCCGCCGCCGTGCACGGTCAGCGGCAGCGCGCCGCGGCCGTCGTCGTCGATGCGGGCGCCGAGGGCGCGCAGGGCGTCGATCACGCCGTTGAGGGGGCGTTCGTACGAGCGCGGGTCGCCGTCGAACCGGATCGGGCCGTCGGCGAGCGCCGCCACCGGCGGCAGGAAGCGCATCACGGTGCCGGCGTTGCCGACGTCGACCGTGGCGGGGCCGTGCAGCGCGGCGGGGATCACCCGCCAGGTCTCGCCGGAGCCGTCGGGGCCGACCCCCTCCTCGATGCCGACACCCATGGCGCGCAGGGCGGCCGCCATCAGCAGGGTGTCGCGGGAGCGCAGCGGGCGCCGCACCCAGCCGGGCTCTGAGGCGAGGGCGGCCAGGACGAGGGCGCGGTTGGTGACCGACTTGGACCCGGGCACGTGGACCGTCGCGTCGACGGCTCCGCTCGCGTGCGGGGCGGTCCAGAGGGCGGAGTGCGGCGGGTTCACGGTCATGCGCCCCACTGTAGTGGTTGGCCCAGTCCATAGATCTTGATCAAAAGCGGCGAAATATGAACGAAACCGTTGTCTGATATCCGAGCGGAATGTGCGGTGCATATATGCACCGTGACCTGGAGTCACACCGCGGGCGCCCGGCGCCGTCGTACGCCGTCAGAGCCGCAGCAGCCACTGTCCGCCGCCCATCAGCGAGCACAGCGACACCACGTGGAACAGGAAGAGCCACAGGCCCGCCGGTACATGGGTGAGCCGGGACAGCTGGTCCGCGTCCGAGTCCCGGGCGCCGCCGCGCGACCGCTTGGCCTGCAGCTCGAAGGCCGGGCGTACGCCGCCGACCAGCAGGAACCACACCACGGTGTACGCGAACGCCGCCTGCACCTGTGGACCGGCCAGCCATGACACCAGCAGGAACGTGCTGCCGGCGAGGACCACGGTCAGCGCGCCGTACGCGTTGCGGATCATCACCAGCATCGCCACGAGCAGCGCCGTCGCCAGCCACAGCAGCAGCGTGATGTGCCCGGCGGCCAGCAGCGCCGCGCCGCCGAGACCGAGGAGCGGGGGAGCGGTGTAGCCCGCAGCGGCCGTGAGGATCATGCCGACGCCGTAGGGTTTGCCGCGGCTGACGGTGAGGCCACTGGTGTCGGAGTGGAGCCGGATGCCCGTGAGTGTGCGGCCCGTGAGCAGCGCGATCAGTCCGTGGCCGCCCTCGTGCGCGATGGTGATGGCATTGCGGGATATGCGCCACACGCCGTGCGGGACGACCACGGCGAGCGCGGCGACCGCGGTGGCGATCACCACCCACAGGGCGGGGTCGGGCTGGATGCCGAAGACCCGGTCCCACAGGTCGGGCAGCGAGCTCAGGGCGGTCGAGGCGAGGCTGTCCATTGCTTGTGAAGACTCCCGGGGATCGATGGGGACGGGCCGGCGGGCGGCACTGTCGTCGAGGGTGGTGGTCGGGTGACGGGTCGGCCTGGCAGTGTGGCACGTATGTGCGGACGGTATGCAGCGAGTCGGGGGCCCGAGGATCTCGCAGGAATCTTCGACATCGAGAAGTGGGATCCCGAGGAGACCCTGGCGCCCGACTACAACGTGGCTCCGACAAAGGAGGTCTACGCGGTCCTGGACCGTCCTGTGAAGGACGCCGAAGACCAGCGGCCGGTTCGCCAGCTGCGCAGACTCAAGTGGGGCCTCGTACCGTCCTGGGCCAAGTCGCCCGAGGGCGGCGCTCGGATGATCAACGCCCGCGCGGAGACGGTGCACGAGAAGCCCTCCTACCGCCGCGCGTTCACGGCCCGCCGCTGCATCCTGCCCGCCGACGGCTACTTCGAGTGGGTCACCGGCACACAGGAGCGGGACCTGGAGGTCGAGGGCAGGAAGAAGCGGCCGCGCAAGCAGCCGTACTTCGTGCTGCCCGCCGACGGCTCGGTCTTCGCGATGGCGGGCCTGTACGAGTTCTGGCGGGACAGGACCCTGCCCGACGACCATCCCGGGGCCTGGTGGGTGACCTGCTCGGTGATCACGACGGAGGCGGAGGCGACGCCGCTGGCCGTGGCCCCGGCCGAGGGCCCCTCCTCCCTGTCCGACATCCATCCGCGTATGCCGCTGATGCTCACCCCGGACCGCTGGGACGCCTGGCTCGACCACTCCCGCACCGACGTCGACGACCTGCGCTCCCTGCTGGACGCGCCGCCGGCCGGACTGATGCGCGCCTTTCCGGTCTCCACGGCGGTCAGCAACGTCCGCAACAACGGCCCGGAGCTCCTGAAGGAGCTCGCAGCGCCCGAAGAGGGCACACTGTTCTGACGTGACCGATGTGACAGAGAGCGTGCAGACCGACGCCGGTACGGCCCGTGTCACCTGGCACCGGGCGCGGGAGGCGAAGCTCGTGCTCGCCGTCGGGCACGGTGCCGGTGGCGGCGTCGAGGCGCGCGACCTCAGGGCCCTGGCCCAGGTGCTGCCCGCGCACGGCGTGAGCGTCGCCCTGGTGGAGCAGCCCTGGCGTGTCGCCGGGAAGAAGGTGGCGCCCGCGCCCAGGACGCTGGACACGGGCTGGCACGGGGTCTGGCCCGCCCTGGCGAAGCCCGGACTTCCGGTGGTCGCCGGCGGCCGCAGCGCCGGGGCCCGGGTCGCCTGCCGCACGGCCGCCGGCCTCGGTGCCGCCGCGGTCCTCGCACTGAGCTTCCCCCTCCACCCGCCGGGCAGGCCGGAGAAGTCGCGTGCCGAGGAGCTGCTCGGCACGGGGGTGCCCACGCTGGTCGTACAGGGCGGAAACGACCCGTTCGGCAGGCCGGCGGAGTTCCCGCAGGGGTCCTACGAACTCGTCGAGGTGCCCTGCGGCGATCATGGCTTCGCCGTCCCCAAGCACGCGGAGATCACCCAGGATCAGGCGTTGGAGATCGTCACCGACGCCGTGGTGAAGTGGACCGCGTCACTCGGGTGACGCCCGGGAATGCCGCGGAGCGGACCACTGTTGTGGGGATCAGACAGCACGAGGCGTGCTGCACCGTAGGTACGAGAGGAAGTCCGCCGCATGGGTTCGACCATCTGCCCGAACCGCAGCAGCAGCGCTGACCTGGACTGGACGGTGCTGCACGCGACGAAGACCGCCCCTATTCGGGCGGCGGCGGGCAAGGATGTTCGTCTATCCTCCGATTCCAGTGGGACCGCTTTCGGTTCTGCCATATCGCTGGAGGAGGTGGGTCCGGTCGCTGGGACCGACGCAGGGACCGAACACGGCCAGGCGGAGCAGCCCGAGGGCCGGGGCACGGGCGCGGAGTCGTCCGCCGAGCGCAGCGCGCGCTTCGAGCGGGACGCGCTCGAATTCCTCGACCAGATGTATTCGGCCGCACTGCGGATGACGCGCAACCCGGCGGACGCCGAGGACCTGGTGCAGGAGACCTACGCGAAGGCGTACGCGTCCTTCCACCAGTTCCGCGAGGGCACCAACCTCAAGGCGTGGCTGTACCGGATCCTCACCAACACCTTCATCAACTCGTACCGCAAGAAGCAGCGCGAACCCCAGCGCAGCGCGGCCGAGGAGATCGAGGACTGGCAGCTCGCCCGCGCGGAGTCGCACATGTCGACCGGTCTGCGCTCCGCCGAGTCGCAGGCCCTCGACCACCTGCCCGACTCGGACGTCAAGGAAGCGCTGCAGGCGATTCCCGAGGAATTCCGCATCGCCGTCTATCTCGCGGACGTCGAGGGCTTTGCGTACAAGGAGATCGCCGACATCATGGGGACACCCATCGGCACGGTGATGTCCCGGCTGCACCGGGGCCGCCGTCAACTGCGCGGCATGCTCGAGGACTACGCCCGCGAGCGCGGACTGGTCCCGGCCGGCGCCGGAGAGTCGAACGAAGCGAAAGGCTCGGGCTCATGAGCTGCGGAGATCCGCACGAGACGGACTGCAGTGAGGTCCTCGATCATCTCTACGAGTTCCTCGACAGCGAGATGCCGGACGTCGACCGCACCAAGTTCCAGCACCACTTCGAGGAATGCTCGCCGTGCCTGGAGAAGTACGGGCTCGAGGAGGCCGTGAAGAAGCTGGTCAAGCGGTGCTGCGGGCATGACGACGTACCGAGCGACCTCCGTGCGAAGGTCATGGGCCGTATCGAGCTGATCCGGTCGGGACAGACGGTGCCCGAGCACGACGTGACCGCGTCACCGCAGGAGTCCTGAACTCCAGTTCGGAGTCGGTGGTCAAACCGCAACGGCTTGTCACCCGAATGTACTAATCCGCGGGTCAGGGGCCCGCGGATTCCCCCAATGCCGCCCCCACACGCGGGCCTCCCCTCTAGGCTCCGGAGCCTGAAAGGGGCATGACCGGGCCCGCCCGGCTTCGGGACCGGGCGCGGGTTTCGGGGGGAGGTGCGTCATGGGGCCCGTTCGGCCATGGGCACGCGTCTACGTCGGCTGTGCCGTCCTCGGCGCCCTGCTGTGCGTGTCGCCCGTACCGGACGTCCGAGCCCCCATGTGGGTGGTCGCCCTGCTCGCCGCGCTCTACGCCCTCTGTGAGCAGGTCCCCAGGTTCCGTCACGGCGGCCGCAGGCCCCCCGAGGGCATGGGCACCTTCTTTCCCGTGCTGCTCGCAGGGGCCTTTCTGCTGCCGCCCCCCGCCGCCGCGCTCGTGCCGCTGCCGGGTGCCCTGCTCGCCCGTGTCGCGCAGCGGCCGCGATGGCTGCGGCGGAGCTGGCAGGCCGCGCAGCTCGGCCTCGCCGTGTGCGCCGCCTCGCGTGTCCACTGGGCGCTGGGCGGGCGTGACGCCGTCGTCGGTCCCCGCTTCCCGTACGCGCTCGTGCCCGCCGGGGCCGCCGTAGTGGCGTTCTGCCTGGTGCTGACCGCACTCGACATGGGGATCCGGGCACTGGCCGAGGGGGTTCCGGTGCGGTGGGGGCGCTCCTTGCTCGAGCGAAGCCGGGAGTTCGGGGGAGCCTGGTGCGGGCTGTTCCTGCGCTCCCTCGGGCCCATCACCGTGCACGGGCTCGCCGGACTGATGATGGCCGTGCTGTGGCGCAGCCCGTACGGGCCGGTCGCCGCCCTGCTGGTGCTGCTGCCCATGTACGTGTCCTGCTGGGTCTTCGCCCAGTACCACCGGGAGCGGGCAGCCCACCAGGCGACGATCCGTGCGCTCGTCCAGGCCGTCGACATCAAGGACGGGTACACCCGCGGGCACAGCGAGCGGGTCGGGCAGGCGTCGATGATGATCGCGCGCGAACTCGGCATGGACGACGACCGCGTCGAGGTGCTGCGGTTCGCCGGGATCCTGCACGACGTCGGCAAACTCGGCGTGCCCACGAGGCTGTTGCGCAAGGACGGTCCGCTCACCCCGCACGAGCGGCGGATCATCGAGCTGCACCCCGAGTACGGCCATGAGATGGTCCGCGGCATCGGGTTCCTCGGTGAGGCGCGGTCCGCGATCCTGCACCATCACGAGCGGTTGGACGGCAGCGGATACCCGTACGGGCTGACGGGCCCTCAGATCCCCGAGTTCGCCCGGGTCGTGGCGGTCGCCGACGCCTTCGACGCGATGACCTCGACCCGCTCCTACCGGCGCGCCCGTCCCGTCGCGGCGGCGTTGGAGGAACTGGAGCGGTGCGCCGGGTCCCAGTTCGACCCGGCGATGGTACGCGCGCTCATAGGCGCGCTGGACCGGCACGGCTGGCACCCGGCGGTGACCTCGGACGAGGTACGCGGAAACGTACCGCCTCCGGCTCTGCCCTCAGCGGGCCGGCCGACGGTGCAGCCGCACGGCGGGGGCCGCACATGACGGCGTGCCGCCTGCCCCTCGTCCTCGCCCACGGGTCGGCCGCGTTCCTGGCCGCCGGCTCCCTGGCCCTCACGCTCTGGCGCGGCCTGGAGGAACCGGCCGTCGCCCTCGCCTTCGGGCTGCTCGTCGCGGCGGGGGAGCTGTCCCGGTGGAGCGGCAGCGACGAGCGGGAGCCCGCGCCCCTCGGGGCCGCCGGGGCGCTGTCCTACGCCCTGCTCGGGCAGAACGCCGGGCAGCCCACCCACCACGGGGTGCCGCAGGTCGTCACCGTGGTCCTCGCGGCCGCACTCGTCGGGTGCGTCCCGCACGTGGCCCGTGGCCGCGGATCCACCGCCGACCACCTCACCCGACGCCTCCTCACCGTCGCCTTCGCCGCGGTCTGCTTCCAACCCGTCTACCACCGGGGCGAGTCGCATGCCTGGGACGGCCCCGCCAGCGCCCTGCTCGTCGTCACCCTGCTGGTGCTCACCGCGCTGTGCGACGCGGTGCTGGCCGCCGCCCTGGCGCACTCCCGGACGCGCTGGCCGTTCGGGCCGCTGCTGTGCGACGAGTTGCGCGGCAGGCTCGGCATCGGCTCGGCCGTGTGCGCCACCGGCGCCGTGATGTCGCCGGCCGTCGCCGTCGTGGGCCTGTGGGCGCTGCCCGTCTTCTCGCTGCCGCTGGTGCTCACCCAGCTCTCCTACCGGCGCTACGCGGCCGTGCGCACCACCTACCGGCAGACCATCGCCTCCCTGGCACGCGCCACCGAGATCGCCGGGTACACGCCGGCCGGGCACGCCCGCCGCGTGGCCACGCTCAGCCGGGCCGTGGGGCGCGACCTGGGCCTGACCGAGCCCGAGCTGACCGTGCTGGAGTACGCGGCCCTCATGCACGACATCGGGCAGCTCAGCCTCGTCGACCCGGTGCCCGCCGGCGCCACCTCCACGCTGCCCGCCGAGGAACAGCGGCGGATCGCTCTGCTCGGCGGCGCGGTCGTACGCCAGACCGGGGTGGAGGCCGAGGTGGCGGTCGTCGTGGAGCGCCAGGCGGATCCGTACCGCGAACAGCCGGTCAGCGCCAGAATCGTCCGGGCCGTGAACGCGTACGAGGAGATGGTGCGGGAAGAAGCGGGGCCGGGAGGACCGCTGAGCGCGCTGGAGCGGCTGCGGCTCGCCTGCGCGCGTGACTTCGAGCCCGAGGTCGTGGAGTCACTCGCCAGGGTGTTGCAGAGAGACGGTCTGACCTTGCCCGCAGTGGGGTAACCCATGGGTAATGAGCGCCCGTCCGGCCGTACGTGGTTGGATGCGAGGAGAGGGTGTTCGGGGGCACAGCTCGGCCCGTGGCCCCCGCGGACGTCAAGGAATCGGCAGGCGGGAATCGCAAGGGACTGGCAGGCGGGAATCGTGAGGATCTTCGGGAAGGGACGGCACCGGCCCTCCGCCTCCTGGCGGCAGGCCACGGACCGCGCGTTCACGCTGATCGGTGACGGCCGGTACGAGGACGCGGGAGCACTGCTGACCCGGGCCGCGGATCTGGAGCCATGGTTGTCGGAGTCCTGGTTCAACCTCGCCCTGCTGCACAAGTTCCGCCACGACTGGGAGCAGGCCCGCACCGCCGGCCTGCGTGCCGTGGCTCTGCTCGACCGGGAGACCGGCGCGCCCGACTGGTGGAACGTGGGCATCGCCGCCACCGCCCTGCAGGACTGGCCGCTCGCCCGCCGCGCCTGGCAGGCGTACGGCCTCCGGGTGCCGGGGGGCGCCGCCGTCTCCGGCGAGCCCACCGGGATGGAGCTGGGCAGCGCGGCCGTTCGGCTGTCACCGGAGGGCGAGGCCGAGGTCGTGTGGGGGCGCAGGCTGGACCCCGCCCGGATCGAGGTGCTCTCCATCCCGCTGCCGTCCTCGGGGCGCCGCTGGGGCGAGGTCGTGCTGCACGACGGCGTACCGCATGGAGAGCGCACGACGGCCGCCGGGCACGCGTACCCCGTCTTCGACGAGATCGAGCTGTGGGCGCCCTCGCCGGTACCGACCTGGGTCGTCCTGCTGGAGGCCGCGACCGAGGAGGACCGGGACGCGCTGGAGCAGCTGGCCGCCGACGCCGGCTTCGCCGCCGAGGACTGGTCCTCGTCCGTGCGGCTGCTGTGCCGTATGTGCTCGGAGTCCCGGATGCCGTCGGACGAGGGCGACGGCGAGCACCTCGACCCCCACGACCACAGCGAGCCCGGGCATCCGGGACCGCTGGGGCACCGCACCGACGGGCAGCTGTGGGTGCCCGAGCGCGAGTGCGGCATCGCGGCGCCCGCCTCGCTGGTGCGCGGGCTGCTTGACGGCTGGGTCGCGGACAGCCCGGACTCGCGGGACTGGCGGGATCTCGAAGAGGTCTGCTGACGGGGTCCGTGCGCCCATGGATCCCGGGGAGGACACCCGGGGGCGCCCCGTAGGCTGTACTCGCAGGTTTAACCCATGGTTGCAGGAAGGCGTACGTCGGTCATGGCGCAGCAGGACACCGATCAGCAGCACGCGGGCGTGCTCCCCGTGGACGACGAGGGCTTCGTCATCGACACCGAGGACGCGGAGGAGCGTGAGACCGCCTGGCGCGAGCGCGGCACCTCGCGGCCGATCACGGTGGTCGGGAACCCGGTGCTGCACAAGGAGTGCAAGGACGTCACCGAGTTCGACGAGGAGCTCCAGCAACTGGTCGCCGACATGTTCGCCAGCCAGCGCACCGCCGAGGGCGTGGGCCTCGCGGCCAACCAGATCGGCGTCGACCTGAAGGTCTTCGTCTACGACTGCCAGGACGACGAGGGCGTACGGCACGTCGGTGTCGTCTGCAACCCGAGGCTGGTCGACCTGCCCGCCGACCGGCGCCGTCTCGACGACAGCAACGAGGGCTGTCTGTCCGTCCCGGCCGCGTACGCGCCGCTCGCGCGCCCCGACTACGCCGAGGTGACCGGACAGGACGAGAAGGGCAACCCGGTCAAGGTGCGCGGCACCGGCTATTTCGCCCGGTGTTTGCAGCACGAGACGGATCATCTGTACGGCTACCTCTACATCGACCGGCTGTCCAAGCGCGAGCGCAAGGACGCCCTGCGGCAGATGGCCGAGAACGAGCCCCGCTACCCCGTGGTGGCCAACGACTGAGAGCCCTTGATGACGACGCCTGGCCGGGGTCCTCTCCCGGCCAGGCGTCGTTCATATGTGCGTCGTACATGCGATCCCTTGTACACCTGAACTGATCCATATTCAGTCAAATGGGCGAGATTCTCGGCACTGTCGGTGAGAGGGTGGACCAAATCCGTTCCCAGACCGGTCAGTTGTGGTGCTGAATGGAAAGCGCGGGGATACGCAACGGCGTGCGCCCGGCACGGCGGGAGGGGCGTGTCGCCAACCGGCGGCTGAGAGGGGTTTGTTCGTGCCAGCTATCCCACACAGCACTTCATCGACGGCGACCGCGGTCGCGGTTCCACCGGCGCTGTCCCTACCGGTGATCGAGACCGCGTTTCCCCGTCGGCTGCACCCGTATTGGCCCTGCATGCAGGAGAAGACGCGTTGCTGGCTGCTGGAAAAGCGGCTCATGCCGGCTGACAAGGTCGAAGAGTATGCCGACGGGCTGTGCTACACCGACCTCATGGCGGGTTACTACATCGGGGCCCCCGACGAGGTACTGCAGGCGATAGGGGACTACAGCGCGTGGTTCTTCGTCTGGGACGACCGCCACGACCGTGACATCGTCCACCGGCGCCCGGCCGCCTGGCGGAGGCTCAGGACCCAGCTGCACGCGGCGCTGGAGGCCCCGCGGAACCATGTGCACCACCCGGACCCCCTGGTCGCGGGGTTCGCGGACAGCGTGGTGCGGCTGTACTCGTTCCTCGGCGCCACATGGAACGCGCGCTTCGCCCGGCACTTCCACGCGGTGATCGAGGCGTACGACCGGGAGTTCCGCAACCGCACCTCCGGCTGCGTCCCGACGGTGGACGCGTACCTCGAGCTCCGGCGGCTCACCTTCGCGCACTGGATCTGGACCGACCTGCTGGAGCCGAGCGCGGGACGGGAACTGCCCGACGCCGTGCGGAAACATCCCCCGTATCGGCGTGCGGCGCTGTTGAGCCAGGAATTCGCGGCCTGGTACAACGATCTGTGCTCGCTCCCCAAGGAAATAGCGGGCGACGAGGTCCACAATCTCGGGATCAGTCTCATCCATCACCAGGGACTGACGCTCGAAGAAGCCGTAAAGGAAATGCGGCGGCGAGTGGAGGAATGCATATCCGAATTCTTGGTCGCCGAAAAGGAGGCACTACGGTTCGCCGAAAGCCTCGCGGACGGTACCGTGCGCGGCCGGGAATTGAGCGCCGCTGTGCAGGCGATCGTCGGGAATATGCGGAACTGGTTCAGTGCCGTGTACTGGTTCCACCACGAATCAGGTCGCTACATGGTCGACAGCTGGGACGACCGCTCTACACCCCCGTACGTCAACAACGAAGCGGCAGGTGAGTAATGACCCTGGAATCCGTCCGGCCCCAGGCCCCCGTGGAACCGCGTGTTCCGCTGCTGGCCGCGGGCGGCGTCCCCGTCCTGGGACACGGCTGGAAACTGGCCCGTGACCCCCTGGGCTTCCTCTCCCGGCTGCGGGACGACGGCGACGTCGTACGGCTGAAGCTGGGCCCGAAGACCGTGTACGCCGTCACCACCCCGGAACTCACCGGGGCCCTCGCCCTCAGCCCCGACTACAAGATCGGCGGCCCGCTGTGGGAGTCCCTGGAAAGCCTGCTGGGCAAGCAGGGGGTCGCCACCTCCAACGGGCCGTTGCACCGGCGGCAGCGACGGGCGATCCAGCCCGCCTTCCGGCTGGAGGCCGTCCCCGCCTACGGGCCGATCATGGCGGAGGAGGCGCAGAGGCTCGTGGAGCGCTGGCGCTCCGGCAGGACCATCGACGTCATGGCGGAGTCCTTCCGCGTGGCCGTCCGGGTCGCCGCCCGCTGCCTGATGCGAGGCAGCTACATGGACGAGCGGTCCGATCGGGTATGTGCGGCTCTCGCCACGCTGTTCAGTGGCATGTATCAGCGCATGGTGGTGCCGCTCGGACCGTTGTATCGCCTTCCGCTTCCGGCCAACCGTGAATTCAATCGGGCCTTGGCCGATTTGCATCTCCTGATCGACGAGATCGTCGCCGCCCGCCGGGCCTCCAGTCAAAAGCCGGACGATTTGCTGACGGCTTTGCTCGAGGCGAAGGACGAGAATGGCGAGCCCATTGGGGAACAGGAGATCCACGATCAGGTCGTTGCCATCGTCACCGCCGGCAGCGAAACAGTCGGGTCCATGGTCATGTCGCTCCTTCAGGTCCTCACGGATCATCCGGATCATGCGGACAAGATCCGCGACGAGGTGAAAAGCGTCGTGGGTGAGCGGCCGGTTTCATTCGGCGATGTCCGAAAGCTGACGCACACCGCGAATGTCATCGTCGAGACAATGCGCTTACGCCCCGCCGTATGGATATTGACGCGGCGTGCGGTGGCCGACACCGAGCTCGGCGGGTATCACATACCGGCCGGGGCCGATGTCGTGTACAGCCCGTATGCGATCCAGCGCGATCCGCGGTCGTACGAGCGGCATGCGCAGTTCGACCCCGACCGCTGGCTTCCGGGACGCGCCAAGGAAGTCCCCAAGTACGCGATGAGCCCGTTCGGCGTGGGCAACCGGAAGTGTCCCGGCGACCACTTCTCGATGGCCGAACTCACGCTCATCCTGGCGACGGTGGCGTCCGCCTACCGCTTCGAGCAGGTGCCCGGGTCCGACCCCAGCCCCCGAATCGGCATCACGCTCCGCCCGCGCCGGCTGCTGCTGAGGGCCCTTCCCCGATGACCCTCGCCCTCCTGGTCCTGCCCACCCTGATCGGCATCGCGCACGACCGGCGCGTCGACCGACGGATCAGGCAGGCCCAGGAGGCAAGGAGGCAGGATGCGGCTCAGAAGTCCTCGTCCAGGTCGACGGTGCCCTCCACCGCGACCTGGTAGGCGGACGGGCGCCGCTCGAAGAAGTTGGTCAGCTCCTGAACGCCCTGCAGCTCCATGAAGGAGAAGGGGTTCTCGGAGCCGTACACCGGGGCGAAGCCGAGGCGCGTGAGGCGCTGGTCGGCGACACACTCCAGGTACTGCCGCATCGACTCGGTGTTCATGCCCGGGAGGCCGTCACCGCACAGGTCGCGGGCGAACTGCAGCTCGGCCTCGACGGCCTCCCCGAGCATGTCGGTGACCTGCTGCTGCAACGCGTCGTCGAAGAGGTCCGGCTCTTCCTTGCGCACGGTGTCGACGACGTCGAAGGCGAAGCTCATGTGCATCGTCTCGTCACGGAACACCCAGTTGGTGCCGGTGGCGAGACCGTGCAGCAGACCCCTGCTGCGGAACCAGTAGACGTACGCGAAGGCGCCGTAGAAGAACAGGCCCTCGATGCACGCGGCGAAGCAGATGAGGTTGAGCAGGAAGCGTCGGCGATCCGCCTTGGTCTCCAGCCGGTCGATCTTCTCCACCGAGTCCATCCACCGGAAGCAGAACCCGGCCTTCTCACGGATGGAGGGGATGTTCTCGACGGCCGCGAAGGCGGCGGCGCGGTCGTCCGGGTCGGGCAGGTAGGTGTCCAGGAGCGTCAGATAGAACTGGACATGGACCGCTTCCTCGAAGAGCTGACGCGACAGATACAGCCGCGCCTCGGGCGAGTTGATGTGCTTGTAGAGGGTCAGCACCAGGTTGTTCGCGACGATCGAGTCGCCCGTCGCGAAGAACGCGACCAGCCGGCCGATCAGGTGCTGCTCGCCGGGCGTGAGCTTGGCCAGGTCGGCCACGTCCGAGTGGAGGTCGACCTCCTCCACGGTCCAGGTGTTCTTGATGGCGTCCCGGTAGCGCTCGTAGAAGTCGGGGTAGCGCATGGGGCGAAGGGTCAGCTCGAAGCCCGGGTCGAGGAGGTTGGTGTTACGGGTGGTGGCGGTCATTACTGGCAGGCCTCGCAGGACTCGGGGTTCTCAAGGGAGCAGGCGACGGCGTCGGGGTCGGCGACCTGCTGCAGGGGGATGGACTGAGCGGTCTGCGCCTGGCCCTGGGCGGCGCGGGCGATGCGCGTCGCCGGGCGCGAGCGCAGGTAGTACGTCGTCTTCAGGCCCTGCTTCCAGGCGTACGCGTACATCGAGGAGAGCTTGCCGATGGTCGGCGTCTCCATGAACAGGTTCAGGGACTGGGCCTGGTCCAGGAACGGGGTGCGCGCGGCGGCCATGTCGATCAGCCCGCGCTGCGGGATCTCCCACGCCGTGCGGTACAGCATCCGTACGTCCTCGGGGATCCAGACGAAGTCCTGCACCGAGCCGCCCGACTCGCGCAGCGCCTCACGGGTGCGGGCGTCCCAGACGCCGAGGTCCTTGAGGTCCTTCACCAGGTAGGAGTTGACCTGCAGGAACTCCCCGGAGAGCGTCTCGCGCTTGAACAGGTTGGAGACCTGCGGCTCGATGCACTCGTACGCGCCCGCGATGGACGCGATGGTGGCGGTCGGCGCGATGGCGAGCAACAGCGAGTTGCGCATGCCGACGACGGCGATACGTTCCCGCAGCGCCGCCCAGCGCTCGGGCCAGGTCAGCTGTGCGTCGTAGTGGTCGGGGTGCAGCACGCCCCGGGCGGTGCGGGTCCTCTCCCAGGCCGGCAGGGGGCCGTTGCGCTCGGCGAGGCCGACGGAGGCCTCGTACGCGGCGAGCATGACGCGCTCGGCGATCCGGGTGGACAGCCGCCCGGCCTCCGGGGAGTCGAAGGGCAGCCGCAGTTTGAAGAAGACGTCCTGGAGGCCCATGGCGCCGAGGCCGACGGGGCGCCACTTGGCGTTGGAACGGCCCGCCTGCTCGGTCGGGTAGAAGTTGATGTCGACCACGCGGTCGAGGAAGGTGACGGCCGTGCGGACGGTGGCGTCCAGCCGCTCCCAGTCGAGGTCACCGGCCGCCGGGTCGACGAACGCGCCGAGGTTGACGGACCCCAGGTTGCAGACCGCCGTCTCGCCGTCGTCCGTGACCTCCAGGATCTCCGTGCAGAGGTTGGAGGAGTGGATGACGTGACCCGGCTCGGCCGTCTGGTTGGCGGTGCGGTTGGCCGCGTCCTTGAAGGTCATCCAGCCGTTGCCGGTCTGCGCGAGGGTGCGCATCATGCGGCCGTACAGATCGCGGGCGGGGATCGTCTTCTTCGCCAGGCCCGCGGCCTCCGCCTTGCGGTACGCGGTGTCGAACTCCGCGCCCCACAGGTCCACCAGCTCCGGCACGTCCGACGGGGAGAACAGCGACCACTGCTCGTCGGCGTTGACCCGGCGCATGAACTCGTCCGGAACCCAGTGCGCCAGGTTGAGATTGTGCGTACGGCGCGCGTCCTCACCGGTGTTGTCGCGCAGCTCCAGGAACTCCTCGATGTCGGAGTGCCAGGTCTCCAGGTAGACGGCTGCTGCGCCCTTGCGGCGGCCGCCCTGGTTCACCGCGGCGACCGAGGCGTCAAGGGTCTTGAGGAACGGAACGATGCCGTTGGAGTGCCCGTTGGTGCCGCGGATGAGGGACCCGCGGGAGCGGATGCGGGAGTACGAGAGCCCGATGCCGCCGGCGTGCTTGGAAAGACGCGCGACCTGGTGGTAGCGGTCGTAGATGGAGTCCAGCTCGTCCATCGGGGAGTCGAGGAGATAGCAGGACGACATCTGCGGGTGCCGGGTACCGGAGTTGAAGAGCGTGGGAGAGGAGGGCAGGTAGTCGAGCCTGCTCATGAGCCCGTAGAGCGCGGCGACCTCGTCGAGGGAGCGGGCGGTGTCGTCCTCGGCGAGTCCGGCGGCGACGCGCAGCATGAAGTGCTGGGGCGTCTCGACGACCTTGCGGGTGATCGGGTGGCGCAGGAGGTAGCGGCTGTGCAGGGTGCGCAGGCCGAAGTAGCCGAAGCGGTCGTCGGCGTCCGGGTCGATCAGGGCGTCGAGTCGGGCGGCGTGGACGCGTACGAACTCGGCGGTCCCGTCGGCGATGAGACCTTCCCGGTGGCCTACGGCGACGGACTCGGTGAAGGACGTGACGCCCTGGGAGGCGGCTTCGGCGCGGATGCCGATCGTCAGCAGCCGGGCGGCGAGCCTCGAGTAGGCGGGGTCCTCGGAGATGAGACCGGCGGCCGCCTCCGTGGCCAGCTCGCGCAGCTCCGACTCGTCCGCATGCGCCGACCGGCCGCGCAGCGCGGCGGCGGCGACCCGGCCGGGGTCGGCGTCGGGGAGGTCGGCGGTCAGCTCGGTCAGGGTCCGCAACAGCGCGGTACCGGGGCCCTCGTCCGCCGGGGACGCCTCGGCTGTTGAAACCGGGTCGGCTGGCGCGATGGTCACGTGGGACTCTCCCTCGCTCGGCACGGGGCCTGGCGGAGGGCAGGGGGCGGCTCACGAGCGCACGAGGCGTCGCGTCCACCGGCCCACTCCACGAGGCCCGGACGTCAGGCGCCCGGGCCGGAATGGCCGGGCGCACTGTCGGCAGGTCCTCGGACTGACGCTCGGACGTGTCCGACCCGGGGACGGACACGCACAAGTACACCGTTGCGGGACAGTTCCGGATTCGCACCGGATTCCCCTGCGGTGACAGCGAGCATGAGCATACATCTTGTGCCGGGGCGCGATGCCACCCCCAGATGTTGTGCCGTGTCGGCTTCGGAGAGTGTCAAAGTGCCAACTCATGGGTGAGGAGGGTGAGGTCGTCGAGCTGGGGGAGGGGTTCCAGTCCCGCTCCGGGGTGCGGACGAAGCCCGGACGTTCGCAGATGCGGTGGGCGGCGCGCATCGCGCGCTGGGCCGACAGGACGACGCGTACGGGTGCGGCAACGGGGGTGCGGGGAGGGTACGGGCCGCCGTTTGATGACGGCGGGCCGCGGGTACGGCAGCGGGCCGTCGGATAGTGTCCGACGGCCCGTTGGTCCGTTCTGCCTAGTGGGACGCCCCCGCCGTGGCCGGCGGAAGCTCCACCTGGACCCCGGGGTCGCCCGCGTCCGCCGTGTAGTCCTCCGGCTTCGTCTCGTCGACGCCCTCCGGGGCCTTCACCGCCTTCAGGACGAGGGTCAGGACCACCGTGACCACGACGTTCAGCACGAACGCCGTCAGGCCGATGTAGCCGATCTCGCCGATACCCGGGATCTCCTTCGCCGAGCCGCCGAAGTGCTTCTGGGTCGGGGACGCGACGCCGTACGCCGCGAGCGTGCCGTACGCCATGCCGACCGCCCAGCCCGCGAGCAGCGCCCAGCGGTGGAACCAGCGCGTGAACAGGCCGCCGACCAGGGCCGGGAAGGTCTGCAGGATCCAGATGCCGCCGAGGAGCTGGAAGTTGATCGCCACCGTCTTGTCCATGGTCAGGACGAAGACCAGCGCGCCCACCTTCACCAGCAGGGACACTGTCTTGGAGACCCGGGTCTCCTGCTGCGCCGTGGCGTCGGGCTTGAGGAACTCCTTGTAGATGTTGCGCGTGAAGAGGTTCGCCGCCGCGATGGACATGATCGCCGCCGGGACCAGCGCGCCGATGCCGATCGCGGCGAACGCCACGCCCGCGAACCAGTCGGGGAACATGTTCTCGAACAGCTGCGGAATCGCCAGTTGCCCGTTCTGCACCTTCACACCGGCCGCGGTCGCCATGAAGCCGAGCAGCGCAAGCAGACCCAGCATCAGCGAGTACAGCGGCAGGATCGTGGTGTTGCGGCGGATCACCTCACGGCTGCGCGAGGACAGCGTGGCCGTGACCGAGTGCGGGTACATGAACAGCGCGAGCGCCGAACCCAGCGCGAGCGTCGCGTACGTCCACTGACCCGCCTGCGGCGGTACGAGGGCGCCGCGCGGCTTCCCCGTCAACGGGCTCGTCTGCGCGAGCGCATGGCTCGCCTTCGTGAAGATCTCGTCGAAGCCGCCCAGCTTGATCGGGATGTAGATGATCGCCACCGCGATGACGATGTAGATCAGCGTGTCCTTCACGAACGCGATCAGGGCGGGGGCCCGCAGACCCGACGAATACGTGTAGGCGGCCAGCACGCCGAAGGCGATCAGCAGCGGCAGATCCTTCACGAACCAGTTCGTGTTCTCCCCTCCGCCGACGCCCATCACGTCCAGCACGGCCTGGATGCCGACGAGTTGGAGCGCGATGTACGGCATCGTCGCCAGGATGCCCGTCACGGCCACCGCCAGTGACAGGCCCTTCGAGCCGAAACGGCCCCGCACGAAGTCCGACGTCGTCACGTACCCGTGCCGGTGCGAGACCGACCACAGACGCGGCAGGAACGTGAAGATCAGCGGATAGACCAGGATGGTGTACGGCACCGCGAAGAAGCCGGCCGCGCCCGCCGCGTAGATCGCCGCCGGGACGGCCACGAACGTGTAAGCCGTGTACAGGTCGCCGCCGAGCAGGAACCAGGTGACCCAGGTGCCGAACGACCGTCCGCCCAGGCCCCATTCGTCGAGGCTGTGCTCGTTCTCGGCCTTGCGCCAGCGCGCCGCCAGGAAGCCCACGACGGTGACGGCCAGGAAGAAGAAGATGAAGACGCCGAGCGCGACGCCGTTGACGCCGTTCTTCATTCCGACGCACCGCCCTTCTTGCCGGCCCGGGCGCGCTGGTCACGCTGCCACAGCTTGTACGCGGTCATCGTCAGAGCCGTGGAGATCAGGACCCACAGCATCTGGTACCAGTAGAAGAATGGGATGCCGATGAAGGCGGGGTCCGGCTTGGCGTAGGAGCCGACCCACAGCATCGCGACGAAGGGTGCTACGAGACAGAGGGCGATGACGACGCGTACGGGCGTCACCAACGCATCTCCGGTCACATCCGACTGATTTGACATCTGGCGGCTCCGTCCCCTCACTGTTCACCTGTGTAATGCGCAGGCAATGTAGGTGACTGCGTCACGAAAGCGGAAGCCCTCGTCCGTACATCGGTCCTGAGCAGCGGCAAAGTCCCTGCCGGGGCCACCGCTCGCAACGGTTCGCAGGCATGACGGGAGGACCGTAGAGCAGCTTCGGGGCCGGCGCCACACCGTGCGCACCACCCCGGGCGGCCAATTCCTGTTATTCCTGCGGCCGCTTGAGCCGGGCCACGAACTTGTAGCGGTCACCGCGGTAGACGGACCGCACCCACTCCACCGGCTTGCCCTGCCGGTCCAGGGAGTGCCGGGAGAGCATCAGCATCGGCAGGCCCACGTCCGTGCCGAGCAGGCCGGCCTCGCGCGGGGTGGCCAGCGAGGTCTCGATGGTCTCCTCGGCCTCCGCGAGATGGACGTCGTACACCTCGGCGAGCGCCGTGTAGAGCGAGGTGTACTTGACCAGGGATCGGCGCAGCGCCGGGAAGCGCTTGGCGGACAGGTGGGTCGTCTCGATAGCCATCGGTTCGCCGCTGGCCAGCCGTAGCCGCTCGATGCGCAGCACCCGGCCGCCGGCCGTGATGTCGAGGAGGCCGGCGAGCGTGTCGTCGGCGGTGATGTAGCCGATGTCCAGCAGTTGCGAGGTCGGCTCGAGGCCCTGGGCGCGCATGTCCTCGGTGTACGAGGTGAGTTGCAGCGCCTGCGAGACCTTGGGCTTGGCCACGAACGTGCCCTTGCCCTGGATGCGCTCGAGGCGCCCCTCGACGACCAGTTCCTGCAGCGCCTGGCGCACGGTCGTCCGCGAGGTGTCGAACTCCGCGGCCAGGGTGCGCTCGGGCGGCACCGGAGTACCGGGCGGCAGGGTCTGCGTCATGTCGAGAAGGTGCTTCTTGAGGCGGTAGTACTTGGGCACGCGCGCGGTGCGGACGGTCGCCCCGCCCTCGTTCTCCGCACTGCTGACGTCGGTGCTCATGCTCTGCCTTCCCGGCTCCGGATGCCGAAGCGACCGAGGGACCGTCGGTCACGGCTCACATCGTGGCACGGCTTCGGGGGAGGGATCCCCCCGCACGCTCCGTGATCCCCGCCATGCGGCCGGGGATCCCCTCTGTATACCGTCGGCAACCTTGCTGGTCTAGTCCACCGCGCTCAAGTGGTCCAGCCGGCGGCGAGGGAAGACGTCCGCCCGTTTTCGCTGGGTTCCTACTTAAAGGCCCTTTCATATGTAGGTCCCATAACGAAGGCCCTGAGCGGGGCGAACACCCTTGACGCGCCTATTGGTCTGGGCCAAGCTCCCCCGTACTGGTCTACACCATTGGTCCAGTTCCCGGCCCCACGGGCGGTACTCGTCGTCAGTCGCCGCGGGGACAAGGGGGGTTTGTGGCATCCCTGAGGAGGGTGGCGTGAAGCGCAAGCTGATAGCCGCGATCGGTATCGCGGGCATGGTGGTCTCCATCGCGGCGTGCGGGGGCGGCGGCGGCAAGTCCGGGGGATCGGACAAGGGAGCGGACGCCAAGGAGCTCACCGTCTGGCTGACGGTCGACGCCCAGAACAACTGGCCCGCCCTGGTGAAGGCCGCCGACGACGCGGTGCTGAAGAAGCACCCGGGCGTCAAGATCAAGCACGAGTACTACGGCTGGCCGGACAAGAACCCCAAGCTCGACGCGGTCCTCGCCACCGACAAGGCGCCCGACGTGGTCGAGATGGGCAACACCGAGATGCTCGGCTACATGGTCAAGGGCGCCTTCGCGCCCGTCGACCCGGCCAAGTTCGACAACTCCGGCCAGTGGCTGGACGGCCTCAAGGCCTCGGTGACCTACGAGGGCCAGACGTACGGCGTCCCCTACTACGCCGGCGGTCGCGTGGCCAACTGGCGCAAGGACATCGCCGCCTCCGTCGGCGTCAAGACGCCCCCGAAGACGTACCAGGAGCTGACCGCCGACCTGGACAAGATCCAGAAGAAGGAGGGAGCCACGTTCAGCGCCTGGTACCAGCCGACACGCGACTGGTACGCGGCCATGTCCTTCGTCTACGACGCGGGCGGCTCCATCGCCAAGCAGGAGGGCGGCCAGTGGAAGGCCAACCTCTCCTCGCCCGAGTCCCTCAAGGGCCTGGGCGAGTTCAAGACGATCGTCGACTCGTACATGCACGGCGACAAGACCAAGGACGAGTCCGACCGTTACATCGTCTACGGCCAGGGCAAGTCCGCCATGATCTTCGGTGCCGCCTGGGAGGGCGCGACGGCGGCCGACCCGAAGAACGACAAGACGGGCAAGCTGAAGGACAACCTCGAGAACTTCGTGATGCCCGGCCCGTCCGGCAAGAACATCCCGGTCTTCCTGGGCGGTTCCGACCTCGCGATCCCGGTCAAGTCCAAGGCGCAGGCCCTGGCCGCCGAGTGGGTCAACGCCTTCACCGGCTCGCAGGGCCAGAAGGGCCTGATGGCCAAGGGCAACCTGCCCAACAACAAGACCGACCTCGCCACGCTGAAGAATGACCCGGCGACGGCGGTCCCGGCCACCGCGGCCGAGTCCAACTGGTTCGTGCCGATGGCGCCGGGCTGGGGTCAGGTGGAGAAGGCGCAGATCCTGCAGACCATGCTGCAGGACATCGGCACCGGCAAGAAGTCCGTCGAGGCCGCCGCCAAGGACGCGGACGCCGCGATCGACAAGGTCATCAACACCAAGTGACCCGAGTGCAGGGCCCCATGGACCCCGGTGGCGACCACCGGGGCGGGGCCCTGCCTCACGCACGACCGCGCGGGGGCGTCGTCCGCGTGCGGTCGTGCGGCTTCGCCTTCGTACGACGGTGCGGGGTTTCGCCCTCGTACGACCTGAGGGACCGCTGAGGAGCGCGCGATGAGTGCCGCACACACGACCACCCCCGCCAAGGTGCCGCCACCGCGGCCGGCGCCGCCGCCGAGCGTTCCCGTCAGGCCACGCGGACGACGCACATCGGGCGGGGGCGCCGTCCCCTGGGCACTGCTCGCTCCCTGTCTGCTCATTCTCGCCCTGGTGATGGGCTATCCGCTGGTCCGTCTGGTCACCCTCTCGTTCCAGAAGTTCGGCCAGTCCCAGCTCTGGGGCTTCAAGCCCGCCGAGTCGGTCGGCTTCGCCAACTTCACCACCGTGCTCGGGGACGGTGAGTTCTGGGCGGTCGTCCTGCGCACGATTCTCTTCGCCGCCGGTTCGGTGATCTTCACCATGGTCGCGGGCATGCTGATCGCGCTGCTGCTCCAACGGGTCTCCGGCTGGGTGAGAACACTCGTCAACATCGCACTGGTGGCCAGCTGGGGCATGCCGATCATCGTCGCGACCACGGTCTTCAAGTGGCTGTTCGACTCGGACTACGGCATCTTCAACGCACTGCTGAGCAAGCTGCCGGGCGTCGACATGATCGGTCACAACTGGTTCGCGAGCGGTCCCCAGGGCCTGGCCGTGATCATGCTCCTGGTGGTCTGGGGCGCCGTCCCCTTCGTGGTCATCACGCTCGGCGCGGGTCTCACACAGGTGCCCAGGGAGCTGGAGGAGGCCGCCCGCCTCGACGGCGCGGGTTCCTGGGGGGTCTTCCGGTATGTGACCCTGCCGATCCTCAAGCCGATCGTCGTGATGCTCACGACCCTCTCCGTCATTTGGGACATGGGCGTCTTCCCACAGGTCTTCGTGATGCGCGGCGGCCACCCCGAGGCCGAGTTCCAGCTGCTCACCACGTACTCGTACGACAAGGCGTTCGTGGTCAACGACTACGGACAGGGCTCCGCGATCGCACTGATCACCGTGCTGTTGCTGCTCGGTGTCGTCGCCGTCTACATGCGTCAGATGCTGAAGATCGGAGAGGTGGAATGAGCGCGACGGCCCTTTCCGGCGGCCCCGCGAGCCGCCGCCGGAGGTCCAGGCTCGGCTGGAACCTCCTCGGCCTGCTTGTCTTCGTCACCGCGGGCTTCCCCGTCTACTGGATGGTCGACACCGCCTTCAAGCCCGCGAAGGACGCCATCGACCCGAACCCGAGCCTGCTGCCCACGGGTGTGACGCTGGCCAACTTTCGCCGGGCGCTGGACATCGCCGACTTCTGGGGACCGGTCGGCCGCAGCCTGATCGTGTCGCTGTCGGTGGTGGCGATCGGCATCGCCGTCGGCATGCTGGCCGCACTCGCCATCTCCCGCTTCGCCTTCCGCGGCCGGAAGATCGTGATCGTGGGCATCCTGGCGGTCCAGATGATCCCGCTGGTCGCCATGATCATCCCGGTGTTCCTGCTCCTCAACGACCTGGGCCAGTACGACAAGCTGTCGGGACTGATCATCACCTATCTGACCTTCATCCTCCCGTTCACGGTGTGGACGCTGCGCGGTTTCATCGTCAACATCCCGCGCGAGCTGGAGGAGGCGGCGATGGTGGACGGCTGCTCGCGGACCGGCGCGTTCCTGCGCGTGGTCTTCCCGCTGCTCGCCCCCGGCCTGGTCGCCACCTCGGTCTACGGCTTCATCCAGGCGTGGAACGAATATCTGTACGCGCTGATGCTGATGAGCCAGGAGAACCAGACCGCGACCGTCTGGCTCGGCAACTTCACCACGAAGCACGGCACCGAGTACGCCCCCATGATGGCCGGCTCCACGATGATGGCGGTGCCGATCGTCGTTCTCTTCCTCCTCGTCCAGCGCAAGATGGCCGCGGGCCTCACCGCGGGCGCCGTGAAGGGATAAACCCACCCGATGACGACATTCGCCAGCGGTACCGACACGCTCACACGCGACGCGCTGACGGTCCTCCAGCCCGGCTTCACCGGCACCACGGCCCCCGACTGGCTGCTGCGCCGCCTCGGCGAAGGCCTGGCGTCCGTGGGCCTGTTCGGGCGGAACATCGCCTCGCCGGAACAACTCGCCGCCTTGACCGCCCAGTTGCGTGCCGAGCGTGACGACGTGCTCGTCGCCATCGACGAGGAGGGGGGCGACGTCACACGTCTGGAGGTGGGGACGGGCTCCTCGTTCCCGGGCAATCACGCGCTCGGCGCGGTGGACGACGTCGAACTGACGCGTCAGGTGGCGCAGGAACTCGGCCGACGGCTCGCGGAGTGCGGGGTGAACCTCAACTGGGCGCCCTCGGCCGACGTGAACTCCAACCCCGCGAACCCGGTGATCGGCGTACGGTCCTTCGGCGCCGACACGGAGCTGGTGGCCCGGCATACCGCGGCGTATGTCACCGGCCTCCAGTCCGCCGGTGTCGCCGCCTGTACCAAGCACTTTCCGGGACACGGGGACACGGCGGTCGACTCCCATCACGCGCTGCCGCGCATCGACGCGGAGCCCTCGGTGCTCCAGGAGCGCGAACTCGCACCCTTCCGCGCCGCGATCGCCGCCGGCACACGCGCGGTGATGAGTGCACACATCATCGTCCCGGCCCTGGACCCGGACCGCCCGGCAACACTGTCCCGCCCTGTCCTGACCGACCTGCTGCGCGGCGAACTCGGCTATGACGGCCTGATCGTCACCGACGGCATGGAGATGCGCGCGATCTCCGGGACGTACGGCATCGAGCACGGCAGCGTCCTCGCCGTCGCGGCCGGAGCGGACGCCATCTGCGTGGGCGGCGGCCTCGCGGACGACGAGACGGTACGGCGTCTGCGGGACGCCCTGGTCTCGGCGGTGCGCTCGGGTGAACTGGCCGAGGAGCGGCTCGCCGAGGCAGCCGAGCGTGTCCGGACGCTGGCGCAGTGGACGGCGTCGGCGGCCCTGGAGGGCGTCGTCCGGCGGTCGGCCAACGGCACCGACATCGGCCTGCTCGCGGCCCGTCGCGCCCTGACCGTCACCGGCGCCGACCGCTTCACCCCGCTCACCGATCCGCCCTACGTCGCCGCCCTCATCCCGGTCGCCAACATCGCGGTGGGCGACGAGACCCCCTGGGGCGTGGCCGCGGAACTGCTCCGTCTGCTGCCGGGCACACGGACCGGCGCGTTCGCGGGGGAGACGGCGGGCCCGGCGGCGCTGGAAGCCGCCGGAGCGCGGCGGATCGTGGCCGTGGTCCGCGACGAACACCGCCACCCGTGGATGGCCGGGGCCCTCGACAAGCTCCTCGCCGAGCGCCCCGACACGATCGTGGTCGAGATGGGCGTCCCCCAGGCCGCTCCGCGTGGCGCCCTGCACATCGCCACGCACGGGGCGGCCCGCGTGTGCGGGCGGGCGGCGGCGGAGGTCATCGCGGGCGCGTAGCCGTGCGACGAGGGTGCCGGCCGCCCCCTTGCGGGCAGCCGGCACCTGGCGACGCGCGCGGCCCCCCGGGGGGCTCAGATGCCCTGCCAGTCCGGCTTGTTGGCGTAGGTGTGCCGGAAGTAGCCGGCGAGCTTCAGCTTGGAGGCGGCGGCCTCGTCGACGACGACCGTCGCGTGCGGGTGGAGCTGGAGGGCGGAGGCGGGGCAGACCGCAGCCACCGGGCCCTCGACGGTCGCGCCGACCGCGTCCGCCTTGCCCTCGCCGGTCGCGAGGAGCACGAGGTGCCGCGCCTCCAGGATCGTCCCTATGCCCTGGGTGATCACGTGATGCGGCACCTGGTCGATGTCGCCGTCGAAGAAGCGCGCGTTGTCGATCCTGGTCTGCTCGGTGAGCGTCTTGATCCGGGTGCGTGAGGCGAGTGAGGAGCACGGCTCGTTGAACCCGATGTGACCGTCGGTGCCGATGCCCAGCAGCTGCAGATCCACGCCGCCGGCCGCGGAGAGCGCCCTGTCGTACGCCCCGCACGCCGCCGGTATGTCCGCGGCGGTGCCGTCCGGCCCCATGAACGCGTCCATCGCGATCCCGAGCGGCTCCAGCACCTCGCGCCGAAGCACCGAACGGTACGACTCCGGATGCTCGGCCGGCAGCCCCACGTATTCGTCGAGCTGCGCGACGCGGGCACGCGAGGTGTCGACGGCACCGGAGCGCACCTTGGCCGCCAGCGCCTCGTAGACGGGCAGCGGCGTCGACCCGGTGGCCACGCCGAGCAGTGCGTCGGGCTTGCGTCGGAGCAGCTGCGCCATGGCCTTGGCGATGAGCTCGCCACCCGCCTTGGCGTCCGGAACGATGACAACTTCCACGCTGGGCCTGCCGATCTGGAGAGGGGCTCGCCTGGGAACCTGAAGGACGCATGTGGTATAGACCAATCTAGCAGAAGTGCCCTTTCCGGGGGCGCTCCGATGCCCCGGACTCCCCTGCTCGTCGTACAGGGGGCGCCCACCGGATGCACGGTCCCCGGGGCGGAGGAGTGAAATGGAAGCAGCCGGTGTCGTCCGTCTGGCCGGTGGTCGCGGTCGTGACGGACGGCAAGGGCGGCGCCGCGCTCCAGCCGGTGCTCGACCGACTGCGCGATGTCCACCCCCTCCCTACTTCCCTAGCGGTCGATACAGAAAGGACGCTACTACCGCCCTCTGACATTTCTCTAGTACCCGCTATAAAATCCACCCCATGGTGAACAGCCGGGAGAAGGACGTGCCGGGCGAGCGCAGTCCGGCGGCAGGGGGCCGGGCCGCGAACCGCCCGGTGCCCACACCGGAGACCGCCCCCGACCGGCCCGCGGCACGGCCGCGCGGCCGACCCCGTTCCTTCGACCGTGCGACCGTCCTGGAGAAGGCCGTCCTCGCCTTCTGGGAGCACGGATACGAGGCCACGTCCGTCTCCGACCTCACCAGGGTCATGGGCATCGGCGCGCCGAGTCTGTACGCGGCGTTCGGTGACAAGCGGTCGCTGTTCGAGGAGGCCGTCGGCGTCTACGGCGACCGGTACGGGTCCTTCGGCGACCGGGCCCTCGCCGAAGAGCCCACGACCCGGGCCGCCTTCCACCGGATGCTCCACGAGGCCGCCGACGTCTACACCGCTCCCGGTCATCCGCGCGGCTGCCTGGTCATCCACGCCGCCACCAACTGCACGACACCCGAGGTCGAGGAGTCCCTGCGGGCGCGGCGCAAGGCGGACCTCGCCGCCTTCGAGAGCCGCATCAAGGAGGGCGTCGCCGCCGGTGAACTGCCCGCCGACACCGACACCGGCGCACTCGCCCGGTACGCCGGCGCGATCATTCAGGGCATGTCCCAACAGGCGCGTGACGGAGCGAGCCGGGAGGAATTGGAGGCACTGGCCGACATCGCCATGACGATCTGGCCACACGCGGGAGCCCAAGGAGGCTACGCTGCGAGTGGACAGTTCATGGATGTCCGATAAGCAGTCCACGGATGTCCTATAAAGAGACAACGACAAACATCCTCCAACGCATGGACATGCGCGCCCGGACGCAGGAACATGGTCCACGGCCCGTGGTCTAGTCCACACGCCCCAGCGGACTGGGTAAAGTAAGTAAAGAGTCCTCGTCGCAGCGTGGCGAGAGGACGTGACACGAACCTCCGTCTTCCCCGCACAGGAAGACGGATCGAGGAACCGGCGCTCTCTGCCCTGACTGCCCCGGCTCCTCAACCATCGGCCGATCGGGACCGCACACCCCGCGGCCGTTGCTGCTCCGGGCTGCGGTGCCGGGAGGGTTGAGGGTCCCTCCCAGGCGCCGCGGCCCGCGGGTGTTTCCGGGCCCCGCCTCCGGCCGCCTTCGCCCTGGCTGTTTTCGAGCGATGTCCGAATGCCCGGGTACCCTCGCACACGTGCCCTCCATGAACGAGCTGGTCCGCCAGCACACCGCCCTCAGCGACTCCGACCTGGAGTGGCTGCACCTGCTGGTGTCGGAGTGGCAGCTGCTGTCCGACCTCTCCTTCGCCGACCTTGTCCTGTGGGTGCCGACCAGCGACGGCACGCGCTATGTGTCCGTGGCCCAGATGCGTCCCAACACGGGCCCCACCTCGTACCAGGACGACATGGTCGGCCACCTCGTCCCGCGGGGTCGACGCCCGATGCTGGACGCGGCCCTGGACGAGGGCCGGATCGTGCGCGAGGGCGACCCGGAGTGGCGAGAGGAGGTCCCGGTCCGGGTCGAGTCCATTCCCGTACGACGCGAGGGGCGCGTTCTCGGCGTCATCGCGCGCAACACCAACCTGCTGACCGTGCGAACCCCGAGCCGCCTCGAGCTGACCTATCTGCAGAGCGCCTCCGACCTCGCCCAGATGATCGCGGCCGGCGCCTTCCCGTTCCCCGACCAGCAGGTCGACATGGACGCCTCACCCCGCGTCGGCGACGGGCTGATCAGACTGGACGCGGACGGCATAGTCCAGTACGCCTCGCCGAACGCGCTGTCCGCGTACCACCGTCTGGGCCTCGCCGCCGACCTCGTCGGCCACCATCTCGGCAGGACCACGGCCGAACTCGCCCCGACCAGGGGCCCCGTGGACGAGGCGCTAGTCAAGGTTGCCAGCGGCTGGGCTCCGCGCGAGTTCGAGATCGAGGCGAACGACGGGGTGATCCAGTTCCGCGCGATCCCCCTCAAGCCCAAGGGGACCCGCATCGGTTCGCTCGTCCTGCTCCGCGACGTCACCGAACTGCGGCGCCGTGAGCGCGAGTTGATCACCAAGGACGCGACCATCCGGGAGATCCACCACCGGGTGAAGAACAACCTCCAGACGGTGGCCGCCCTGCTCCGACTCCAGGCCCGCCGCATCGATTCCGAGCGGGGGCGGGAAGCCCTCGAGGAGGCCGTGCGAAGGGTGGGCTCGATCGCCATCGTGCATGAGACGCTGTCCCAAAACCTGGACGAGCGCGTGGAGTTCGACGAGATCGCGGACCGGGTGCTGGCCATGGTCGCCGAGATCTCGCCCGGAAAGGTCACGGGCCGGCGCACCGGCCGCTTCGGCATCCTGGACGCCGAGGTCGCGACCCCGCTGTCCATGGTGCTGACCGAGATTCTGCAGAACGCTCTGGAGCACGGCTTCCGCCAGGGGGACACCGGCACGGTCGAGGTCTCGGCGGTCCGCGGTGGCACGACGAAGGAGGCGCGCCTCCTGGTGACCGTCCAGGACGACGGGGTCGGCCTGCCCGAGGGCTTCGACCCGCACACCGCCGGCAACCTCGGCCTGCAGATCGTGCGGACGCTGGTCGAGGGCGAGTTGGGGGGCACGTTCGACATGGTCCCGGCCCCCGAGCGCGGCACACGGGTGATCCTGGACATCCCGGTGCGGACGCAGAAGTGACCCCGCCGCCCCTCTGAAGGACCCCGGACAGCAATGAGCCCCGGACCACAAGTGGTCCGGGGCCAAAAGCTCGTTGCCCGCTAGTGCGATGGGGTCCCCCTGCTCGAGCGAAGTCGAGAGTTTGGGGGAGCATCGGGGGTACTGCGCGCTGCGGCTCGGGAGCGGGAGATGCGTACTCGCTGTACGCGCCGCCAAGCTCAGGCTCGTACGGGGTGGGTATGTCAGGCGGAGGCCTGACGGGCCCGGTTGCGAGCGGCACGGCGCTTCATGGCGCGGCGCTCGTCCTCGCTGAGACCACCCCAGACGCCGGAGTCCTGACCGGACTCGAGCGCCCACTGCAGGCACTGCTCGATAACCGGGCAGCGACGGCAGACGGCCTTGGCTTCCTCGATCTGCAGCAGCGCAGGACCGGTGTTGCCGATGGGGAAGAAGAGCTCGGGGTCTTCCTCGCGGCAAACGGCGTTGTGACGCCAGTCCATGGCTGCTACCTCTCTTGATATAACGTGCTTGTGAATGTGAACGCTTTCACGAATCCCTCAACAAGTGAAGGGCCGATCGTCAGACTCACTGACGTGGTCCTGTGGTTTGAGGAGGGGTTCGGGCTCTCGATGGGTGCCGATCGTGCGGGCTGTCCCGAGCGCCACGTAGAGACTCGCAAACCTCAGCGGCGGATACAACCCCTTCCGAAAAGTTTTTTTTGATTCCTTGGTGTCGACTAGGTCACAGCCGTACTTCCAAGGGGTGGATCCTGGCCTAAACGTTCGAGTGAAAGGACTTTGGCCCCTTCTGCTCACACAATCACACGCAGTGCACGGCGTACACCTGTGAACGTCACGCTCGTACGCACTCCGAGGTGGTCGCCGTCCATCTGCAGGGGCAGCGGCACCTTCGAATGCAAGGTGAACTCACCCAGGTCGTGCATCGAGACCACATGCCTGCCGCGAGGCCCGTGCTCGGGGGACGAAGTGAGCAACTGGGTGGCATACCGGGCAACCGAGGCAGTCGACATGCGGCTGAGAGCGAGCACATCGAGCCCTGTATCGAACGAGGCCTTAGGCGACGCGTACACCGGGCGATTGCCGAGAAACGTCCACGGCGCGGTATTGCAGATTATGGACAGGACGAGACCGGTGACCGGGTCCTCACCCGCACGCTCGAGGGTGATCGTTCCATGCCTGCGGTGGGGTTCGTCCAAAAACTGACGCACCATTTGGCGTAGATACAACGCGTGCGTGGAGCGCCTGCCCTGCTCCCGCTGCTGCTCGACGCGGCCGACCACGCCCGCGTCGAAGCCGAGACCGGCGTTGAAGGTGAACCACCGGGGGGGTGACGCCTCGTCCCTCGTGCCCGGGGTGCCCTCGGCGAGACCCAGGCCGACCGTGCGCTCGCGGTCCTCGCGCAGGGCGTCGAGGATGGCGCCGGTGGCCTCCACGGCGTCGTTGGGCAGTCCGAGGGCGCGGGCGAAGACGTTGGTCGACCCGCCCGGGACGACCGCGAGGCGAGGGAGGCGGTCCGGGTCGGGGCCGTGGCGCAGCAGGCCGTTCACGACCTCGTTGACCGTGCCGTCGCCACCGAGGACCACGACCAGCTCGATGTCCTCGCTCTCCGCGGCCTGGCGGCCGAGGTCGCGTGCGTGGCCCCGGTACTCGGTGGTGACCACCTCGAGTTTCATCTCACTCGCCAGCGCGTGGATCAGGACGTCCCGGGTACGCGCGCTTGTGGTTGTTGCCGCCGGATTGACCACGAGAAGTCCACGCATGGGGTGCAGCGTACCTACTGGCAGGTACCGGGCCCACATCGAGGTAGGGATCGGGTAAGAGGCCGGGGAGTGGTCTTGGTGACAGGGAGCGGTCTTGGGTGAAGAGGTGGCGGACACGCCACGCGGCGGGCGCCGGCCCGACGGCTACCCTTCAGGGGTGAGCGCTGAGCAGAACCCCACCCCGCAGACCTCCGCAGCCGAGCCCCGACCCGCGCGGCTGACCGCCGCCGCGGCACTGGCCGGGCTGGAGGCGCTCGCCCTGATCGGGGGCGGCGTCTGGATGCTCGTCCTGGGCCTCACGGGTTCGCCGGACGATCGTCAGCAGGCCGTCACCGGCGGCATCACCCTGATCGTGCTTGCGCTGCTGCCGCTACTGGCCGCGCGTGGTCTGCTGCTGCGACGCAGCTGGAGCCGGGGGCCCGCCGTCATCACCCAGATCATGGCGCTGCCGGTGGCGTACAACCTGCTCCAGGCCGACAGCATCGCGATCCCGGGCGGCATCGCGCTCGCCGTCGTCGCGGTGGCGGCGCTGGTGCTCCTGGTGAACCCGGCGACCACGCGGGCACTGGGCATCCGGGGGCCCGGCAACGCGACGGACCGGAAGTAAACGCGACGGACCGGAAGTAACGGACCGGAAGTAGACGAGCGGGCGGCGCGGACGCCGACGGCGGAGCACTCATGGGGCGACCGGACATCCGGTCGCCCTTCGTCACTCCTCGACGAGCAACTTCTCCCGCAGCTGCGCCAGCGTCCGGGCCAGCAGACGCGAGACGTGCATCTGCGAGATGCCGACCTCCTGCGCGATCTGCGACTGCGTCATATTGCCAAAGAAGCGGAGAAGCAGGATCCGCTTCTCGCGTGGGGGAAGGTCCTCGAGCAGCGGCTTCAGCGACTCGCGGTACTCGACGCCCTCCAGCGCCTCGTCCTCCGCCCCGAGGGTGTCCGCGACCGCCGGGGACTCGTCATCCGTGTCGGGAACGTCCAGGGACAGCGTCGAGTACGCGTTGGCGGACTCCAGGCCCTCCAGGACCTCCTCCTCCGAGATGGCCAGCTTCTCCGCCAGCTCGTGGACCGTCGGGGAACGGCCGTGCAGCTGGGACAGCTCGGCCGTGGCCGTCGTCAGTGCCAGGCGCAGCTCCTGCAGACGGCGCGGTACCCGCACCGCCCAGCCCTTGTCACGGAAGTGGCGCTTGATCTCGCCGACCACCGTCGGGGTCGCGTACGTCGAGAACTCGACGCCGCGCTCCGGGTCGAAGCGGTCGACCGACTTGATCAGGCCGATGGTGGCGACCTGGGTCAGGTCGTCGAGCGGCTCACCACGATTGCGGAAGCGGCGCGCGAGGTGCTCGACGAGCGGCAGGTGCATCCGGACCAGCTGATTGCGCAGCTCCGCGTACTCGGGGCTGCCGTCCCTCAGCTTGCGCAGCTCGACGAACATGGCCCGCGCTCCGCCACGGTCCTGTGGGTCGTGCTGTGCGCCGCCCGGCACACCGTGCTCAGCGTTTCGCTCGTGCTCGCTCATCGTCCCGCCCGTCACCCTTCCCCGCGCTCTCGACTCCGCTCGAGCAGGGGAGGCCCCATGTCCTCCGGAGGACGCGCTCCGCGTGGCACTGTCCGGATCCCCTCGTCCGTCGCTCCGGCCGGAGAACGCCTCGTCCGCGTCGGCCTGCCCCGCCTGCGCAGGTGCAACGACCGCCGAGACCTCGTCCTCCGGGTGCGGGCGGGCCTGCTCCGGGATGCCGTCCACGCCGCCCGCAACGCGCCGCGACCCGCCCGCGCCTCCGGCGTTCCCGGCGGAAAGATCCCGTGTGCCGCGCTCTTCGTCCCGCACCGGCCCGTCCCCGTTCGTCACGCCGGCCCGGGTCCCGCGCCGCGCTGTTTGTAGAGGCTGATGGACACGGTCTTGTCGTCGGCGACCGCGGAAGAGACCTTGCCGGCCAGGGCCGACAGGACGGTCCAGGCGAAGGTGTCCCGCGAGGGGGCGTGACCGTCCGTGGTCGGGGCTGCGACCGTGACCTCCAGCGAGTCGTCGATGAGTCGGAAGACACAGCTGAGCACCGAGCCGGGCACGGCCTGCTGCAGCAGGATCGCGCAGGCCTCGTCGACCGCGATGCGCAGGTCCTCGATCTCGTCGAGGGTGAAGTCCAAACGGGCCGCGAGACCGGCCGTGGCCGTGCGCAGCACCGACAGGTAGGCACCCGCTGCCGGCAGCCGGACTTCCACGAAGTCCTGGGTCGCGGGCTCGCCTGCGATCTGGGACACCCTCACCTCCAAGGTGGTACAAGCTCTTTCGGGGGCCGAGGGTCGCCCCTCGGGGTAACGCCCTACGTGGTTCAGCGGTGACGCTATCGCGCTCTCAGCTTCTCTGTCCCCAGGACCCCGCCCCCTTACTGTCACTCATAGTAAACCTATGGATACACACAGTGGCTAGGGGTCTGCGGGCCCAAATGGGAAGAGCGCGCGCCGGTTTGACGTACCCAGGCGTCAGACCGTCGAACCGTCCGGATCCAGAGTCACACGAGTACGGATCCGGAGTCACGCGAGTACATGGTCGACGAAGCACCAGCGCCAGTTCTCGCCGGGTTCGAAGGTGCGCATCACCGGGTGGCCGCTCTCCTCGTGGTGCGCCGTGGCGTGTCGCAGGGGCGAGGAGTCGCAGCAGCCCACGTGTCCGCACTCCAGGCACAGCCGCAGTTGCACCGGGTGCGCGCCGGCGGCGAGGCACTCCAGGCACGTTTCGCTCTGGGGGTCGGGTTCGGGGTGCGGCAGCGCGTCGGCGTGCGTGCACTGTTTCATGATTGCCAGGTTACGACGGGTCCATGGGAAGCGGCGCGGAAAACGAGGGCGGGCGGAAGACGATGAACGTGTTGCCACTGCTGTTGCTGGTCGCCGGCAGCGCGTCCGTCGCCGGTGCGGCGCGCCGCACCCCGGTGCCCGCGCCGCTGCTGCTCGTGGCGGTGGGCCTCGCGCTCTCGTACGTGCCCGGGGTGCCCCACTACGTCCTCGCCCCCGGTGTGGTCCTGCCGCTGGTGCTGCCCCCGCTGCTGTACACGGCGGCCACCGAGAGCTCGTACCTGGACCTGCGGGCGCAGATGCGGCCCGTGGCACTGCTGTCCGTCGGCTATGTGCTGTTCGCGACGCTCGTCGTGGGATGGGCGGCTTATCTGATCATCCCGGGGCTGCCGCCGACCGCGGCGCTGGTGCTGGGCGCGGTGGTCGCTCCGCCGGACGCGGTCGCGGCCACGGCGGTCGCCCGGCGGGTGGGGCTGCCGTCGCGGATCACCACGATCCTGCAGGGGGAGTCGCTGGTGAACGACGCGACCGCGATCACCGCGTACAAGGTGGCGCTCGCGGCGGCGGTCGGGGAGGGTGCGACCTGGGCGGGTGGGGTGCGGGAGTTCCTGCTGGCGGCGGTCGGCGGGGTCGTGGTCGGTCTGCTGCTGATGGTGCCGATCCACTGGCTGCGCACGCACCTGAAGGAGGCGCTGCTGCAGAACACCCTCTCCCTGCTGATCCCGTACGTGGCGTACGGGACCGCGGAGTGGGTGCACGCGTCGGGGGTGCTCGCCGTGGTCGTCGTGGCCCTCTACCTCGGTTACCACAACTGGACAGTCGACTTCGCCACCCGGCTCCAGGAGGAGGCGGTGTGGAAGATGGTCGCCTTCGTCCTGGAGTCGGCGGTGTTCGCGCTCATCGGACTGCAACTGCCCGTCGTCCTGAAGGGACTCGGCCGGTACGAGGGCACGCGCGCGGCCTGGTACGCGGTGGCCGTGTTCCTCGTGGTCGTCGTGTCACGGTTCGTATGGGTGTATCCGGCGACCTTCCTGCCGCGCATGCTGTTCGCGCGCATCCGGGAGCGCGAGGAGAACCCCAGCTGGAAGGCGCCGTTCATCGTCGGCTGGGCGGGGATGAGAGGCGTCGTCTCGCTCGCCATCGCCTTCTCGATCCCGCGGACCGTGCACGGGGGCGGCCCCTTCCCCGACCGCAACCTGATCCTGTTCCTGACCTTCACGACGGTGATCGGCACGCTGGTGGTGCAGGGCCTGACGCTGCCCCCGCTCATCCGGCTGCTGCGACTGCCCGCGCGCGACACGCAGGCGGAGACCCTCGCCGAGGCGAACGCCCAGGCGCAGGCGTCCCGCGCCGCCGAGCAGCGTCTCGACGAGCTCCTCGACGACGAGCGCAACGCGCTGCCGCCCCCGCTGGCCGACCGCCTCCGCACGGTCCTGGAGCGCCGTCGCAACGCGGTCTGGGAGCGGCTGGGCTCGGTGAACCCGGTGACCGGCGAAACGGTCGACGGCACCTACCGCCGTCTGTCCCGCGAGATGATCGGCGCGGAACGCGAGGTCTTCGTCAAGCTCCGCAACCACCGCTACATCGACGACGAGATGCTCCGCACGCTGCTGCGCCGGCTGGACCTGGAGGAGGCGGCGGCCTACCGGGAGACGACGTGAGCGGTCCCGTGACCCGGAGACCTTTCGCCTGGCCCTTCCTGGCTCTTCTGGCCTTTCCCGGCTCTCCTGGTCTTTCCTGGTCTCTAGGGGAAAGGCCTCCCGGTGATCACGGCGGCCAGTGTCGTCCCCGCGGGGAACGCGCCCTCCTCGGCCAGGGCGACAAGTCCGTACAACAGCTTGGCGACATAGAGACGTTCCACCGGGAGGGCGTGACGCGAGGCGAAGTCGTCGGCGAAGGCCTCGAGTTCGTCCGGTATGCGGGCGTAGCCACCGAAGTGGAAGCGGCTGTCCAGGGACCAGGTACCGCGGCGGCCGCCGAAGGCCCGCCTCTGCAGGGCGGCCGTCTCGGCGGCCAGGAAGTCGCCCTTGAGGACCGGTACCCCGAGGGCCCGCTGGCCGGGGGCGAGGCCCGCGGCCAGGCCGGCCAGCGTGCCACCGGTGCCGCACGCCACGGCGACCACGTCCGCCAGGCCGCGCAACTCCTGCCCGAGCGCACGGCAGCCGTGCACGGCGAGGGCGTTGCTGCCGCCCTCCGGCACCACGTACGCCTCCTCGGCCTGCGCCGCGCGCAGGATGCCGACCATGGTCTTCGGTTCCGACTTGCGGCGGTAAGTCGATCTGTCGATGAAGTGCAGCCGCATGCCGTCGGCCGCGCAGCAGGCCAGGGAGGGGTTGAGGGGGCGGTCCGCCAGCTCCTGACCACGGACGACGCCGATCGTCTCCAGCCCGAGGAGGCGGCCCGCCGCGGCCGTGGCCCGCAGATGGTTGGAGTACGCGCCGCCGAAGGTGAGCACGCGACGGCCGGCCGCGGCCCGCAGGTTCGGGGCGAGCTTGCGCCATTTGTTGCCGACCAGGTCCGAGTGGATCAGGTCGTCCCGCTTGAGCAGGAGCCGCACGCCGTGGCGTGTGAAACGCTCGTCGGCGATCTCGTACAGCGGTGACGGCAGCCGTGGGTGCAGCACGGCCGGGTCGACTGGTTCCGGGTGCGGTGCAGCGGTGCTGGTCACCCCCACATTGTCGGACACTCGTCCGGGACCGCACGCCGCGCCCGGAAGTGGCCGGCGTCATGCCAGGCGGTCGCGGAGGCGCCGGTCACGGAGGCGGCGGTCGCCGTCTGCGGTTGTGCTCCCGGTCGCCGACCTCGACGACGGTCAGGCCCTCGGCCCTCAGGCGCTGGAGGAACGTTCCCTCCTGCTCCTCCTCCCTGCTCCTCCTCCGGCCAACGGAGGATTCATCGGTGATCACGCCGCTCGACGGCGCCTCAGTGTGCCCCGCCCGACGTTGATCCATTCCCGCTCTTTTGGGTAATGGTCTGGACACTCTCCGTGCTGAGAGGCTTCTTCCCGCAGATCAGTGCATGATCGGGAGGGGCATTTCACATGTCGGTAGGCGAAGAGGTCCGTGCGGAGGAGAACAGGCCGCAGCAGAGCCTTGGCCCAGCGGCCGCGCGGAACCTGGCCACCACCACCAAGTCCGCGCCCCAGATGCAGGAGATCAGCTCACGATGGCTGCTGCGCATGCTGCCGTGGGTGAACGTGCAGGGCGGTACGTACCGGGTCAATCGCCGTCTCACCTACTCCGTGGGCGACGGCCGCGTGACATTTGTGAAGACGGGCGACCATGTCGCGGTCATCCCCGCGGAACTGGGCGAGCTGCCGCCCCTGCGCACATATGACGACCAGGACGTGCTCGCCGAAGTCGCCCAGCGGTGCCAGCAGCGCAGATTCGCGCCCGGGGACGTGCTCGCGGAGTTCGGCAGCCAGGCCGACGAGGTGTTCCTGCTCGCGCACGGCAAGGTCGAGAAGATCGGCACCGGCCCCTACGGGGGCGATGCGGTTCTGGGCGTCCTCGCCGACGGCGCCTACTTCGGCGAACAGGCGCTGCTGGACCCGGACGCCATCTGGGAGTACACGGCCCGCGCGGTCACCGCCTGCACGGTGCTCGCCCTGCCCCGCCGGGACGTCGAACAGATCGCGGAGCGTGCCGAGTCGCTGGGCGAGCACCTTCGGCAGCAGCGCTCGATCCCCGAGCAGCACACCAACAAGTACGGCGAGAAGAACATCGACCTCGCCGCGGGCCACAGTGGCGAGCCGGACATCCCGCACACCTTCGTCGACTACGAGGCCGCGCCCCGCGAGTACGAACTGAGCATCGCCCAGACCGTCCTGCGCATCCACACCCGCGTGGCCGACCTCTACAACCAGCCGATGAACCAGACCGAACACCAGCTGCGGCTCACGGTCGAGGCACTGAAGGAGCGCCAGGAGCACGAGCTCGTCAACAACCCCGACTTCGGACTGCTCCACAACTGCGAGTACGACCAGCGGCTGCAGCCGCACGACGGCGTCCCGAGCCCCGACGACATGGACGAGCTGCTCAGCAGGCGGCGCGGCACCAGGCTGTTCCTCGCCCACCCGCGCGCGATCGCCGCGTTCGGGCGTGAACTCAACAAGCGCGGACTGGTCCCGGAGAGCATCGACATCGGGGGCAACCGCATCCCCACCTGGCGCGGAGTGCCGATCTTCCCGTGCAACAAGATCCCGGTCAGCGAGGCGCGTACGACATCGATCATCGCCATGCGTACCGGAGAGGAGGAGCAGGGAGTCGTCGGTCTGAGGCAGTCCGGCCTCCCCGACGAGATCGAGCCCAGCCTGTCGGTGCGCTTCATGGGCATCAACGAGCAGGCGATCATCAAGTACCTGGTGACGGCCTACTACTCGGCCGCCGTCCTGGTGCCCGATGCGCTGGGCGTCCTGGAGAGCGTAGAGATCGGCCGCTGGAGGTGACCCTGCGCACAAGCGGCATGCCGTGTTCCTGCCCATCCGGGTGGGTACACCCTCGGGGTGCGCGACCGGGGGCGGCACAGACGTCACCGTCCGCAGACCCTTCGAGGCGGTCCCATGGGTGAGTTCATGACGGAGCCGAAGCAGAGCCCGACCCTCGCAAGGCCGAGCCCGACCCGCCCCGGAGGGCGGCACGAACCGCTGCCGGGCCCGGCGGTACCGCCCGACGGGCAGGAGGCCGAGGCGATCCTGGAGCGGGCCCGGGCATCGGTCGACCCGGAGCTGCGCAGGGCCGTCGACTCGCTGCCCGGCTCGATGCGCCGGATCGCGCGCTACCACTTCGGCTGGGAACACGCGGACGGCACCCCGGCGGCCGGAAACGCGGGCAAGGCGATACGCCCCGCGCTGGTCCTGACCGCGGCCCGGGCGCTCGGCGGGCGGGGGGCCGCCGCCGTACGGGCCGCCGCGGCCGTCGAGCTGGTGCACAACTTCACGTTGCTGCACGACGACGTGATGGACCGGGACACCACCCGCAGGCACCGCCCCACCGCCTGGACCGTGTTCGGCGACGCCGACGCGATCCTCGCCGGGGACGCCCTGCAGGCCCTGGCCCAGCGGCTGCTCGCCGAGGACCCGCATCCGGCATCCGGGGCCGCCGCCGCGCGGCTCGCGGCCTGCGTCGTCGAACTGTGCGCCGGGCAGCACGCGGACACGGCCATGGAGCGGCGCGGCCCGCGCGAGGTCACCCTCGACGAGGTGCTCGCCATGGCCGAGGCGAAGACGGGCGCACTGCTCGGCTGCGCCTGCGCGCTCGGTGCGCTGTACGCGGGGGCCGACGAAGACGACGTCGAGGCGCTGGACGCGTTCGGCCGCGAGGCCGGACTCGCCTTCCAGCTCATCGACGACGTGATCGGGATCTGGGGGGACCCGAGCCGTACCGGCAAGCCGGCCGGGGCGGACCTCATGGCCCGCAAGAAGTCGCTTCCCGTGGTGGCCGCGCTCGCCTCGGGCACCCCGGCGGCGGCAGAACTGGCCGAGCTGTACCAAGGACCGTTCCAAGAAGGGGAGTTGGAGCGCACCGTCCTCGCTGTCGAGCAGGCGGGCGGCCGCGACTGGGCGCAGGTGGAGGCGGCCGACCGGATGGCCCGGGCGGTGCAGGAGCTGTCCCGCGCCGTCCCCGACCCGCAGGCGGCAGACGGCCTGCTGGCCCTGGCCGAGTTCGTGACACGGCGCACCTCCTGACCGCGCATGAGGAGAGACCCCGGAGACCCGGGTGCCGAGCGGCTCCTGACCCCGCCCGGCACCCGGCGCCTCCGGCCGGGGCGGGCCCCGCACATCCCCACGGTGTGCGGGGCCCGCGCCTTGCGCACCCGCGCCACCCGCCGCCCCCGGCCCCGGGGCCGGGAGGATTCCGGTTAGGCTGCAACAGCCAAACGGGCAAGGCGAGTTGAGGCGAAGGGGTGGGCAGATGGGCGTGGCGATCCGCGCGGCGGACGAGGGCGATCGCGAGTTGGTCGTCCGGCTGTTGGACGAGGCGTTCCAGGACGACCCGGTCAGCACCTGGGTCTTTCCGGGCGAGGACCATCGTCGTACGGCGCACTCCAGGCTGATGGCCGCGTTCACCGACATCGTGCTCGCCGAAGGGCGCATCGACGTGACCGAGGACGGCACCGCGTGTGCGCTGTGGCTGTCCCTGCCGGCCGTTGATCACTCCGACGACAAGGGCGCGGAGGAGGACGAGGCCACGCGGCTCCGGGAGACGGTCGACCCGGACAACGAGCGCGTGGAGCGGATCGCGCGGCTGATGGCCGAGTCGCACCCCGCGGACCGTGCCCACGAATACCTGTGGATGATCGCCGTGGCACCGCGGCTCCAGGGCCGGGGCCTCGGCACCGCGCTCATCCGGCATGTCCTCCACCGCTGCGATGGCGAGCGCCTGCCCGCCTATCTGGAGGCGAGCAGCGCCCGCAGCACCAGGCTGTACGAACGGCTCGGCTTCGCCCTCACCGACCGCACGATCGACCTCCCGGACGGCCCCCGGATGTGGCCGATGTGGCGTGAGCCGCGCTGAATCCGCCGCGTGGGAGGCGCCGGGCCGTGGGCCCGCCCTACCCTGAGGGCATGGGCAGCGATGACCGTACCTGTCCGTCGTGCGGGCAGCCCGTCGCCACGGTCGTACGGCGCCACAAGACGCTGGGCGCCTTCGTTCCGGTATGGCGGCCCGGGCCCTGCCGCAATCCGGAGTGCCCGGCGTATGTGCGGCAGGATCCGGACGAGCCGCACCCGCACGAGCCGGGCGGCAGAACCAAGGCCTTAGGTTGACGGTATGTCCGAACCTCTTGTGCACCTCACTCAGCGCTCCCTGTGGGAGGCGGCCCGCGCGACCGGCACCTACGAGATGTCCACCCGCGGCCGCACCCTCCAGGAGGAGGGCTTCATCCACTGCTCACTGCGGCACCAGGTCCCGTCCGTGGCCCGCTTCCTGTACGGGGCGTACGACGGGCCGGACGAACTGGTGCTGCTGGTCATCGATCCGGAGCGGCTTACGGCCCCCCTGCGCTACGAGGCCGCGACGCCCGGCGGCGAGGAGTTCCCGCACGTGTACGGGCCGATACCGGTGTCCGCCGTGGTGGATGTGGAGGTCTGGGACGGCGGGGCGGCGGCGCAGTCGTGACCGCGGCGGGGGGACCACGCCGGGTGTGGCGCTGGTCGGTCGGCGTCTGGGCGGCGCTGGTGGTGACGGGCGGGGGCCTCACGCTGTGGCTGCAGCACGCGGACCAGCCGACACCTCGCGCCCGGTGGGAGCAGGCGCCGACTCCGTTGCTGTCGGCCGATGCGGGCGGGACGGGGTGCCCGATCCGGGCGTACACCGCGAGGCCGACGCAGGTGATCTGCGTACACGTCCGGGCGCGGGCCCGCCGGTGACCGCCCTGTCTGCGGCCCGTCAGCCGGTCGGGCTGCCCGTCCAGGGGTCGCGGCCCGTCAGACAGTAGGTTCCGCCCGCCGGGTCACGCATCACCGTCCAGTGGGCGCCGCGGGCGACGGACGCGGCGCCGAGCGCCTCGTGCCGGGCGCGGACCGTCTCGATGTCCGCGCACGCCAGGTCGAGGTGGGCGGAGGCGGGCCGGGTGGTGCCGAGACGTTGCAGCAGGATGCGAACGGGCAGGCCCGCGGGCGGCCCGACCACGTGGAACTCGGGCTGGGAGCCGGGGAACGACTCCCAGCCGGTGAGATCGCTCCAGAAGGCGACTTCCGCCTCGAACGCATCCGGTGCGAGATCGAGGCAGACCTGGTCGAGCCGGGACGCCTCGCCGCCGGGCCCCTCGACCACGGGCGGCCGCACCGATTCGCCGTGCCAGGGCACGGCGCAGAACGACAGACCGCCCGGGGATCGGAGCACCGCCCACCCGGCGTGGTCGGCGGCGACGTCCGCGCCCAGCCGCCGGGCCGCCGCGACCAGCGCGGGCACATCCTCGACGGCGAGATCGAGATGGGCGCCACCGTCCGCGTGGACGGCCTGCAGCTTCACGTATGCGTCGCCCGACTCCGGCACCAGCGTCATGAACTCCTGCCGCTCGCCCCGGGGTTCGGACAGCCTGGACCCCGTGACGGCGGTCCAGAAGTCGCGGGCAGTTGCGAACTCCTCGCCGGGGCGGTCGACGAAGGCGTACGTCCAGCGGACGGGTTCGCGCATACGGAGCTCCTCGGCAGGCGGTACACGGCGCCCGTACCGTCTCCTGCCCGGTCGGATCACGCAACGGTGTTTCCCGCTCGGACCGCCGGGCCGCCGGGCCGCGTCGGCCCCGTCAGCCGCCGCGGCGTTCCGTGAAGCGCAGCATATTGCCCGCCGGGTCGCGGAAGGCGCAGTCCCGTACACCGTACGGCTGGTCCATGGGTTCCTGGAGCACCTCGGCGCCGGACGCCTCGACGCGGGCGAAGAGGGCGTCGCAGTCCTCGGTGGAGAAGATGACGCCCCGCAGGATTCCCTTGGCGAGCAGCTCGGCCATCGCCTGGCGGTCCGCGGGAGACGTGTCCGGGTTCGCCGCCGGGGGTTCCAGGACGATCTCCACGTCCGGCTGGAGCGGTGAACCGACCGTCACCCAGCGCATCCCCTCGAAGCCGACGTCGTTGCGGACCTCAAGGCCCAGGACGTCCCGGTAGAAGGCGAGCGCCTTGTCGTGGTCGTCCACGGCGATGAAGCACTGGGAGAGTTTCAGGTCCATGACCCCACGCTAGAGCTGCGCGCGCGGATCCGCGCGGGTATCGCCCGGCCGGCCCCGGCGCGGGCGGGTCAGACCCTTCGCCACGCACGGCGGTATCGCCGCCCCCTGTTCGTGCGACCGCGCCCGGTACGCGCTCGGCGTCTCGCCCACCAGCTCCGTGAAGCGCGAGCTGAACGACCCGAGCGAGGTACACCCCACGGCCAGGCAGACCTCCGTCACGGACAGATCGCCGCGCCGCAGCAGCGCCTTGGCCCGCTCGATGCGACGGGTCATCAGATAGCTGTACGGCGTCTCCCCGTAGGCCGCGCGGAAGCTGCGCTGGAAGTGCCCCGGCGACATCAGCGCGGTGCGCGCGAGCGCGGTCATGTCCAGCGGCTGCGCGTACTCACGGTCCATCCGGTCACGCGCGCGCCGCAGCCGGACCAGGTCGTCGACGTCCACGCGGTCAGCATCGCACGCCCCACCGACAACGGGCGGCCTCTAACCTACTCGGGTGACGACCGAGCTGACCTTCCTCACCCAAGTGTCCCATCGTGGCCGGGAGATCAGCGGACCCCGGTTGCGCGGACTGCTCGCGCTGCTCGCCGACGAGCCGCGCGCGGGGTGCAGCGCCGCCCGGCTGGTCGACGGACTGTGGCCCGACGAGCAGCCCGAGAAACCCACCAAGGCGCTCCAGGTCCTCGTCTCGCGCGCCCGTTCCCAGCTCGGCGCCGAGACCATCGCCGCCACCGCCACCGGCTACCGGCTCACCCTGGACGCCGAGGCCATCGACACCTCTGCCGTCCTGCTCGCCGGCACCCGGGCCGCCCGTGCCGCACGCGACGGCGACCACACGGCGGCCCTCGCGCACGCCGAGGCCGGGCTCGCCCACTGGGACGGGCCGCCCGGCGACGACGCCCCCGACGACCCGGTCTCCGCACTGCGGGCGGCGCGCGCGACGACGTACACCGCCCTGGCGCGGGCCCGCGCGCTCGCCCTCGGGCGCCTCGGCCGGCACGTCGAGGCGGTCGAACCGCTCACCGCGCTCGCCGCCGGGCATCCGCGCGACGAGGAGATCCTCGCCGAACTGCTGCGCTGCGAGGCGGCGACCTCCGGACCCGCCGCCGCACTGGCCCGCTACGACGCCTACCGCCGGGCCCTGCGCGAGGACCTCGGCGCCGACCCGGGTCCCGCCCTGCGCACGGTCCACCAGGAACTGCTGCGCGACGAGGCGCCGAGCGTGCGCCGCGGCATACCGCACGAGCCGAACCCACTGCTCGGGCGCGCCGACGACATAGCCGCCGTCGGCGGGCTGCTGCGCACCTCGCGGGTGGTCTCGATCGTCGGTGCGGGCGGCCTCGGCAAGACCCGCCTGGCGCAGGTGGTAGGCCGCGAGGCCGAGCAGAAAGCCGTGCACTTCGTGCCGCTCGCCGGGGTGACGGGGGACAACGACGTCGTGGGCGAGGTCGCCGGAGTCCTCGGGGTCGGCGACACCGTGACCCCGGACCTGCTCACCGGTATCGCCGGCGCCCTCGGCCCCGGACCCGCCCTGCTCGTCCTCGACAACTGCGAACAGGTGGTGCGCGGCGTCGCCGACCTCGTCCGTGTGCTGGTCTCCCTCACCCGCGACCTGCGCGTGCTCACCACCAGCCGCGCCCCCCTCGGGCTCAGCTCCGAATCGGTCTACCTGCTGCCGGAACTGAGCCTCACGACCACCGTCGAGCTGTTCGGGCAGCGGGCCCGTGCCGCACGGCCCGGCGTCGAACTGCCGCCGGCAGCCGTCGAGGAGCTGTGCCGCCGCCTCGACGGGCTGCCCCTGGCCGCCGAACTGGCCGCGGCCCGCGTGCGCGTCATGTCCGTCACCGAGATCGCCCGCCGCCTCGACGACCGCTTCGCCCTGCTGCGCGGCGGGCTCCGGGACGCGCCGGAACGCCACCGCACCCTGCTCGCCGTCGTCGACTGGAGCTGGCACCTCCTCGACGCGGCCGGACAGCGGGCCCTGCGTGCCCTGTCCGTCTTCCCGGACGGCTTCACCGCGGACGCGGCCGGGCAACTCCTCGGCGACGGAGACGTGCTGGAAGACCTCGTCGACCAGTCGCTGCTCAAGGTCATGGACACCCCGTGCGGGGCCCGTTTCCGCATGCTGGAGACCGTGCGGCAGTTCAGTACCGCCTGCCGCGAGGAGGCCGGCGAGACGGAGCAGGTGACGAGGCAGTTCCTGACGTGGGCACGGGAGTTCGGTCTCGCCCACCACGCCTGCGCGCCGGAGGCGGACTCCTCGGTCGACCTCGACCCGGTCCGCGCCGAACAGGACAACCTGCTGCACGCCCTGCGTCTGGCGCTCGCCCGCGACGACGCGCCCACGGTCGTGGCGTGCGCCGCCGTGCTGGCAGGCCTGTGGAACATGGAGCCCCGCTACACCCGTGTGGCCGCGCTGATCCAGGAGACCGGCCACCTCATCAGCCACTTCCGGCCCGGGCCCGCGTTCGTGGAGGCCACCCGGACCGCCGCCGCGCTGTTCGCCTGCGACCTCTTCCTGTTCGAGGGCGACGGCACCCGTGCCCTGCGATTCGTGTCCGTGCTGCGCCGACTGTCGCCCGCCCCGCCGGACACCCTGCCGCGCGCCATCGCGGCCGTCCTCGCCGGCACCCCCGCGGTGTTCCGCCCCGATCACGCGGTGCCCCCGGGCACCGCGCCCCTGGCCGCCGCGGTTTCCGAGGCCGTCACGGGCTATGTGCGGGAGGCGCGGGGTGACATCGACGGAGCCCTCGCCGCCACCGACCGCATGCTCGACGCCCTCAAGGACGACGGCCGGCCCGTTCCCCTGCTCCTTGCCCACTCCCGCGTCAGCGAGCTGAGTCTGCAGATGGAGCAGGGTGAGCGCGCCCGGCACCATCTGCGGGTCGCACTCCATCTCCAGGAGCGGCTCCTTGGCCCCGGGGCCGAGGAGGTCGGGATCCGCTGGGGGCTGGTCATGGCGTCCCTGCTGCTCGGTGAGGTCGACGAGGCCCAGTATTGGCTGGAGCAGTCGACGGGGCAGTACACCCAGGACACCGACGACACCTACGGCCAGGCGACTTTCCAGCGCGGGGTGCGCGCCGAGATCCTGCTCGCCCGGGGCGAGACCGAGGCGGGGCTGCGCATGTGGCGAAGGGCCGCCGAACCCTCCCCGGTGGTCGAGCGGCCGTTCTTCCACACCGAGCCGCCCGGTCTGGAGGCGTGGGTCCTGGAGACCCAGGGTGCCGCGGTCATCGCCCACGCCCAGCACGGCCGTCTCGACCGGGTGGCCGATCTCGTCCGCGAACTCCCGCGCAAGCTGCGGACGGTGCTGTCCGGACCCGCCGTCGACCGGCCCGCCTACGCGGCCCACCTCGCCGTCTGCGGTGTGCTGCTGCTCGCGCTCGCCCTGGTGGAACTCGATCGCGGCGCCCCCGCCCCCGCGTCCCGGCTGATCGCCCTCGCGGAGCGCTGCCGTCTGCTGCGCAGCTTCCAGCCGACGATGTCCTCCGCCCGCGTGCGGGAGGCGCTGGAGCGCGCCGACAGGGCGGCGTACGAGGACGCGATGTCCCGGTACGCCGCCCTGGGGCGCGAGGAGTTGCGGGCGCAGGCGCTGGAGCTGCTCGACGCCCTCGAGGACCGTGAGCGGCTGCTCTGATCCAGTTTGCCGTTCACGCCTTGTCGTAGGCCGAGCGCGCCCTGAAGTAGCCGAGGACGGTGAGGCCGAGGCACCACGCGACCGCGATGATCCCGCTGTTGCCGATCTCCGTGCCCATCAGCAGGCCCCGCAGGGTGTCGGTGATCGGGGTGAAGGGCTGGTACTCGGCGAACCAGCGGACCGCCGTGGGCATGGAGTCCGTCGGGACGATCGCGCTGCCGAGGAAGGGCAGGAAGGTCAGCGGGAAGGGCGCGTTGCTGGCCGCCTCCACGGTCTTGGCCCGCAGGCCCATGGCCGCCGCGAGCCACGTCAGCGCGACGACGACCAGGGTCAGCAGGCCGGCCGTGGCGAGCCAGTCGAGGGCTGTGGCGTGCGGGCGGAATCCGGTGAGCAGGGCGGCGCCGACGACCAGGACGACGCTCAGCAGGGTCTGGATGACACCGCCGAGGACATGGCCGTTCAGGACGGCGGCGCGGGAGATCGACAGCGTACGGAAGCGGTTGACGATGCCCTCGGTCATGTCGGCGCAGACGGACACCGCGACCGAGATGGATCCGTAGGTCGTCGCCATGAGGATGATGCCGGGCGCCACGTAGTCGACGTAGTGACCGTGGGCGCCGGGGCCGACGCCGGCGCCGAGGGCGTTCCCGAAGACGTACACGAACAGCAGCAGCATGACGACCGGGATCGCGACGACGGGGATGGTCATCGACGGGTAGCGCACCGCGTGCTTGAGGTTGCGGCGCAGCATGGTCGCCGAGTCGGCGACGGCATAGGAGAAGGTGCTCATCGGAGGGTCGCTTTCTGTGCGGCGGAGGCTTCGGCGGAGTGCGGTGCGCCGGAGGGTTCGGTCGTGAGGGCGAAGAACACGTCGTCGAGGTCCGGGGTGTGCACGGTCAGGCGCTCCGCCTCGATCGACTCGACCTCGAGCCAGTCGAGGAGAGCCTTCAGCTCCCGGGTGCTGCCGTCGCTGGGGATCTGCAGCGTGAGCGCCTCGTCGTCGTGGGTCATGCCGGTGAGCGCGCGGGTGGCGCGTTCGTAGGCGGCCGGGTCCTCGAAGCGCAGGCGCACATGGCCGCCGGGCACGAGCCGCTTGAGCTCGTCGGCGGTGCCCTCCGCGACGAGCCGCCCCTCGTTGAGGACGCCGATGCGGTCGGCGAGCTGGTCGGCCTCCTCCAGGTACTGGGTGGAGAGAAAGACGGTGACCCCGTCGGCGACCAGCTCGCGCACGATCTGCCACATCGCGTGGCGGCTGCGCGGATCCAGGCCCGTCGTCGGCTCGTCGAGGAAGATGATGCGGGGCTCGCCGACCAGGGTCATGGCGAGGTCGAGGCGCCGCCGCATACCGCCGGAGTAGGCCGAGGGGAGCTTCGAGGCCGCGTCGGTGAGGCCGAACCGTTCGAGCAGCTCGGTGGTGCGGCGGCGCCCCTCCCGCTTGCCGAGGTGGTGGAGGTCGGCCATGAGGAGCAGGTTCTCCTCACCGGTGAGCTTCCCGTCGACGGCCGCGAACTGTCCCGTGACACCGATCTGCGCGCGCACGGCGCGGGGATCGCGGACGGGGTCGTGCCCGCCGACCCTGATGTCTCCGGTGTCGGCGGCGGAGAGCGTCGACAGGATCTGCACGGTGGTGGTCTTTCCGGCGCCGTTGGGGCCGAGGAGCGCGTAGACGGTGCCCTCGGCGACGGCCAGGTCGAGCCCGTCGAGGACGACGTGGGCGCCGTATGCCTTCCGCAGCCCGCTCGCTGTGATCGCGTGTCGTGTCGTGGTCATGGGGAGAGCGTGCGGGCGGGCGCCTTCTGCGCGGTTTCGCCTCGGTTTCACGGGGGTGGTGAGCATGCCGACGAGAAGAAACCGGCTGGTCGAAGGCGCGTGCAGATCCGAAAAGCGCGAGGCGGACCGGTGGCCGCCGCTGGCACCATGCCCCGCATGGACCTTCAGCCGCCGCCCCGCTCACCGACTTGCTGGACGATCTGGCCGATGCCGACGACCGCCATGAGCAACTTGCCGTCGCGGACCAGGTGCTGGCCTCGGCGGCCGCCCTGCTGATGGGCCACCGGCGCGCCTGGCGGGGCGGCGGCAAGTGGCTCCCGCGTCGTCCGACGGCCGCCGACCCGGTTCTGGGCCGCGCCCTCCTCGACGCCCGCCTTTCCGTCGCCGAGGACGCGGACCCGGCCCCGCTGTGCGCCGCGGCGTACGAGGTCCTCGACCTCCTGGGCGGTCCCCTCGGGGAGGGGTACTGCCGTGTCTGGAGGGGCGCGCGGAAAGGGGCATGACGAGGGCACGCCGGGCATTGACGGCAGTGAGCTGCTTGAACCACACGGAAATAGGCGGCCTGCCGGTAATGGTCCGGTGCCAGGTCGTCAGGTCTGCTTCTCTCCAAGGGCTTTGCGCAACCAGTCCAGAGACCCGGTCGCCAGCACGGCATCGGCGAGTTCGCCGGCCGACTTCGTGATGAGTCGGCCGCGGCTGTTGTCGATCCACCGCTGTGCGTTCTCGTAGCCCTGGGCCTTGTACTCGATGCCCTGGATCATGCATTCCAGTTTGTCGGCGTCCCGCGCACAGATCGCCTCGGCGGATTCCTTCGCCTCGTACTCGGCGACGAGTTCCCGCAGGGCCGAGGCCAGGATCTCGGGCATACCGGCGACCTGGTCGGCGGTGACCGCTTGAGGGTCCGCCTGCTGGGCGTACTTCTTGCCCAGGTGGTTCACGTCACCGGTTCGGGTCTCCTGCGAGTCGTGCCACACCGCGAGATATGCGGCCCGTGCGGGATCGGCGCCTTCGAGCTTCGCAATGATCGTCGCAAGGAGAGCGGTGCGCCAGGAGTGCTCCGCCACCGACTCCGGGTCGCGTACGCCGGCCATCCACCAGCCGGTTCGCCTGGTCTGCTTCAGCGTCCCCGCCTCGTACAGGAAGCGCGCCACCGCGGACAGGTCTTCAGCCACCGTCGGACTCCTCTCACGCCTCGGCGAGGCGGATCGCGTACGGGATGCTCTCCAGCTCGTCCTCGGCCCAGCTCGTCCTCGGCCACGCGTCCGCCGCCATCACGCCGCGGATCTACGCCCACGTGTGGCCGGGCAAAGCCGCGGATCCACGCCCACCTGTGGCCGGGCAAAGAAGACCGCACCCGGACCGCCAGGGACGCCGTTCTCGGCGGCCCGCGGACCGGGTGCGGACAAGTAGACCAAGCGACCGAAGAAATCGCAGGTCAAGCAGCATGATCGAAGATCAGGCCTTCTTGGTCTCCCAGAAGATCTTGTCGATCTGGGCGATGTAGTCCAGCGCCTTCTGGCCCGTCGCCGGGTCCGTCGACGCCTTGGCGGCCGAAAGGGCCTTCAGGGTGTCATTGACCAACTGGTGCAGCTCCGGGTACTTCTCGAAGTGCGGGGCCTTGAAGTAGTCGCTCCACAGCACCGAGACGTGGTGCTTGGCGAGCTCGGCGCGCTGCTCCTTGATGACGGTGGCGCGAGCCTGGAAGTGCGGGTCGTCATTGGCGGCCATCTTCTCCTGCACGGCCTTCACCGACTCCGCCTCGATGCGGGCCTGGGCCGGGTCGTAGACGCCACAGGGCAGGTCGCAGTGGGCGCTGACCTTGACCTTGGGGGCAAACAGGCGGGAGAGCATGAAGCTGTCCTTCCTCGTGATCGTCTTCTCAGGTGGGACATTACTCCGTGGGGGAGGGGTTTTCGCGAGTGCCCCCATGGGCTTACGTCAAAAGTCCGGGGTGAGACTGGGACTGGTGGAGGATCGGACCGGGGAGGTGCCGGTGATGCCGGAGCTGTCGCAGGAGACCGAGCGCACGAAGGCCTTGCTGCCGTTCGGGGCAGCGGAGGTGACGGGGCCGTCCATGGTGCCCACGCTGCACCACGGGGACCGGCTGCTCGTCCAGTACGGGGCGCGCGTTCGGCCGGGCGACGTCATCGTCCTGCGGCACCCCTTCCAGCAGGACCTGCTGGTCGTCAAGCGTGCCGTGGAGCTGCGCGAGGGCGGCTGGTGGGTGCTCGGTGACAATCCGTACGCGGGCGGGGACAGCACCGACTACGGCACCGTCCCCGACGAGCTCGTCCTCGGGAAGGTGTGGCTGCGCTACCGGCCGCTCAAGGAGGGTCAGCGCTCGCCCTTCGCGCTGGTGCGCTGGGCGCTGGCCGCCGCCCGTCCCGTGCTCACCGACCGGTCCGCCTCGAGGCGCTTGCGGGCACGGTAGGCGGCCACGTTCGCGCGCGTGGCGCAGCGGTCCGAGCAGTAGCGCCGGGAGCGGTTCGTCGAGGTGTCGAGATAGGCGTTGCGGCAGGGCGCCGCCTCGCACAGGCCGAGGCGGTCCACGCCGTATTCCGTGAGGTGGAAGGCGAGCCCCATCGCGGCGATCGCCGCGTAGCCCGCGGTCGCGTTCGACGGATGATCCGCGAGGTGCATGTGCCACAGCGGGCGGCCGTCATCGTCCCGGTGGTCGTGCCCGGAGATCTGCGGGCTCACCGGAAACTCCAGGAGCAGGGAGTTCAGCAGGTCCACCGCGAGCGTCTCGTCGTCCGTGTCCGCCGCCTCGAAGACCGAGCGCAGCCGGGCCCGGACCGAGCGGAACCGCGTCACGTCGGCGTCGGTGGCGCGCCGCGCCGCCGACTGGTTGCCCCCGAAGAGGTCGCGGACGGCCTCCACCGAGGTGAGCGAGTCCTTGCCCCGGGCCGGTTCCTCGCTGTTCACGAGACGTACGGCGTAATCCGAGTAATAGGCCAGTTCCACTTGTAGTCCTTACGGGGGCGCTCTATCGTCGGGGTGCGGTTACGTAACAGATGACTGTGCTTACAGGGTATTACGCGGTGCAGTGAAGAAGGGGGCTTTGAATGACCACCACGACCGGATCCGCGGCGGGCACCGACTGGAGGGCCTGGCAGGAGAGCTGGGACCGGCAGCAGGAGTGGTACATGCCGGACCGCGAGGACCGCTTCCGGATCATGCTCGACATGGTCGAGGCTCTCGTCGGGCCCGAACCGCGCGTGCTCGACCTCGCCTGTGGCACCGGCACCATCACGGCCCGGCTCCTCACCCGCCTGCCCAAGGCCACCTGCACCGGCGTCGACCTCGACCCCGCGCTGCTCACCATCGCCCGGGGCACCTTCCAGGCCGACGACCGCGTCTCGTTCGTCACCGCAGACCTGAAGGATCCCGACTGGTTCACGCGGCTGCCGTACGAGTCCTACGACGCCGTCCTGACGGCCACGGCCCTGCACTGGCTGCACAGCGAACCCCTCGCGGCCCTCTACGGTCGGGTCGCGGAACTCGTCCGCGACGGCGGTGTCTTCATGAACGCGGACCACATGATCGACGAGTCCACGCCCCGGATCAACGCGGCCGAGCGCGCCCGGCGTCACGCCCGTATGGATCAGGCCAGGGCCAACGGCGCCGTCGACTGGGCCGAGTGGTGGCAGCTCGCCGCCCAGGACCCGGTCCTCGCCGAGCCGACGGCGCGCCGCTTCGAGATCTACGGCGAGCACGCCGACGGCGACATGCCCTCCGCCCAGTGGCACGCGCGTGTGCTGCGCGAGAAGGGCTTTGCCGAGGCCCGCCCGGTGTGGTGTTCACCCTCGGACACACTGCTGCTCGCGCTCAAGTAGCACCGCGGGCGGCGACGGAAGCGGCGTGGGCCCCATGTCCGAGGACATGGGGCCCACGCTCTGCTGCCCGAGGCAATACAGAACCACAGAACGGCAGAGCTACAGTTCTGCAGAGCTACAGTTCTGCAGAACTACAGAACCTTTGACAGAAACGACTTGGTGCGCTCGTGCTGGGGGTTCGTCAGCACCTCGCGCGGATGGCCGGACTCGACCACCACACCGCCGTCCATGAAGACGAGCGAGTCGCCCACCTCACGGGCGAAGCCCATCTCGTGGGTGACGACGACCATCGTCATGCCGGACTCGGCAAGGTCGCGCATGACGTCGAGGACGTCGCCGACCAGTTCCGGGTCGAGGGCCGAGGTCGGCTCGTCGAACAGCATCAGCTTCGGATCCATCGCGAGAGCGCGGGCGATGGCGACGCGCTGCTGCTGGCCGCCGGAGAGCTGCGAGGGGTAGCTGCCCGCCTTGTCGGCCAGGCCCACGCGCTCCAGGAGCTGTATCGCCCGCTCCTTGGACTGCGCCCTGCTCGCCCCCTTCACCTGGACCGGCGCCTCCATGACGTTCTCGACGGCCGTCATGTGCGGGAACAGGTTGAAGCGCTGGAAGACCATGCCGATGTCACGGCGCTTCAGGGCGACTTCGCGGTCGCGCAGCTCGTAGAGCTTGTCGCCGTGCTGCCGGTAGCCGACCAGCTCGCCGTCGACGTAGAGCCGCCCGGCGTTGATCTTCTCGAGGTGGTTGATGCACCGCAGGAAGGTCGACTTGCCGGAGCCGGAGGGACCGATGAGGCAGAACACCTCGCCGGCCTTCACCTCCAGGTCGATGCCCTTGAGCACCTGGACCGGGCCGAAGGACTTGTGGACGCCCTCCGCCTTCACCATGAGCGTGCCGGAGCCATTGTCCTTGACGGTCTTCTCGGTCATGCCGTGACCCCCTTCCGGCCCGACAGGGAGAGCACGTTCGCCCTGACCTTCTGCCACGGGGTGGGCGGCAGCTGGCGGCTGGAGCCCCGGGCGTAGTAGCGCTCGAGGTAGAACTGACCGACGCTGAAGACCGAGGTCAGCAGCAGGTACCAGGCGGCGGCGAGGAAGAGCATCTCCGCCGGGGCACCGGAGGTCTGGCCGATGTCCTGGGCGACGCGGAACAGTTCCGAGTACTGGACGACGGAGACCAGCGAGGTCGTCTTCAGCATGTTGATGACCTCGTTGCCCGTCGGCGGCACGATCACGCGCATCGCCTGCGGGATGATGATCCGGCGCAGGGTCTTGCCGTGGCTCATGCCCAGCGCGTGGGCTGCCTCGGTCTGGCCCTCGTCGACCGAGAGCAGACCGGCGCGGCAGATCTCGGCCATGTACGCGGCCTCGTTCAGGCCGAGGCCCAGCAGCGCCGTGAGCAGCGGCGTCATGAAGCTGGACCAGTAGTCCTTGTAGATCGGACCCAGGTCGATGTACGTGAAGACCAGGCCGAGGTTGAACCAGACCACCAGCTGCACGAGGACCGGGGTGCCGCGGAAGAACCAGATGTAGAACCACGCGATGGACGAGGTCACCGGGTTCTTCGACAGGCGCATCACCGCGAGCAGGATGCCGCCGACGACACCGATCAGCATCGACAGCACCGTCAGCATGAGGGTCTTGCCGACGCCCTGGAGGACGCGGTCGTCGAAGAAGTAGTCGGGGATCGCGCCCCAGTTGATCTTGCCTTGGGAGAACGCGTAGACGATCGCGACCAGGAGGGCGATCGCGACGACTGCCGAGACCCACCGCCCGTAGTGCCGGACCGGGATGGCCCTGATGGCCTCCGGTCCGGCCGGGGGCACATCCGCCGGGCCTGCCGTCTTGTCGATGTCAACAGTCACAGCTGGTGCCTTTCAGTGCCCGCAGCCCGCGGTCACTTGCCGCCGTTGATGGAGGCGGCCGTCACGGCGCCGGCATCGACGCCCCACTTCTTCACGATCTTGTCGTACTCGCCGCTCTTGATGATCGCGTTGAGAGCGGCCTGAAGGGCGTCCCGCAGCTGCGTGTTGGACTTGGCGACCGCGATGCCGTACGGGGCCGCCTGGACCTGCTCGCCGACGAGCTGGAAGTCCTTGCCGCCGCCCGAGGTCTTCACCGCGTACGCGGCGACCGGGAAGTCGGACGAACCGGCGTCGGCACCGCCCGCCCGCAGACGGGTCTGGGCCTGCTGGTCGTTGTCGAAGGACTCCATCGAGATCGTCTTGCCGCCCGTGCACTTCTTCGACTCGGACTTGGCGAGGTCCTCGGAGACGGTGCCGCGCTGCACCACGATCTTCTTGCCGCACAGGTCCGACCAGGTCTTGATGCCCTGGTCCTTGCCCTTCGGGGTGTAGATCGAGACACCGGCGGTGAAGTAGTCGACGAAGTCGACGCCCTCGCCGACCTTCTTGCCGGTGGTCGAGTCGATGCCCTGCTGGCGGTCCTTGGTGTCGGTCATGGCGGACATCGCGATGTCGTACCGCTTGGAACGCAGACCGGTGATCAGGGTGTCGAAGGTGCCGTTCTGGAAGTCGAACTTCACCCCGAGCTCCTTGCCCAGGGCGGCCGCGATGTCCGGGTCGACACCGACCGTCGCGCCCGAGCCGTCCTTGAATTCGACCGGCGCGTAGGCGATGTCCGAACCGACCTTGATGACGCCGGCCTGGCGGATGGACGCCGGCAGCTTGTCCGCCAGCGGGGCGGCTGCGGCGCTGCCGGAGCCGTTGCTGTTGTTCTTCGTCTGGTCACCACAGCCGGTGAGCAGCAGGGTGCCCGCGACCGCGACGGCGCCGACCGCGGCTATCCGGGAGCGCATGGCGGTCGTGCGACGGGTGGAGCGTGCGGTCATGATGGGTTCCTCCGGCGAATGAGTTGTGCCGATGGGTCGACGAGAACACACACCATCGGGTGTGGCGGCCTCGTGTGATTGAGGCATCTTGCCATTCGGACTCAGGCATTCAGGGGACTTGCTATGTCAAAATCGGATAACGGGTAACCCCCGAACCGCTCCGAACCGCCTCGGATGGCCGATCAAGGCCGGACCTTGTGCGGGAAGCATTCCTTCCGACCGGAAGATCTTCGGTGCACCTCACGATGTGGTTGATCGCACTGTGGTCCGCGTGACCGGGAGAGGGCCTCTTGGGGACTTGTCCCCATTTTCGACCATGAGTCATCTCACCGGCGTGTGACCTTCGTGTTATGGACTCGTCCCGGACACCATCCGTCCGGTAAGAAGGTTCCTTAACCCCTCATCCGGGGCTCAGGGCGCGTGTGCGGCGCGCCCGTCGCGTATGTGCCCGTACGCATCAGTTCATCAGGGCCATGCGCGGTGCCCGCCCACCCCTCAACCAGGAGTGGTCACCCTCAACCTATGAATACCTAAGGGGTACAACACAGTGGCAGCGGAGATCGTCAATCCTCGCAGCGACAGCAGTACGGATCAGGACGGCGGGGTCGAGCCCCACGATTCCTTCGATCCGGCGTTTGCGCTGCACCGCGGCGGCAAGATGGCCGTGCAGGCCACCGTGCCGGTCCGCGACAAGGACGACCTGTCCCTTGCGTACACGCCCGGCGTCGCCCGGGTGTGCACCGCCATCGCGGAGCAGCCGGAGCTGGTGCACGACTACACATGGAAGTCGTCGGTCGTCGCCGTGGTGACGGACGGCACGGCAGTGCTCGGACTCGGCGACATCGGCCCCGAGGCCTCCCTCCCGGTGATGGAGGGCAAGGCGATCCTGTTCAAGCAGTTCGGCGGGGTGGACGCGGTCCCGATCGCCCTGGACTGCACGGACGTGGACGAGATCGTGGAGACCGTGGTCCGGCTCGCGCCCTCCTTCGGCGGCGTCAACCTGGAGGACATCTCGGCGCCGCGGTGCTTCGAGATCGAGCGCAGGCTCCAGGAGCGGCTGGACATCCCGGTCTTCCACGACGACCAGCACGGTACGGCCGTGGTGACGCTGGCGGCCCTGCGCAATGCCGCGCGGCTGACCGGCAGGGGCCTCGGCGACCTGCGGGCGGTCATCTCGGGCGCCGGCGCTGCCGGGGTGGCGATCGCGAAGATGCTGGTGGAAGCCGGCATCGGCGATGTCGCGGTCGCGGACCGCAAGGGCATCGTGTCGGGCGACCGGGACGATCTGACGCCGGTCAAGCGGGAAGTCGCCGGGTTCACGAACAAGGCGGGACTGAGCGGCTCGCTGGAGCACGCCCTCGCGGGCGCCGACGTCTTCATCGGTGTCTCCGGCGGTACGGTGCCGGAGAAGGCCGTGGCGTCGATGGCGGAGGGTGCCTTCGTCTTCGCGATGGCCAACCCGAACCCCGAGGTGCACCCGGACGTCGCGCACAAGTACGCGTCCGTGGTGGCGACCGGGCGCTCCGACTTCCCGAACCAGATCAACAACGTGCTGGCCTTCCCCGGGATCTTCGCGGGCGCGCTGCAGGTGCGGGCCTCCCGGATCACGGAGGGGATGAAGATCGCGGCGGCCGAGGCGCTCGCGGCGGTCGTCGGGGACGACCTGGCGGCCGACTATGTGATCCCGTCCCCCTTCGACGAGCGGGTGGCACCCGCGGTGACGGCCGCCGTCGCGGCCGCGGCGCGGGCCGAAGGGGTTGCGCGCCGATAACTCCTCCGGGCGGGCGGGGTTTCGTTTCGCGCCCGCCCGCGTGGTCTTCAGGGCACCGGTCTTCAGGGCACCGGTGCCCTGCGGCGTTTGAGGCACCCGGTGTCCCACTTCGGGCAGCGTCCGGCGCCTCGCTTCGGGTATCACCGGGCCGTGTTTCGGGTAGGTCCGGGGCCATGCTGCGGGTAGCGCCCGGCGCCTCACTCGGGGCAGCGTCCGGCGTGGCGCTCCGGGTAGCACTGGGCGCCTCGTCCTGGGCAGCGTCCGGCGTGGCGCTCCGGGTAGCACTGGGCGCCTCGTCCTGGGCAGCGTCCGGCGTGGCGCTTCGGGCGGTAGTGCATTTCGGTCTTCTGGCAGCGCTCGCGCGGTGTGCGGCACCGCTTCCCCGGGCAGCACGTGGTGGACCGCCCGGCATTCTGCCCTCGGGGGGCGCGTGGTGGATCGCCCGGCATTCTGCCCTCGGGCGGCACCGGGCGCCTCACTTCGGGCAACACCCGGTGCCGTGCCGTGCCCCCGCATCGCCCGGCTCCGTGCTCCCGGGCAGCATGGCGACGCATCCGGCACCGTACCCCCGCGCAGCATCTGGCACCGCGCCCGCACAGCATCCGGCGTGAACCCCACGCAGCACTCGGTGGGGCGCCGTGCGCCACCCTGCGCGGGCGCCCCGCACAGCACCTGGCAGGACACTCCACGCAGAACCCGGCGGGTGCCGTGCGCCGCACCTGGCGGGACACTGCGCGCGGCACTGGGCGGGTGCCGCACGCCGGGCGGGGCCCTGCGCGGCACTGGGCGGGTGCCGTGCGCCGCACCTGGCGGGACACTGCGCGCGGCACTGGGCGGGTGCCGCACGCCGGGCGGGGCCCTGCGCGGCACTGGGCG
>NZ_LBMW01000007.1 GCF_026168105.1 Streptomyces hygroscopicus
AAGCCTTACAGCGCCGATGGTACTGCAGGGGGGACCCTGTGGGAGAGTAGGACACCGCCGAACAAATCTTGAGAAAGAGCCCCAACTCCGGATTTACCCCCGTGAGTTGGGGCTCTTTCGCGTTCACTGTACGGTCATGGCCACGTCAGTGCGATGTCAATGGCGCGTCACGCATCGGGGCCAGCGTCGTGGTCCATGGTCTCCACACGCACCGCGCGCGGACAGCGCAGCAGCAATGGCCGCAGCAGGAACAGACGGCTCACCGTCACCGTCATCGCCAGTACCGCCGTGCTCGCCACCGGAGCGGCTGTTGCCCTCGCCGCCGGCGGCGGGCACGCAACCGCGGGTCCGAAGGGCGACGGCACCGCCATCACTCCCGTCGGCTACAAAGTCACCCCGGCCGGCAAGCAGGCCCAGCTCGGGGACCTTCCCCTCAACGCTGTTCTGTCGCCGGACAAGAGCATGCTCCTGGTGAGCAACGCCGGTCAGGGCACCCAGTCGCTCCAGGTGGTCGACCCCAAGGATTCCAAGGTCGTACAGACCATCTCCTATCCGAGCCCGCAAGCGATCTTCACCGGCCTTGCCTTCAGCCCCGACGGAAAGCGTGCCTACGCCAGTGGCGGCGGTCGCGAGATCATCCACACCTACGACGTACGGGCCGGGCGGCTCACCGAGACCGCGCCCATCAAGCTCCCGACGAAGAACCCGCAGGGCCAGGCCGTGAACATGTATCCGGCTGGGATCGCCGTGACGCCTGACGGGAAGCGGCTCGTCGTCGCCGACCGGCTCGCGGACGCCGCGACCGTGGTGAATCTGGCCGACGGGTCCATGGCAACCGTTGCTGTCGGACACGCCCCTTACGCCGTCGCCCTCACCGAGGGCGGAAAGACCGCCTACGTCACCAATCAGGGCGGCAACACCGTCAGCGTCCTCGACATCGGCGGGTCCGCCCCCGTCCTGCGGGCCACCGTCAAGGTCGGCACCCATCCCAACGCCATCATCGCCGACCGAGCGCAGAAGACCCTGTACGTCGCCAACGGCGACAGCGACCAGGTCAGTGTCATCGACACAGGCAAGCGCACCGTGACGCGGACGATCGGCCTCGCGCCGTACGCGCATGCGCCTGTCGGCAGCAACCCCGATGCTCTCGCGCTCTCCGAGGACGGGCGTCGGCTCTACGTGGCGAACTCCGGCAACAACGACATCGCCGTCGTCAGCCTGAAGAGCGGCACGACGGAAGGGCTCGTCCCCACCGCCTGGTACCCGACCGCCGTCGTCGCGCACGGCGGCAGCCTCTACGTCACCAATGCCAAGGGTCTCGGCGCAGGACCCAACAACGGTCCCGGCCATCCGGACCCCACCTCGACGGCCCCCCAGTCGCCCGACCAGTACTCGGGCTCGATGATGAAGGGCACGCTGTCCACCATCGGCCTCGGCGGCGGGGACCGGCAGCTGCGCGACTGGACGCGGACCGTGGTTGCCAACAACGGGTTCGATCAGGGGGACGGCCCCCGGGCCACCGGGGCGGTCGTACCGCGCCGGGTCGGTGAGAAGTCGCCCATCAAGCACGTCATCTACGTCGTCAAGGAGAACCGGACCTTCGACCAGGAGTTCGGCTCCCTCCACAAGGGAAACGGTGACGCCTCGCTCAACCTGTTCGGCGACGACTCCGCGCCCAACGCCCGCTCCCTCCAGCGTCAGTTCGTCACGCTCGACAACTTCTACGCCGACGCCGAGGTGAGCGCGCAGGGCTGGAACTGGACCGTTGCGGCCAATTCCAACCCCTACGCCGAGCAGGGCTGGCCCGCCAACTACTCCGGGCGCAACCACTCGTACCCGTCCGAGAACAACGACCCGGCGATCGCGCCGAACAAGGACCCCGAGCAGGCTTACATCTGGCAGCGGCTCGCGGACAAGGGAATCAGCTTCCGGAACTACGGGTTCTACGGGTATGCGGACGCGAGCGGGAAGACCGTGGCCGACGACCCCGTGCTGAACGCCCGGACCGACCACGCCTTCGGACCGTTCAACCTGAACTGCCCCGACTCCGCGAACACCTTCCCGGCCCGCGCCACGAGCTGTGGCAGCCCGCGGATCGAGGAGTGGAAGAAGGAGTTCGCACAGTACGAGAAGAACGGGAACCTGCCCGCCTTCGAGTCACTGCGGCTCCCCAACGACCACACCTCGGGGACCAAGGCCGGACTGCCGACGCCGAAGGCGTACGTCGCCGACAACGACTGGGCGCTGGGGCAGCTCGTCGACACTGTCTCGCACTCGAAGTACTGGAAGTCTACGGCGATCTTCGTGACCGAGGACGATGCTCAGAACGGGCCCGACCACGTGGATGCACACCGGACGATTTCGCAGGTCATCAGTCCCTACACGCGCATCGGGCGGGTCGACTCGACGTTCTACTCGACCGCGTCGATGCTGCGGACCATCGAGCTGATGCTGGGCGTGTCCCCGATGACGCAGTTCGACGCGTACGCCACCCCGATGGTCAACTCCTTCACGGCGCGCCCCAATCCGGCCGCGTACCGGGCCATCAAGCCGCCCACCGATCTGACCGCCGTGAACACGGCCGGCTCGCCGATGTCGGCTGTCTCCGCGAAGCAGAACCTGACCAAGGAGGACCAGATCGACGAGCGCACGTTCAACGAGGCGATCTGGGAGAGCGTCCGCGGGGCGCAGTCCACGATGCCGGCGCCGAAGCACGACCTGTTCGGGGCGCCGACCGCTCAGGCGAAGACGTCGGACGATGACGACTGACCCTGGCTGAGGCGACCCGGCCGAGGCGACTCGGCTGAAGTGACTCGGCTGAAGTGACTCGGCTGAAGTGACTCGGCTGAAGTGACTCGGCCGAGGTGACTTGGGTGCGGCCCCGCGAACCGGGGCCGCACCTGTCGCGTCAGGGCGTGAGAAATGGGCGCGCCGTCCGCAGCGTCGGGCCGTTACCGTGGCCGCATGCAGTACATGATCCGGTCCATACGCCCCGACGAGTGGCCCGCGGTGAAGGAGCTGCGGCTCACCGCTCTCCAGGACCCCGTTGCGCACCTCGCCTTCCTGGAGACCTATCAGGATGCCGTCGACAAGCCGGACTCCTTCTGGCAGGAGCGGGCGGAAGGGGCTGCCGAGGGGGCATTGGGAGTTCGGCAGATCATCGCCGAGGCCCCGGACGGCACGTGGGTCGGCACGCTGACCGTGCTGGTCGAGGAGGCCGGGACGAAGGACTGGGCCGGGTTCCCGGTGGAGCGGAAGCAGGGCCATCTCGTGGGGGTGTTCGTACGCCCTGAGCACCGGGGAACCGGGCTGACCGAGACGCTCTTCGACGCCGGTCTTGAGTGGGCGTGGGCGCGCGGTGTCGAGCGGGTGCGGCTCATCGTGCACGAGGACAACGAGCGGGCCAGGACCTTCTACCGCAAGATGGGGTTCGTGCCGAGCGGGCTCACGGTGCCGCTGTCCGAGGACTTGGGCGAGTCCGAGCTGGAGATGGTGCTCGAGCGGGCCTGAGGCGGTGTCCGACACTGCGCGCCCGGCGGGAATCGCCGGACACCGCCCGGCCGGGCGCTACACGGGTGGTTCGTACTGCGGCCAGCGTGCACGGGCCTGTTCGCGGGAGCGGAGCAGGGCCAGGGTCGGCAGGCCGCGGTCCGCTCCGGCGGACAGGAGTTCCGGCAGCTGGGGGAGGGGAGCCACGGCCGCCACGTCGTCCAGGACAAGGGTGAGTGGTGGGTCGAGGCGACCGGAGGATGACCGTTCGGCCATGCGCCGGCCGCGCTCGACCACGCTGGAGACGAGGGCCGTCAGCAGGGGCATGGCGCCGGGGTGCTGCCTGGGGTCCTCGATGGATTCGCCTACCACATAAAGAGTGCCCCCTTCGTTCACGAAGGAATCCAAGGCGAGGCTGTCACTTCGGTTGGGTGTGCATGCCTCGCGGATATGGACCGTGAAGAGGGAGGACAGGGCGCGTGCGGTCAGTTCCTGAGCCATGTCCCTGCGTTCGGGGTGCGAGGTGAGCGCGGACTCCAGCTCGCCTGCCGCGCCGGACGCCGCCTTGGGGTTCGTACGGAGGGCGCGCACGGCTTCCTGGACCTGGGTGCCCTGGGCCCAGCGGTGAATGTGCCGGATGGTTCGGCCCTCTATGGCTGCTGCGTGCAGATAGCTCCGCAGGAGTGTTTCCGCCGCGTCGGCGAGCGCCTGGTCGATACGGGCCGTGGGGCGGACCGGCGCGAGCAGCGCGACGGCGCGGGCCGCGGCGGTGGCCTTGTCCTCGCAGCCGGAGGACGGGGACCAGTGCAGCCGGGCCGGGGTGTCGCACAGGTGGGAGGGGTCGTAGAGAAGAACGGGGCCGAGCTTGGCGCGGGCGTCCTTGGTCTCGGACCACAGGGCCGGGCCGGAGGTGACGACGAGCGCGGGTCCCTCGGCGTCGCGCACGGCCTGGGCGGCCAGGGGATGACGGGTCTCGGGTCCGCCGAGGACGACCGATGCGGGCGTCCATGCCCCGGGGCGCGCGGCGGTCTGCTCGGCGCCGACGCCCGCCGGACGGGGGGCGGTTGCGACGTCGCCCGAGGCGGCGGGAGGCTCGGGCCCGGATGCCGACGGGCCCGGGTGCCCGGCCGTGGACGGCTTCGTCACCGCGGGGCCGAGAACGGGCACCGGGGTCGAGGCGATGTCGGAGGACGGCACACCGGCGCCCCGCGTCGACGCACCGGCGTGCTGCGCGGACGCGCCGACGACCGGGGCGGTCCAGCCCGCGGCCGGGGCGGGCGAGCCCACAGGAGTGGCGGGCGAGCCCACGGCGGTGGCGGGCGAGCCCACGGCGGTGGCGGGCGGGCCTTCCGCCGGTCCGGCTGAGCCGGGAGCCGGAACCGACGAGCCCGCGTGCGGGACGGGCACGCCCGCGGCGGCGGACGGTGCGCCCGCAGGCCAGGCGGATGCGTTCGCGGCCGGGGCAGGTGCGCCCGCAGGCCGGCCGAAGGGGTCCCCGGCCGGGGCGAACGTGCCCTTGGCCGTCGCCTTCCGGCGGGCCCGTACCGCCTTCCACCGGGCCACCGTGCCGATCACGAACACGGTCAGCACGAACAGCACCATCAGTTCGCCTATGAACAGGCCCCAGAACAGCCCGTATCCGGACAGCTGGTTCGCCGGCACGTCCGGCCATGCAGCCGCGATGTCATGGGGCCGGATGGCCAGATGCCGTATGGCCACCGGCGTACGGCTGAACCGGACGTCGTGCGGCCAGGCGCCCCGCGCGAACCAGCCCGCGAGGCCCGTGGCCGTCCACACCATCAGCGTCACACCGAGCAGGAAGGCGAGCACGCCCACCAACAGGCCGTCGGGGATGCCTCCCCGGCGGTCCTGTCGCTCCTTGGCTGCAGTCATCGGGACCCCATGTCTACGCCACCTACGCCACCGTGGACTCGGAGGAGCCGTCCAGGTCGCTCAGCCGCTCTTCCATGAATGCCGCCGCGCGTTCCTCCGCCTCCCGTTCCGCGGCGCGCAGTGCGTCGTGCGCCGGGTCGCTCGCCGACTCCGTCATCGCGCGGTCGGTGAAGACGAGCGGCCGTTCCATCTCCGTGATCAGGTGTTTGACCACCTGGACATTGCCGTTGACGTCCCACACCGCGATGCCGGGCGTCAGGGTGGGGATGATCTCCACGGCCCACCTCGGCAGGCCGAGCACCCGGCCGGTCGCCCGTGCCTCGTCCGCCTTTTGGGCATAAATGGTCCTGGTGGACGCCATCTTCAGGATCGCGGCGGCCTCCTTCGCCGCCGCCCCGTCCACGACGTCGCTGAGGTGGTGCACGACCGCCACGAAGGACAGACCGAGCCGCCGTCCGAACTTCAGCAAACGCTGGAACAGCTGGGCGACGAACGGGCTGTTGATGATGTGCCAGGCCTCCTCGACCAGGAAGATGCGCTTCTTCCGGTCGGGGCGGATCCACGTGTGCTCCAGCCAGACGCCCACGATGGCCATCAGGATCGGCATGGCGATCGAGTTGCGGTCGATGTGGGACAGGTCGAACACGATCAGCGGGGCGTCCAGATCGATGCCGACGGTTGTGGGTCCGTCGAACATGCCCCGCAGGTCACCGTCGACCAGGCGGTCCAGGACCAGCGCCACGTCCAGGCCCCAGGCCCGTACGTCGTCCAGGGCGACATTCATCGCCTCCGCGGACTCGGGTTCGGGGTGCCGGAGCTGCTCGACGATGTCGGTGAGGACCGGCTGGCGCTCGACGATCGTCTCGTTGACGTACGCGTGTGCGACCTTCAGGGCGAAGCCGGACCGTTCGTCGAGGCCGTGCCCCATGGCGACCTCGATGATCGTGCGGAGCAGTGCGAGCTGGCCGGTCGTCGTGATCGCCGGGTCGAGGGGGTTGAGCCGGATGCCGTGGTCCAGGGCGGCCGTCGGGTCGAGCCGGATGGGCGTTATCCCCAGCTCCTGCGCGATCAGGTTCCACTCGCCGACCCCGTCCTCGCCCTGCGCGTCGAGGACCACGACCTGTCGGTCGCGAAAGCGCAACTGGCGCAGGACGTACGTCTTCTCCAGTGCCGACTTGCCGTTGCCCGACTCGCCGAGCACGAGCCAGTGCGGCGCCGGGAGCTGCTGGCCGTACAGCCGGAAGGGGTCGTAGATGTAGCCCTTCCCGGAGTAGACCTCGCGGCCGATGATCACACCGGAGTCGCCGAGGCCGGGTGCGGCCGTCGGCAGGTAGACGGCTTGGGCCTGGCCCGTGGACGTGCGGACGGGCAGCCGGGTCGTCTCGACCTTTCCGAAGAGGAAGGACGTGAAGGCGTCGGTCAGGACGGACAGCGGATCCCGCATCAGGTCCTTACCTCCGAATGCCGGTGGCGAAGGGGAGCGTGTTGACGAAGGCCCGGTGGTGCTCGCGATCGCACCACTCCAGCTTCAGATAGGACTTGCCGGCCGAGGCGCGGATGGTCCGCTTGTCCCGGGCCAGGGCTTCCGGCGAACGGGCCGAGACGGTGATGTAGCCGACCAGGTTGACGCCCGCGGCGCCGCTCGCGAGGTCCTCGCCGCGCTGGTCCAGGCGGGAGTGGGCGGCGATGTCACGGGGGTCGACGGTGCGGTTCATCTTGGCGGCGCGGCTGGCCTCGGCCTCGTCGTTGGTCTTCTCGGTGAGCATGCGCTCGATGGCGACCTCGGTGGGCTCCAGGTCCATGGTGACGGCGACCGTGCGGATGACGTCCGGGGTGTGGACGAGCAGCGGAGCGAGGAAGTTCACGCCGACCGGGGTCATCGGCCACTCCTTGACCCATGCGGTGGCGTGGCACCAGGGCGCGCGCGTGGACGACTCGCGGGTCTTCGCCTGCAGGTAGGTCGGCTCCATGGCGTCGAGTTCGGCGGGCCAGGCGTTCCGCTTGGTCATCGCCTGGATGTGGTCGATGGGGTGGTCGGGGTCGTACATGGAGTGGATGAGGGAGGCGAGCCGCCCCTGCCCCAGCGGCTGCCGTACGCGGATGTCGGCTTCCTGCAGCCGGGAACAGATGTCGGTCAGTTCGCGCGCCATGACGACCGCGAGGCCCGCGTCCCGGTCGACCTTCTTGCCGCCCTGCGGGCGCGCGGCGCGCGCCATGGCCTGGGCCTCGGCGGCCAGTTCGCGGGTGTAGTGCATACAGGCGACCAGGTAGGCGCGGTGCTGCTCGCTGCTCGTGGACACCATGGACTGGAGCTGGTCGTAGGACCGCTGCAGCCAGGCCGGGGAGCGGTCGTCGCCGCGCTGGGTGACGTCCTTGGCGTGTGCGTCCGGGTCGGCGGGGAGGGTGCGGGCCAGCATCTGCAGGCGGGTGACGAAGCCGTCGCCGTTGGCCACGTGCTTGAGGAGCGTGCCGAAGCGGTCGACGAGGGCCTCCTGGTCCTCGCTGTCGCGCAGGCCCACGCCGGGGCCCTCGATCTCGATGGCGGCGGTGACGGTACGGCGGTCGGCGTGGAGCAGTACGGCGATCTCGTCCGGGCCGAAGGGCGCGGCGAGCCAGGTGATGCGACCGATCCCGGGGGGCGGCCCGATCTCGATCTCACGGCCGTCGAGCCCGGTGCCGGCCTCCATGACCGACGACCGGTAGGTGGTCCCCTGCCGCAGGGTCCGCTTGTAGCTGCGGTTGATCTCGAACCACCGGTAGAAGGTGCGGTGCTTGTACGGGACGTACACGGCGGCCAGCGCGAGCAGCGGGAAGCCCATCAGCAGCACGATGCGCAGGGACAGGACGGGGACGAGTAGCCCGCACATCATGCCGAGGAACGCGCCCGCGATGATGAGCGCGATCTCGCCGGTCTCGCGGTTGCGGCCGACGATCGCGTTCGGCCGGGCGCGGCCGATCAGATATGTCCGGCGGGGCGTGACCGCATGGGACAGGTGGGACTCGGTCGTCAACGCCCTTCACCTCCTGAGCGGTTGGTGCTGCTGTTGCGGGTGCTGCTGGCGTGCGGGGTGTTGGCCGGGCTGGTGCGCGGCGGGGGTGTGGAGGGGACGGATCCGCCTCCGCCCGGCGTACGGGTGCTGTGCGCGGCCACGCCGCCGGATGCGGGGTTGGCGGGGCGGGGCGGCTGGCTGCCGCTGCCCGTACTGCCGTTGCTGTCGGCGCGGGTGCTGTGGGTCTTGATGCCCTGGGCGACGAGGGTCGCGGGGGAGCTGATGACGGCCGCGGCCTTGCTCTCGGCGCTCTGCATGAGGCGGTTGTTGCGGGAGGCGGCGATCTCGTCGCCGAAGCCGGGGACGAAGCGGTAGATCATGGCGCTCGCGAAGATGGCGAGCAGGATGATGGCGAGTCCGGAGACGACGGCGGAGAAGGCGTCGGGGCCGTTGTCGGAGGAGAGCGCGCCGGCGAGCCCGAGCACGATGACGATGACGGGCTTGACGAGGATGACGGCGATCATGACGCCGGCCCAGCGCCGGACGTGGCCCCAGAGGTTCTTGTCGACGAGCCCCGCGTACACGACGGTGCCGAGGAGGGCGCCGACGTAGAGCAGTGCGGCACGGATGACGAGCTCCAGCCACAGCACGCCTGCGGCGAGGATGGACACGAGGGACACGACGATCAGCATGATCGGGCCGCCGCCGATGTTCTCGCCCTTGCTTATGGCGCCGGAGAACGTGCCGAAGAACGTGTTCGTCTGGTCGCCGGTGGTCTTCGCGAGGACGTCGGTGACGCCGTCGGTCGCCGATACGACGGTGTAGAGGATCAGCGGGGTGAAGGCGGAGGCGAGGACGGTCAGCCAGAGGAATCCGACGGCCTCGGAGATGGCGGTGCCGAGGGCGACACCGCGGACGGCCCTCTTCGCGACGGCGAGCAGCCACAGGAGGAGGGTGAGGATGGTCGACGCGGCGAATACGACGGCGTACTGCTGGAGGAACCTGGGGTTGGTGAAGTCGACGTTGGCGGTCTCCTTCACGGCGGCGGACAGCTTGCCGATGGTCCAGGAAGCGGCGCTGGCACAGCCCTTGGCCAGGGAGGCGAGGGGGTCGAGGGTGGGGTCCAGGGGTGGGGAGGTTCCGCCGCCGGATGGGGTGTTGCCTTTTTCGCAGTAGTCCTTGGCGGGGCCGCGGATGAGATCACAGGGGTCATTGCTGCTGGACGGCGAAGGTGTGGGGCTGGGAGCGGCGAGAGCACGGGACGCCAACAGCACCATGGCGGTCTGCACGGCGGTGGCAGCGGCGGTGACCTTGAGTACACGACGCTTAGCGGGCATACGTGAACCCTCCGTACTCCTGGACGGCCTTGGTCATGTCGTCAGCGGTGGATGCCTTCTGATCGCGCCCGACGGGAACGGGCCCGTCCTTCTGCGTGAAGTCGGTGACCTTCCAGTCGTCGTTGATCCACTTCAGCTGGTACGTCGTTGTGTACCAGCTCTCGGACACCGGATTCGTGGATCCCTGGCCGGACAGCCCGAAGAGCGACGTGTACCAAAGCTCGACGGTCGCGCTGTCGGCGCTGAACGTCCTGACCTTGGTGCCAACCGGGATGATCCGCGAGACGAACGTCTCGCCGTTGGGTGCCGTGCCGTCCTTGTTGAGGCCGATGCTGTTCAGGAACTTCTCGCTGGAGTACGCCTTGTCGAGATCCGACTGCCGGGCGGCGCCGACTTCCGGGGCATAAACGGTGTTGACGATCGTGTGCCGCTGGTTCGCATCGAACATGCCCGTGGAACCGAGCGCCACCCCGTAGTTGGCGGCAGCCGACTGCGCCCCCTGCTGATCACGCGCGAACCCTGCCGGAATCCCCCCCGTCTTCGACTGCACCGGTCGGGCGCCGGAGGCGGACGTCGGGGCCGCCTCCGTTCTGGTGCCGTCGGCTGACGACGAACTCCCGCCCCCGCGGTTCGCGAAGGCGATCGCCGCGATCAGGAGGACGACCACCCCGACCACCGTGACCAGGCTCCGCGACGAGGACCGGCCCTTCCGGGCGCCGCCGTACACGTCACCACCCCGGTCGGGCAGCCGCGTCCGGGTCTGTCCCACACCGCCGACATCGCCGTACTCTCCGTCGCCCCCGCCGGAGGCACCGTCACCGAGACTCACGCCGTGCACGCCCCCTCGACCTTGTAGCCGTTTCGCATCCCTTGTCGGAATGCGTAGAAGTACGACGGTAGCCGTGCTGGTTCCCGCGCGGGCGCGGTGTGGTGACTCGACATCAGGGAAACGCAACCTCAGCCGGTGGGCGCGACGGACGGATGGGGCTTGGGAGGGAAGCGGGCGCGCCCGGCCGGGACTGACGGTGCGCCAGGTCTGGCGTGGCGGTCCGCGGCCGGGCCTAGACGGCCATGCCGTACACGATCGTGAACAGCGTGCCCAGTGAGCCGATGATGAAGACTCCGGTCAGGCCCGCGATGATCAGGCCCTTGCCCTGTTCGGCGCTGAACGTGTCGCGCAGGGCCGTCGCGCCGATGCGCTGTTTGGCCGCACCCCAGATCGCGATCGCCAGGCAGAGCAGGATGGCGATGGCCATCACCACCTCGACCATCACGCGTGCCTCGTTGCCCAGGCTGCCGAACGGCCCCCAGTTTGGGGCGATACCGCCGATGATCGTGTTGATGTCGCCTTTTGCGGCCGCGAGATGCATGTAAGTCACCGCCCCTAGTGGGTAGTTCCGTACCCCTGCCGCAGTCGCAGAGGCCAGGGTCATTCTCGCCGACAATGGTGCCGTCGTATGTCGACTTGGCGTCATTGATTGGCGGGTTTCGTACCTGTCCCTTGCTTCCGGCCCGTCCACGACCCTCACGAGGAGCGTGGGTCGGCATCCGAAGGGGCGTATGGTCACCGTGTGTACCACGGCAGGTCACGCCGGGCAATGAGGTCGAAGCGGAACCTGTGGTGCGGTTCCGTCGTTAACCCACTCTGCGCCGCGAGACCCGGGTCGGCCTGCGGCGACACCCTTCGGACCGGGCCGCTGCATACGAGTGTCACCCGTATGAGCGGAAGGCTATCCCCGAGCGGTGACGCGGAATACGCCGGGTGGTCGTGCCGAACGGGCCGCGGCTGCTGCCACGACCCGTTCCCTGCGCCGAGCCGCCGGACGGGGGCCCACGTACCCGCCGTCGGCCTCCCGTACCCGGAGGTCAGCCCGTGAAGGCCCCGACCCCCTCCGGCGTTCCCCAGCCGGTCGGGCCGTCGTAGCCGGACCGGGCGGTGCAGAAGTAGCTCGTGGAGCAGGTGCCGTTGCTGCCGTCGGTCACGTCGTTGAGGGCGGAGGTACCGGCCGCGCTGTACGGGAACCTGGCCGGGTAGGAGCCGCTGGACGGGGTGCCGGCCAGGGCGTAAACACCGGCGATGATCGGCGCGGAGGCGCTGGTGCCGCCGTACGTGACCCAGCCGGTGCCGTCGCCGTACGTGTCGTAGACCGAGACGCCGGTCGCCGGGTCGGCGACGGCCGAGACGTCGGCGATCATGCGCTTGGAGCAGCCGGAGTCGGTCTGCCAGGACGGCTTCGCGTCGTAGGCCGAGCAGCCGGAGCCCGTGCCCTCGGTGCTGCTCGTGTTCCACACGGACTCGGTCCAGCCGCGGCTGTTGGAGGACGTGGAGAGCGCGGTGCCGCCGACGGAGGTGACGTACTTCGAGGCGGCCGGGTACTCGGCGCCGTAGCCGTTGTCGCCCGCGCTGACGGTGATCGCGACGCCCGGGTGGTTGAAGTACTTGGAGTCGTAGGTGGGGTCGGATGAGGACTCCGCGCCGCCGTAGCTGTTCGAGACGAACTTGGCGCCGAGCTTGACGGCCTCGTTCACGGCGGTGCCCAGGTTGGCCGTCGAGGCGGACTTGGCCTCGACCAGCAGGATGCTGCAGTTGGGGCAGACCGCGCTGGCCATGTCCAGGTCGAGGGAGATCTCACCGGCCCAGCCGCTGTCGGTGGAGGGCAGGGAGGTCGTGGAACCGGTCTGGCCGACCTTGGTGAAGCAGCCGTTGTCGGAGGTGCAGTCGGGCAGGCCGTAGTACGACCGGTACTGCGCGAGGTCGGACTCGGCGTTCGGGTCGTCGTATGCGTCGACGACAGCGATGGTCTCGCCGGAGCCGTTGGAGGAGGCGGCGTCGGTCAGGCCGTAGGCGGACTGGAGGTCGCTCGGACCGTAGCCGGTGGGGGAGTCGGCGGCTGCCTTCGGGGACACGTTTTTGGGCGTGATGCCCGTCTTCTGGGCCTGCCGCTTCTGGAAGGCCGTGATGCCTCCAGTGACGCGCAGGGCGTTGCAGGCCATCTCGCCCTTCTTCTTGGGCACGGCGCAGGACCGGGTCCAGGTCACCTTCGGGGAGGCGGACCTGGCGGTGCTCTTCGCGGCGGGCGACTTGGCGATCGCCGGTGCCGCGTTCGCGTCGGCCGCGGTGCCGAGAGCGCCGAGGACGAGGGCGGCGGAGGCGACCGCGGCCGAGCCGATGCGGCGCCACCTGCCGCGTATCGCCTGTCTGTTGGGGGGTGTCGTACGCAAGGTGCGTTCTCCTGGGTCGTGTTGACGGGGGAGGTGTGCGGGTGCGTCACCGGTGCGATGTCCCGGCGACGAGGCGGCGGCCCGCGCACGACACTGACTTGTTGAGTACGCGACAAACAAGAGGCTTCAGGATTCCTGACCCCCGCCTTACCGAACCGAGGCGGCGCCCTTACCGATCAATGGCCAGGGGATGGCGGGCACCTGACGCAGGCTTGACGGCGTGCACGGAGAACCCATGGATCCGGCCGTTCGAGGCCGGTCCGGTGGCCGGTTCGGTGGCCGGTTCGGCGGCATGTCCTGGGAGACCCCGTGCGGCGCGGGATTCTGGAGCTACTGGCGAACGGGGAGGTGACGTCCGGAGCGGTCTGTGAGGTCCTCGCCCGGCGTTCGGGGTATCGCAGCCCGGCGTCCCCCAGCATCTGAAGGCGCTGCGTGAGAACGGCCTCGCGACGGTGCGTCCGGACGGTGCGTCCGGAGGGGACGCGGCGGCTGTACGCCGTGAACTCGGAGCCCCTGCGGGACGTCGACGAGTGGATCGGGCGCTTCCGGCGGTTCTGGGCCCCAGGACTGGATGCGGCAACGCGAGCGGCACGGTCGAGCGGTGTGACCCGCCGAAGGGGTTCTTCGCGACCTGGGAGTACGGCGGTGAGGTGGGCTGGATCGAATCTGCGGGCCGGCACCGGTCACGGAGGATCGAACGCGATTCGAACTGGAACGCATCGGCCATGTGAATGATGACCGGTGAGCGGAGTGAGCCGAGCGGAGTGAGCCGCGAGGCGTGGGGCGCCGCGAACGCCGAGACGGGCGGCCCGCGGGAGGCGGCACGGGCCGCGGCCGAGCGGACGACCGCTCGGCCGCGTACACCGGCGGCCAGGCGGCCCTGCCGCGGCTTTCGCGAGTCTTCACGGCGCAGGTGAACGCCGACAGGTGGCGACTCGTACGTACGTGCGTATGTCCGCTCGGTGGCGGGTATCCGTCCTCAGAGCACCGGTCGCGTCCGAAAGGGTGGAACCCGCTGTGACCCAATTGCGCGCACCGACCTGGGCCAATGGAAGCTCATAGGTTAATTTCAGTTCGGTCACAGAGATTTTCTCATCTTTCTGGGTCACAGTAAGAGGCGATGAACCGCATCACACGCCCCCCTGGCAACCGCCGGCACGCGTTTTTCGGTGCCATCGTGCTTCTGGCCGTCACGACCTCCTCCGTGGCGGCGGCCGACGGCGGTCCCGGACCGCTGGGTGTGACCACCCAGGCGTCCTACACGTCGTCCAGCTCGCGGATCGGTGCGCTCTTCGGCTCCGGCGGAGCCCTGGAGGGCGGTCACTTCTGCACCGCCTCCGTGGTGCACAGCAAACAGGGCAACCTGATCGTGACCGCCGCACACTGCATCGGGAGCGGCACCCTGTGGTTCGCCCCGGGGTACCGGGACGGCAGGGCGCCGTACGGGGTGTGGAAGATCGTCAAGACGTACGTCGGCGACGCCTGGAGCGGTGATCAGAACGAGGACAGCGATGTCGCCTTCGCCGCGGTGGAGTCCATCGGCGGCGTGGACGTCGAGGACATCGTCGGGGGCAACAAGTTCGTGACGGGCCGGGAGACCGGCGCCAGCGCCGTCACCGTCACGGGCTACCCCACCTCCCAGGAGGAACCGATCACCTGCATCAACCGGCCGACCGTCCAGAGCAGTACCCAACAGCGCATCGACTGCCCCAGCTTCACCAGCGGCACGAGCGGCAGCCCCTGGGTGAACGGCTACGGCGAGGTCGTGGGCATCCTCGGCGGCCACGAGCAGGGCGGCTCCACCCCCGACATCTCCTACAGCGTCGTCCTTGGGAATGAGGCCGCGGACCTGTACAGGACCGCCTCGGGCGAGTAGCCGCTACGCCGTACGTCCCCGCGGTCCCTTCAAGTGCCGGTCCGCGGGCCTGCCCCCACCCCTAAACTGACCCTCGGCGGACTCCCGTGCGGCGAGGGGCGGTTGACGGTGCGTAAGGCGTGGATCTGGGCGACCGTCGCCATCGGTACCGCGCTGGGTTTCGTGATGCTGCTAGTCCTCGGGGTCTACATGGCCGCCGGGAACCTCGCGGGCGAGGCAGGGCAGCGGGCCCTCGGGCTCGCCAAGAATGCAGTGCCCGCCGCGTATGCACCGATCGTCCAGAAGTGGGGCAATCTGTGCAGCGCGATCAGCCCCGCGCTGCTCGCCGCCCAGCTCTACCAGGAGAGCGGATTCAACCCGAACGCCACGAGTCCGGCGAAGGCGCAGGGGATCGCGCAGTTCATCCCGGGCACCTGGGCCGTCCAGGGCATAGACGGCAACGGCGACGGGGTCGCCGACGTCTGGGACCCGCGCGACGCGATCCCGTCGGCCGCCTCGTACGACTGCAAGCTCGCCTCGTATGTGAAGGACGCACCCGGGAACACGACGGAGAACATGCTCGCCGCGTACAACGCGGGGGCGTACGCGGTCATCAAGTACGGAGGCGTGCCGCCGTACCAGGAGACCCAGAACTATGTGAAGACCATCACGACCCTGGCGCAGAGCTTCGCCGCGCCCGTCCAGCGGCTCGATCCCTCCCGGCAGGCCGCGGGTGCCATCTACTACGCGCAGAAGAAGCTCGGCACGCCCTATCTCTGGGGCGGCGACGGCACCCCCGACCAGGGCGGACGCTTCGACTGCTCCGGGCTGACCAAGGCCGCGTACGAGAGTGTGGGCATCACGCTGCCGCGCGTCGCCAACGACCAGTACAACGCCGGGCCGCACCCGAAACGAAACGAACTGCTCCCGGGTGACCTGGTGTTCTTCTCGCACGATCCGACGGATTCCCGTGCCATCCACCACGTCGGGATCTACGTCGGCGGCGGCTACATGATCGACGCGCCCAGGACGGGGGCCGTGATCCGCTTCGACCCGATCGACACCTCCGACTACTTCGGGGCGACGCGTGTCACCGCGGATGGCGCGAAAGCGCTGCCCACTTCGGTGTGAACCGGGGTGTGAACGGCGTGCGCGCGGACACGCGCCGGCCGGAACTCTCTGTTATGCCCACCCCGTGAGCTGCGAAGACGAGTCTCTCTTCGATAACGTCTGCGTGATCATTCGGTGGAGTGTGGAACGTAGACGAGAGGGCTGTGCGTTCCTTCTGCAGTAGAGCGTTGACGTACGGCAGCCGGCTTGACGTAGAGCGGATCTACGGACCACGGGGGTGGTGGAGCGGCGCGCACGGGCGCGTCCGCGGAACGGGACAGAGGACGAAGGGGCCGCGCACCATGGCTGGACTCGCCGAATCCGGGTCGAACCCCGACGTCGATCTGCTCTACGACATCAATGGCCTGGCCAACGAGGCGCCGCGCTGGTTCGACCGCGTCATGGAATTCGTCGGCGAGTACGGCCTGTTGCTCGCCATGGTGCTGCTGGTCCTGTGGTGCTGGTGGAGCGTGCGCCGACGGGGCGGCGCGGACGCGGCGTCCTCCGTGGCAGCGCTCGTCTGGGCCCCGCTGGCCGCCGGCCTCGCGGTGCTGGTGAACGTGCCGATCCGGGGGTTCGTGGCACGCCCCCGGCCGTTCGTCGACCACCAGGGACTCGATGTCCTTGTCACCGGGAAGACCGGCTACTCCTTCGTCAGCGACCACGCCACGCTCACGATGGCGATGGCGGTCGGACTCTTCGTCGCCAACCGGAAGTTCGGGCTCATCGGTCTCGGGCTCGCGCTCCTCGAAGGGATCTGCCGCGTCTACATGGGCGTGCACTACCCGACGGACGTGGTCGGCGGGTTCGCCCTCGGCACGGCCGTCGCCCTGCTGCTCTCCCCGCTCGCCATGGCCCTGCTCACCCCGCTCACCAAGGCGATCGAGCGCTCGCCGCACGCCGGTTGGCTGATCCGGGCCCGCGGGGCGCGTGCCGCGGAGACGGTGATCCCGGACACGCGGGCGGAGGCGGCGACGGAGGAACGGGACCTGGCAGCCTAGCCGCGGCGGCTCCACTCCTTCTTCGAGCCGCGGCGGCTCCCACTCCTTCTTCGCGGGACGGATTCCTAAAGCGACTGCGGGAACGTGAAGAAGCCGCTCGGGTCGTACTGGCGCTTCAGCTGGGTCAGCCGGTTCGCCGCGTCGCCGTAGTACGCCTTCTTCCAGTTCGTCAGGGTCGGGTCCGTGTAGTTCTGGTACGCCGCCCCGGACGCGTAGTCCCGCATGGACGCGTGCGCGGACGCCAGCCAGGACTGGGCCGTCGTCCCGGACGCGCCCGCACCCCAGCTCGCGATGTACTGCGCCAGCATGCGCGAGCGGCGGTGGACGAACGCCGTCGCCGTCGGCGAGACCCGGTTGACCGCGCCGCCGAGCGCGGTGAAGGCGACGCTGCCCGCTCCGCCCCGGACCTGTGCAATCTGATTCAGGACGGTCTGGATTCCCGCCGCCGGGATCGAGCGGTCGAAGAAGTCCGAGCGGGCCGCGTACGTCTCACGGCCGAGGGCGCCCTGCGGGGAGCGGCCGGGCGTCGAACCCGGCAGATGGCACTGGGCGGCGGTGGGGAAGGAGGAGCAGCCCGCGTACGCCTCCATCGCGCCCTCGTACGAATGCCGCTTGAGTGAGACGCTCCGCGCCGGGGAGCCGACGCTCGCGGCCAGGCGGTCGACGGCGTTCTGGAGTTCGCCGTACGTACCGAGCGAGAAGGCGGCGACGGCGACGGTGGGCGTGCCGCCGTTCTCGAGGTGGCAGGAGGACCAGATCTCGTCCGGCTGGTCCGGCCCCCACTCCTGCCAGGCCTTGAGCACGGCGGCGGCCTTGGACCAGGGCCATGTCATGTAGGCCGAGACCGTCTGGGGGGCGGGGTGGGTCCTGAAACGCAGCTCGGTGACGACGCCGAAGTTGCCGTTGCCCGCGCCGCGCAGGGCCCAGAAGAGGTCCTTGTTCTCGGTGGCGTTGGCGACGAGCTGCTTGCCGTCCCCGGTGATCAGGGTCGCCTGGGTGAGGCTGTCGCAGGTCAGTCCGTACGCCCGGGAGGCGACGCCGTGGCCGCCGCCGAGGGTGAGGCCCGAGACGCCGACGCTGGGGCAGGAGCCGGCGGGTATCGTCACGCCCTTCGCCGTGAGCGCGCGGTAGACGTCGATCAGTTTGGAACCGGCGCCGACCACGGCCTCGCCCACGCTCGCCCGTATCGTGTTCAGCCGGCCCACGTCGATGATCAGACGGCCGTCTCCGGAGGACCAACCGGCGTAGGAGTGGCCGCCGTTGCGTATCGCCACCTTGATGTTGTGGGCGCGGGCGTACGACATCACGGTGCGGATGTCCTCGGCATGCGCCACATAGGCGACGGCCGCGGGCTTCAGGGAGTCGAAGCGGGTGTTGTAGAGCTGGTGCGCGGTCGGCCACGCGTGGTCACCGGGGCGGATCAGGGTGCCCGACAGATCCCGGGCCAGGGCGGTCCAGTTGGCTGCGGCGCGGGCGCTGGTGACGGCCGTGCGTATGGACGTGTCCGTGGCAGCCGATGCGCTGCTCGTGCTGCCGCTGCACGCGGTGGTGGCCGCCGTCGCGAGTGCGGCGGCGGCTCCGCCGATGAACGTACGCCGTTGCATGTGCGCCTCCCTTGGGTTCCTTGGAACGAGACGGAGCCCTGTGACGGGAGGTTCCGCAGGGAAGTGCCACAGAATCGCTACAGCGTGGGGATGGTGTGGGTGCGGCGGGCCGCCGTCAGTGCCGGTCCGCGGCATGCCCCTGCGCGTCCGACCTCGCCAGACTGCGGGCTCTGCGCGCCGGACCCCGCCAGCCGCAGTTGCACCGCGCCATGCAGAAACGGCCCTGCTCGACCGTCGTCGTGCGGTGCTCTTCCGGACCCAGGGCGGTCTCCTGCTGCTCCACTCCGACAACGCTACCCAAGGCACCCGTGCCGCAATGCCGTGCGCGTGACGGGTTCCTGCTGCCCGTCGTTATCCGGAACGGCAGGAGGGACACCGGGACTGACCGGCTTGGGGGTAGGCAGACGATGGTGGTGCGACGACACGGTCGGGTCGGTGAGGCGGTCGTCACGACGGTGGGACTGCTCCTCTGCGGCGCCTCGGTCACGGGATGCACGGGCGGCGGGGCCGCCGCCGAGGAGGCGCGCTCCGGCACGGACGCCGTCGAGGCGCTCCACCGGGCGGCCGAGGCCCTCGTGCACGCGGGCAGCTCCAAAGCCCGTACGTCGATGGAGATGGCCACCGGCGGCACCCGGGTCACCATCCGCGGCGAGGGGGTCTACGACTACCGGGACCGGCTCGGCCGGCTGGAGGTGATGCTGCCCAAGGATCCCGCGGGCGCCGAGGAGCACCGCCCCATCACCGAACTGCTCGCCCCGGGCGCCCTGTTCATGAAGAACCGGGGCGCGGGCGTACCGGCCGACAAGTGGGTGCGGGTCGACACGAGCACCCTTTCCGACGGCAACCTCGTCACCGGCGGGGTCACCGACCCGTGGGCGGCGGCCGAATTGCTGCGCGGGGTCCGGAGGGCGACGTACGTGGGGCGGACCGAGGTCGCGGGAACGCCGGTTCGGCACTATCGCGGGGTCGCCGACATCGCGCTCGCGGCGAGGAGCGCGTCGGCCGGGAACAGGAAGGCGTTGCAGGCGGCGGCGAAAGGGTTCGCCACGGCCGAAGTCCCGTTCGACGCTTATCTCGACGACCAGGGACGCATCCGGAAGGTCCGCCACCGGTTCAGCTTCGTCAATGGCCGGCAGAAGACCGCGGTCGCCGTGGCCTCGACGACCTTGCTGTACGACTTCGGGGTCCCCGTCGAGGTGCGGCTGCCGGCGTCCGGGGACATCTTCGCCGGCAGGATCGCGGAGCAGTGACGCACGAGGGCCGGACGCCGGGCCGGAAGTGGCGCGGCTGAGGGGCTGGAAATGGTCCGTCCGTGCCATGCGCGGTGCGTAGACCGCTCCCTACTCTAGGAAGCCGGTGACGGCAGAAAGAGGTGATGCACGTGGCTCCGGTCGGCGGTACGGCGGTTCAGGACCACGTGGCCCTCGCCGAGATCGAGCTGTGCGGCGACCTGATCATCGCGGCCTCGTCCGCACACGAGGACCGGCTCAGTCTTGAGAGCATCGACGAGGTCCTGAAGGTGGCCGAAGAACGGGATGCCGCCGGTGGCGCGGCCGCCTCCACTGCGGATGCCTCCGATGGGGATGCCTTCGGCGGGTGAGCCTTCGGCGGGCGGGCCGTGATCCGCCGCGTGACGGCGGACGTCCCCACCCGCCTGCGCGGCTGTCCGGACAGGACGCCTCGGGCGGTTCAGGCGGTTCAGGCGGTTTGATTGGAATTTCGGGGAGTTCGGGAGCGGTTCGGCGACGGTTCAGGGTGGATCGAAGCGCCCGCGGCGTCAGGTTGTCAGGACGTCATGTGCTTGTGTGCTCATGTGCGCAGGAGGCGGCCGATCGCCTTCGTCGCCTCCTCGACCTTCGCGTCGATCTCCGCTCCGCCCTTGAGGGCGGCGTCCGCGACGCAGTGGCGCAGATGCTCCTCCAGGAGCTGGAGTGCGAAGGACTGCAGGGCCTTCGTCGAGGCGGAGACCTGCGTGAGTATGTCGATGCAGTACACGTCCTCGTCGACCATGCGCTGCAGTCCGCGGATCTGGCCCTCGATGCGGCGCAGCCGCTTGAGGTGCTCGTCCTTCTGCTCGTGGTAGCCGTGGACGCCGCGGTCGTGGTCGGTCACCGGGGTCCCGGTGCCCTCGGAGGGCGCCGTCGCGCCGGCCTCGGTGGTCGTCATCGCGTCCTCCTGTTTGACAGTCGCGCGGGGCATGAATTCCGGACAGACGGGATAGGGATCCGGACAGAGGGCCCGCGGGTGCGAAGCGTGAGCAACACGTTACGGATATATACCCCTGGTGGGTATATGGTAACGAAGTTTGCCGGGTATGGGGCCCTTGGCCTCTGCCTCGGCCGCCCTCGCACCGCCCCCGTGCCGACCACTGTGCCCGATGGGCGACACTGGGGGACGGCCCCTTAGCCGTGGCCGGATGATGCGCTTAGCATCAGCCTGACCGACACCGAAGCATCCCGAGGACCCCACGTGCGCTTTCGTCTGACCCCCAGGGAGACGAGCTTCTACGACATGTTCGCCGCATCCGCGGACAACATCGTCACGGGCTCGAAACTCCTGATGGAACTGCTCGGGGCGGACGCCTCCGGCCGGGCCGAGATCGCAGAGCGTATGCGGGCCGCGGAACACGCCGGTGACGACGCCACGCACGCGATCTTCCACCAGCTGAACTCCTCGTTCATCACGCCGTTCGACCGTGAGGACATCTACTCCCTCGCGTCCTCCCTCGACGACATCATGGACTTCATGGAGGAGGCCGTCGACCTGGTCGTCCTCTACAACGTCGAGGAACTGCCGAAGGGCGTCGAGCAGCAGATCGAGGTGCTGGCGCGGGCGGCGGAGCTGACGGCGGAGGCGATGCCGAACCTCCGCACGATGGAGAACCTGACCGAGTACTGGATCGAGGTGAACCGTCTGGAGAACCAGGCGGACCAGATCCACCGGAAGCTGCTCGCTCATCTCTTCAACGGCAAGTACGACGCGATCGAGGTCCTGAAGCTCAAGCAGATCGTGGACGTGCTGGAGGAGGCGGCGGACGCCTTCGAGCACGTGGCCAACACCGTGGAGACCATCGCGGTCAAGGAGTCCTGAGGCGTCCATGGACACCTTTGCTCTGATTCTGACCATCCTGGTCGCGCTCTTCTTCGCGTACACCAACGGCTTCCACGACTCGGCGAACGCGATCGCGACGTCGGTGTCGACCCGGGCGCTGACGCCCCGGGCGGCGCTGGCGATGGCGGCGGTGATGAACCTCGCCGGTGCGTTCCTGGGCAGCGGGGTGGCGAAGACGGTCAGCGAGGGCCTGATCCAGACGCCCTCCGGCGGCAAGGGGATGGGGATCCTCTTCGCCGCACTGGTGGGCGCGATCACGTGGAACCTGATCACGTGGTACTTCGGGCTGCCGTCCTCGTCGTCGCACGCGCTGTTCGGCGGCATGGTGGGGGCGGCACTGGCGGGTGGTACGACGGTGTACTGGTCCGGGGTCCTGGACAAGATCGTCACCCCCATGTTCCTGTCGCCGGTGGTCGGCCTGATCGTCGGCTACCTGGTTATGACGGCGATCATGTGGATCTTCCGCCGGGCCAATCCGCACAAGGCGAAGCGGGGCTTCCGTATAGCGCAGACGGTGTCGGCGGCCGGAATGGCGCTCGGGCACGGCCTGCAGGACGCCCAGAAGACGATGGGTGTCGTGGTGATGGCACTGGTCATCGCGGACGTGGAGAAGTACGGGGACCCGATCCCGGTGTGGGTGAAGCTGGTCTCCGCGGCGATGCTGTCGCTGGGCACGTACGCGGGCGGGTGGCGCATCATGCGTACGCTGGGCCGCAAGATCATCGAGTTGGACCCGCCGCAGGGCTTCGCGGCGGAGACCACGGGTGCCTCGATCATGTTCGCGACGGCGTTCCTGTTCAAGGCCCCCATCTCGACGACGCACGTCATCACGTCGGCGATCATGGGCGTGGGTGCGACGAAGCGGGTTAACGCCGTGCGGTGGGGCATCGCGAAGAACATCGTCATGGGCTGGTTCATCACGATGCCGGCAGCGGCGCTCGTGGCGGCGGGCGGCTTCTGGCTGATCAACCTGGCGTTTCTGTAAACGGGCGGCGGGGCGCCGCCCGCAGAAAGGTTTCCCCTTGCGGCCGTCCCGACGGCGTCCCCTGAGTCCGGCCCCCACCGGTGCCCCGGACCCGCCCGTGGTGCCGACCGGGCCCGTCCCAGGAGCCCGCCCCAAGCCCGCCCCAGGAGCCCGCCCCGGACCCACCGCGCCCGTCAGGTGCCTGTCACCCCGTGGCCGCCCAGGACCCAGGGCTGTCGTCCCGTCGAAACGCCCCCGGATCCCGCGGGCCCGGCGTTTCGAGATGCGGCGGTCGGTGGGGTGACAAGACTGGACGTATGACTACCAAGGCACTCCTCGAAGGCGGGCCGGACGATCTGGCGGGCAAGACCGTGCCGATCGTCCCGCCTGGACAAGAGCTGAAGATCCCCCATCGCGGCGGATACGAGCACTACAAGGTCACGCCGCGCCACGAGGACCGCGAGGAGGGACGGATGATCGTCTTCCAGTGGTGGGAACGCACGGAAGTCGCCGAATAGCGCGTGGTGGACGCGAACGGGCCCGCCCCCGGGAGCCAGGGGCGGGCCCTCTTCGGCCTCGCGGTGGCACCGCCATGCAGCACCGCGAGGGGTCTTCGCAGGGACCGTCGGCTCAGCCGAAGCGGCCCGAGATGTAGTCCTCCGTCGCCTGGACCGACGGGTTGGAGAAGATCCGCTCCGTGTCGTCGATCTCGATCAGGCGGCCGGGCTGGCCCACGGCCGCCAGATTGAAGAACGCCGTACGGTCCGAGACACGCGCGGCCTGCTGCATGTTGTGCGTCACGATGACGATCGTGAAGCGTTCCTTCAGCTCGCCGATCAGGTCCTCGATCGCGAGCGTCGAGATCGGGTCGAGGGCCGAGCAGGGCTCGTCCATCAGCAGAACCTTCGGCTCCACCGCGATCGCGCGGGCGATGCACAGACGCTGCTGCTGACCACCGGACAGACCCGAGCCCGGCTTGTTCAGGCGGTCCTTCACCTCGTTCCAGAGGTTGGCGCCCTTGAGTGACTTCTCGACGATGTCATTCAGCGCGGACTTCTTGTAGTTGCCGTTCAGCCGCAGGCCCGCCGCCACGTTGTCGAAGATCGACATGGTCGGGAAGGGGTTCGGGCGCTGGAACACCATGCCCACCTCGCGGCGGACGGCCACCGGGTCGATCCCGGTGCCGTACAGGTCCTCGTCGTCGAGCAGCACCTTGCCCTCGACACGGCCGCCCGGGGTGACCTCGTGCATGCGGTTGAGCGTCCGCAGGAACGTCGACTTGCCGCAGCCGGAGGGGCCGATGAACGCCGTCACCGACCGCGGCTCGACCGTCATCGAGATGTCCTCGATCGCCTTGTGGGAGCCGTAGTACGCGGTGAGTCCGCTTACGTCGATTCGCTTGGCCATGACTACTTCACTTCCATAATCAGTCGCTGTGGCCGCGTCAGCGACCGGTCTTCGGGGCCTTCCAGCGGGCGATCCCGCGGGCCACCAGGTTCAGGATCATCACGAAGCCGATGAGGGCGAGTGCCGCCGCCCAGGCCCGGTCGTAGGCGGCGCCGGAGCCGGCGCTGTTCGCGTACTGCTGGTAGATGTACAGCGGAAGCGAGGCCTGCGGGTCCTTGAACGGGTTGCTGTTGATGAAGTTCGTGCCCCACACCAGCAGCAGCACGGGAGCGGTCTCACCGGTGATACGCGCGATCGCGAGCATCACGCCCGTGGTGATACCGCCGATCGAGGTCGGCAGGACCACCTTGAGGATGGTGCGCCACTTCGGGACGCCCAGGGCGAGGGAGGCCTCGCGCAGCTCGTTCGGGACGAGCTTGAGCATCTCCTCCGTGGAGCGGACCACCACGGGCATCATCAGGATCGCCAGGGCGAGCGAGCCGGCGAAGCCGGAGTAGCCCATGTTCAGGATGAGGATCCAGAAGCTGAGGATGAACAGACCCGCGACGATCGACGGGATGCCCGTCATGACGTCGACGAAGAAGGTGACGGCCTTGGCGAGCTTGCCGCGGCCGTACTCGACCAGGTAGACGGCGGTGAGCACACCCACCGGCACGGCGATCACAGTGGCGATGCCGACCTGCTCCAGCGTGCCGAGGATCGCGTGGTAGATGCCGCCACCGGGCTGGGTGTCGGGGACCACGCCCATCGAGTGGGTGAGGAAGTAGACGTCGAAGACCTTCACACCGCGCTTGAGCGTCTCCCAGATCAGGGAGGCCAGCGGGATGACCGCGGCGAGGAAGCAGACCCAGACGAGGCTGGTCGCGATCCGGTCCTTGGCCTGCCGGCGGCCCTCGACGCGTGCCGCGATGACGTACGTGCCCAGGACGAACAGGATCGCGGCGATCAGGCCCCACTGGATGGTGCTGTCGAGACCGGCGCCAAGTCCGATACCCGTGCCCAGAGCGACCGAGCCCGCGGCGATCGCCCAGGGCGACCACTTCGGCAGGCTGGCGCCGCGCAGGGTGCTCGGACGCCTGTCGGTGACGGCTGCGTGGCTCATGCGTTGGCCCCCGAGTACTCCTTGCGGCGGGCGATGATCATGCGGGCCGCACCGTTGACCAGCAGGGTGATGACGAAGAGGACCAGACCGGAGGCGATGAGGGCGTCACGGCCCTGGTCGGTGGCCTCGCCGAACTTGCTGGCGATGTTCTGGGCGAAGGTGCCGCCGCCCGGGTCGAGCAGGCTGGCCTGGATGTCGAAGGTCGGGGAGAGGACCGTGGCGACCGCCATCGTCTCGCCGAGCGCACGGCCGAGGCCGAGCATCGAGGCGGAGATCACGCCGGAGCGGCCGAACGGCAGCACGGCCGTGCGGATGACCTCCCAGCGCGTGGCGCCGAGGGCCAGGGCCGCCTCCTCGTGCATCTGCGGGACCTGACGGAAGACCTCGCGGCTCACATTGGTGATGATCGGCAGGATCATGATCGCGAGCAGGACGCCGACGGTCAGCAGCGCGCGCGGGGCGCCGCCCTGCCAGGAGAAGATGCCGGTCCAGCCGAAGTAGTCGTTCAGCCAGCCGAACACGCCCTGCATGTGCGGTACGAGGACGAGGGCACCCCAGAGGCCGTACACGATGGACGGCACGGCGGCCAGCAGGTCGATCACGTACGCGATGGGGGTGCCCAGCTTGCGCGGGGCGTAGTGCGTGATGAACAGCGCGATGCCCACCGCGACCGGGACCGCGATGGCCATGGCGATGATCGAGGAGACGACCGTGCCGAAGGCCAGGACCGCGATGCCGAAGACCGGTGGGACGACGTTGGTGTCCCACTCGAAGGTGGTCAGAAAGTTGCCGTGGTCCTTGCTGATCGCGAGGGACGCGCGGTAGGTGAGGAAGACCGCGATCGCGGCCATGATCACCAGAAGGAAGATGCCGGATCCGCGGGAGAGACCGAGGAAGATCCGGTCTCCGGCGCGGGTGGCGCCGCGGCTCGCGCGCTTCTGCTCGGCCGCGGAAGGCTGGGGGGCGGGTGGAGGTGCTTCAGTGTTCTCTGTCGTTATGTTCATCGGATCTCCGGTCTGCGGAGCCGTAGCGGGTGGCGGCTCCAGGCGGCGGTGCACCGGACGGTGCGGCCCGCTCCTTGGGGGAGCGGGCCGCACTTCAGGTCAGCTCAGGCCCGAGATGGTGTCGCGGACCTTGGAGATGATCTCGGCGGGGATCGGCGCGTACTTGGCGTTGGCCAGCTGGTTCTGGCCGTCCTCGGACGCGGTGTAGCCGAGGAAGGACTTCACGGTCGGGAGCGTGTCGGCCTTGTTGCCCTTGTCGCAGACGATCTCGTAGGTGACCAGGGTCAGCGGGTAGGCGCCGTCCGCGGTCGGCTTGTAGTTCAGCTTCAGGGCCAGGTCCTTGCCGGTGCCGGCGACCTGGGCGGTGGAGATGGCCTTGGTGGCGTTCTCGACGGTGGCCTTGGCGGGCGTGGAGGCGCCGGTCTTCAGGTCGACCGTGTTGATGCCGTCGGCCGCGTAGGACAGCTCGAAGTACGAGATCGCACCCGGGGTCTGCTTGACCTGCTGGGCGAGGCCCGCGGAGCCCTGCGCGGACTGGCCGCCCTTGGCCTGCCAGGCCTTGCCGCCGGTGTACGGCCAGTCGCTCTTCGCGGCGGCGATCAGGTACTTGGTGAAGTTGTCCGTGGTGCCGGACTCGTCCGAGCGGTGGTAGGCCTGGATCTTGGTGCTGGGCAGCTTCGCGCTGGGGTTCAGCTTCTTGATCGCGGGGTCGTCCCACGTCTTGATCTGGTCGTTGAAGATCTTGGCGATCGTGGAGGCGTCCAGGACCAGGTTGCTCACGCCCGGCACGTTGTAGCCGATCGCGATCGGGCCGCCGACCATGGGCAGGTCGATGGCCTGGCCGCCGCCACTGCAGACCTTCTTGGACTGGGCGATCTGCTCCGGCTTCAGCGCGGAGTCGGAACCGGCGAACGCGGTCTGGCCACCGAGGAAAGCGGTGACACCGGCACCCGAACCGGTCGGGTTGTAGTTGATCTGGACGTTCTTGCAGGACGCGGTGTACTGCGTGACCCACGCGTCGATCGCGTTCTTCTGCGCGGACGAGCCGGAGGCCTGCAGCTGCCCCTTGGCGTTGTCGCACTTGATGTTGGAGTTGCTCGACGCGGGCGCGGAGCTGCTTCCGCCGCCGTTGCTGCTGGTGGCATCGGAGCCGCACGCCGTCAGGGCCAGGGCGCCGGAGACGGCGACAGCACCGAGGGAAAGGGCGCGAAGCCGGTTCGTGCGCTGAAGCTTCACTTTCGGGGGTTCCTTCCAAGAGCCGCCGTCATTGGCGGCGTGCGAAGTGTGGCCAGCCCGTGCGGGCTGCTCTGTCTGTTGTGAAGTGCGACCGCACGCCTTCATGCGCGCTTCGCACCGGGTAGGGCCGAAATTAGGCAGAACAGGTGAAGCGGCTGATGGCCAAGAATGAACGGAAGGTGAACCCCTGTAGTCGGTGTGGTTAGGTCACGGAACGCTTACGTCTCGGACACGGGGGTATTCCATTGCGCCGAGTCGAGGCGGTGCCCGTGGCCTGCGGTTTCCGGCGGCTGCGTTCGGTTGTGGCGGGGGTGCACGGTTCCCCGAGCCCCGACGGGGTGCGGGCGTCCCCCGAGCCGTTTGTCGCGCCCCTTTCGGGGCGCTCAGGTCAGGTTGAGCGCGTTCAGGAAGGCGTCGACCAGGTCCCGGTCGCGGGGCTGGGTCAAGCGGCGCCGTGCCGCGGCCGGGGGGAGCCACAGGATGCGGTCGACCTCACGGTTGGGGACGAAGGAGCCGCCCGTCGCCTCGGCAGCCCAGTAGCGGACCTGCTTGGGGCGCCCGCCCGCCTCGTAGTGGACGGTCGGCAGGCGCGCGCCGGGGACGGCGGCGTACCCCGTCTCCTCCGCCACCTCCCGCAGCGCGCCCGCGAGTGGGTCCTCTTCACTCTTGAGCTTGCCCTTCGGGTGGGACCAGTCGTCGTACTTCGGCCGGTGGACCAGACAGATCTCCAGTTCACCGTCTACGGGCGAGTGGCGCCACAGGACACAGCCGGCCGCGCGGATGGTCTCCTCGTTCATCGGGTGCTCCGGCTCCTCTCTGTCCCCGCGGCGCGCCGGGCGCGCCGCGCCGTCGTACAGGTGCCTACGGAGTGCCCACCGCCTGCTTCTGCCAGGCCTGCTGGAAGGCGAAGCGGGCCGCTTCCACCTCGTGGCGCTGGTCGGCGTGCAGCACGCCCAGCGCGTACGCCGTCGCCGGGGCGATGCGCGGGGTGCGTGCCGCGGCGGCAGCGGCGGCGGCCGCCTCCGAGGCGTCCCGGTGCCGGTTCAGGGCCTGGCCCGCCGCCAGCAGCCGTACGTCGACGGCCGCGTCCTCCCCGTACAGCACTTCCCGGGCGTAGCGGTGCAGCCGCAGCAACAGCCGGACCTGGTGCCAGGGGCCGTCCTGCGGATGCGGCGCCGGGTCGGGGGACAGGCCGTGGATCAGGGCCTCGGCGTTGTACGGGTGGCCCGCGGTGAGCAGCGGCAGCGCGGTCACCGCGTCGCACAGCCGCTCCTCGGCCGCCGCCGCGAGCGGGCGCAGGTCGGCGGCGGCCGAGGCGGGCGCGAGCGGGACCTCGCTGGCGAGGACGGCGACGCTGTCCGCCACCGCGTGGAAGCGGCTCGACCCGAGAGCCCCCAGGGCCGCGGAGTGGGCGCGCGTCCGGGCCAGGGTCAGCTGGCGCTCCAGCAGTGCGCCCGCCTTCGCCGCGCCGACGGTCAGACTGCCGCGCTCCGCGGCTGCGGGCTGGGTGCGCGGACCGGTACCGACGGGTTCCGCCGCGCCGCCCGGCTGCGCGGGGAAGGCCGACGAGCCCGAGAGCCGGTGCAGCGCGAGGAGCAGCCGTTCGAGCCGGGCCGCGTACGCGTGCTCGCGGGCCAGCGTGCCCGACAGCCAGGCCAGCTCGGGACGCATCGTCTCGGACCAGTCGGCGTCGAGGAGGGGGCGGAACGTGTGGAGCGTGCCGCTGATGCGGCGGGCCGAGCGGCGCAGGGCGAGCGCCGCGTCGCCGGAGTCCACCGTGCCGCTCTCTCCCAGTCTCGACTGCGCCCCCACCCTCGGCTTCGCTCGAGTGGCGGGACCCCCGTGAGCGGGGGGATTCCCACCGGCACCGTTGTCCCGGTGCTGGCGCAGCGAACGCAGGAACTCCGTGGCCTGGGCCCGCAGGTAGCCCGCGAGGGCGTCCCCGGACGTCGGGCGGGCCGTGGGGTCGGTGGGGGGATCAAGGTGTTGCTGTGCCACGCCGGCGCCTCCGGGCGTCTATGAGCATCTCCTGGATGTTCCGCAGCGGCTGGCCGTCCGCGTCGGTCGAGTGCCGGTTCCACTCGCCGTCCGGGCCGAGGTGCCAGGAGGAAGTGGTGTCGGACATACCGGTCTCCAGGAGCCGGTTGAGGGCCGCCCGGTGCGCCGGGTCGGTGACCCGGACGAGTGCTTCGATGCGGCGGTCGAGGTTGCGGTGCATCATGTCGGCGCTGCCGATCCACACCTCGGCCTCGCCGCCGTTGCCGAAGGCGAAGACGCGGGAGTGCTCGAGGAAGCGGCCGAGAATGGACCGTACGCGTATGTTCTCGGACAGGCCCGCGACGCCCGGGCGCAGCGCGCAGATGCCGCGCACCCAAACGTCGACCGGGATGCCCGCCTGCGACGCGCGGTAGAGCGCATCGACGACCGCCTCGTCCACCATCGAGTTGACCTTGACGCGGACATACGCGGGCCGACCGGCGCGGTGGTGCTGGATCTCCTTGTTGATCCGGGAGACCAGACCGTCGCGCAGGGACTTGGGGGCGACGAGCAGCCGGCGGTAGGTCTCGCGGCGGGAGTAACCCGACAGCCTGTTGAAGAGGTCGGACAGGTCCGCGCCGACCTGCGGATCCGCGGTCAGCAGCCCCAGGTCCTCGTACAGCCGCGCGGTCTTCGGGTGGTAGTTGCCCGTACCGACGTGGCTGTAACGGCGGAGCGTTTCGCCTTCCTGCCGTACGACGAGCGACAGCTTGCAGTGCGTCTTCAGCCCGACGAGCCCGTACACCACATGGCAGCCCGCCTCCTCCAGCTTGCGGGCCCACTTGATGTTGGCCTGCTCGTCGAAGCGGGCCTTGATCTCGACCAGCACGAGGACCTGCTTGCCGGACTCGGCCGCGTCGATGAGCGCGTCGACGATCGGCGAGGTCTCCGAGGTCCGGTACAGCGTCTGCTTGATCGCGAGCACGTCCGGGTCCGCGGCCGCCTGCTCCAGGAACGCCTGGACGGAGGTGGAGAAGCTGTCGTACGGGTGGTGCAGCAGCACGTCCCGCTCCCGCAGCGCCGCGAAGATGTCGGGCGCGGACGCCGACTCGACCTCCGCGAGGTCGCGGTGGGTGCCCGCCACGTACTTCGGGTACTTCAGCTCCGGCCGGTCGAGGTTCGCGATGCCGAAGAGGCCGGTGAGGTCCAGGGGACCCGGCAGCGGGTACACCTCGGCCTCGGAGATCTTCAGTTCGCGCACGAGGAGGTCCAGGACGTACCGGTCGATGGACTCCTCGACCTCCAGGCGCACCGGCGGCCCGAAGCGGCGCCGCATGAGCTCCTTCTCCAGGGCCTGGAGAAGGTTCTCGGCGTCGTCCTCCTCCACCTCCAGGTCCTCGTTGCGGGTGATCCGGAAGGTGTGGTGCTCCAGGACCTCCATGCCCGGGAACAACTCCTCGAGGTGCGCGGCGATGACGTCCTCGATGGGGACGTACCGCTGCGGGGAGGCCTCAAGGAAGCGGGAGAGCAGCGGCGGGACCTTGACGCGCGCGAAGTGGCGGTGGCCGGAGACCGGGTTGCGCACGACGACCGCGAGGTTGAGCGAGAGTCCCGAGATGTACGGGAAGGGGTGCGCGGGGTCGACGGCCAGCGGGGTGAGGACCGGGAAGATCTGGTGGCGGAAGAGCGTGAAGAGGCGCGCCTGCTCCTTCTCGGTCAGCTCGGCCCAGCGGACCAGATGGATGCCCTCCTCCGCGAGCGCGGGGGCGACGTCCTCGTGGAAGCAGGCGGCGTGCCGGGCCATGAGCTCGCGGGAACGGGCCCAGATCATCTCCAGCACCTCGCGCGGCTGGAGACCGGAGGCCGAGCGGGTGGCGACGCCGGTGGCGATACGCCGCTTCAGACCCGCGACCCGGACCATGAAGAACTCGTCCAGGTTGCTGGCGAAGATGGCCAGGAACTTCGCCCGCTCGAGCAGGGGCGTATCGGGGTCCTCGGCGAGTTCGAGCACGCGCTCGTTGAACTGGAGCCAGCTGCGCTCCCGGTCGAGGAAACGGCCCTGCGGGAGCTGGGCACCCTCGGCTTCCTCGTACGCGTCGAGATCGGCGTCGATGTCCGGTTCCAGGTCGGAGACCGCCGCGGGCACGGTGTGCGGGCGGTGCGCGGCGATGGAGCCCACGGAGGGCTGCTGGTTCTGCATGTTCGCGCGACCCGACGGCTCTCCATCACGAGGGGTGGTGGGGGACGGGTGGGCCGGTGCCTGGGCGTTCTGCTGGCTCATGAACCCATTCTTCCGCGCCGACCGGGTGACGGGCGCGTCGTGGAGTCCGGGGGGTGTCGCGGCGAAGGGACGTCCACGTTCCGGACCGGCCCCGTTCTCCGGGGGCGGTGCGGGTTCTGGCACGGCGGCGTTCATTGGCTGAGCGTCGCAAGTCCGTCTGAATCAATGGTTACGGCGACATGACGTGCGGGATAGCGGGGAGGGGCCCGCGAACGTCTACAGGCGACACCGACGCGTACGAGGGAGCAGGAAGGGACGCGTGCGCCGCCAGGGCTCGACCGGCCGTACGTTCGGCCCTGCCGGTTGTGGGGAGCGGCCGACCCGGGGAGCGCTACGGGCCGGTGCGGTGGCCCGCTCGAGGGGGCGCGTTGCGATGGGTTCCGGTCCTCGCGTGACCCCGTCTCGGTGGTTGCCCTGCGTTGGGCTCCGGGCCGGTGCGGTGGCTCGCTTTGATGGTTGCTTTGCGGTGGGCTCCGGTCGCTGTGGGACCCGCTTCGACGGTCCCCATCGCGGGCGGGGCTCCGGCCGCCTGCGAACCGGCTTCGGCCCTTGCGTTTCCGGCTCGCCCGGCTGTCGTACGGCGGCTCGCCCGGCTGTCGTACGGCGGCTCGCCCGGCTGTCGTACGGCGGCTCGCCCCGCCCCTCATACCGTGGCTTTCCCGGACCGCCGAAATTTTTCTCGGGGACGTGAACCGATCGCGTGGGCTCGTCCGATGAAGGGGCGTGAGGGAAACGAGAAGTGACGGGGAGCTGCTGCGTGCCGTGGCAGACGGGGACCGTCGCGCCTTCGAGGAGCTGTACAGGCGGTATGCGCCATGGCTCACGGCACGGCTGCGTGGCCGCTGCGCCGACCCGGGAGTCGTGGACGACGTCGTGCAGGAGACCTTCCTGGCGGTCTGGCGCGGCACCGCGCATTACCGCGAGGACGGCGACGTGGCCGGCTGGCTCTGGCGTGTCGGCGCCCGCCGGCTGGTGGACGTGCTGCGCGGCGACGGTGCCCGGGGCCGGCTGCGGCAGACACTGGCCCGGCTGCGGCATCGCCACGAGGCGTCCGCGGAAGAGCGCGTTCTGGCCGGAGTGGAGCACGGCGACCTGGCGGGAGCGCTGACAAGGCTCTCGCCCGAGCTGCGGGCCGTCCTCCAGGCGACGGTGATCGACGGACTGACGACCAGGGAGGCGGCCGTTCTGCTCGGCATTCCTCCCGGCACGGTCAAGACACGGGCGCTGCGTGCGCGCAGGCGGTTGCGGGAGGAGCTGGCATGAGGGACGACAAACACGACGGCACCGGATGGCACGCGGACGCCGACGACCTCGGTGCCTATGTACGCGGCGAGTTGGAGGCCCCCCGGCTCTGGTCCGTCGACGAGCACCTGGTCGCCTGCGCGCCTTGCCGGCAGGCACTGGCGGAGGTCGGAGACCCGCTCGCGCTGGACGCCGGGTGGGAGCGGCTGGATGCCGAGCTGGACGCCCCCCGGCCGGGGGCCTTCGAGGCGCTGCTGATCCGGTTCGGCGTCGCCGACCACACCGCGCGGCTGCTGGCCGCGACCCCAGTGCTGCGCGCCTCCTGGCTGGGCGCGGTCCTGCTGGTCCTGGCCATGACGGTGATCACCGTCTACTCGGCGGGCTCGCCCGTGACGTTCCTCGCCCTGGCCCCGCTGCTGCCGCTGGCGGGCGTCGCGGTGTCGTACGGTCCGGCCTTCGACGCGACGTACGAGATGACGCTCGTCGCCCCGCTGCACGGCTTCCGCCTGCTGATGATCCGCACGGTCGCGGTGCTGGCCGCGAGTCTGGCGCTGAACGGTCTGGCGACGCTGGCCCTCCCGGAGTACGGGCTGCGTGCCCTCGCCTGGCTGCTGCCCGCCCTCGCGCTGACCACGACGGGGCTCGCGCTGACCGCCCGCCTGGGCCCGGTCCTCGCCCCCGTCCTGGTCAGCGGCGGCTGGGTCGCCCTGCTGGTGGTGGCCGACACGACCACGCGCGGGACCCTCGCGCCGTTCACGGCGGCGGGCCAGGGCGTGGCGGGTGCGGTCGCCGCGGTGGCGGCCGTCCTGCTGCTCCGTCTGCGTGACCGGTTCGACGCCTCGCCGGCCCCGTCCCTCTTCCCCGACTTCGCCCCCAGGAGCACCTCATGACCACCGCCCCCACCGTCTCGGCCTCCGGCCTGACCCTGCGCTACGGCGGTACGGCCGCTCTCGACGACGTCTCCCTCCGACTCCGCGAAGGCATCACCGGCCTGATCGGGCCCAATGGCGCGGGCAAGACGACACTGCTTCGGGTGCTCGCCACCGCCGTGCCCGCCGACCGGGGCGCCTTCGCCGTCCTCGGGCACGACCCGGGCACGACCGCCGGGCGCCAGGAGGCGCGGCGCCGGCTCGGCTATCTGCCGCAGAACCCGGGCTTCCACCTGGACTTCACGGCGTTCTCGTTCGTCGACTACGTGGCGATCCTCAAGGAGCTCACCGACCGTGCCGCCCGCCACCGCGAGGTGCGGCGTGTGCTGGAGGCCGTCGACCTCTCCGACGTGCGCGGCAAGCGCATCAAGCGGCTCTCCGGCGGCATGCGCCAGCGCGTCGCCCTCGCCGCGGCGCTCCTCGGCGACCCGGGCCTGCTCCTGCTCGACGAGCCGACCGTCGGCCTGGACCCGGAACAGCGCATGCGGTTCCGGGAGTTGATCGCCCAGGCGGGCGAGAGCCGGACGGTTCTGCTGTCCACTCATCAGACGGAGGACGTGGCCATGCTCTGTCACCGCGTCATAGTGATGGTCCGCGGTCGCATCCACTTCGAAGGCACCCCGGCCGAGCTGACCGCACGGGCGGCGGGCCGGGTCTGGAGCAGTGCGGAGAGAGACCCGGGCGCCCGCGCGGGCTGGCGCACGGGACTGGGCACGTTCCGCAATGTCGGCGACCCGCCCAGGGGCGCCGCACTCCTCGAACCCACCTTGGAAGACGGCTACTTGCTCGTCCTGGACGGAGAGCCCGCGGAGGTGGCGTCCCTATGAGTACGGTCATCGACAAGGCCCCCACGGTCTTCGCGCCCGTGGAGACCGGCCGCCGGCCGGCCGCCGCCGTCCTCGCGCTCGCCCGCTTCGAGGCGCGCGAACTGCTCGTGCAGATCCCGGTGTTCTTCTTCCTCCTGGTGTACGTCGGGACCACGGCCTGGAAGCTGTTCTCCCCCCGCGAGGACATGAACAACTACCCGATCCTGCACGATGTCGACCGCGCCACTCAGCCGGGCACGCTGTTGCTCGCCGTGGCCGCCTTCATCTGTGTGAACGTTGCCGCGCTGCGCTCCAGGCGCCACGGCACGGACCGGCACTTCGACGTCCTGGTCCTCGAGCCCTGGCGGCGCACGGTGGCGCACGCCCTGTCCGTGGTGCCGCTCGCGGCAGTCACCGCGCTGGGCGCCGCCATCGAGTTCGGCTGGGCCGCGCTGAAGCCGGGGGCGGTCGGCCACGGGTCGGTGGCCGAACTGGCGACGGGGCCCCTGGTGGTCCTCCTTTCCGGAGTCCTGGGTGTGCTGATCGCGCGGCTGTGTCCGCGTCTGGCCGGGGGGCCGCTCGTCGTGGTCGTGGGGTTCGCCACTCTCATGGTCGTCTCCTCGGTCGTGGGACAGACGCACTGGCTGACCTGGCTGCACCCGGTGGTCTCCGAGACCAGCAACAACCCGATCCCTTCCGATCTTCTGGGCCGTCCGGCCGCCTGGCACGCTCTGTATCTGGTGGGCCTCAGCGCCGTGCTGCTGTGTGTCGCGGCCCTCGTGAGCGGGGGGCGTACGCGGCTGCTGAAGGCGATCACCGTGGTCGCGCTCGGCGCCATGGTCACGGGTATCGCCGGGCAGTCCCCGGGCGACGACGCCGCCCTGATCACGGCCCGCACGAAGGCGAGCAGTACGCCGGCGGCGTTCCAGTCGTGCGTGGCCCACGGCCGGTCGACGTACTGCTCCTTCCCCGAGTGGACGGGCTGGCGGGACGACTGGGAGAAGGTCGTCGACCGGATACAGGACCTGGCGGGCGGCGGTGCCGGGGGAGCGCCGCTGACGATCCGGCAGCGGATACCGGTCGTCCACCAACTGGAGGGGGACGCCGCGATTGAGCCCCTGCACACTCCGGGCGAGGTCACGGCCGGCACGCGCTGGGGAGGAAATCGCGTCCCCGAGTTCGCCGTCGGGGTCGCGTCGGTTCTCGTCGCCGGTGACGAGCAGGCGGTCTCGAAGATGTGCGACGCCCGGGTGGTGACCGTGATGTGGTTGGCGATGGCCGCACAGGACGACCCGATGACCGCGTTCCGCCACGTCCGCCTCGATGACAGCCTCAGCGGCTCCGCCGTCGCTCTGGCCCCCACCAATCCGGTCGGGATGAGCGCCGAACAGACCCGGATCGTCCGGGCACTGCTCGGGCGCCCGCTCTACGGCGTCACGGCCCGGGTGAAGGCGCACTGGACGGAGCTGACGTCCCCGAGGACGTCGGAGGCACGGGTCGCGGAGCTGCTGGGAGTGCCGGCGGCGAAGAACGGAACCGGCGCGGGGGAGTCATGCCAGAAGTAGGCGCGGCATACGCACGGGTCCGTGCCCTTCTCCCGCCGCTGTGGCGCGCCCTCCCCTGGCGGGTCCTCGGAGCCGCGGGCGGTTCGGCGACGGCCCTCCCGGCACTCGCGCGGCTGGTGTCCGGCGGGCACGACACCGCGTTCGCCCTCATCCTCCTGAGGTCCGCCGAGGTCGCCCTGGCCCTCGGCCTGGCGTTCCTGCTGGACGACCCGGCGCGGCACATCACCGTCGCGGTGCCGACCCGGCGGGTGCTGCGGAACGGACTGCGGTTGGCGCTCGTCGTCCCGCTCGTCTTGCTGTGCTGGACGGTGGCCCTGCTCCTGGTCCCGGGGGAGATACGGCCCCCGGCCGGCGATGTCGGCCTGGAGGCGGCGGCCCTTGCGGCGCTGGCGCTCACCGGTGCGGCGGCCGCCGTGCGGTTCACCGACGAGCCGCAGCCGGGGGCTGTCGTGGCGGCGACACTGCTGGCGGTCACGGTGCTCGAGACGCTGCTCCCGGAGCGGTGCACCCTGTTCGTGGACGTGGCCGACCCCGGCTGGGCGGCGGCCCATCAGCGGTGGGCGGTCCTCCTGCTGCTCACCGTGCCGATGGGCGCGGCGCTGCTGCCGGAACGGATACGCAGGCGCCGGGCGTTGGCCTGGACCCACCGCTGAGGCCACCGGGTGCCTGGGGTCACCCGTTTCTCAGGTCTCCGTGCGGTACATCAGATCGGTCTCATGGGTCGCGAAGCCCAGCCGCTCATAGACCGTGAGCGCGGCCTTGTTGTCCGCGTCGACGTACAGCATGGCGGTCGGGAGGCCCTGGTGCGCGAGGTGCCGCAGGCCGATCGTGGTGAGTGCTCGGCCGAGGCCGCCGCCCTGGGCACCGGGGCGGACGCCGAGGACGTACACCTCGCCGAGCTGTTCCGCGGCGTGGACCTTGGTCCAGTGGAAGCCGATGAGCTCGGGGCCGTCTTCGCCCTCGCGCTCCGCGAGGAAGAAGCCCTGCGGGTCGAACCACGGCTCGGCCTTGCGGTCGTCGAGATCCCGCTGGGTGAGGGAGCCCTGCTCGGGGTGGTGGGCGAAGGCCGCCGCGTTGACGGCGAGCCACGCCGCGTCGTCCTGGCCGGGCACGAAGGTACGGACGGTGACGCCGTCGGGCAGCTTCGGCTCGGGCAGGTCGAGATCGGTCAAGGGGCGGCGCAACTGGCGCAGTTCGCGGAAGAGGGTCAGTCCCAGGACCTGGGCGAGGTGCCGGGCCGCCGAGTGACCGCCGTGGGCCCATACCCGCAGCCGTTTGCCGGAGGCGGCGAGTAGGGCGGAGCCCAGTGCCCGGCCGTGCCCGTGGCCCCGGTGCCCGGGGTGCACGACCAGTTCGGCGGCGGGGGCCTCCACGGGGTCGGTGTCCTCAAGCTGCGCGTATCCGACGAGCGTGCTGCCGACCGACAGCAGCAGATGGGACACGCCCTCCCGCTCACCGCCGCGCAGCTGGAGCCGCCCCTGCTCGGACACGGCCTGCTGGCCGTCGACCCGGGCGGCCTCGGCGAGCAGCGCGCGCACGACCTCGGCCTGTTCGGGCGAGAGTGCGGTGACGGTCTCGAGGGAGCGGGGCGATGCCGGGCGGGCGGTGTCGTCGCTGGTCATGGGTACGAGGGTAAGGGGAGGACCCGGGGAAAGGGGAGGCAGAGGCAATTCACCTCCGAGGCCTCAATCCCGGGGTTCAGTCCCCGGGCTTCGACCTGAGGTTTCAGTCCTGGGGCTCCGTCCCGGGGCTTCGACCTGAGGTTTCAGTCCTGGGGCCTTGACCCGTCAATCCCGGGGCTTCGGCCCTGGAGCCTCAACCCCGCGGCTTCAGCCCCAGGGATCGGGAATCGGCTGCGCTTCGCCTTCGGGACCCGACCTCGGGGTCAGCCGCCGTACGGTGCCGGCCGCCGGATCGGCGACGAGCACGTCGGGCACATGATCCTCGAGGCACCGCAGATACCCGACAGTGCCGAAGGTGCTGGTGCGGGCGGCCAGCCAGACCACGAGTTCGCGCAGCCCGTCGAACTCTTCGGGGTGCACCTCCTGCCGGACGGTGAGTGCCCAGCCGCGTGCACTCGGTGCGAGCACGCCCACGAGCGCCCCGCCCATCCGCGCGGCCGGACCACGGGAAGCGAACAGCGGATACGCTTCCGGATCCTCAGGCTCCTGGCCGCCCTCCCCCAAGTGCCAGCGCAACAGGGCGAGATCGGCCTCCGGCAGGGAGCCGGGAAGATCGAGGGTGAGCTGGAGTTCGCGGAAGTCGCTCATGGGACGAGGCCCCGGGCGGGGCCGCTCACCCCGCAGTCGCCGCCCGGACCGGAACGGTTGCCGGACTCAAGGGCCTTCGTGACGTGGCGCCTCCGGCGGCGGAGTGGGCGCCCCGGGCAGCCGTACCGTCGCCACGGTGCCGCCGCCCTGCGCCGGCTTCAGGGACACCTCGCCGCCGGCCTGCTGGACCGTGCGGGCCACGATGGACAGGCCCAGGCCCGAGCCGGGCAGTGCCCTGGCGCTCGGTGAGCGCCAGAAGCGGTCGAAGACATGTGGGAGTTCGTCGGCCGCGATGCCCGGACCATGGTCGCGGACGGTCAGGACGCCGTCCGCGAGGACGACGTCGATCGTGCCGCCCTCGGGGCTGAACTTCACCGCGTTGTCCAGGATGTTCACCACCGCCCGCTCCAGCGCGGACGGCTCGGCCCGTACGTACCACGGCTGGAGATCGGCCGTGATCGTCAGCTCCGGCCCCCGGAGCCGGGCGCGGCGCAGCGCGGATTCGACGATGTCCTCCCACGCCAGCACCTGCACCTTGCCGGTGTGCTGGCCCTTCTCCGGACGCGACAGTTCCTGCAGGTCGCCGATGAGCGAGGCCAGCTCCGTCATCTGTGCCTTCACCGAGGTGAGGAGCGCCTTGCGGTCCTCCGGGGGAAGAGGGCGGCCCGTCTCCTCGCTGCGGGTGAGGAGCTCGACGTTCGTCCGCAGCGACGTGAGCGGCGTACGGAGTTCATGGCCCGCGTCCGCGATCAGCTGCTGTTGCAGTTCGCGGGAGCTGGCCAGGGCCGACGTCATCGAGTTGAAGGAGCGGGACAGACGGGCGATCTCGTCCTCGCTGTCCTCTTCCACCGGGATACGGGTCGTCAGGTCCTCGGTGCGGGCGATGTGTTCGACCGCCTCGGTGAGCTTGTCGACCGGGCGCAGGCCCGCACGGGCGACGGCCAGGCCGACCGCACCCGCGCCGACGACCCCTATGCCGGAGACGAGGAGCAGCAGCAGCGCCAGGTCGTTGAGGGTGCTCTGGGTGTTCTTGAGCGGCACGGCGACGAGGAGCGCTGCGTCGGGATACAGCCGGGGCTCGTTGCCGATGCCCGTGTTGACCATCAGTGGCAGGGTCAGCACCCGTACGTCGTTGCTGTTGGTGTCCGTGCCGTTGCGCACGATCCCCCTGCGGGTGCTCGCGTGCCTGATCACTTCCTTGTCGGCGTCGGTGACCCTGACCGTGCCCACGGAGTTCGAGGAGACGCAGGGCGTCCCGTCCGCCTTGACCAGCTGGAGGTAGTAACTGTCGCGGGTGCGGAGGAAATCGTTGGTCGCCGCCTGTGGTGTCTGGGGGCAGCTTTCCAGGGTGCCCAGGACGTCGGTGTAGGGCTGGGGCCTGGCCGCCGCCTTCTGCAGGTCGCTGTCGAGCTGCTCGTACACCTTGCCCTGCACGATGAACCAGCAGCTCACCGAGACCGCCGCCACCCCGAACGCAACCGCCGCCGCCACCAGCAGGGCCAGCCGGGAGCGGAGCGGGAGGGAGCGGTACCGTCTGATCACTCCGCGCCGCCCTGCCGCAGGACGTACCCCACACCGCGCACCGTGTGCACGAGACGGGGTTCGCCGCCCGCCTCCGTCTTGCGGCGCAGGTACATCACGTACACGTCGAGCGAGTTCGACGACGGCTCGAAGTCGAAGCCCCACACCGCCTTCAGGATCTGCTCGCGCGTCAGCACCTGGCGCGGGTGTGCCATGAACATCTCCAGCAGGGTGAATTCCGTGCGGGTCAGTTCCACCGTCCGTCCGCCGCGCGTGACCTCGCGCGTCGCCAGGTCCATCCGCAGGTCGGCGAAGGTCAGCGCCTCGTCCTCCGGCGCGCCGACGGCAGCGGCGGCGTACGAGCTGCGGCGCAGCAGGGCCCGGATGCGGGCGAACAGCTCGTCCAGTTCGAACGGCTTGACGAGGTAGTCGTCCGCGCCCGCGTCGAGGCCCGTGACCCGGTCGCCGACCGTGTCACGGGCCGTGAGCATGAGGATGGGGGTGGTGGTGCCCGCGCCCCGCATTCGGCGGGCGGCGGTGAGACCGTCCATGCGCGGCATCTGGATGTCGAGTACGACGAGGTCGGGCTGGTACGCGGTCGCCTTCTCCAGGGCGTCCGCCCCGTCAACGGCGACCTCGGTGTCGTAGCCCTCGAAGGCGAGGCTGCGCTGGAGTGCTTCGCGCACGGCCGGCTCGTCGTCGACGATCAGGATGCGCTGGGTTTCACGGTCGCCTTCGGCGAGGCTCATGGGTGTGTGGTTCCTAGGGGGTACGACGGGAGGGGCTGGACTCATTCAGCCTCGCACGTTTCCGCTCGGGGACGGAAAGGGATCGGCGGGAGAACCAGGTCGGGAGCCCCGCCCCGCGTCCGTACGAGGTACGTCGCCGGGACCCCCGGACCTTACGGCGTACGCCGCCGGGCCCGTATGCCGTACGGCTCAGGTGAGGACCGCGGTGAGCCGGTTCAGCGGCACCTTGCGGCGGTGGGGGCGTGCGGCGCTGGTCCGCAGGCCCATCAGCTGCGGGACCGCCACCTCCAGCGGCCGTGTCAGGGGTGTCCGCAGTGCGTACGGCTCCGGGATCTGCACCGCCGGTGCTCGGAGTTCGTACGCCACGGCCAGTGCCAGGGCCACCCCGGCGGGGCCGGCGGGAGCGGTCGCCTCGTGCAGAACCTGCTTGATCATGTCGTACTCCTTACCAATCGCCCGGCGGGATGTCCGCTCAGCTCTGGGAGCCGGAGCGCAGCGTCGCCAGGTCGGCCTTGACGGTGTTGATCGGTATGGCGAAGCCCAGGCCGACGCTGCCGGCGCCCGACGAGGTCGAGTCCGAAGCCGCCGAGTACATCGCCGAGTTGATGCCGATGATGTTGCCGTTCATGTCGATCAGGGCGCCGCCGGAGTTGCCCGGGTTCAGGGACGCGTCCGTCTGGATCGCCTTGTACGTGGTGGTGGACGAGCCCGTGTCGCCGTTGAACTGCCGACCGCCGAACTGGAACGGCCACCGGCCGCCCGGGCCCTGTCCCTGGTTCTCGTCGGTCGAGACGGTGACGTCGCGGGCCAGCGCGGAGACGATGCCGCTGGTGACCGTGCCGGTCAGCCCCTCCGGGGAGCCGATCGCGACGACCTGGTCACCTACCTGGATGCCCTCGGAGTTGCCGAGCGTGGCCGTCTTCAGGCCGGAGGCGTTCTGGAGCTTGACCAGTGCCAGGTCCTTCTTGCTGTCGGTGCCGACCACCTGTGCGGTGTATGACGTGCCGTCGTTCGTCGTCACCTTGATCGAGGAGGCGCCGGAGATGACGTGGTTGTTGGTGATGACCTCGCCGTTGCTGGTGACGATCACGCCGGATCCGGTCGACCGGCCGGAGTTCGAGGTGGCGCTGATCTCCACGATGCTCGGGCTGACCGCCTTGGCGACGCCGGCCACCGTGCCCTTCAGGCTGGAGGGCACTACGGCGGTGCTGGTGGAGCTGGTGGAGACGGTTTTCGTGCCGGTCAGCTCCTGGATGCCGTACGCCGTGCCACCGCCGATCGCCGCGGCGACGATCGCCACGGCGGCGAGGAGGGCGAAGGGACCCTTGGCGCGCTTCTGCGTGGCGGTCTGCTGCGCCGGTGCGTACGCCGGAGGGGGCGGCCACTCCGGGTCCACCGGGGAGGAGACGTGCTGCGCCTGGGCATACGCGGACTCGTGTCCGGGACCCTGGGGGTACTCGTGCTCGCCGCTGCGGCGGAAGCTCTCGGTCATGCATAGAGAGTGTCCCGTGATCATGAGAGCTTCCTGAGTCATCCCTGAGAAGCCCGACAGAACCGTGTATGCCCGATATAAGGGCGCCTCGGAGGAGGCTTTGCAAGGGCACTTCGACGGAGGCTCACGGGCCGCGGGAACAGCGGGTGGCGCACGGCGGCCAGGCCGACGGTGTACTAGAACATACGTCCGTACCTGCCCGTATTGCCCGTACTGTCCGTCCCTGTTCTGAGTTTCTGAGTCAGGTGTGTCGGTCACACCCGTCGCCGTGTCAGTCGCACCCGCAGGAGCGCCGCACCACCAGCCGCGAGGGAAACAGCTTCAGCCGCTCACGACGGGACCCCGCCACCCGCAGCCCGTCGTCCAGGACCAGGTCGACGGCCGCACGGGCCATCCCCGAGCGGTCCGAGGCGACGGTCGTCAGCGGCGGATCCGTGAGTGCCGCCTCCTTGACGTCGTCGAATCCGGCCACGGCCAGCTCGCCCGGGACGTCGATGCGCAGCTCGCGCGCCGCGCGCAGCACGCCGATCGCCTGGTCGTCGGTGGAGCAGAAGATGGCCGGCGGACGGTTCGGGCCGGACAGCAGCTCCAGGCCCACCTGATAGGCGTCGTAGCGGTTGTACGGCGCCTCGAAGAGCCGTCCCTCCGTGGAGATCCCGGCCTCCTGCATTGCGCGCCGCCAGCCCTCGACGTGGTCGGAGACCGGGTCGCCGACCGCCGGGGTCTCCGCGGTGCCGCCCATGCAGGCGACGTACTCGTAGCCGTGCTCCAGGAGGTGGCGGACGGCGAGCTGGGCGCCGCCGAGGTCGTCGGTGACCACCGCGACGTCGTCGATCGCCTCGGGTCGCTCGTGCAGCAGCACGACCCGGGCGTCCCATGCGTCGATCTCGGCGGCGGCGTGGTCGTTCAGCGCGTGGCTGACCAGGATCAGTCCGGAGACGCGCATGCCGAGGAACGCCCGCAGATAGTGGACCTCGCGCTCGGCCACGTAGTCGGTGTTGCCGACGAGCACCATCTTTCCGCGCTCGGCGGCTGCCTGTTCGACCGCGTGCGTCATCTCCCCGAAGAAGGGCTGGCGCGCGTCCGGCACGATCATGCCTATGAGGTCCGTGCGCCGCGAGGCCATGGCCTGGGCGACCCGGTCTGGCCGGTACCCCAGTTCCTTGATCGCGGCGAGGACACGCTCGCGCGTGGCCGGGGCGACCGGCCGGGGTCCGTTGTTGATGACGTAGCTCACGACGGCGGTGGAGGTTCCCGCCAGCCGTGCCACATCGTCCCGAGTCACCTTGGCCACGCGCGGAGTCTACGCGGATGGACCGCCTCTGGGCAGGCCTTACGGCTTCCTATGCCTCAGCCGTGACCTCGGCCGCGGACACGGCGGCCGTCTCGTCCGTGTCCTCCGGCTTCGGCTGGGCCGCCTTGGCCTTCGCCTCCTCCGCTGCCCGTTCCACCTTCTCCGGGGTGACGAACCGGTAGCCGACGTTGCGCACGGTTCCGATCAGCGACTCGTGCTCGGGGCCGAGTTTGGCTCGCAGCCGCCGTACATGGACGTCGACCGTGCGTGTGCCGCCGAAATAGTCGTAGCCCCAGACCTCCTGCAGCAGCTGGGCGCGGGTGAAGACACGGCCCGGGTGCTGAGCGAGGTACTTCAGGAGCTCGAACTCCTTGAAGGTGAGGTCGAGGACACGGCCCTTGAGCTTGGCGCTGTAGGTCGCCTCGTCCACGGACAGGTCGCCGTTGCGGATCTCCATCGGGGAGTCGTCGTTGACGATCTGCTGGCGGCCCATGGCCAGACGCAGCCGCGCCTCCACCTCGGCGGGACCCGCGGTGTCCAGCAGGACGTCGTCGACGCCCCAGTCGGCGGTGACGGCCGCGAGACCGCCCTCGGTGACGACGAGGACGAGCGGGCAGCCGGGCCCGGTGGAGCGCAGCAGCTGACAGAGGCTGCGCACCTGCGGAAGGTCCCGCCGCCCGTCGATCAGGATGACGTCGGCGCCCGGGGTGTCGACCAGAGCGGGGCCTTCCGCCGGAGCCACTCGCACGTTGTGCAGGAGCAGGCCGAGAGCGGGAAGCACCTCCGTCGACGGCTGAAGAGCATTGGTCAGGAGCAGCAGAGAACTCATCGTGCCCCTCCAGCCTGGGTCGTCATACGTTCGTGCACGGTTCGCTCGCCCATAACGTCTGGTCCCTCCTCGGTCCCTGCGAGGACGTTTGCGGCACTGCTTCGTACGGTGCGAATCCCGCGTCCCCTGGGACCCGCCGTGCGATCGAGGGCCGTACACCTGCGGTTTCCCGCTTCGTATACAACGCTTCCGAAAGCACAAAAGGACCCGGGGGCTACGCTGCCCGAGTCCTCTGCCCAGCAGAATAGCCCACATGAGCACCGGTGCGGCAGGTCATGGGGCACGATCCACCGTTCGTCCGAATGGCGAGACGGGCCGGCCCGGGCCTGTGCGGACGTTTCTGCGCACGGTCGACGGGGTGACGATCGATGCCGCATACGATCCAGGGTGCCTCGTATACGGCCACGATCACGACCACCACACCCACGACGACGGCCACGGTCACGGCCACCACACCCACGACGACGGCCACGGTCACGGCCACCACACCCACGACGACGGCCACGGTCACGGCCACGGCGCCTACGGCGCGGACGACACCGGGCGTCCACCTCCCGGTCATCTCGCCGATCTTGCGATCGTCGTCGCGCACGGCTTCACGGGCCATCTGGAGCGGTCCCATGTACGCCGGGTGGCGGGCGTCCTCGCGCGGTACGGGGCGGTGGTCACGTTCTCCTTCCGGGGGCACGGGGCATCGGGAGGACTGTCGACCGTCGGTGACCGCGAGGTGGACGACCTGGCGGTCGCGGTGGAGTGGGCGCGCGAGCTCGGGCACTCCCGGGTCGCCACGGTGGGCTTCTCCATGGGCGGGTCCGTGGTGCTGCGGCACGCAGCGCAACACCGGGAGGGATCGCACACGGACGCGGTGGTGGCCGTGAGCTCGCCCGCCCGCTGGTTCTACCGCGGTACGGCTCCCATGCGGCGGCTGCACTGGCTGGTGACCCGCCCCGAGGGACGCCTGGTGGGCCGCTACGGCCTGCGCACCCGGATCCACCACCGTGACTGGGACCCGGTTCCCGCCTCGCCCGTGGAGTCCGTCCCGCTGATCGCGCCGACCCCCCTGCTGGTGGTGCATGGTGATCAGGACGGCTATTTCCCCGTCGACCACGCCCGGATGCTGGCCGAGGCCGCCCGAGGGCACGCCGAACTGTGGCTGGAACCCGGCATGGGCCACGCCGAGCACGCCAGCGACGACGGGCTGCTGGCCCGGATCGGGGCGTGGGCGGCCTCGCGCGCGGGCTAGCCTGACGGTGTTCACCACGACCGAGTTGAGGAAGCAGATGGCAAAGGGCACGGTGCGCTACTGGGCCGCCGCCAAGGCCGCGGCCGGGATCGCCGAGGAGCCGTACGACGCGACGACGCTCTCGCAGGCGCTCGAGGCGGCCCGGGAGCGGCACCCCGGCGAACTCGTCCGCGTCCTGCGGCGATGCTCCTTCCTCGTCGACGGTGACCCCGTCGGGACCCGTGAGCATGAGACGGTACGGCTGGCCGAGGGCGGCACGGTCGAGGTGCTCCCGCCGTTCGCAGGAGGATGAGCGATGAGCAACCAGCCGTACGAGGGCTATGACGCCGGGTACGACCCGTACCACCAGCAACAACAGCAACAGCAGCAACAGCAGCAACAGCAACAGCAACAGCAACAGCAGGGGTGGCACGACCCGAACGCCGCATATCAGCAGCAGCCGTACCCGCAGCAGCCGTACCCGCAGCAGCCGTACCCGCAGCAGTGGGAGGGGCAGGCCTGGCAGGGGCAGGGGCAGGGGCAGGGGCAGGCGTACGGGCAGGCGTTGCCGCCCGAGGTCCCCGGGTACGAACCCCATGGCCACGCGGCACCCGGAGCTGACGGCCTCGCCCACCCTTCCCCTTCCCCGAGCTCCCAGCTGCGGTCGGGCGACGGCGGCCCCCATCACCCCGGCGGGACGACCGCCCAAGGCGGTGGCGGCACGCGGACCACGACCCGGCCCGAGGCACCCGCCGCCGACATCTCCCGCCTGGCCCCCAACCAGCGCGCCCGGCTGGAAGGCCGTTCGCCGATCATCGAGCCGGGGCTCCAGCCCGCCGCGCTCACCGCGGTGCTGGGCGTGCTGCTCGCCGGGGCGGCGGCCATCGGGACGTACGCCCTCGTCGTCCCGCTCGTGATCCTGCAGGCCGTGACGGCCGCCGGATGGTTCCGGCTGAACGGTATGTGGCCCGCCCGGCAGGGCATCGCGCTGGCGTTCCTGGGCGCCGTCACCGCGGACGTCGTGGTGCTCGTGGCCGGCCGGGAGCACGCGCCCGCCGCCATCCTCGGCACCCTGGGCGTCTGGGTCCTGCTGGCCCTCGTCCTGCAACTGCGCTCGCACGCCGATCCGGACGAGCGGATGCACGGCCTGATGGCGACCGTCGCCTCCGCCGCCCTGTCGATCGTCGCCACCGGGCACCTCGCGGCCGAGCCGACCGCCGTCACGGTGGGCGCCGTCGCGGTCGCCGCCGCGGTCCTGGCCCGTGCGCTGCCGCTGCCGACGGCGGCCTCGGTGATCGTTGCACTGCTGGCGGCGGCGGGTGCGGGCATCGCGATGGGCGGCGCGACCGAGCTGGGCACCTCCGGTGCCTTCCTCGGTCTGGGGGCGGGCGTCTGCGCCCTGATCGGCCACCGGGTGGCCGGCTACGACTACCCGTCGCGCTTCGTCCACCTCACGGCGGGCGTGGCCCTGCCCCTGACCGCGGCGGCGCCGGTGATCTATCTGCTGGGGCGTGCCATCGGCAAGGGGTGAGTCCCGCTCGGGCATGTCACAGGTGATCGACAATTTCGCGGCGCCCCTTCCCGGGAGGGTTACAGTCGCGCTCGACGGCCACACGGTCGTCAGTGACGTCTTCGACGACCGCCGAGGTGGGGGAAACACCGAGCATGCGCGCACTGCGGATTCTGCTGATCGTTGTTGTGGTCCTGGGTGGTCTCTTCGTGATCGCGGACCGTGTCGCGGTCCACTTCGCGGAGGACGAGGCGGCCGACAAGCTGAGGACGACCGAGAGCCTGGCCACCGCCCCGGACGTGTCCATCAAGGGATTCCCCTTCCTCACGCAGGTCGCCGACGGTGAGCTCGACGACGTCGAGGTCGGGATCAAGAACTACGACGCCACCACCGGCAACGGTGGCGACAAGATCCGCATCGACGATCTGCACGCACAGATGAAGGGCGTCAGGTTCTCCGGGAACTTCAGCTCCGCCACCGCGACCGACGCCACCGGCACCGCCCTCATCACCTACGACGAGCTGCTCAAGACGGCCAAGTCCGAGCCCACCCGGGTCGCGCCCGGCGTCACCGCACGGGTGATCGGCCTCTCGGACGGCGGCAACGGCAAGATCAAGGTCGCGGTGGAGGCGACGGTCCTCGGCGTCAAGCTGCCCAACCCCGTCTTCGTGCTCAGCTCGGCCACGGTCCAGGGCAACACGGTGAGGGTGCACGCGGACGCCCTGCCGAAGTTCGGCGGTGTCGAACCCGCCGAGACCAGGGTCCGGGCGATCACCGACTTCCAGCAGCGGATCGACCAGCTCCCCGGCGGCATACGGCTGGACAAGGTCCAGGCGGCGCAGAACGGGGTGGAGATCACGGTGAAGGGTTCGGGCGTCAGGCTCGCGGGGTAGGGCGACCGACGGCCGAGGACGGCAGGGTGTCCGAAGAGCGAGACACCCCCGTCCGTACGGCAGATGGGACAGCGTAGGCGGAGGCCCGGCGCCCGTGCGGAGGCCGCACGAGCGGGCAGTCGTTCTCATATCCCGGACGATCGTATCTCACCATGCGACACGCCGGTGACACGCCCGGCGGTCCGTCCCTACGATCGACCCCATGCAGCGACAGGCGGATCTCACGAAGCGGCGGGCAGTAGACCTGTGCCGCGTCGCCGCCATGCTCTGTCGCACTTCCTGAGCGGGAGCACGCACTCCCGTATCCGCCGGCCCCAGCACCGACTCGGGGCCACTCGTGCGCCGCGTACGCCACCGCAAAGCCGTGTACCCGCGCATTTCCGACTCGCACACCCCGCCGCAACTGCCCCGGAGGAGAAAGAGCATGAGCCGCAGCGACGTCCTGGTCGACGCCGACTGGCTGCAGGACCACCTGGACGACCCGAACATCGCCATTGTCGAGGTCGACGAGGACACGTCCGCCTACGAGAAGAACCACATCAAGAACGCGATCCGCATCGACTGGACCAAGGACCTCCAGGACCCGGTCCGCCGCGACTTCGTCGACCAGGCCGGCTTCGAGAAGCTCCTGTCGTCCAAGGGGATCGCCAACGACACCCTGGTGATCCTCTACGGCGGCAACAACAACTGGTTCGCGTCGTACGCGTACTGGTACTTCAAGCTGTACGGCCACGAGAACGTCAAGTTGCTCGACGGCGGTCGCAAGAAGTGGGAGCTGGACGCCCGCGAGCTGGTCGAGGAGGTGCCCGAGCGCGCCGAGACCACCTACACGGCGAAGCCGCAGGACACGGCCATCCGTGCCTTCCGCGACGACGTGGTCGCCGCGATCGGCGCCCAGAACCTGGTCGACGTCCGTTCGCCCGACGAGTTCTCCGGCAAGCTGCTCGCCCCGGCGCACCTGCCGCAGGAGCAGTCGCAGCGTCCGGGCCACGTCCCGACCGCCCGCAACATCCCCTGGTCGAAGAACGCCAACGACGACGGCACCTTCAAGTCGGACGAGGAGCTCAAGGAGCTCTACGCCGAGGAGAACGTCGACCTGTCCAAGGACACCATCGCGTACTGCCGCATCGGTGAGCGCTCCGCGCTGACCTGGTTCGTCCTGCACGAGCTGCTCGAGGTCCCGAACGTCAGGAACTACGACGGCTCCTGGACCGAGTACGGCTCCCTCGTCGGCGTCCCGATCGAGCTCGGCGCCGCCAAGTAATCCCGGATCCCCCGGACCTACCCCGAAGGAAGAATCATGTGTGGAGCGAAGGCCGGCGGCCCCGACGCCTCGACGATCAAGCCCGGTGAGACCACGATCCAGGGCCAGGTGACCCGCAACGGCGAGCCCGTCGTCGGGTACGTGCGCCTGCTGGACTCGACGGGCGAGTTCACCGCCGAGGTCCCGACCTCGGCGACCGGACAGTTCCGCTTCTACGCGGCCGAGGGCACCTGGACCGTACGCGCCCTGGTGCCGGGCGCCACCGCGGACCGTACGGTCGTCGCTCAGACGGGCGGTCTCGCGGAGGTCGCGATCGCCGTCTGAGGCACACTCCACGACGGTCCGAGGGACCGTTCGTGCACGGCCTGAGGGCCGCATCCCCCGGGGGTTGGACGCTTGCCGGGCACGGTGCGGCCCTCCGGCATGTCCGGGCATAGCCTGGACGTATGTACGCACGACGGCGGCACATCTACTTCGCCATGATGGGCACGTGCATCGGCCTGTTCGTCCTGGCCTGGGGAGTCGTGCGTATCTGGTCGGTTCCCGTGGCCGTGGGGATGTGCCTGGTCGCGATGGTGATCCCGCCGCTGGCCGCGATGGTGGCGAACCGGCGCGGCCCCGAGGACCGTTGGTGGGACGACCCGTCCGGCGACCCGCAGTCCGACGAGTGGTGGGACGAGCTGGACGGGAAGAAGCGGCGGTAGCCTGTGGGGCACTAGGAGGACGAGGGCACCCAGGCGTTTGCGTGGGCCGCGTCGTACCAGTACGCCCTGGCACCGCGCATGCCCGCGGTGCGGAACGGCCTGCCGTGGTCGTCGATACGGGTCGTGCCCTGGCGGTCCCCGCTGCTCCAGCTGAGTTCGAGGTACCAGTCGACGTCCTGCGCGACCGTGGCGGCGTCGATGTTCAGCACCTCCGGGTCGTCGGCGGACACCTTGTAGGGGAAGTCCGTGGCCCGCGTCGTGATGTTCCCCTCGTGTCCCGGCACCGCCTTGGCGCCCGGTGCCTGCGCGTCGAGGTCGACGGCGAAGGACGACGGGGCCAGGTCGCCACCGCATCCCGAACCCATGGTGTACGCGTTCCCCGCCGGTGCCTTGCGGGTGCCGGTCACGCGGACGTAGAGCGCGTGCAGCACCACGGGCCGGCTGTCGTCTCCCTGAACCGTCACCTGCAACCGCAGATGCCCGGCCGGTACGGCGCCCAGCGCGGCGGCCCAGCCGTCGGTGGCCTGGCTCGCCGGGGGCGGGGGAACCGCGCCGGGCGCTCGGTTCAGGAGGAACCACTGGTCGCAGGGGCTGTCCCAGTTGTTGGTCAGGACGTTGACGTGAAAGGGGGGTGAGCCGGCTGCGGGTGCGGTCACCGGGCCGGACGGACTGCTGGTGTGGGCGGGGGAGTTCGAGGAGGCCGGGCCGACGGTCGCCGTGGAGGTCGGCTTACCGGAGCCGGCGACCTGCGTGCCGGTGACGGTGCCGTGCGGCGCGGAGACGGTGGACCGGCCCGTCGTCCCGCTCGCGAGAGGGTGCCGCGAGGGCGAGGAGGAGTACGTGGCGGTGATGACCGCGGCCGGCACCGTGACGGCGGCGACGGCCACCGCGACGGCGGCGAAAAGCACCCGGCGACGGCGGAACCGGGGGGTGCGGGCGGTTTCCGGGGCCGGGGCGCCCCTGCCCTCCCCGGTCGGAGCGCCGTCCGAGGCGTCGGCCGTACGGTCCCCCCGTGCGGATCCCTCCGCCGGGACCGGAACCTCCGGATCCTCGTCCGCCGTCGGAGTCGCGGAGGCCGTGACGGCAATCCCGCCGTCGGCGCGGGCCGGTGGCGCCTCGTCCGCCCGAGGGCGGCCCCCGGTGGCCGTGGGCGCGGAGCCCGCCCCGGCCGACGGACTCGGACGCCGGCGGCGGGACGCGTCCGCCAGGATCCAGCGGCGGTGCAGTTCGACCAGTTCGTCGGCGGTCGCGCCGCAGACCCGGGCGAGTCGTTCCAGCGGCGCGTACTCACTGGGGACCGCCGTGCCGCTGCAGTAGCGGTGCACGGTGGAGGTGCTGACGTGCAGCCGTTTGCCGAGCGCGCCGTAGCTGCGGCCGGAACGCTCCCTGAGTTCGCGGAGCAGCGCCGCCAACTCGTCCGTCTCCCGGCTCATTACCACCCTCCCCCGTCCCGGAACGGCGTTCCAAGGTCTGCCGTTTCCCCTGGTGAGAGCGCCTGAAAGCGTTCCAGGGTTCCGGATTTCTCCGTGAACATGGCAACTGGGACGAACGTCACCCCACAGTTCGGTGCAGCAGCCGGTCCACCTGGTCCGGCCACCGAGCGCACCACCAACGGGAGACACACATGTCCGCCACGCGCATCCTGGCCACCGCCACCACACTCGCCCTCGGGTCCCTCGCCCTCGTCGGCTGCGGCGCCACCACGTCCGCCTCCGGCACCACGCCGTCCTCCTCCGCCGCCGCCCCGGCCCAGTCCTCCACCGCGTCAGCGCCGCCCGCCGCCGGCACCCCGCAGGCGAACGCCCCGGCCGGGGGCGGCAGCACGGCGAAGGGCAGCTCCGCCAGGACCACGACGGGCTCTGCGCACCACACGGCCTCCGCGTCCGGAAGCAAGCGGGTTCCGCTGTGCCGGGCCGGCCGGCTCACCGTCACCGCCGCCCCCGTGTCCCGCCCGCTGAACCACCTGCTGATCACGGCCAGGAACACCAGCGGCAGCCCCTGCGACCTCGGGATCATCGGCCTGGTCACCTTCGACGGCCGGATCAAGGCCGCCACTCCGGACGGCATCGGCGGCGGGCCCAACATCCTGAGCCCGGGCCAGGCCAACTACGAGGGCGTGGCCCTGGACCAGCAGGACGCCCCCGGTACGGGCACCCACGTCTCCGGCCTCGCTGTGCGGTTCGACAGCGGGGACACCGTCAGGATCCCCGTGCAGGCCCACGTCCACGCCCCCGCGGTCACCGTCTGGGAGCCCACGGCGCCGGACGCTCTCGTCTCCTGACCCGCGCCCCTGCGATTCCTGACCCGCGCCCCTGCGATCGTGTCCCCCTCCCCGGGAGGGGGACACGATCGCAGGGGCGCACGCGTGCCATCCCAGTGCACGAGCGCCTGAGTGTCATCCGCCAGTCAGTACACGAGCGCCTGCGCGTCATCCGCCAGCGACTCCTGGACGAACACCTGCGCGCCCGCGATCCGTACGCCCTCGATGACGTCCTTCTCCGTGATGTCGCGGCGGGCCGCGCACTGGGTGCACAGGGTGATCCGGCCTGCCGCCAGGATCGACTCGACCAGGTCGGGCAGCGGCGCCGCGTGCGGAAGCTCGAACTCGGCGGCCCGGCCCGGGAGAGCGAACCAGGACGACTCCCCGGTCAGCCAGAGCGAGACGTCAACTCCGCTGGCCGCGGCCACCGCCGCCACCGTGAACGCCTGCGAGCAGCGCTCCGGGGCGTCCGCCCCGGCCGTCACCTTGATCACGAGCTTCTTCGCCATGCCCGAAGCGTAGCCCGGGGCCTGGGTGTCGGGTCCTCCGGACGGTTCCGGGCCTCGTGCAGTCAGGACCGCGCGGTCGGTGGACTGCACGAGGTGGCCGGCGGCCCGCACGGGGAGTCACACGCGGTGGATTCCCGGAGTGACCCCCGAGCAGCGCACCTCATCGAGAGGCCCGGGTTCCGGCCGCGTAAGCTGAGACACGGCTCTGTGTACCCACCCTCGCTCACAAGGAGCACCTCGTGGAGATCTTCTTCGAAACCCTGCTGGTCCTGGTCTGCGTCGGCGTCCTCGCCTTCGCCGGACTGACCGTGAAGAAGCTGTACCAGGGCCAGCGCTGACCCCGACCCCTCCGCCGTCGACGACGAAAAGCTGCTCATGATCGAGATCCCGTCCGACCTCCACAAGGACCTCGTCCCGCTCGCCTTCCTGCTCGGCAACTGGACGGGCGCGGGCGTGCACGACTTCCCCGGCTCCGAGAAGTGCAACTTCGGGCAGGAGGTCGCCTTCACCCACGACGGCCGGGACTTCCTGGAGTACCACTCGCACACCTGGGTGCTGGACGGCGAGGGGAACAAGGTCCGTCCGCTGGAGTCCGAGTCCGGCTTCTGGCGCATCGACGCGGACCGCAGGGTCGAGGTGACCATGGTCCGCGACGACGGGGTCGTCGAGATCTGGTACGGCGAGCTGGCCGAGAAGAAGCCGCAGATAGACCTCGCGACGGACGCCGTGGCGCGGACGGCCGTCTCGCCCCCGTACACCGGCGGCAAGCGGCTGTACGGGTACGTCAACAGCGACCTGATGTGGGTCGGCGAGAAGCAGACCCCGGACGTCCCGCTGCGCCCGTACCTGTCGGCCCATCTGAAGAAGGTCGTCACCCCGGAGGACGTCGAGCGCTGGGCGAAGGCGCTCCCGGACGACCTGCCGGACGACGGGATCGCCTTCTTCAAGTAGTTCTAGACTTTCCCGTGTGGTGAGCACCGACTGGAAGAGCGATCTGCGGCAGCGCGGCTACCGGCTGACCCCGCAGCGGCAACTCGTGCTCGAAGCCGTGGACAATCTGGAGCACGCGACCCCCGACGACATCCTCGTGGAAGTGAGGAAGACGGCGTCGGGGGTCAACATTTCCACCGTCTACCGGACCCTGGAGCTCCTGGAGGAGCTCGGGCTGGTCAGCCATGCCCATCTCGGGCACGGTGCGCCGACGTACCACCTCGCGGACCGGCACCACCACATCCACCTGGTCTGCCGCGACTGCACGAACGTCATCGAGGCCGACCTCGAGGTGGCCGCCGAGTTCACCGCCAAGCTCCGCGAGACCTTCGGTTTCGACACGGACATGAAGCACTTCGCGATCTTCGGCCGGTGCAAGGACTGTTCCCTCAAGAGTTCAACTACCGCGACGTAGGCTGGGATCCATGAAGAGTCCTCTGCTGTCCCTGCCCGGTGCCGTCCCCGCCGAGGGCGTGGACGAAGGCGTCGCCGCCCACTACGGCGACCTGTTCCGCGAGCAGCGAGCCCTCGCCGACGGCTCCGGATTCGTGGACCTCTCGCATCGCGGCGTCATCACCGTCAGCGGCGAGGACCGGTTGAGCTGGCTGCACCTGCTGCTCACCCAGCACGTCAGCGAGCTGCCCCCGCACCAGGCCACCGAGGCGCTCGTCCTCTCCGCGCACGGTCACATCGAGCACGCGCTCTACCTGGTCGACGACGGCGAGACGACCTGGGCCCATGTCGAGCCCGGTACCCGGGGTGCCCTGATCGCGTACCTGGAGTCGATGAAGTTCTTCTACCGCGTCGAGGTCGCCGACCGGACGGACGATTTCGCCGTCGTGCACCTGCCGGCCGGTTCGATCGCCGAGGCCCCCGAAGGCGTCCTGGTCCGCGAGACGGCCTACGGCCGTGACCTCTTCCTGCCGCGTACGGACCTGGAGTCGTACGCGGAGAAGAACGGCCCCGTGGCCGGGCTGCTGGCCTACGAGGCCCTTCGCGTCGAGCAGCACCGCCCGCGCCTCGGCTTCGAGACCGACCATCGCACCATCCCGCACGAGCTGGGCTGGCTCGGCACGGCCGTGCACCTCCAGAAGGGCTGCTACCGGGGGCAGGAGACGGTCGCCCGCGTCCAGAACCTGGGCAAGCCGCCGCGCCGCCTGGTCTTCCTCCACCTCGACGGCAGCGAGGTCCATCTGCCGCCGCACGGCACGGAGCTGCGCCTCGCGGACGAGGGCCCGGAGGGCCGCAAGGTCGGCTTCGTGACGACGTCGGTACGCCACCACGAATTGGGTCCGGTCGCCCTCGCCCTGGTCAAGCGGAATGTCCCGGTGGACGCCCGTCTGCTCGCGGACTCGACGGCCGCGGCACAGGAAGTGATCGTCGAACCGTAGGTCCCGGCTCAGATCTCCAGGAGCACGGTGAACGGGCCGTCGTTCGTCAGCGATACGCGCATCCGCGCACCGAACCGGCCCGTCGCCACCGTCGCGCCCAGGGCACGCAGCTGGGCGACGACCTCGTCGACGAGGGGCTCGGCGACATCGCCCGGGGCGGCCGCGTTCCAGGTGGGGCGGCGGCCCTTGCGGGCGTCGCCGTAGAGCGTGAACTGGCTGATCACCAGCAGCGGCGCGTCGATGTCCGAACAGGACTTCTCGTCGTGCAGCATGCGGATCGACCAGAGCTTGCGGGCGAGCTGGGCCGCCTTCTCCTTGGTGTCCTCGTGCGTGACCCCGACGAGCACGCACAGGCCCTCGCCGCTGATCTCGCCGACCGTCTCGCCGTCCACGACGACGCTCGCGCCGTCCACCCTCTGCACCACCGCACGCATGAGGACCATCATGCCGTGCGGTCCGCCGACGCCGGGAAGCGGCCGACGGCGCCCTTCGTCCGGCCTCGCGCGATCGCTTACGAGGGCATTCCATGATCTGTCCAGTGATCTCTTACGAGGGCATTCCTATTGCCCCTTAACACCTCCATCCGGGGCAGATCGGTGGCACTCGGTCACATGGCGGGCACTTGGGGTGGCACGATGCGTGTGTTGCGGCGCATCCGTGGGGGGTGCCGCGCCGGTCGAGGGGACGGTAGAGGTACATGAGCACACCGAGTACCGGGCGGCCGCCCGGGGCTGTGGCGCCCGCCCGTACGGGAAGCACTAGGGAATGCCGGCCGCCCGTGCAGCGCACGGACAGCCCCCTGCCCGCGGAGTTGCCCCGGCCCGACCTGTCCGCACTGCTGCTGCCCGAGCTGCGCGCGCTGCGCCGGGACGCCCAGCGGGACGAGGCCGATCTCAGTTACGTACGCCGGCTTCTCCAGGGCCGTATCGACATCCTGCGGGCGGAGCTGGCCCGGCGCGGAGGCGCGGCGGCGCCCGAGGGGGTCATGGAACGGCTTCCGGAGATCCTCGTGGATGCGCCCGCCCGTCAGCGCTCCTCGGCCCGTCATGTGACGGTCGGCACGCCGCACGGCGAGGAGTACCGGCGGCTGGCGGCCGAGATGCTCGCCGAGGTCGAGCTGTCGGACCTCCAGGCGCGCACCGACGAGGAGTTGGGCGCGGGCATGGTCCGGCTCGTGCGGTACGAGCAGCAGGTCTCCCGGCGGCGGCAACGGCTGCAGCGCACGGCGGACGACTGCAGTGCCGAGATCGCGCGCCGGTACCGCGAAGGAGAAGCGCAGGTGGAAGACCTGCTCATGTGATGCGCAGGGCCCCGGGCGAACCCCGGGGCCCGGGAGCGAGCACGACGGCCCCGGGGTCCGTCGGCCGCCGCGAACCCCGCAATCCGGCGCTCGCGACGGCCGGGAAGGCTCGTGGCCGCCCGCGGTGCCATGCCGGGTCCCCGTCTCCCTGGTCCCGGACGGACCCCGTCTCCGGGCCCGCCCGGGACCAGGGACGCAGTCACCGGCGGGGGAACCCGGCGCTGGAGTCCCGGAGTTGAGACGGGCAGAGGCGGCGGTCACGAAACCACCTCGCGGACCCGTACACCCGTACACCTGTACACCTGTACACCTGTACACCTGTACGAGCCTTGCGGACTGCCCTGCATGAGGCCGCACAACCGCCCGGGCCCCACAACCCCGCCAGGGGCCCCACACCCCGCCAGGGGCTCCGCAGCCCCCGAACGCCCCTCCGGCAGCTCCCGCACGGTCCCCGCGCCACCGCCCGAGCCCCGTGCCCCCGAAATCCGCGCGACACCTCCCGGCCGCTCGCCCTAGCGTGAGCCCATGAGCTGCCCCGAGGACATCGACATACGCCCGATCACCGAAGCCGAGATCCCGGGCTGGATCCGCGCCCTCAATACCGGCTTCCTGCGTGCCCCCCACGTCTCGGACGACGAGATCGCCGACCGCAGCAGCTACATCGTCCTCTCCCGCACCTTGGCCGCCTTCGACGGCGACAAGTGCGTGGCCACCTTCCGTTCCTTCCCGCAGGAGCTCACCGCGGTCGGCGGTGCCGCCGTCCCCGCCGACGCCATCACCAACGTCAGCGTCACAGCCACCCACCGCCGCCGCGGACTCCTCACGCGCATGATGGCCCTCGACCTCGCCGCCGCGAAGGAGCGTGGTGACGTCGTCGCCACGCTCATCGCCGCCGAGTACCCCATCTACGGCCGTTACGGCTTCGGCCCCGCCGCCCACGCCGCGGAGTGGACCATCGACGTCCCCCGCACCGGCCTGGACCGCAACCGCCCGGCCCCGGACGACGGTGGACGCGTCGACCTGGTCGACGGCGCCGAGGTCCGCAAACTCGGCCCCGAACTGCACGAGCGCCTCCGCCGAAGCAGGCCCGGCACCGTTACCCGCGACGACCGCTGGTGGCAGCTGAACACGGGCGCCCTGCGGCTGGAGCGGTCGTCGTGGAAGGAACCCTTCTACGCCGTTTACCGCTCCCCCTCCGGTGACGTCGAGGGCCTGGCCGCCTATGTGTGCGACGACCACTGGGGCGACGACAAGCGGCCCCTGAACACGGCGACCGTCAAGGGACTGATCACCACCGGCCCGGCCGCCGAACGCGCCCTGTGGCACTACCTCTGCTCGATCGACTGGATCACCACGGTGAAGACGGGCGGCCGTGCCCCGGACGACCTGCTGCCGCACCTCCTGCCCGATCCCCGTGCGGCCCGCCTGACCACGTACGCGGACTGGCTGTGGGTGCGGATCCTGGACGTCGTACGGGCCCTGGAGGCGCGTACGTACGAAAGTGCCGGCACGCTCGTCCTCGAGGTCGTGGACGAGGCGGGACTGGCCGGCGGCCGCTATCTGCTGGAGGCGGGCCCGGACGGCGCCCGGTGCACGCCGAGCGACCGGGAGCCCCAGCTGACCCTTCCCGTCGGCGAGTTGGCGAGGCTGTGGCTGGGCGACGAGTCCGCCGTACGGCTCGCGGCGCTGGGCAGCGTGCGGGAACAGCAAGAGGGCGCCGCCTCCGTCGCCGACGCCCTGCTGCGGACGTCCAGGCGACCGTGGTGCCCGGACATCTTCTGAGCTGTTGCAGGCCTGAGCTGCTGAGCCCTCGCGGGCTGCCGGGTGACACTCCTTCCGTGCGGGTGGGTGGCTCCTGTGCCGTTCATCCGTAGCGATTCAGTTGTGGTTGTGGTGGTCACCGACCGGACTCCCGGCTCCCCTCCGGAAGGGAGTCCGGTCAGAGGTACGACCATGTCGTTCAAGAACGCTCAAGCTTGTTCAAGCTCGCCGAAGTTGGTGACCAACTTCACCTCACTTATCTCCACTTGGAGTCGTCTCATAACCACCTCATTCTGAACTGCCGAAAGATGGCGTGAAGTTGTACTGTTTGGCCGTGGAGCCGGAACATGCCGCCGTCAATGCACGGAAGACGTCACAACGGCCACAGAAGTCACACCACGACGTGGCGGACGAGCTGCGCAGCAGGATCCGGTCCGGAGTGCTCCGGCCGGGCCAGCGCATGCCCACCCAGGCGAAGCTGGCGGACGAGTTCGGCGTGGAGCGGGGAGCCGTACGCCAGGCGCTGCGCATCCTGCAGTCGGAGAACCTGCTCACCAACGTGTCCAAGGGCAGCCCCGCGACTGTCGCACACCACGCCGGCGAGGCGCTGGCCGGGCCCGAGACCCCGCCGCAACCCACGATGGTGGCCCTGGCCCCGCGGATCTCCGCTGCCTTCGCGGCCCCGCACGTGGAGATCGACGCCCTCTGTCTGACGTCTGTGTCGCTGAACCTCGCCGTGGGCGGGCCGTTGCGCGAGATTCACGCGGGGCGCATAAAACCGGCCAGGGTCGACGTGCGGGTCCTGCTGCCGAGCGGCCGGATCGACCTGGCGTTCCCCACCCCGGTGGAGGGCAGGGACGACGACCGGCTGCACCGGCGCTGGCTGGCGCAGCGCAACGCACAGGGCCGGGTGCTGAGGCACAACCTGCTGGCGCTGCGCGGTACGCACGGCATCGACGTGCACGTCTCCTTCCGCGCGCTGCCGTTCACCCCTCCCGTCAAGCTGTACCTGCTCAACGGGTCGGAGGCACTGTTCGCGTACTACACGCTGACGCGCCGGGGCGAGGAGATCGATCACGAGTACCTGGAGATGTACGACGCCCAGGGCACGCGGTCCATGCTGTTCCCCTTCGCGCAGGGGGTGGGTCTGAGGGACACGACCTTCGTGGAGCAGTCACATCTGTGGTTCAACGCGCTGTGGGAGACCATCAGTTCGGACCTGGAGTTCGAAACCTGACCGGTCTCCCGGGGAGGCTGCTCAGAGGGCCGGCTGGGCGACCATCAGGGCGAGGACGACGGCCCCGATGGAGCTGCAGGCGGGGCTGTTGGCCTTGATGCCGATGGTGATCAGCAGCAGACCGATGATGCCCATGGTGCCGTACTTCCACTGGACGAACTGCTCGAAGCCGACGACGAAGACGGCGGAGAGGAGAGCTATGGCGGGCATGGTGGCACCTCTTTCCGATGGATCGGGCGGAACAGGGAGGAATGAGCCGTCTGCATGGGGTGACTACCTGCGGGTGATGTGCGAGAGGAGGCAAACCCTCCACCAACTCAATGAAGTTGGCAGCCAACTTCATTGAAGTTATCCCCAGTTGGTCAGTGGTTATAAACAACCACCAAACAACTCCACATAGATGGACGTCGGTTGTAGCGTTTGGTCGTGGCTCAGGAGAACGTCGCAGTGAACGGCAGCAGAAGACTCTCGCCCCAGGAGATCGCCGACACGTTGCGGGCCCGTATCCGCACCGGCGACCTGAAGGCGGGCGAACGCCTGCCGACCCAGGCCGAACTGGCCGAGGAGTTCGGGGTGGAGCGGGGCACGATCCGCCAGGCCCTGCGCGCGCTCCAGGAGGACGGCCTGCTCAGCAACGTGAGCAAGGGCAGCCCGCCCAGGGTCGCCGAACCCCAGCCGGTCAGGGACGAGCCGCAGCCCACGATGGTCGGCCTCGCGCCGAGGCTCGCGGCTGCGTTCGCGGCACCGCAGGTCCGCGTGGACGCCGCCTGCCTCACAGCGGAAACGCTCATGCTGGCGCTGGGCGAGCCGGTGCGGCTGATCCACGAGGGCCGCATTCGCCCCCGGTCGATCGACGTACGGATCCTGCTGCCCTCGCGGGAGATCAACCTGGCGTTCCCGGTCTCGGTCGACAGCCCCGGCGACGAGGACCCGGTCCACAGGCGCTGGCTCGAACAGCGCAACGCCCAGGGCCACGTCCTGCGCCACAACCTCCTGGCCCTGCGCTCGTCGCACAACATCGACGTCCGCGTGACGTTCCGCGCACTGCCCTTCACCCCGCCGGTGAAGCTGTACCTCCTGAACGGCACCGAGGCCCTGATCGCCTACTACATGCTCACGAAGCGGGAGGAGGAGGTGGAGAGCCGGACCCTCGAGATGTACGACACCCTGGGCTCCAAGTCCCTGCTCTTCTCCTTCGAACGCCGGGCGGGCCGGCGCGACGCGGCCTTCGTGGAGCAATCCCAGAAGTGGTTCGACGCCCTCTGGGAAACCATCACCACGGACCTGACACTCTCCTAGTGACTTCTGATACGAAGCAGACTGATCCGGTGACGGCACAGACGGAAGAACTGCGCGAACTGATCACGGGCGCGCGCTTCGTCCTCTTCGACTTCGACGGGCCGATCTGCCGGCTGTTCGCGGGCTACTCGGCGGAGGAGATCGCCCGGGAGCTGGTGGAGTGGCTGGAGCGGCAGGGGCTCCTCTGGCTGCTGACCGCGGAGGAGAGGGTGCACCCCGATCCACAGGTCGTCCTGCTCGCGGTCAACCAGCGACACCCGGGAAGCGATCTGGTGGCCGAACTTGAGGAGATGCTCACCCAGCAGGAGCTGAGAGCCGTCCCCACCGCGCAGCCCACCGCCTACGCGGATCCGCTGATACGCACCTGGACCGCCCTCGGCGCACGACTCGCCGTCACCACCAACAACTCGGCGCGCACGGTCGCCGCGTACCTGGCAGGCCGCGGGACCGCCGAGTGCTTCGCGCCGCACGTCTACGGCCGCACGCACGAACTCCACCAGCAGAAGCCCGACCCGTACCACCTGAACCGGGCCCTGCAGGCCATGGGAGCGGCCGCCGGGGCCGCCCTGATGATCGGGGACGCCCCGTCGGACCTCCGGGCCGCCGAACAGGCCGGCGTGCCCTTCCTCGGCTACGCGCGCGACGAGTACAAGGAGAAGCTCCTGCGCGACGCGGGCGCCGCGGTGATCGTACGGTCGCTGGAGGCGGTGCTGCGGGTCCTGCGGGGGCGGGCCTGAACCGGACCGTCGTACTCCGTGCAGGCGGACGCCCCGGCTTGTTCCATCCCCCGGGCAGGGGACCGACACGGGAATCGAGCCCTTTCCGGCGCCGCGCTCGACCGCGGGGAGGTACCGTGCTTCACTTCCGCACCATCGGTGCGCTCTCATGCCAGGGAACGAACGATGCAAGCCGACTGTGTCTCTTCTCCCGCGCGGGAACGCGCCGCCGGAATCAGCCGCGACCCGAGCGCGGTCGAGGGACCGCTCGAGGGCTACCACCACGAGACGTATGTGATCCCGCTGCCCCCGGAAGCCGTGGGCCCGGGTCCGGTCCGGGGCAAGTGCCGGGAGCCGCGGAGCAATCTGCTCTGGTTCGACCGCCGGTGTTTCGCGTCGGAGGAGACCCTGCTCGCCGATCTCCAGGGCCGCATCACCCGCATCCCCGAACTCATCACGGTGAGCGACGATGTGCGCGATGTGCGCCTGCAGAAGTTCATCGAAGGGACGACGCTGGGTTCGCTCCACGCCTCAGGTGAGGAGGTTCCCGACGACATCGCAGGCCAGATCCTGGACCTGTTCCGGCAACTGGCCCGGGTGACACCCAAATCGCTCGGTGTGGAGCGCGAGTGCAAGCCGGAGGACCGGTCCCCCGAGGGCGACACCGCGGACTTCCTGGACCGGCTGATCTGCTTCGCCGAGCAGCGCGTGTACCGGGAGAACCTGGAGAGGTTTCCGGGGCTGTTCTCCTCCCTGGGGCTGGACGGAGCCTCCTTCGGGAGGCTCAGAAAGCGTGTCGCAGGCCTGAGCGAGCGCCCCTTCTGTCTGTTGCACGCCGATCTGCACCGGGAGAACTTCGTCGTCGACGACCAGCGGCGCCTGTGGGCCATCGACTGGGAACTGGCCATGTTCGGCGATCCCCTCTACGACCTGGCCACCCACCTGTATCTGATGCGCTATCCGAGACCGCAGCACGAGCTGATGGTGAAGCAGTGGTGCGAGGTGATGGAGGAGGAGAGGAGCGGCAGCTCCAACGGCTGGGAGGAGGACCTGCCGAGACTGCTCGACTTCAAACGGGCCCAGTCCGTGTTCACCGACGTCATCCGGGCCACCCAGTTCCTGGACTCCCGGCCGGAGGCGGGTGCGCTCGTCCTCGAGCAGGAGGCCGCGAAGGTGCGGCAGGTGCTGACCGCCGCCGCGGAGCCGCTGGGCCTGGACACCGTTCCCACTCCGGAGGATGTCATGTCCGCACTCGGCCCATGGAGGCGAACGGGCCACGGGCCCGGGGAGTAAGGCGCGCGGCACCGCCTGGGCCCGCTGCCAGAAGGCGATGGCGGTGTGCCGGAGCTCGTCGGGCAGGATCTCGCTGTGGGCCGGACGGAGTGATCGTCGACGGCGGGGTGGAGGTAACTGCAGCCGATCACCGGGTGGCCGCCCTGGCGCCGGCCGGTGGTGGCGAGCTCGTGCTCCATCGCGTTGCGGCGGTCGATCACCCCGTGTCCGTCGGCGTCGGGGACGTTGCCGGGATTCTTTATGTCGACGTGCACGAGCTCGCCATGTCGACGTGCACGAGCTCGCCATGTCGACGTGCACGAGCTCGCCATGTCGACGTGCACGAGCTCGCCCGCGCGGGTGCGTTCGTAGCGGTGGCTCGGCCGGCAGGTGGGCCGGCCGAGCCGATACCCGTCTCCGCGGCCACGTGAGCCGTCGGGCGTCCAGCGAGGACAGGTTCGATCAGGAGCCGCCTGCCATGCAGGGTCAGCAGGGCATGACGGTGGGACACGAGGGCGTCGTCCCGCGGTGCCCGTGAGTTTCGGTCAGGTGCCGACGTAGGCCCCGAGGTGCTCGCCGGTGAGGGTGGAGCGGGCGGCGACGAGGTCGGCGGGTGTGCCCTCGAAGACGATCCGGCCGCCGTCGTGGCCGGCGCCGGGACCGAGATCGATGATCCAGTCGGCGTGCGCCATGACTGCCTGGTGGTGCTCGACGACGACGACCGACTTGCCGGAGTCGACGAGCCGGTCGAGCAGGCCGAGCAGCTGCTCGACGTCGGCAAGATGCAGGCCTGCGGTCGGCTCGTCGAGGACGTAGATACCGCCCTTCTCGGCCATGTGGGTGGCCAGCTTGAGCCGCTGCCGCTCGCCGCCGGACAGCGTGGTGAGCGGCTGGCCGAGGCTGAGGTAGCCGAGCCCGACGTCGGCGAGCCGGCCGAGGATGCGGTGCGCGGCCGGCGTGTGCGCCTCGCCGGCGCCGAAGAACTCCTCGGCCTCGGTCACCGACATCGCGAGCACCTCGCTGATGTCGCGGCCGCCGAGGTGGTGGTCGAGGACCGATGCCTCGAACCGCTTCCCCTCGCACTCCTCGCAGGTGGAGGCGACGCCCGCCATCATCGCCAGGTCGGTGTAGACGACGCCGACGCCGTTGCAGTTGGGGCAGGCGCCCTCGGAGTTGGCGCTGAACAGTGCCGGTTTCACGCCGTTGGCCTTGGCGAACGCCTTGCGGATCGGGTCGAGCAGTCCGGTGTACGTCGCCGGGTTGCTCCGTCGTGAGCCGCGGATCGCGCCCTGGTCGATCGACACCACACCCGCGCCGGCGGGGATCGACCCGTGCACGAGCGAGCTCTTGCCGGAGCCGGCGACGCCGGTGACGACGACAAGCACCCCGAGCGGGATGTCGACGTCGACGTCCTGCAGGTTGTGCGTCGTCGCGCCGCGGATCTCCAGCGTGCCGCCCGGCGTCCGCACCGTCTTCTTCAGGGAGGCCCGGTCGTCGAAATGGCGGCCGGTGACGGTGCCGCCGGCCCGCAGCCCCTCGACGGTGCCCTCGAAGCAGACGGTGCCGCCCGCCGTACCGGCGCCGGGGCCGAGGTCGACGACGTGGTCGGCGATCGCTATCACTTCGGGCTTGTGTTCCACGACGAGCACCGTGTTGCCCTTGTCCCGCAGCCGCAGCAGCAGGTCGTTCATCCGCTGGATGTCATGGGGGTGCAGGCCCGTGGTGGGCTCGTCGAAGACGTAGGTGGTGTCGGTGAGCGAGGAGCCGAGGTGGCGGATCATCTTGACGCGCTGCGCCTCGCCGCCCGAGAGCGTGCCCGACGGCCGGTCGAGCGCGAGGTAGCCGAGGCCGATCTCCACGAACGACTCGAGGGTGTGCTGCAGCTTCGCGAGCAGCGGCGCCACCGAGGGCTCGTCGAGGCCGCGGACCCATTCGGCCAGGTCGCTGATCTGCATCGCGCAGGCGTCGGCGATGCTGATCCCCCTGATCTTCGACGACCGGGCAGCCTCGCTGAGCCGGGTGCCGTCGCAGTCGGGGCAGGTGGTGAAGGTGACCGCCCGGTCCACGAACGCCCGGATGTGCGGCTGCATCGCCTCCTTGTCCTTGGAGAGCATCGACTTCTGGACCCGCGGGATCAGCCCCTCGTAGGTCATGTTGATGCCCGCGATCTTCATCCTGGTCGGCTCGTGGTGGAGGAAGTCGTGCAGCTCCTTCTTGGTGTACTTGCGGATCGGCTTCTCCGGGTCGACAAAGCCCGACTCGCTGTAGAGCCGGTAGTTCCAGCCGCCCGCCGTGTAGCCGGGGATGGTGAGCGCACCCTCGGCGAGCGACTTGGAGTCGTCGTAGAGCTGGGTGAGGTCGATGTCGGAGACCGCGCCCCGGCCTTCGCAGCGCGTACACATGCCGCCGGTGCGGCTGAAGGTCGCCTTCACCGTCTTCTTGGCACCGCGCTCGACGGTGATCGCTCCGCTCGCCCGGACCGAGGGGACGTTGAAGGAGAACGCGTTGGGCGAGCCGATGCGCGGCTGCCCGAGCCGGCTGAAGAGGATGCGCAGCATCGCGTTCGCGTCGGTCGCCGTGCCGACCGTGGAGCGGGGGTCGGCACCCATCCGCTGCTGGTCGACGATGATCGCCGTCGTCAGCCCGTCCAGTACGTCGACCTCGGGCCGGGCCAGCGTGGGCATGAAGCCCTGCACGAAGGCGCTGTAGGTCTCGTTGATCAGCCGCTGCGACTCCGCGGCGATCGTGCCGAACACCAACGAGCTCTTGCCCGAGCCGGAGACGCCGGTGAACACCGTCAGCCGGCGCTTGGGGAGCTCGACGCTGACGTCCTTGAGGTTGTTCACGCGCGCGCCGTGCACGCGGATCAGGTCGTGGCTGTCGGCGATGTGGAGCGCAGCCGACTCCGTGTCCGTCCTTGGGGCCGTGCTCATCGTGTCTCCATCTCCTGGGCGGGGCCGCCCGTGCGGTCTCCGTCGGCGTCGCCTGGCTCGATCCGACCAGCTTCGAGCAGCACGTCCGGTCTCGTTCACTTCGGCGCGTGGAGCCCCCGGCCCCCGGCCCCCTTGCCCCCGGCGCGCCCGGCCGAGGCGTCGGATCATCCGGCGGTGCCGTCGCACATCAGCCGGCGGTCGGACATCCCGTCCACCTCGCGCCAAGCCTGGACGCGACGCGGGGAGATGCGGAACCAGCGGTACGGCGTGGCCGGCGCACGCAGGTCGAAGCCGGTGCGCGTGACGCACCGGTCACCCCGCTCCCGCGTCGGCGCGTCTGTCTCGAGGACCTCGGCTTCGCCGTCGATCAGGGACACGTCGTGGGTTCGGCCCGGCCCAGCCTAACGGCTCGGTGCCGCGACGACGCCGGGCGCGGGAGCGGGGGAGGCACTCATCGGTCCTGAAGCAGTCCGAGGACGTTCCCGTCGGGATCGGTGACGGTGGCCACCAGGCGCCCGCCACCGACGTCGTGCGCGGGCTCCTTCACGGTGGCACCCGCGGCGGTCACCTCGGCCAGCTTCGCCTCGATGTCCGGCACGTGCCAGTAGGCCACCGGTGAGGTCATGCCCTGCGGTCCGCCGCCCGGCACCAGCCCGATGTGCTGGCCGGCGACCTCGAAACCGACGTAGTAGGACTCGTCGGCCTGCGGCGCTACGCCGAGCAGGGCGGTGTACACCTCCTTGGCCGCCGCCAGGTCGGAAACGGGGTGCAGCACGGTCTTGATTCCCTGGGTGGAAGAGCCGGTCATGGTCACTCCTGAAGTCGTGGGTCCGGTCGGGATCGGCTGGCTTGAAGACGATCCGGTCGGGATCGGCTGGCTTGAAGACGATGGGAAGGCCGGAAAACGACGGCCCGATCGCCACGGACGGCGAGCCTCCCGTTGCGCACGCCCGGAGGCGCTCCTGTGCGGGAGGAAGCTCGCGTGAATGGCGATGTCCACGGCGGTCACGCTAGCTGCGGCTCGGGGGAGGGCGCTTCTCGAATCCTGATCGGTTCGGTCACCTCGACAACCGTCCTGCTCGGCCTCACCCGCGGCCCGGCCGTGGCGCGGCGCACTTTTGCAAGCGGGTGCTTGCAAAAGTTAGCGTTCTTGCGGCAAGGTGGAGGCATGGCATCGCTCAATGTCGGCAACCTCGGCGAGTACCTGCGCGAGCAGCGGCGCAATGCGCAGCTGTCGCTCAGGCAGCTCGCCGACGCCGCCGGGGTGTCCAATCCGTATCTGAGCCAGATCGAGCGCGGGCTGCGCAAGCCGAGCGCGGAGGTACTGCAGCAGGTCGCCAAAGCCCTGCGCATCTCCGCCGAGACGCTGTACGTGCGGGCCGGCATCCTCGACGCCGAGCGGGACCGGGACGAGGTGGAGACGCGCGCCGTCATCCTCGCCGATCCCACGCTGACCGAGCGGCAGAAGCAGGTGCTGCTCCAGATCTACGAGTCGTTCCGCAAGGAGAACGGCTTCGAGATAGTCCGCGCGGACCCGGCGGACAAGGACGCACGGGCGGCTCGGCAGGCCCGCGACACGGACGACGCCCAGGGCAACGGCGCCCCCGGCCACCGCACGGCCGACGGCGGCGATGCCGGTCCGCAGCAGACCGCCAGTTGACCGAGACGATCGGAAACGAACCGAACAGCCGGGACGATCAGGACGACCGGAGAGCGTCCCGCGGACCGATAAAACCCTCAGACGAAAGCCGAACCGGGAGGACCATCTCCATGGCCATCACCGACGACCTGCGCAAGACCCTCAGCGACCCGACCCCGCTCTACTTCGCCGCCGGCACCGCCGACCTGGCCCTTCAGCAGGCGAAGAAGGTGCCCGGCCTGGTGGAGCAGCTGCGCGCCGAGGCCCCGGCCCGTATCGAGGCCGTACGCAACACCGACCCGAAGGCCGTCCAGGAGAGGGCCGCGGCCCGCGCCAAGGAGGCCGGCGCCCGCGTCAAGGAGACGCAGGAGACCCTCCAGGCGAAGGTCAACGAGTTCATCAGCGGCCTCGACTCCGACCTCAAGAAGTTCGGCACCAACCTGGACGCCGATCTGAAGAAGCTCGGCGAGACCGCCCAGGACCTCGCCCTGCGCGGCGTCGGCGTCGCCGCCGAGTACGCGGTCAAGGCCCGCGAGACCTACGAGAAGGTGGCCGAGCACGGCGAGCAGGCCGTGAAGACCTGGCGCGGCGAGGCCGCCGAGGAGATCGAGGAGCTGGCAGTCGCCGTCGAGGGCAGGCCGGAGCCCGTCGAGGTGAAGGACGAGCCGAGGCCGGCCGAGGCCAAGGCGGAGCCCGCCGAGTCCAAGAAGGCCCCGGCGGCGAAGAAGGCCACCCCCGCTGCCCGCAAGCCGGTGGCGAAGAAGACCACGCCGCCGGCCAAGTAGGCCCGGCGGGCCGAGGACGTACGACGGGTCGGGCACTCCTGGAGTGCCCGACCCGTTCTTACGGGTACACGGCCCCCGGACACGGGTACGGTGGCCGTAGAAACGACTCGACTCGGGTGGTGGGCATTGTGCTGATGACGGCATTCGGCGGCCTGATGTGGCTGCTCTTCACCGCCATGCTGGTGCTCGCCGTGGTGGCACTGGTGATGGCCGCGCTGTACCGCAGGGACGCGTACACCGCCGCAGACAAGCAGAACAAGGGCTTCTGGCTGATCATCCTCGGCATCACGGTCGCGGTGAACCTGTTCGTGCCGATGCTTTTCCTGCAGCTCGCGGGCCTCGTCGCCACGATCGTCTTCTTCGTCGACGTCCGGCCCGCACTCAAGCACGTCTCGGGCAGCGGCTGGGGCCGCCGCCGCGGAAGCAGCAGCGACGGCCCGTACGGTCCGTACAACGGCGGGCGCTAGGCCGCACCCGCCGCCCCCGGCGGCAGGCCCACGTCCCGGGCGGGGTTCGACGGCCGTGGTGCGCCAGGTGCGCCGTCCCGGGACGCCGCCTAGGGGCCGCGGTCGAGCAGGACCACCGCTACGTCGTCCGCCAGTTCCCCGCCGTTGAGGTCACGGACCTCGCTCACCGTCGCGCGCAGCAGCTCCTCGCCGGTCAGGCCGTCGGCCAGCTGGCGACGGACCAGCTCCACCATGCCGTCCTGGCCCAGGCGCTCCCTGCCCTCGCCGATCCGGCCCTCGATCAGACCGTCGGTGTAGAGCATCAGGCTCCAGGCGGGGCCCAGCTCGACCTGCAGGCGCGGCCAGCGGGCGCGCGGCAGCAGACCGAGCGCCGGGCCGTTGTTGACGTACGGCAGCAGCTCGGCCGGCCGGTCCGGGCGGGCGACCAGCGGCGAGGGATGGCCGGCCAGGCACAGCCCGGCGCGGCGGCCGTCCGGTGCGATGTCCACCGTGCACAGCGTCGCGAAGATCTCGTCGTTGTCCCGCTCGTGCTCCAGGACCTGCTGGAGCGTGGAGAGCAGCTCGTCACCGGACAGTCCCGCCAGCGTCAGGGCGCGCCAGGCGATGCGCAGCTCCACGCCGAGCGCGGCCTCGTCCGGGCCGTGCCCGCAGACGTCGCCGATCATCGCGTGCACCGTGCCGTCCGGCGTACGGACCGTGTCGTAGAAGTCGCCGCCGAGCAGCGCCCGCGAGCGGCCGGGGCGATAGCGGGCCGCGAAACGCAGCGAGGAGCCCTCCAGCAGCGGGGTGGGCAGCAGACCGCGCTCCAGACGCGCGTTCTCCTGCGCCCGCAGCCGGGACTCGGTCAGCCGCCGCTCGGCCGTGTCGGACCGCTTGCGCTCGACGGCGTAGCGGATCGCGCGGCTCAGCAGCCGTCCGTCCAGCTCGTCACGGAACAGATAGTCCTGGGCGCCGACGCGCACAGCCTCCGCGCCGCGCTCGGCGTCGCCGGACGTGGTGAGCGCGAGAACGGCATGGCGGGGCGCGAGCTGCAGCACGTGCCGCAGCACGGCGAGCTCGTCGTCCTCCTCGGCGGCCCGGCCCGGGGCGGGCAGAGCGAGGTCCAGCAGGATGCACTGGACGTCGTCGGTGAGCAGCCGCTCGGCCTCGGTGAGGTTGCGCGCGGTGCGCAGCCGTATGGGCCGGCCGGCCGCGTCGAGCATCTCGGGCACGATCGGCGAACCGGCGGGGTCGTCCTCGATCACCAGCAGGGTGAGCGTGTCGGCCGGGGCCTTGCCACGGGCAGTCGGCCCCTTTACGGCCGGGGTCCCGGGCGGGGGTGCGGCTTGAGCCTGACCACTCTCCGCGGCCGGGATCGCCCTCTGCCGCGGTACGGGTACGGGCATCGTGTTGGTTCCTTCCCTCCCCCCGAGGGCATGGTGGGGCAAGGGACCTCGACCCACCGAGTGGGGACCATAGCGGTAGCCGAGGCCGCAGCGGAATGCCCTGGCCGATGATGTAGAGCAACCGGCCACCGTCATATGCCGCATCCACGCCGCAGTTGGACAAGGGGGCACACGACGGCGGATGACGAACGTCACGTCGGGTGCAGGTTTGGGGTACCGGTGGCGTGCGCCCCGTCACATGGAACACGTCACGTGGGCCGCATCACTCGCCGGCGTCGGCACCGCCGGACGGCACGGGTTCACTCGTCCGGGCGTACGACCCCCAGGATCGGCATCGAGCCCGCGCCCGCGACCGTCACCGTTCGCCCCGGGCGCGGGGCGTGGATGATCGCGCCGTCGCCGACGTACATCGCCACATGGCTGGCGTCACCGAAGTAGATGATCAGGTCGCCGGGGCGCATGTCCTTGACGTCGACGTGCTTGAGCTGTTTCCACTGCTCCTGCGAGGTGCGCGGAATGGGCGTGCCGGCCGCCGCCCAGGCCTGTGACGTCAGTCCTGAACAGTCGTACGACTTCGGTCCCTCGGCGCCCCACACATACGGCTTGCCGAGCTGGTCCGTCGCGAAGCTCACGGCCTTCGCGCCCTCTGCCGACGCCTTGCCGCGGATCTCCTGGAGTATCCCGGAGTCCAGCCAGGCCGTCTGTGCCTGGTACGCCGCCTGCTCCTCCAGCTTTTGCAGGCGCTCCTGCTCCTGCTTCTTCAGCCGGGACTGGAGCTTCTCCGCGGCGGCGATCTGCTGCTCGATCGTCTTCTTGGCCTGGGCCTTGGCCTTGCGGTTGGCGTCGAGTTTCTGCCACTGGTCGGCGGCGTCACGCGCGTACTGCTTCAAGTCCTCCTGGGTGCGCGTCATCTCGGAGAGGAGGCCCTCGGTCGCGTGCTCGCCCTGGCGGGCGACGCCCGCTTCGTCGAGGAACTGCTGCGGGTCGTTGCTCAGCCAGAGCCGGACCTCGGGCGGAAGGCCCCCGCCGCGGTACTGGGCGCGGGCGGCTGCACCCGCGCGGTTCTTCAACTCGTCCAGTTTCTCCTGGCCCTTGACGATCTCCCGCGCCAGGTCCACGATCCGCGCCGACTGTTTCTTGGTCTTCTCCTCGGCCGCGTCGTACGCGTCCGTGGCGACGGCGGCCTCGTGGTACAGCGTGTCCAGTTTTCTGCGGACCGCTTCGAGATCGTTGCCGGGCGCCGGAGCCGCACTGCCGGACGGAGCGGGCGTCGGGGCCGGCCGGCCCGGGCTCGCGCAGGCCGTGCCCGACGTGCCCAACACGGTGACTGTGCAGACCAGGGCGATGGCCGCCGTGGTCAGGGTCCGCTTCCCGGATCCCATACTTCGCCCCCAAACCTGATTAACCGTCAGTAACTTCCGGACGCCTCGGGATCGTGCCACGCCGATGGGCAAAGTGACAGACGTGGGACTCAGCCGCGCGGAAAACTCCCTCTCCTGCCGCACCTCGTACGACGATCTCCCTTGCCGCTACCCGCAGTTGTCCGATGATCTCCACGGGCATGTGACGAAAGACCCGGAAAGATCGTTCCCTGCAGATCAAACGCGTCGAGCACGTATCGAGCGCGTCGAGCTTGTCGGGCCCGTCATGCGCATCAAGCCCTCGAGCCTCTCGAGCCCGACGAGCCTGTCGGGCGCATCAAGCCCGTCGGGCGCATCAGCTGCGTCGAGCCTCTTGAGAGCGTCGAGCGCATCAGCTCCGTCAAGCCGGTCGAGCCCGTCAGGCAGATGTGCAGATCGGGCGGCCGGTCAGGCGCGTGGCGCCAATGCGCCCCAGGCGACGGTGACTTCCCCCTGGCGCCAGCGCGCCGGGCCGTCGGTGACCGGCCAGTCCGCCGTCAGCCGGCGGACCGTGCGTATCCAGCGCTGGCGCGCGCCGTACGAGGCGTAGGGCGCGGCGGCTGCCCAGGCGTGGTCGAAGTCGCGCAGGAAGGCGTGCACGGGCTCGCCCGGGACATTGCGGTGGATGAGCGCCTTCGGGAGCCGCTCGGCCAGGTCGGACGGGCGCTCCAGGGAGCCGAGCCGGGTGGCGAAGGTGACCGTGCGCGGGCCCTCGGGGCCGAGGGCGACCCAGACGTGGCGGCGGCCGATCTCGTCGCATGTGCCCTCGACGAGCAGGCCGCCGCGGGAGCCCGTCACGGGGTCGGCCGGGGCGAGCCGGGCGCACAGCCGCTCCCAGGCGGTGGCGACCTCGCCCTCCTCGTACTGCCGCAGCACGTTCGCGGCGCGGATGAGGGCCGGGCGGCCCCGCACGGGCACCTCGAAGCCGCCGTGACGGAAGACCAGGCCTTCGCGGGCGTACGGCTGTGCGGCCGTGACCCGGGCGGGCTCGATCTCGACGCCGACGACGCGGGTACGGGGCGCGGCGGTGCGCAAGCGCTGCAACAGCTCGACCGCGGTCCACGGGGCGGCCCCGTACCCGAGGTCGACGGCCACGGGGTCCGCCGTGCGGCGGAGCTCCGCGCCGTGGACCGCTGCGATCCAGCGGTCCATTCGGCGCAGCCGATTCGGATTGGTGGTCCCGCGCGTCACCGTACCCACGGGGCGGGACGCGGCGCGGGTTGACATGCGTACGAGAGTAAGCGGCGGGGGAGGAGGCCGGGCCGGCCTGTGGATAACCACGCTCGCCACCATCGAACGGTTGATCGACAATAGGTAATGATTCGGCAAATCCGCCCGCGAGGGAAATGGGAGCACCCGGTCCCGGCGTTCGCACTGCTTGGAGGTCGTTCCGCGTCCTTCCGTCAGCCGTGCATGCCCGCAGCAAGGAGGAGGAACGCCAGGTGAGCCAGTACGTCAGCAGGCTCGGGCGTCGCTCCACGGCGGCCCCCTCACGGCTGCGGTTGCCGCACCGCAGGCCACGCCGCGTCGCCATGCTCTCCGTGCACACCTCACCGCTCCATCAGCCCGGCACGGGCGACGCCGGCGGCATGAACGTCTACATCGTGGAACTGGCCCAGCGACTCGCCGCGATCAACATCGAGGTCGAGATCTTCACCCGGTCCACCACGGCGGCTCTCCCGCCCGCCGTCGAGCTCGGCCCCGGCGTCCTCGTCCGGCACGTCGACGCGGGCCCCTACGAGGGGCTCGCCAAGGAGGACCTCCCCGCCCAGCTGTGCGCCTTCACCCACGGAGTGATGCAGGCCTGGGCCGGTCACCGCCCCGGCTACTACGACCTCGTGCACTCCCACTACTGGCTCTCCGGTCATGTCGGCTGGCTCGCCGCCGAGCGCTGGGGCGCCCCCCTGGTGCACGCCATGCACACCATGGCCAAGGTCAAGAACGCCGCCCTCGCCGACGGTGACACCCCCGAGCCCGCCGCCCGCGTCATCGGCGAGACCCAGATCGTGGCTGCCGCGGACCGGCTCATCGCCAACACCGCCGAAGAGGCCGACGAACTCGTACGGCACTACGCGGCCGAGCGCGGCAAGGTGGCCGTGGTGCATCCGGGGGTGAACCTCGAGCGCTTCCGCCCGGCCGACGGCAGGGCCGCCGCCCGGGCCCGGCTGGGGCTGCCCAAGGACGCGCTGATCCCCCTTTTTGCGGGGCGCATACAGCCCCTCAAGGCGCCCGACGTGCTGCTGCGCGCCGTGGCCGTCCTCCTCGACGAGCGCCCCGAGCTGCGCTCCCGCATCGTCGTACCCGTTGTGGGCGGTCCGAGCGGCAGCGGGCTTGCCAAGCCGGAGGGGCTGCAGAAGCTCGCCGCGCGGCTGGGCATAGCCGATGTGGTGCGCTTTCGGCCGCCCGTAGGGCAGGAACAGCTCGCGGACTGGTTCCGGGCCGCGTCCGTGCTGGTCATGCCGTCCTACAGCGAGTCCTTCGGACTCGTCGCCATCGAGGCGCAGGCCGCCGGTACGCCCGTGCTGGCGGCCGCGGTCGGCGGGCTGCCCGTCGCCGTGCGGGAGGGGCGGACCGGATTTCTCGTCCAGGGGCACGATCCCGCCGCCTACGCGCGCGTGCTGCGCGACTTCGCCGACGACCCGCACCTCACCGCCCGCATGGGCGAGGCCGCGGCCCGGCACGCGGAGTCCTTCGGCTGGGAGAACGCGGCCTCCGCGACGGCAGGGGTGTACACGGCGGCCATGCAGGCCCACCGGCGCCGGCTGCGCGCGCACCAAGGCTGACACCCGTCGATTACGCTCCCAGCATGTCTGAGGAACAGCGGGCGGCACAGGTCATCGAAGACGTCCTCAAGGACGCCGAACTGGAGTGGGAGAGTCCGGCGACGGGCTCGTACGTCGTGAAGCTTCCCGGCTCGCGCAAGCTGTCGACGACCGTCTCGCTGATCGTCGGCAGGCACTCCCTGTCCCTCAACGCCTTCGTGATCCGGCACCCCGACGAGAACGAGGCCGGCGTGCACCGCTGGCTGCTGGAGCGCAACCTCAAGCTGTACGGGGTGAGTTACGCCGTGGACCCGCTCGGCGACATCTATCTCACCGGCAGGCTGCCGCTGTCCGCCGTGACCGCGGACGAGGTGGACCGGCTGCTCGGCTCGGTCCTGGAGGCGGCGGACGGCAGTTTCAACACCCTTCTGGAGCTCGGTTTCGCGTCCGCGATCCGCAAGGAGTACGCCTGGCGGGTGGCGCGCGGCGAGTCGACGCGCAATCTGGAGGCGTTCAGCCATCTGACCCAGCGCTCAGAGGACTGACGCTCGAACGACCACGGGCCGTCGCCACCGTCCGCCGCAGACCGTCGTCCTCGGCAATCACTGCTCTCCCCGCCAATCACTGCAAGCCCCTTCCCCCGCCCATGGACTCCGTGGCATGCTCACTGCTATCGCACATCTGAACGTCGTTCATATCCATGGAAATTCACCTCGCTGAGAGTCGTTGGAGTCCTGGAAGGCGGTTCGGGGCATGGGCATGGGGCACGCGGACATCAGCAGACGGGGCCTGCTCGGCGGCGCCGTCTCCGTGGCGGCGGCGGCGACAGTCGGCACCGCGACACCGGCCGCCGCGTTCGCCCGGCCGAGGGACGAAGTCCCCGTCCTGTGGCGCGAGTTCGTCCGTTCCCCCTTCGCGCACCCGCAGATCCCGTACATCGGCCGGGCCGGCCGGCGCGGCGGGGCGGCATGCCTCCCCCACCCGCCCGTGGTGGCCGACGTGACCGCGTACGGAGCCGTGACGGACGGGACGACCGACTCCGCCCCCGCGATCAACCGCGCCATCGCGGCAGCCGGACGGGCCGGCGGCGGCACGGTTCTCGTCCCGCCCGGCACGTTCCGCATCGACGGTCTGATCCGCATCGGGTACGACAACGTCGTCCTGCGGGGCGCGGGCAGCGACCGTACGACGCTGTACGCGACCAAGAACCTCACCGAGCTGATCGGCGTCTACGGATCCCGGTACGGCGGTGACAAGTCCGCCTGGTCCTGGGCGGGAGGCCTCATCTGGCTCGCGCCCACGGCTCGTTGGGACTCCCTGGTCGCGGCCGTCCGGGCGAAGGCGTGGCCGTTCGAGGGCTGGACCGGCAATCGGCGCGACGAGTGGCAGACGCTGACAACGGTTGCCCCGGCCCGGCAGGGCTCCTGGACGGTGACGGTCGCGGACGCCCGGCGGCTGCGGCCCGGCCGACTCGTCCTCCTGCGCCTCGCGGACGATGCCGGGCACACCCTCCTGGAGCACATGTCGGGCGGCGGCCCCGGCCCGGAGGCGTACCGCTGGGACGACAAGACGAAGCTGACGTCGTACGTCCCCTATGAGTGGCCCGCGCGCATCGCACGCGTGGCGGGCCGGAAGGTCACGTTCGAGCGACCCCTTCCGCTCGACGTGCGGCCCGAGTGGGATCCGCGCCTGACGACACACGTACCGGCGCTGACCGGCGCCGGCGTGGAGGGCCTGACCCTCCAGGCCATCGAGACCCCCCAGTCCCCGCACCTGCTGGACAAGGGCTACAACGGTGTCGTCTTCCAGTGCGCGTACGACTGCTGGGCGGACGACGTCGTCGTACGGCATGTGGACAACGGCTTCGGCCTGGTCGCCGCCTCCTCCTGCACACTGCGCCACACCCGCGTGACCGGCCGGGGCTCGCACCACCCGTACTTCTGCCGGGAGGGCTCGCACGACAACCTGATCGAGGACTTCACGATCGAGCAGCGGACGGTCCCGGCCCCGCCGGACACCCAGCTCCACGGCATCAACGTGGAGGGCCTGTCCTCGTACAACGTCTGGTCGCGCGGCGAGATGCAGATGGGCACCTTCGACTCGCACCGGGGTCTGCCGTTCGCGAACGTCCGCACGGACATCACGGTGAACAACAACGGCCGCCACGGCGGGGACGCGTCCGCCGGTCCCCTCTTCGGTGCGCGCTTCAGCCACTGGAACATCCGCGTGACGAACGGCCGCGCGGGACTGATGAAGATCGACGGCCTGGCGCCCTGCTCCGCGACCGTCGGCCTGAACGTGGTCTCGGAGTTCGACCAGATCGACGTACCCGACTTCACGGGCGATCTGCACTCCCGCCTGGAGCTGTACGGCACGACGGACGTCGTACGGCCCCGGAACCTGTACGAGGCGCAGCGCGAGCTGTGACGCGGTGCGCTGCCCTGAGCGCCCGTACCGCGGCCCGCCCGGCGCCGCCGGGGGCCGGGCGTACCGACTCAGGCCGCGCCCACCTCCGCCTCGGTCGTTCCCACGGTCGTGCCCGTCGCCGTCCTCTCCGCAGGGAGGCTGCGCATGAGCACCCCGTATCCGGCCGCGGCAACCGTGCCGACCGCCGCGCACAGGCCCCACAGCCACTCCGCGCCGAACCGGTCGATGACGAAGCCGGACATCAACGGGGCGACCAGGGCCGCCACCGACCAGGACAGGGTGTACACGCCCTGGTAGCGCCCCCGCCCGTGCACCGGGGAGAGCCGGACGACGAGACCCGTCTGGGTGGGTGCGTTGACGATCTCCGCGAGCGTCCATACGCACACCGTCAGCACGAAGACGCCGACCGAGCCCGCGAAGGCGGTGAGCCCGAAGCCGTATCCCGCGATCAGGGACGAGAGCACCATCAGCCGACGCGGGTCGCGGTGCTCGATGAAACGCGTGACCGGGATCTGGAGCGCGACGATCAGCACGCCGTTGACGGCGATCGCCATGCCGTAGTCGGCGGGAGCGAACCCGGCCCTGCCCATCGCCAGCGGCAGGCCCACGGCCCCCTGCTGGAAGACCAGCGCGACGAGGAAGCACAGACCGACCACGCTCATGAAGCGGCCGTCGCGCAGAACGGTGCCGAGACCCACTTCCTGGGCGGTCTCCTTGGCGACCCGCTGCGGACGCGACTCGGGCAGTTTTGCGAAGACGACGATCGCGCAGGTCATCGTCATCCCCGCCTCGATCAGGAACCCGGCGAGATAGCTGAACTCGGCGATGAAGCCGGCGGCCATGGAGGAGACCGCGAAGCCCAGGTTGATCGCCCAGTAGTTGAGGGAGAAGGCGCGGACCCGGTCCTCGGGCCGGACGATGTCGGCCATCATCGCCTGCACGGCGGGGCGGGAGGCGTTGCCCGCCATGCCGACGAGGAAGGCGACGGCGGCGATCGTGACCGGGTCCCGCATGAAGCCGAGCAGAGCGACGGAGACGGCCGTGGAGGACTGGGCGATCAGAAGGGTCGGCCGCCGCCCGAGCCGGTCGGCCATCACGCCCGCGCCCAGGGAGGAGACGACTCCGCCGAGCCCGTGCAGCGACGCGACGAGACCGGCGTACGAGGCGGAGTAGCCGCGGTCCAGGGTCAGGTAGAGCGCCATGAAGGTGGCGACGAAGCTGCCGAGGCGGTTGACGAGCGTGCTGGTCCACAGCCACCAGAACTCGCGGGGGAGCCCGGACACGCTCTCACGGGCGGCGCGTCCGAGGGTGGCGAGCGGCATGACGAGGTCCCCCCACGGGTCGGCAGATATGTAAGTGGCTCAAGTGGTTCCCACAACTTACGGGCGGGGGCCCGGGGACGGCCAGCCAATTAACGGATCCCGTCAACCGTTCCAGGGCCGAGCGAGCGGCGGTCCGCCAGTCGGGCGGATGCGCGGGCGATCAAAGGGTTCGATTACGCTCGGAGCCATGGCCGACGCACCGTACAAGCTGATCCTCCTCCGCCACGGCGAGAGCGAGTGGAACGCGAAGAACCTGTTCACCGGCTGGGTGGACGTCAACCTGAACGAGAAGGGCGAGAAGGAGGCGGTCCGCGGCGGTGAGCTGCTCGAGGACGCCGGCCTGCTGCCCGACGTGGTCCACACGTCCCTCCAGAAGCGCGCGATCCGCACCGCGCAGATCGCGCTGGAGGCGTGCGACCGCCACTGGATCCCGGTCCACCGCTCCTGGCGCCTGAACGAGCGCCACTACGGCGCCCTCCAGGGCAAGGACAAGGCGCAGACGCTGCAGGAGTTCGGCGAGGAGCAGTTCATGCTGTGGCGCCGCTCCTACGATGTGCCGCCGCCGCCGATCGAGGACGACTCGGAGTTCTCCCAGGCGAACGACGCGCGCTACGCCTCCATCCCGCCGGAGCTGCGCCCGAGGACGGAGTGCCTGAAGGACGTCGTCTTCCGCATGCTGCCGTACTGGTACGACAACATCGTCCCGGACCTGCTGGCCGGCCGCACGGTCCTGGTCGCGGCCCACGGCAACAGCCTGCGCGCGCTGGTCAAGCACCTCGACGGCATCTCGGACGCCGACATCGCGGGCCTGAACATCCCGACGGGCATCCCCCTCTACTACGAACTCGACGCCGACTTCAAGCCGGTCACCCCGGGCGGCAAGTACCTCGACCCTGAGGCGGCCGCGGCGGCGATCGAGGCGGTCAAGAACCAGGGCAAGAAGAAGTAGATTGTGTGATCATGCCTCCGGCCTGCGCTTTCGGCGCGGATCGGGGGCATTTTCACGGCCTGGGCCCACTGTGGGCCTTCGGTGCCCGGGAGCCCACTGTGGCCCTCGGCGCCCGGGATCTTGCGGGCGAAGCGTGCGACCGAGCGCCTTGCGGGCGCGGTTCCGGCTACCGGGCATGAGGTGCGCGTACACCTTCCGCGGCAACGTGACCCCGACGGGTGGGGAAGCGCTCGACCGTGGCGGTACGTGCGGCGAAGACCCGTTCCGGCTGCCAGGGGACGACACGGGGCATGCCCATCTCGGGGAGCGTCACCGTGCGCGAGTTGCAGGGGTTTCGGTGTGCCGCGTGCACCAGAACCCGCGCGAACACCGAGGCCGGACACCGCAACGTCACCCACGGCTGTGTCGGCCTCGCCACCGACGGCACCGCCCGGCGCTTCTACGACCAGGTACTTGTCGGCGACGTCGTCACGGTCACCGGGTCGGCGAAGGACACCGTCGCCGCCGGCAACGGCTACGGCGACTGGAACCTGACCTGGAATCAGTGGCTCGCGCACAGCGCCGCCGGGGTCACCACGACCGTATGACCCCCACCGAACTGCCGTACACCACGGGCCCCGCGCCGTAAGGAGAGAGCACGACAAGGTGACCGAGGAGGAGTTCGACCTCTGCTGCGCGGCTGCCTGTCCGCGTCCGGTCGGCCGGCTGTATGCCCGGACGGGCGACTACGCCGAAGCCCAGGACGTGGTCCAGGAGAGGTTCGTATGCGCCTGGGAGCGGCGTCCGTCCTGACCGGCGGCCGGGATCCCGTGCGTGGATCCGCACGGTGTCACACCGTCTGGCGATGAGCCGCCGGCGGCGGGCGCGCTCCTGGTGGGAGCTGGTCCAGGGCGAGTCCGTTCGCGGGCGGTGCCCGAACCGGGCCCGGACCATGTGGCGTTGGTCGCCGCTCTGCGGCGCCTGCCGGAGGTCCGGCGGACGCGAGGCAGAGGCACACTCCCGCTTTGTTGCGAGCTCGAACGTGGAGTAGATCGGCCGGGCGTACGATCCCCGGACGCCGTTCTCCTGGAGATCCCGCACCCAGTTCCGGATGTGAGCGGGCTGGAAGGATGCGAGGGGACACAAGTGCCCTCCACGCCGCAGGGGCCGGCCGACGAGGTCGTTGCGCTCACCCGGATGCCGATCGGCGCCTCCTGGTGCGGTGCCGGAACCGTGGATACGTTCGGTGATGTTCCATGGGCGTTCGGTAATCGCTCGCCTGTTTCCCCGCTCCCGAGGAGATCCGAACATGCGCCTGATCAAGCGCCGCTTCCTGGGCGTAGCCGCGGCCACGGCCATTGCCCTTTCCTGCGCTTCCCCTGCGATGGCCGTCAGCAGTGCCGACCCTGGACAGAGCGGTTTCGGCAAGCTCGCCGCCGGCGGTCCGGGCCGGGGCGGCAGCCGGACCCTGCCGGGCTCGCCGAGCCAGCGCGAGGAAGTCTTCCAACTGGTGGCCAGGTCCACGCAGGTGAACTCCATCGACTTGGCTCCGAGCGGCGCCAGCCAGGGGGACGAAATCGTCATCAGCGGGATCCTGCTCAGGCAGGACGTCCCCGTGGGCACCTACGGTGAGGTCTGCACGGTGACCCGCACGGGCCCGATGGACGACTTCGATCTGCAGTGCGTCGGAACCTTCACCCTGGACCAGGGGCAGATCACCGTGCAGGGGCGGTTCGACCCCAATGTGCAGGGCGGGGTCGACCTGGCGATCACCGGAGGCACAGGGGAGTTCCGCACCGCCGGCGGCTTCGTCCACGGTGTCAACATCAACAGCACGGACACGAGGGTCACCGTTCACCTCGTCCGGTGACCCCGGGCGCGCCCCGGACCCTCCGGCCGGAGGGTCCGGGGCGTTCTGCTGGGTGGTGCGCATGCGTCGACCAAAGGGCTGCGGTGGGGCGGTCATCGATTTCGCAGGAGAAGGCGTCCGTCTTGTCCGGCCGGAACAGTTTGCCCCCGTCCGAGGTTCCGCAACTCCCACCAGGCCGCGGGGGTTCGGCCGCGCTCCTGCCAGTACGGGTGGAAGAGCACTGCCGTCGACAGCCGGTGGAGGCGCCGACGCAGCTCGGTCCGGCCGGGGCGTTCGGCGAGCCGGTGGTACGTGTCGCTCCACTCCTGCTGCGCCTGGACGAGGTCGTCGGGGAACGGTCGCATACCTGAATTCAATCATGTGTTCGATTTTGGGTCCATCGAGGACCTGGCGCCCGGCAGGGCGTGGCTCCCACCGCTCGTAGCGATGCGCATACACAATGTGGCCGCCCTGTGATCCGCTACGGTCAGGAAGGCCCCGCACCATGACGCACCTCGGGCGGCCTCGCGAGGACTCCCCCTCCCGTCGCGGTGTGTTGCGCACGGTGTCGGCACTCGGCGCGGCCCTCATGGCGGGGGCACCGGGTGTTCCGGCGCGTGCGGCAACCCCGTCCCCACCAGATGCCGACGGATACCCGCCGGAGTCGCCGGCCACGTCGATCGGGACACCGGACCCGCAGAAGGCCCAGGAGATCAAGGCCGAGTTCCTCCATGCGTGGAACGGATACCGGGAGTACGCCTGGGGGCATGACGAAGTGCTTCCGGTCTCGGGCGGGTACCGGGAGTTCTTCTCCGGTCGGCATCCCGTCGGTCTCTCCATCGTCGAAGCCCTCGACACCCACTACGTCATGGGGCTGGACGCCGAGGTGGACCGCAGTCTGTCGTGGATCGGATCCCATCTGGACTTCGACCTGGATGCCGACTTCCCGGTCTTCGAATCGATCATCCGCCTCGTGGGCGGCCTGCTGGCCGGCTATCTGGCCACGGGTGAAACACATCTGCTCACCCAGTGCGTCGACCTGGCGGACCGCCTGCTGCCCGCCTTCACCAAGTCCCCGACGCGTATGCCCTACCGGTACGTCAACCTGCGCACCGGCGTCGTCTCCGGTGTCCGGGTGCCGCTGGCGGAGATCGGCACCAACATCCTGGAGTTCGGGGTTCTGTCGCAGCTCACCGGCGACTCCCGGTACTACCGGGCGGCGAAGGGCGCGCTTGCGGCGGTGGTGGAGCGCCGCTCCCCCCTTGATCTGCTCGGCACCACCTTGAACGTCGAGAGCGGCAAGTGGACCGACTGGACGGACGTCGCCCCCAACCCGCCCGCAGACTCCTTCTACGAGTATCTGTGGGGCGGCTGGGCGATGTTCGGCGACAGCGACTGCCTGAACTGGTTCCGCATCTTCGACGCTTCCCTCAAGAAGCGCCTCGCGGAGAGGGCGGGCGGCCTGCTCTGGTTCAAGCAGGTCGACAGCCGCACCGGGGCCCTGCTCGGCCGGCAGCAGTCCTCCCTCGCCGCGGCCATCCTGCCGGTTGGCGGGGACAACCCCCTGGCCGCGGACTACTACCGGTCCTGGACCGCTGTCCAGGACAAGTTCACGGTGATCCCCGAGGAGATCGAATACACCCGCCTCACGGCCGTGGTGCCCGTCAACGCTCTGCGTCCGGAGTACGCCAACTGCGCCTTCGACCTCTACCGGCAGACCGGGGACCCGTTCTACCGGTCCACCGCCTGGCGCTACTTCCAGAGCCTGAAGGCCTACCACCGGGTCCCCGGCGGCTACACCATCGTCACCGATGTGACGAAGCGCCCGATGACCAAGGGCGACTACTGCCCGGCATACGTCTTCGCCGAGAACTTCAAATGGCTCTATCTCACCTTCGCCGACGCCCCGCGCTTCGACTACGCCAGCGGCTACCTCAGCACCGAAGCCAAGATCCTCCGCGGCATCAGGCATCCCAAGTAGCCACACCTGCCGCGGACGTGGAGCCGTTGCGTCGGGGTCACCGGACGGACAGCGGGACCGGGCGGATCTCGTCGGGCCTGTGACCGGCGCGTTCGTGGACACGGCGGACCGCGTCGGCCGAGGGGGCCTCGGAGAGGCAGTACACCGTCCCGGACTCCGGGTCCGCCCACGCCCGCTCGAAGTGCACGCCCTCCTCCTTCTCTATCGCGAGGTCGGCCTGGTGTGCCTGCTTCAACTGCTCGTCCGTGATGCCCCGCATCCCGTAATGGACATCCATGAACTGGGCCATGGCCTCGCACCTCCTTCCGGGTGCGCTCGCTTGCTCTCCACTCCATGCTGCGCTTGTAGGGTCCCTGGGGCGACCCCGGACCTTCAGAGCCCCGGTGCCGCGCTCTTCGTTCGGGATCCGGTGGCCACTTTCTCGATCTTCTCCAGCGTGGGCGTGAGGGTCTCCACCGCCTTGAGTGCCCCGTCGAGCGACCGGTTGAAGGCCCGCTCGCGATCCGCGTCGGTTCGATACGCGCCGTCGTGGCCGGAGGTCATCGTGTCACGGCACACCCGGCCGTTCCGGGCGATCGCGGCCAGGGCACCGGACCAGTCCTTCTGGGCGCTCCTGTCGGGCACGGGAAAGTAGGCCAGGGCTTCGTCGGCGCGCTGGGCAAGGGTGCCGCACAATCGGGCGAACTTCTTGGTGTCCAGGCTGACCTTCCCGTTGGCGCCGGGCTTCTGCCGGCCTGCGGCCGTGAGCGCGTCGCCGAGGTCGCCGACGGCCTCGCCGATCCGCCGGTAGTGCGTCAGCCCGCCGTGTTCGAGCCAGGCCAACGCCTGCCACGCGCGTACCTTGGCCCGCCGCGCGGTCGGCGGGGAGTCGACCAGCGCGCCCACCGAGTCGGCCGAGGCGCCGGACTTCGCCGCGACCGATGACGACGTGCTCGTGCCCGAGTGGAACGAAGCCGCGAGGAGCAGCGGGGGTGCGCTCAGTGCGAGCACCGTTCCCAAGGACAGGAGCCGATTCCATCGGGGGAGAGCGGGGGCCGAGACCGGGGTCGGGGTCGGGGTCGGGGTCGGGAGTGGGACCGCGCCCCCGACCGCTGCCTCGTCCCTGGCCGGTACGACCGCTGCCTCGTCCCCGACCGGTACCTCGTTCGGGGCCGCCGCCTCGCCCCCGACCGGTACCTGGTCCGGGACCGGTACCTGGTCCGGGCGCGGGTCCTTGGGCAGGCCCGGGCGCGCGGCCTCGGGCGTATCCGGGCGCGCGGCCTCGGGCGTATCCGGGCGCGCGGCCTCGGGCGTATCCGGGCGCGCGGCCTCGGGCGTATCCGGGCGCGCGGCCCTTGGCAGGTCCGGGCGCGGGTTGGGCAGGTCCGGCGGTGCCGGTGGCGTCCGGCGCCGTACGAGTCGTCGTATCGCCCGTACAGCCCGGGCCGCACCCGCACCGCCCAGCGCCGCGCACGCCGCGAGGAGGACGGCCGGGGTCAGGGAGGGTGCGGCGATGGTCTTCGTGAAGATCCAGCCGGCCGCGGGCACCCAGTGGCACTGGTCGGCCATGGTGCTGAACCGCCCGAGGCAGCCGTCGGCCGAGTACAGCACGAACGCCCCTGTGTATCCGACGAGTTGGGCCACGGCCGCCGCCAGCAGCGCGCGTGGCAGCCAGTAACGCCGGGAGACGGCGGCGACAACGGCGGCCGTGAGCAGACCCGTTGCGATGAGCACCCCGATCGCCAGCCAGCCGTCGACGAACGCGTACGTCCCTGAGCGTGCGCTCCATGTCGCGGGCCGTCGGCCGTGCTGGAGGTATCCCAGCCCGGTCAGTCCCGCCCAGCACCCCAGCCCGCCCGCGAGTCCGGCCATGAGCGTCCCCGGGACCCGGAGTCCCCTCGCGCCCGCCATGGCCCACAGCGTCAACGGGAAGAGCCACAGGGCGAAGGCGGCGCCCTCGAGCAGCACGCTCGTCTTCAGCGCGGTGAGCGTGGGCAAGGCCGTGGTGATGGCCGACAACTCCCTGGAGTAGTCCTGCCACGGCCCGGGGCTCGCCTTCTGAACCAGGTCGCGGAACGTCTCGGCCTGGCTGTACATGCCCGCGGCCTCGTACTGGCCCGTCTCGTACCACCAGTGCAGCCCGCCCCACAGCACCGCCGCCGTCACCAGCAGGTTCACCAGCCCCGCCGCCACACGCGACGCCCTCGTCGACAGACCGAGCGCCAACTGGGCGCACTGGGCCGACCACACCGACGCGACGAGCGCGGCGAAGAGGAGACCGAGCAGGAACTGGGGCTCGGGGCCCACCCATTCATTGCCGTGCGTGCCACGTGCGAACTCGCCGAGAACCAGGCCGCAGCCGAGCCACAGTCCCACCCGGACGCCGGTCTCCGTCCGTCCGGTGACGCGCGAGGCCAGTACCGAACGCCTCAGCGAGAAACAGAGCACCGGTGCCACGAACGCGGCTGTGAACCGGGCGGCACCCGTGCTGGTGGAGAAGCCGGGCACCACGACGAGTTCGTTGACGAGCAGTGAGGCGCTCACGCCGATCAGGAACATGGCCAGCGCACCCACCCCCGACAGCCGGGTGGGGTCGGCCAGTGCGCGGCGGCGCTCGGCCCAGGTCGGATGCGTGCGCAGCGCCGAGGTGACGCGCCGCACCGAGGCCACCACGGCGCCGTCGGGGTCCTGGTGGTCCCATGCGTCCGGGAGCGCCCCGCAGCCGACCGCCCGGGCGTCGGCGTGGAGTTCCCGGCTGCGCAGCAGGTCGGCTCGGGCCAGATGCACCAGGCCGACCAGCAGCAGCCCGGAGAGCAGGGAGTAGCCGATCGCGGACGCGGCCCCGGGCCAGAACGGCGAGTCGGTCAGACCGAGCAGGCCTTCGAGGAACAGGCGCCCCTCGTGGAAGAGGTACGGCAGCAGCGCCAGCAGGACGAAGACCCGCCACAGGGCGGTACTGGCGGAGGCGTGGTCGACGTCACGATTGCGGATGTGGGCGAGTTCGTGCAGGACGACCGCGCGGAAACCCTCGGGGTCCGTGGCGCGCCGCACCAGCAGTCCGGCGTGCAGGCACACGGTGTAGTTCCCGAAGTGTCCGTAGACGACGGCGCCCGCGGTCGTGCGAGCCGGATCCACGCGGAACCGCACCCCCGAGGTGATGCCGGCACGCTCCCGCAGTTCGGTGAGTGCCGTGCGGAGCGTGCCGTCGGTGTCCACGGCCTCGGCGGGCACGGTGCGGCGCCACCGGTCACGCAGCCGCGGCTGCCACCAGTACACGGCCGCGGCCACCAGGAGCAGGGCGAGCGTCGCGACCATGCCCTTCCAGTACTCGACCGCCGGCACGCCGGACATGCACCTCAGCAGCGGCTCCGAGCTGCGCACGCTGACCATCAGATTGTCGAGATTGCGGCCGTCGGGGTCGAGGCCGGCGGCGAGCAGACAGCCCAGCGCGTCGCCCGGGGTGTCATTGGGGCGGGGCGCGATCACCGTGTTGAGCATGGTCACGCTCGACGCGGTGACCACCACCATGAGCAGGGCGAACCGTGGTCCCGTGTCGGCGAGTCCGTAGCGACGAGCGCCGCTTGCCGCGGTGGCGGTCTTCCCGGTGACGGGAGTCTTCATGATCCCGCGCCGGAAGCCCTGGGGCCGTCTCCGCTCGTGTGTGCGGAGTCGGCCCGGGAGCCGGCGCCGTCGGCTCCGGGTACGTCCGAGGGGGCGGCCGCGTCGTCCAAGGCCCCGGCCGGCGCGGTCCCGGAGTCGCTTGTGGCGAGCCTTGCCACGACGGCGTCCGCGATGGCCTCCGCCTCCCGGGCGGTGATGCCGTGCTCGGTCGCGCGCTGCAGGATCTGCGTCCTTACGACGGCCAGCTGGTCGGGTTCCAGCGCCGGCAGGGTGCGCGGCGGGTCGCCGGGGCCGCGGCGCAGCACCCGGCGGAGCCCGGCCCTGCCCCGCTCGATCAGGCCGTCGGTCGCGGCGTCGGCGGCACGCCGGGCCGCCTGGTCGAGCACCAGCCACACCACGGGCGTGACCAGCCCGGTGGCCTCGGTCAGACCGAAGCCGAGCGGTTCCCTGCGGGCGCCCCGCCCGGCGAGCACGCGGACGGCCTTGTCGTCGTCGAACCGCAAAAGCCCCTCGACGAGGGGCAGCTCGTGCGGCGCGCACTCGGTCACCACCGCACGTACGACATCCCGTACCTTCGTCGGTCCGGCCGCTTCGGTCACAGTCAACTCCCGTGCACGCAAAAGACGTTGCGTCACATGTGAGCACACTGACACCGTCGGTCGCCACCCGTGCGGTACGGGTGACGACCGGTCCGTACGGGCAGACGAAGGGCCCCGGCGCGCTGCCGGGGCCCTCCATGGTCGTACTCGGTGTTCGGTTGTGCCGCGGTGGCGTCCGCGTCGGGCGTGGTCAGCCGCACTGGCACGGGGCACCCTGCTGGCATCCGCACCCGCAGCCGGAGCCGCAGCCGCACGCGCCGACCAGCGGCAGGCTCTTGATCTCGGCGGGTTGTTGGGTGTCGCGCTCCTGCGTGGGGTTCGGCGTGCTGGGGGTCTCGGCCATGGGTCCCTCCTCGAGGACGGGTGCCTGTGCCCATTTCATGCCCGCGGTGACGGGCGCATCAACGGCGCACTGGTGCTCGCACACGCCCCGGCCGGGCTCCTTCAAGCCGCCGGTTCCTTCGGGCCGCCGATTCTTTCAGGCCGCCGGTTCCCTCAAGGCCGTCGGATCCGGCACGCCAGTCAGGCGCTCTCGACGCCCGTCACCGGCTGGATGTCCTGCTGGAGCTCGTCCGCGTGCTCGCCCGTCACCAGGTACACCACCCGCTTCGCCACCGCCACGGCGTGGTCGGCGTAGCGCTCGTAGTAGCGGCCCAGCAGGGTGACGTCCACGGCCGTCTCGATGCCGTGCTTCCAGCGCTCGTCGATCAGGTGCTGGAAGAGCGTGCGGTGGAGGAGGTCCATCTCGTCGTCGTCCTGCTCCAGCTGCAGCGCCAGGTCGACGTCCTTCGTGACGATCACTTCGGCCGCCTTCGCCATCAGGCGCTGGGCGAGCTGGCCCATCTCCAGGATGGTCGCGTGCAGGTCGTGCGGGACGGCGCGGGCCGGGAACCGCAGCCGGGCCAGCTTCGCCACGTGCTGGGCCAGGTCGCCCGACCGCTCGAGGTCGGCGCTCATCCGCAGCGACGTGACGACGATGCGCAGGTCGGTCGCCACCGGCTGCTGGCGCGCGAGAAGGGCTATGGCACGCGCCTCCAGGTCGTGCTGGAGGTCGTCGACCTTCTTGTCGCCCTCGATCACGGATTCGGCCAGCTTCAGGTCGGCGTCGAGGATCGCCGTCGTGGCGCGCCCGATCGCCGACCCGACAATCCTGGCCATTTCGACCAGGCCCTCGCCGATCGAGTCAAGTTCCTCGTGGTACGCGTCCCGCATCAGGATGTCCCTCTCTTACGTGTGTTCGGGGCCGGGGGCCGGGGACCGTCGTCACGATCGCGAATACGGCGCACACAGCACCCTACGCACCCCACGCTCCCACGTTCCGGCCCGTACGCGACCGTTTCCGGCATCCCAAATGAACCAATACTGGCTCCAAGGTGAACTCTGGGCGACGAGTGTCCGAGGTCGCACTCCGATGGCTGTGGGCATCCGACACGACGTGCCTAACCTGGGTGCATGGACGTGAACGCGGCGGTCGCCGCAGCGGCAGCGATCGCCGGGGTGCTCACCGGCGTCATCGCCATGCTGGCGTTCCGCTGGAGCGAGCGCGACCAGAAGCGCCCGACCCGCACCTCCCTGCACACCGACCCCGTGCTGCCGCCGGGCGTGGATACGGTGCTGTCCGTGCTGCGGTCATCGGCCGTCGTGCTCGACGAGGCCGACGCCGTCGTCAAGGCCAGCTCCGCCGCATACGCCCTCGGGCTCGTGCGCGGCGGCAAGCTCGCCGTGGAGCCGATGCTCCAGATGGCGCGCGACACCCGGAGGGACGGCGAGATACGCCAGGTGGAGCTGGACCTGCCGCGCCGCGGCACCGGACGCGGAGAGGCCCTCGCCGTCTCCGCGCGCGTGGCGCCCCTGGGCTCCCGGCTGGTGCTGCTGCTGGTAGAGGACCTCACCGAGGCCCGTCGGATAGAGGCGGTGCGCCGCGACTTCGTGGCGAACGTCAGCCATGAGCTGAAGACGCCGGTGGGCGCCCTGTCGCTGCTCTCCGAGGCCGTGATGGACGCCTCGGACGACCCCGAGGCCGTCGAGCGCTTCGCGGGCCGGATGCAGATCGAGGCGACCCGGCTGACCAACCTCGTGCAGGAGCTCATCGACCTCTCGCGGGTGCAGAACGACGACCCCCTCGAGGACGCCGAGCCCGTGCGCGTCGACGAACTCGTCGCCGAGGCCGTCGACCGCTGCCGGCACCAGGCCGGCGCCAAGCAGATCACCATGGCCGCCGGCGGCACCGCCGACCTGCGTGTATGGGGCAACCGCGGCCAGCTGGCCGCCGCCCTCGGCAACCTCGTAGAGAACGCCGTCAACTACTCGCCCGCCCGCACCCGCGTCGGCATCGCCGCCCGCAGGGTGTCCGTGCCCAGCGGGGACCTGATCGAGATCGCCGTGACCGACCAGGGCATCGGGATCTCCGACAAGGACAAGGAGCGCATCTTCGAGCGCTTCTACCGCGTCGACCCGGCACGCTCCCGTGCCACCGGTGGTACGGGCCTCGGGCTCGCGATCGTCAAGCACGTGGCCGCCTCGCACGGCGGGGAGGTCACGGTGTGGAGCTCGGAGGGACAGGGCTCCACGTTCACCCTGCGGCTGCCGGAGGCGGGTGCGGCCCGTGACCGCGCGACCGACCATCCGTCCGACCTCGATGAAGAGGACGGCCGGCCCGACGGGACGACCACCGTCTCATCCCCGTACGAACCGCTTCCCGCCCCGGAGGTCCTTCCGTGACCCGAGTGCTCGTCGTCGAGGACGAGGAGTCCTTCAGCGACGCCCTGTCCTACATGCTCCGCAAGGAGGGCTTCGAGGTCGCCATCGCGACCACCGGGCCCGACGGTCTCGACGAGTTCGAGCGCAACGGCGCCGATCTCGTACTGCTCGACCTGATGCTGCCCGGCCTGCCCGGGACGGAGGTCTGCCGCCAGCTGCGAGGCCGCTCCAACGTTCCGGTGATCATGGTGACCGCCAAGGACAGCGAGATCGACAAGGTGGTCGGGCTGGAGATAGGGGCCGACGACTACGTCACCAAGCCCTTTTCCTCCCGCGAGCTGGTCGCCCGCATCCGGGCCGTCCTGCGCCGCCGCGGCGAGCCGGAGGAGGTGACGCCGGCCGCACTGGAGGCCGGGCCGGTGCGCATGGATGTCGACCGTCACGTGGTCACGGTCTCCGGTTCCAAGGTCGACCTGCCGCTGAAGGAGTTCGACCTCCTGGAGATGCTGCTGCGCAACGCGGGCCGCGTGCTCACCCGTATGCAGCTGATCGACCGCGTCTGGGGCGCCGACTACGTGGGCGACACCAAGACCCTCGACGTCCACGTGAAGCGCCTGCGCGCCAAGATCGAGCCGGACCCGGGCGCCCCGCGCTACCTGGTGACGGTCCGCGGCCTCGGCTACAAGTTCGAGCCGTAAGCCGAAGCCGTAAGTAAGCCTTGACACAAGCCGCGAGCCTTGACGTAAGCCGCAAGCTTTAGAGGGCCTCCACGCGTAAAGAGGGTCTCCACGCAAGGGGCCTCCGCGCGCGTACGGGCCCACGCTCTCCGCGCGCACGGCACGGCGCAGGGCGGTACCCCGCGGGGGACCGCCCTGCGTGCGTCCCTGGACCGGGACGACGTAGGCGCGCGTACGGCCCGCGTATTCGCGTATTGCGGGCGGACGACCTACGGCTTGCGGGGGACGACCTACGGCTTGCGGGGGACGACATGCGCCTTGCGGCGGACGACATGCGCCGTCTGCGCGGGGCCCGACGAGCCGCGCGTGTGCGGCACGACGAAGGGCGGCACCCCCGCTGGGGTGCCGCCCGTCCGCCTTCCGGGATTCCGGGCCCTTGAGCCCCTCCGCCGCGGCGGCGTGGCCGCCGCGGGATCAGGGCTGCCGCCGCGGGATCAGGGCTTGGGGGAGGTGGACGCGTGGGCCGACGCCGACCCCGACGGCTTGCCGGACGCCGACTTCGACGGCTTCGAACCGGCCGGGGCGCCGGGGCTCGAGGACGTGCTGGGGGAGGCGGTCGTCGACGCCGACGGCGACCCGGAGGCGGGCAGGGACGGGATGTTGCTCGGTCCCCACGCGGAGAAGTAGCTCTCGGCCGGGACGACGTACGCCCGCAGGGCGACGTCACCGGTCTTGCTGAAGGTGAAGGTGATCTTCTGGGCGTTGCCGTCCGCGACCGCGATGCCGGGGTTGTTCAGCGTGGCGGCGGAGTTGCCCTTGCCGCCGAGGACGACGGAACCGCCGGCCGGGACGGTCACCTTGCCCTTGCCCTGGGCGGGGGAGATCTGCGCGGTGCCGTCGCCCTCGACGCTGATCGAGTCCAGCGTCTGGGGGGTGGTGCCGGTGTTGAAGATGGTCACCGAGACCACGGCAGGGCCGGTGGACTTCGGGTTGGGCTGGGTGATGATCAGCGCGTTCTGGATCTTGATGTCACCGACGCTGGTCGCCGCATTGTCCGGCTTGATCTCGAGCGTCTGGCTGTCGTTGCCGGCACCGCACGCGGCGAGCGAGGCGATCGAGAACGCGATGGCGGCGGCGGCGAGGGCGCCGCGTCGAAGGCTGCTGCTCACGGCGGCGGCAACTCCTTGAACGTGGGCGGAGCAGGGCGACCCCCTGATAAAGCCGCCCTAAGTGTCTGTCAGCGGCCTTAGGTTACCGAGCCGGCCCCGGGCCCCCGCACCCGACCCGCCCCTACCCCCTCGCAGCCCCCTCGCAGCCCCGCCCCCGGACCGCTCTCACCGGCCGTCCCGGCCCCCTCGTCGCACAGTTCGCCTCCGTCTTGTCGGCCGCTTTGACCTCGCGTGGTCCAGCATTCACATAAGCGTCTCCAGTCCCGTCTTGAGGATTTCCCGTAAGGAATGCATGGCGGTACCGAAAATCGATGATCGGGATACCTGTCCGGGATCGCCGGGCCTCTTGATCAATTCCGGATTCGTCTCGTACCCGACTCCACGCACCGAACGGAGTAGCGGAAGTCGATCGCTTGGGGCCGGACAAAAAGGGATGATTCGGGCCTGGTCGGAGGCCTCCAACCTGTGTAACGTTCGCGTTTCACCCCGCCCGCAGAGCCGCTCCGACCTGCGAATACCGTCTTCCGCTCACCCCTCGAAGCACGTTCCTGTTGCCGTTGTCAAGCCCCGAGATATGCCCTGACCTGCGAAAACGCCATTCAGAAGACGCCGTTTCCGTGTTACCCTGGATAGCCACGGAAGGGGTACCTGTCACATGACGTTCAAGGTTGGCGACACCGTGGTCTATCCCCATCACGGGGCCGCGCTGATCGAGGCCATCGAAACTCGCCAGATCAAAGGCGTGGACAAGACCTACTTGGTGCTGAAGGTCGCCCAGGGCGACCTGACGGTGCGTGTGCCAGCGGACAATGCGGAGTTCGTCGGCGTGCGTGATGTGGTCGGTCAGGACGGACTGGACCGGGTCTTCGAGGTGCTGCGCGCGCCGTACGCCGAGGAGCCCACGAACTGGTCGCGTCGTTACAAGGCAAACCTGGAGAAGCTCGCCTCCGGCGATGTCATCAAGGTCGCGGAAGTCGTGCGTGATCTGTGGCGTCGTGAGCGTGAGCGCGGACTGTCCGCCGGTGAGAAGCGAATGCTCGCCAAGGCCCGGCAGATCCTGGTGAGCGAGCTCGCCCTCGCGGAGAACACGAACGAGGACAAGGCCGAGGCTTTGCTTGACGAGGTCCTCGCGTCCTGACGCCCTTCCGATCCGTGCGCTTCCCGGCCAGAAGCGCGGCGGACGGACCGGTGCGCAGCACATATGCAATGCCGCGGTGCCCGATGACGCAATAGCTGTCGCCGGGCGCTGCGGCATGTCCGTACCCGGACGCCGACCGGGAAGCCCTGCCGAAAACGGAGCCCTGCCGGAATGCCGTATGCCGGGGGAGACCCCGATACGGAGACCCCCGATACTTGGCGTGCCGGGCCCGGACAGCTGACTCGACCAGAGGTCACGGAAGGGTCCGGTCGAGGCTCGTGCCCGGCACTCCCCCAAGCTCTCAGCTTCCCTCGAGCAGGGGGCACCCCCAGGGCCATACCCATCCCGGCCGAGCACACAAACCTGACAGGAACCGATGTCTGACGATTCGCGCCCTTCGCCCACCGGAGTTCCTACCGCCGCCGTGATTCCGGCCGCCGGCCGGGGCGTACGCCTCGGTCCGGGCGCCCCCAAGGCGCTTCGCGCCCTCGGCGGCACCCCCATGCTGATCCACGCGGTGCGCGCGATGGCCGCGTCCCGTGCCGTCTCCCTCGTGGTCGTCGTGGCACCGCCCGACGGGGCTGCCGAGGTCAAATCGCTGCTCGACGCCCACGCCCTGCCGGGCGCCCCCAGCGGCGGCCGGGGGAGCACCGATTTCCTGGTCGTGCCCGGCGGGTACTCGCGCCAGGAGTCCGTGAAGCTCGGCCTCGACGCGCTGCCGCCCGAGTACGAGATCGTCCTCGTCCACGACGCGGCACGGCCGCTCGTTCCGGTGGACACGGTCGACGCGGTGATCGAGGCCGTACGGGAGGGGGCGCCGGCCGTCGTACCGGCGCTGCCGCTCGCCGACACGGTCAAGGAGGTCGAGCCGGCCGACACGCCCGGTGAGGCGGAGCCGGTCGTCGCCACGCCCGACCGGTCCCGGCTGCGCGCGGTGCAGACCCCGCAGGGCTTCGACCGCGCGACGCTGATCCGGGCCCACGAGACGGTGACGGACAACGTCACGGACGACGCGAGCATGGTGGAGCAGCTCGGCCTGCCGGTCGTGGTGGTCCCCGGGCACGCGGAGGCCTTCAAGGTCACGCGGCCGCTGGACCTGGTGCTGGCGGAGGCGGTCCTGGCGCGCAGGAGGATGACCGATGGCTTCTGAGGCGCCGCTGCTGCCCCAGGTGGGCATCGGGACGGACATCCACGCCTTCGAGGAGGGGCGGGAGCTTTGGTGCGCGGGCCTGAAGTGGGAGGGCGAGGGGCCGGGGCTTGCGGGTCACTCGGACGCGGACGTGGTCGCGCACGCCGCGTGCAACGCGCTGTTCTCGGCGGCCGGTCTCGGTGACCTCGGGCAGCACTTCGGCACGGGGCGCCCCGAGTGGTCGGGTGCGTCCGGCGTCACGTTGCTGACGGAGGCGGCCCGGATCGTGCGTGCGGCGGGATTCCGGATCGGGAACATCGCGGTTCAGGTCGTGGGCCCGCGCCCCAAGATCGGCAAACGCCGTGAGGAGGCGCAGAAGATCCTCTCGGAGGCGGCGGGGGCTCCGGTCTCCGTGTCCGGCGCGACTACGGACGGCCTCGGCTTTCCGGGCCGGGGCGAGGGGCTGATGGCGATCGCGACGGCGCTCGTGGTGCGGGTGAACTGAGGGCGTGCGAGGGTACCCGGAGAGCGACGAGTGATCGAGGTTCGGAGGTACTCCATGCCAGGCACCGCCCTGTCCGACCGGCTCAAGGCCCTGCTCGACAGGCCCGTCTTCGTCGTCGTCGGCACGATCCAGCCCGACGGCAGCCCGCAGCTCTCCCCGGTGTGGGTCATGCGGGAGGGCGACCACATCCTCTTCTCCACGACCGCCGACCGGCGCAAGAGGAAGAACCTGGACCGTGACCCCCGGGTGAGCGTCGTGGTCCAGGACCCCGAGTCGCCGTACGAGTACGCGGAGATCCGGGGGACCGCGGAGCTGACGACCGAGGGCGGCCCGGAACTCATCGACGAGCTGTCGCTGAAGTACACCGGCAAGAAGTACGCCGAATTCAATCCGGCGGCGGCGCAGGACGCGGAGCGGGTGGTGGTGCGGGTCGTGCCGCGCAAGGTGGTGGGCACGCTCTGAGGTGAGCGGGGTGAGAGGGGTAAGGGCGGTGAGGCGGTGAGGGGGGTGTTCGTGGCCCCTGAGGGCCCCTGAAGGTCCCTGGTGGTGCCATGTGCTGACGGCGTCCCGCGCCCGTCCTGGCCGGTGTGGCGTCCTTCGCGGGTCACGAATGCGTGGCCTTGGGGCGTAGGGGCGCCAGGCACTCTTCCCGGCCCACTACCCTGGACTCGTGACTATTCGCCTGTACGACACCAGCGCCCGGCAGATCCGTGACTTCACCCCGCTCAAGCCGGGTTGTGTCTCGATCTACCTGTGTGGCGCCACCGTGCAGGCCGCGCCGCACATCGGGCACATTCGCTCGGGCATCAACTTCGACATCATGTGCCGCTGGTTCGACTACCGCGGCTATGACGTCACGTTCATCCGGAACGTGACGGACATCGACGACAAGATCATCGCCAAGTCGGCCGACCAGGGCCGCCCTTGGTGGGCGATCGGGTACGAGAACGAGCGCGCCTTCAACGAGGGGTACGACGTCCTCGGCTGCCTGCCGGTGACGTACGAGCCGCGGGCCACGGGCCATGTGACCGAGATGGTCGAGATGATGCGCGCGCTCATCGAGCGCGGGCACGCCTACGAGGCCGACGGCAACGTGTACTTCGACGTGCGGTCATTCCCCGGGTACCTCCAGCTCTCCAATCAGGAGTTGGAGAACCTGCGTCAGCCCGAGGGCGAGGGCGAGACCGGCAAGCGGGACGCACGCGACTTCGCCCTGTGGAAGACCGCCAAGCCGGGCGAGCCCTCCTGGGAGACGCCGTGGGGCCGCGGGCGGCCCGGCTGGCACCTGGAGTGCTCGGCGATGGCCCACAAGTACCTGGGCTCCGCCTTCGACATCCACGGCGGCGGCCTCGACCTGATCTTCCCGCACCACGAGAACGAGATCGCCCAGGCCAAGGCCTTCGGCGACGACTTCGCCCAGTACTGGGTGCACAACGCCTGGGTCACCATGAGCGGCGAGAAGATGTCCAAGTCGCTCGGGAACTCGGTCCTGGTGAGCGAGATGGTCAAGCGGTGGCGACCCATCGTGCTGCGCTACTACCTCGGCACCCCGCACTACCGCTCGATGATCGAGTACAGCGAGGACGCCCTGCGTGAGGCCGAGTCCGCGTTCGCGCGGATCGAGGGTTTCATGCAGCGAGTGGTGGAGAAGGCGGGCGGCGCGGTGGAACCGGCCGCCGAGGTGCCGCCCGCGTTCGCCGAGGCGATGGACGACGACCTGGGTGTCCCGCAGGCGCTCGCCGTGGTGCACACCACCGTCAGGCAGGGCAACAGCGCGCTGGCCGCCGACGACAAGGAGGCCGCCGTGGCCCGGCTCGCCGAGGTGCGGGCGATGCTCGGCGTCCTCGGCCTGGACCCGCTCGACGCCCGGTGGGCCGGCGAGGGCGCCCGCGGCGAAGATCTGCACGGGGTCGTCGACAGCCTCGTGGGCCTTGTGCTCCAGCAGCGCGAGGCGGCCCGCGCCCGTAAGGACTGGGCGACCGCGGACGCCATCCGCGACCAGCTCAACCAGTCCGGGCTCGTGATCGAGGACAGCCCCCAGGGGCCGCGCTGGACGCTCGGCCCGCGCTGAACGCGCCACCGATCCGATGATCGATTGTGCCGCCCGGCCCTCCGGGCGGCACACTGCATAGACGTACATACGAAGGTTTCAACAGACAGGTAGGTCATGGCCGCGAACAACCGCCGCATGTCCGGCAAGAAGGGCGCGCAGGTCGGCAGCGGCGGCCAGCGGCGCCGGGGCCTGGAGGGCAAGGGTCCGACCCCGCCCGCCGAGATGCGCAAGGGACACGCCAAGCAGCGTGCCGCACAGGCAAAGGTGCGCCGCGTACAGGGGCGCTCCCAGCGTCGTCCGGGCGGGAAGGCGTCCTCCGAGCTGGTCGTCGGGCGCAACCCGGTCGTCGAGGCGCTGCGCGAGGGCGTGCCCGCGTCCACCCTCTACGTCCAGCAGTTCGTCGACAACGACGAGCGCGTGCGCGAGGCGCTGCAGCTCGCGGCCGAGCGTGGCGGCATCAACCTCATGGAGGCCCCGCGCCCCGAGCTGGACCGGATGACGAACGGGCTGAACCATCAGGGCCTCGTGCTCCAGGTGCCGCCCTACGAGTACGCCCACCCGGAGGACCTCGCCGACGCCGCCTACGACGAGGGCGAGGACCCGCTGATCGTCGCCCTCGACGGGGTTACCGACCCGCGGAACCTGGGTGCCGTCGTGCGGTCCGTCTCCGCCTTCGGCGGTCACGGGGTCGTCGTGCCCGAGCGGCGTGCGGCGGGTATGACCGCCGGTGCGTGGAAGACGTCCGCCGGTACGGCCGCCCGTACGCCCGTCGCGCGCGCCACCAACTTGACGCGCGCCCTGGAGGCGTACAAGAAGGCGGGGATCACGGTCGTCGGGCTGGCCGCCGACGGGGAGGTCGAACTCGGCGAGCTGGAGGCGCTCGAGGGGCCGGTCGCCATCGTCGTCGGCAGCGAGGGCAAGGGGCTGTCGCGACTGGTCGGCGAGACGTGCGACGTCCGGGTGCGGATCGCGATGCCGGGCGGAGCCGAGTCGCTCAACGCCGGTGTGGCGGCGGGGATCGTGCTGTACGAGGCGGCTCGCAGGCGAGCCTGACGCCGACGGTCCCGGATGTCTGAACGGGCGTTCGGGGTCTCACTCGTACGGCGTAATTCGGTCGTTCAGGACGAGCTTGACGGAGTCCGGACAGATCCGCGCGGTCGAAGCAGTGTCCTATCCACACGTCACTCGGTTAGATGAGTGTGGAGACCAGAACACGTCGCACACCCACGGGTGACCGATCGTCGGGATTCGACGACACTCCCGCGCTGAGCATGGTGAAGGTGCCGAGCGACCCGGCGCAGGTCATCGTCAATCATGCGAGCTTCCGGGTGCAGTTGGGTGCGTCGGCGCGGCGCGCCCAGTCCCCGCGGGTCGCGCACATGCCCTTCGCCGACGCGGCGGGCGGGGCCGACGCGTCGGACGGCGTCGCCGGACGCCGCAGGCCCGTCGTCTGGAGCGGGCGGTCCGCGCCCGACGACACCGGTGCCCACCGGCTGTTGCAGGCCGTGCGGAACTCAAGCGTGCGCCACGGCGAGGACCCGGCCGCCGACGGCGGCGTCACCCAGGTCATTCCCCGTTTCGACACCGAGGGCCTGCCGGGAGCAGACGGCTACGACGACCTGACCGCTCGGACCCTGGGGACCCCGGTGGTCGGCGGCCAGCGCGGCCCCCACTACGGCGAGACCCGGCTGCTGCCGCACATGCGGAGCGCCGGTGGCGCATACGACGAACTCACCCACGACCAGCCCGCCTACGGCAGGCCCGTCCATGACGGACCCGTCCACGGCGGACCTCTGTACGGCGGATCCGCCTACGACGGCACCGTTTACGACGGCACCGCTTACGGCGGACCTCTGTACGGCGACCCCCTCTACGGCGAGCCCCTCTACGGTGAATCCGCCCACGGCGGCGCGGAGTTCGCGAGCACGGTCGGGTCCGGCCCGGGGGAGCCGACGCCCCGCGCCAGGCGCCACGGCGCCGACCATGTGCGGCACGCCTACTACCCCGGCCGCCGTATGAACCTCGGCGTGGTGCTGCTGCCGCTGCGTGTATTCCTGGGCTCCATCTCCGTCTACGCCGGTATGGGCAAGCTCTGCGACCCCGTCTATTTCGACGGCGGCAAACGGGGCTCCATGGTCACCTGGCTCGACACGCTGCACCCCTGGCAAGTCGCCGAGCCACTGCGGCAGTTCGCCCTCCAGCACCCCGTCGGCACCGGTCTGGCCGTCGCCTTCCTCCAGGTGATCGTGGGCGTGCTCACGGTCCTCGGCCTGTGGCAGCGCGTCGCCGCCACGGTCGGTGCGATGTTGTCCGCAGCACTGATCGTCACCGTGAGCTGGCGGACGGTTCCCGCCTACGACGCGCCCGACATCATCTGCCTCGCCGCCTGGTCCCCGCTCGTCATCGCCGGGGCCCCGGTGTACTCCGTGGACGGCCGTCTCGCGGGCAGCGCATGGCGTCGGCTCGGGCCGCGGTCCGACATCTGGGAGCTGCGGCGGTACGTACTGCGCCGGGGGGCGCTGGTGACGGCGCTCGTGGCTGGGCTGACGCTGCTGGTCGGATCGCTGCTCGGCGGGGCGGTCCGGGACGCGGACCGTGTCGTCGTACCCGGCCCCGGCGAGGCGCCGCGCAACGAGCTGCCGGGTTCCCCGCTGCCCGGGACGCCGGGACAGGGCGGGCACAGGGCGAGCCGCCCTGTCTCCCAGTCGCCGGCGACGCAGGGCACGACGTCGTCGCCGTCGAGCGCGGCCAGGACACCGGGCGCGGCCGGCGCCACGGGCTCGGTCATGGGCGGCCTGCCGAGCCAGACCCAGGGCACGGCGGGTCAGGCCCCGTCGCGGCACTCGGCGCCGGCGCAGCAGGCCCCGAGCACGAGCGCGGGTCCGTCGTCCTCGGGCGGCAGCGGCACGGGCGGTCCCACGGGCGGGGCGAGCGGCGGAGGCAGCAGCTCCGGGGGTTCGGACCACCTGGTGGGCGGACTGCTGGGGTGACTCCGGCGAACCCCTGTCCGTGATGGGCCCCGCACACACCGTGTGCGGGGCCCATCTGCAGAACACGGCGGAGAGTGCCTCCCTGTCGCAGCCCGCGGATGTCAACGGCCCAGCGCGGCCAGCTCCTTGGCGGCCTCGGAGAGGTCCTTCGCCGTGTCGATGGCCCGCCAGTACGCGCCCTGCGGGATGGGGAAGCCGGCCAGTCGGCGCTCCCGGGCCAGGTGGGGGAACGTCGTGCGCTCATGGTCGCCGCGCTCGGGCAGCATCTTGGCGAACTCCGCCGAGAAGACGTAGACGCCCGCGTTGATCTCGGATGTCGACGGCGGGGCCTCGATGAAGTCCGTGACATGGCCGAAGCCGTCCGTCTTGACGGCGCCCCACGGGATGCGGGGGCGCGCGAGCGCGAGCGTGGCGACAGCGTCGCGCTCGGTGTGGAAGTCCGCCATGTCGCGCAGCGAGAACCGGGTCCAGATGTCGCCGTTCGTCGCGTACCACGGCTTCTCGGGGTGAGGGAGGTGCTCGGCGGCGTACCGCAGGCCGCCGCCGCGGCCGAGCGGCTCCGTCTCTACGACGGTCGTGACCCGTACGGACAGGTCGGTGGAGTCGAGCCACCGTTGCAGGACTTCGGCGAGGTGGCCGCAGGAGACCACGACGTCCTTGACGCCTTCTTCGGCGAGCCAGGCGAGCTGGTGTCCGATGATCGGGGTCCCCGTGCCCGGGATCTCCACCATCGGCTTGGGTCGGTCGTCGGTGTACGGACGCAGCCGCGATCCCTGGCCCCCGGCCAGGATGACGGCTTGAACGGGGCGCGAGGCGGCGGTCGGATCGGTCATGACCGAAACTCTACGTCGCGCCCCGTCCGTCACTTCGGGCGGCAGGCGGACCTCCGCCGGCCGTTGTCCGGGCTTCCCGCCGGGCCGGCCGCTTGCCGGAGGGCCCGACGAGGCCGGGGCGGGTCAGCCGTGCTGTGTCGCCACGCCCGAGGCGAAGGACGTGTCGCAGACCGGGCGGGCGTAGGACTGGGCGCGCGCGGGGCCGTACACGCGGACCGCGGCGCGGCCCAGTGCGCGGGCGATGGACGCGCAGTGCTTCGCCAGAGAGGGGCGATCGTTGACCGCCTGCTGGAGGTGGGTGAGCGCGACGCCCGGGTTCTTCTCCTGCAGCTCGAGCAGGAGCTTGTCGCGCAGTACGTCCTGCGGGGCGCGGGAGGAGGCGCGCGTGGAGACGTCTTCGGAGGACGCGGCGAGCACCGAGTTCGAAGAGCCGCCTGACCAGTTCACGCGGGTTACCGCGAGGGTCCCGGAGAGCACCAGGACGACGGGGAGGACGAGGGCGAGGGTACGGCCGATGCGGCGGGCGGGGCCGGGGCCGCGGTGTGTCCGTGGGGTAGTGGAGTGCTTCACGCGAGTGAGGGTAGCGTGGTGTAGTGATTTGGCGACATTTAGTCACCGGTTCGGGGGATGTGAAAACGGTGATTTCGGGGTACGGAGTTGACGCCACCGCTCGGAATGCCCCGTTTGCCGGGGTATTTGTCGACAACGAAGAGGGCCCCGCGGCAGGCTGCGGGGCCCTCTTCGTCAATCTGGGGGAATGCACCCCGTTACGGGTGATCCACCCGGCTCGCGGTGGACGGACCTCAGTCGGAGAGGCGCTCGCCCGTCGACGTCGAGAACACGTGGGTCTCGCCCGGCCGCGGCACGACGTGCAGCTGCGCGCCCTTCTCCGGCACCTCACGGCCGCCCACGCGGACGACCAGGTCCTTGGTCTCGCCGCCGACCTCTGCGGTGCCGTAGACGTAGCCGTCGGCGCCGAGCTCCTCGACGACGTTCACGGAGACAGCGAGGCCGGCCGGGGCGTCCTCGCTGTCCTTGGACAGGGAGGCGGCGGCGGAACCGCCCAGCTCGACCACGTCGAAGTGTTCGGGACGGACGCCGACGGTGACCGTGCGGTCGCCCTTGTCGGCCGCGGCCTTGAGGGCGTCCCGGTTGACCGGCACCACGCTGTTGCCGAACTTCACACCGCCGTCGGCGATCGGGACCTCGACGAGGTTCATGGCCGGGGAGCCGATGAAGCCGGCGACGAAGAGGTTGGCCGGGCGGTCGTACATGTTCCGCGGCGAGTCCACCTGCTGGAGGAGTCCGTCCTTCAGGACCGCCACGCGGTCGCCCATCGTCATGGCCTCGACCTGGTCGTGGGTGACGTACACCGTGGTGATGCCCAGGCGGCGCTGGAGGGACGCGATCTGCGTCCGGGTGGAGACGCGGAGCTTGGCGTCCAGGTTGGACAGCGGCTCGTCCATGAGGAAGACCTGCGGCTCACGCACGATGGCGCGGCCCATGGCGACACGCTGGCGCTGACCGCCGGAGAGCGCCTTCGGCTTGCGGTCCAGGTACTCGGTGAGGTCGAGGATCTTCGCGGCCTCCTCGACCTTCTGCCGGATCTCCGCCTTGTTGACGCCCGCGATCTTGAGCGCGAAGCCCATGTTGTCGGCGACCGTCATGTGCGGGTAGAGCGCGTAGTTCTGGAACACCATGGCGATGTCCCGGTCCTTGGGCGGCAGGTGCGTGACGTCGCGGTCACCGATGCGGATGGCGCCGGCGTTCACGTCCTCGAGCCCCGCCAGCATGCGGAGCGAGGTGGACTTGCCGCAGCCGGACGGTCCGACCAGGACGAGGAACTCCCCGTCCTCGATCTCGATGTCGAGCGCGTCGACGGCGGGCTTGTCGGAACCCGGGTAGATCCGGGTCGCCTTGTCGAACGAGACAGTGGCCATGGTGAATGGGCCCCCTTCACCGGCAGGAACGTGCCGGACGATCCGTTGTAAAGGTGGTGTGCCACTACGGGTTTCCGTTGTGGTGTAGTCCACAAGAGTGAACTGGCTCAGGACGGTACCTGCCGTTCGCCTGATCTGTCAGTACCTGGGGGACTGTGAACTTCGCGGAAATTTTCGACGGACCCGGTCCGGGACGTGGGTACACTGCACGGGCGCGCATGTGCACGCCTCCTTAGCTCAGCTGGTCAGAGCGCCGCTCTTGTAAAGCGAAGGTCGTCGGTTCGAATCCGACAGGGGGCTCTGAAAGACCCCCTCTGACCTGGTGTTTCTCCAGGTGGAGGCGCTCTATTCGGCCTCGGACTTCACGTCCGGGGCCGTTTGCGTGAGCGGCACGTGAGCGGATGTGTCCCCACGGCCCGGGCGGACTGCGGATCCTCCGGCATCCGTCGGCATCTCCTCAATGCCGGATTTCGCTCCGTCGACCGCGTCGCGCTCGGCTTCGGGCCTCTCGGCGTCGCCCGTTCGGCGGGCGCGGGGTACGAGCCGCGCTGCGGCCTCTGCGATCGCGCGGTCCGCCTCGGGCAGCAGGCTCGTGTACGTGCCCGCCGTGATGGCGATCGAGGAGTGGCCGAGCATCTCCTGGATGTCCTTCAGGTCGGCGCCGGCCGCGTGGGCGAGGGTCGCCGCGCACGTGACGGAGGTCGTGGAGCCGGATCGGTGGGAGGCCGATCTCCTCGTACAGCTCGATGAAGCGGCGTGTGATGTTGGCGGGGTGGAGCATTTCGCCGTTCTCCTTGGTGAAGACGCGACCGGTCTCCACCCGGGCGGTGCCCCACTCCGCCCGCGGAGCCTCGTCGACCCGGCCTGGCCGGCGCTCGATACCGTCCTCGACTACCCCATGGTCCAGTCCGGCCGTGCCGACGATCGGATCAAAACCATGTTCAGCCTCCTCCGCCCCCACCTGAAGAACGCGACCGCGCGGGACCTGCACGACCGCGCGCGGACGGTAGCCCCACCATCCCTGGTGCTTTGAGCGTGCTGGGCCGTTGAGCTGGACGATCAAGGCCATGACGAAGAGGGGCTGAACTTCGCTGACCTTCCCATTGGATGCCGTGCCGCCTACGGTTCTCACCTCCTCCAATGCAGCCAGGACAGCAAGTTCGCCCAGGGCGTGCGGGATGGCTCTGCCGGTTTCACAGTCACGTGCAAAGCCAGCGGGCCCTCCCCGTCAGGAAGAGCGAACCCGGCGAACCCATCCCCGAGACCGGCGTACGCGAGACGTACGTGGAGACCGGCCTGACCGTGAAGCCCAAGTCCCCGAAGGTCTGGGATGTCATCCACGGCGCTCGGGTCGTCGAAGCCCCAACGGCTTCGTCACGGACGGCCCTCAGGTGTCACTGAGGGGTTGGACGCAGGCACGACGGCGGCGTCGCGAGTCCGCGTCCCCTGCGCTCATGTGCCCTGCTTATCCAGAGCGGTCGGGGTGATGCGGCCCGTGCGCAGTGCGGTCCGGCCGTCGCGCCAGGCCGCCAGCAGCTGGGCGGCCAGCCGGTCTTCCAGATGCCCGGTCGTTCGGATCCCGAACACCACGTCGGCTTCCAGGCTGGGCTCGTCTGCCAGCAGGCCCGCGACCACCTCGTGCCGTACGACCTGTTCGTGCACCGCGTCCGCCTCGACGTGCTCGGTGTAGAACCGCACGGCCGCAGGGCCGGCGCCCATCCGGCACAGAGCCTCGGCCAGGCGGCGGGAGGCGGGTGACGAGGTCACTTCGACGGCCGCGAAGTGACCGACGAGCGCCCCACGCAGGGCGCGGTGCAAACCGAAGAGCGACATGAGATTGACGGTGGCGAGGGCCTCGGCCGGTGCGGCGTCGACGTAGTGGCCGTACGACGTCTCCAGGCCCAGGTCCGCCATGAGGTGGGCGAACAGCTCTGCGTGGATCTCGTCGGCGCGGCCGGCGCCGAACTCGTCGAACTCCACGGCGGCCATGGCGGCCTTGGCCCGCCCGCGCAGCCGGGGGATCATCCAGGCGTGCGGATCAGCCTCTTTGAGGTGGTAGAGCGAGCGCAGTGCGGCGTATTCACGGAACTGGTCGAGGGTGCCGTGGCTGCGCAGGAAGTGGGAGACGCTTGAAGTGCCGTCGCCGCCCGGTTCGAGCTGGAGTTCCTCCAGCGCGCGGTCCGCGGTGTCGGATCCGTCGATCGGCACGTCCGCACGCAGTGCGCCGAGGAAGCGGCGCTCCAACGCGGCGCGGATGGCCAGGAGTTCGGGGTCCCACTCGCGGTCGTCCGGTACGCCGTCGAAGCCTAGGTAGTGGAGTTCGTAGAGGATGTACAGGGCGAGTTGGAGATCGTCGTCGTGGTCGTCGGTGGGGAGCGGTGCCAAGCCGGGGTCCGTTCCCCGCAGTGAGGCGACGACGGCGTTTGAGAGCGGGCCGCGCGGCTCCGGCAGACGCACGCTGGTCATGACGTCTCGTCCCGTTTGGTGCGCCGGCGGTGGCTGGTGTCGCACCAGGGCGGGGTGCGGGTGCGGCGGCAGGTGCAGATGGCCACCGTGAAGCGCCGGGACACTGTCACCTGGCCGTTCTCGTCCACAACTTCGACGGGTCCCTCGATCAGGATCGGGCCGTCGCGCTGCACGTGGATGAGACGGGGGCGTTCAGGCGTGTTCGGCACGGATCACCACCAGCTCCTCGGTAGTACGGTCGGCCACCAGCTCGCGCTCGCGCAGCCAGGCGAGGCGGGAGCGGAGCACCCAGCCGAAGGGCAGCCGCGTACGGTCGACGATCTCCGCGTGCAGGCCGGCCGCTCGCAGCCGGGCCAGCGTCTCCTCGGTGCCGATGAGGTGCGAGTGCACCATCAGCAGCCTGCCCGCCGGGCGCAGGAACGCGGGTGCCGCCCCGCAGATGCGGTCGATCAGCAGTCGGCCGTCCGGGCCGGCGTCCCAGGCCCGGGCGCGGCCCCGGGGCGGGCCGACGCCGGGTGGGGCGGGGACGTACGGCGGATTGGTCACCACCAGGTCGAACCGACGACCCGGCACGGCGGACGTCAGGTCGCCATGGCGCACGCGCACCAGCTGGCCGTTCAGCAGGGCGTTGCACCAGGCGGCGGCCAGCGCACGCCACGAGATGTCCACCGCCGTGACCCGGCCGCCCAGCCGAGCCGCCTCCACTGCGAGCGCACCGCTGCCGGTGCCGAGGTCCAGCACCTCGGTTCGGCTGGTGATCCGCTCCCGGCGCAGCGCCCGGCCGAGCAGGCCGGTGTCGGTCTGCGGCCGGTAGACCCCCGGGGGGATCCAGCAGCGGAATCGAGGAGCGGCGGTGACCGATTCGGACGGCATGGTGGTGCCTCTGGTCTGCTGGCCCATGGCTTCAGCGGTTTCGCCCCGACGGCTCTGACTGGTGGAGAGGCTGCCGCCGTGCCAGAGGGTCGGCCAGCTGCCGGCGGGCCACGAACAGCGCTGCATCCAGTTGGCGAGTGCCCGTCGTCGCATCCTCAAGCTTGCGGGCAGTCTCGATGCTCCCGCCGCCCCGCGCCAGACTCCGCCTGAGGCTTTCGCACCGCTCGACCAGCTCCCGCAGAAGCGACGGATCCGCCATCACCATGGTGACCGCCTCCGTCCCGGCCCCCTGGACCTGCCTCATCGCTCCCACGGTCGCAGGCATCCGTCATCGCCGCACCTTGAACCGCATGACGTCTGCGCCATGGTGCTCAGCAACGCTGTGACGCGGGTCATTCCCTCTTCCAGATCGGCCACCTACGCTGTTGTGCCAGGAGCGGGGCAACGCGGCTCCGCGAAACAGCTCGCGGAAACCGATCAGCCGGACACAGGCGAGCATGCTCCCGAGAGACCACCGCCGTGTCCGATGACCTGACCCCTGTCATAGCCGCCTCAGCGCGCTGGCTCCTGGCCGCCTACCCTGCGCCCGCAGGCGCGCTCAACCGAGCGCTGGCCGAGGCCCAGGCCCGGCAGGCCGCCGCACTCGCCGCTGCCCTGCGCTATCCCACTGGCCTCGACGTGCAGCTGCTTCATCTGCTCGCACCTGGCGGATCGCATCCCCTGGACTGGCTCACCGGGTGCGATCCGCATCCCGATGACCACGCCTGGCGGACGTGGGTCGACGAAACCGTCGTCAGCTGGGCAGCCTGTCTGCTGGCGGACCCCGCCTTGGCCACACGTGCCCACCAGGCCCTCAAGAAAGCTGAGCACGGTAGCGAAGCCGTCGGCCTGCAGCGGCTGACCGACCCCGGCGACCGGGATTACGAAGCTGCCGTCCTGCTCCGCCATCCCGACCTGCTCGAAAACGTCGCCGGCCTGCACCGACACCAGCTCATGGAGCTGCTCAGTGGCGACGGCGCCGGGCTGCGGTGATCCCTCCAAGGCGGGAAGGAAGCGGAGGCTGAGTACGCCCTCCTGGTTGCCGACGGCGAGCCCACATGCACATGCGTGCGCGATGCGTGAGCGGATGGTCTGATACGAGGCGGCACGAGCGGCGGGATGGGACGTGACGCGGCAGGGCGCTGTTCAGGCAGAACAGCACCCTGCGGCAGCGTCGAGCACCACCCGGCAAGGATTCGATCCCACTTGTAAAGCGAAGGTCGTCGGTTCGAATCCGACAGGGGGCTCCGTGATCAACCCCAGGTCACCCCTGTGACCTGGGGTTTCTTGGCTCTTTACGCCTTGGATCCGTGCGAATCGGACCCGGGCAGGCCGCTCCCACCACCGATCCGCTTCCGGCCCGGACGTCGAGCCGGTTCGGCGAGCTTGCTGTCGTTGACGCGCACCACGTCGGCCACAACTGGGGCCGCAGGGTTGCCGGTGCCGGAGTAACGGCCCGATGACGTTGGCCATTTGGGGGCCGGAGCGGGTCCGTGTTTCGAGCTCGCGTGTCACGCGCTCGACGGTCGCGGAGTGCCGTGCCTGCAGGTAGGCGCGGACCAGGCCGTCCTTGCAGCCGAAGGCGCTGTACAGCGTTGCCGCGACCCCGGCGTGCTGGATGACCCGGTCGATCCCGACCGACCGGGCACTTCCGCTCCCGCCGCGGCCAGGTCCCTTTCGAGCGCCCGTAGGTGGAGCGCGTTGAGGAGGAGGTCGGGGCGGCGGCTGGTCAAACCCCTCGACGGCGCCGGGGCCCGTCAGTTCGACGATCCGTGTCCGCTTCCGGTGTCGATGAGGATCTGTTCCGCCTGGGTGATGTTGTCGGCCCGGACGGCCTGGGCCATCGCGGCGTGTGCGGCCTCAGGCGCCGCGTCCGGTGGGACCACCAGCAGTGAGAAGAGGTCCTCGTCGCCGCTGGTGATCAGGATGGTGTCGTCGCCGACCGGGAATGAGTCGATGTGCACCACGCGGCCCTCGACGACCAGCCGTGTCGGGAGCGCTTCCCAGGCCGCGACGTCCAGCCCGACGCGGGTGACGGGGCCGAGGTGCTCGGCGAGGGCGCTCAGCAGAGCGGGCAGCTCGGTGCCGATGTCGCGCGACCGCGGCCACCACGCACCGTCGAGGATGCCCTCGCGCGACTCCGTCGTCTCCAGCCGGAGCAGTGCGCACCCCGGCCACAGCATCTGATGACCGCCACTTGGCAGATGCCGGGAACCTGGTGGTGTATCGGAGCCGATCATGAGCGGGACCACCCGTCTTCGAGATTCGGTGCCCACGCGGTCGCGGCTACCACGCTACTCCGCGTGCCGGGACCGCCGGTCCCTGCGGTTCCCACGACACCGGTGCCCCGGGTTGGGGGGCAGGGACCGCGGCTGCGGGCATACGCTTCAGGAAAGGGGCGTACGTGGAAGTGCGGTGTGCACCTGGACCCCGGACGTTCCAAGCGGCGACCTCGTACGTCGTTGGGGTCGCCGTCCGCAGGAGGTACGCCGTGGATCATGAACCATTGCCCTCCGCGGGCCACGCCGAGGTCTGCATCGTCGCGGCGACGCCCGAGGTCGCTCGTCGCGTCGCCCAAGTGCTGCGTCGCTGCTTCGACTCGAGCGAGCAGCGCAGCTACCCCGCCGGCCGTGAGGGGGCGACCCGTCTCCATCTCACCATCGACACCACGCACGCCGCGCAGCCCGCACGGTCTTGGCTGTCATCCAGCGAATCGTCCTTCGACGACCACGATCCCGCGGACGAAGTGTGACAAGACCGTAAAGGCCACGAACCCCCGCCACCCCACCAGCGCACGCACCGTCGGCCACGAGCCCGGGAGCGACAGCCATGACGACACTCCGTGAACGCAAGACCTACCGGAAAGCGGTTCTCCAGTCTTTGTACGGGGCCGTCGAGCGCAATCGCCCCGAGGTCAGCGGAGCGACCCTCCGCGACGAGCTCAATCTGCCCGATGAGGACCTCTCCGCGGCCTGCGCCTATCTGGCCGGCGAGGGGCTGATCACTGTCGACTGGACATCGCACAAGACCCCCGCCATGGTCTCGCTGACTCATGAAGGTATCCGGTTCATGGAGGAGGAAGAAGAGTCGGATGCACCCCCTCAGGGTGCCTAGGTGCCCGGTCGCTCCCCACTGAGCCTCCCGGGAACCAGTCCCTGACGTGGTTGAACACCCTCCGCACTGACACGATCACCGACCGTGTCATCCGGGCGCCCCACCGACAGTGGTCACTCCTTCGGGGTCCTGCTCGAAGGAGGCCGGCTCGTGGGAGGACCTGAGCTCGCCGTCGAGTTGCCGAGCACCGTCGAGCAGTACGGGTTCGAGGTCGTTGCCGGGGTCTGCGGGATGCCGTGGTTGTCCGCCAGGAGTGCGCGGGCGCGTTGGAGTTTTGACGCCCTGTGGGAGCGGGGCCGCGTGCCCCATCACCCACGTGGTTCATACGAGTCGCGCGCTCCCTTCGACCGGCTCACGATCGAGGAACGCTGACGTCGCGTCACACCCGTGGCCGACGTCGTACCTCTGCCCCCGGCTAAGGAGATGTGCGCAGGATGACCACAACATCTGAACGAGTCTCAGAACCGCTGACGCGACAGGTGTCGAGACGTGTCTCCCAGTCCGTGTTCGACGGATCCCGGCTCCGGGTCGTCCTGCTGGTCGACGTCTACGACGGGGCCCAGCAGCAGTTCCTGGAAGCGTACGAACAGCTGTGCAAGCAGGTCGCGTCCGTCCCCGGACACGTCAGCGACCAGCTCTGCCAGTCGATCGAGAATCCCTCCCAATGGCTCATCACCAGTGAGTGGGAGAGTGCCCCGCCGTTCCTCGACTGGGTGAACAGTGAGGAGCACGTGCAGATGGTGCGGCCGCTGCACAGCTGCGTCCGGGACACCAGGTCGCTGCGTTTCCACGTCGTACGCGAGACCGGCCGGGCGACGCCGGCCGCCGAGTCCGCCCGGGGCCGGCTCCAGGTGGCCCCCAGGATTGGTGACGGTGTGATCCGGCATGCGCTCACCTTCTCCGTCAAACCGGGCAGCGAGGAGGTCGTGGCGGAGATCCTCGCGAACTACGCCTCGCCCCAGGCACGGGTCGACGACAGCACGCAGCTGATCCGCACCTCGCTGTTCATGCACGGCAACCGGGTCGTGCGGGCCATCGAGGTGCGCGGCGACCTGCTCGCGGCACTGCGGCACGTCTCCCGGCAGCCCGAGGTGCGGGCCGTCGAGGAGGCCATCAACCCCTATCTGGAGCAGGAGCGGGATCTGGCGGACCCGGAGTCCGCCCGGGTCTTCTTCACCCGAGCGGCGCTGCCCGCCGTACACCATGTGACGACGGCTCAGGAGTGCCCGGACGGGGAGCGTCACGCCCTGTACTACCCGGCCCGGGAGGGCTGCGGCATGCGGTTGGCCCGGCTGCTCTCCGAGCAGGACGAGGCGGCGGCGGACGACCCGCGCAGCCCGGTCTGCGGCAGCACGATCTTCCAGCGCGACGACTTCGTGGTGCGGCTGATCGACGTGCGCGGCGGTCTCGACAGCGACCCCGCACGCTCCCTCGGTCTTCCGGACGCCCGGCAGGCGGCCGAGCTGACGACCCTCCTCGACGGCCCCGCCGTCACAGCGGACGGTTCCGCGCCGAGGAGCGGCGACCTCGGGCGCTTCCTCACGCTCGCCCGTATGGACCTCATCACCGACCGCCGGTCGGCCGAGGCCTGACCGCGCCCTCGGGGCCGCGGCGGCCGCGCCCCATGTCGACGCAGCACACCATCGGAGGAATCGACGTGATCAAACCCCGTCCCAGAATCGTGGACCTCAGTGAGATTGACCCCAACCGCAGACGCGGAGGCGATCTGCGCGCCATGCTCACCCCGGCCACGGTCGGCTCCACCAGCGGCTTCATGGGTGTGGCCATCGTGGAGCCCGGCGACCGCATCGGCGAGCACTACCACCCGTACTCCGAGGAGTTCGTGTACGTCGTCTGCGGGCAGCTGGAGGTGGACCTGGACGGCGACCCCCACCCCCTGCGGCCCGAGCAGGCGCTCATGATCCCCGCCTATATGCGGCACCGCTTCCGCAACGTCGGTGACGTGGAGGCCCGCATCGTCTTCCACCTGGGCCCGCTGGCCCCGCGTCCGCAGCTCGGCCATGTCGACACCGAGGAGACCGACTCCGTCGCGGTCGCGGGTGCGCCGGAAGGAGCCGAGGCGGGGGCTGCCCGCCCGGCCGAGCGAGACCAGGTCCGTTCATGACCAGGCGCGTGGCGGTCACCGGCATAGGCATTGTGGCACCGGGCGGCATCGGCGTACCGGCGTTCTGGGATCTGCTCGCCAACGGCCGTACCGCGACGCGGGGCATCACCTTTTTCGATCCGACCGGCCTTCGCTCGCGGATCGCCGCCGAGTGCGACTTCGACCCGGTGGCCTGCGGGCTGGACCCGGAGCAGATCGAGCGCGCCGACCGGTACATCCAGTTCGCCCTGGTCGCGGGCGAGGAAGCGGTACGGGACGCCGGTCTCGACCTTGCCCGGGAGAACCCCTGGCGGGTCGGGGTCTCCCTGGGCACGGCGGTCGGCGGCACCACCCGTCTGGAGCACGACTACGTCCTGGTCAGCCATCGCGGGCAGCGCTGGGACGTGGACCCCCGGGAGGCGGGTGCCCATCTGCACCGTGCGTTCTCGCCCAGCACGCTGGCCTCGATGGTGGCGGAGCGTTTCGGGGCGCGGGGTCCGGTACAGACCGTCTCCACAGGCTGCACCTCGGGGCTCGACGCCGTCGGTTACGCCTTCCACACCGTCGAGGAGGGGCGGGCCGACATCTGCGTGGCGGGAGCCTCGGACTCGCCCATCTCACCGATCACCATGGCCTGCTTCGACGCGATCAAGGCCACGTCCCCGAACAACGACGACCCCGCACACGCCTCCCGGCCCTTCGACAACAACCGTGACGGGTTCGTCATGGGCGAGGGCGGCGCGGTGCTGGTCCTGGAGGAACTGGAGCATGCCCGGGCCCGCGGCGCGCGGGTGTACTGCGAGATCAGCGGCTACGCCACCTTCGGCAACGCCTATCACATGACCGGTCTGACCAGCGAGGGCCTGGAGATGGCCCGGGCGATCGAGGAGGCGCTCGACCACGCACGCCTCGACGGCTCGGCGATCGACTACGTCAACGCGCACGGATCGGGCACCCGGCAGAACGACCGCCACGAGACCGCCGCGGTGAAACGGGCCCTGGGTCATCACGCCTACGACACGCCGATGAGTTCCATCAAATCCATGGTGGGCCACTCGCTCGGTGCGATCGGCGCGATCGAGGTCGTGGCCTGTGTGCTGGCCCTGGACCGTCAGGTCGTACCCCCGACCGCGAACTACGAGACCCCCGACCCCGAATGCGACCTGGACTACGTGCCACGGGTCGCCCGCGAACGGAGACTCGGCAGCGTGCTCTCCGTGGGCAGCGGGTTCGGCGGCTTCCAGTCCGCGGTGATCCTTACCCGATCGAGGGAGAGGACACGATGAGCGCACCGTACCCGAGGCGTGCCGCCGTCACCGGAATCGGCGTCGTCGCGCCCAACGGAACGAACACCGACACCTTCTGGAAGTCCACCCGGGAGGGCATCAGCGTCCTGGACCGGATCACCCGCGAGGGCTGCGAGAACCTTCCTCTGCGGGTGGCCGGTGAGGTCCGCTCCTTCGAGCCCTCGTCGTCGATCGAGGAGCGCTACCTCGTCCAGACCGACCGGTTCACGCACTTCGCGATGGCCGCGGCCGACTTCGCGCTGGAGGACGCCCGGCTCGGCGATGCCGATGCCGAGGCCTCGCCGTTCTCCCTGGGCGTGGTCACCGCGGCCGGATCCGGCGGCGGTGAGTTCGGCCAGCGGGAGCTGCAGCAGCTGTGGGGGAAGGGAAGCCGCTTCGTCGGCCCGTACCAGTCCATCGCCTGGTTCTATGCGGCCAGTACGGGTCAGATCTCCATCCGCCGGGGCTTCAAGGGCCCCTGCTCGGTGGTCGCCGCCGACGAGGCCGGTGGCCTGGACGCGCTGGCCCATGCCGCTCGGGCGGTGCGGCGGGGCACCGATGTGATAGTGGCCGGCTCGACCGAGGCGCCGCTGGCGCCGTACTCGATGGTCTGTCAGCTCGGTTACGAGGAGCTCAGCATCGTCCAGGACCCGGCGCGGGCCTACCGTCCGTTCACCGACGACGCCTGTGGGTTCGTGCCCGCGGAGGGCGGGGCCATGCTGGTCGTGGAGGACGAGACCTCGGCCCGTGAGCGGGGCGCCCGGGTACGGGCGTCGGTCGCCGGACACGCGGCGACCTTCACCGGGGCCTCCCGCTGGGAGTTGTCCCGGGAGGGACTCGCCCAGGCGGTCCGGGGGGCCTTGGACGAGGCCGGTTGCGCCCCCGAGGAGATCGACGTCGTCTTCGCCGACGCCCTCGGCGTCCCGGAGGCGGATCGTGCCGAGGCGCTGGCCATCGCCGACGTCCTGGGCACGCACGGCAGGCGTGTGCCCGTCACGGCACCCAAGACGGGCATAGGCCGTGGCTACTGCGCGGCGCCCGTGCTGGATGTCGCGGCGGCCGTGCTCGCGATGGAGCACGGCCTGATCCCACCCACTCCCAATGTCTTCGACATCAGCCATGACCTCGACCTGGTGACCGTCCGCGCCCGCGCCGCCGAGCTGCGCACGGCGCTGGTCCTCAGCCGGGGGCTCATGGGATCGAACACCGCGCTCGTGCTGCGGCACGGCGCTGCCGAGGCCTCCTAGCGAGGCCGCCCCGGAACAAAGGAGGAACCGCATGAGTGCCCAAATCACCGTGGAAGAACTGGCCGAGCTCATGAAGAAGGCCGCTGGGGTCACCGTCGCCCCGCAGGATCTCCAGCAGCGGTACGACTCCGGCTTCGACGCCCTCGGCATCGATTCGCTCGGTCTGCTCGGCATCGTGGGCGAACTGGAGAACCGGCACGGCACGCCGATGCCCCCCGACGCGGAGCGCTGCAAGACCCCCCGGCAGTTCCTCGACCTCGTCAACACCACTCTTATGGCAGGAGCCTGATATGGCCGGACACACGGAGAACGCCATCACCATCGCTGCGCCGGTGGATCTCGTCTGGGACATGACCAACGATCTGGAGAACTGGCCGCAGTTGTTCAGCGAGTACGCCTCGGTCGAGGTCCTCTCCCGGGACGGGAACAGGACGACCTTCCGGCTGACCATGCACCCCGACGAGAAGGGCACGGTGTGGAGCTGGGTCTCCGAACGGGAGACGGACCGCTCCTCGCTCAGCGTCAAGGCCCGCCGCGTGGAGCCGGGACCCTTCGCGTACATGAACATCCGGTGGCGTTACGAGGAGGTCGCCGAAGGCACCCGGATGGTGTGGACGCAGGACTTCGAGATGAAACCGGAGGCACCGGTAGACGACGACTGGATGACCGACAACATCAACCGGAACTCCAAGGTGCAGATGGCCCTGATCCGGGACAAGATCGAGAAGGCCGCCGCCGGGCACCGGCCCACGCCGGCGCTGGCCGACTGAGCCGGACGGAGGACAGGCCGATGCACCAAGCCCTGATCGTCGCCCGCATGGCCCCGGGGTCGGCGCCGGACATCGCCAAGGTGTTCGAGGAGTCCGACCGGGGAGAGCTGCCGCACCTCGTCGGGGTCACCCGGCGCAGCCTCTTCCAGTTCGGTGATGTGTACATGCACCTCATCGAGTCCGACCGGGAACCGGGTTCCGCCATCGCCAAGGTGGCGGACCACCCGGAGTTCAAGGCCATCAGCGAGCGGCTCACGGCGTACGTCAGCGCGTACGACCCCGCGACCTGGCGCTCCCCGAAGGACGCGATGGCGCAGTGCTTCTACCGCTGGGAGCGGGACGCCCGCGCCTGAACCGTCCCCACGGCCACCGGTCGCCGGGCCCGCGTCGGACGCGGACCCGGCGACCGGTGGTGTGAGGGGACCGCCTCGCCGGGGCGGTCCCGGATGTTCAGGCCGGGACGGTGCAGTCGAATGCGTGCAGGTAGGGGTTCACCTGGCGGATCGCGTCGATGACGAGGCCCGCCCCGGTCAGCCGGTCCACCATGCTCTGGGTGGTGTGCTTGGCCCCGCCCACGTTGAGGAGCAGCAGCAGGTCCATGGCGGTGCTGAACCTCATCGAGGGGGTGTCGTCGACGAGGTTCTCGATGACCACGACCCTCGCTCCGGGCCCGCCTGCTGCGATGACGTTGCGCAGTGTCCGGGCGGTGCTGTCGTCGTCCCACTCCAGGATGTTCTTGATGATGTAGACGTCGGCCCGGACCGGGATGGCCGCGCGGCAGTCGCCGGGCACGATGCTTACCCGGTCCGCGAGCGCACCGCCCCTGCGCAGCCGTGGATCGGCGTTCTCCACCACACGCGGCAGATCGAGCAGAGTGCCCTGCATCGACGGGTATTTCTCCAGCAGGCTCGCCACCACGTGCCCCTGGCCGCCCCCGATGTCGGCGACCGACGAACTGCCCGACAGGTCGAGCAGCTGTGCGACGTCACGCGCCGACTGCTCGCTCGAGGTCGTCATGGCGCGGTTGAAGACGTCCGCCGATTCGGGGGCGTCCTCGTGCAGGTACTCGAAGAACTCCTTGCCGTACAGGTCCTGGACGACGTTCCGTCCGGTGCGCACCGCCTCGTCGAGCCTCGGCCACGCCTCCCAGGTCCAGGGCTCGGTGCACCACAGCGAGATGAAGCGCAGGCTGTCGGGGTCGTCCTCGCGCAGCAGCCGGGACATGTCGGTGTGCGCGAACCTCCCGTCCTCCTGCTCGGCGAAGACGCCGTGGCAGGACAGAGCCCGCAGCAGTCGTCGCAACGGCCGCGGCTCGGCCTTCACCGCGCCCGCGAGGTCCTCGACGGTCATGGGGTTGTCCCCCAGTGCGTCGGCCACGCCCAGCCGGGCGGCCGCGCGGAGGGCGGCGGCACACGCCGCCCCGAATACGATTTCCCGCAGCCGCATCGACGGCGCCGGGGCAGGAGTTGCGGTCGTCATGTGCCGCCTTCCTCTCTGGGGTCCAACAAGGGGGGAACAGGACCGGACGGTCAGCACAGCCCGTCGGGCCTGGAGACCCGGCAGATGTTGCGCTGGAAGGTGTTGCCCTTTCCGGTGTCCACGTTGACGAGGTCCGCCGGTGCGTTGCGGCGCAGCGTGTTGCCGCTGATCTGGTTGTGTTCGTTGAGGGTGCCCACAAAGCTCCTGAAGAGCACGATGCCGCCCGAGAACGGGGAGTTGCCCGCGTTGTCCGTGATGACGTTCCGCGTCAGCACGGTGCCCTCGGCGCCGGTCAGGACGATCCCCGAGCCCTTCAGGAAGGGCAGCCGGGCGGTCTTCGGGCAGAACTTGTTGTTCTTGTGGATGACGTTGTCGCTGACGGTCAGGCCCCCGGCGCGCGGGGAGTTCTCGTCACTGACGACGAACACGGCGGCACAGTTGCCGGTGAGTTCGTTCTTCGTGACGGTGAGGTCCCGGAGGCGTTTGATGACGAGGCCGGCCCGGTTGCCCTCCAGACGGTTCCGCGCGATCACCGCTCCCTGGGTGTCCGTGGCTCCGCCCTCGACGTCGACCATGTTGGCGAGGAACAGGCCCGCGTCGCCGTTGCTCCGGGCGGTGTTGTCCAGGAACAGGGCGCGGGTGCCGCGTTCCTGAGCGATGCCCCACTGCCCGTTCTTCTCGGCGGTCACCTGCCGGACGGTCAGCCCCGTGGTCCTCGACGACCACAGGCCGCTCTTGCGGAAGCCGGTCAGGGTCAGTGACCTGATGGTGGTGTCCTCGACGGGACGGCCGTCCCGCCCCTCCACGCAGATGCCGTTGCCCGCTTTCGCACAGGCGTTCTTGCCCGGTCTTGTGCTCGGGGAGATCACGGTGCTCCGGCCCCTGCCGCGCAGGGTCACCCCGGACGTGGTCATCCGGATGCTCTCCCGGTAGGTCCCGGCGGACAAGAGGACGGTGTCGCCCGGCCTGGCGGCGTCCACGGCCCTCTGGATCGAGCCCCCCGGACGGACCAGATGGATCGCCGGACCCGCGGCGGCCGGAGCGAAGCCCAGCCCGCATCCGGCGAGCGCCGCGGTGCATGCGAGGTACGCGATATGGCGTTTCGTCATATTCTGTACGCTATGGCCAAGGATGGGTCGTTGAAAGCTCGATCGGCCATCCGACGGCGTGTCTACGGGGTGCCCGGACCGCCTCCGGGGGCATCGCCCGCGCGTTGTCACCCAGCCGCCGTAGCGGACGGCCGCCCGCCGCGGGGGCCCGGCACGTCGATCACGTCGGCGACCATACTTGCGTATGTGAACCGGGTGATGCGGGTCAGACGTCTGCCCGGGGCGGTGGCGGACTACGTCCGCAGCGCCCCGGGGACGTACGTCTGGCTGCTGGTCCTGTTCGTCACCACCGTCGCCCTGCATCGCATGTCGCCGCAGTTCGAGGAGAGCTTCCTGCGGCAGCGCTCCACCAACATCCACGAGCTGTCTTCCGACCCGGTGCGGGCGTTCATCACCAGCGCGATGTGGATGGACGGGGGGCGCTGGCTGCCGTACGCCCTGCTCTACACGGTCTTCCACGCGCAGGCGGAGCGCTGGCTGGGCACCGCACGCTGGCTGGTCGTGTGCATCGCTGCGCACGTGATGGCCACGCTCGCCAGCGAGGGCGCGCTGCTGCAGGCCGTGCGCGACGGGATGGCTCCGCAATCGGCCGTCAACGCCCTTGACATCGGGGTTAGTTACGCATTGGCGGGGGTGGTCGGGGTGCTCACGTACCGGATCGCGGCGCCCTGGTGCTACGCGTATCTGACGGCCGTCCTGCTCGTGTACGCCCTCCCCCTCGCCACCTCTCCCACGTTCTCCGATTTCGGGCATTTCATCTCGTTGCTGATCGGTCTCGCGTGCTACCCGCTGACACTGGGCCGCGGAGAACCATGGAATCCGAAGGAGACATTGGCCGCCCTGAGGGGTTAACGTCCGGCGCATGAGCAGCGCAGTGAGCAGCGTCGTCAACGGAGGCATCTCCTTCTGGTACGCCGACGACGGCCTGCCCGTCCAGCGGGAGCCCCTCGCCGGGGACGCGTCCGCCGACGTCGTGATCGTCGGTGGCGGCTACACCGGTCTGTGGACCGCGTACTACCTGAAGAAGGCGGCGCCCTTCCTGCGCATCACCGTGCTGGAGCAGAAGTTCTGCGGCTACGGCGCCTCCGGGCGCAACGGCGGCTGGCTCTACAACGGTGTGGCCGGCCGCGACCGGTACGCGAAGCTGCACGGTCACGAGGCCGCCGTACGCCTGCAGCGGGCGATGAACGAGACGGTCACCGAGGTGGTACGGGTCGCCGAGGAGGAGGCCATCAAGGCGGACGTGCACGTCGGCGGAGTGCTCGAGGTGGCGTACACGCCCGCCCAGCTGGCCCGGCTGAAGGCTTTCCACGAGCACGAACTGTCCTACGGCGAGAAGGACCGCGAGTTGTACGGCGCCCGGGAGACCACCGAGCGGATCAAAGTCGCGGATGCGGTCGGCTCGACCTGGACCCCGCACGGGGCCCGGCTGCACCCGGTCAAGCTGGTCAAGGGCCTCGCTGCGGCCGTCGAGGCGCTCGGCGTGACGATCCACGAGCGGACGCCGGTCACGGAGATCCGTCCCAAGCACGCGGTGACGCCGTACGGCACGGTCCGCGCGCCGTACGTGCTGCGCTGCACGGAGGGCTTCACGGCGTCCCTCAAGGGCCAGCGGCGCACCTGGCTCCCCATGAACTCCTCGATGATCGCGACCGAGCCGCTGAGCGAGGCGCAGTGGGCGGAGATCGGCTGGGAGGGGTGCGAGGCGCTGGGCGACATGGCGCACGCCTATATGTACGCGCAGCGCACCGCGGACGGCCGGATCGCGCTCGGCGGACGCGGAATCCCGTACCGCTTCGGCTCACGCACGGACAACGACGGCCGCACCCAGCCCGCCACCGTCGAGGCGCTGTACGACATCCTGGTCCGCTTCTTCCCGTCGCTGGCCGGGGTGAAGGTGACGCACGCCTGGTCGGGAGTGCTCGGCGTGCCGCGCGACTGGTGCGCCACGGTCACCCTGGACCGGTCGACGGGCCTCGGCTGGGCCGGCGGATACGTCGGCTCGGGCGTGGCCACCGCGAACCTCGCCGCCCGCACCCTCCGCGATCTGGTCCGGCAGGACTCGGGTCAGGCGGGCACGACCGAGCTGACCGCGCTGCCGTGGGTGAACCACCGGGTGCGCAAGTGGGAGCCGGAGCCGATGCGCTGGCTCGGTGTGCACGGCATGTACGCCACGTACCGCACGGCGGACCGGCGTGAACTGACCACCCACGGTGCCGAGTCATCGAGGCTGGCGCGGATCGCCGACCGCGTGGCCGGGCGGCACTGAGGAAAGCCCCGCGCCGGCAAGGCGGTTCGGGGGCGGCAGGACCAGCGGGCGACCGGCACGGTCACCTGCTGGCCTGATTTTGTCGTCTCATTGCCATCCTGGGCACCTCTCTCAACTCCCTTCTCCCCAAAGCTGTGTGCGGCTCATGTCATGTACGCCGCGACTTCCTCTGGGGAGGGCATGTTTTTCATGGCAGTTGACTCAATGCGCAGAAGACGGGCGTGGGCGGCGGTGCTCGCCGTGTCCGCCGCGCTGGGGCTGACGGTGGCACAGGCCCAGGCGGCGTCCGGCACCGGTGGGGATCCCTTCGGGGTGCGCGCGCTCAGGGCACAGGCCCTTCTGAACCAGCAGAAAGGCCCCTCCGCCTTCGTGGACAAGGGGAACGACGACCCCGGTGGCGACGAGGACGAGTCCGGGAACACAGCAGAGCAGGCGGATCAGTACGCGGAGGCCCGGACCTCGCCGGGGATCGTGGCACCGGGCGCGTACGGGGCCGCGTACGGCGAACTGGCAGGTCTGCGGCACACGGACGGCAGTTGGCGGGAGCTGACCCGGCTGCCGTACGACTCCGACGACCCGCGCTACCGGGACGTCAACTCCAACTCCAGCGGGGGAGCGGGGAAGGTCACCGGGCGCGTGACCGGGCTCGCGGCCGACGACCACGGGTATGTGTACGCCGGCTCCGCCAACGGCGGTGTCTTCCGGTCCCGCACCGGTGGCGGGCACTGGACGAACATCTCCGACCGCCTGCCCGCGCTCTCCACCGGCGATCTCCAGCTCGATCCGCACGGACGGCTCTGGTACGCGACCGGTGAGGCCAACACGAGCTCGATGGCCTTCCTCGGTACGGGCGTCTATGTGCTGGACGACCCGCACGAGGGCCGTTTCAGCCCGCGCGACCGGGTCGGCGGCGAGGAGCTGGAGTCCAGCTCGATCAACGCGCTGCGGTTCGCCGGGGACAAGGTGTGGGCTGCGACCACGCGCGGTGTGTGGAGCCACTCCACCAGGACGCTGAACGGCGCGTGGAAGCTGGAGTTCGCCCCCAACCCCGACTATCTGCCGGGCGGCGCGAAGGCGAGCGACCCGTCGGCCGCGTACAAGAACATCACCAGCGACATCGCGATCGATCCGAAGGACCCTGACAAGGTCGTGCTCGCGGTCGGCTGGCGCGGCGGCGACACCTACAACGGCTTTTACGCGAAGGGCCCCCGCGGCTGGGAGCGGCTGACCGGACTGGGCGATCTGCCGAGCGACAGCGACAACGTGGGCAACGTGACCTTCGCGCGCAGCGCCGACGGCTCGCGCTACTACGCCATCGACCAGTCGCCCGCGATGACCGCCTCCAACCCGGACAGCGGTCTCGCGGGCATCTTCGTCTCCAAGTCCGGTTCCCCTACGGGGCCGTGGACGAAGATCGCCGACCACACGCAGCTGCGCGACTCCGGTTCGGCGCTCACCGGTGCGGGATACCAGCCCGGCATCCAGGCCTGGTACGACCAGTTCCTCACCGTCGACCCGAAGAACCCGGACCATGTGTACGCGGGGCTCGAGGAGGTCTTCGAGACCAAGGACGGCGGCCGGAGCTGGACGGTCCCCGGCCCGTACTGGAACTTCGGCTTCTCCTGCTGGTCCATCGACCCCGCGAAACGGAGCGGCGACTGCCCGCCCACCACGCACGCCGACCAGCACTCGGTGGCGATCGGCAGCGACGGCGGGAATCCGTACGTCGTGGTCGGCGACGACGGCGGTGCGTTCCGGAGGCCGGTGGACGGCTCCGCCAACGCCCAGGGGCACGCCACCGACTGGACGTCCCTGAACGACGGCACGATGGACGCGCTGCAGTACTACTCCGTCGGCGTGGGCATCGACCAGGCCTCGCGCGGGGTCTCGGTGACCGGCGGTCTGCAGGACAACGGGCAGTCGATCCTGCGCCCCGGCGACCGGGTGATGGGCTCCAACTTCGGCGGTGACGGCGGCGACACGATCACCGACCCGGCGAACGGGTGCAACATCGCGGCCGAGTACGTGTACCTGGCGGTGTCGGTCACGCAGAACTGCGCCGTCAACAACGGTGCTTGGGCCACCGATCCGTCGAAGGCGACCACGTACTCCGTGGCGCCGCCCGACAACGCCACCAGTGAGGCGCGTTTCATCGCCCCGCTGAACGCCGACATCAAGGACCCGAACACCTGGGTCGCGGGCGGCCGGCACGTGTGGATCAACACCAAGGGGTGGGCGATCCGCAGCGGCAGCGAGTGGTCCGCGGCATACGACCTCGGCAAGGGCAACACCGCCACGGCCGTCGCCTCCTCCGGCGGCAAGGTGTACGCGGCCTGGTGCGGCCCCTGCAACAACCAGGGCTTCACCCGCGGCATCGCGGTCGGCAACGCGGACGGCACCGGCTGGCACCAGCTGAACCTGCCGGTCGACGGGACGGTCCCCAACCGCTACCTGGCGGGCCTGGCGATCGACCCGGCGGACTCGAACCATGTGCTGCTGGCCGTCAACGGCTTCTCACGCAAGTGGACGGAGGGTCCGGGCGCGGGCGTCGGGCATCTGTTTGAGACCCGGGACGGCGGCGCCACCTGGAAGAACGTCTCGGGGAACCTGCCGGACGTGCCCGCCAACTCGGTGGTGCTGCTGAAGAACGGGACCGTGGCGCTCGGCACCGACCTCGGTGTCCTGGTCCGCCCGGCGAGGTCGTCCCGCTGGAAGGTGGCGGGGGAGAACCTGCCGACGACGGCTGTCCTCCAGCTGCGCACCGGTCCCGACGGCCGGCTGTATGCGGCGACGCACGGGCGCGGGATCTGGGCGATCGACGTCCGACGCCTGTGCTGACCGCACGCCACCGGCCGGTGGCGTGCGGGAGGGGGCGGGGCCTGACGGGCCCCGCCCCGCCGTGTGAGACTGCGCGCATGATCCGCACCGCGACCCCCGACGACGTCCCCGCCATCCACGCCCTGATACGTGAGCTGGCCGCCTACGAGAAGGCGCCGGACGAGGCGCGGGCGACGCCGGAGCAGCTGAACGAGGCGCTGTTCGGCGCCCGCCCGGCGGCGTTCGCGCACATCGCCGAGGAGGACGGGGGCGAGGTCGTCGGCTTCGCGCTGTGGTTCCTGTCCTTCTCCACCTGGCGGGGCGTGCACGGCATTTACCTGGAGGACCTGTACGTCCGCCCGGAGGCCCGCGGCGCGGGCCACGGCAGGGCGCTTCTCGGGGAACTGGCCCGGATCTGCGTCGAACGCGGTTATGCGCGCCTGGAGTGGTCGGTCCTGGACTGGAACCGTCCGGCGATCGGCTTCTACGCATCCCTGGGCGCCCGCCCGCAGGAAGGGTGGACGGTGTACCGGCTGACGGACGGGGCGCTGGCGGAGCTGGGGCGGCGGGCATAGGCGACCCGGAACGCCTCAGTCGTCCCCCGCCACCCGCACCCCCATCTCCGCGGCCAGCACGGGCGCGAGGTCCAGGAGCTGGGCGTGGCTGATCACCGCGCCGGACAGACGGTCCACGCCGCGGGTGATGTCCAGCTCCGCCGCGCGGCGCAGGTCCACATCGACCAGGGTCGCCGCCGTGAGGTCCACGCCCTTCAGCACGCAGTCCACGAACTCGACCCGTTCGAGCCGGGCGCCCCCGAAGTCCGGCTCGACCAGGACGCAGCCCTCGAAGACGACGTCCTTGAGCCGCGCCTTGCGGAGATTCAGGTAGTCGATCTTGCCGCCGCGCACCAGCACACGCTCCAGCACCGCGCCGTGCAGCTGGATCCCGCCGAGCCGGGCGTCCACCAGCTCCACGTCCCGCAGGTTCGCCTCGGCGAGGTCGATGCCCACGCCCCGTATGCCGGTGAGGACGGAGTCCAGCACCCGGGCGTGGTGCAGCTGCGTCTCGTCCAGCGAGCAGCCCGTCAGCGCGCAGTCCATGAACCGGGCGCCCCCGCCGTCCTGCCCGGCGAGATCCGCCTCCCGGAACTCCAGCCCGTCGTAGTCCCCGTCCGGTGCCAGCTCCCCGTCCGTGAAGGCCACCAGCTCCGGCAGCCTCACCTGCGGCCGCCGCGCCTCCTTCGTCACCCGTGTCCTGTGCGTCATGCCCCCATGCTGCACCCCGCCACTGACAGTCCCCCGGCCCGTCGTGGCAGCGGCCCGCATCGGATGCGATACGTGCCGATTCATGGTCTTCTGGCGGGGTGAGTGGCACCCGAACGGGCGAGGCCGGGGCATGTGACCAGGCCGATGCCCGCCGCTGGTGGGGCCTGGTCGTCATCGCGCTCGCCCAGCTGATGGTGGTTCTCGACGCGACGATCGTGAACATCGCGCTGCCGTCCGCCCAGCGCGCGCTGGGCATGTCCGACGGCAACCGCCAGTGGGTGATCACTGCCTACAGCCTGGCCTTCGGCGGGCTGCTGCTGCTCGGCGGCCGGATCGCCGACCTGGTGGGCCGCAAACGGATGTTCGTCATCGGCCTCATCGGCTTCGCGGTGGCGTCAGCGCTGGGCGGCGCCGCCATCACGCCCGGCATGCTCTACGTTGCCCGCGCGCTCCAGGGTGCCTTCGCCGCCGTCCTGGCCCCGTCGGCGCTCAGTCTGCTCACGACCACGTTCACCGACCCGAAGGAGCGCGGAAAGGCCTTCGGTGTCTACGGCGCGCTCGCGGGCAGCGGATCGGCCATCGGGCTGATCGCGGGCGGTCTGCTGACCCAGTACCTGAACTGGCGCTGGTGTCTCTACGTCAACGTCCCCATCGCCGTCGTCGCCGTCAGCGGCGGCCTCGCGCTCCTGCCCGGCCGCCCCGGCCACCCGGGCGCCCGCCTCGACCTGCCCGGCGTGCTGCTGGGCTGTGGCGGCCTGGTCGCGGTCGTGTACGGGTTCAGCGAGGCGGAGCCGCGAGGGTGGACGGATCCGCTGGTGCTCGCCCTGTTCGCGGTCGGCGTGGTGCTGCTCATCGCGTTCGTGTGGTGGCAGACGAGGGCGCCGCAGCCGCTGCTGCCGCTGCACGTCGTCAGGGACCGCAACCGCGCCGGCTGCTTCCTGACGATGGCCCTGGCCGTCATCGGCATGTTCGGGCTGTTCCTGTTCATGACCTACTACCTGCAGGTCGTCCGGGGCTACTCGCCCCTGAGGACGGGGCTGGGCTATCTGCCGCTGACGGCCGCGGTCGTGGTGGGCTCGACGCAGATCTCGGCCCGTCTGCTGCCCAGGGTGGCGCCGCGCGCGCTGATGGCGCCGGGGATGGTGCTGGCGGCGGTCGGCCTGCTGATCCTCACCCGGATGAGAGTGGACTCGGCGTACGCGACCGAGATCCTGCCCGGGCTGGTACTGATCGGCCTCGGCATGGGCCTCACCTTCATGCCGGTCTTCGCGACCGCGACCGCCGGTGTCGCGCCGCGGGACGCGGGCGTGACGTCGGCGACCGTGAACACCTCGCAGCAGGTGGGCGGCTCGATCGGTACGGCGCTGCTGAACACGGTCGCGACGACCAGCAGCACGGCGTACATCGCCGCGCATCTGAGCAACCCCGCTCGGAAGGGACTGGTGGTCCGCGAGGGCATGGTCCACGGCTACACCGTCGCCATCGGGTGGGCGGCGGTCGTGATGCTGCTGGCGGCGCTGGTCGCGGGCGTGATGGTCAGGACGAAGCCCCCGGCACACGGCCCGGCCGAGACACCGGTGCCGCAGGACGTGCGCCGGGCCTAGGGCTGCCTCCCCGGAGGTCAACGGCCCCGGTCAGCCGATGCGCGGGAAACGGGCCTGAAGGGCCCAGACGGCCGGGTTCTCCCCGAGGTCCTCGTGGAGGTCCGTGAGGTCGGCGACCAGGTCGTGCAGGAAGTCGCGGGCGTCGCGGCGCAGCTCGGAGTGGGAGAAGGTCAGCGGCGGCTCGGCGGCCGGCACCCACTCCGCCTCGATGTCCACCCAGCCGAAGCGGCGCTCGAAGAGCATGCGGTCGGTGGACTCGGTGAAGTCCAGCTCCGCGTGCTGCGGCCGGGCGGCGCGGCTGCCGAGCGGATCGCGGTCGAGATGCTCGACGATGTCGCACAGCGCCCAGGCGAAGTCGAGTACCGGCACCCATCCCCAGGCTGTGGACAACTCCCGGTCCGCCTCGGTGTCGGCGAGGTAGACGTCGCCGCAGAACAGGTCGTGCCGCAGGGCGCGGACGTCCGCGCCGCGGTAGTCGGTCTGGGGGGGGTCGGGGAAGCGGGTGGAGAGGGCGTAGCCGATGTCGAGCACGGGGCGATGGTGTCACGCCCCATCCGTCCCCGTAGTCGCCGGCCGCCTCATAGGATCGCGCTCGTGCCCCGAACCATACGCTTCGTCCCCGCCCTGCTCATGGCCCTCACGCTCACCGCGTGCGGCGCCGGTGTGCACGGCACCCCGGGCGGCTCAGGTGTGCGTGACCCGTACTTCCCGAAAATGGGCAACAGCGGGTACGACGTCACGCACTACGACCTGACCCTCGCCTACGATCCGGCGCGCCGCCACCTCACCGGCACCGCGGTGATCACGGCAATCGCGACCAAGGACCTCTCCGCCTTCGACCTGGATCTGAAGGGGATGGACGTCGCCGGCGTCACGGTCGGGGGCCGCGGCGCCCGCTGGAGCCGCAACGGGCAGGAGCTGACCGTGCGTCCACCCAGCGACCTCCGCCGCGGCGAAACGTTCCGCACGATGGTGCGCTACGGGGGCACGCCCGAGACGATCACCGACCCGGACGACTCCAAGGAGGGCTGGCTGCCGACCGCCGACGGCGCGCTGGCGCTCGGCGAGCCGACCGGTTCCATGGCGTGGTTCCCCGGCAACCACCACCCGTCCGACAAGGCGTCGTACGACATCTCGGTCACCGTCCCCGAAGGCCTCCAGGCGCTCTCCAACGGCGAACTGACGCGCGAGACGACGGAGCACCACCGGAGCACCTACGTCTGGCACACCGCCCAGCCGATGGCGAGTTATGTCGCCATGCTCGCGATCGGCCACTACACCGTCCGGCGCACGCGTCCGGCGGACGGCCCGCCCCTGTACGTGGCCGTCGAACCCGCACAGGACAAGGCGGCCGCGGACGTGCTGGGGAGGATCCCCGAAATCGTGAAGTGGGAGACGTCCCTCTTCGGCCCCTACCCCTTCTCCTCCACGGGCGCGGTCGTCGCGGACCAGGGCGACGCGGGCTATGCGCTGGAGACCCAGAGCCGCCCGGTCTTCCCGGGCGCGCCCGGCCTGCAGACGGTGGTCCATGAACTGGCCCACGAGTGGTACGGCGACTCGGTCACCCCCAAGTCATGGGCGGACATGTGGCTCAACGAGGGCTTCGCGACGTACACGGAGTGGCTGTGGCAGGAGGACCACGGCGGCGACACGGCACAGGACATCTTCGACTCGCTCTACAAGGGCGACTACTACGACGACCCGGCCGCCGACAAGGCGATATGGGCGTACCCCCCGGCCAGGCCGTCGGGCGCCGCGCACATCTCGGACAGCCCGGTGTACGAGCGGGGCGCGATGGTGCTGCACAAGATCCGCCAGACGGTCGGCGACAAGGCGTTCTTCCGGATCCTCCGCGGCTGGGCCGCCGCCCACCGCTACGGCAACGCGAACACGGCGGACTTCACGGCGTTCGTGGAGAAGCAGGCTCCCGGCAAGGACTTCGCGCCGATCTGGCGGGACTGGCTGTACGGCGAGGGGAAGCCGGGGCACGAGTGAGAGGGGACCGCCTCGCGGCTGACCGGTACCCTCCCGCCGCGCGAGCCGTCCGGCCGAACTCCTGCCCGCTCCACCTCCGGGGCGCGAAGTGGTTTGCGCAGCACGTTGCAGGCGCGGCCCTTGTGGAGGCCGGGGCGGTGGCCGGTGGTCTCGTAGCCGAGGGCCGTCCGGAAGGCGAGGCCCTCGGGGTTGTTCTCCAGGACCGCGAGGCGCACGGCGGTGCGGCCCGCCGCGCGGAGGCGGTCCTCGACGAGTGACGCGGTCCGGCGGCCGTGCCGCTGCCGTGCACGCCCGCTTCCACCACCAGCAGACCGATCCACGGGTCCGGTTCGTCCGGATCGGGGTGGTGGGCGAGGGTGACCTCGCGGTCCCCCGGCGACTCGGGCGGACGGGTCGGGCCCGGGCTGCACGGCAGCCGGGGCCGACCCGGCGCGCGGGCTGTCCCCCGAAGTCAGACGTTGACGCCGAAGTCCTGCGCGATGCCGACCAGGCCCGAGGCGTAGCCCTGGCCGACTGCGCGGAACTTCCACTCCGCGCCGTTGCGGTACAGCTCGCCGAAGACCATGGCCGTCTCCGTGGCCGCGTCCTCCGACAGGTCGTAGCGCGCGATCTCCTGGCCGCCGGCCTGGTTGACGATGCGGATGTACGCGTTGCGCACCTGGCCGAAGTTCTGCGAGCGGGACTCGGCGTCGTAGATGGAGACCGGGAAGACGACCTTGTCGACGTCGGCCGGGAGCGCCGCCAGGTTGATGTTGATCGCCTCGTCGTCGCCCTCGCCCTGGCCCGTGCGGTTGTCGCCCGTGTGGACGATCGAGTTGTCCGGGGTCTGCTTGTTGTTGAAGAACACGAAGTGCTGGTCCGAGTAGACCTTGCCTTGGGTGTTGACCGCGATCGCGGACGCGTCGAGGTCGAAGTCCGTGCCGGTGGTGGTGCGGACGTCCCAGCCGAGGCCCACGGTGACGGCGGTCAGGCCCGGAGCCTCCTTGGTGAGCGAGACGTTGCCGCCCTTGGACAGGCTTACAGCCATTGTTGGGAGTCCCTTCCCTCGTTCGCGTGCGCGGTGCGGCGCCTGCGGGCTTCGTACGGGCACGAAGCTACAGCTACCCGTATCAACGCCAAGGGGGGTCCCGACGGTTCCGTGTCTCTTTACTTTCTTTACCCGCAATCCCGGGGAGGCCGGGGCCGCCGATGGCCGGGGCCGCCGATATTCGGGTGACGCGGACCCGACGGCCGCGCGACCATGGAGACATGTCCGGTCCTCACGTCATCCGCGGCTCCGTCTCGCTTCCCGAGGCCGAGCTCATGTGGCGTTTCTCGCGGTCCTCGGGACCCGGCGGACAGCACGTCAACACCAGTGACACTCAGGTGGAGTTGCGCTTCGACCTCGCCGCGACCGAGGCACTGCCCCCGGTGTGGAAGGAGCGGGCCCTCGAGCGGCTCGCGGGACGGCTCGTCGACGGCGTGGTCGTCGTGCGCGCCTCCGAGCACCGTTCGCAGTGGCGCAACCGCGAGACCGCGGCCGTCCGTCTGGCCTCCCTGCTCGCCGAGGCGACGGCACCGCCGCCCAAGCCCCGCAGGCCCACCCGTATCCCCCGCGGGATCAACGAGCGGCGGCTGCGCGAGAAGAAGCAGCGTTCGGAGACCAAGCGGGGGCGTTCGGGCCGGGATTGGCAGCGCTAGGGCGCCGGGTTCTCCTTACGGGGGTCGGTGAATTCCCCGTGGAAAACGAAAACGAATTGTGCGGGCGCCGTCACGGGGCCGCGCTCCGGGCCTCCGGGATTGTCGCCGTCGGGCTTCTGGAGTCGGGTTGGTACGGATCGCGGGCGGCTGCCGGCGCCCGTGAGGAGGAGCCGCTCACGGCAAAGACCCGCGTTCTCCTTCCGGGGCGCCCTCCGGCACACCGCCGTCAGCCCAGGTGGCGGTACCGCCCCCGGAAGTACACCAAGGGGCCGCCCTCCGCGCTCGGTACCCGGGCCTGAAGCACCCGGCCGATGACCAGCGTGTGGTCGCCGGCCTCGACGCGCTGTTCCGTGCGGCACTCCAGGGTCGCCAGGGCGCCCCCGACCAGGGGTGCACCGCTGGTCTCGCCGCGGACGTACGGAATGTCCTCGAACAGGAGCCGGTCGCTGATGCGGCCCTTCATCGCGAAGCGGCCCGCGATGTGCCGCTGGCTCTCCGCGAGCACGGAGACGGCCCACAGGGGCTGCTCGGCGAGCAGGTCGTCCATGCGGGATCCCTCGCGCAGGCTCACCAGGACCAGGGGCGGATCCAGGGACACCGACGTGAAGGCGGTCGCCGTCATGCCGACGTCCTCGCCTCGGGTGATGTCGCGGCGCGCAGCACCCCCGTCAGGGCGGTGGTGGGGGACGGACGGGCCCTCGGGGTCCAGTGCGGGCTCGTGCGCGGTCACCAGGACCACGCCCGCGGCGAGCCGGGACATGGCGGCGCGGAACTCGTCGTTGCTCACCCCCTCAGCATGCCCGGCGGCGGGCGGGACGGCGGGCAGGGACGGGACGGAGGGAGTCTTCAGCACACAAGAACGCTAGTGGGCGCCCTCGAGCCGCCGCATCGGCCCCGGGCCCGAACCGGGGCCTAGGACCATCGGCGGATACCCCGGGAGGTCCCGAGGATGCCCCAGGAGGTCCCGAGGAGGTCCCGAGGGGGCGACGGGGGCCGTCGCGGGCCCTCGGGGCCGAGCCGTCGGGAGGGGGCCGTGGCGGCGACGGGACGGGCAATGCGCCCCGCGCGGCCGTCAGTTGACCCGTATGATCACGGCGTCTTCACAAGGGCTCGAATTGCGTTCCGTAATCGCGCAGGGGAGCCTCGGGAAATGTGGAATCCCCTCTCAATTGTTCACGTTTTGCTGTGACTTGAGTCACAGGTGCCGTATTTTGTTGACCCTGTGTACCTAACGGGCAGCGCGCTGTGATTCAGTGGCGGGGACGCTGCACGACGCTACCCGGGGAGTACGCCGAGTAGCGCACCGAGGAAAACCGGGAGAACCGTAGTACGCCGACGCGTCCCTGGAGTTGCTGCCAGACCTCGAGGGGAGGGCGAATGGAGACCGAGTCGGAGCCGTATGTCCGTCTTGCGACCCTGCGGCAGCTGCATCAGGTGATGGCGGACATGAACACCGCCCGGAGCCTGGCGGACACGCTGCAGAACGTCGCCGACGGCATCGTCACCGGCCTCGGCTACGAGCTGGCGGCCGTCAACCTCGTACGCCCCGACGGCGACCTCGTCGTCGCCGCACTCGCAGGGAACTCCGCCGCGGAGGCGCTGATCACCGGCAGGGTCGGCTCCCGTGCCTCCTGGGACCGCCGGCTGAACATGGGGGAGGCCTGGGGCGACCTGCGGTTCATACCGCACACCGAGGGATGGGTCCTCGACGAGGACGATGTGCCGCAGTGGTACACCGAGGGCCCCGAGCCCCGCTTCGAGGACGAGTGGCACCCCTCCGACCGCCTCTTCGCGCCCATGTACACCCCGGGTGTCCAGGGCGGCTCCGGCGAACTCATCGGGGTCATCTCGGTGGACCGGCCGCGCAATGGGCGGCGGCCCGGCGCATGGGGCCGTGAGGCCCTCCAGATGTACGCCTTCCAGGCCGCCATCGCCATCAGCAACGCCCGTCTGCGGGCCAACATGCAACGGGCCCTCGTCCGTCTGGAGCGGGAGCAGCAGGCCCTGCGCGCCAGCGAGGAGTCCTTTCGGCAGGCCTTCGAGTACGCCCCCTCCGGCATGGCCATCGCCGAGATGGGCGGCGAGCAGCACGGACGGATCCTGCGGACCAACGACGCCCTGTGCCGCCTCCTCGGCCGACCCGCCTCCGCGATGCGCCGCTACTCGTTCTCCGACCTGGTCCACCCCGAGGACATCGGCACGCTCCTGAGGACCTCCGCCGAGGGCGGACGGGCCGAACTGCGGCTGGGGCGCCGGGACGGCACCTACGTCTGGGTGTCCCTGCGCAACTCCGTCGTCGCCGACGCCGCCGACGGGCCCCGTTTCCTGCTCACCCACGTCGAGGAGATCGAGGAACGCAAGCGGCGCGAACTGCAGCTCGCCCACCGGGCCTCCCACGACTCGCTCACCGGCCTTCCCAACTCCGCCGAGCTGCGCTCCCGCCTGTCCGCCCGTCTCTGTCAGCGCCCGCAGTCCCTGCCGCCGGGCGCGGCCGCCTCCTTGGACGCGGCCTACGGCGGGTACGGAGCAGACCACCCGGCGGCCTACGAGGCGAGCGGGCACGCCTTCGACTTCTACGCGGGCCCGGGACCGTACGACGCCTTCGACCACCATGTGCACACCGTCGCCCCCGAAGGCGAGACCGACGACGGCACCAAGGGGCTCGCGGTGCTCTTCTGTGACCTCGACGGCTTCAAGTCGATCAACGACCGCTTCGGGCACAACGCGGGCGACGCCGTCCTGATCGAGGTCGCCCAGCGGCTCACCCGCGGGGTGCGCGACGGGGACACGGTGGCCCGGCTCGGCGGGGACGAGTTCGTCGTCCTGGCCGACGGGCTCGGCATGGCCGACGCCCAGGACCTCGCCGTACGTCTGCGCAACGAGATCATCCAGCCGATCCGGGTCGACGGCCGCGCCATGCGGGTCGGCGCCAGCTTCGGCATCGGCTGGGCGCACTGCGGCATGACGGCGGACGAAGTGCTGAAATCTGCTGACGAGCGGATGTACGTTGAGAAACGGTCTCGTCCCAAACAGCACCGACGCGCGGGGTAAATACCAGGTCAGTGGTTGGGTGAGGGGAGAACAGCCGTTTGGGCCCGCTGGAGCGGGTAGGCTCGCCATTCAGCCACATACGCATCTGGACCCGCACCTGTTGAGGAGACCTAGGGATGACGCCCGGCAACAACGGCGCGAGCACGCCCGAGGACGACGACCCGTTCGGCTATCTGTACGCCGACGGTCAGGCCAACGGCGCCCAGCCGCCCTCCGGCGGCTACGGCTACCCGGGCTCCGTCAACAGAGTGCGCACGGTCGGCCAGCGCCAGTACGGCCAGCCGGGTGCCCAGGCCCCGACCGCCCCCTACGGCCAGGTGCCGCAGCAGCAGACGCACGGCCAGGCCCCCTACGGCCAGACCAACGCGCACTACGCCGCGCCCGAGACCGTGCCCGGCGGCGCTTCCACGACCCGGCAGTCGCCGGCGGGCTCGGGAGGCTCGGGTCCCGGCCGCGGCCGGGGCCCCAACACCAAGGGCCTGCTGATCGGCGCGATCGCCGTGGTCGCCGCGGTCGTGATCGGCATCGCCGTCGCCATGACGGGCGGCAACTCGGACGGCAACAAGAACGGCGCGCAGTCGGGCTCCAGCGCATCCGCCGCCCAGAGCACGTCGCCGAGCCAGTCCTCCAGCCAGCAGTCGGCGGACGACTCCAAGCTGCCGACGATCGACGCGAAGGCGCTGCGTCTGGAGGGCGGCGCCACCACGGCGTCCGACGTCAAGGGCGCCAAGGCCGACGGCGGGGTCTATGTGACGGGCTTCAACGCCGTCGGCGCGGCCGTGACCTGGAGCGTGGACGTCCCCGCCACCGGGCAGTACACGCTGCACACCGGCTACGGCGTGCCCGGCGTCGACGCGACAGCCACCCTCACGATCAACGGCACGGCGCAGACCAGCCCCCTCAAGCTCAAGAACTGGGCCCAGGCGCCCCAGGGGGACTGGGAAAAGGGCTGGACGAAGACGTACAACTACATCCAGCTCAACAAGGGCACCAACACCATCCGGGTCTCCTGCGAGCAGGGAAACCAGTGCAACGCCAACCTCGACCAGCTGTGGCTGACGAAGGGCTGGAGCAACTAGGCGGTTTCGTCCGGACCAGCGGGCGGACCGGACGAGGATGCTGCGATGTGGAGTCCGGTCAGGCAGATGGTCGCAGGGCCGCTTGTAACGAGTGGCGATGTGGCGCCACTGCGCTTTCTCAGCCGATGGTGACGACACGTGCCCAGTGCGGCGGGGCGTCGGGGGCGTATTCGGGGTTCTCCTCGTCCATGGAGCGGGCTGGGCGGGGGAAGAGACCGACGACGGTGCGGCAGGGCGGCGGCGCGGAGGGCCACGGCGTCTGACCATCCGTCAGAGCGACGATCACGTCCGGACGGGGCCGGGAGCGGAGCGCCCGGGCGAAACCGGAGCGCAGATCCGTTCCCCCGCCGCCGACCAGTGCGATGTTCTCGGCGCGGCAGAGCGGGACGGCGACCCCGGCCGCCGCGTCGCAGGAGATCACCGAGACCAGGTCGCGCCGCCCGCCCACCGCCCGCGAGATCGCCGCCACCTCCAGCAGCGCGCTGCCCAGCTCGGCGTCGCTCACCGACCCGGAGGTGTCGATCACGACGCAGACCCGGGGCGGCGTACGGCGCAGGCTCGGCAGCAGCACCCCGGGGACACCGGCCGAGCGCCGGGACGGACGCCGGTAGCTGTGGTCCTCGCCCAACCCGGGCGCGCCCGCCGCCGAGCGGACCGCCGCCCCCAGCAACTGCCGCCACGGCTGCGGCGGATGGAACGCCTCGTCCGCCCACCGGCGCCACCCCTCCGGCGCGTGGCCCGGTCGGCCCTTGATCCCCTCTGCGACCCGGAAGCGGACTGCGTCCCGCTGCTGCCTGCTCAGCCCGTGTGCCCCGTCGGGCCCCAGCTCCCACGGCCGGTCCTGCCCGTCGGCACCACTGCCGCAGTCCAGCCAGGCCAGGTCCGCGGCGAGCCCGGACATCGACGCCGTCCGCAGGTACTCCTCCATCAGCAGCCCGTCGGGCAGCCGCAGCAGCGACGGCAGCACCGCCCCGACAGGCAGGGGCAGACCGTCACCGTAGATGTCGTCGTTGATCTCGAAGTCGGCGGCGATGTTCCGCCGCAGCCTCCCCAGGCCCTCGGCCGGGGGAACTCCCGTCTCGCTTCGCTCGCCCGGCCCGTGCTCCTCGTGCTCCCGCGCGTACCGCTCGCCCCGCCCGTGGTGGTCCCGGAGCAGATGGGAGACCTCGTGCACCCAGACGCCCGCCAGCTCCTCCACCGGGGTGCGGGCCACGAAGCCGGGGGAGACGTAGCAGCGCCAGTGCGCGTCCACCGCCATCGTCGGTACGGACCGGTCCTCCACCACGTGCAGCGCGAAGAGCGCGGCGGCCAGGTAGGGACGGACCTTCACGGCGTGCAGCCGGGCGGCCAGCAACTTCTCCATGTCCAGCGGGAGTCCGGGCCGGCCGACCGGCGCCGTCGGCACGGTGGCCCGCACGGGGCGCGGCGGCGCGGGACGGGACATCGGGCGCGGCAGCGGGTGCGACCCCGGGCGCTTCGCGGCCCCCGTCATCGGCACGCCCCCGTCGCACGCCGGGCGTCGGCCGCCGCCGCGGCCCGCCCCACAGACCGGTCCGCCAGCCGGGTGAGGCCGACCACCGCGGCCAGCCGCTCCACCGCCTCCGGCACCTCCCAGTCGTCGCGCCGCAGCGCGGCCAGCGCCGTCGCCGGTGCGACCAGCAGGTCCGGGGCGCCGGTCTCCAGCGCCCGGACCAGCACCGCCCAGCCCGCTTCCCACCGCTCCCGTTCCGGCCGCGCCCCGACGGCCGCCACCACCGCCTCCAGCGCCGCCTGACGCAGATCGCCCCGCACCGGCAGCTCTGCGGAGGCCGGATCGGCCAGCAGCGACTCCGGATCCGGCAGGTCCATCCGGTCCAGATGGGCGAGGAGTTCGAGCCCCGGCCCGTCCCCCACCGCGCCCCGCACCAGCAGCGCCAGCACCTCCCGGGAGACGGAGGCCGCCGTGCCGAAGGCCAGCAGGGTCAGCGCGGCCTCCCAGCTCCGGGGCGAGGGCCAGGCGCCGCTCCGGCGCGTCTCGGTGCTCGGCAGCCGGTGTATCAGTGTCGGCCGGGCTTCCAGGAAACCGCAGACCGCGCGCCGGGCGAAGGCCACCGCCTCCGGCAGCCGCTCCGGCACCAGCCGGGGCAGCTCTGCCCGGGGCCAGACCCCGCCCAGCCCGCGTACCACCACCTCCCGGTCGTGCACCCAGTACAGATGCACGAACCGGTTGGCCAGCGGCGGGCTCAGCTCCCACCCGTCCGCCGCCGAAGCGCGCGGATTGGCGGCGGCCACGATCCGCACCCCCGGCGGCAGTTGCAGCGCACCGATCCTCCGCTCCAGGACGACCCGGAGCAGTGCGGCCTGGACGGCCGGGGTGGCGGTGGAGAGTTCGTCCAGGAAGAGCAGCCCCCGCCCGGCCCGCACGAGCTCCACGGCCCACTGCGGCGGCGCCATCGGCACCCCCTGCACCGCCGGGTCGTCGCCCACGATGGGCAGCCCGGAGAAGTCGGACGGCTCGTGGACACTGGCGATCACCGTCGTCAGCGGCAGGTCGAGGGAGGTGGCGAGCTGCGTCAGGGCCGCGGTCTTGCCGATGCCCGGCTCGCCCCAGAGCAGCACAGGCAGGTCGGCCGTGACGGCCAGGGTGAGGGCTTCGAGCTGCTCGTCGGGGCGCGGCTCGGTGGTGGTCGTCCGCAGGAGGGTCAGGAGGCCGTCGGCAAGGGTGAGTTGGGTTCCGGTTCCGGATGCGTCGGCGGGGATGGGCGCGGGCATGCCGACGGCCGGGACCGGGGCAGGCAGGAGGGTGCTGGAGGTCATGGGCATCACCTGGGGTGGAATAGGGGGAACGGGACGGCCCGTCCCGGATGTCGTGGGGGCGTGCGGCGCGGAATGCGCGGTGCGGGAAAGGGACTTCGGTCGGGCAGCCGGTCAGCGGTGCAGCCCGGTGCGAGGCCGGGCCCGGCTGCTGCGCTTGCGGCGCATCTCGTGAGGCGTACGACGGTCGAGCCGGGGACGGTGGCCCGCCTCCGCGTGCACTGCGCCCGAGGCGTTCTGGCCCCCGACCGCCCCGGGGTGCACGGTGACCAGCCCCGACCGGAAGAGCCCGTGGTCGACGCGGCGGGCCGCGGCCGACTCCAGTTCCTCCCGAAGCGGCCCGTCGCGCAGGACCGCACGGGGACCGAGCAGCCCCTCGACCACGGCCAGCGCCCCGGCGACGTCACCGTGGCCGAGCCGCTCCCGGACCGCGGGCAATGCCTCCGGGTTGCGATGCACCGCGTCGATCGCCCGCAGGCACGGCAGCGCCGGGCCGCCGAGCGCCACAAGCAGCTCCTCCCGGCGCAGTTGGGCCGGGTCGTGATCGATCGCCGTCAGTACCCCGTCCCGCAGCGCGATCCGGTGGACCTCGCCCCGGCATTCCACCCGGTGCGGATCGCCGGACTCGGGGGCGGGGCCGGCCACCGGTGCCGAGCGGGACGCCGCCACCGAGCCGGACGACGCCAGTGCGGTGGCGACGAGCGGATGCAGCCGTTCGGCCGTGACCAGCCCGGCCCGCAGCAGCTCCAGATCCGGAAGGACCCGGGCCGCCGCCTCCGGTAGCACCGGAAGCGCCGCGACCTCCTGCGGCGGCAGCGCCTCCCGCAGCGGCCGGAACGTCGGGGCATGGCTGTCGTCGGGGGCGACGAGTTCGAGCACGGCGCGGCTCCGCGCACCGAGCCGCACGGTGAAGGCCCCGCGAGGGCACCCCTCGGCCCGCAACAGCAACTCCGCCTCGGCGGCCCAACTTGCCACCGCCCACGCGGAATCGTGGACAGTGGGCCGATCGGGCAGGACTGGCCGATCCCGCAGGGCCGGCCGACGGAGTGCGTGGGGCCGGCCGGGCGGCGCCATGGACGATGCCCCGCCCGCACCGCACCGCCGCACCAGTTCGCCACTCCTCCCGGAGTCCCAGAGATGCCGGTGCAGGTCGAGCCGGAAACGCCGGTCTGGATGCGGGTGCGGATGGTGCCCGGGGGCGCCGTTCCCGGACCCCTCCCACAGGGCCAGGGACATCCGCTGTCCGGCGTCCGCCCGGGCCGGCGGTGTTCGCACCACCAGCTGCAGCGGCGTGGCGCCGGAACTCCGGTAACGGGCAAGGGAGATGGTGAGGCCGGGCCGGAGCCGACCGTCGGGGGCGATCCGGGGCATGTGCCAGCGGAGCAGATCCGGCGCCAGCCGGCGCAGATCCGCCCGGAGGCGGGTGACGAGATCGGTGCCGTGGCGGTCGCGCACGGCGCGCAGATCGAAATCGACATCGATCCGGGCGGCGGCGCAGGCCCCCGCCCAGTCGCCGACCGCACGCCGTGCGGTCGCGGTCTCGATCATGGACAGTGGCACGGCGTACTCGCGTACGCGCTGCCACATCAACAGGTGGGCCGGAATCTCGTTCGCGACGTGATGTGCCATCAGCACTCACCTTGCGCGAACGATTCCCCCAATCCGAACGAGGAGAAGTTCTTCATCACCGGCATCATAAGCATCCCGATGACGATCTGTCAGTCACCATTCACCGGGCCGCGCTCCGTCTCGCGGCCATCTTCATCCGGTCGGCGACGCGGAGTCCAGCGAGCTAGGCGTCGCCCCGTGCGCGCTCCACCTGATGCACGACCGCAAGGAGTCCGCCCTCAAGGCGTACGGGTCCGCGGCGCTCTGCCCCGTCTACTGAGTCGGCTCGGCCTTGTCAGCCGCCCCGGCCTGCCCGCCGCAGAACACCACCTTCAAGAGCTTCTCCAGGGCCTTCGGGAACTCCTGCGCCGGGTCGATTGCGGCGTCCCCGGTGGTCACCGAGGCGGTCAGGGTCCTGCTGCCGTCGGGCGAGCTGTACATCAGCGCCCCGTAGCCCCCCGGGGGGCCCCGTTGTGCTGGAGCGCGAGCTGTACATCAGCGCCCCGTAGCCCCCCGGGGGGCCCCGTTGTGCTGGAGGACGGTGCCGCCGCAGTTCGGGCCCAGGTCCTGCACGAACAGCCCGAGGCCGTAGCCGAGCTTGCCATGCGGCTTGCGCATCTCGGCAAGCAGCGGGGCCGGCAGGAGCTTGCCGACCATCAGCGCGGAGATGAACGTGTGGAGATCCTGGGTGGTCGAGATCATGTCACCGGCGCCGGCGAGTAGGGACAGGTTCTGGCGGGTGACGTCGATCGTCTTCCACTGGCCGGCGTCCTGGTAGCGGTAGTAGCCGTGGGCGTGCGGCCCTGGGATCTGCGTCCGGGTACCCGGCACCACGGTGCCCTTCAACCCGAGCGGCCGCAGGATCCGCCGCCGCATCTCCTCGGCGTAGGAGCGCCCGGTGACCTTCTCGATCAGCAGCAGGGCCAGCGTGTAGTTGGTGTTGGAATAGTTCTGGTCCGTCCCCGGTGCGAACCGCGCCGGCTTGGACAACGCCAGCCGTACCAGCTCCTGCGGCCGGTAGGTGCGGAACCGGTTGTCCACCCACTCTTTGCCCGTGGCGGGGACCCCCGGCACGACCTTCCCGTCGTCGTAGTACTCGCCGGTGTAGTTGAACAACCCGCTGGTGTGCTGCAGCAGCATCCGCACGGTGATCCGCCGGTCCAGCCCGAGACGGGGCAGGTAGCCGGCCACCGAGGCGTCCAGCCCGATCCTGCCCTCGGCCACCAGCTGTAACACCACTGTCGCGGTGAAGGTCTTGGTGACACTGCCCACCCAGAACCGCCCGTTCGTGGGCGGCTTCGCGCTCTCGCCCAGCTTGCGCACCCCGGCGCTGCCGACCCATTCGCCCCGCTGATCGTGCACGCGCAGCTGCACCCCGGCGAAACCGGAATCGACGAACGCCTGGATGGCCTTCTGCAGCTCCGGGCGCTCCTGCCCGGCAGCGGCCTTCGGCACGGCCCTGCTGTCCGCAGCGGCCACCCCGGGTGTGGCCGCCCCGGCCAGCAGCGTGGCCGCCAGCGCCGTGACCCCCGCTCGCCGTAAGAACCGCGTACGGACCCGGTTGATGCCGTCGAGCACGACCTTGTCCTTGCCTGCCTCGCGCAGCCCGTTCTTGTCCTTGCCTGACTTGCGCAGCCCGTTCGCCGAGATGGCCGGGTTCGTCATGATGCTGCTCCTTTGGAGGCTGCGGGTCAGAGGCTGCGGGCGGTGATGTCGCCGTGGGCGGTGGTCGCGTGGATGTTCAGACCGGCGCCGGCGCCGTCGGTGTTCTTGAGCGCGTTGTGGATCCGGCCGTGGGCGGTGCCGGCGTCCAGAGCGGCGGAGACTCCGCGGGCGGCGCCGATCGAGATGTCGCCGGACTCGGTGCGCAGCGTGACGGTGCCGTGCACGGCCTCGGTGACCTGGATGTCGCCCTTTTGGGTGCTGATCTCGCCGGGGCCGCCCAGGCGGCCGACCGAGACGTCGCCTGCGAGGAGGGTGAGGCGGGCGCTTTCGGTCTCGTCGAGCTTGACCGAGCCCTGCGCTCCCTCGAATGCGACGTCGCCGAGTCGTCCGACGCCCCGGAGTTCGGCGCTGGCCGCCTTCGCCTCGAGGCGGGAGCCGGCGGGCAGCTGGACGGTCACCTCGAGGGATCCGGAAGCGCCGAGGATCCGGTTCTTCGCCGCCGGGGTCTCGATCCGCAGGACGCCGTCGCCGTAGGCGACCTCGGTCTGCTCCGCCGTCTTCACGTCGCGGCTCTTGGAGGCGTCGGCGGGCCGGACCTCGACCGTGGTGTCGGCCCGGTCGGCGGCGATGAACCGGATGCGTCCCGCGGGGATGTCGAGGACGGCGGAGACCGGGGCGGGGGTGTCGAACTTCTGCATCGTGCTCTCCTTTGGCGCGTCGTTTCTGACATTGGAAACGCTACGTTGCATTCAACTATCTGGCAACAAATGTGTTGCGGAGAATCATCGTTGAGGCAGGTCAGCCGCATAAGATCGTTGCAATAGTTTCGAGCCTAATGCAACAATCCTCAGCTTGGCTCATTGCAATGGATTGCAGGTGAACGCTACGGTGGAGGCACTGCGGAACATGAGGGAGGCTGCGATACCGGGAGGCAGGCCCACCCGGCAGGAACGCCGGCGGATCGCGCTGGGACTGGCCGACGGCCTCGCCGGGCCCGCGACGTCCCCCACACGAATGCCGCCCTCGGACGGCACCCCGCGTTCAGGCCGCGAATGGAAAGCCGGCAGTGGAGTGGATGCCCCCGCGTCGCGGGCCCCGGGGGTGTCAGGCCGCCGTCGCCTCGCCGGTCACCGACACCTGGTCCAGCAGTTCCTCGTAGACCCGCGGGACGAACTCGCCCGCCACGGGTGCCAGCACCGTGGCCGTGGACAGGGCCACCGCCCGGGCCAGCCGCCTGGGCCACGGCAACTGCTCCACCAGGCCCGACAGCAGGCCGGCGACCGCCGAATCCCCGGCGCCCGTGGGGTTGCCCCGGACACGGCGCGGCGGGACCGCACGCCAGCGGCCCTCCGCGTTCACGGCGAGCAGGCCTTCGGCGCCCAGCGAGGCGACCACCGTGTGCGCCCCGCGCCGACGGGCGTCCCGGGTGGCCTGCAAGGGCTCGTGGGAGCCGGTGAGTTCGGCCAGTTCGTCGACGTTCGGCTTGACGATGTCCGGGCGCGCGGCGACCCCGCGGCGCAGCGGCTCGCCGCTCGTGTCGAGCAGGACGGGCACGCCCACCGTACGTGCGGTGCGCACCAGTTGGGCGTACGCCCCCACCGGCACCCCCGGCGGCAGGCTGCCGCACAGCGCCACCGCTGTGGCCGAACGCACCAGTTCCCCGTACGTCTCCAGGAAGGCCGCCCACTCGGGGGGCGCGATCAGCGGGCCCGGCTCGTTGAGCTGGGTGGTGTCGCCGGTGGTCTCGTCGAACACGGCGACGGTGCGCCGGGTGGCGCCCTCGACCGCGACGAGAGCGTCGACGACGCCGGGGGTGCGCGCCAGCTCTTCCCGCAGGGAGCTGCCCGTCGGGCCGCCCACGAATCCCGTGGCGGTCACCTCGTGGCCGAGCGCGGCGAGTACCCGGGCCACGTTCAGGCCCTTGCCTCCGGGCCGCTCGGTCACCTCGGTCACCCGGTGCGCGGTGTGCGGCCTCAGCGCCCCGACGCGGTAGGTGATGTCGAGAGCGGTGTTCAGCGTGACCGTCAGGATCACCTGGGGGACCTCCCTCGAAAGTCATGACGGCGGGCTCCGGGCCCCCGTACGTCGGTGTCCAGACGTACCGGAATGCCGGAATGCGCTTGCCGTCGGCGGCGTGCGGAGGCTCGATCATGCCAAATGAGTCGGCGGTCGGCCCAGTCCCCGGGTCGACCGCCGTACGGCAACAAGCGGATGAATCATCCCGGTTGGGGACCGACCACCCATTCGCCGCGGCGCATCACGCCCTTGAGGGCGAAATCGGCGTCCAGCAGCACCAGGTCGGCGTCCTTGCCGGGCTCCAGGGAGCCCACCCGGTCGTAGACGCCCAGCAGCTTCGCCGGGTTGGCGGAGATGGCCGCCACGACGTCCTCCACCGGCAGCCGGTCGACGGTGACCGCCCGCTGGAACGCACGGTCCAGGGTGAGCGTCGAGCCCGCGATCGAGCCGCCCTCCACCAGGCGGGCCACCCCCTCGCTGACCTCGACCTCCAGCGGGCCGAGCACATACCGCCCGTCGCCGAAGCCGGCCGCGTCCATCGCGTCCGTGATGAACGCGACGCGACCCGGGCCCGCGTGATGGAACGCCAGCTGGAGGGAGGCGGGGTGCAGATGCGTGCCGTCGTCGATGAGCTCGACCGTGACGCGCTCGTCCTCCAGCAGGGCGGCGATCGGGCCCGGTGCGCGGTGACCGAGGGCGGGCATCGCGTTGAACAGATGGGTCGCCACGGTCGCTCCCGCGTCGATCGCCTCCACCGTCTGCTCGTACGTGGCGTCCGTGTGCCCGATCGCCGCGATCACGCCGTGCTCGGCGAGCAGCCGTACGGAGTCGATGCCGCCGGGCAGTTCGGCGGCGAGCGTGACCATGCTCGCCCGGCCGCGGGCCGCGTCGATGAGCTTGCGGACCTCCGCCGGGTCCGGATGGCGCAGCAGTTCCTCGGAGTGAGCGCCCTTGCGGCACGGGGAGATGAACGGCCCCTCGAAGTGGATTCCGGCGACGTCGCCCTGTTCGGCGAGCTCGGACAGCAGCCCGGCCTGCTTGACGAGGAAGTCCATGTCGTCGGTGACGGTCGAGGCGACGAGGGTGGTGGTGCCGTGCAGACGATGGGCGCGGACGGCCGTCAGGATGTCGTCGGCCGTCCCCGAGAAGGACGCGCCGCCGCCCCCGTGGTTGTGCATGTCGACGAAGCCGGGGACCAGCCAGTGGTCCCGTACGTCGATGATCTCGGCGTTCTCGGGAGCCTTGCCCAGGTTTCCGACAGGCTCCGGCCCGGGGGAACCCCCGTCGGCGATCCGCGTGCCCTCGACGATGACACGGCCGTCGGTCACGATCCCGGTGGGAAGCACCACCCGGGCACCGGCGAGCACCTTGCAAGAGGCCATCAGGCGGTTTCCTCCGAACGGTCAGTGGTTTCAAGGAGATCCCAGGCGAGGAGTCCCGCGCCCAGGCACCCGGCGGTGTCCCCCAGTGCCGCGGGGACGATCGACGGGAGCTTCTGGAAGGTGACCCGCCGCCGGACCGCGTCCCGCAGCGGTGTGAACAACGTTTCCCCGGCCTCGGCGAGCCCGCCACCGATGATCAAGGTGCGCGGGTCCAGCAGGGTGAGCGCGGTGACGAGTCCGTCGGCGAGGGCGTCCACGGCGTCCTGCCAGACTCGGACGGCGTTCGGGTCACCGGACGCGACGGCCCTTGCGCAGTCCGCGGCGTCCGCCTCCGGATCGCCGGACGCCTCCGCCCAGGCCCGGCTGACGGCGGCGGCGGACGCGTACCGCTCCAGACAGCCGTGCTGGCCGCAGGGGCAGGGGCTCCCGCCGGGGCGTACGACGACATGGCCGATCTCGCCCGCGAAGCCGTGGGCACCTGCCTCGACCCGGCCGCCGATGCCGATGGCGCCCGCGATCCCGGTGCCCAGGGGCACGAACAGAAAGCGGTCCGCCCCCTTGCCCGCGCCGATTCGGCCCTCGGCGAGCCCGCCGGTGCGCACGTCGTGCCCGAGTGCGACGGGTACGCCGGTGAGACGCCGGCTGAGCAGATCGCGCAGGGGCACGTCCCGCCAGTCGAGGTTGGCCGAGTAGACGGCGATGCCGCCGTCGGCGTCGACGATTCCGGGCACGGCGACGCCCGCGGCGGCCGCGGGTTCGCCGAGGTGCCGCTCGCCGTGGGCGCGCAGATCGGCCGCGAACGCGAGGATCGACTCCACCGCGGCGTCGGGCCCGCGCTCGCGCCCGGTGGCCCGGCGCGCCCGGTGCAGCAGCGCGCCCCCCGCGCCTACCAGGGCGGCCTTCATTCCGGTGCCGCCCACGTCGAGGGCGATGACATGTCTCACGGAGACAGTGTGGCCCGTGGACCCGGAAGAGGTCTAGTCCACTTACGTGGTGTAGACCTTATGTTGATATTCCGAATGGCGAGACGGCAGGGTTGGGGAAAGAGCGGTGCAGGGGCGTGGGACGCGTGGGACGACGTGGCGCAGGGGCCTTATCGCGGCGGTGTCCGCACTGGCCATGACGGGGATGCTGGGCGGCTGCTCGGCCTCGTCCGGCTCCGGGCAGGTGACGCTGCGGCTGGTGGCCGCGGACTACGGGGACTCGTCCGCCAACAGCTCCAAGAAGTACTGGGACGAGCTGGTCCGGGGCTTCGAGGCGGAACACTCCGGGATCAAGGTCGACGTCAGCGTCTACTCCTGGAACGACGTGGACCGCAAGGTGAAGGAGATGGTCGCCGCGGGCAACGCGCCCGACCTGGCGCAGATCGGGGCCTACGCGGACTACGCGGCGGCGGGCGAGCTGTACCAGGCCGACGACGTGCTCTCGATCCCCGCCCAGGCGGACTTCCTCTCGGAGCTGAGCGACGCGGGCAAGGTGAAGCGCGTCCAGTACGGCATGCCGTTCGCGGCGTCCACGCGGCTTCTTTTCTACAACAAGACGCTGTTCTCCGACGCGGGCATCACCCCGCCGACGACCTGGAGCGAGCTGGCGGCGGACGCGCGCGCCCTCAAGGCCAAGGGGGTGAAGTTCCCGTACGCGCTGCCGCTGGGGCCGGAGGAGGCCCAGGCGGAGACGATGCAGTGGCTGCTGAGCGGCGGCGACGGCTATCTGGACGGCTTCGGCTCCTACAACCTCGACTCCACGCAGAACGTGGCCACCTTCACCTGGCTGAAGGACGAACTGGTGGGCAAGGGGCTGACGGGGCCGGTGGCCCCGGCGGACCTGAACCGCGCGGACGCCTTCGCCGCCTTCACCCGCGGCGAGGTCGGCATGCTGAACGGCCATCCCTCGCTGATGAAGGCGGCGAGAGCGAAGGGCGTGAAGTTCGGCATGGTGCCGATGCCCGGGGTCAACGGTCGGCCGAAGTTCACCATGGGCGTGGCGGACTGGATGACGGCGTTCAAGCAGAACGGCCACAAGGACCAGGTCCGCGACTTCCTCGACTACGTGTACGGGGAGAAGAACGTCCTGGCCTTCTCGCGCGAGTACGACCTGCTGCCGGTGACGAACTCGGCGCAGCAGACCATGGCGGCGTCGCCGCAGGACGCGGACCTGCAGCCGTTCCTGCAGCAGCTGCCGAGCTCGGAGCTGTACCCGGCCGGCAAGACGTCCTGGGCGGGCGTCAGCGCGGACATCAAGAAGCGGATAGGGCGGGCCGTCGCCCCGGACGGCAGCCCCGCGGCGATTCTCGGCCAGCTGCAGCGGGAGGCGGTGACGGCGGACAGCTCCATCCGTTAGCGGGGAGACTGTCGGCGCCTGCGGTTACCGTTCCCCCATGGACGAGCTCACCTCCCGCGAAAAGGACATCCTCGCCCTGGAGGGACACGGCTTCCCCGGGCCGGGGGCCAAGGAGCGTGCCATCCGTGAGCGGCTCGGCCTCGCCCCCGTGCGTTACTACCAGCTGCTCAACGCGCTCCTCGACGACCCGCGGGCTCTCGCTCACGCCCCGGTCACGGTCAACCGCCTGCGCCGCGTCCGGGAGTCCCGCCGCGCGGAGCGCTGACGGAACGCGCGCGGCGCGCACCCATGAGCCATGGGTGCGCCCGCCCCCGCACGGATAGGGTCGTCCCATGGGCAGCCACACGGACTCCTTGCCGACGCCCGCCACTGCGGCCGGGCGCGACGGACTCGACGCCATCCTCGCCCGTCCCGACCGGGCCGTCCTCGCCTTCGACTTCGACGGGACGCTCGCCCCGATCGTCCCCGACCCCGACCAGGCCCGCGCCCACCCGGACACGGTCCCCGCCCTGGCGGCCCTCGCCCCGAAGGTCGCCTCCATCGCGGTCGTCACCGGTCGCCCTGCAGGCGTCGCCGTCCGCTACGGCGGCTTCGCGGGCGTCCCCGGACTCGACCACCTCGTCGTCCTCGGCCACTACGGCGCCGAACGCTGGGACGCCCGCACCGGCACCGTCAACGCTCCCGCCCCGCACCCCGGCGTCGCCGCCGTCCGCGCCGAACTTCCCGGTCTTCTGGAGCGGATCGGCGCCTGGCACGGCACCTGGATCGAGGAGAAGGGGCGCTCCGTCGCGGTGCACACCCGCCGCGCCGACGATCCGCAAGCCGCTTTCGAGGCCCTCCGCGAACCCCTCGCCGACCTCGCCACCCGCCACGGACTGATCGTCGAACCCGGCCGCCTGGTCCTGGAGCTGCGCCCGCCGGGCATGGACAAGGGCGTGGCCCTGCTGGAGTACGTCCGGGAGATCGGTACCGGAGCCGTCATGTACGCGGGCGACGACCTCGGCGACCTCCCCGCCTTCGCCGCCGTCGGCAAACTCCGCTCCGACGGTGTCCCCGGCCTGCTGGTGTGCAGCGGCAGCGAGGAGGTCACGGAGTTGGCGGAGAGGGCGGACCTGGTGGTCGACGGCCCGGAGGGGGTCGTACGGCTTGTGAGGTCGTTGGCACACAGGCTGAGCTGAACCGCGCCCCTTCAGGGGCTCGGGGCTGCGTCGACGTCCGGCTCCGCCGCGTGGGCGCGAGCACCCGGAAAACCGGCAGCCGGAAACCGACCCGTTCAGTCGCCCAACGCAGCCAACTGATCCAGGAACCACCGAGCCGGGGGAAGCGCCGTAGCCTGCGCGGCAAGCCGCTTCGCGCGCTCCGCGCGCTCCCCCGGTCCCATCGACAGCGCCGTGTGCAGCGCCTGGGCCATGCCCCCGATGTCGTACGGGTTCACCGCCACAGCGTCCTCGGCCAGCTCCTCGTACGCCCCCGCCTCCCGGGACAGCACCAGCGCACAGCCCTCGTCGGAGACCACCGGGACCTCCTTGGCGACCAGGTTCATGCCGTCCCGGATGGGGTTCACGAAGGCCACGTCCGCCAGCCGGTAGGCGGCCAGCGAGCGCGCGAAGTCGTCCTTCACATGCAGCTCGACCGGGGTCCAGCCGGGCGTCCCGAAACGGGAGTTGATCTCCGTCGCCACCCGCTGGACCTCCGCCGTGTAGTCGCGGTAGACGGCCAGGTCCTGGCGGGAGGGGTACGCGAAGGCGACGTGGACGACCCGTTCGCGCCACTCCGGATGGGACTGGAGCATTTCCTCGTACGCCAGTAGCCCGCGCACGATGTTCTTCGACAGCTCCGTGCGGTCCACCCGCACGATCGTCTTCCGGGGGCTGCCGTCGGGGGCCGGGCCGATCTGCCGGCGCAGTACGGCCATCCGCTCGTCCACGTCCGGCTGGTGCGCCCGCCTGCGCAGGAAGTCGGCGTCCGCGCCCAGACCGTGCACTCCGATGCGCGTGCCCGAGGGGATGCCGGGGCCGAGGACCGCGTGACAGCAGTCCGTGAACGCGTCCGCCCATCGCTGGGTGAGGAACGCCGCCCGGTCCGCGCCCAGGATCCCGCCGAGCACCTGCGCCGCGATGTCGTCGGGCAGTAGACGGAAGTACTCGGGCGGCGCCCACGGTGTGTGCGAGAAGTGGCCGATGCGCAGGTCGGGCCGCAGACCCCGGAGCATCCGGGGGGCCAGGGTGAGGTGGTAGTCCTGGATCAGCACCGCCGCCCCCTCGGCCGCCTCCTGGGCCAGGGCATCGGCGAACGCGCGGTTGTACGTCTCGTACGACGCCCACTGGCGCCGGAACTCCGCGTCGAAGACCGGCTCCAGCGGCGTCTGGTACAGCATGTGGTGCACGAACCACAGCACCGAGTTCGCGATGCCGTTGTACGCGTCCGTGTGCACCTGGGGGTCGATGTCCAGCATCCGTACCCGCTGGCCGCCGGTGTCGGCCGGATCGAGAGCACCACCCGACCGCCGCACGGCTTCCCGGTCGCCGTCGCCCAGCGCGGAGCACACCCACACCGCGTCCGTGTCCGGACCGATCGCCGACAAGCCCGACACGAGTCCGCCTCCGCCGCGCTTGGCGGTCAGGGCTCCGGTCTCGTCCAAGGCGTACGAGACCGGGCCGCGGTTGGAGGCGACGAGAACGGAAGCCGCATGCGAAGCCATGCCACGAAACCTAGCCCGGGTCCGAAACGCTCAAACGTGCGGTTCGGCCGTCTGCGGAGCCGTATACAACGGTGGCGGCGCGCCCCGGGCGTTCGCGGAAAAGCTCAGGCCGCCTTCCGTTCCATGTACTCCGCGATCTCCGTCATCGGCGGCCTCTCCTCCGTGTCCACCGGGTACGTCCGTGGCTCGAAACCCCCCTCGCGCCGTACGAACTGGGTGAGGGAGGGGCGGATCAGGTGGCCGCGGGCCAGCCGGAGCTGCGCGGTGCGGTAGATCGCGGCGGCCATGCGGCCCAGCGCCTGCCCGTCCTGGTGGCGGTGCTTGCGCACGCCGACGTCGACCTGGGCCAGGGCGTCCAGGCCCACCAGGTGCAGCGCGTCGACCAGCATGCCCAGCTCGACCCCGTACCCGACGGGGAACGGCAGCCTTTCCAGCAGGGAGCGGCGGGCCGCGTACTCGCCGCCGAGCGGCTGTACGAATCCGGCGAGCTGCGGCCAGTGCATGTTGAGCAGCGGGCGCGCCATCAGTTCCGTGACCCGGCCGCCCTGGCCGGCCGCGGACGCGCCGGAGGCATGTTCGTCGGACACCGTCAGCGGGCGGTCGTACATCGCCTTGACGAGGTCGATGCCCGGGTCGGTGAGCAGCGGGCCCACGATCCCGGTGACGAAGTCCGAGGAGAACTCCCTCAGGTCCGCGTCGATGAAGCAGATGATGTCACCCTGGGTGACCAGGAGGGAGCGCCACAGCACCTCGCCCTTGCCGGGCACGGCCGGCAGGCGTGGCAGGATCGCGTCGCGGTGGACCACCCTCGCGCCGGCCGCCGCGGCGACCTCGGACGTGCGGTCCGTGGAGCCCGAGTCGACGACGACGATCTCGTCGACGAGCGGGGCCTGCTGCATGAGGTCGTGGCGGATGACGGAGACGATCTCGCCGACCGTCTCCTCCTCGTTGAGCGCGGGCAGCACGACGCTGACCGTCGAGCCCGAGGCGCGTTTGGCGGCCAGGATCTTGTGGAGCGGGCGATCGGTCACGGACCAGGAGCGGGTGCTCAGCCAGCGCTCGACTTCTTCCAGCACAGTCTGCGGCTCCTCACGTTCGGCGGTGGTGGGCACGAGGGGTCTTTCCGACGGGTCTCTGTGTGATCCGTCTCGCGGTTCGGACGACTATCTCAACTGTCCTGGCCTTCGGTTACAGTCTTGAACAACGCCGGTGACCATCGCATGTCGGGGGTCGCCGCGTCCTCACACCAGTGAAACAACCACATACAGCTCATCCAGAGGGGCAGAGGGATACGGCCCGATGAAGCCCCGGCAACCCTCCAGTCGGCTCTCGTAGATCAGTTTTGATCGTTTCGGCGAGGCTCCCGGCTAGGGAAGGTGCCAAATCCGTCTCACGGCGAGGTGCGTCGTGAGGAAGATGAGGAGAAAGGGCCTCGCCTGACATGGCTGTGCAGACAGTTGCAAGCTCCACGAACTCCGTGAACCTCGGCCCCGCCGCGGCCCTGTCCTGCCGCGAGTGCGGCCACCGTGTGCCGCTCGGCCCGGTCTTCGCCTGCGAGGAGTGTTTCGGCCCGCTGGAGATCGCGTACGACTTCTCGGGCTACGACACCGAGGAACTGCGCAAGCGGATCGAGGCGGGCCCGGCGAACATCTGGCGCTATGCGCCGCTGCTGCCGGTCCCGGCGGACGTCGCCGGCAAGCCGAACCTCAACCCGGGCTGGACCAAGCTCGTCAAGGCCGACAACCTGGCGCGCGAGCTGGGCGTGACCGGCGGGTTGTATGTGAAGGACGACTCCGGCAACCCGACGCACTCCTTCAAGGACCGGGTGGTCGCCCAGGCGCTGGAGGCGGCGCGCGTCTTCGGCTTCACCACCCTTTCCTGCTCCTCCACCGGCAACCTCGCGGGCGCGGTCGGCGCCGCGGCTGCCCGCGCCGGCTTCCGTTCCTGCGTGTTCATTCCGCACGACCTGGAGCAGGGCAAGATCGTGATGGCGGCGGTCTACGGCGGTGACCTCGTCGGCATCGAGGGCAACTACGACGATGTGAACCGCTTCTGCTCCGAGCTGATCGGCGACCCGGTCGGCGAGGGCTGGGGCTTCGTCAACGTCAACCTCCGTCCGTACTACGCGGAGGGGTCCAAGACCCTGGCGTACGAGATCGCCGAGCAGCTGGGCTGGCGGCTGCCGGACCAGATCGTGGTCCCGATCGCATCCGGTTCGCAGCTCACGAAGATCGACAAGGGTCTGCAGGAACTGATCAAGCTCGGGCTCGTCGAGGACAAGCCGTACAAGATCTTCGGCGCGCAGGCAGAGGGCTGCTCGCCGGTGTCGACGGCGTTCAAGGCGGGCCACGATGTCGTACGGCCGCAGAAGCCGGACACGATCGCCAAGTCGCTGGCGATCGGCAACCCGGCGGACGGCCCGTACGTCCTGGACATCGCACGCCGCACGGGCGGCGCGGTGGAGGACGTGACGGACGAGCAGATCGTCGACGCGATCAAGCTGCTTGCGCGGACCGAGGGCATCTTCGCGGAGACGGCCGGTGGCGTGACCGTGGGCGTCACGCGCAAGCTCATCGACAACGGCGTCCTCGACCCGGCGAAGACGACGGTCGTCCTCAACACCGGCGACGGCCTCAAGACGTTGGACGCGGTGGCCGGTACCGGGCTGACCGCCACGATCCGCCCCAACCTCGACTCCTTCCGCGAGGCCGGGCTCGTCTGACCGCCCGTCCCGCACGCCGTACCCCGACCGGAGGTCACCAACCCATGAGCGTCACCGTCCGCATCCCCACCATCCTGCGCACCTACACCGGCGGCCAGGCCGAGGTGAGTGCCGAGGGCGCGACCCTCGCCGAGGTCATCGCCGACCTGGAGAAGAACCACACCGGTATCGCCGCCCGCGTCCTGGACGACCAGGGCCAGCTGCGCCGCTTCGTCAACGTGTACGTGAACGACGACGACGTCCGTTTCGAACAGGGTCTCGAGACGGCGACGCCGGACGGCGCGGGCGTCTCCATCATCCCGGCGGTGGCGGGCGGCTGACGGTCGCTCACCCGCCATATCATTACCCTCGGTAACATCGAACACCGAGAGTTCATCGAATTGCCCTCTCCGTGAGAGAAACGGAGGGGGCAATTCTGCATGGTTGAGCGCGGTACAGTTGGGGAACCTGCTCCCGGTTTCCCGGCGGTCGCCCCGGGTTCCCGACGCACGCCCGACAAGAAGCAGCCAAAGTGTGCAGGGCTTTTGCGCCATTCATTCCTTTCGCCGGGCCCGACTTGCCCTGAATTCGGGTGAATTCTTCGTACATTCCCGACCGGCCGTGCCTGGATTTCTCGTCCGATTGACCTGTTGCAGAGGGCAGTTGGACAGATACATTCAGCCGCGGTCGACGCGTTCCGGCGCACGCCCCCAACCGTTGGGGGGTGAGGTCTGACCCGGATCCGCGAAGTGTGGATCTGTGCAAGGGCCAGTAATAGGGGAGTTAGGCATGGCTCAGGGCACCGTCAAGTGGTTCAACGCGGAGAAGGGGTACGGCTTCATCGCGGTCGACGGTGGTGCGGATGTATTCGTCCACTACAGTGCGATCCAGATGGACGGCTACCGCACCCTGGAAGAGGGCCAGCGGGTCGAGTTCGAGATCTCGCAGGGTCAGAAGGGGCCGCAGGCGGACATGGTCCGCGTGGCCGGCTGAGGTTGCGCGCCGACGACTGAACTGTTCGACGTGTCGAGGGGCTCGTATCCCGTTGGGGGTACGAGCCCCTCGGTCTGCCCGGCCCGTGTCCCAGGGGGCGCGCCCGCTGTCTCCATCTGCGGATCACGCCCCCTTGTTCACCTCCCGATCCTCCGGTGCCGCTTGCACTCGACAGGGGCGAGTGCTAATCATTGGCGTTAGCACTCTGAAGGTGAGAGTGACAAAGAAGGACCGGGTCGGTGAGGCCGCGGACCGGGTGGGGCAAGGAACCACCGGCCGGGGCCGTCCGTCGCGGGCGCGGGCGCGGTCCGAAGTAATCACCCCCAGTCCTGGAGGGACCACTTCACATGGCCAAGATCATCGCGTTCGACGAGGAGGCGCGGCGCGGCCTCGAGCGCGGCATGAACCAGCTCGCGGACGCCGTCAAGGTGACCCTCGGCCCCAAGGGCCGCAACGTCGTCCTCGAGAAGAAGTGGGGCGCTCCCACGATCACCAACGACGGCGTCTCCATCGCCAAGGAGATCGAGCTCGAGGACCCGTACGAGAAGATCGGCGCCGAGCTGGTCAAGGAAGTCGCCAAGAAGACGGACGACGTCGCCGGTGACGGTACGACCACGGCGACGGTGCTCGCCCAGGCGCTGGTCCGCGAGGGCCTGCGCAACGTGGCCGCCGGTGCCAACCCGATGGCCCTGAAGCGCGGCATCGAGAAGGCCGTCGAGGCCGTCTCCACCGCCCTGCTCGAGCAGGCCAAGGACGTCGAGACCAAGGAGCAGATCGCCTCCACGGCCTCCATCTCCGCCGCCGACACCCAGATCGGCGAGCTCATCGCCGAGGCCATGGACAAGGTCGGCAAGGAAGGCGTCATCACCGTCGAGGAGTCGCAGACCTTCGGTCTCGAGCTGGAGCTCACCGAGGGCATGCGCTTCGACAAGGGCTACATCTCGGCGTACTTCGCCACCGACATGGAGCGTATGGAGGCCGTCCTCGACGACCCGTACATCCTGATCGCCAACTCCAAGATCTCCTCGGTCAAGGACCTGCTCCCGCTCCTGGAGAAGGTCATGCAGTCGGGCAAGCCGCTGCTGATCATCGCCGAGGACGTCGAGGGCGAGGCCCTGTCGACCCTGGTCGTCAACAAGATCCGCGGCACCTTCAAGTCCGTTGCCGTCAAGGCCCCGGGCTTCGGCGACCGCCGCAAGGCCATGCTCGGCGACATCGCCATCCTCACGGGCGGCGAGGTCATCTCCGAGGAGGTCGGCCTCAAGCTGGAGAACGCGACCCTGGACCTCCTGGGCCGCGCCCGCAAGGTCGTCGTCACCAAGGACGAGACCACGATCGTCGACGGCGCCGGCTCGTCCGAGCAGGTCAACGGCCGGGTGAACCAGATCCGTGCCGAGATCGAGAACAGCGACTCCGACTACGACCGCGAGAAGCTGCAGGAGCGCCTGGCGAAGCTGGCCGGCGGCGTGGCCGTCATCAAGGCCGGTGCCGCCACGGAGGTCGAGCTCAAGGAGCGCAAGCACCGCATCGAGGACGCCGTCCGCAACGCGAAGGCGGCCGTCGAGGAGGGCATCGTCGCCGGTGGTGGCGTGGCCCTGCTGCAGGCCTCCCAGGTGTTCGAGAAGCTGGAGCTGGAGGGCGACGAGGCCACCGGTGCCGCCGCCGTCAAGCTGGCGCTCGAGGCCCCGCTGAAGCAGATCGCCGTCAACGCCGGCCTCGAGGGCGGTGTCGTGGTGGAGAAGGTGCGCAACCTGACCCCCGGCCACGGCCTGAACGCCGCGACCGGCGAGTACGTCGACCTGATCAAGGAAGGCATCATCGACCCGGCGAAGGTGACCCGTTCCGCCCTGCAGAACGCCGCCTCCATCGCCGCGCTGTTCCTCACCACCGAGGCCGTCATCGCCGACAAGCCGGAGAAGGCCGCCGCGCCCGCCGGCGGCGGCATGCCGGGCGGTGACATGGACTTCTGAGCCCCTGGCAGGCTCGGACCCTCCGCTCGGCTCCGCCCGAGCGGAGGCCTCACGTCCAGACCGAGGGCGGCACTCCCTGGAAACAGGGGGTGCCGCCCTCGGGCGTGTCCGGGATCACAGTACGGGCGGCCGGTCGCCGGAATTCCCGGCACGGGCGGGTCGGTTGAGCGATACAGGCACCGATGCATGTGCACATACCAACTGGTACCCGTCCGTCCCCTGTCGAGGAGTTCCCCACGTGACCGTCACCGCCCCCGACGCCGCCTCCCGCGCGGCCCAGCTCCTGTCCCGTCCCGTCTCCCTCAACGGCCTGACCGTCCCCAACCGGATCGTGATGGCGCCGATGACGCGCATGTTCTCCCCGGGCGGCGTCCCCGGTGAGGACGTGGTGTCGTACTACGCACGCCGCGCGGCCGCCGGCGTGGGCCTGATCGTCACCGAGGGCACCTATGTGGGCCATGAGTCGGCCGGTCAGAGCGACCGTGTCCCGCGGTTCCACGGCGAGGAGCAGCTGGCGGGCTGGGCGAAGGTCGCCGAGGCGGTGCACACGGCGGGCGGCACGATCGTGCCCCAGCTGTGGCACATCGGCATGGTGCGCAACGCGGGCGACCCGCCGTACGCGGACGCCCCGGCCGTCGGCCCGTCCGGCATCCGCCCCGACGGCACCGAGGGCGCGGGCAGGGCCATGACCCAGCGGGACCTGGACGACGTGATCGCCGCCTTCGCCGAGGCCGCCGCCGCGGCCGAGCGGATCGGCTTCGACGGCGTGGAACTGCACGGCGCGCACGGCTATCTGATCGACCAGTTCCTGTGGGAGGGCACCAACCGCCGCACCGACGCCTACGGCGGCGACCCCGTGGCTCGTACGAAGTTCGCCGCGGAGATCGTGGCTGCCGTACGGGAGTCGGTCTCGCCGGAGTTCCCCATCCTGTTCCGCTACTCGCAGTGGAAGCAGGAGGCGTACGACGCCCGGATCGCGCAGAGCCCGGAGGAGCTGGAGGCGATCCTCACCCCGCTCGCCGCGGCCGGTGTGGACGCCTTCCATGCCTCCACGCGCCGTTACTGGCTGCCGGAGTTCGACGGCTCGGACCTCAACCTGGCGGGCTGGACGAAGAAGCTCACGGGCAAGCCGGCCATCACCGTCGGCTCGGTGGGTCTGGACGGCGACTTCATCCGCGGCTTCATGGGGGAGGGCGCGCCGGTCAAGGGTATCGACAACCTCCTGGACCGGCTGGAGTCGGAGGAGTTCGACCTGGTGGCCGTCGGCCGCGCCCTGCTCCAGGACCCGCAGTGGGCGGCGAAGGTGCTCGAGGGCCGCTTGGACGAGCTCACGCCGTACGACGCGGCGGCGCTGAAGACCCTGAGCTGAGCGGCCTCCCCGCGCCCTCGAAGCGCGGGGAAACCTTCGGGCCTCGCGGAGACCGGGGGCCGCGGAGGTCTCCGGGACCACGGCGTAATCTTCTTGTGATCGTCGGTCCGAGGCGGTCGCCGTCCTTCTCAACGGGCGGCGGCCGCCCGGCCGTTGGCACCACTCTGTCCAGCGGCACCCGGCGAGGTGCCGTCCCGGCGACCAGTGAGGGGTCATCCATGACGACAGCCGAGTCCCGCAGGTCCGCGGCCGATACGACCGGGCCCGTGGTGCGCACCACCGCCGGCGCGGTGCGCGGGAGGCGGGAGGACGGGCTGGCGGTCTTCCGCGGCATACCGTTCGCCCAGCCCCCGGTGGGGGAGGGACGCTTCGCGGCGCCGCGCCCGCCTCACGCCTGGGAGGGGACGCGCGAGGCGTACGCCTTCGGGCCGCCGCCCCCGCAGGAGGCAGGGATCCAGGGCCGTACCGCCGGGCCGGCCGCGCCCCTCGGCGACGACTGGCTGACCGTCAACGTCTGGACGCCCGACGCCGATCCTGCGGCCCGCCGTCCCGTCATGGTGTGGATCTACGGCGGCGCCTACAAGCTCGGCCACTCCGGCAGCCCCGGCTACGACGCCCAACACATCGCCCGTGACGGCGACCTCGTCGTCGTCACCTTCAACTACCGTGTCGGCATGGAGGGTTTCGCCCTCATCGAGGGCGCCCCCGCCAACCGGGGCCTGCTGGATCAGGTCGCTGCCCTGGAGTGGGTGCGGGACAACATCACGGCGTTCGGCGGCGACCCCGGCCAGGTCACGGTCTTCGGCGAGTCGGCCGGTGCCGGCTCGGTGGCCGCACTGCTGGCCATGCCGCGCGCGGCCGGACTGTTCCGCCGGGCGATCGCCCAGAGCGTGCCGGGCACCTATTTCTCCGAGGAACTGGCCCGGGACTTGGCGGGCGCCCTCGCCGCGGAGGTGGGCCTGCGGGCGACGGTCGCCGACCTGTCGACCACGGACCCGCGCCGACTGACCGCCGCGGGCCAGGGGCTGGGCAGGAAGATGCACCAGTACCAGGACAGGTGGGGGAAGGCCGCCCCCACGGTGACCCCCTTCTCGCCCGTCGTCGACGGCGAGGTCCTGCCCGCCACGCCCTGGCGGGCGCTGGCGGACGGTGTGGCCCGGGACGTGGAGCTGGTCGCCGGGCACAATCGGGAGGAGTTCCAGCTCTTCCTGGTCCTCGGCGGACTGCTCGGGAAGATCAGCGACGAGCAGGTGACGGCGGCCCTGCGCCTGTTCGTGCCGGGCCCGGACGGCGAGCGCGCCTACCGCGCCGCATACCCCGACGCCGCGGCCGACGAACTGTACGAACGGGTCCACTCCGACTGGCTCTTCCGCATGCCGACCGTGCATCTGCTCGACGCGCAGGTGGCAGGCGGCGGCCGTGCCTACGGATACGAACTCACCTGGCCCGCCCCGGGCAGCAAAGGTGTCCTCGGCGCCTGCCACGGCCTCGACATCCCGCTCGTGTTCCGCACGTTCACGGCCGACCTGGGCAGCCTGCTGTTCGCGGGGGTGGAACCCTCGCCCGAGGCCGAGGCGCTGTCGTCCCGCTTCCGCGCGTCCTGGACGGCGTTCGCGAGGACGGGGGACCCGGGCTGGCCGGAGTACGACTCGGAGCGGCGGCTGGTGCAGATCCTCGCTGCGGACCCCGTGGTCACAGGGTATCCGGAGGAGGAGTCGCGGCGGCTGTGGGAGGGGCACGAGTTCACTGCGCTGCCGCTGCTCATGTAGGGGCGTCCGGGCGGGTCGGTGGGTGCTTGGGCGCGGCGGACGGACCCGGATTGGCCATCGGGTGCGTGGATACGTGCGCGGGCAGGGAGTCCTTCGATCTCGTAGGTCGAGCCCCCGCAGGTGTTGCAGCACCTGACGGGGGCGTTCGTTATTCGGGCACCAGAGCCTGGCTCGGGGCTCGGGGCTCAAGCCCCGAGGCTCCTGAGGTTTTCGACGAAGGCCGACCACGCCTCGGCCCGGAACACGAGCTTCGGGCCGAGGGGGTTCTTGGAGTCGCGGACCGGGACGACGGCGGGGTGACCGTCGGCGACTTCGAGGCAGTTGCCACCCTCGCCGCCGCTGTGTGTCGACTTGCGCCAGCGGGCGACTTCCAGGCAGTTGCCGCCGCTGCCGTCGCTGTAGCTGGACTTGTACCAAGTGGCCGAGCTCAGGTCGTACTCAGGGCTGATCTCCATGGGCGTAATCCTCCGCCACTGATTCGATCAGGGCCAGCGATTCTTGCGGGGAGAGTGCAGTGGCGCCGAGTAAGTCGTAAGCCAGTTCGTAGCGACTGACGGTGGCCGGATCGTCGTCCAGTCTGCCGGTTCCGGGGCCTTCGAAGTAGACGAGTGGCGGCGCATCATCGAAGACCATCAGCTTGATCGCGCCGCCCATCAAAGTATGCGCACCCTCCGCGAAGGGCAGCACCTGCACGATCACCCGGCGTCGCCGGACCATGCCAACGATGTGGCGAAGGGCCTTGGCCATCACGGCGGGGCCACCGGTCCTGCGGCGCAATGCTGCTTCGTCAAGCACAACCCACAACAACGGCCTTGTTGGATTGTCGAGGAGCTTGGCCCGCTCCAATCGGGCCGCGACCAGCTCGCCGATTTCCTCCTCCGGTGCCGTCGGCTGATGCGCGACGCACACGGCCTGCGCGTACTCGGGGGTTTGCAGCAATCCGGGGATCAGCGTCGGCGCGTACTCCCGAATCGCCGTAGCAACCGCCTCCGCCTCCGCAGCCTCAGCGAAGTGCTCCGGATACTTGGACTTGGCCATCGCTCTGCAGTTCCGCGCGAAGAAGTCCGCCGTGCCGAGCACCTCGTCCAGCATGCGCGCATACTCCGGCTGCATCCGTCGCGTACCCGATTCCAGCTGTCCGATGAACGAGCCGCTCACGAACAGCCGTTGCCCCAACTCCTCCTGGCTGAGCCCCGCTTTCTCGCGCGCATGACGCAACTCCGCGCCGATCATCGCGCGCGGAGACGACGACGGATCGAGGTCCTTCGGTCCGGGCATGGGCAACTCCCTGTCACACAGGCGGGGTTGTTGGGGCGCCGTCCCTGGCCAGGTTAGACGGATGATGGCCACGCTGTGTGGTGAAGACGAACACTCACCGTGGAGGGAACAGCGCGATGGAGACGACAACGGGTGACCGGCCCGCCCGGACGGCCGAGGAGGCCGTGGAGCGGCTGCGCTCCGCCCTGCACGACGTGGGAATCGTCCTGCCGTCGCTGCGCATCGACCCGGTGACCGGTGCCCAAGGTGACCCGTACGCCCTGGTCGACCTCGGCCGCTGCAATCTGCGCGTGGCGTCCCGGCTGGCCGATGCGCTGCGCGGGCAGGGCGGCCCGTCGTGACCGGTGAAGGGATGCAGGACGTCGGCGGGTACGCCGTGGACGTACGGGACGGGCGGATCGGCGAGATCATGGGGCACGTGGGTGGTTCCGTGCAGCTGCGGCCCGTGGGCGGCGGACGGGAGTGGGACTGCCCGCCCGAGTCGGTGGGGCCCGCCCCGCCCGGCGAGGTGCTGCGCGCCCGGGTCAGGAGGGCGAACCGGGACAGCCGGTTGCCGTGACCGGCCCTCGTGGACCCCCGTTCACCAGCCCGCCGGTCCTCCGGGACACCGGTCAGCCCGTCGCCTTCTCCAGGGCCGTGCGCAGATGGCCGCCGCTCTCCGCGAGGAGCCGCGTTGCCGACGGGCCGTCCACTCCGCTGAGGATCGTCAGGATCGCGTTCTTGACCTCGCCGTCCGCGGCCGCCAGGGCGCGCTCGATCTCCTCGTCCGTCGCGCCCGTCGCCAGCGCCACGATCCGGCGGGAGCGGGCGCGCAGCTTGTCGTTGGAGGCGCGGACGTCGACCATCAGGTTCCCGTACGTCTTGCCGAGGCGGATCATCGTGATCGTCGAGAGCATGTTGAGGACCAGCTTCTGCGCCGTACCCGCCTTCAGCCGCGTCGACCCGGTGAGCAGCTCGGGTCCCACGACGATCTCGAGGCCGTGGTCGGCGGCGGCCGCCAGTGCGCTGCCCGCGTTGCAGGAGAGGCCGATCGTGAGCGCGCCGCGCGCCCGTGCGTGCTCCACCGCGCCGACCGCGTACGGTGTCCGCCCCGACGCCGAGATGCCGACCACCGCGTCACGGTCGGTCAGGTTCAGCGCGTCGAGGTCCGCCGCCGCCAGCTCCCTGGAGTCCTCCGCGCCCTCCACCGACGTCACCATCGCGCCGGGGCCGCCCGCGATCAGCCCCACGACCTGCGAGGGGTCCGTGTTGAAGGTGGGCGGGCACTCGGACGCGTCGAGGACACCGAGCCGTCCGGCGGTGCCCGCTCCCGCGTAGACGAGCCGGCCGCCCCGCGCCATCCGCTGTGCGATGTCGTCGATCGCGGCGGCGATCTGCGGGAGCCGCGCGGCGACCGCGGCCGGTACGGTCGCGTCCCCGCCGTTCATGATCTTCGCGATCTCCAGCGTCTGCAGTTGGTCGATCTCGGCCAGCTCGGGCCGGAAGGCCTCGGTGGTCAGCGTCTCCAACTCGGCTCGGAGGTCGCGGTGTCGGGGCGAGGAGTCCATGGGGGGCGGCTCTTTCCGGTGCGGCGCTGTTCTGGCAGGAGAGACGGACGGGGGCTAGCGCTTCGTTCCGCCACGCGGATGGTGGCGGTGCGCCAGGGCCTCGTACGAGGCGGCGAGCGCGGGCGCGGCGGTCTCGTACGTCCGCTGCGCCACGCCGACGAACAGGCAGTCCACGACCAGGAGCTGGCTCGTGCGGGAGGACATCGCGGCCGGTCTCAGCTCGCTCTCGCGCGCGGTGGACGTGGTGAGCACGTGGTCGGCGTACTGCGTCACGGGCCCGTCCGGACGGCCGGTGATCGCGACGGTCGTCGCCCCGTGTTCGAAGGCGACCCGCAGCGGCTCGATGACGTCGCCGGTGGAGCCGGAGTGCGTGATCGCGATCGCCACGTCCTTGGTGCGCAGTTGCACGGCGTTGGTGACGGCGAGGTGCGGGTCGCTGTGCGCATGGGCTATGAGCCCTATCCGCAGCAGCTTCTGGACGAGGTCCTGGGCGACGAGCCCGGACGCCCCGATGCCGTACACGTCGATGCGACCGGCGGCGGCGAGCGCGGCGACGGCGGCGCCGAGTTGCGCGGTGTCGAGCCCGGCCGCGGTGTCGGCGAGGGTCTGCTGCTCGTCGTACGCGAGCTTCGCCACGACGTCCGCGATGGGGTCGTCGACCGCGATGTCGGCGGTGACGGACGGAGCGCGGCCCGACTGCTGCTGGGCGGCGAGGCCGGCGAGGGCGAGCCGCAGGTCCCGGTAGCCGGGGTAGCCGAGGAGGCGCGCCGTGCGCACAACGGTGGCCTCGCTGGTCCCGGTCAGCTCGGCGAGCCCGGTGACGGTGAGTGCCGCGCACCCGGCCGGGTCCCCGGCGACGGCCTCGGCGACGCGCTGCATGGACCGGGTCATGGAGGGTGCGAGGGTCCGCACCTTGGCGGCGAGCGCGGCGGGTGCGGGCGGCGCGGCGGGGCCTGCCGAGCCTCCGAAACTTTCCTTCACATGTTGGGTCACAATCTGAAAGATATTTTCCATTCGGTGGTGCGGTCAAGAGTGCGCACAATGGGTGTTATGGACCCCGTCAGCCCACTGGAGCAGGCACTGCACGCTGCTCGCGCCCTTGTGCTCGCCGATCTGGTCGCGGGCGAGGTGGCCGAGGCCGATGTCGTCTCGCTCGTCGAGGACTCCGTCATCCAGCGGCGCTGGTGGGTCGAACAGTGGCCGGAGGGCGCGGACTACGTGGCCGGGCTGGTCGCGCAGGACGTCCAGGACGCACTGCTGGAGCGGTACGGACGCTGGCCGCTGTGCCCCGTCTGCGGCTCGGGCGACCCGCACGCACTGGACATCGAGCCGGAACTCGGCCGGGACCCGCACTGGGTGTGCCACAAGGCGGGGGTGAAGGTCGCGGCGGTGGGCTCCCTGGGGAGGGCGACGGGCGGGATGCCGTCCTCGTGACGGTCTACGTCGACCCTCCCACCTGGCCCGGCCACGGCCGTATGTGGTCACATCTGATCAGCGACGTCTCGTACGACGAACTGCACGCGTTCGCCGAGAAGCTGGACGTACCGCGCCGGGCGTTCGAACGCGACCACTACGACCTCCCCTCCCACCGGTACGCGGACGCGGTCCGGGCGGGGGCGGTGGAGGTCGGCAGCCGCGAGGTGGTGCGCCTGCTGCACGCGTCCGGCCTGCGCAGACGCAAGCTGCCGTGACGCTACTCAGGCCCGGCTTCCGGCGCCAGTAGTTCCAGTTCCGATCGCATGTTGTACCGGGCCGTCGCCTCCCACTCCCGCTGACCGTACGGCGTGCGGAACAGCCGGGGGAGGTCCAGGAGTTGGCGCAGTACGGCCGTGCGGCCGGTGCGGAACGCGTCGTCGGGGACGAAGCCGTACTCCTGGCGGACCGCCGCCGTGTACGCGGCGTACGCCTGCGGGGGTGCCGCCAGGATCGCCAGGTCGGCGTCGCACAGGACCTGGCCGTTGCGGTCGTCGTCGGACGGGTCGTGGGTAACGGTGAGGCGGACCAGGCGGGCGACCTCCGCCGTCGTGGTCCCCGGCACCCCGGCCTCGGGGAGCGCGCGTTCGGCGAGACGGGCCGACCGCTCCTCGTTGGTCGACCTCTCGGGCAGATAGACCGCGTCGTGGAACCAGGCCGCGAGACGCACCGCGTCCGGGTCGTCCGCGTACTCCGCCAGGGTGTCGACGTGATCGAGGACCGCCGCCAGGTGCTCGACCGTGTGGTAGCGGCGCTGCGGCTCGGACCAGCGGCGCAGCAAGTTTTCGGCGTACCGGTACGGATCCGGGTGGCATGCGCCCTCCCGGGCCGCGAGCAGCGTCCGCAGCCAGCGGGAACGCAGCGCCTCGAGTTCGGTCATGCGGTCATTCTCCCGTGTTTCCCGGACGGCCCCGGGCGTGGCCCCCTGACGACTGCAGAGGGGCGGGCCTCTGACGACTGCACACGGGCGGACGGTGGCCTTCTCGCCGCACGGACCCCGCCGTCGTACCCTTGGATTGGACTAGACCTGTAGCCGCTCCAGGGGAACAACGGAAGGGGTCCTATGAGCACGCGTGCAGTCCTGGAGGTGATCGCCCTCGGGGTCGAGGACGCGGTCGCCGCCCAGGCCGGAGGCGCTGACCGCCTCGAGCTGGTCACCGACATCGCCGCGGACGGGCTGACCCCGTCGGTGGGGACCTTCACCGCGATCCGCGCCGCCGTCGACATCTCGCTGCGCGTGATGCTCCGTCTGCGGGACGGGTTCGCGGCCGGTGACGTCGAGGCGCTCGTACGGGCCGCGCGGAAGCTGCGCGCGGCCGGCGCCGAGGAGTTCGTGCTCGGGTTCCTCGCCGAGGACGGGAGACCCGACCTCGGCACCGTCGAGCGGCTGGCCGTCGAGCTGGACGGCTGCCGCTGGACCTTCCACCGGGCGATCGACCGCGCCGCCGACCGTGACGCCCTGCGCAAGCAACTCGCCGATGTGCCGGGCCTGGACACCTACCTCACGGCGGGCTCGCCGGACGGTGTGGACGACGGCCTGCCCACCCTCCTCGCCGAGGCGGGACGCGGCGGCGAGCCCGGCTACACCCAGCGGCTCCTGGTCGGCGGCGGCCTCCGCCTCGACCATGTGCCACGACTGCGGGCCGCGGGCATCGACGCCTTCCACATCGGTGGAGCGGCCCGCCCGAACGGCTGGGACTCGCCGGTCTCCGCCGAGGCGGTACGGCAGTGGCGTACGGCCCTCGACGGCTGACGGGCGCGCGTGGCCGGTGGTCGCCGGGCGCCGACCGTTCCCCGGGCGATCGCCGGGGAACGGTCAGCCGAGCTGAGGCGGCAGCGGTGCCGCGTGGGTGACGACCAGGCCCGAGACCGCGCGGGTCAGCGCCACGTACAGTCGGCGCAGGCCCGTCCGCTCGTCCGGTTCGCCGTCAACGACGGCCCTCGGCTCGTCGAGGACCACGTGGTCGTACTCCAGACCTTTGGCGAGCGACGCCGGCACCAGCGTCAGCCGGGTCTCCTGGGTCGTCTCCTCACCGGGCTCCAGATGGCCGATGCCTGCCGCGCCGAGCGCCTCGGCGAGTACGGGGACACGGGCGTCGGCGGCGATGAGGCCCACCGAGCCCTCCCGGCGCAGCAACTCCGTGCAGGCGGCGACCACTTCGGCGTCGTCACCGATCGTGCGCACCTCGAAGAAGCCCGGGTTCTCACGCACGGAGGCGACCGGCGTCAGACCCGGCGCGATGTGCGGCAGCAGCCTGGAGGCGTAGGTGATCACGTCGGTCGGCACCCGGAAACCGGCGGTCAGTTCCTCGATCACCGCGTCCGACTTCCCCAGGTGGGCGAGCGCCTCCTGCCAACTGCGCGTCGCCCAGGGCGTGGTGCCCTGGGCGAGGTCTCCGAGCACGGTCGCCGAACCGGTCGTGCAGCGTCGGCCGACCGCGCGGTACTGCATAGGGGAGAGGTCCTGCGCCTCGTCGAGCACGACATGCCCGAGCGAGTGCGTCCGTCGGACCAGGTCGGCGGTCTCGTCGATCAACACCGCGTCGGCGGACGACCACTTGGCGGACTTCACCGAACGTACCGGCTTCGCCCAGAGAACCTCCTTTCGCTCGTCCTCGTCGAGGATCCCGTCCGCGTGCTCGGCGAGGAAGCCGGCGTCGGTGAGCAGCCGCAGGACCAGCTTGGCCGGGTCGACGGCCGGCCAGATCGCCTTGACCGCCGCCTTCACGGCGGGGTTGCGGGCGACGGCGTCCTGCACGCGGTCGTCCGGCGCCTCCCCCGACCGTTCCATCTGGACGAGCACGGCGTGCGCGATCCGCTGCGGCAGGGCCTCGCGGGCGGCGCCGTAGCGGATGTCCCGGTCGAGCAACTCCCGGACGATCTCCTCGAGTTCGTAGGCGGGCACGCGCCAGCGCCGGGAGCCGCGCACCACCACGACCGGCTCGGCGGGCATCGTCACATGCGCGCGGACGGCCCTGCGGAGGACCTCCGCCATGCGTGCGTCGCCCTTGATGACGGACGCGGCCGCGGTGTCCGTCCCGCGCACCTCGACATGCGCGACCAGGTCGTCCACCGTCGCCTGCTTGACCTCCAGCTCGCCGAGCGCGGGAAGCACCTGCTCGATGTAGTGCAGAAAGGACCTGTTGGGACCGATGACGAGGGTGCCGGTGCGGGCGAGCCGCTCACGGTGTGCATACAGCAGGTAGGCGACCCGGTGCAGGCCGACGGCGGTCTTTCCCGTCCCCGGTCCGCCCTGCACACAGACCGTGCCGGACAGCCCGCTGCGGACGATCTCGTCCTGTTCGGGCTGGATGGTGGCCACGATGTCGCGCATAGGACCCACGCGCGGGCGCTCGATCTCCTGTTGCAGCAGCTTGCTGGCGGTGGCCGCCTCGGCCGGGTCGGAGAGGTGTTCGTCCTCGTACGCGGTGAGGTCGCCGCCGGTGTAGCCGAAGCGGCGGCGAAGCGCGACGTCCATCGGGTCCTTCTTCGAGGCCCGGTAGAACGGCTGGGAGACGGGCGCGCGCCAGTCGATCACCATGGGATCGCCGTCGGCGTCGTGCACGTGCCGGCGGCCGATGTAGAAGCGCTCTCCCTCGGCGCCCTCCGCCCGGTCGGCGCCGGGTGCGTGGAGGTAGTCGAGGCGGCCGAAGAACAGCGGGGTGTGGCTGAGGTCGGCGAGGGCCTTGATGCGTTCGTCGATCTGACGGGCGAGGACCTCGGCGTTGACCCAGTTCGCCGTGACGTCGCGGATGTCCAGGTTCTCCACGTCCTCGCGCATGGCGCGCAGGGCGGCACGGGAGGCGCTGAGGTGGGAACGCTCGCGTGCGAGCGGGTCGGCGTCGGAGAGGGGGCCGGACAGGGGGTGGGGGCCGGGGGCCGACGGAGCTGACGGGGTGGACACGGAAAGGTGCCTCCGGGGCGGTGGGCTCCCCCTTGTGCCGGCTTGTTCCGGGTGAAGCCGGGAACATGGGGGAGGCGGACCGGCGGGGCGCGGGCACGCACCGGCCGGCCCTCGCGGTGACGGGTGGCGGTTCTGCCGTCCGGTTTCCGTCCGGACGACGGCTCTCCGTGAAGGGAGGCGGGCAAGGCAGGGGATTCTAGGTGACGGGCGGATGCGGCGGCCAACGGTTTTCCCGGCGCCTCAGGGCCGTGCCCCCCGTTGCCCTAGGGGATGGCCTCCCTCCGCAGGAGTACACGGGCCGGACCGGAGGGGTACGAGCGGGCAGCGCAGGTTACGTCCATGGTCCGACGCCATTCGGGGCTCCGGGTTCCACCATGGAGACATGAGCGCAGCGACCTTCTCCCCGGTGCCCGCCCCGGGCGGTCCGCCATCCGGGGCGACAGCCATCGACGCCGAACCCCATCGGCATCCGTTCGGCGACGCCCTGCGCGCCGTGAAGGTTTTCCTCGGCGCCGCGGTGGACGTGGTCCTTTTCGGCGAGTACGGGGAAGAAGCGGGAGTCCGCCACCGCCGATAGCGGGGGCCGGAGTCCGCCACCGCCGATAGCGGGTGCCGCTCCTGGCGCCCGCGCGCACGAGCCACAGCCGGGCGGCAGCGCCCGGGTACGACGGTCCGCTCCGGATTCTGACGGAACGTGACCGTTCGTCACCTCCTGTGGCTTCTTTTTGTGCCTGCTTTGCTGTCCGGCTCAGTTCCCGGCCAGCAACTCGTCCGCGTCCACGATCCGGTAGGCGTACCCCTGCTCCGCCAGGAAGCGCTGACGGTGGGCCGCGAAGTCCTGGTCGATGGTGTCGCGGGCCACGACCGAGTAGAAGTGGGCCTGGTGGCCGTCGGCCTTGGGCCGCAGTACCCGGCCCAGCCGCTGCGCCTCCTCCTGCCGCGACCCGAACGTCCCCGACACCTGAATGGCGACGGTCGCCTCGGGCAGGTCGATGGAGAAGTTCGCGACCTTGGAGACGACGAGCACGCTGATCTCGCCCTCGCGGAAGGCGTCGAAGAGCTTCTCGCGCTGGGCGTTGGAGGTCTCGCCCTTGATCACGGGCGCGTCCAGGTGCTCACCGAGCTCGTCCAGCTGGTCGATGTACTGGCCGATGACGAGGATCTGCTGCCCGGCGAAGCGCCGCACCAGCGCCTCGGTCACCTTCCGCTTGGTGTCGGTGGTCGCGCAGTACCGGTACTTCTCGTCGGTCTCGGCGGTGGCGTACGCGAGCCGCTCGGAGTCGGTGAGGTTCACCCGCACCTCCACACAGTCGGCGGGCGCGATGTATCCCTGGGCCTCGATCTCCTTCCAGGGCGCGTCGAAGCGCTTGGGGCCGATCAGGGAGAACACGTCCGACTCGCGGCCGTCCTCGCGCACCAGGGTCGCCGTCAGGCCGAGCCGCCGCCGGGCCTGCAGGTCCGCCGTGAACTTGAAGACCGGCGCGGGCAGCAGATGCACCTCGTCGTAGACGATGAGCCCCCAGTCGCGGGAGTCGAACAGCTCCAGGTGCGGATAGACACCTTTCCGCTTGGTGGTCAGCACCTGGTAGGTGGCGATGGTGACCGGCCGGATCTGCTTCCTCGTACCGGAGTACTCCCCGATCTCGTCCTCGCTGAGCGAGGTCCGCTTCACCAACTCGTGCTTCCACTGCCGGGCGGAGACGGTGTTGGTGACGAGGATGAGGGTGGTGGCCTTGGCCTGGGCCATGGACCCGGCGCCGACGAGGGTCTTTCCGGCCCCGCAGGGCAGCACGACGACGCCGCTGCCCCCGTGCCAGAAGTTCTCGACGGCCTGCCTCTGATACGGCCGCAGGGCCCACCCGTCCTCGTGCAGTTCGATCGGATGTGCCTCGCCGTCCACGTACCCGGCGAGGTCCTCCGCGGGCCAGCCCAGCTTCAGCAGCACCTGCTTGATCTGCCCGCGCTCGGAGGGGTGGACGGCGACCGTGTCCGGGTCGATCCGGGTCCCGACCAGCGGAGCGATCCGCTTCGAGCGCAGCACCTCCTCGAGCACGGGCCGGTCGGTGCTGGTCAGGACGAGCCCGTGGGCGGGGTGCTTGGTGAGGCTCAGCCGCCCGTAGCGGTCCATGGTCTCTGCGATGTCGACGAGCAGCGCGTGCGGCACCGGGTAGCGGCTGTACTGCATGAGTGCGTCCACGACCTGCTCGGCGTCGTGCCCCGCGGCCCGCGCGTTCCACAGCCCGAGCGGGGTCACCCGGTAGGTGTGGATGTGCTCCGGCGCCCGCTCCAGTTCGGCGAAGGGAGCGATGGCCCGACGGCAGTCATCCGCCTGCTCGTGATCGACTTCGAGGAGCAGGGTCTTGTCGGACTGAACGATGAGCGGACCATTCACGCGCGGCACCCTTTCCGTGCGGCCGGACGTTCCGTGCGGCCAAACGTCCAGTGTGCCTCATACCGGGGTGATCACGGCTGGTCGTCCGCGAGCTCGGCAACCCCCGTGATCCGGTGCAGCGGGTAGGTGCGTACCTCGTCCGCCGTGTGGTCGTACGCCGTCACGAAGCCGCCCTCGACGCGGATGGGGGCGATGACGCGCTGGCTGGCCGTGCCCTCGGCGTTGACGTACCCGATCCAGAGGGACTCGCCGGTGAGGACGGCGGCCTGCATGGTGGCGAGGGTCTCGGCGGAGGTGGTGCGCGGGAGTTCGCCGTCGTCGGCGGTGGTCCGGGTGGGTTTGCGGACGGCTGTGGAGGCCAGGTCGCCGGCGCGGATGGCGCGCAGGGCCGCGGTCAGCAGCGTGGCGTCGGGGGCCGGGGGGCCGTCCGGGACCGGCTCCGGCGGGGTGCGCGGCGGGGTGCGGTGGGCATGGGCGCGGGCGATCAGGACGTCGCCCTCCGCGGATTCGGCGGCCGGTGCGAACCCCATCGCCCGCAGGCCTTCCAGCAGGGTCGCCGGGTCGGTCTGCGCGGCCAGGACCGTCGGGGCCAGGCGGCGCAGACGCAGGCCGGCCGAGCGCCTGTCGGCCAGGATCTCGCTCAGGAGCGCGTCGTCGTCGCAGCGCAGGTACGCCGAGGCCGCCCCCACGCGCAGATGCCCGTGCTTGCGGGCCACGTCGTCGATCAGATACGTGAGCGGCTGCGGGACCGGGGTGCGGGAGTGCGCGGCGAGGAACCCGTGCAGGTCCGACGCCGCCCGGCCCGCGTCCAGGGCGCGGCGTACGGAGGCGGGCGTGAAGCGGTAGACCGTCGCGCCACCCTTCGACTCCACGTCCGCGAGCACGCCGAGCATGTCGGCGAGCGGGCGCTTCAGCGGGCCGGGGGCGACCGCCGTCAGATCCGCCTGGAGCAGGACGTGGTCCAGGGGCTCGGGGAGCAGCGGTGCCAGCAGACGGGCGGCGCGGGCGGCGGCCGTGGTCTGCTCGGCGGCGGTGAGGGGTTCGCGCGGGGCGGGGCGCGGGTGCTGCCGGTGGACGGGGAGCTTGTCCCCGGGACCGGCCGGCTCGGCGGCCGGGGCGTGGTCGGGGTGTTCGCCGAGCAGTGCGCGGCCGTGCGCGGACAGGGCGCCTCGGCCGGTGACGCCCAGCAGTTCCGCCTCCGTCAGCGTCCACTGGGCGAGGAGGGTGCGCAGCTCGTGGGCCGCGGGCTGGGCGCCGCGCAGGGGCCGCTCCCAGCGCAGGCGGGACAGGAGGGACTCGGGGGTGGCCGCGGTCCCCTCGGGAAGACCGGCGAGCAGGGTCAGGACCCGGTGGCGGACCTCCGGCGCGGACGAGCGGTCCAGGCCCGGGCCGAGCGCGGAGAGCGCGCGGTCCTTGGCGTCCCGGCCGCCGACCAGGCCCGGGGTGCGGGTCGCGGCCAGCCAGGCCGTGGCCAGCCGACTCCACCGCTCGGCGTCGGGCAGTTCCAGCCACTCGTCGTACGCCGGGGTCGCCGCGTACCGCTCGTCGGCCTCGCCGTCCGACGCCAGCAGGCCCGCTGCGTAGGCGAGTTCCACCCAGAAGGCGGCCACGGGCTCGGACACGTCGAGCGCGACGGCCGTCCGCTTCAGATCGCGCACGCTCAGGCCGCCCGCGCGCAGCACCGACGGCCCGCCCTCGTCCCAGTCCTTCAGCAGTTCCTCGACGGTCGCCAGCGCGGTGTACGCCTGCGCCCCCGCCGTCGCGTCCACAACCTGTGGACGGTGTGCGGCGGCCGCCTCGACCGCGGGCGGAAGCGGCTCGGGGTGGCGGTGTGCGCGGCCGGACCGCAGATGCAGCGCGACCTCGCGGGGCAGGACGACCGTGCCCGGCGCCGTCGGAAGCAGCAGTCCACGGTCCAGCAGCCAGCGCAGACGCGGGGCAGGGTCGGCGGTGACCTGGCCGTACGGCGGGCCCCACGTCAGCCGGGAGAGCACCTCCGGGGAGTCGGCGGGGGCCGCCTCCAGCAGCGCCCCCATGCGGGCGCGGTCGGTGAACAGGGCGGTGAGCGCGGACACGGCGGACACGGCGTCGTGCGTGCCCGGCAGCCCGGCCGTGGTCAGGATCTCCTGGACCCGGCCCAGCGAGATGCCGGACGCCGCCTCGGCGACGGTGGGGCCCAGGCCGGTGGGCGAGGGGTGCTGCGGGGACGGGGTGAGCAGCTCCCGAGCCGTGCGGACGAGACGCAGACGGTCGTCGCCGCCCCAGACGAGGGCCTGCTCCCGGAGGACGGCGAGGGCCCGGGGGAGCGCCTCGGCGACCGCGGGATCGGCCTCCGGGCCTCCGTCGCCGGCCATCAGACCGAGGAGTTCGTGGTACGACGCCGGGTCCGGGCCCACCGCCAGGGCCTCCGCGGTCTGCAGGGCGAACCGGTCGAGTCGCTCCAGCGCACGCACGACGCTCGCCCGGGTGGCGGCGCGGGTGGCCAGCTGGGTGAGGTCGGTGGGGACGGGGGTGATCAGGTCCGGGCGTGCGCGGAGCAGCGCGGACAGCGAGGCGTCGTCCCGCGCACGCAGGGACTCGGCCAGCGAGCGGGGGCCGGCGGTGCCGGTGCCCGTGGCCGGGGGTTCCTCGCTTGAGCGCTCCTCGGGGGTCATCCGGTCAACGGTAGCGGGTGGGGTGGGGATGGCGCCCGGGCGCGCAGCGGTGACCTTGGCGGAGCGCGCACGTCCTGGACCGAGGGCACGCGTCCCGGTCGGCCCTCGTGCGGGTCCCCCGCTCGGGCGAAGGATTGGGGCAGTTCGAGCACGAGGCTGTTCAGGCCGATGGGGTCCCGGGGGCGGAGCCCGGGAGGACTCGCCCGGTACGGTACGTGTCAAAGCCGCCCACCCCGGAGGGGCTTCGTGGGGATCGAGAGCGACCAACTGGTCTTCGACTATCTGAGCCGGGTCGGAGACCTGGCCCAGCAGCGTCAGCTGCCGTCGGCGGCGCGCATGCGGCTCGTGTCCGAGCTGCGCAACGAGATCGACCGGCACCGGTCGAACTCCCCGGTCGACAGCCCGGCCGCGGTCCGCCGCATCCTCGCCCGTCTCGGCACCCCCGACGAGATCGTCGACGCCGCGTCCGCCGACACCCCGGGCGGCGCCGCCGGGAGCCGTCCGGCGGCCGTCCCCGTCCAGCGCGCGAACGACACCGAGGACCGCCCCAAGGGGCTGCGACGCGTCGTGCCCCGCCCGCGCCCCGCCGAGCCCGGTCCCGCCGGCCCCTCCCGCAACGCCCCCTCGCCGCCCCATCTGGCCGGAGCGCACGAGCTGGGCGACAGCGCTGCCCAGCCCGACTGGTGGCGCGTAGAGGGCGGTTCCGGCGGCGCATTCGGGCTCGGCGACGGCGTTCCCGGGTTCGTCGGCGGCGTGGAGATCCCCGAGCTGCTGAAACCGCCGCAGGGCGAGGCGCCGAGGCGTGAGGCCGACCGCTCCGGCCCGCACCCGGAACCGGCCACGGAGGCCGCACCCGCCGCCGAGGAGACCGCCGCCGCGCCACGCCGCCGGCTGCCCCGCCTCACCGGTCGGCGCAACCCGCTGCTGCTCCTTGCCGCCGGGCTGCTCGTGGCCGGTGCCGTGCTCGGCAACTGGCTCGCTCTCGGACTCGGCTGGCTCATCGCCTGGGCGTCCCGCCGACTGAGCCCCGCCGAGTCCAAGTGGGCGGTCATGGGCATGCCCGGTGTGGCCGCGGCCGCCGGGATCGTCTGGCTCTGGGGCCGCACCGACGGCCGCTGGGGCGATCCGATCGCCCAGGGCCACATGGACGACGCCGTCACCCAGACCTGGCCGTGGGTGGTCAGGGGAGCGGCCGTCGGCTCGGCCCTTTACCTGGTGTGGCGCTCACAGCGGCAGAAATGAGCGGCAGAGCGAGCGGCAGGGGCGAGCGGCAGAAGTGAGCGGCAGGGGCGAGCGGCAGAAGTGAGCGGCACAAGTGAGACGGCTCACGGCACGCAGATGCCATGACGGGCCGCAGATTCCCGCTGGGACAATGTCCCCCATGACGTCTCGCGCCCTCACGGTCGGCTTCGACCTCGACATGACGCTGATCGACTCCCGGCCCGGTATCCACGCCTGCTACCAGGCGCTGTCCGCGCGTACGGGGACGTTCATCGACGCCGATCTGGCCATCACCCGGCTCGGGCCGCCGCTGGTGGACGAGCTCGTCAACTGGTTCCCGGCGGAGCGGATCGACGCCATGGTCGGCCTCTACCGCGAGATGTACCCGACCATCGCGGTCCCCGCGACGACCGCCCTGCCCGGCGCCCGCGAGGCGATCGAGGCCGTGCGGGCGGCCGGCGGACGCGCGATCGTCGTCACCGCCAAGCACGAGCCCCTCGCCAAGCTGCACTTGGACCACCTCGGCATCGAGCCCGACGCCGTGATCGGCGACCTGTGGGCCGAGGGCAAGGCGCAGGCGCTGATCGAGCACGGCGCGGCCGTCTACGTCGGCGACCACACCGGGGACGTCCGGGGAGCCCGTACCGCCGACGTGTACTCCGTCGCCGTCGCCACCGGCCCCTGCGCCGCCGACGAGCTGCGGGCCGCGGGCGCGGACGCCGTCCTCGCCGACCTCACGGAGTTCCCCGCGTGGCTGACGACGTACGAGGCCCGCCCGGCGCGCGCCTAGGAGCGTGCCTGGCGCGCCCGCCTGCGGCCCTCCGCGATCGACTGGAGCACACCCGCCCCGGCGATCAGGAAGCCCACGGCCATGAGCATGCTCAGGCCGAACATGTACGTCGGGAAAGGCTTCGTCCCGAGCAGCAACGGGGCCACGGTGACCAAAGTGGCCACTGCTCCGACGAAGAACACGATGGCACCGGCACGGATCAGCCGGTCGCCGGCCGGGGCGGAATTCGCTTGGGTTTTGTCACGCACCGGACCAGGGTAGTTCCCAGCGCGAGGAACGACTCGGCGGCGTCTTGTCAGCGGCTCCCGGACCATTAGCCTTGGTACCGGCGGGTCCGTGCGGCCCGCTGCAGTGCTATCCAGAGCCGTTTCCCGAAACACTTTGCAGACGCAGTTTCCGACGAGTACGAGGACGAGGACAGACGTGCCCACCGGCAAAGTCAAGTGGTTCAACAGCGAGAAGGGCTTCGGCTTTCTCTCCCGCGACGACGGCGGCGACGTCTTCGTCCATTCCTCGGTTCTCCCCGCCGGAGTCGATGCCCTGAAGCCGGGACAGCGTGTGGAGTTCGGAGTCGTCGCCGGCCAGCGCGGCGACCAGGCGCTGTCCGTCACCCTTCTGGACCCGACCCCTTCGGTCGCGGCCGCCCAGCGGAAGAAGCCGGACGAACTGGCCTCCATCGTCCAGGACCTGACGACGCTCCTGGAGAACATCACCCCGATGCTGGAGAAGGGCCGCTACCCCGACAAAGCCTCCGGCAAGAAGATCGCGGGCCTGCTGCGCGCGGTCGCCGACCAGTTGGACGTCTGACCGAGCGCGGGGCGGGACCACGGTCAGGGGAACGCGAGCGCGTTCGGGCCGAGGGGCGGCACCAGCCCCTCGGCCGCGGCACGCGTGAGCAGGCCCCGGACCGCGGCATAGCCGTCCTCGCCCAGGCCGGCCGTGAACTCGTTGACGTACAGCCCGATGTGCTGGTCGGCCACCGCCGGGTCCATCTCCTGTGCGTGCTCCATGACATACGGGCGGGAGGCCTCGGGGTCGTCCCAGGCCGCCAGCACGGACGTACGGGCGGACTCGGCGAGCAGCTTCAGCGTGTCCGCGCCCAGCGAGCGCTTGGCGATGATCGCGCCCAGCGGAATCGGCAGGCCGGTGGTGTCCTCCCAGTGCTCGCCCATGTCGGCGAGCTTGTGGAGGCCGTAGTTCTGGTACGTGAACCGCGCCTCGTGGATGACGAGCCCCGCGTCGACCCTGCCGTCCCGCACGGCCGGCATGATCTCGTGGAACGGCATGACGACGATCTCGCCGACCCCTCCGGGCACCGTGTCCGCGGCCCACAGACGGAAGAGCAGATACGCCGTCGACCTCTCGCTCGGCACGGCGACCGACTTGCCGGTCAGTCCCCCGAGCTCTCGGCCTCGCTCGAGCAGGGGGGTGCCCCGAGCACCCGGCTCCCGGGTGAGCACCAGCGGGCCGCAGCCCCGGCCCAGCGCGCCGCCGGACGGCAGCAGGGCGTACTCGTCGAGGACGTACGGCAGCACGGCGTACGACACCTTCAGTACGTCGAACTCGCCGCGCTCGGCCATGCCGTTGGTGATGTCGATGTCGGCGAACGTGACGTCGAGGGCGGGCGCGCCCGGGACGCGGCCGTGGACCCAGGCATCGAAGACGAAGGTGTCGTTCGGGCAGGGCGAGAAGGCGATCCGGAGGGGCTCACTGGATGCGGTCATGCTGGTTCCAACTCTCCAATACGGGCGCGAGCTTCCCGAAGCCCTCGGTGAGGGCGGCGAGGGCCTCGCCGATGCGCCAGGCGGCGCGGTCGCGCGGGCCGACAGGGTTGGAGACGGCCCGGATCTCCACCACGGGCGTGCCGTGCGCGGTGGCGGCCTCGGCGACCCCGAACCCCTCCATCGCCTCGGCGAGCGCACGGGGATGCCGGGCGCGCAGAGTGGCGGCGCGCGCGGCGCCGCCGGTCACGGTCGAGACGGTGAGTACGGCCCCGGTGAGCGCGCCGGTGGCGGCGGCGAGGTCTCGTACGAGTGATGCCGGCGGCCGGTGGCTGACAGTTCCGAAGCCTAGTTCGGTGACGGGCAGGAAGCCGTCCGGGGTCTCGGCGCCGAGGTCGGCGGCCAGGATGTCGTCCGCGACGACGAGCGAGCCCACGGGCGCCTTCGGTGCGAAGCCACCCGCGATACCGGCCGAGACGACGAGGCCGTAGGGGGTGCCCTGGAGGGCGGCGGCGGTGAGCGCGCAGGCCGTGGAGGCGGCGGCGAGGGCCGGGCCCACACCGGCGGCGACGAGGTCGAGGGCGCCGGTGCGGTGCAGGGTCACCCCGGGGAGCGGAATCTCCGTGACCGGAGATGCGAGTGCCTTGGCCACCGCGTCCCGCTCCACGGGGACCGCGGTGGCCACGAGGACCCGTCCGATGGACGACGTGATCAGGAAGCCTTCTCGAGCTTGAAGGTCCACACACCCGTCACCTTGTTCTCGCCCTCCTTGATGGAGACGAGCGTGGAGTTGCCGCTCGCCCCGTACTGCGCGTTGAAGAACACGCTGCCCGGGATCGTGCGGTAGGTCTTCTTGCTGGAGTCGGTGAGCGGCTGGCCGTTCATCAGGAGTGTCCAGCTGTTGTCCGCGATGCCCGGGTCGACGCCGAAGCGGACCGTCTCATCGGGGTCGACCTTGATCGACTTGATGTCCTTCGACTTGAGGCACTTCGCGAGCTCCGCGGCCGGGATCTCCTTGCCGTCGTTGTAGCAGTCGGTCTGGGAGCTCACCGAGTTCGTGCCGACCGTGACGGTCGCCATGGGCGTCGGCTTGTTACAGGCGGACAGCAGGAGAAGTCCGGCGGAAACGGCGCCGAAGGCGGCTACGGCGCGGCGGGAACGCAGTGCGGTCATGGCCGAAGGCTATCGGGCGGGTCCGGCCCACTCCCCACGCGGGGTGCGCGACGTGCCGCGCACTCGTGCGATCAGGTGCCGAGCACCCGCCGCTTCACACCCCGCACTCCCGTTCGCCTCGGGCCGGGCGGTCCGTCCCGTCGGTCGCGCGCGCCCCGCCCCGAGCCGTCCCTTCCCGCTCCCTCAGATCGCCTTCGGGCGGGGCGGGCCGCCATGGTGGGCCGAGGCGAGCAGCCCGCGGACCGTCGTCAGCCAGCCCGCCGCGACGATCGTGGCGCCCACCGTGAGTCCCAGCACGCCGTTCAGCGGCAGCACGATGCCGATGGCGCCGCCCAGCACCCACGCCATCTGCAGCAGCGTCTCGGCGCGCGCGAATGCCGATGTGCGGACCAGCTCCGGCACGTCCCGTTGGATCAGTGCGTCCAGCGACAGCTTGGCGAGCGCCTGCGCGAAACCGGCGATCGCCGCCAGACATGTCACCAGGAACGCCCCGAAGAGGAGCGCCGCGGCGATCGCCGCGCCCAGCACGATCGCCACGACCGTCACAATGATCACTTCCGGTGCGCGCGATTTCAGCCAGGCGCCGACGGCCGTGCCCAGGGCGTTCCCCGCACCCGCCGCGACGCCCACGATGCCCAGCGACACCGCCGCGCTCTCACCGGTGAGCGGGTGCTCGCGCAGAAGGAAAGCCAGGAAGAAGATCAGGAAGCCGGACAGACAGCGCAGGGCCGCGTTGGCGGCCAGGGCGTGGGTGACGGCGGGGCCGACCGTGCGCAGCCCGGGGCGGCGCGCGACCGTGTCGCGGCGTGGGCCGCGCAGGTGCTGGGCGTCCGCGGCGAGCAGCGCGACGTCCTCGCCCTTGGCGGAGTCGACCTTCGGGGGCAGCGAGAACGACAGGAACGTCCCCGCGGCGAAGATCACGAAGGCGCCGTACAGCGGCCAGCCCGGGCCGATGGTGTGCAGTGCGGCGCCGATGGGCGCGGCCACGCCGGTGGCGAGAAGGCCGCTGAGGGTCACCCGGGAGTTCGCCTTCACCAGGGAGAAGTGCGGCGGCAGGAGCCGGGGGACGACGGCGCTGCGGACGACGCCGTACGCCTTGGACGCGACGAGCACGCCGAGCGCGGCCGGGTACAGCTCCAGACTGCCGCTCGCGACCGCACCCGAGATGACCAGGGCGAGCAGGGCGCGCGCGAGCATCGCGCCCGCCATCGCGGCCCGGCGTCCGTGCGGGAGACGGTCCAGCAGGGGGCCGATCACGGGCGCGAGGACGGTGAACGGCGCCATGGTGATGGCGAGGTAGAGCGCGACGCGCCCGCGCGCCTCGTCGGTCGGCACGGAGAAGAAGACGGTGGAGGCGAGCGCGACGGTGATCATGACGTCGCCCGCGCCGTTCACGGCGTGCAGTTCGATGAGTTTGCCGAGACCGGACTCGCCGGCGCCATGCGCGTGAGTGGCTCTGCGAATGCCACGGGCGGCGCCGGTGACGGGCAGGTGCAGGGCACGCCCGACCGCGCGGACGGACCCGCCGAACCGGCCCGAACCGCCACCCCGGCTGCGCCCCCCGGCCCCACCGAGCCCGGTGGTGCTCTGGGACGACCTCGCGGCTGCCACCCCGTCATAGTGCCCCGAGAAACGCGGGCATAGTGCGGTTACCGCGCGTACGGCGCCGGGTGGTGTCGTACTCCGGCCGGGCGGCTCGGGACGCGCAACGAACCGGCCAACCGCGCCCTGCGGCCGGAAGCCGGGGCGCCGACACACCCGGCACTGCGCGGGGCAGGACCGGGTTACGGGAATGCGCAGCCACTCGGTGTGGGCCCCGGAGCCCGGAGAGGGTAGCGTGCGTAGCGCGCCGTGGCGATTGTTCTCGGCCGCGCGCCTCTCATCCATCCCGCAGAATGGGTGGTGTAGGTGCGCCCGAGCGCTATCGGGCGCGGACGTCGACGCGGCCCCCCGGTCCGCTCCGTCCGCACCCCAGCCGAGGAAGGGCGCACCCGTGAGACGGCGTAGGAGAGAAGCGATACCTGTGAGCGCAGCGAGCACGCGAAGCCGCACCCCCGACCGCCTGTGCGCCGAGGCCGTCGACCTCGCCCGCGCCGCCGCCGAGGAGGCCGCCGCGCCCGGTGTGGTCGGCGAGCACGTCGGGATGGTGTCCGAGGGCGACCGCGTTGTCACGCACTTCTTCGAGGCCAAGGAACTGGGGTACCGGGGCTGGCGCTGGGCGGTGACGGTCGCCCGGGCGTCACGCGCGAAGGTGGTCACCCTCGACGAGACGGTGCTGCTGCCCGGCGCCGACGCGCTGCTCGCGCCGGAGTGGGTGCCGTGGAGCGAGCGGCTGCGCCCCGGAGACCTGGGCCCCGGCGACCTGCTGCCCACGGACGCGGAGGACCTGCGCCTGGAGCCCGGCTTCTTGGGCGAGGACGGGCCGCCGCCGAATTCCGCGGTCTCCGGGGAGATGGCGGAGCTGGTCGAGGCGGAGGACGCGGAGGTCACGGCGGGGACTCCGGCCCACCTGCCGATGGCGCCGTCTCGCGGCTCGATCGCCGCGGTCGCGGAGGAACTGGGCCTGCGGCGCGCCCGGGTCCTGTCCCGCTACGGCCTGCACATTGCGGCAGACCGCTGGGAGGACGCCTTCGGCCCGAAGACGCCTATGGCCCAGGCGGCGCCCGCGACGTGCGCCACCTGTGCCTTCCTGGTGCCGATCGGGGGCTCGCTGGGGCAGGCCTTCGGCGTGTGCGCCAACGAGTTCTCCCCGGCCGACGGCCGGGTGGTCTCCATGTCGTACGGCTGCGGCGCCCACTCGGAGGCGGCGGTCATGCCGACGACACCGCGGCCGGCCCCGCCGGTGGTCGACGAGACCAGGGTGGAACCGTTCCCTCTGCGGCCCGCCCCGGACTCGGGTTCGGTTCCGCCGGTCGCGGACGAGTCGTCCGCGGAGCTGGGGCACTCGTAGCCGGGGGGCAAACACAAGCCCGTCGTGCGGCCCCCGCTCGGGCGAAGCCGGGAGTGGGGGAGCCCGAGGAGGAGGCCGTTCGGGCCGAAGGCGGGTGCGGGAGGCGCAGCCGCCCGAGGCGGCCGCCCCGGCAGGCGGTGCCTTCCGCGAGCTACGGCACCCTCGCCGCACGGTACCTTCGTCCCGCAGCGTCGAGAGGGAGAGTGAACCGTGAGCAAGTTCGTGCGGCCGGCGGCCGAGGGCGCGGACCCGTTCGGGACGGCGCGCCTGCGGCGCGGGGTGCTGGACGCCTGGGCCACCAGCCCGGCCCGGTTCCGTGAGGACGCGAACGCCGAGGAGGACCTCGTACTCGGCGGGTACCGCGACCGCCTCGTCGTCGAGCTCGCGCAGAACGCCGCCGACGCGGCGGCCCGCGCGAAGGTGCCCGGCCGGCTCCGGCTCACCCTCCGCGACGGCGTGCTCGTCGCCGCCAACACCGGCGCCCCCCTCGACGCGGCCGGTGTCGAGTCGCTGTCCACACTGCGGGCCTCCGCCAAGCGCGAGGGCCAGGACCAGGCCGTCGGCCGCTTCGGCGTCGGCTTCGCGGCTGTCCTCGCCGTCACCGACGAACCCGCCGTCGTCGGCCGGCACGGCGGGGTGCGCTGGTCGCTGGCAGAGGCCCGCGAACTGGCCACCGGCACCGCACGGCACAGCCCCGGCCTCGGCGAGGAGATCCGGCGCCGCGACGGACACGTACCGCTGCTGAGGCTGCCGTTCGCCGCCGAGGGCAGCGCCCCGGACCCGTACGACACCGTCGTCATCCTCCCGCTGCGCGACACGGCCGCTGCCGATCTCGCCGAACGGCTCCTCCAGGCCGTCGACGACGCGCTGCTCCTCGCCCTGCCGGGCCTCGAAGAGGTTGTCGTGGAGATCGGCGACGGCGCTCCCCGCACCCTCCGCCGCCGCACCGAGGGCACCGACACCGTCATCGAGGACTCCCGCGACGGCACCACCCGCTGGCGTGGCGTCTCGCGGCACGGCGCGCTCACCCCGGACCTCCTCACCGGCCGCCCGGTCGAGGAGCGGCTGCGTCCGCACTGGTCCGTCACCTGGGCCGTCCCCCTCGACACCGACGGCACCCCGGCCCGCCCCCGTACCGCACCGGTCGTCCACGCCCCCACCCCCAGCGACGAGGCGCTCGGTGTGCCCGCCCTGCTCATCGCGTCGTTCCCGCTGGACACCAGCCGCCGCCATGTCGCCCCCGGCCCGCTCACGGACTTCCTGACGGAGCGGGCGGCCGACGCATACGCCGAACTCCTCGCCGGCTGGCGCCCGGTGACGTCCGGCCTCATCGACCTGGTGCCGGGGCCGCTCGGCAAGGGCGAGCTGGACGGCGCCCTTCGCGCGGCGCTTCTCGACCGGCTGCCGCGCACCGCGTTCCTGCCGCCCGCGAACGACCCCGGCGACGACAACGAGCTGCCCGAGGCGCTGCGCCCCAGGGACGCGGAGATCGTCGAGGGCGCGGGCGCCGAGACCGTGCGGGTCCTCGCCGAGGTGCTGCCCAGCCTGCTGCCCGCGGGCCTGGAACGCCGGGTGGAACTGCGGACACTGGGGGTCGCCCGGGTGCCGCTGACCGAGGCCGTCGACCGGCTCGCGGGCCTGGAGAAGGAGCCCGGCTGGTGGTGGCGGCTGTACGACAGCCTGGCCGGGGTCGACCCGGACCGGCTGACCGGGCTGCCCGTCCCGCTCGCCGGGGGTACCTCCGAGGCGTTCGGCACCGGGGGAGGCCGTACGACCATCGGGCCCCGGCAGGTCCTGCTGCCGACTCCCGACGGGCCGCCGGTGGCTCCCGAGGCCCTCGCCCGGCTGGGACTCAAGGTCGTCCACCCGGAGGCCGCCCACCCCCTCCTGGAGAAGCTGGGCGCCCTGCCCGCCACCCCCCGCGCCGTTCTCACCACCCCGCAGGTGCGGGCCGCCGTCGGGGCCTCCCTCGATGACGAGGGCCCCGGCTGGGACCAGGAGGGCCTGGACGCCGAGGAGCTGGCCGACACCGTCCTCGCCCTCGTCCGGGACGCAGGGCTCGAACCCGGCGACGAGCCCTGGCTCGGCGCCCTCGCCCTGTCCGACGAGGACGGCGAACTCGCCCCCGCCGGAGAACTCGTCCTGCCCGCCAGCCCCTTCGCGAGCGTCATGCGCGAGGACGAACTCGGCTTCGTCGATTCCGAGTTGGCCGAACGCTGGGGGGAGCAGCCGCTGGCCGCCTGCGGGGTGCTCGCCAACTTCACCCTCGTCCGCGCCACCGACGTCGTCCTCGACCCCGACGAACTGGAGCCCCGCGACTCGGACTTCGCCGAGCCCGACGACGTCGGGCTGCTCGACGCCGTCGACGTGTGGTGCGAGGACGTCCTGGACCGGCTGCCCGACACGCCCGTACCGCCGGTGGCGACCGAGATCGTCGCCGTGCGCGATCTCGACCTCGTCGACGACGACCGCTGGCCGGCGGCCCTAGCCCTCCTCTCGGAGCCCCCGCTGCGGGACGCGCTCACCCAGCCGGTGCGGATCCTGCTGCCGGACGGCACCCATGAGGTCGTACGGCCGTACACGGCCTGGTGGCTGCGCGGTCATCCCGTGCTCGGCGGCCGGCGGCCCGCCGGTCTGCGCGTGGCCGGTGGCGACCCGCTGCTGCACGGCCTGTACGACGAGGCCGACGCGACCGGCTTCGACGACGAGCAGGTGCTGCGCGCCCTCGGCGTACGGACGTCCGTGGCCGCCCTGCTCGACGAGCCCGGCGGTGCGGCCGAACTGCTCGACCGGCTCGCCGACCCGCGGCGGCACGTCTCGGCCGCCCAACTCCACGCCCTCTACTCCGCGTTGGCCGAGCTCGAGCCGGAGCAGGTGAGCCTGCCGGACGAGTTGCGCGCGGTCGTCGACGGCCGGGTGACCGTCGTGGACGCCGCCGATGCGGTGGTCGTCGACTCTCCCGACCTGCTGCCCTTCACCGAGGGCGTCCCGCTGCTGCCCGTTCGCCCGACGCGGGCCGCCGACCTCGCCGAGCTGTTCCAGGTACGGCGGCTGAGCGAGTCGGTGACGGGCGAGTTGACCTCCGAGGGCGCCGAGCACGGCGTACCGGAGTCCGTACGGGTCCTGCTCGGCCCGTCCACCCCGGCGTCGTATGTCGAGCACGACGAACTCACCGTCGGCGGTGTGGAGATCGACTGGCGGCTGACGAGCGACGGCGTTCTGCACGCCTCGACCCTGGAGGGCGTCGCCGCCGGGCTCGCCTGGGCGGCGGGCCAGTGGCCGCGCCGCTTCGAGGTCGCGGCCCTGCTGGAGGACCCGTCCCGCACGGAGGAACTGGCCCGGGACCGCTGGTTCGACTGATGACGGTTCGGCCGGGGAGCCGTACCGCGAGTCGAACGGGCGTGCCACGGCGGGCCTTCGCGGGACCACCCCGGCCTGCCCGCCGTGGAGCGCCTCACGCGGGAAAGCGGCGGTCCACCCACTTCCACAGGAGCTCCAGGACGGCCGCCGCCACCACCGCGATGCCCACCGCGACCGACGGGACCGTCGCCCCGACCAGCTTCAGCGCGAAGAAGTGCTGCAGGGACGGCACCATCAGGACGAACAGGAACGCCACGCCCATCGCGGTCACCAGGGCGACCCGCCACCAGGTGTAGGGCCGCGCGACGACGGCCAGCACCCACAGGGAGATCAGGAAGAGCGTCAGGGTGGCCGCGCTGGTCTGCGCGTCCAGCGAGCCCGGTCCCGTATAGGCGTGCCGGGCGATCAGATAGGTGGTGAAGGTGGCGACCGCCGCCACGACCCCGCCCGGGATCGAGTACCGCATCACCCGCCGTACGAAGTGGGGTCTGGCGCGCTCCTTGTTGGGTGCCAGCGCCAGGAAGAAGGACGGGACGCCGATCGTCAGGGTCGACAGCAGGGTCAGATGCCGGGGCAGGAACGGGTACTCCACCTGCCAGCACACCACCAGCACCGCGAGCAGCACCGAGTAGACCGTCTTCACCAGGAAGAGCGTGGCCACCCGCGTGATGTTGCCGATCACGCGCCGGCCCTCGCCGACCACCGACGGAAGCGTCGCGAAGCTGTTGTCGAGGAGCACGATCTGCGCCACCGCCCGGGTCGCCTCCGAGCCCGAGCCCATCGAGACGCCGATGTCAGCGTCCTTGAGCGCGAGCACGTCGTTGACGCCGTCGCCCGTCATCGCCACCGTGTGCCCGCGCGACTGGAGCGCGCCCACCATGTCCCGCTTCTGCCGCGGGGTGACCCGGCCGAAGACGGTGCCCTTGTCCAGCGACTTCGCCATCTCCGCCTGGTTGGAGGGCAGTCGGCGGGCGTCCACGACCCGGCCGGAGACACCGAGCTTTCCGGCCACCGCGCCGACGGACACCGCGTTGTCGCCGGAGATCACCTTGGCGTGGACGTTCTGGTCGGAGAAGTAGCGCAGGGTGTCGGCGGCGTCCGGGCGCAGCCGCTGCTCGAGGACGACCAGGGCGGTGGGCCGGGTGCCGTCCTTGACCCGGGCGTCGTACAGGTCCCGTGAGGCACGGGCGAGCAGCAGCACGCGCAGCCCCTGCTGGTTGAGCCGCTCGGTCTCGGTCAGGGCCGGGTCGTCGGGGTCCAGGAGGACGTCGGGGGCGCCCAGCAGCCAGGTACTGGACTCGCCGTCGCCCTCGCTGAAGGACGCGCCGCTGTACTTGCGGGCGGAGGAGAAGGGCAGCGCCTCGGTGCAGCGCCACTCCTCGCTGTCGGGGTAGGCGTCGATGATCGCCTGGAGGGAGGCGTTCGGGCGCGGGTCCGCCTCGCCGAGTGCGCCGAGCACCTTGCGTACGTACGTCTCGTCGGAGCCCTGGAGCGCCCGCAGTTCGGTGACGTCCATGCCGCCCTCGGTGAGCGTGCCCGTCTTGTCCAGGCAGACGGTGTCGACGCGGGCCAGCCCCTCGATGGCGGGCAGTTCCTGGACGAGGACCTGTTTGCGCCCCAGCCGGATGACGCCGATCGCGAAGGCCACGGACGTCAGCAGCACGAGCCCTTCCGGGACCATCGGCACGATGCCTCCGACGGTGCGGGCTATGGAGTCCTTGAACCCGTGCTGGTTGACCACCAGCTGGCTGATGACCAGGCCCACCGCGGTCGGGATCATCATCCACGTCACGTACTTGAGTATCGTGGAGATGCCGCTGCGCAGCTCGGAGTGTACGAGTGTGAAGCGGGTCGCCTCCTCGGCGAGCCGGGCGGCGTACGCCGCCCGCCCCACCTTGGCCGCCTTGAAGGCGCCGCCTCCCGCGACGACGAAGCTGCCGGACATGACCGGATCGCCGGGCTGCTTGACGACGGGGTCGGCCTCGCCGGTGAGCAGGGACTCGTCGATCTCCAGCCCGTCGGCCTCGACGCAGGTGCCGTCGACCACGATCTTGTCGCCGGGCGCGATCTCGATGATGTCGTCCAGCACGATCTCGGACGTGCCGACCTCGGCGGCCACGTCGTCCCGGCGCACCGTGGGCCTCGCCTCGCCGATCACCGCGAGCGAGTCCAGGGTCTTCTTGGCGCGCCACTCCTGGATGATGCCGATGCCGGTGTTGGCGATGATCACGTATCCGAAGAGGCTGTCCTGGAACGGCGCGACGCACAGCATGATCAGCCAGAGCACACCGATGATCGCGTTGAAGCGGGTGAAGACGTTCGCGCGGACGATCTCGCCCAGGGAGCGGCTGCTGCGGACCGGGATGTCGTTGACCTCGCCGCGGGCGACCCGCTCGGCCACCTCGGCGGAGGACAGTCCCCGAGCCCGCTCCGGCAGGGCGGAGGAGTGCACGGGATCGAGTCCGGCGCCCGCGTCGATGTGCGTCATGCATTCGACGGTACGTGCGGATATGCGCCTTCACCTGCCGAGCGCCCCGAAGGTACGACCCGGCCGGAACCGCTCTCGTCCGGTGGTCGCACGGGCGGCCCGGACCCGGCTGCGGGGCTACTGCCCGGCGGCAGCGGCCCGCTTGGCAGCCGCGTCCCGCTTGATCGCCGCGTCCCGCCTTCGCACGTACCAGATGCCGATGCAGCCGAGGCCCGCGCCGGCCAGGCACGTCCACAGCCACCAGGTGTGACCGTGGTCGGCGAACCAGCCGTAGAACGGGAGCTGCACCAGGAAGAGGACGAACCAGAGGATGGTGCCGCCGGTGATGGTGGCGACCACGGGGCCCTCAAGGGGCTCCGGCGCCTCGTGCCTGGGGGTCCACTTCGCCATGCGCACAGCTTACGAGGGGATCGGGCGGGAGCGGGAGAAGCCCCCTGCGCCCTTGTGCACCAAGGATCTACGCGCGGAGATAGCGATCAGTGCACTATATGTTCATACTGAAACTGTTCGAGTCTGGCCACTTGTATTCGTACGAAACACCAACGGCAGCGTTGGGGGGAGTCTGTTGGTGATCAGGCGAAGGCGAGACTCGATCACGTTTGTCACCGGTCCCCCGCACCCCTGAAGGTCCCGCATGCCCACCTCGGCCCCCGCCAAGGCCTCCGCTCCGCAGCAGCCCGGTACCCGGCCCCCGTCCGGCGTCCTCGACCGCTACTTCAAGATCTCCGAGCGGGGAAGCACGCTGTCGCGTGAGATCCGCGGCGGTTTCGCCACCTTCTTCGCGATGGCGTACATCATCGTGCTGAACCCGATCATCCTCGGCAGCGCGAAGGACATGTACGGGCATCACCTCGACCACGGTCAGCTGGTCACCGCGACCGCTCTGACCGCCGCCTTCACCACGCTGCTCATGGGCGTGATCGGGAACGTCCCGATCGCGCTGGCCGCCGGCCTCGGTGTGAACACGGTCGTCGCGCTCCAGCTCGCGCCGCGCATGTCCTGGCCGGACGCGATGGGCATGGTCGTCCTCGCCGGTTTCGTGGTGATGCTGCTGGTCGCGACCGGTCTGCGCGAGCGCGTCATGAACGCCGTGCCGCTCGGGCTGCGCAAGGGCATCTCGATCGGCATCGGCCTGTTCATCATGCTGATCGGCCTGGTGGACTCCGGCTTCGTCACCCGCATCCCGGACATCGCCCAGACCACGGTTCCGCTCCAGCTCGGCGCGGGCGGCCACCTCACCGGCTGGCCGGTCCTGGTGTTCGTACTCGGCACGCTGCTCACCTTCGCGCTGATCGTCCGCAAGGTGCCGGGCGCGATCCTGATCTCGATCGTCACGATGACGGTCCTCGCGCTCGTCCTCAACGCGGTTGCCAAGATCCCCTCCTGGGGTCTGACCGTGCCGAAGTGGCCGGGCAACCCGGTCGCCAGCCCCGACTTCGGCCTGATCGGCAAGGTCAGTCTCTTCGGCGGCTTCGGCAAGGTCGGCGTGCTGACCGGCATCCTGTTCGTCTTCACGGTGCTGCTCTCGTGCTTCTTCGACGCGATGGGCACGATCATGGGCATCAGCGACGAGGCCAAGCTGACGGACGCCGAGGGCAACATGCCGGGCATCAACAAGGTCCTCTTCGTCGACGGCATTGCCGTCGCGGCGGGTGGCGTCAGCTCCTCCTCGGCCACCACCTGCTTCGTGGAGTCCACGGCCGGCGTCGGCGAGGGCGCCCGCACGGGCTTCGCAAATGTCGTGACGGGCGCCCTCTTCGCGGTGGCCCTCTTCCTCGCCCCGGTCGCCACGATGGTCCCCTCCCAGGCGGCCACCCCGGCGCTGGTCGCGGTGGGCTTCCTGATCCTTTCCAACTCGGTCAGGGAGATCGACTGGGCGGACCACACGATCGCGATCCCGGCCTTCGTGACGATGATGATGATGCCGTTCACGTACTCGATCACGAACGGTATCGGCATGGGCTTCATCACCTTCGCGGTCCTGCGTCTGGCCGCCGGGCGCGGCCGGGAGGTTCCGGTTCCCATGTACGTCGTGGCGGCGGTCTTCGGTTTCTACTACCTGATGCCGGCGCTGGGCCTGACCTGATCCGGATCGGCCGGGGCGGGGAGCCCGGCCGAACGTCCTCTCCCGGGGTCAGGTGACCCCGTAGAACCTCTCCGTCTCCTCGACGGCGGCCTGGAACCGCTCGTCGAAGTCACCGCGGATGAGCGTCCGGACGACATAGTCCTGGACGCTCATTCCTCTTTTCGCGGCGTGGTGCCGGAGCCGGTCGAGCAGCTCCCCGTCTATCCGCACGCTGAGCACGCTGGTCCCCATGCGTACGAGGGTTGCCGCACCCGAGAGGGCGCTGCGTCACGTTCCGCCGTCATGTCACTCATATGGGTGATACGCGTAGCTCGGGAGTTTCGCTGACGGGCCTGAAGGCGCGGGCCCCAGTGGTCGGAGTCACCCTTTCGGCGATGCGCTCCGGTGGTCCTTAGAGAAGGTAATGAGTTATCCTAAAGAGCATGGTTGACCTGACCCATGGCGACGACGCTGCCGCCGTGAACGCTCTGCGCTCCGCTGTGATGCGCCTGTCGCGCCGACTCAAGCACCAGCGGGTCGACGAGTCGCTGAGCCCGACCGAGATGTCCGTGCTCGGCACCCTCTCCCGCTGCGGCTCCGCCACCCCCGGCGAGCTCGCCCGCAAGGAACACGTCCAGCCGCCCTCGATGACCCGCATCGTGGCGCTGCTCGAGAGCAAGGGCCTGGTCAGGCTGGAGCCGCACCCCGAGGACCGGCGCCAGAAGGTGGTCACGCAGACCGAGCAGGCCGAGGCGATGCTCGAGGAGAGCCGCCGCAAGCGGAACGCCTTCCTGGCCGGACTGGTCGAGGGACTGGACGAGGAGGAGTGGGGGAAACTCCGCGCCGCCGCCCCCGTGCTGGAGAAGCTCGCGCACCTGTGACCAGGGCGCACCCATGACAGACGCGGCCCCCGCCCGCGTGCGTACGAAGCCGTCATCGCAAGGAGGCGAACCCTTTTGAGTTCGGGACCCGGAGCAGCTTCCGCCCCCGCACCGACCACCCACGACTCCCCGACCGCCCACGACTCCCCAACTGCCCACGACGCCCACCCGGCCCGGACCGACTCCGCCTCCTCGGCTCCCGGGAGCCCCGCGTCCGCCGACGGGGCCGCGCCCCGCAAGTCGTCGATGTTCAGCTCCCTGCGCGTCCGTAACTACCGCCTCTTCTTCATCGGCCAGGTCGTCTCCAACACCGGCACCTGGATGCAGCGCATCGCCCAGGACTGGCTGGTGCTGAGCCTGACCGGCTCCTCCACCGCCGTGGGTGTCACCACGTCGCTGCAGTTCCTGCCGATGCTGCTCTTCGGCCTGTACGGCGGCGTCCTGGTCGACCGCCTCCCCAAGCGCCCGACCCTGCTCGTCACCCAGTCGGCGATGGGCGCCACGGGCGTCGTCCTCGCGCTACTGACCCTTTCCGGCCAGGTCCGGGTCTGGCACGTCTACCTCGCGGCCTTCGCCGTCGGACTCGCCACGGTCCTCGACAACCCGGCCCGCCAGTCCTTCGTCTCCGAGATGGTCGGCCCCCGGCAGCTGCAGAACGCGGTCAGCCTGAACTCGGCGAACTTCCAGTCCGCACGTCTGGTCGGCCCCGCGGTGGCGGGCGTCCTGATCACCGGCGTCGGCACGGGCTGGGCGTTTTTGTTCAACGGCCTGTCCTTCGTCGCCCCCATCGCCGGTCTGCTCCTCATGCGCTCCCGCGAGCTGCACGTCGTGGAGCGCGCGCCGCGTGGCAAGGGCCAGCTCCGTGAAGGTCTGCACTATGTCGCCGGGCACCCGGAGCTGATCTGGCCGATCGTGCTGGTCGGCTTCATCGGCACCTTCGGCTTCAACTTCCCGGTCTGGCTGTCGGCGTACGCGGACGACGTCTTCCATGCGGGTGCCGGCGCCTACAGCCTCTTCAACACGCTGATGGCGGTGGGCTCGTTGGCCGGCGCGCTGCTCGCCGCCCGCCGCGGCACGGCCCGGCTGCGGCTGCTGATCGCGGCGGCGGCGGCCTTCGGCGCGCTCGAGACCGTGGCGGCCGGGGCCCCGTCGCTGTGGCTGTTCTCGCTGCTGATGGTCCCGATAGGCATCTTCGGTCTGACCGTGAACGTCACCGCGAACACGGCCGTCCAGATGGGCACCGACCCGGTGATGCGCGGACGCGTCATGGCCCTGTTCATGATGGTCTTCGTGGGCGGTACGCCGCTGGGGGCGCCCGTGGTCGGCTGGATCACGGACGTGTACGGCGCCCGGGTCGGCTTCGCCGCGGGCGGTCTGATCTCGGCCGGGGCGGCCGTGACCATCGGGCTGATCCTGGCGCGCTCCGGCGGGCTCCGCCTGGCCGTGGGCTGGCACCGGGGGCACCCCCGGCTGCGGTTCGTACCGCGCGAGCAGCCGGCGCCCGCATCGGCGTGACCGGGGAAGGGGGCGCCCACGAGCGCAGTCACACGCGCTGTGCCAGCACCTGCCCCGGCCACTGGTCCTCGCCGACCGTGAAGGCCTCCGTGCGCGTGAAGCCGTTGCGCTCGTAGTAGGCGACGAGCTTGCCGTCGTCGCCCGCGTAGCAGTCGACCCGCAGCAGGGTGACGCCCGCGCGCCTGGTCTCCTCGACGGCGTGGGCGAGCAGCGCGCTGCCCACACCACGGCCCGAGAAGCGGTGGTCGGCGGCGAACAGATGGACGTAGCGCTCGGGCTCGTCCACGGGAGCGAGATAGTTGCCGGGGCCGTCGGAGAGTGTGAGGGTGCCCGCGGGGACACCGTCGATCTCCGCGATCCAGGGGGCACCGACCGTCACGTACTTGTGTACCGCCCGCACTGCGCTGGGCCGCCGGGACCAGGGATGGGTGCCCCACTGCCGGGTCCGTCCCTGTGAGACGAGCCACTCGACCGCGCCGTCGAGCAGGCCGAGGATGACCGGGATGTCGTCGGTGGTGCCTTTCCGTATCCGCATGCGGCCCATCATGGCCGGTGGCCGAGTGATCCGTTCCCTGGAATGGTGACGTCATGAGACTCTTCGCGGCGGTGCTGCCACCTCAGGGCGCGATCCATGAACTCGCCTCGATCGTCCATGAGTTGAAGGGACTGCCGGGGGCCGGAGGGGTGCGCTGGACCGAACGCCCGGGCTGGCACTTCACGCTCGCCTTCTACGGTGAGGTGGCGGAGGACGTCGTCCCGGACCTGTCGGAGCGGTTGTCGAGGGCGGCCCGGCACACCGAGCCGTTCACGCTGTCCCTGTGCGGGGGCGGCCGCTTCGGGGGCCGTGCGCTGTGGGTGGGCGCGTCCGGGGACGTGGGGGCGATGCGGCTGCTCGCCGACCGCACGGAGTCCGCGGGCCGGAAGGCGGGCGTGGAGATGGGGGAGCACCGCCGCTACCGTCCGCATCTGACGCTGGCCCGCGGCCGGGGCTCCGCGGACTTCCGGCCGTACGTCACGGCGCTGGACGCGTTCGTGGGGGGTGCGTGGACGGTCGGCGAGCTGTGCCTGGTCCGCAGCCGGCTGCCGAGGTCGGGGATGGCGGGGGAGCACCCGCGCTACGAGACCGTGGAGCGGTGGGGGCTCGGCGCGGACGGGTGATGAGGGCCGGTTAGTCTCGATACGTGGACCCGAAGACCCGTAACCGGATCATGGCCGGTGTGCTTGTGCTGATGTTCGCGGTGGTGGCGCTGACGGCGGCGCTCGGAAAGTAGACCTCCGACAGGGCCCTGCCGGGCGGTTCGCTGTTGCCTCCGGGCCCGCAGGTGCCCCTTTGGCCGCCGCCCGGACGCGGACTCCGGCTGACGCCCGCGCGTGCTCCCGCTGGCGCCCGCGCAGACTTCCGCCGACGTCCGCGCGTGCTCCCGCTGGAATCCGCACAGACTTCCGCTGACGCCCGCGCCGGCTCCCGCTGAGGGCCTGGTCCCGTGACGCATCGCCGGGTCGGGCGAGGCGACCTGCGAGGGCCCACTCTGCGGGAGCGGGCCAGGCGGGGGACGGCCTCGTCCTCGGGCGGTGCTGTTCCTTGGTCGCTTCGGGATCTCCGGGGGCCCAGGATCTCTGGCGGTCCCGGAACCTCGAGCGGTTCCGGAATCTCCAGGGGCGACCGGGCGACCGGGCGAGCGTCCGGGACGGCCCCGCGCCCGTCAGGGGTGGGTGGGTCCGCAGTCTCGGGCGACCACCGGGGGAGACGGCCACCGGGGGGCGTTGCCTGCGGAGGTCGGGCCCCGGTCCTGGGGCTGTGCCGGGGCCCCGGGGCTCTCCCCGGGGCCCCCGACCGGTCGTCGGGCGATGGATTCCGCGGGCGAGTGCCCCGGGACGGGGACTCCCCGCCGACTACCAGGCGAACGCCTCCGGGGACGGGCCCGGGCCCGGGAAGATTTCCTCGAGGCCGGCCAGCACCTCCTCCGGGAGTTCCAGCTCGACCGCCCGCAGGGCCGACTCCAGCTGTTCGGCGGTGCGCGGGCCGACGATCGGGCCGGTGACGCCGGGGCGGGTCAGCAACCAGGCGAGGGCGGCCTCTCCGGGTTCGATTCCGTGCTTGTCGAGCAGGTCCTCGTAGGCCTGGATCTGGGCCCGGACGGAGGTGTTGGCGAGCGCGTCGGCCGAGCGGCCGGAGGCACGCCGGCCGCCCTCGGCCTCCTTCTTGATGACACCGCCGAGCAGGCCGCCGTGCAGCGGCGACCACGGGATGACGCCCAGTCCGTACTCCTGCGCGGCCGGGACGACCTCCATCTCGGCGCGGCGCTCGGCGAGGTTGTAGAGGCACTGCTCGCTCACGAGGCCGATCGTGCCGTGCCGGCGGGCGGCGATCTCGTTGGCCTGGGCGATCTTGTAGCCGGGGAAGTTGCTGGAGCCGACGTAAAGGATCTTCCCCTGTTGCACCAGGACGTCGATGGCCTGCCAGATCTCTTCGAACGGGGTGTTCCGGTCGACGTGGTGGAACTGGTACAGGTCGATGTAGTCGGTCTGGAGTCGCTTGAGGCTGGCGTCGACCGCCCGCCGGATGTTGAGGGCGGAGAGCTTGTCGTGGTTGGGCCACGCACGGCCGTCCGGGCCCATGTTGCCGTACACCTTGGTGGCGAGCACGACCTTGTCGCGCCGGTCGCCGCCCTTGGCGAACCAGTTGCCGATGATCCTCTCGGTACGGCCTTTGTTCTCGCCCCAGCCGTACACGTTTGCGGTGTCGAAGAAGTTGATGCCCGCGTCCAGTGCCGCGTCCATGATCGCGTGGCTGTCGGCCTCCTCGGTCTGGGGGCCGAAGTTCATGGTCCCGAGGACGAGCCGACTGACCTTGAGTCCTGTGCGTCCGAGCTGCGTGTACTTCATGACTGCCTAGCCAACGGGGTGGAGTGCGCTCCAGGCAAGGGAGTTGACCGCCGGTCGGGTCAGTCGCGGGGGAACCAGTCGGCTTTGAGGGTGAGGCCGAGGGGAGTACAGCGATACGCACGGTGACCAGGGCCCGCCGGTACCCGGTCAACCAGTCCCAGCAGCGTACGGTTGTCCGAACCCCCACCCCTCGTACATCGCCCCCGCGTACGCCGCCGCGATCTTGTGCTCCCCGCTCGCGTTCGGGTGCGTGCCGTCATAGGTGTCCATGTGGACGTCGTACGACGACGGGGTCGAGGCCAGCAGGAGTGGCGAGCGGGGCTCGTCCAGGTCGGCAACCGTCTTCGCCAGGAGTTCGTTGAAGAGCTCCACCTGGGCCGCGAACGGGGCGTCCGCCTGTGCCCGGACGTTCGGGATCACGGGCAGCAGGACCATACGGACACGGGGGTTCGCGGTCCGGGCCTGGTCCACGAAGCGCCGTACGTTCTCCGCCGTCTGCTCGGCGTTCGTGTAGAAGCCGAGGTCGATCAGGCCGAGGGACACGAGCAGCACGTCCGCTCGTGCCTCCCGCACGGACCGGGCGATCAGCGGCGTCATGTGCGCCCACCCCTCGCCCCAGCCCGCCAGATGGGCGCGGGGGAAGTCCGGGTCGGCGTAGGCGTACGACGTCGCAGTGTCCGTCGCCTTGTCGTACAGCGTCTCGCGCGGGCCGACGAGCGTGAACGGGCCGCCGTAGGTGGCGCACAGGTGCTGCCACAGCCGGTAGCGCCATGTGTGTTCGCCCGCGCTTCCGATCGTCATGGAGTCGCCTACGGGCATGAGCCTGAGCATCCGCTCATCATGGACGATCGCCGTGGGACGCATGTGGGACGTATGGGGCGGGCCGGTGTGAGGATCGACACGCCCTCCCCCGCACCGGTCGAACGGGCCGGGCCGCCGGTGGACCCCGTCGCACCCGTCGACCTGTGGGCCACCGACGCCGCCTTCTCGCCCGACGGCCGACAGCTCGCCGTACGCGGCTACTTCGGCGGCATCGCCTCACGACGAGACGGAGAGGCGAGACGGAGAGGCGAGACGGAGAGAGGCGCCCGGCCGGTGTGCCGGGCGCCTCTCATCCGAGTACCGGGAAGGTCAGAGCTTCTCGATCACGTAGTCGATGCACTGCGTCAGCGCCTCGATGTCCGCCGGGTCGATCGCCGGGAACATCGCGATACGAAGCTGGTTGCGGCCGAGCTTGCGGTACGGCTCGGTGTCGACGATGCCGTTGGCACGAAGAACCTTGGCGACGGCCGACGCGTCGATCTCGTCCGCGAAGTCGATCGTGCCGATGACCTGCGAGCGCTTGGCCGGGTCGGCGACGAACGGGTTGGCGTACTTGACGTCCTCGGCCCAGCCGTAGAGCGTGCGCGCCGAGGTGGCCGTGCGGCGCACCGACCAGTCGAGGCCGCCCTGACCGTTGAGCCACTCCAGCTGCTCGTTGAGCAGGAACAGGGTGGCGAGGGCCGGGGTGTTGTACGTCTGGTTCTTGCGGGAGTTGTCGATCGCCGTGGGGAGGCTGAAGAACTCCGGGATGTGGCGGCCGGAGGCGTGAACGCGCTCGGCGCGCTCGATCGCGGCGGGCGAGAAGACTCCGATCCACAGGCCGCCGTCGGAGGCGAAGGACTTCTGCGGGGCGAAGTAGTACACGTCGGTCTCGGCGATGTCGACCGGGAGGCCGCCGGCGCCGGAGGTGGCGTCCACGAGGACCAGGGACCCGGAGTCCGCGCCCTCGACGCGCTTGATCGGCATAGCGACGCCCGTAGACGTCTCGTTGTGCGTGAAGGCGTAGACGTCGACGCCCGTCTCGGCCTCGGCCTCGGGGTGGGTGCCCGGGTCGGTGGAGATCACGGTGGGCTCGGCCAGCCACGGGGCGAGCTTCGCGGCCTTCGCGAACTTGGAGGAGAACTCGCCGAAGCTGAGGTGCTGCGACTTGTTCTCGATCAGACCGTGGGTCGCGATGTCCCAGAACGCGGTGGAGCCGCCGTTGCCGAGGATGACCTCGTATCCGTCGGGGAGCTGGAAGAGCTCGCGGATCCCCTCCCGCACCTTGCCGACCAGGTTCTTGACCGGGGCCTGGCGGTGGGACGTGCCGAGCAGGGAGCTACCCGTGGCGGCGAGGGCGTCCAGCGCCTCGACCCGCACCTTGGAGGGACCCGCGCCGAAACGACCATCCGCGGGCTTGATGTCAGCAGGAATCTGGATATCAGCCACGAGCCGGAGGGTATCCCGTCGGTGAAACCCGGCGGAACCGTGTCCGTTCGATGAGACGAGCCCTCCGGTCCGTGGACTTGTGAGGACCTACGAGGTCAGCCGCACCGGCAGCAGGGGGTGGACGCGCGAGCCGTGGCCCATGGCGAGGTGCCGGTTTCTCCGGTTCTTTGTTTCCCGGGTGATGCGAAGGCGTCCGGCGTACGGCTGTCCGGCGTCCGGCGTCCGGTGCCCGCGGTCTGCCTTCGCCGTGGCGGCCGGTTCCCCGTTGGTCGTCCTCGAACCGAGGTGCGCGGCCGCGCTCCGTGCGGACCTGCCGGCACGCGGTCCTCGGCGACGCGCCCGACCGCCGGCCGCGCGCGGCCGGCGGGCCTGACCGGTGAACTGTCGGGTGGCTGCTGCGGACTCGCGGGCGACTTCGGCTTCGCAAAGGGCCACTTCGAGGTGGAGGGGGCCTGCGCCGAGGACCAGCTGCTGCCCGCGGTGCGGAGCACGCCGGAGCGGGCGGTCGTCCTCGCGGACGGTTTCTCCTGCCGCACCCGGCTGGAGCAACTGGCCGGTCGCAGGGCGCAGCCCCTGGCCCAGGTGCTGGCCCAGGGGCTGGAAGGGTCCGGGGAATGACGACCAACGTGGTGAACTCCGCGTCGGCGAAGTGGCGGCACCGCGGGACCTCGGAAAGATGGATAGGGCGGTGCTGAGCGGGCTCGCCCCGGCCGGTGACCGCGACACCGCGACGCCCGGAACCGGCTCCGGCCCGTCGGCGTCCGTACAGCGTCACCGCCTCCCCCGAGGAGCCCCGAATGGCCCTAAGTGTCCGCCCGATCTCCCGCGAGGATCACCTGGCGTTCATCGCGTCACGGCCGTCGGTCAGTCATATGCAGGTGCCGTCGTGGGGCGAGGTGAAGCCGGCCTGGCGGGCGGAGAGCCTGGGCTGGTTCGAGGGGGGCGGGGACCGGCCGGCCGGGGCGGCCCTGGTGCTGTTCCGCCCGCTGCCGAAGTTGAGACGGTATCTGGCGTATCTGCCCGAGGGGCCGGTGATCGACTGGTCCGCGCCCGACCTCGACCGGTGGCTGAAGCCCCTGCTCGCGTATCTGAAGGGCCGCGGCGCCTTCTCGGTGAAGATGGGACCGCCCGTGGTCGTACGCCGCTGGAGCGCGGACGCCGTCAAGGCGGCGATCGCGGATCCGGGTGCGCGGCGGCTGGGCGACGTGCCGGCCACCGAACACGAGCCGGCCGCAGCCGGTGTCGCGGACCGGCTGCACCGCATGGGCTGGCGGCCGTCCCGGGCGGACGGGGAGGACGGCTTCGCGGCCGGCCAGCCCCGGTACGTGTTCCAGGTGCCGCTCGCCGGGCGGACGCTCGACGAGATCCAGCGCGGCCTCAATCAGCAGTGGCGCCGTAATGTGAAGAAGGCCGAGAAGGCGGGCGTGAAGGTGGTCCAGGGCGGCTACGACGACCTGCCGGCCTTCCACACCCTCTACACGGAGACCGCCGAGCGCGACCGCTTCGTCCCGCGCCCGCTGGCGTACTTCCAGCGGATGTGGACCGCGCTGACGGCTGAGGCCCCGGACCGTATGCGCCTCTACCTCGCCCACCACGACGGCGAGGTCCTGGCCGCCGCGACGATGCTGACGGTCGGCACACACGTCTGGTACTCGTACGGCGCCTCCACCGCCCGGCGGCGCGAGGTCCAGCCGAACAACGCCGTCCAGTGGCGCATGCTGACCGACGCCCACGAGGCGGGCGCCGCCGTCTACGACCTGCGCGGCATCACGGACACCCTGGAGGAGAGCAACCACCTCCTGGGCCTGCTGCGCTTCAAGGCCGGCACGGGCGGTCACGCGGTGGAGTACCTGGGCGAGTGGGACTACCCGTTCAACCGCCTGCTGCACAAGGCAGTGGACCTGTACATGTCCCGCCGCTGATCCGGATGGCACGATGTCGTGCTGTCCGGTGACGTTGACGGCTGCGGACCGGAACTTCACCTTGCGGCGCGGACGGCCCCGAGGGTCTGCGCGAACTGGTCCCGAACCTGTCCGTCATGGAACTCGCGCCGGCCGCCTCACCGGTCGGCATCACCAGCGATCCCACCACTGGAAGCCGGCTGAACCCGCCGCTGTGCCGGGTGCTCTGCGTCGGACGACGGCCTCCCCCGGTTTCGTCCGTGCCTACCCCTCCGGCCGTGCGACCGCCTTGCTCAGGCCCACCTGCGTCCGTACCGCACCCATGCTGGCCGCGATGACCAGGGCGATCGCCATCGCCTGGGTCGCGGTCAGGGACTGGCCGAGGACGAGGAAACCCGCGGTCGCCGCGATCGCCGGTTCCAGGCTCATCAGGATCGCGAAGGTGGAGGCGGGCAGTCGGCGCAGGGCGAGGAGCTCCAGGGTGTAGGGAAGGACCGAGGAGAGCATCGCCACGGCCGCGCCCAGCCCGACCGTCGTCGGCACGAGCAGCCTCGTGCCCGACTCGACGGCTCCGAGCGGCACGAACAGGACCGCGGCGACCGCCATCGCGAGCGCGAGCCCGTCGGCCTGCGGGAAACGCCGCCCCGTACGGGCGCTGAAGACGATGTACGCCGCCCACATCGCACCCGCGGAGAGCGCGAAGCCCGCGCCCGCCGGGTCCAGGTGGCCGAAGCCCCCGCCGCCCAGCAGGAAGACGCCGGCCAGCGCGAGGCCCGCCCAGATCAGGTTCACCGCGCGGCGGGAGGCGAGCACCGAGAGGGCCAGCGGGCCCAGGACCTCCAGGGTGACGGCGGGGCCCAGCGGGATGCGGGCCGCGGCCTGGTAGAAGAGGCCGTTCATCGCGGCCATGGTGATGCCGAAGACGACCACCGTGCCCCAGTCGGCGCGTGAGTGCCCGCGCAGCCGGGGCCGGCAGACCAGGAGGAGGACGACCGCCGCCACCACGAGCCGCAGGGTGACGACGCCCAGCGCGCCGGCCCTTGGCATCAGGCTCACCGCGAGCGCCCCGCCGAACTGCACGGAGACACCTCCGGCGAGCACCAGCCCGACGGGCCCGAGGGAACCCCGGCGGAGCGGCCCGCCGGGCGCCGCTGATGCGCGGTCCGGCGCGGTCGGGACCGGGGCCGGGGTGGAGGGGACGGCGCTGGGGGTGTTCACGGGGCCTTCCAGTGGGGCTCTGTTTCAAAATTCGTTCATCATGATGTACCTGTAAGTCCAGGGTAGTGGACTGCGTCAGGCGTGTGAACCCTTTATGTGCCTGTGCTGTTTCGGCCGAGTGGGGGATCAGGCGTCGTGGCAGGGTGTCTCGTCACGGAACAGGGGCCGTCCGTCGGGGAGTTGGTCGGGGACGGTGCGGGGCAGGTCGCCGGCGGGCTCGAACGGGAAGTGCTGCGGATTCGGCGCGGCATACGGGTCGGTCGCCCAGCTGCCCTGGTAACCCGCGCCCGCCACCCCCGCCCGCTCCGCGACCGCTCGGACGAACAGCGGCAGTCGCAGCTCCCCCGTGTCCGTGATCGCGTTGTTCTGCGACCGGTGCAGCCGCGCATACGCCCCGCCCCGGGAGAGCAGTTCCTCGTGCCGGCCGGTCTCGACGATGCGGCCCTGGTCGACGACGAGGATGCGGTCGGCGTCGGGCGCCAGGTTCAGGTCGTGCGTGATCATGATCGTGGTACGGCCGGTCATCAGCCGCCGCAGCGGCCTGACCACCCGGCGCGCGGCCATCGCGTCCAGTCCGGTGGTCGGCTCGTCCAGGACGAGGACCGGCGCGTCGCGCAGGATGGCCCGTGCGATCGCGAGGCGCTGGAGCTGACCGCCCGACAACCGGGCCGAGTTGGGCTCGACCTTGGTGTCGTACCCGTTCGGCAGCCCCGTCACGAAGTCGTGCGCGTCCGCCGTCTTCGCGGCCTCGACGATCGCCCGGTCGCTCGCCCCGGGCCGCCCGCAGGCGATGTTCGCGCGGACGGTGTCGTGCAGGACCAGGGTCTCCTGGGGCAGCAGCGTGATGTACTCGCGCAGCCGGGCCAGTGGGAACCTGCCGATCGGGGTGCCGTCGAGGAGGACCGAGCCGGAGTCGGGGTCGTAGAAGCGCAGCAGCATCTTGGAGACCGTGGACTTGCCCGCGCCGCTCGGCCCGGTGATGATCACCAGCTCGCCGGGCCGCACCGAGAACGACAGACCCTCGAGGGCCGCCTTGTCCGCGCCGGGGTAGCGGAAGAAGATGTCCCGCACCTCCATCGCACCGTCGGGCCGGCCCACCGGCACATCCGGGGAACGCGCCGGGTCGCTGACCGAGGGCCGTACGTCCAGGATCTCGATCAGCCGTTCGGCGCCGGCCGTCGCCGCCGTGACCGTGAGCCCGAGCTGGGCCAGGCCGCGGACGGGCGGGTACAGATAGCCGAGGAAGGCGGCGAACGCGAGCAGTTGGCCCAGCGTCATCCGCCCGCCGGAGATCTCCCATGCGCCGAGGCCGATCACCGCGAGCACGCACACGGTCTCGATGACCTGGACGAGCTGCTCGTACAGCTCGTTGAGCCGGGCCGAGCGCACCGCCGCCCGGAACCAGGCGTTCGCCTCCTGCCCGAGCCGCCGCCGCTCCGCGTCCCGTCGGTCGTAGGCCTGGGTGAGCACAATGTTGCCGAGCGACTCCTCCACCACGGAGGTGATCGCGCCGTCGGCGACCCGGCCCTCCCGCGAGACGGACTTGATGCTGCCGGAGAAGCGCCGGGCGGCCAGCCAGAACAGCGGCGCGAGCACGAAGGTCGCCGCCGCCAGGTCCCAGCGCAGCCAGAACGCGGCGGCCGCGTAGAAGACAGCGCTGAAGGCCGCCGAGGCGGCCCCCACGAGACCGGACACGACCATCGTCTCGATCGCTTCGACGTCGCCGGTCAGCCGGGACAACAGGTCCCCCTGCCGGTGTCGTTGGAAGAAGTGCGGAGGCAACTGCTGTACGTGGTCGAAGACATGCTCACGCAGCCGCATCACGAAGCGCTCGGTGATCCAGGCGGCCAGGGAGTTGCCCGCGTACCCGACTGCCGCCCCGAGGACGGCGACGCCGAGCCACTCGGCGGCCGGACGCCGGAACGCGCTCAGTGACCCCTTCTGCAGCGCGTGGTCGGTCAGTTCGCTGAACAGCAGGATGGCCGCGGTCTCGGCGAGCGCGGCGAGCACCGTGCACACCCAGACGGCCACCAGCCGGCCACGCAGCCCCTTGGTCATGGGCCAGAAGCGCCGGAAGGCGGTACGGGCGGGGATGGAGGGGGTGTCGTCGGTCATGCCCACAAGGCTCCGTCATGGAAATTGGCCCCCGCTTTGGAATGCCTGGGCGCAGACTGTGAAGTGCCGGTCGGAAATCGCCGGGAAATTGCGGATGAGGGTCGACGGTGCACCGTCGACCCTCATCATTCTCGCCGGATCAGCTTTCCCGGCCGTGCAGCGGCTTGGGCAGCGGCTTCGGCTCGTGACGCTTCTTCGGGCGCGGCTTCGGCGGGGGCGGGAGCTGCTTCGACTTGGGCTTCGGGGGCAGCGGGGCAAGCTTCTTGAAGCTCATTCCGACTCCTTGAGAGTTTTTGCTTTGCAATGGCGTGAGAATTCTCGGCGGCCAGGGGCGAGAGTTTCCGGTCGTTCATCTCGGGAATTCCGTGCCGTCCGACATGAAAGAACGTACACGGCCCCGATCCGTGCAATGGAAAGGAACGGCAAACAGGGGCTGTGAATGCCTGGGAAAAGCCTTGGGGTCGGCGGAGGAACCTGGGCGCCGGGTGTCCCCGGGGGCCGTAGCTGTGAGATCCCTGGGGAACGGGCCGCGCCCACCGGACGGTGGCGCCGGTTCACCGCCCCGCGGCCGAAAATCAATGCAAGCACGCTTGATTGTTTCTGCGCCCGCTGCCATGCTCCCCACGCACACCGTCGTGGCCCCGAGGGGAGCGCATCGTGTCCGACGCATCGTCCGTGATCGACGATCTGGGCCGGGAGAGCGAGGAACTCGACCGGCTCGTCGCCCCGTTGGGCGAGTCCCGGTGGGCGCTCGCCACGCCCGCCCCCGGCTGGACCATCGCCCATCAGATCGCGCATCTCGCCTGGACGGATCGGGCCGCACTGCTGGCAGTCACCGACGCGGAGGCGTTCGCGGCGGAGGTGGAGAAGGCACTCGCCTCCCCGGAGACCTGGGTCGACGACGCCGCGCGGGCGGGCGCCGCGCTGCCGCCCGCCCGGCTGCTCGCCGAGTGGCGCGCGGGGCGCGCAGCCCTGGGCCGTGCGCTGCACGCCGCTCCCTCCGGCGTCCGCTTCCCCTGGTACGGGCCGCCCATGTCGGCCGCATCCATGGCCACCGGCCGGCTGATGGAGACCTGGGCGCACGGTCAGGACGTCGCCGACACACTCGGTGTGGCGCGCACCCCCACCGACCGGCTGCGGCATGTGGCGCGCATCGGGGTGCGGGCACGTGACTTCGCCTTCGGGGCAAGGGGGTTGAGCGCCCCGCGCGAGGAGTTCCGGGTTGAACTGACCGCTCCCTGCGGGGACGACGTCTGGGCGTACGGGCCCGAGGACGCCGCCCAGCGGGTGACCGGCCCCGCGCTGGACTTCTGCCTGCTGGTCACCCAGCGCGCGCACCGCGCCGACCTTGCGGTGCGGGCCGAGGGCCCGGACGCGGACCGCTGGCTGGACATCGCCCAGGCGTTCGCGGGCCCGCCGGGAGCGGGCAGGCCACCGGCGCGGGAATCGGGAGGCGGGGCCGGGAGTGCCACCCCCGAGGAGGGGGCTCGGTGACCGACGTTCCCGCGCCCCGCGGCCCGGCCCCGGGCACACCCTTCCGCATAGGCAACGCCTCCGGCTTCTACGGCGACCGCTTCGACGCACTGCGCGAGATGCTCACCGGCGGCCCCCTCCACGTCCTCACCGGCGACTACCTCGCCGAGCTGACGATGCTCATCCTCGGCCGCGACCGCCTGAAGAACCCTTCCGGAGGCTATGCGCGCACCTTCCTCGGCCAGCTGGAGGAGTGCCTGGGCCTCGCCCACGAGCGGGGCGTGCGGATCGTGACCAACGCGGGCGGCCTCAACCCGGCCGGACTCGCCGACGCGGTGAGGGAGTTGGCCGACCGTCTCGGCATCCCCGTCCGCGTGGCCCATGTGGAGGGCGACGACCTCACCGCCTCCCTCCCCCAAGGTGTCGACGGCGCTCGACCAGTGGGGACCCCCACGGGCACCCTCGCCGCCCACGCCTACCTCGGCGGCCATGGCATCGCCACGTGTCTGCGCGAGGGCGCCGACATCGTGGTCACCGGGCGCGTCACGGACGCCGCGCTCGTCACCGGGCCCGCCGCCGCCCACTTCGGCTGGGGACCGCGGCAGTACGACCGGCTGGCGGGCGCGGTGGTAGCCGGGCACGTCCTGGAGTGCGGGGCACAGGCCACCGGCGGCAACTACGCCTTCTTCACCGAGCACCCGCCCGCGCTGCTGCGCCGCCCCGGGTTCCCGCTCGCCGAACTCCACGAGGACGGCAGCAGCGTCATCACCAAGCACGACGGCACCGGCGGTGTCGTGGACATCGGCACGGTCACCGCGCAGCTCCTGTACGAGACGGCCGGAGCCCGGTACGCCGGCCCTGATGTCACCGCGCGCCTCGACACGGTCCGCCTCACCCAGGAGGGGCCCGACCGGGTGCGCATCGAGGGCGTGCGCGGGGAGGCGCCGCCCCCGGATCTGAAGGTCGGCCTGAACCGGCTCGGAGGGTTCCGCAACGAGGTCACCTTCGTCCTGACGGGGCTCGACATCGAGGCCAAGGCCGCGCTCGTCCGGGACCAGATGGAAGCGGCCCTGGCCGCGGCCAAGTCCCTCCCTGCCGACGTACGGTGGGACCTCGCCCGCACCGATCACCCCGACGCCCCCACCGAGGAGACGGCCAGCGCCCTGCTCCGGCTCGTCGTACGCGACCCTGCACCCGAGCCGGTGGGCCGGGCACTCAGCGGCGCGGCGATCGAACTGGCGCTCGCCAGCTACCCCGGCTTCCATGTGCTCGCGCCCCCGGGCAAGGGAGCGCCCTACGGGGTCTTCGAGGCCGCCCACGTCGACCGCGCAGCCGTGGACCATGTGGCCGTGCTCCACGACGGGCGACGAATCCCCGTGGCCCCCGCCCACGACACCCTCGTACTCGACGACGTGCCGGAGCCACCGCTGCCCGCGCCTTGGCCCCCGGGCCCGACGCGACGCGCCCCGCTCGGGCTCGTCGCCGGGGCCCGCAGCGGGGACAAGGGCGGGAGCGCCAACGTCGGGGTGTGGGCGCGCACGGACGACGCATGGCGGTGGCTCGCGCACACCCTCACCGTCGACCGCTTCCGCGCACTCCTCCCGGAGACGGCGCACCTGACCGTCGTACGCCGCCTCCTGCCGAACCTGCGCGCCCTGAACTTCGTCGTCGAGGGGCTCCTCGGCGAGGGCGTCGCCGCGCAGCACCGCTTCGACCCGCAGGCGAAGGGCCTCGCCGAATGGCTGCGCGCCCGCCACCTCGACCTACCGGAGGCCCTGCTGTGACGGTCCTTTCGTCCGCGCTGGACGTGGGCAGCCCCGACTACCGCGCGAACCGCGAGGCCATGCTCGCCCGACTCGCCGAACTGGAGGCCGAGCACGCCAAGGCCCTCGCGGGCGGCGGTCAGAAGTACGTCGAGCGGCACCGAGGGCGCGGCAAGCTGCTCGCCCGCGAGCGCATCGAACTCCTCCTCGACCCCGACACCCCCTTCCTGGAGCTGTCCCCGCTCGCCGCCTGGGGCAGCGCCTCCCCCGAGTACACAGTCGGGGCCTCCCTCGTCACCGGCATCGGCGTCGTCGAGGGCGTCGAATGCCTGATCACCGCGAACGACCCCACCGTGCGGGGCGGCGCCAGCAACCCGTGGAGCCTGAAGAAGGCCCTGCGCGCCAACGACATCGCGCTCGCCAACCGGCTGCCGTGCATCAGCCTGGTCGAGTCGGGCGGCGCCGATCTGCCGTCCCAGAAGGAGATCTTCATCCCGGGAGGGGCGATCTTCCGCGACCTCACCCGGCTGTCGGCCGCGGGCATTCCGACGATCGCGGTCGTTTTCGGGAACTCGACCGCCGGCGGCGCCTACGTTCCCGGCATGTCCGACCACGTGATCATGGTCAAGGAGCGGGCGAAGGTCTTCCTCGGCGGGCCGCCACTGGTGAAGATGGCCACCGGCGAGGAGAGCGACGACGAGTCCCTGGGCGGCGCCGAGATGCACGCGCGCGTGTCGGGTCTCGCGGACCACTATGCCGTCGACGAGCAGGACGCGCTGCGGCAGGCGCGGCGCGTGGTCGCCCGACTCAACCACCGCAAGACGTACGCCGATCCGGGTCCGGCCGACCCTCCCGAGTACGACCAGGAGGAGCTCCTCGGGATCGTGCCCGGCGACCTCAAGGTGCCCTTCGACCCGCGCGAGGTCATCGCCCGCATCGTCGACGCCTCCGACTTCGACGAGTTCAAACCGCTGTACGGGACGAGCCTGTGCACCGGGTGGGCGACCCTGCACGGCTATCCCCTGGGGGTGCTGGCCAACGCCCAGGGGGTGCTGTTCAGCGAGGAGTCCCAGAAGGCGGCCCAGTTCATCCAGCTCGCCAACCAGCGCGACATTCCGCTGCTGTTCCTGCACAACACCACCGGCTACATGGTCGGCAGGGAGTACGAGCAGGGCGGCATCGTCAAACACGGCGCGATGATGATCAACGCGGTGTCCAACAGCCGGGTACCGCATCTGTCCGTGCTCATGGGTGCCTCGTACGGGGCCGGCCACTACGGCATGTGCGGGCGGGCCTACGACCCGCGCTTCCTGTTCGCCTGGCCCAGCGCCAAGTCGGCCGTAATGGGCCCGCAGCAGCTCGCCGGTGTCCTCTCGATCGTCGCCCGCCAGTCGGCGGCCGCCAAGGGACAGCCCTACGACGAGGACGCGGACGCCGCCCTGCGCGCGATGGTGGAGCAGCAGATCGAGTCCGAGTCCCTGCCGATGTTCCTGTCCGGGCGGCTGTACGACGACGGGGTCATCGACCCGCGCGACACCCGCACCGTACTCGGCCTGTGCCTGTCCGCGATCCACACGGCACCCTACGAGGGCGCGCGTGGCGGGTTCGGCGTCTTCCGGATGTGAGGCCGGTGACGACTTCGATGTCTTACGGATGTGAGGCCCCGTGATTACTTCCGTTCTGGTGGCGAACCGCGGCGAGATCGCATGCCGTGTCTTCCGCACCTGCCGTGAGCTCGGCATCCGTACCGTCGCGGTGCACTCGGACGCCGACGGCGACGCGCTCCACGCGCGCGTGGCCGACGCGGCGGTAAGGCTGCCGGGGGCGGCGCCCGCCGACACGTATCTGCGCGCCGATCTGATCGTGAAGGCGGCCCTCGCGGCCGGCGCCGACGCCGTGCACCCCGGCTACGGCTTCCTGTCCGAGAACGCCGACTTCGCGCGTGCGGTGGGCGAGGCGGGCCTGGTGTGGATCGGCCCGCCACCCGAGGCGATCGAGGCGATGGCCTCCAAGACGCGCGCCAAGAAGCTGATGGGCCTGGAGCCGCTGACCACGGTCACCGCCGACGACCTGCCCGTCCTGGTGAAGGCCGCGGCGGGCGGCGGCGGACGCGGGATGCGTATCGTGAGGGAACTGTCCTGTCTGGACGCCGAGGTGACGGCCGCGCGCGCCGAGGCCCTGAGCGCCTTCGGCGACGACGAGGTCTTCGTCGAGCCCTACGTCGAGGGCGGACGCCATGTCGAGGTGCAGATTCTCGCCGACACGTACGGCACGGTGTGGGCGCTGGGCACTCGCGACTGCTCCCTCCAGCGACGCCACCAGAAGGTGATCGAGGAGGCCCCCGCACCGGGTCTGACACCCCGGCTCACCGCCGACTTGTGCGCGATGGCGGTACGGGCCGCCCGCGCCGTCGAGTACGTGGGCGCCGGCACCGTGGAGTTCCTGGTCGCGGACGGCCGGGCGCACTTCCTGGAGATGAACACCCGGCTCCAGGTGGAACACCCCGTCACGGAAGCCGTGTTCGGCATCGACCTGGTGGCCCTGCAGATCCGCGTCGCGGAAGGCGCGGCCCTCGACGGCGAACCGCCACGCGCGCGTGGCCACGCGATCGAAGCCCGGCTCTACGCCGAGGACCCGGCACGGGACTGGGCTCCGCAGACCGGCACGCTGCACCGCCTCGCCGTACCGGACGTGCGCCTGGACACGGGGTACACGGACGGCGACTCGATCGGCGTCCACTACGACCCCATGCTCGCCAAGGCCGTGGCTCACGCCCCCACGCGCGCGGAGGCGATCCGCAGACTCGCGGGTGCCCTGGCAAGGGCCGAGGTCCACGGCCCGGTCACCAACCGGGACCTGCTCGTGCGCTCCCTGCGCCACGAGGAGTTCACGGCGGCACGGATGGACACCGGCTTCTACGAGCGCCGTCTGCCCGAGCTGACCGGTTCCGCCCCCGACCCCCACGCCCCCCTGGCCGCCGCGCTCGCCGACGCCCACGGCCGCTCACGGTTCGGCGGCTGGCGCAACCTGCCCTCGCAGCCGCAGGTCAAGCGGTACCTCATGGCGGGCGAGGAACACGAGGTCCGCTACCGGCACACCCGCTCGGGTCCGGTCGCGGACGGCGTACGTGTGCTGCACACCGACGCCCGTCTTGTGATCCTCGAAGTGGACGGCGTACGGCGGAAGTTCGAGGTGTCGCGCTACGGCGACCAGGTGTACGTCGGACCGACCGCCCTCACCGCCCTGCCCCGCTTCCGCGAACCCGCCGCCGACCACGCCCCCGGCTCCCTGCTGGCCCCGATGCCGGGAACGGTCGTACGCGTCGCCGACGGCCTCGTCGTCGGAGCCGCCGTACGGGCCGGGGAGCCCCTGCTGTGGCTGGAGGCGATGAAGATGGAACACAAGATCACGGCACCGGTCACAGGAACGCTGAGCGCCCTCCACGCCGCTGCCGGCCGGCAGGTGGAGGTCGGCACATTGCTGGCTGTCGTGGACGACAACGCGCCCCGATAGGGGCGCGGGGAACGGCGCGAGCAACCACGAAGAACTCGCACTCGGGAGACCGACATGAGCCCCATCCTCGAAACCGACGAACACAAGGCCCTCCGCTCAGCCGTGGCCGCGCTCGGCAAACGCTATGGCCGCACCTACCTCACCACCGTCGTCGCAGAGAACCGCCCTCCCACCGAACTCTGGTCGGAGGCGGCCAAACTCGGCTACCTCGGTGTCAACCTGCCGGAGGCCCACGGCGGCGGAGGCGGCGGCATAGCGGAACTCTCCATCGTCCTCGAGGAGCTGGGAGCAGCGGGCTGTCCTCTCCTCATGCTCGTCGTCTCGCCCGCCATCTGCGGCACGGTCATCGCCCGCTTCGGCACCGAGGCACAGAAACGGACCTGGCTCCCCGGTATCGCCGACGGCACGCGCACCATGGCCTTCGGCATCACCGAACCCGATGCCGGCTCCAACTCCCACCGCATCACCACCACCGCCCGCCGCGATGGCGTCGACTGGATCCTGAGCGGCCGCAAGGTGTTCATCTCCGGTGTCGACATCGCGGACGCGACCCTGATCGTGAGCCGCGCCGAGGACGCCCGCACCGGCAGGCTCAGGCCCTGTCTGTTCATCGTCCCGCGGGACGCCCCCGGCTTCGAGCGGCGGCGGATCGACATGGAACTGGCCGGTGCCGAGAAGCAGTTCGAGCTGACCCTCGACGACGTACGGCTGCCGGCCGAAGCGCTCGTCGGCGACGAGGACGCGGGACTGCTCCAGCTGTTCGCCGGCCTCAATCCCGAGCGCGTGATGACCGCTGCCTTCGCGATCGGCATGGGCCGCTACGCCCTGTCCCGCGCCGTCGAGTACGCGCGCGACCGTACCGTCTGGAAGCAGCCCATCGGCGCGCACCAGGCGATCGCGCACCCCCTCGCCCAGGCCCACATCGACCTCGAACTGGCCCGCCTGATGATGCAGAAGGCCGCCCACCTCTACGACGCCGGGGACGACATCGCCGCGGGGGAGGCCGCCAACATGGCCAAGTACGCGGCCGGGGAGGCCTGTGTGAAGGCCGTCGACCAGGCCGTGCACACCCTCGGCGGCAACGGCCTCACCCGCGAGTTCGGGCTCGCCTCGCTCATCACGGCCTCGCGCGTGTCTCGAATCGCACCGGTGAGCCGGGAGATGATTCTCAACTACGTTTCCCACCAGAGCCTGGGCCTGCCGAAGTCGTACTAGCCCCCGGCAGCGCCCGCAGCCGTACAAAGCGGTACAGAGCCGTACGAGGAGGAACCGTGTTCCGGAGCCAGTACGCGGACGTCCCGGCCGTCGAACTCCCGATCCACGAGGCGGTACTGGGCCGCGCCGCCGAGTTCGCCGAGCTGCCCGCCCTGATCGACGGCGTGGACGGCACCAGCCTCACGTACGAGCAGATCGACCGGTTCCACCGGCGGCTGGCCGCCGCCTTCGCGGAGGCGGGCGTGCGCAAGGGCGACGTGCTCGCCCTGCACAGCCCCAACACGATCGCCTTTCCCACCGCCTTCTACGCCGCCACGCGCGCGGGAGCCTCGGTCACCACCGTGCACCCGCTCGCCACCGCCGACGAGTTCGCGGGGCAGCTGCGCGACTCGGCCGCCCGCTGGATCGTCACCGTGTCGCCCTTCCTGGAGACGGCGCGCACGGCCGCCGAAAAGGCGGGCGGCATACGGGAGATCTTTGTCTGCGACAGTGCGCCCGGCCACCGTTCCCTGATCGACATGCTGGCCACCAACGCGCCCGAACCCCACGTCGGCATCGACCCGGCCGAGGACATAGCGGCCCTGCCGTACTCGTCGGGGACCACGGGCGTCCCCAAAGGCGTGATGCTCACCCACCGCTCCATCGCCACGAACCTCGCCCAGCTCCAGCCGCTGGTCGCGTCCGGACCGGGCGACCGCATCCTCGCCGTGCTGCCGTTCTTCCACATCTACGGGCTCACCGCCCTCATGAACGCGCCCCTCAGGCTGGGCGCCACGGTGGTCGTACTGCCCCGCTTCGACCTGGAGACGTTCCTGGCCGCCATCGAGAAGCACCGCATCACGGGCCTGTACGTCGCCCCGCCCATCGTCCTCGCCCTCGCCAAGCACCCGGCCGTCGAGGGCTACGACCTGTCGTCCCTGAAGTACGTCATCTGCTCCGCCGCACCCCTGGACGCCGGCCTGGCCGCCGCCTGCTCACGGCGGCTCGGAATCCCGCCCGTCGGCCAGGGCTACGGCATGACCGAACTGTCGCCCGGTACGCACGTGGTCCCCCTAGACGCCCGGAACCCGCCCCCGGGCACGGTCGGCAAGCTCATCGCCGGCACCGAGATGCGCATCCTCTCCCTCGACGACCCGGACAAGGACCTCGGCGTCGGCGAGGCCGGGGAGATCGCCATCCGCGGACCCCAGGTGATGAAGGGCTACCTGGGCCGGCCGGAGGCGACCGACGCGATCATCGACCGGGACGGCTGGCTGCACACCGGGGACGTCGGCCGGGTCGACGCCGACGGCTGGCTGTTCATCGTCGACCGCGTCAAGGAACTCATCAAGTACAAGGGCTTCCAGGTGGCCCCCGCCGAACTGGAGGCACTCCTGCTGACCCACCCCGAGATCGCGGACGCCGCCGTCATCGGCGTCCACAACGACGACAGCAACGAGATCCCGCACGCCTTCGTGGTGCGCCGCCCGGACGCGGACGGCCTGTCCGCGGGAGAGGTCATGATGTACGTCGCCGAACGCGTCGCCCCGTACAAACGCATCCGCGGCGTCACCTTCATCGACGTGGTGCCGCGGGCCGCCTCCGGCAAGATCCTCCGCCGGCAGCTGAGGGAGCGGTCATGACCGGACTCGTACGCTCCGCCCACGACCGCGGCATCACCATCCTCACCCTCGACTCGCCCGACAACCGCAACGCCCTGTCGGCCGCGCTCGTCGACGCGCTGGCGGACGCGCTCACCCGCTGTGCCAAGGACCGCGAGGTACGCGCCGTCGTCCTCACCCACACCGGCAACACCTTCTGCGCGGGCGCCGACCTGCGCGACCCTCCCGACCCCGACGCGCTGGTCGGACTGCTGCGGCAGATCGTGGAGCTGAGCAAGCCCGTCGTCGCCCGGGTGACCGGACACGTACGGGCGGGCGGCCTCGGCCTGCTGGGCGCCTGCGACATCGCGGCCGCCTCCACCGCGGCCACCTTCGCCTTCACCGAGGTACGCATCGGCGTCGCCCCCGCCGTCATCTCCCTGCCCCTGCTGCCCCGCACGGACCCCCGCGCCCTCGCCCGCCACTGCCTCACCGGCGAACGCTTCGACAGCGCCGAGGCCGTACGCGCCGGGCTGCTCACGGCGGCAGGCGACGACGTCGACACGGTCCTCGCACCGGTGCTCGACGGCCTGCGCCGGGCCTCGCCCCAGGGCCTGGCCGAGACCAAACGGCTGCTCACGGCTACTGTGCTGGAGGCCTTCGACCGGGACGCGGCCGACCTGACCGCGCTCTCGGCCCGGCTGTTCTCCTCGCCGCAGGCCCGCGAGGGAATGACGGCCTTCCTCGAACGACGGGACCCGATATGGGTGGTGTGAGATGGGTATGGACCTGAGCACGGTCGAACGCGTCCCCAAGCAGGACCGCAGCCGGGTGACCCGGCAGAGGCTCCTGGAAGCCGCCGTGGCCTGCCTCGCCGAACACGGCTGGGCAGGCTCGACGGTCTCCGTCGTCGCCGAACGCGCCGGCGTCTCCCGGGGCGCCGCCCAGCACCACTTCCCCACCCGCGAGGACCTGTTCACGGCGGCCGTCGAGTACGTCGCCGAGGAGCGCTCCACGGCGATACGGACGCTGTTCCCGCAGGGCGCCGCCGACCGTCGCGCGGTGGTCGAGGCCCTCGTCGACCTCTACACGGGGCCCCTGTTCCGGGCCGCCCTGCACCTGTGGGTGGCCGCCTCGAACGAGGACCAGCTGCGCCCGCGCGTCACGGAACTGGAGGCGCGCGTCGGCCGCGAGACCCACCGCATCGCCGTCGACCTGCTCGGCGCCGACGAGTCCCGGCCCGGCGTCCGCGAGACCGTCCAGGGCCTGCTCGACATGGCCCGCGGCCTGGGCCTCGCCAACCTGCTCACCGACGACGCCGTCCGACGGGAACGGGTCGTGGCCCAATGGGCGGCGCTCCTCGAGGGGGCGCTGGGCTGCTGAGGGAGCCGTCAGCGGCGCAGGCCCGCGCCGGTGTGAACCAGGACGCATCCGCACCGGCCACACCGCAGTACTCTTGCCCCATGCTTCCGATGCTCGTCCGACGCCGGCACGTGGACTACGTGCGCGTCACGAGCATGGGCTGTCGGCGCTCTGCCTGACCCAGCCCCTCCTCTTCTTCCTCCCCGTGGCACCCGGGACTCCGCCCCACCCTCGGCGGCCGCCCGTGCCCCCGTACACCCTGCGGACGCATCCCATGACGAACCCGTCGTACGACCAGCTCCCGATCATCGACCTCGCCGCGGCGGACCGCGGCCCCCAGGCCCGAGCGCTGCTCCATGCCCAGCTCCACAGCGCAGCCCACGACGTGGGCTTCTTCCAGCTCGTCGGGCACGGCGTCCCCCAGGCCGAGAAGGACGCCCTGATCGGCACCATGCATGCCTTCTTCGCACTCCCCGAAGCCGACCGCCTCGCCCTCGACAACATCCACTCGCCCCACTTCCGCGGCTACACCCGCACCGGTGACGAGCGCACGGGCGGTGCCCGCGACTGGCGGGACCAGCTCGACATAGGGGCGGAACGGGCCGCCCGCACCCCGGGTCCCGGCGAACCCCCCTACTGGTGGCTGGAAGGCCCCAACCAGTGGCCCGCCGCCCTCCCCGGGCTCCGCACCGCCGCGCTGACCTGGATCGACCGGCTCAGCGGCGTCGCCCAGCGGCTGCTGCACGAGCTGCTCACCGCCATCGGCGCACCCCCGGACTTCTACGCCCCGGTCTTCGGCGACCGCGCCCACCCCCACCTCAAGCTCGTGCGCTACCCGGGCAGTGCGGACGACGGCGCGGACCAGGGCGTCGGCGCGCACAAGGACTACGGCTTCCTGACCCTGCTGCTCCAGGACCAGGTCGGCGGGCTCCAGGTGCAACGCGAGGACGGACTGTTCCACGACGTGCCGCCGCTGGAGGGCGCGTTCGTCGTCAATCTGGGCGAGCTGCTGGAGGTGGCCACCAACGGCTATCTCCTGGCCACCAACCACCGCGTCGTCTCCCCGCCCGGCGCCACCGAGCGGTTCTCCGTCCCGTTCTTCTACAACCCGCGCCTGGACGCCCGCGTCGAACCGCTGCCCTTCCCGCACGCCGCCACCGCGCCCGGCATCACCGACGACCCCGCCAACCCGCTGTTCGCCGAGTACGGCTTCAACGAGCTGAAGGGCAAGCTGCGCGCCCACCCGCTGGTCGCCGAACGCCATCACGCGCAACTGCTCGCCGCCGCGTGAGCGTCCTCCCGCGCGGGCGAGGACCAGGCGCCCGCGCGGGAGCGCCGCCGATCAGTGCGCGATGTCCGCGTACCCCTCGACCTCCTGAGGGCTGCGCGGACCGGGGCCCACGTACCGCGCGGACGGGCGTACCAGCCGGCCCGTGCGCTTCTGCTCCAGGATGTGCGCCGACCAGCCGGCCGTACGGGCGCACGTGAACATCGACGTGAACATGTGCGCGGGGACCTCGGCGAAGTCCAGCATGATCGCCGCCCAGAACTCGACGTTCGTGGCGAGGACACGGTCGGGACGGCGGTTGTGCAGCTCCTCCAGGGCCGCCTTCTCCAGTGCCTCCGCGATCTCGAAGCGCGGCGCACCCAGCTCACGCGCCGTACGGCGCAGCACACGGGCCCGCGGGTCCTCGGCGCGGTACACCCGGTGGCCGAAGCCCATCAGCCGCTCGCCCCGGTCGAGCGCCTTCTTCACATACGCCTCCGCGTCGCCGGTGCGCTCGATCTCCTCGATCATGCCGAGGACACGGGACGGGGCACCGCCGTGCAGTGGCCCGGACATGGCGCCCACCGCACCCGACAGCGCGGCGGCCACGTCCGCGCCCGTGGACGCGATGACCCGCGCCGTGAACGTGGAGGCGTTCATGCCGTGCTCGGCGGCCGAGGTCCAGTAGGCGTCGACGGCGGCGACGTGCTTCGGGTCGGGCTCGCCACGCCAGCGGATCATGAACCGCTCCACGACGGAGTGCGCCTTGTCGATCTCGCGCTGCGGCACCATCGGCAGGCCCTGGCCACGGGCGGACTGGGCGACGTAGGACAGCGCCATGACGGCGGCGCGGGCCAGGTCGTCGCGGGCCTGCTCCGCGTCGATGTCGAGGAGCGGTTTCAGGCCCCACACGGGGGCCAGCATGGCGAGTGCCGACTGCACGTCCACGCGGATGTCGCCGGAGTGCACCGGGATCGGGAACGGCTCGGCGGGCGGCAGCCCGGGGTTGAAGGCTCCGTCGACGAGCAGCCCCCAGACATTGCCGAACGAGACATGGCCGACCAGTTCCTCGATGTCGACGCCCCGGTACCGCAGGGCCCCGCCTTCCTTGTCCGGTTCGGCGATCTCCGTCTCGAACGCGACGACTCCCTCGAGCCCGGGTACGAAGTCGGACATCAGGCGGCTCCTCGTGATGTGTGCGGCGGATGTGGTCTGTGGGTTCCCGTCGGCCGCCGTCCGGGACCCGGTGGGACGGAATCGCGTGGCGGACGTCAGCTGTCGGAGAGGGGTCGCCACCCCGGTTCCGCGGTCATTCGCAGTCGTTCTCAAAAACTCGCGGTCCGGAACGGTCACCCGGGTGATGCCCCGATCGGTCGGCGGTCACCCAACCCGAACGGCATCAGCACGATATCCCCGAGTGCCACCTTTGGGGAGAGTGTGCGGCACTCAGTGCCACGCAGTGATGAACCACACCCCCATCGGCGCTCAGGGCCCATACGGCAAGATGACGGCGTGACCGACCGTTTCCCGGACGAACCCGTACCCGAACCCGCAGCTGAACGCCCATCCGAGCCCGCGCCCGAGCCCCCCGCCGCATCCGCCGAGGAGCCGGCCCTCGAGCCCATCGTCGAACACGCGGCCGAAGGCCCCATCGAGGACCTCGCCGACAACCCCGCCGAGATGCGCGCGCACTACCGCGCCGAGGGCCTCGACGAGTCGTCGCTCGCCGCCCACCCCATGGACCAGTTCGCCCGCTGGTTCAAGCAGGCCGCCCAGGCCGCCGTCCAGGGGATGATCTACGAGCCGAACGCGATGGTCGTCTCCACGGCGGACGTGGAAGGACGCCCCAGCGCACGCACGGTCCTCCTGAAACAGTTCGACGAACAGGGATTCGTCTTCTACACCAACTACGACTCCCGCAAGGCCCAGGAGCTGGCGGCCAACCCGTACGTCTCGCTGCTCTTCCCCTGGCACCCCATGGCCCGCCAGGTCATCGTCACCGGCACTGCCCGCCGCACCGCCCGTGACGAGACCGCCGCCTACTTCCGCACCCGGCCCCACGGCTCCCAGCTCGGCGCCTGGGCCAGCGTCCAGTCCTCGGTCATCTACTCCCGCGCCGAACTCGACGGCGCATACGAAGAGCTGAGCGCCCGCTACCCCGAGGGCTCACAGGTCCCGGTCCCGCCCCACTGGGGCGGCTTCCGCATCGCCCCCCGGACGGTCGAGTTCTGGCAGGGCCGTGCCAACCGCCTCCACGACCGCCTCCGCTATGTCGCGGAACCGAACGGCACCTGGCGCGTGGAACGCCTCAGCCCCTGAACGCAGACGACCCGCGAGCTCGGGTCCTCCGCCTGACGGCGGAGAAGCCGGCCGGACGTACCGGCGAGCTCGCGGGTCGGGTGACTGCTTTGGATTGGGCCGGCTGCACGCATCTCGCACGCGCTGGTCCGGCACCGCACTCGGTGTGGTGACGGGCCGCTAGCCCGCAGCCACCTCACGCGTCCGGTTCTCATACATCTGCCGAACCACCTCCCTTCCGTGTACTTCACACCCTAAGAAGCTGCTGAAGGCCAATCAACCGTTTTTTTGAGGTACTGGCGGCTTTTCGAGGTACTGGCGGCGAGGTACGGCGCGAGGTACGGCGGCGCTGCTTCCGGCCGGACGGAGGCACGGAAATCCGGGCGTGACGAATTTCGTCCCATCTTTCGGGAAGGAGATGTGGGCTGTGTCACGTTCCAGTTGAATGAAGGCAGTGAGCGGACGAACGCGCCGTACGTGCGGACGCAGCAGCCTGCAGGGGGTTCAGGTGAGTGCTTCCCGGCGTAGTGGGACCACGGACGAGTTGGGGCCCGGTGAGCCTGAGCGGGATGGTTCGGACCTTCTCGCCGCGCTCCTCGACGGCATGGACGCGGCTTTGTGCGCCTTCGACGCCGACGGGGTCGTGACCCACTGGAACCGGGAGGCCGAGCGGATTCTGGGGTGGTCCGCGGCCGAGGCCGTGGGGCGGCGCGGGTTCGCCGGGTGGGCCGTGCGGGAGGCCGACGCCGCGGAGGTCGAGGCGTGGCTCATGTCCGCGATGCAGGCCCCGGGACGGCAGGTGCACGAGTTCGCGCTGCTCACCAGGGACGGCGGGCGGGTGCTCGTACGGACCCAGTCGGCGGCGGTGCGAGGCCCGGAGGGAAAGCCCGCCGGGGTGTACTGCGCCTTCAGCGAGGTCCACGCGCAGATCGATCTGGAGCGGTCGATCGCGCTGAGCGAGGCCCTGTTCGAGGACGCGAGCTGGGGTGTCGTGGTCGTCGACGCGGACCTGCGACCCGCCGTCGTCAACGCGCACGCGGCCCGGGCGCTCGGCATCGGGCGTACGGCCGTGCTCGGACGGCCGCTCGGGGATCTGCTTTCCCAGGGCGTCGAGGAGCTGGAGAGCGCGCTGACCCATGTGCTCGCCGAGGGGGCCACGCCCGCTCCCGCGGAGATGTGGGTGAGCGTGCGGACCGCGGAGGGCGAGAATCGGCGGTGCTGGCGCAGCGGGTTCCTGCGGCTGTCCTCCCCGCTCGCGGAAGAGCCGGTTCCGCTCGGTGTCGGCTGGCTGTTCCAGGACGTCACCGAGGCCAAGCAGACCGAGCAGGAGGCCGCGCTGCTGCGCTTCCGCTCCAACCAGCTGCATCGCGCCGCGCGGGCGGCCGCGGAGTGCGAGGACCCGGGGGAGGCGGCCACCGTCCATCTGGACTTCGCGCTCGCCGGGTTCGCCGATCACGCGCTGATCGACCGGGTGGCGGGCGGTTGGATGGCGGAGGGGGAGGAGCCGGTGCGGCTGGTGCGGGTCGCCGAGACACCGTCCGGCGCGCCGGGGCCGAGCGTGCTCTCCGGGAAGGCGGGGCTGCCGGTGCGGTACGGCGAGGGTCATCCGGCGGTGCAGTGCGTGGAGCGCGCGGGGTCCGTGCGGGCCGGAGCGGGTGACGTCACCGCGGAGCGGGCGCGGGAGTGGGCGCTGGCGCGGCAGTGGCCCGGCGACGCGGTGCACGCGTTGTGCGCGGTGTTGCGCAGCCGGGGCCGGACACTGGGCGTGGTGACGTTTCTGCGGGGTGCCGGGCGCAACCGGTTCGAGCGGGCCGACGCGGTGTACGCGGAGGATGTGGCGGTGCGGATCGCCGCCGCGCTGGACCTGGCCGACGTGTGCGACCGGACGCCCGAGGTGTAGATACGGCTATGCCTGGCGGTAGAAGATCCGGTCGCCGTACTCCTGCAGTACCCGGCCGTTCCACTCGTGGCCGCCGTCGACGTTCCCGGACCTGAGCAGGGGCGGTTCGATGCCGCGGTCGGCGAGGGCGCCCGCCGCCGTGGCCATGACCGCCTGGAGCAGTGCGGTGGTGACGACGGTGGAGGCGGGGGCGAAGGGGGCGGGGATGGCGTCGAGGGTGAGCTCGGCGTCGCCCACCGCGATCTTCGAGTCGAGGACGATGTCGCAGTGGTCCTTGAGGTACGTGCCGGAGGCGTGCCGCGATTTCGTCTCGGAGGCGTAGGCCACGGAGGTCACTCCGATGACCTTGGCGCCGAGCGCGCGGGCGTTGACCGCCATCTCCACCGGGAGCGCGTTGCGGCCGGAGAGGGAGATGATCACGAGGAGGTCGCCGGCCCGGACCGGGCTGGAGTCGAGGACAGCGCTCGCCAGTCCGTCGACCCGCTCCAGCGCGGAGCCGAGGGTGGCCGGCATGACGTCGACGCCGACGACACCGGGGACGGCGAGCAGGTTCATCAGCGCGAGGCCGCCCGCGCGGTAGACGAGGTCCTGGGCGGCCAGCGAGGAGTGTCCGGCACCGAACGCGAACAGTCGGCCGCCCGCTTCGACGGTGTCCGCAATGAGGGTGCCGGCCGCCGTGATCGGTTCCGCGTCCTCGTCGCGCACCCGCTTCAGCAGCCCGATCGCCGCGTCGAAGAACCGCCCGGCCAGCTCGCTCCCGCCTCGCGGCTCCGCGCTCCTCGGCTCCTCGCTCATCGGCGACGCCCCTTCGCACCCGTGACGGCCCGTGTCGCGGATCACGTTGCGGTCTGGACCAGCGCCGTGTCAATACGGCGCTGCCGGGGCCCCGGGAACCAGCGGGTGCGCGCAACCCCGTGGTTTCCTTGCCGCGCCACGGTTGTCAGTGGGATGCGTCAGAATTGAATGCAGGGCCAGCGCACACGCCGGTGAGCCGTCGAGCCTCCGGCAGATCTCATCGAGGGGCACGTATGTCCGGACTGATCGACACCACGGAGATGTATCTCCGCACCATCCTCGAGCTGGAAGAGGAAGGCGTGGTCCCCATGCGCGCCCGCATCGCCGAGCGGCTCGACCAGAGCGGGCCGACGGTCAGCCAGACGGTGGCGCGGATGGAGCGCGACGGCCTGGTCTCGGTCGCCGCGGACCGTCATCTGGAGCTGACGGACGAGGGCCGTCGCCTGGCCACGCGCGTGATGCGCAAGCACCGTCTCGCCGAGTGCCTGCTGGTCGATGTGATCGGGCTGGAGTGGGAGCAGGTGCACGCCGAGGCGTGTCGCTGGGAGCACGTGATGAGCGAGGCGGTGGAGCGCCGGGTGCTGGAGCTGCTGCGCCACCCCACCGAGTCGCCGTACGGAAACCCGATCCCGGGCCTGGAGGAGCTGGGCGAGAAGGACGGTGCCGACCCGTTCCTGGACGAGGGCATGGTGTCGCTGGCCGAGCTGGATCCGGGCACGGACGGCAAGACGGTCGTCGTACGCCGTATCGGTGAGCCCATTCAGACGGACGCCCAGTTGATGTACACGCTGCGGCGGGCGGGTGTGCAGCCCGGCTCGGTGGTCAGCGTGACGGAGTCCCCCGGCGGTGTGCTGGTCGGCAGTGGCGGCGAGGCGGCCGAGCTGGAGTCGGACATCGCGTCCCACGTCTTCGTCGCCAAGCGCTAGGCGGCCGTCGAGCGCCCCGAGCGCTCTGCCCCCCGTCAACCGGTGTGACGGAAGGGGTGGTTGTGATGTTTTCGCGATCCTTCCGAAACCAAGATTCAGTGTGCGGAATCGCAGCGCTCCGGCCGTTCCCGTGCGAGGCTGTCGCGTGAGGCATATGACCTGAGGGCTCTTGGCCGGGGGGTGACAGCGATGTCACGTGGTCGGGGAGGGTGGGAGGATGTGCCGCAGACATAGGGAGGGCCCCGGCGCCCAAGAGCGCCGGGGCCTGTCCTCCCCTGTGCTGACCCGGAGCCCCGAGCTCTCAGGGTCATCCCCCGCGGACCGTTTTTCCCCGAGCGGTCCGCCTCCCGCTGAAGATCTCCCCGCGAAAGCGGCGGCCAATCCTCGAGGGATGTCACTCGAAGGAGGGGTGTTGATCCCCGAGGCCCCATTTTCGAATGGCCATTCGATAGCGTGAGGGCGACACCCGGCGACAGCGGTGACCGGCAACACCAGCAGGAGCAGCAGTACGACACCGGCAGTACGACGAGAGCGTGGACCGACCGCCCGAAGCGGGAGCAAGCGGTCCGAGCGGAGCAGGGGGGTGCCAGGACGATGGTGCGGCGCATCGACATGACCGGAGCGGGCGGCCTACGCCTTGCCGCATGGGAGTTCGCCGACCCTCCCAAGACCGGAGAGGAGCGGGTGCCGGGCGTGCTGTTATTGCACGGGCTCATGGGCCGCGCCTCGCACTGGGCGTCCACGGCCCGCTGGCTCTCCGAGCGGCACCGCGCCGTCGCGCTCGACCAGCGCGGCCACGGACAGAGCGACAAGCCGCCCGAGGGCGAGTACACGCGTGAGGCCTACGTCGACGACGCGGAGGCCGCCCTCGCACAGCTCGGCCTCGCCCCCGCCGTCCTCATCGGCCACGCCATGGGCGCCCTGACCGCCTGGCAGCTCGCCGCGAAACGCCCCGACATGGTGCGCGGTCTGATCATCTGCGACATGCGGGCCTCCCCGCTCGGCGCCGCCTCGCAGCGCGAGTGGGAGGACTGGTTCAAGTCCTGGCCGCTCCCCTTCGCCACCCTCGCCGATGTCCGCAAGTGGTTCGGCGAGGACGACCCCTGGGTGGAGCGCCCGAACCCGGCCCGAGGTGAGTTCTACGCCGAGGTGATGGCCGAGTCCGAGGACGGCTGGCGGCCCGTCTTCGAACCGGGGCAGATGCTGAAGTCCCGCCAGACCTGGGTCTACGACGCGCACTGGGAGGAGCTGGCCCAGGTGCGGTGCCCGGCCCTGGTGGTCCGCGGTCTGGACGGCGAGCTGGGCCGCGCGGAGGCTCAGGAGATGGTCCGCGTCCTGCCGCACGGCCAGTACGCGGAGGTGGCGGACGCCGGCCACCTCGTCCACTACGACCAGCCGGAGGCATGGCGCGCGGCGATCGAACCGTTCCTGGACGGGGCGCTCACCCCGTGACCGCCGCGGACGCCTGCCGACTGCCCGCGGCGCCGCTGACCGCAGTCGGCCGCGCCCGTTGACCGCCGCGGCACCTGTTCCGCGGCCGACGGCCGCCGTCAGCCTTCGTGCCTGCGGACTGTTGCCGCGCCGGCCGGCTGTTGCCGTGCCTGCTGACCGCCGCCGTGTCTGGGGATCGCTGCCCGTGTCTGCGGATCGCTGCCCGTGCCCGCTGCCCGTGCCCGTGCCCGCTGCCCGTGCCCGTGCCCGCTGCCCGTGCCCGCTGACCGCTGCCCGTGCCCGCTGATCGCTGCCCGTGCCCGCTGATCGCTGCCCGTGCCCGCTGATGGCCCTGCGCTGCCTGTGCTCGCCGCTAGCCCTTGCTGACTGCTGTCAGGATCTCCGGTAGCCGTCGTGCCGTCCGGGGAGCGGCGAGGCGGAGGCCGAGCAGGGTGATCAGGGCCCCGTAGGCGGCGCCCGCCGGCAGCAGGAGCCAGGTCCGGGCGTCCCCGCCCGCGGCCACGTTCAGCCAGATGGTCGCCGCGATCATGGGCGCGGAGAGCAGAGCCGCCGAGATCATGCCGCCGAAGATGGAGATCCAGGCGAGTCCGGTCTGCCCGGGAGCCACGTTCTTGTAGCCCTCCTGCGGGATCGAGTAGGGGAAGCGGGCCGAGCACCAGGCGCCGGTGGCCAGCATTGCGCCGAGCAGGGCGTAGGACAGCCCGAGCACCTCGGGCAGCCTCGGCCAGGCGCCGAGCACCGCGGTCGTCACGACGGTGACGAGGGTCGCGTACGGCAGTGTGATCAGCAGGAGCGCCAGCGCCCGGCCGCGCAGTTCGGTGTATGCGTCCCGGGCGGAGGAGATCGTCATCGCGACCATCCAGAACGCGGAGGTGTCCTGCCCGAACTGGTTGTACATCTGGATGCCCAGCATCCCGGCAGCGAAGCAGGCGAAGTAGATCGAGCCGGTGCCCTGGAGGGCGTTGAAGACCGGGACGATCAGCCCGATGGCGAGCGAGGTCACCCAGGCCGCCTTGGTCTTGGGGTCGCGCCACACATAGCGCAGGCTGCGCTCCATCACCGTGCCGGTGCGGCCCGGGGGCAGCAGCCGGGACAGGCCCGCCGAGCCGCGCTGCCGGGGGCCCGGTTCGGCGGCCTGGAGCGTCGACTGGTCCGGCGAGGTCATCAGCTTCGTCAGCGTGCGGGACCACAGGGTCAGCAGGCCCGCCAGCGCCGCCGCGCTCAGCGTGAGCTGGGCGGCCCCGGTCCCGTACGACCCCTTGCCCATGGAGTCGACGGCGGCGATCGCGGAGGCGGGCGGCACCCAGCGCAGTACCTCCCCGACCGGGTCCAGCTGGGACAGCCCGGCCGAACCCAGTTGCCGTGCGCCGAAATTGACCAGCTGCGCGCCGATCGCGACGACAAGTCCGCTGAGGACGGCCAGGTCGCGGCCCTTGCGGCTGGTCAGCAGCCGGATGTTGGCGGCGGCGACGGCCCGCGCGAGTGCCACGCACACCAGCAGTGCCAGGGCGACGGCGACGACGGCGGTGCCGTAGGCGGCCGGGCCGTGTGCCACGGAGATCACCGACCCGGTGAACAGGCAGACCGTGAACAGGGGCCCGATGCCGACCAGCGACGCCGTCAGCAGGGCCCGTACGAGGGGCCGCGGGCGCAGTGGCAGGACCACCAGGCGCGTCGGGTCGAGCGTCTCGTCCCCGCTGGGGAAGAACAGGGGCATCACTGCCCAGCCGAGCGCCATGACCATGACGGCCAGCACCGCGACCGTGGCGGCGTGCGCGTTGCCGCGCAGGGCGATAAGGCCGATCAGTTGCAGGGCAGCGAACAGGAGGACGACGACGAGCGACGCGATGTACGCGGCCCGCCGCCCGGCGGACTGCCGCAGCCCGTTGCCCAGCAGGGACAGCTTGAGCCGTACGACGGTGGAGGTGAGACCAGTGCTCATCGCGTGCCGCCGCCGAGCCAGTCGAGGTTGGTGCCGGGGGTGCGGCCGTGGGCGCCGACCAGTTCCAGGAACGCCTGCTGGAGGGTGGGCGCGCTGCCGCGTACCTCGGCGATCGGGCCGTGTGCGCGGATGCGCCCCGCGGCCATGACCGCCACCCAGTCGCACAGCGACTCGACCAGCTCCATGACGTGGGAGGAGAAGACGACGGTGGCGCCGGAGGCGGTGTACCGCTCCAGGACGCCGCGGATGGTCTGTGCGGAGACCGGGTCCACGCCCTCGAAGGGCTCGTCCAGGAAGAGGACTTCGGGGTTGTGGAGGAGGGCGGCGGCGAGCCCGATCTTCTTGCGCATGCCGGTCGAGTAGTCGACGACGAGCTTGTGCTGGGCTCCGGCCAGGTCGAGCACGTCGAGAAGCTGGGTGGCCCGCTTGTCGACCTCGGCGCCGGGCAGTCCGCGCAAACGGCCCGTGTAGGCGAGGAGTTCGCGCCCGGAGAGGCGTTCGAAGAGCCGGAGTCCCTCGGGCAGGACGCCGATGCGGGCCTTCACCTCGACCGGGTCGCGCCACACGTCGTGCCCGACGACCTCGACGGTGCCCTGGTCGGGCCGCAGCAGCCCGGTGACCATGGACAGAGTGGTGGTCTTTCCGGCGCCGTTGGGCCCGACGAGCCCGATGAACCGTCCGGCGGGCAGCTCCAGATCGATCCCGGCGACGGCGATCTGCTCCCCGAACCGTTTCCAGAGCCCTCGCACCCGTACGGCGGCCGTCCCCGCCCCAGATCCATCGTTCATATGAGAACCCTACGAGGGCGGAAGCGTCCCGTGAGGGGCAGGGGCAGGGGCAGGGGCAGGGGCAGGGGCATTGATACGGATACCGATACGGGCACCGGCAACGCAGCGCAGGCCGCGTCCGCTAGCGATCCCTCCCGCACGCATACGCCAACGGGGAGATGAGCTCCTCCGCATCCGGCAGCCACCGGTTCGCGGGTGTGGGCCGGCGGGCCCACTGCACGGCGCCCCGTGACCCGTAGCGCGTGGGCGGAGCGGCCACGTACGCGCCCTCGCCGAGCGTGACCAGGTCGAGCGAGGCGGGGGACCAGCCCAGCTTCCGCACCAGATCGGGGACCTTCGCCGACGCCCCGGGGAGCACGAAGAACTGCATGCGCCGGTCCGGGGTCAGCGTCACGGGCCCGAGCGTCAGCTCCATGCGCTCCATACGCGCGAGCGCGAGGAAGCCGGCGGTCTCCGGCACATCGACCGCGTCGAAGGTGCGCCCGGTGGGCAGCAGGATCGAGGAGGACGGCTGCTTGGACCACAGCCGGCGCGCGACGGTCGCGCTGCCGGTCGCCTGCGTCGCCCAGTCGTCGCGCGCCGGGTGCGCGCCGGGCACGGTGCACTCGGGCTGACCGCAGGAGCAACGGTGCATCCCGTCCGCGGCCTCCAGCCAGGTGCCGGGGAACACGTCCCAGTGGCGTTCCTCGGCGTATCGTACGGCGGCTTCCAGGAGCGAATCGCCGCGCTGCTTCGGGATGAGGGCAGTTTCGGGGCCCGCGATGGTCTCTTCCACGAAGAGCACAACTCTAGCCGTCACGGGTGGTTACGCCCTGTGCCGGAGCCCATCTCCGGTACGAGCAACGGCTTTTGGGCATGTCCTTTTTATCCCGCATGCGCGGGGGAGGAGCACCGTTCCAGGGGCGGGGCGCATGGGTGCACGGGCGGGGGCGCGCACGGGGAACGGCCGCGGGGGCTGGGTAACCACGTGAGGGGTACGGCACCGGCCGTTACCCCGGCAATCCTCGCATGTCCCGCATTAGAGGCATGTCCGCTGGGCATCGATCTTCACGGCCGGATCTTTTCGGCGCACAGGAAGGTGTTCCGGAGGGCCGGTCGCTGAAGACACGTCAACTCGGCGCGTGGCCAGGCACCGCAGCCACGCGGTGTACCGAGCCGTCAAGCAGGGAGTACGCCATGGCCGCCAGGCCTCTCGTCGCGCGACAGCCGAACGAACGGCTGCAGGCGCTCATTCAGGAAGCGGGCTGCTCGAACGCGGGGCTCGCCCGCAGGGTCAACATGTGCGGCGCTGAACACGGCCTCGATCTGCGCTACGACAAGACGTCGGTGGCCCGCTGGCTGCGCGGACAGCAGCCACGCGGCCGGGCCCCGGCGATCATCGCGGAGGCGCTGGGCCGCAAGCTGGGGCGTACGGTCACGATCGACGAGATCGGCATGGCCAACGGCAAGAACCTCGCCTCCGGCGTGGGCCTGCAGTTCTCGCCGACGGTGCTCGGCGCCATCGAGCAGGTCTGCGAGCTGTGGCGCAGCGACGTCGGCCGACGCGACTTCCTGTCGGGTTCCTCGGTCGCCGCGTCCGCGCTGGTCGAGCCGAGCCGTGACTGGCTGATCTCCGCGCCGGACTCACAGGTCGCGCGCTCGGCCGGCCCGCGGGTGGGGCTCTCGGACGTGGCCGCGGTGCGGGCGATGACGCAGGCGCTGGTGGATTTGGACCACCAGTACGGCAGCGGGCATGTGCGCCCGGTCGTCGTGCACTACCTCAACAGCGTCGTCTCCGGGCTGCTCGCGGGCTCGTACCGGGACACCGTGGGGCGTGAACTCTTCGCCGCGGTCGCTCGGTTGACCGAACTCGCCGGGTACATGGCCATCGACACCGGTCAACCCGGGCTCGCCCAGCGGTACTACATCCAGGCGCTGCGGCTGGCACAGGCGGCGGGTGACCGCGGGTACGGCGGCTATGTGCTGGCCGCCTCCATGAGCCATCTCGCGGCACAGCTCGGAAACCCGCGCGAGATCGCGCAGTTGGCGCGCGCGGCTCAGGAGGGGGCACGCGGGCGGGTGACGCCACGGGCGGAGGCGATGTTCCATGCCGCCGAGGCGCGTGGGCACGCGCTCATGGGCGACGCGCGGGCCGCGCAGCTCGCGTCGGGGCGCGCGGTCACAGCGCTTGAGGCGGCCGACACCGCGTCCGGGGACGACCCGGCGTGGATCGCCCACTTCGACCGGGCGTATCTGGCAGACGAACTGGCGCACTGCCACAGGGACCTGGGGCAGGCCGAGGCGGCGGCACGGCAGGCGGAGGACGCCCTCGCCGGGCACCCCGCCTCGCGTGCCCGGCGCCGGGCGATCGGCTATGTGCTGCTCGCCACCTCGCAGGTGCAGCAGCGCGAGGTGGAACAGGCCTGTCATACGGGCCTGAAGGCCGTGGAACTGCTCGGCACGCTGCGATCCAACCGTGGTGCCGAGTATCTGGAGGATCTCCAGCAGCGGTTGGAGCCGTACCGGGAGGAAGCGGTGGTGCGGGAGTTCGGGGCGCGGCTGGACCTGGCCGCGGCTGCTTGATGCGACCCGGGTCCGGGGCACCGTCACAGGGCTTCGCCCCGGCCCCGGGACGGCGCCCCGGTCCGGGGCCCGATGCTGCGAGTCCGCTGTGTGGCCGGTCGCGCCCGCGGCGGAGCCGCGTGCTGTGCAGATCCGCGACCTACGGGGCGCCGCCAATGCGTGAAGCTCTGGGTAACAAGATGTGAGCGGCGCGTGGAGGCGCGGGGCCGGCAGTAATCAGCGGCCCGGGTCGCGGATTTGTTACTGCTGTCACATGGGTACAAGGTCACGCCCTGTGCAGCGTGGCATGCGGCTCGGAGGACCCGGTAGCGTGAGCCGACGATTCCGAAGGTCCCCCAATCGTAGGAGTCCCGGTGACGCAGAGTGGACAGGGCGAGGAGCCCTCGGCGCAGCCCGCGCGCGAAGGCATCGTGCTGCCTTCCGACGGCGGCGAGCCCCTGCTGCCGGGCCAGACGGGCCGAGCGGGCGGTTCCACGGCCCCGGCGGGCGGCCACGGTGCGGCGCCCGCGCCCGGCCCCGGAGGTCAGGCCGCCCCGGCGGGCGGACAGTCCTGGGGCCAGCCGTGGGGTCCGGGGCAGTCGGCCCAGACGCCGCCGCCCGCCCAGGGCTGGGGCGGCGACGCGGGACAGCAGTGGAGCGCGCCCGGGCAGACGACCGCACCGGACTGGGGTGCCCAGGGAGCGCAGTCGTCCTGGGAGGCCTCGGACTCGCGGCCGGCCTGGCGCGGGGACGAGGCATCCCAGCAGCCGCAGTCCGGGCCGGGACAGCCCCTGCCACCACAGACGCCCCAGCCGGGTGCCGGTGCCGGGCCGTTGCCGCCCGAGGGCACGCAGGCGTCGTACGGCGCCGACGCGCAGTCTGCGCCCCAGGGCGCGCAGGATGCGCGGCACGGCGCACAGCCCCTGCCGCATGCCACGCACTCCGCGCCCCTGCCCCCCGCTTCGGGTGCAGCGCCCCTTCCTCCCGCGACGGGTGCGCCCCTGCCGACCGCCGACGAGGCCGCCACGCAGTACCTTTCGCCGGTGGCGACCGCGCCCGACGAAGGCGCGACCCAGTACATTCCGCCCGTCGCCGCCACGCCCGACCAGGGCGCGACCCAGTACCTCCCGCCGGTGGGGCCGGGCATGCTGCCGGCGGAGGCGCCCGGGGACGAGGCGACGCGGTTCCTCGGCCGCGCCGTGGGCGGCCCGCCGCCGTCCGCCGGCCCCGACGCGCAGGCCACGCAGTACCTCCCGCCCGTACCCGGGCATCCGGGCCCGGCGCCCTACGGGGTACGTCCGGGTGCGCCCGGCGGTGACCGGCAGCCGCCGACGGAGTTCGACAACCTCTTCCGCAGCGACGCAGGTGGCGCCCGGGACACCCAGAACCTGCCGCGGTTCGACGCGGCGGGCGCCCCGGGCGCACCGGCGGGCCGGGCGGCCGGACGGCTGGGCGACGACGACGGCGGCGGTACCCGCTCGCGCGTACCGCTCATCGCGGCCGTCGGTGTCGGCATCGTCGCGCTGGGCATCGGCGCCGGTGCCCTGCTCGGCGGCGGTGGCGACACCGGCGGCAAGACCGACAACAGCAAGACCGTCTCGGCGACCGGTCCCGCGGCGGACGCCTCCGGGTCGGGGGCCGGTGACCCGGCCAAGCAGCAGGCCGTCGCGCTCGACAAGCTCCTCGCCGACAGCGGCAACAGCCGCGGCTCGGTGATCAAGGCGGTCGCCGACGTCAAGGCCTGCCAGAACCTCGGCCAGGCGGCCGCCGATCTGCGCAACGCGGCCGACCAGCGCAACGGCCTGGTGACCCAGCTGTCCGGACTCGCGGTCGACAAGCTGCCCCAGCACGCCGAGCTGACCGCCGCGCTCACCACCGCGTGGAAGGCGTCCGCGGAGGCCGACACTCACTACGCGGCCTGGGCGGACCAGGTCTCGCGCAAGAAGGGCTGCAAGGACGGCCACGCGCGTGATACGGGTCAGGCCGAGGCGGGCAACCGCGCCAGCGGCACGGCCAGCGCCCAGAAGACGAAGGCCGCGAGCCTGTGGAACGCCATCGCGCAGCAGTACGGGCTGACCCAGCGCCAGCCGGTCCAGCTGTGAGCCGAGGGGTGTGCGCCGCCCGTGAGGACACCGGCGCACACCCGCGGACGGCTCAGCCGTTCGTCGTCTCCCCGAGCGTCTTCGACACGTTCACGAAGCCCTTGTGGGCTGCCAACAGCTGACCGTCGCGTACGACCTGGAAGGTCACGTCGGAGTTGACCAGGCGGGGGAAGCCGACGACCGCGGTCAGGTCCTGCAAGCGCCAGCTGAGGGTCGGGGTGAGGCCGCCCGTGTCCACCTTGAGGCCGTTGTCGAGGGCCGAGTGGATCGTGCGCGCGGTCACCTCGCCGCCGCCGAGCGAGTCGATGACCTTCTTCAGGACCGTGTACGCGATCCACGTGGTCTGCACGCCCACGTCCGCCGGATCGATCCGGTTGTCGCCGAAGGCCTCCTCGCGGATCACCTGCTTCATCGGGGCCCAGCGCGCGTCCGTCGCCTCCGGGTACCAGCCGGTGACGTACGCCCCTTCGTAAGGCCCCGAGCTGCCGCCGGACGCGTCCACGACCGACTGGTCCACGCTGCCGAGCACGGAGGCGGTGCGCACCGCCGGATAGTCGCCGCTCAGCCGGCGGAAGGAGTCCATGAAGGTTCCCGTGCGGTCGTCCAGCGCGGGTACCACGCACCCCTTCTTCAGCGGATTCGACGTCGTCCGCCGCAGTGCCTGCTGGGCCTGGTCGTCGAACGAGTTGGCGTCGTCCGCCGCGCGCACGTCCTCGGCCGTCGTGTGCTTCCCCGCCTTGAGCCCCGAGTTCAGCAACAGGGGGAGCTGGTCGCCGGCGACGGTGTCGGGGCGCACCAGCGCCACCGGACCGCAACTCTTGCCCAGCTCTTCGCCGAGGCCGGCCAGCAGAGCGGGCTGGCCGCCGTTGACGGGGTAGGAGAGCACGCTCTTGAACTCGTCGTCGGTGAGTCCGTAGCCGCCGATATAGGGGATGCCGGCCGACTCCAGCGGGGAGAGGAAGGAGGACGCGTACTGGCTGTAGGAGCCGACGACGGCGACGACGTTCTCCTTGACGGCGAGCCGGGCGCACTTGGCGGCGCCCACGTAGTCGTTGTGTTCGTTGCAGGTCAGGACGTCGAGCTTGCGCCCGTGCAGGCCGCCGTGCGCGTTGACCCAGCGCGCGTAGGCGCTCGCCATCGCCGGCATGCCCGGCTTGTTGGTCGATGTTGTGTTCTCGGGTGCCCAGGTCATGACGGTCACGGGGTCGCCCCCGGCTTCCCCCGTGGTGCCGGGAACGACGCCGCAGGCGACTGCAATCGACGCACACGCCACCAGCGCGCCTGCCGACAGCAGGGCGGTCCTGACGCGGGGAGTCGCGGCTCTGCGGACGGAGCCAGGTTCGCGGGGCCGGGTGGGGGAAGAGCTGGTGCGTCGCCTGCCGGTCATGGACACGCACGATTCCGTCACACAGCTAACCCGTAGGTGACCCGTGATCAACGGTGGGTGACACAGAGGTGAATTACGGGGGTCGATGCTCTGGATTTCACCGGGAACGTACGATCGGTGACCGTGCAAGGTTCGGAGAACTCTTCCCGTCGCGGGCGTCGCTCATCCACCATGGGCGGCATGCCACTGAACGACATGCCGTGGTGGCGCTGGCGCAGCAATGTGCGCTCCGCGCTGCACATGCTCTCCGATCCCGTGTTCCAGCGGGACGTCTGGCTGGCCGGTGTCGAGGGGTACGGCGACTTCACCGACGCCGTGTACCGCCTGGTCGAGGACACCTGGCTGGACAACTGGTCCGCCGAGAAGTACGTCGGCACGATCTTCCGCGACTCGCAGGAGGCGGCGCTCGTCGACACCGCCGTGCTGCGGGTGCTGCGGATCATGCACCAGGTCGGCCCGGACGCGCCGGTGCAGACGTACTTCGACCACCACGGGTGGCCGGAGGCGGTGCGCGCGGCGCGGGACGCCCACGTGCGGCTCGCCACGAGCGACGGCGAGGACCCGGACGCCCCGCCGCGCACGCTCGAGGTGCTGCGGATCCTCACGCGGACCGCGTAGGCCGTCCGCTGGGCCGTCCGCTGGGCCGTCCGGGTGTCGGGACGGCAGTCCGCACAGACACGCGGACATGAGACCCTGGCGTGCATGAACGAGCAGTCCACCCGGCCCACGGCCCGCGCCGACCAGTACGTCCTCACCCTGTCCTGCCCGGACAAGCAGGGCATCGTGCACGCCGTGTCGAGCTACCTCTTCATGACCGGCTGCAACATCGAGGACAGTCAGCAGTTCGGCGACCACGACACGGGACTGTTCTTCATGCGGGTCCACTTCTCGGCGGAGGCGCCGGTGAGCGTGGACAAGCTGCGCGCGAGTTTCGCGGCGATCGGTGACTCCTTCCACATGGACTGGCAGATCCACCGGGCCGACGAGCAGATGCGCGTCATCCTGATGGTCAGCAGGTTCGGCCACTGCCTGAACGACCTGCTCTTCCGCGCCCGGATCGGCGCGCTGCCCGTCGAGATCGCGGCGGTTGTGTCCAACCACACCGAATTCGCCGAGCTGGTCGGCTCGTACAACCTCCCCTTCCACCACATCCCGGTGACGAAGGACACCAAGCAGGAGGCCGAGGCGAGGCTGCTGGAGCTGGTCGGGGAGCTGGACGTCGAGCTGGTGGTCCTGGCCCGCTACATGCAGGTGCTCTCGGACGACCTGTGCAAGCAGCTCAGCGGCCGGATCATCAACATCCACCACTCGTTCCTGCCGAGCTTCAAGGGCGCCAAGCCGTACCACCAGGCGCACGATCGCGGCGTGAAGCTGATCGGTGCCACCGCGCACTACGTCACCGCGGACCTGGACGAGGGCCCGATCATCGAGCAGGAGGTCGAGCGGGTGGGCCATGACGTGACGCCGGACCAGCTGGTCGCGATCGGCCGCGATGTGGAGTGCCAGGCGCTGGCGAGGGCGGTCAAGTGGCACGCCGAGCGGCGGATCCTGCTGAACGGGCGGCGGACGGTGGTGTTCGCGTAGGCCCTGCCTACATGCGGCTCAGCGACGCGGCGGCGAACAGCAGGTCCTTGATCGCCTCGCGGTCGCCCACCTGCCCCGCGGCCGCCTCCTCCGGCGGCACATGGCCCGCGGCCAGACGGCAGAACTCCACCCCGTCGAGCGCGACGTGCGCGACCTCGTGCTCGGCGGAGGCGACCGCGCCGGGCGAGTCGAGGGCGATCAGCCACTCGCCGCCGCCGGCGCCCTCGATCTCCAGGCGTACGGTGCGCCCGGGTTCGCCGGCGGGGACGAGGTGCCGGGTGCGGCCGCGCGCGGCATGCCCGGCCCGTCGCCGCGCCGCCAGCGCCGCGGGCAGCATCCGCGCGCCCAGGTCGATCATCCGGTTCAGATGACGTGGGGCCGGGGGCCCGTACGGATAGTCGATGGCGTCCGCGATGTCCTCCGCGTGCACCCAGCACTCGAAGGCCCGGTCCAGCATCGCGTCGTGCAGCGGCAGCCCGAAACCGCCGTACGGCACGGCGAGCGTCTCGGAGGCCTCGCCGGTGACGCAGGCCGTCCGCACCAGGTTGTGGGTCTGCTCCCGCCACGGAACGCGTACGCCACGGGTGGGCGGGAAGTACGAGCCGCGCCAGTAGGCCTCCGTGCGGCCCTCGGGGGTGGCGGCCTGGGCGGCCGGGTTCCCGAGCGGGTCGTTGAGGCCCAGCGCTCTTGCCACCAGCCCGTCCACGGAGAGCAGATGGGCGATCACTCCGGCGACGGTGGTACGGCGGCTCGTCGGCGCCGTCCCGTCGAACCAGCGCAGCCGCACCGGTGTGTGCCACTCGGCGTCGCCGATGTCCTGCAGCAGGGCGTCCAGGCGCGCGGCCTCCGCGTCGTACGGAGCCGCCCACTCGGGGACCGGGATGCGCGGCGGGCGGCGGTCGAGGCAGCTCTCCAGGACACGGGTGCGCAGGGCCGGGTCGAGGTCGAGGCTCTCGGCGGGGTGCAGCAGCCCCACGGCCTCGCGCAGCCGCCGTGCCTCGTCCGCGCACGGGCCGCAGTCGCCGAGGTGTGCCTCCACGGCCGCGGTCTCCTCCGGCGAACACGCGGCGAGTGCCCACGCCCCGAGCAGCGACTTCAGCACCTGGTGCTCGATCACGACCGGCGCGGCCTCCACATCGGGCAACGGCAGCCCGGTGTCCTCGACGGAACTACGGGCCAACGGTATATGTGCCCGATTCCGGTCACCGGCAGCGCCACGGTCCGCGGTGTGGGGGCCGCCCGGGCGCTCGGCCGGGGAATCGTCGGGTGTCCAGGGCCCATCGGTGCGGTCGCTGCCGGGTCTGCCGACGCTTTCGCTTTCGCTCACGCCGCCGTCCTCGGGCGCGCCGGGGGCTTCGTGTGCGTCCGTGTGGTCGGCCGGAGGTCCGCCGGGGCCTCCTGCTGCGGGTGTGCCGGCGCTCTGGGGTCCACCGGTGCCGTCGGCCGCCACCGGGCACCCGTCCCCCGGTCCGTTCGCCCCGCCGGCCCCCCGCCGGGCGGGCTTCTGCGGCCGAACCTCGTCGGTGCCTCCGGCCGGTCCGTGGTCCTCACGCCCGCCGACGCCTTCGGCCCCGCGTGTGCCGGACCCCCAGGGACCGGCCACGCCACCATTCCGCGGCGCCCGCAGCTCCCGCGCCCGGCCCGCCTCGTCGCCCGGTATCCGTGGTTCCCGCGGGCTGTCGTTCCGCGGCGCCCGCAGCTCCCGCGCCCGGCGTGCCTCGTCGCCCGGTATCCGTGGTTCCCGCGAGCCGTCGGGCCGGTGGGCGTTCTGCCGCGTCGGGGCCCCCGGGTCGCCGCCGTCGGTGTCCCGCGCCTGTCGGCCCCCGTAGGCGCCGTACGCGTCGTGCTCTCCGTACGTCTCGGAGCGCTCCGCCCCCGTCACCATGTCGCTCCCGGTTGGGGAAGGATGCCCGCGGGGCCCGTTTCATGAGCCGTGGACAGCAGCTGGAGGCCGAGGCGGAGGCGCCGGCGGGCCTCGTCCTCCGTGATGTCGAGGTCGGCGGCGGTCTGGCGGTAGTCCCGGCGCTGGAAGTAGGCACGCTCCAGGGCGGCGCGCAGCGGCACGGGCATCGACGTGACGATGTAGTCCGCGCGGGCCGCGACCGAGGCGTGGCGCACCTTGCGCTCCAGCTCCTCCGGGGTGCCCCGGCCGCTGCGGGCCAGGGCGGCGGTCTCGGCGGCCCGCAGCCGCTGTACGGCGAGCCGGTGGGTCAGCGTGGCGATCCAGGAGCGCAGGGGGCCCTGCTTGGGGTCGTAGGACTCGGGGTTCTCCCAGAGGCGGACGAACACCTCGCACGTGATGCCGTCGGCCGCCTCCTCGTCCCCCAGGACCCGGTGGGCGAGGCCGTGCACGAGCGAGGCGAAGCGGTCGTAGCACTCACCGAGCGCGGCCGCCTCGCCGTGGGCGAGCCGCTGCTGCATCCTGCGGTCCCACCGGGGCGGTGCGTCCTTCTTCGCCATACGGCCCCTCACCCCCTGGTCGTGCGCTGCCCGGTTCCTTGTCAGCCCGTGTCGCTCCGCCTCCTCGAATGTAGTCGGCGCGTCGGACAACGCACGCTCCTTTACGGCAATGCGCGCCCGTCGACGCGCCGCACGTGGTAGAGGCGCACGGGCGGTACGGGTGCTTCGCGCGGGCGCCTACCCAGGGCGCACCAGACAAGACATGAGCGAACGAGACCGTTGCAGACTGAATTGGCTCATCTACCACACACTTTCGACCGAAGATTCAGTGTTTCATGGAAGGGCGACGGGGCAGCCGCGCTGAAGGAAGCGTAGGGACCGCTTCCACTTTTGGTCAGGGTGCGGGCGAACGAGAGGCGTGGCGGTGACACTCGAAGTGACCTACGGGGAGCGTGGCGAGTGGGCCGTGCTCCAAGTAACGGGCGAGCTGGATCTGGTGACCTCACCCGTGCTGCGCCAACGGGTGCACGACGCGGTGGCGGACGGCCGCCACGATCTCGTCCTCGACCTGTCCGAGGTCGTCTTCTGCGACTCCAGCGGAGTGGGCGTGCTGATCGCCACCCGCCGGCTGATCCGCTCCTGCCAGGGGCGGCTCCGGCTGATCCTGCCCGAGGTCGACACCGGTGCGGGCTCGCACGTCAACCGGGTCCTCGCCGCGCTCGGTGTGCGCCGCCTCTTCGACGTCCACGCGGATGTCGTCTCGGCCACCGACGAGGACTCGCGCCCCCTGTCGGCGTGAGCCGCGGGCGGCAACCTCAACGGAGAGTCGCCGGAGGGCCACACTGTTGGCCCGGAATTACCGCGGTCTTGGTACAAGCGTCGTTTTCCGTCTCGCAATCGCCCTCCCACGTCGTACGCTCCCTGCGAGATACACCCCCGATGTGATGTAAGGCGGGCCCGAGAACACATGGTCAGCACCGAGTACGAGCGCAGGATCGCCGCTCGTTTCGCCACCTTCGACCAGGACGGCAACGGCTACATCGACCGCGCGGACTTCAGCGCGGCGGCCAAGGCGGTCCTCACCGAGTTCGGCACCACGGCCCGCTCCGAGCAGGGGCAGGCGCTGTACGCCGGGGGCGAGGCGTTCTGGCAGGGCATGGCCGGGATAGCGGACCGCGACGGCGACCAGCGCATCACGCGCGAGGAGTTCGTCGGCAGCGCGGTCAAGCGGCTGCGCGACAACCCCGAGCGGTTCGCGGAGATCGCCCGTCCCTTCCTGCATGCGGCGCTCGCCGTGGCGGACGGCGACCGCGACGGCGCGGCCACGGTCGACGAGACCGTCCGTGTGCTGAAGGCCCTCGGGGTGCACGAGGACATCGCCGCGACGGCCGCCGCCACGCTCGACGCCGACGGGGACGGCAAGGTCGGCGAGGCGGAGATCGTGGCCGCGTTCGCGCGCTACTTCACCGTTCCCGAATAACGTCACCCGAGTAGCGTTCGCGCAGCTTGTACTTGAGCACCTTCCGCAGGGTCTCGCCCCGCGGAAGGGCGTCCACCACCTCGAGCCGCTCCGGCAGCTTGTGCACGGACAGCCCTGCCGCGCGCAGATAAGAGGTGACGGCGGACAGGGTCAACCGCTCGGTCCCCGGCGGCTGTTCGATCACCGCGCAGACCAGCTCGCCGCGTTCCTCGTCGGGCAGTCCGATCACCGCGGCGTCCCGGACCGCCGGGTGTTCGTACAGCAGGTCCTCGATCTCCTTCGCGGAGATGTTCTCGCCCTTGCGGATGATGACGTCCTTGAGGCGTCCGGTCAGCACCAGATGGCCGGAGTCGGTGAGCCGGCCCAGGTCCCCCGTGCTGAAGAACCCGTCCTCGTCGAACGCCTCGGCCGTCTGGGCCGGATCCAGATACCCCTGGCAGACGGCCTCTCCGCGCAGACGCACCTCCCCGCCGACGATCCGTATCTCCATGCTCTCCGGGGGCCGTCCCTCGGTCGTCGCCAGGTTCTCCGCGGAGTCGTCCGGCGCGCCCATGGTGATCATCGGCACCTCGGTCATGCCGTACCCGTGGGTGAGCTGCACGCCCATCTCGCGGACGACGGAGTGATAGACCTCGGGCGGCTTGGGCGCCCCGCCGCCCGCCAGCAGCCGCAGGGTGGGGATCACCTTCACCCCTGGCTGCTTGCGCTGTTCCGCCAGGAACATCGAGTAGAACGCGGTGGACCCCCCGGCCACCGTCACCCCGTGCCTGCGGTAGCCCTCCAGCGCGTCCGGCAGCGCGAAGTGCTCGAACATCACCGCGGGGAAGCCGTACAGCAGCAGCATCACCGTGTAGTCGGGCCCCGCGACATGCGCGTACGGGAAGGCCATCGAGCCCACGTCGTCCTCCGACAGGCGCAGCGCGTGCGCGAGGCAGGACCCGCCGGCGATCAGCGAACGGTCCGTGTGCAGGACGCCCTTGGGATCGGAGGTCGTCCCCGAGGTCCAGTAGATCCAGCGGACCGAGGTGCCGTCCGCGGGCGGGGGAGGCAGCACGGACGGGTCCCCGTCGGGCAGGCCGTCACCGTCGTACGCCTCGAAGATCCCCCGAGCGCCGAGCCGCCGCGCCATCGCGGTGTGGTCGTGGCCCCGCCAGGTGCCCGGTACCGCGAAGAAGTCCGCCTTCGACTCCCGCAGCGCGAACGCGACCTCGCGTTCGCGGTAGAAGGGGATGACCGGCGTCTGTACGGCGCCGAGGCGGGCCAGCGCGAAGGAGAGCAGGGCGGTCTCGATCCGGGTGGGCAGCTGCCAGGCGACCACCGTCCCCGGCCGTACGCCCATCCCGTACAGCCCCGCGGCCACCCGCTCGGCCTTCTCGCGCAGCTCGCCGAAGCTCAGGGAACGGCCGTCCTGGAGCAGGACGGGCCGGTCGGGGGTGAGACCGGCGCGGCGGTCGACCAGCTCCCACAGCGTCCGGGACGTGCTCAGCGCGTGCGCGGTGTCGTTCACGGCGGCCCCCTAGTAACTGACGATCAGTCAGATATCAGCGAGAGCGTAGGCGTCGTCGCCTTGTCGGTCCAGGGGCGCGGGGCTAGCCTGTGGGCGAGAAAAATCTGACGGTCCATCAGATATATTCGCCGGGCGGAGGGGACTCATGACGGAACTGCCCCGCATCATCAGTGTCGACGATCACGTGATCGAGCCCGCACACCTCTTCGAGACCTGGCTGCCGAAGAAGTACCGGGGCCGCGGACCCAGGCCGCTCACCGCCGGTATCGGCGAACTTGCGTACGTCGGTGGCAAGTACCAGATCACGATGGACCCGCAGGGGCCGCCGGCCGACTGGTGGATCTACGAGGACCTGCAGTTCCCGTACAAGCGCAACATCGCCGCCGTCGGCTTCGACCGCGACCAGATGACCCTGGAGGGCATCACCCGCGAGGAGATGCGGCCCGGCTGCTGGGACCCGGCGGAGCGGCTGAAGGACATGGACCTCAACCACGTCGAGGGCAGCCTCTGCTTTCCGACCTTCCCGCGCTTTTGCGGGCAGACCTTCGCCGAGGCGCACGACAAGGAGGTCGCCCTGGCCTGCGTGCGCGCGTACAACGACTGGATGGTCGAGGAGTGGTGCGGCGACAGCGGCGGCCGGCTGATCCCGCTGTGCCTGATCCCGCTGTGGGACATCGGCCTCGCCGTCGCCGAGATCAGGCGCAACGCCGCCCGCGGGGTGAGGGCGGTGACCTTCTCGGAGATCCCCACCCACCTCGGCCTGCCGTCCGTCCACTCGGGCTACTGGGACCCGTTCTTCGCCGTCTGCCAGGAGACCGGCACGGTCGTGAACATGCACATCGGGTCCTCGTCGCAGATGCCGGCCGCGTCCCCCGACGCCCCGCCCGCCGTCCAGGCCTCGCTCTCCTTCAACAACGCGATGGCCTCGATGATGGACTTCCTGTTCAGCGGGGTGCTGGTGAAGTTCCCCCGGCTCACCCTCGCCTACTCCGAGGGGCAGATGGGCTGGATCCCGTACGCCCTGGAGCGCGCCGACGACGTCTGGGAGGAGCACCGGGCCTGGGGCGGAGTCCGCGACCTGATCCCCGAGCCGCCGTCGACGTACTACTACCGGCAGATCTTCTGCTGCTTCTTCCGCGACAGGCACGGCATCGCGTCCCTCGACGTGGTCGGCAGGGACAACGCCACCTTCGAGACCGACTATCCGCACGTCGACTCGACCTTCCCGCACACCAGGGAGGTCGCCCTCGACCATGTGAAGGACCTCGACGACGAGACGGTCCACAAGCTGATGCGCGGCAACGCGATCCGCATGCTCGGCCTCGGCCTGGACCGCTAGTGGATCTCGCCGACTCGCCCGAGGAGGGGGAGTTCCGGGCGCGGTTGCGCGAGTGGCTCGCCAAGGTGCTCCCGGGCCTGCCCCCGAAGCCGTCCCCGGACGACTGGCCGGCCAGGCGAGCGTACGACCTCGGCTGGCAGCGGATGCTGTACGACGCCGGTTACGCGGGCCTGCACTGGCCGGTGGACGCGGGCGGGCGCGGAGCGGGCCCCGCCCGGCACCTGATCTTCCTGGAGGAGACCGAGAAGGCGGGCGCACCCTATGTGGGCGCCAACTTCGTCGGGCTGCTGCACGCGGGGCCGACGATCGCCGCCGAGGGCACGCCCGGACAGCGGGCGCGCTGGCTGCCGCCCGTGCTGCGCGGCGAGGAGGTCTGGTGCCAGGGGTTCAGCGAACCGGACGCGGGTTCGGACCTCGCCTCGCTGCGCACGCGCGCGTGGCGCGACGGCGACGCCTATGTGGTCAGCGGGTCCAAGATCTGGACCTCCCATGCGGAGGTCGCCGACTGGTGCGAACTGCTGGTGCGCACGGACCCGGACGCGCCCCGGCACCGGGGCATCACCTGGCTCGCCCTGCCCATGGACGCGCCGGGGGTCACCGTACGGCCGCTGCGGACGCTCGCCGGTTCGAACGAGTTCGCGGAGGTGTTCCTCGACGAGGTGCGCGTCCCGGTGGTCAATCGGGTCGGCGCCGAGAACGACGGCTGGCGCGTGACCATGGTGACGCTCTCCTTCGAACGCGGTACGGCGTTCGTGGGGGAGGTGGTGGCCTGCCGCCGGGCCCTCGGCGAACTCGCCCGCGAGGCGCGCGCGAACGGCCGCTGGGACGACGCCCCGCTCCGCCGGAGACTGGGCAGGCTGAATGCGGAGTTCCGGGCCCTGTGGCGGCTCACGCAGTGGAACGTGAGCGAGGCGGAGGGGACCGGCGGAGTGCCGGGCGCGGGCGGTTCGGTCTTCAAGCTGAGGTACTCGCACGCGCGTCAGGAGCTCTACGACACCGCCGCCGAGGTGCTGGGCGCCGACTGTCTCGACCTCGGCCGCCCATGGGTCCTCGACCGGCTGTCGTCCCTGTCGTACACGATCGCGGCCGGTACCTCGCAGATCCAGCAGAACATCGTGGCCGAACGCATCCTGGGACTGCCGAAGGGGCGGTGACCTTGCCGTGCACTTCCAACCGACCGACGACCAGCGGGCGTTGAAGGCGGGTGTGCGGGAACTGCTCGCGGGCCGCTTCGGCCGCCGGGCGCTGCGGGCCGCCGTCGACCGGCCCGGTGTCCTCGACCGCACCCTCTGGCGCGAACTGGGCGAGGCCGGCTTCTTCGCGCTGCGGCTGCCGGAGCCGGACGGCGGGGTGGGGCTCGGGCTGCCCGAGGCGGTGCTGGCCTTCGAGGAGGCGGGCCGGGCGCTGCTGCCCGGGCCGCTGATTGCCACGCATCTCGCGGCCGGGGAGGTGGCGGGCGCGGCGACCGGGGAGACGGTGGTCACGGCCGCCTACGGCGGGCTCGTGGAGTGGCTGGCGGAGGCCGACGTCGTACGGGGCGAGGCGGCCGGCGCCGTACCGGTGCGGTCGGTGGACCCGCTGACGCCGCTGCACCGGCTGCCTCGCCCTCCGGGCGCCGCCCCGGAGAGCGGCCCGGAGCCCGTCGCCGTCCTCCTCACCGCCGCCGAACAGCTCGGCGGCGCCGCCCGCGTCTGCGAGCTGGCCGTGGAGCACGCGCGGACCCGGGAGCAGTTCGGACGGCCGATCGGGGCGTTCCAGGCGGTCAAGCACCTGTGCGCACGGATTCTGGTGCGGACGGAGACGGCCCGCGCGGCGGTGTACGCCGCCGCCGTCACCGCCGATCCCCTCGACATCGCCGCGGCCCGCCTGCTCGCCGACGAGGCGGCCGTCCACGGTGCCCGCGACTGCCTGCAGGTGCACGGAGGCATGGGCTTCACATGGGAGGCCGATGTGCATCTGTTTCTGAAGCGGGCGTGGACACGGACCCAACGTACGGGTGACAGTACGCAGAGTGACGAACTGCTCGCCGAGGACCTGCTCCCAGTGAGGGTCTGAGGGGTCCTAACCAGGCATTCTTTGGTACGGCATACCGCGGATGTAGCGGATTGTGGCAATCCGGAATTACAGAGTGTTGATACCGGGTTGTGTCCTACGTGTGACTTGTCACGGGGTGGAGTCGGCGGGGCGCTCCGGTACCTTGTGTGGGATGCGAGCGGTTCCGAGCCTGAGCCATCCCGGTGCGGCCCCTGTGGCGGTGCCGGTTTCGGCGGTGCGCGCCACTCGCGGGGCAGGGCGGGCCGCCGCTCCTGCCTGTTCGACTCACCATGGCAAGCGTCGCACAGTATGCCGTACGCGTACTCCTTCGCGCTGGAATATGCCCGAAGCGCTTGTTGGGGTGACTGTACGTCAACCATGCTGTCGTGCAAGGAAATCACGGTCCGTGATCCTGGTTTCTGCCATGCAGACGATGACCACGATCGTGGCCCTTTCGAGGCGCGAGGCGATGTGTCCGCCGGTTCGGATGGTGTGAGCGGTGCAGGTGCTTCAAGTGCAGCTGGAGATCCGGCCCGACCCCGCGGAGGTGGGCCGGGCGCGGAGCTGGGCCCGCTCGCGGCTCGCCGGTTCAGGGATAGGCGCGGACGAGCCGCTGGCCGAGACGCTGATCCTGCTCGTCTCCGAGTTGGTCACCAATGCCGTGGTGCACACCGGCTGTCCGGCCGTGCTGCGGCTGCTGCTGACCGGCGCGCGGGAGGACGCCTCGGGCGCGCCGACCGGCACGGTCCGGCTCGAGGTGGCCGACGCCAGTACCCGTCCACCGGCGCCCCGGCACGCGAACGGCGACGAGACGGGCGGCCGTGGCCTCGAGCTCGTCGACGGCCTCGCGGACCGCTGGGGCTGGGACCCGGAGGGCATGGGCAAGCGCATCTGGTGCGAGGTGGATCGCTGTGCGGCGGGCGCCGCGGGCCGGGCCGTGGCGTACGGGGTGGACGCGACGGCGGAGTTCGCATACGGCGTGGTGTAGCCGCCTTCGCTCCGGCGTCCGCGACCCGGGCGCACTCCCTCCGGCGTGCGGCCGCACGGGCTTCGGTTCCTGGAGTGGATCGCCGTCGGATGCGCCGGGCCGTGCTTCCGTACGAGCCGTCATAAAACGGGCGTATGTGAGGAATTGCCGAGGAGATATTGACGTGGTGTGACCGGTTGATCACGCTGGTGGGGCTGCGATTCGTCGCGAGGGGACGCCGAGGGTTCCGTTGACAGGAGCCCTCGACGAGTGCGGGTCGCGAGTCGGCGTCGGCTCCTTGCGGGGCCTGCGGCTCACGGGAGCCGTTCGGGAGCAGGTCGGGTACGCCGAGCCGGATGGCGGCGCGCAGTGCCGTGCTCGGGGCGAGCTGGGGTGTCTCCCGCTCGAGCGCAGTCGAGAGTGGCGGAAACGCGCCGCCAGTCGCCGCCCCTCGCTTTTCCGTGTCCCTTCTCCCTGCGTACGCCCTACAGGATGGCGACCGGTGCCACCGGTGCACCGGTGCCGCCCACGAAGGGCTCGGGCATCGCCGACAGCAGAAAGGCGTAGCGGCCCTCTTCTCCACAGGCTGTGGACAACTCTTCGAGATTCCAGTTCTGACCCTGGGGCATCCCCATCTCCACGAGGTGGAGCGCATGGACGGGCAGCCACAGGTTCTCGATCTCGGGAGGGAAGATCTCGAAGGTGAGCGTGTCGTTGGCGACGGCCGCCACATCGCGTGCGTGGAACCACTCCGGGCAGCGCACGGACAGCCCCGGCGACGGATAGCCGTAGGCGTGCCGGTCGCCCGCGAGATAGGTCCTGATCTGCCCGGTCCGCACCAGCACGATGTCGCCGCCCCGTACGCGTGTGCCTGCCAGCTCCTCGGCAGCGTCGAGGTCGTCCGGGGTGACGGCGTGCGAGCCGTCGAGCCACTCCACGCCGAGCGCACGGGGGACGTCGAGCAGGACGCCGCGGGAGACGATGTGCCGCGGCTTGTCGACTCCGGCGAACGCGGCGCCGCCGTGTGCCGTGACGGTGTCGGCGGGGCGGCCGTTGTAGAGCTTCCCGGAGTGCGAGGCATGGGCGAGCGCATCCCAGTGGGTGGCCGCCTGGAGCCCCATGGTCACCGCATCGTCACTGCACGCGACCGTGCCGGGCCCGAACAGCTCCTGGTTGATCTGCACCATCACGTGCAGGGGATTGACCCGCCCGGGGATGACTCCGGTCTGCACGCCGTCCTGCCGCAGGGGCAGGGCGAGCGGTACGCGCCGCCCGCGGCGCACGCAGGCCGCCGCCCGCCGCACCACCTCGTCGGTGACGAGGTTCAGGGTCCCTGTCTCGTCGTCGCTGCCCCAGCGCCCCCAGTTGTTGACGCGCTCGGCGATGGCGTGGAACTCGTCAGTCAGCGACATGAGTCCTCCCCGGGGCTTGTCTCCGAGAGACCGGCGCGTCATAAAATCTAACGGTCCGTCAGAAAGCGCGGGAAGGGGCCGGGCGTGGGGAACTTCTTGGCAGGCAAGGTCGTCGCCGTGACGGGCGCGGGCCGTGGCATCGGACGGGCGGTCGCGCTGGCCGCAGCGGCCCACGGGGCGCGGGTCGTCGTCAACGACCACGGGGTCTCGGTGGACGGCGCCTCGCCCACGAGCGCGGTGGCCGAGTCCGTGGTCAAGGAGATCGGGGCGGCGGGCGGAGAGGCCGTCGCGGTCGCCGACGACATCTCCACGATGGCGGGCGGCCGGCGGGTGGTGGACGAGGCGCTCGCCTCGTACGGCCGCCTGGACGGGGTGGTGTGCTTGGCGGGCATCCTGCGTGAACGGATGCTCTTCAACATGACCGAGGAGGAGTGGGACCCGGTGGTCGCCACGCACCTCAAGGGCACGTTCACCGTCTTCCGCGCTGCGTCGGCGGTGATGCGCGGGCAGCGCTCCGGCACGCTGATCGGCTTCACGAGCGGCAACCACCAGGGCTCGGTCGCCCAGGCCAACTACAGCGCGGCGAAGGGCGGCATCATCTCCCTCGTCCGCAGCGCCGCGCTCGGCCTGCACAAGTACGGGGTGACGGCGAACGCGGTGGCGCCGGTGGCGCGGACGCGGATGTCGGCGAACGTGCCCATGGACCTCAAGGAGATGGGCGAACCGGAGGACGTCGCCGCCCTGGTCGTCTATCTGCTGTCGGACCGCGCCCGGGAGGAACGCATCACCGGCCAGGTGTACACGATCGCGGGCCCGAAGCTGGCGGTCTGGGCCCAGCCGAGGGAGCTGAGGGCGGCGTACGCGGAGGGCTCCTGGACCCCGGAGAGGATCGCGGACTTCCTGCCCGGGACGGTGGGCACGGATCCGATGCCGCTGCTGGAGCAGTTGGAGGCGATGGAGAGGGCGGCGCGGGCGGGGGCACGGCCGAATGCGTGAGGGCACGCCGAGCGGCACCCGCCTCCCGGACCGCCCCCGCGCACCGATGCCCCACTCGACCTGGGGCCCAACCTAAGGCGGCGACCATGGATTTCGGGTTCGGCCCGGAGGACGACGCGTTCCGGCACGAGGCACGGGCATGGCTGAGGGCCCACCTCGACGCCGCGCCGGACCGCCGTGACTGGGAACGCACACTCGGCCGCTCCGGCTGGATCGGCATCGGCTGGCCCGAAGGCGGCTACGGCAACCGCCGCGCCACCCTCACCCAGCAGGTCGCGTGGGCGGAGGAGTACGCCCGCTGCCAGGCCCCGCCCCGCTCCGGCCACATCGGCGAGAACCTTCTCGCCCCCACTCTCATCGCCCACGGCACACCGGACCAGAAGTCCCGCTTCCTGCCCCCCGTCGCCCGCGGCGAGGAACTGTGGTGCCAGGGCTACAGCGAACCCGGCGCCGGCTCCGACCTGGCGGGCGTCCGCACCACCGCCGTGCCGGACACCCCGCACTCTTACCGCATCACCGGCCAGAAGATCTGGACCTCCCTCGCCCACGAGGCGGACTGGTGCTTCCTCCTCGCCCGCACCGACCCGGCCGCGCCACGCCACCACGGCCTCACCTTCCTCCTCGTGCCGATGGACCAGCCCGGCCGCATCGAGGTGCGCCCGATCCGCCAGCTGACCGGAACCAGCGAGTTCAACGAGGTCTTCTTCGACGGCGCGACGGCCCGCGCCGACCATGTCGTCGGTGGGGAGGGAGGCGGCTGGCGCGTCGCGATGAGCCTGCTCGGCTTCGAGCGGGGCGTCTCCACGCTGGCCCAGCAGATCGGCTTCGCACGGGAGCTGGGCGAGGTCGTGCGGACGGCGGTGGCGACGGGTGCGGCCGACGACCCGGTCGTACGGGACCGCCTCGTCGGGCAGTGGGCCGAACTGCGCGCGATGCGCTGGAACGCGCTGCGCACCCTGGGCGGCCCCGCGGACGCGGGCGCCCCCAGCGTGGCCAAGCTGCTGTGGGGCCGCTGGCACCAGCGGCTGGGCGAACTGGCCATGCAGGTACGGGGCGCGGCGGGGGCGGTGGGACCGGCCGACTGGTCGTCCACGGATCCGTACCAACTGGACGCGCTCCAGCACCTGTTCCTCTTCAGCCGGGCCGACACCATCTACGGCGGCGCGGACGAGATCCAGCGCACGATCATCGCCGAGCGTGTGCTCGGCCTGCCGAAGGAACCCAGGGGAACCGAGGGCTGAGGGGACTGCGATGCGAGGCGTGCTCTACGACGGCACACAGCCGCAGGTCGTGGACGACCTGACGGTACGGGACCCGGGCCCCGGCGAGGTGCTGGTGGCGATCTCGGCTGCGGGGCTGTGCCACAGCGACCTGTCCGTGGTGGACGGGACCATACCCTTCCCGGCTCCCGTGGTGCTCGGCCACGAGGGCGCGGGCGTGGTGGAGGCGGTGGGCGCGGGCGTCACCCATGTCCGGCCCGGGGACCATGTGTCGCTGTCGACCCTCGCCGGCTGCGGGGCGTGCGGCGACTGCGACCGGGGACGGCCGACGATGTGCCGGCAGGCGATCGGCCGGCCGGGGCAGCCGTTCACCCGGGGCGGCCGGCCGGTGTACCAGTTCGCGTCCAACTCCGCGTTCGCGGAACGGACCGTGGTGAAGGCGGTCCAGGCGGTCCGTGTCCCGAAGGACGTGCCGATGCCGTCGGCCGCGCTGATCGGATGCGGTGTCCTGACCGGAGTGGGAGCCGTGCTGAACCGTGCGCGGGTGGCGCCCGGCGACACCGTCCTCGTCATCGGTACCGGCGGGATCGGGCTCAACGTCCTCCAGGGCGCGCGCATCGCGGGCGCGTCGCGGATCGTGGCGGTGGACGCCAACCCGGCGAAGGAGACGGCGGCGCGGCGGTTCGGCGCGACGGACTTCCTCACCTCGCCGGCCGGGGTGAAGGACGTCCTGCCCACGGGTGCCGACCACGCCTTCGAGTGCGTGGGCCGGGTGGAGCTGATCCGCGCTGCCGTCGACTCCCTGGACCGCCACGGCCAGGCGATCCTGCTGGGCGTCCCCCCGGCCGACGCCGAGGCGACGTTCCAGGTCTCCTCGATGTACCTGGACAAGTCCATCCTGGGCTGCCGCTACGGCTCCTCCCGGCCCCAGCGCGACATCGCGCTCTACGCCCAGCTGTACCGCGAAGGCCGCCTGCTCCTGGACGAGTTGGTGACGGCGACGTACCCGGTCGAGGACTACGAGAAGGCCGCGGCGGACGTGCACGCGGGGAGGGTGGCGAGGGCGGTGCTCACGTTCTGAGCCCGGAGCCGCGGTCGCCGGCGCGCGGCAGCCGCCGCGGGGTTGTCCGGGTTGTCCACAGGCCCGGAAATCCCGTGGGCCGTTGTCGGACCCGTCCCCTACCTTCGGACGCATGACGTACCGAGACGTGGCCTCCCCGCAGGTACTGGCCTGGGCGGTGGTGGCCGTCGGCGCCCGGATGCCGGTCGCCATGGCCCCGCTCGCCCTGGTCTTCCTCGCGCGCGACCGCCCCGGCGGCTACGCCCTGGGCGCGACCCTGGCGGCGGCGTACGTCATCGGCGAGATCGTCGGCGCCCCGCTGCTCGGCATGCGTATGCGCCCCGACGCTGCCCGTCCCCATCTGGCCGCGGGCCTGCTGGCCGGAGCGGCGGGCTTCGCGGGCCTAGGCGCGTTCCCGGCCGCCCACCCGGCCCTCCTCTCGGTGTTCGCCTTCCTCGCCGGCGGTGCCCCCGCCGCGGCCCCCGGTGGCCTGCGCACCCTGCTCACCGCCGTCGTCCCTCGCCGGGCCTTCGCCCAGGCCCTGTCCGCCGAGTCGATGCTGACGTCCGGCATATGGGCCGTGTCCCCGGCCGCGGTCACCGGTCTCGCCCTCGGCGTGGCGCCCCGGGTGCCGCTGCTCCTGGCTGCCGCCCTGATGGCCGCGTCGGTCGGGGGTCTGTGGCTGCTGCCGCCCGGCTGGGACCCGGGCACCGAGGGCCGTGACGGCACGTCGATCTCCCGGCTGCTCGCCCGGGCCTGGCCGGTGTATGTGACGGGCGCGGCCAGTCTGTCCCTGCTCTCGCTCGCCGAGCTCGTCCTGCCCGCCCTGCTCGAACAGCGCGGTACGGCCGTCGGCTGGTCGGGCCCGCTGCTGACCGGGCTCGCCCTGGGCTCGGCGGTGGGCGCGCTCGTGTACGGGCTGCGCTCCTGGCCGGGTGGGCCGCGCACGCGGAGCGTGGTGCTGATGTGCGGTGTCTCGGCGTGCGTGACGCTGGTCGCGCTGATACCGGACCCGGCCTGGATCGCCGTCGCGCTGGTGGTTGCGGGCGTGCTCCAGGCGGCCGCGATGATCACCCGCAATCTGTCGCTGCGCGAAGTCCTTCCGTCCGGCGCCCTGGCCGCGGGCTACTCGGTGATGTACGCGGCGGTGGGCGTCGGGTACGCGGCCACGGGCTCCCTCGCGGGTGCCCTGCTGCACTTCGTCGCACCGTCGACGGCGATGCTGGCGGGAGTCGCCCTGACCCTGGCGCTCACGGCGGTGGGCGCCCTGGGAGAGGGGGTGCGGCGCCGGGCCTCACCCTCCGCCGCGGGAGAGGACGGTGGGGCCGGCACCGTCGGCGGGAGTCGTCGTGCGGAACGTCCGGCGGTAGGCGGTGGGCGTGACCCCGAGTGCCGCCTGTAGGTGCTGCCGCATCGACTGGGCCGTGCCGAAGCCGGCGTCCCTCGCGACCTGGTCGACCGACAGGTCCGTGGACTCCAGCAGATGCCGGGCCCGTTCGACGCGCTGCCGGGTGAGCCACTGGCCGGGGCTGACGCCGACCTCCTCGCGGAAGCGGCGCGTGAAGGTACGCACGGACATGGACTCCTGCTCCGCCATGTCGCGCAGCTGGATGGGCTCGTGGAGGCGACCGAGAGCCCAGGCGCGGGCGGCGGTCGTGGTCGCCAGCTGAGGCTCGGGCATCGGGCGCTCGATGAACTGAGCCTGTCCGCCGTCGCGGTGCGGAGGTACGACCGTGCGGCGGGCCACCTCGTTGGCGACTGCCGTGCCGTGGTCGCGGCGCACGATGTGGAGGCACAGATCGATGCCGGCCGCGACACCGGCGGAGGTCAGCACGTCGCCGTCATCGATGAACAGCACGTCCGCGTCGACCCGGATCTTCGGGAAGAGCCGCTGGAAGTGCTCGGCGGAGGCCCAGTGCGTGGTCGCCGGACGGCCGTCCAGATAGCCGGCGGCGGCCAGGACGTAACCGCCGGTGCAGATGGCGACGAGCCGGGTGCCCGGGCGGATGTGGGCGAGGGCGGCGGCCAGTTCGCCGGTGAGCACGCCCTCCTCGTACACCGGGCCCAGCTCGTAGGAGGCGGGGACGACCACGGTGTCGGCGGTGGCCAGGGCCTCGGGGCCGTTCTCGACGAGGACGGCGAAGTCGGCGTCCGTCGCGACCGGGCCCGGCGGCCGGACGGAGCAGGTGACGACTTCGTACAGATGGCGGCCCCGCCGGTCCTTGGCCCGCCGGAAGATGCGCTGCGGGATGCCCAGTTCGAACGGCAGCAGCCCGTCGAGGGCGAGGACGACGACGCGGTGGCGGCGGAACTCTTCGACGGCGGTCATGGCCCGATTCTAACGAATGCTGTCCTGTGGGCCACTCGATTCGGTCCGGTGCAGGCCGGAAGCTCTTCAGCGTGAACCGGACAACCGCAACCGCATCGATGACCGAGGAACCGCAACCTGCCGATTCCACCCGCACGCGGCGAAGCCGCCTGACGTCCGCGCACCGTGCCTGGTTCGTGGCGTCCGTCACCTTTGTGACGATCATCGGCGCGGCGGCCTTTCGGTCGCTTCCGGGCCTGCTGATCGACCCGCTGCACCAGGAGTTCCACTGGTCGCGCGGCACGATCGGCGCGGCCGTGTCGATCAACCTCGTCTTCTACGGGATCACCGCCCCCTTCGCCGCCGCCCTGATGGACCGCTTCGGCATCCGCCGGATCGTCGCCGTGGCCCTCGCCGTCATCGGGCTCGGCTCGGGCGCGACCGTGTGGATGACGTCGGCCTGGCAACTCCTGCTCTGCTGGGGCCTCCTGGTCGGCCTGGGAACGGGCTCGATGGCGCTGACCTTCGCGGCCACCGTCACCAATCGCTGGTTCACCGAGCGGCGCGGTCTGGTGAGCGGCATCCTCACCGCCGCATCGGCCTCCGGGCAGCTGATCTTCCTGCCCGTGCTGTCCTGGATGGTGGAGAACCACGGCTGGCGCCCGGCCGCGGTGACGGTGGCCCTCGCCTCCTTCGCGGTGATCCCGTTCGCCTGGCTGCTGCTGCGGGACCACCCGGCGGACGTGGGGGTGAAGCCCTACGGCGCGCAGGAGTTCGTCCCCAGGCCCGACCCCGTGCCCGGAGCCGCCCGCCGCGCCCTCGCGGTGCTCCTGGCGGCGGGGCGCACGGGACCGTTCTGGCTGCTGGCCGGCACGTTCGCGATCTGCGGTGCCTCCACGAACGGCCTGGTCCAGACGCACTTCGTCCCGGCCGCCCATGACCATGGCATGCCGGTCACGGCGGCCGCCTCGCTGCTCGCGGTCGTCGGGGTCTTCGACGTGCTGGGCACGATCACCTCGGGCTGGTTCACCGACCGCTACGAACCACGCCGTCTGCTCGCGGTGTACTACGCCCTGCGCGGTCTGTCCCTCCTCTTCCTGCCCGTGCTCCTGGCCCCCACCGTCCACCCGCCGATGATCTTCTTCATCGTCTTCTACGGTCTGGACTGGGTCGCCACGGTCCCGCCGACGCTGGCGCTGTGCCGGGAGCAGTACGGCGAGGACAGCGCCATCGTCTTCGGCTGGGTCTTCGCCTCCCACCAGGTCGGCGCGGCCCTGGTCGCCTTCCTCGGCGGTGTCGCGCGGGACACGTTCGGCTCGTACGACGTGGTCTGGTACGCGTCGGGGGCGCTGTGCGCGGCGGCGGCGCTGATGGCGCTGGTGATCCGGCGCCGTCCGGTACGGGTGCCGGCACCGGCCTGAGCAGCAGGGCCCGGAACCGGGCCGGTGACAGCCGGGCCAGGGGGCTAAGGCTGTCCCGTAATCCCCGGCGGGCGCACGACGACAGCTACGGCACCTCGCTGCGTTGTCGGATCGACCGAATACGCCCAGTATGAGGACGACCCTCCGCCTTGCGATGCACCGCATCTGACGCCGCGCGCCGATCCACCGGGGATTACGGGACAGCCCTTAAAGGAAGCGGCCCTTGTGGAACAGCAGCGGTGTGTCCTCCGCGTCGTCGCCCGTTCCCAGGGCCTCCACCCGGCCCACCACGATCAGATGGTCGCCGCCCGTGTGCACGGCGTGGATCGCGCAGTCGATCCACGCCGTGGCGCCCGCGAGGCGCGGGGAGCCGGAGAAGGGCGCCGGCTCGTGGTCGACACCGGCGAACTTGTCCCCGCCGCTCACCGCGAAACCGCGGCACAGGGCGCCCTGGTGGGCGGCGAGCACGTTGACGCAGAACACGCCCGCCCGGGCGATCCGCGGCCAGGTCGTCGACGTCCGGCCGACCATGAACGCCACCAGCGGAGGGTCGAGCGACAGCGACGAGAAGGACTGGCAGGCGAATCCGGCGGGTCCGTCCGCGCCGTCCGCGCCGTCCGCGCCGTCCGCGCCGTCCGC
>NZ_LBMW01000046.1 GCF_026168105.1 Streptomyces hygroscopicus
AGGGGGGACCCTGTGGGAGAGTAGGACACCGCCGAACAAATCTTCAGAGCTGGTTCCCGAGCTTCGGTTCGGGGACCAGCTCTTTTGTTTTGGGCGTCACGCCGGGTTCACTTTGCCGGAGCAGCATCCCGGCCATGGGTACTGCAGGAATGCTCAGGGCCGCAGGCATCGGCATCGGTGACGAGGTCATCGTGCCGGCCTTCGGCAACATCGAGGTTGCCGAAGCCGTGGCCCTGACGGGCGCGACGCCGGTCTTCGCCGACATAGACCCGGCGACGTACTGCCTGGACCCCGTCGCCGTCGAAGCCGTGGTGACCCCGCACACGACCGCGGTCGTCGTCGTCCACCGCTTCGGGCGGCCGGCGGACGTCGCGGCGCTGCACGAGTTGGGGCAGCGCCATGATCTTCTCGTGCTGGAGCAGGCGGAGTCCGAGACGCCGTACGCCGAGGTGGCGCAGCGTCGGGAGCGGGCCGCGTACCTCGACCGGCGGCTGCGTGGGGTGCGGACGCCCGAGAGCAGTGGCGGCCACACCTATCAGCAGTACGTGGTGCGTGTGCCGGGCAACGGCCGACCGGACCGGGATGCCTTCGCACGGGCCGTGAGGGCCAGGGGAGTTGAGTGCCGGGTGCCGGTGAAGACGCCCGCGCACCGTGTCCCGGGATTCCGTCGCGATGTGTGTCTGCCCGAGACCGAGCGGGCCGCCGACGAGACGCTCTCGCTTCCGGTGGACGCCTCGCTGACGAGACGTGAGATGAACCGGATCGTCTCCGTGTGCAATGCCTTGGGCGGATTGCTGCAGCCCGCCTTCTGAGCCACTTCCCGTGGTTGGGAGCACAGGTCTGTTCGGGGTATGATCTATTCCGTTGGCGCGAGGAAAACTCCGAAAGCGCGACAGGCCCCTATAGCTCAGTCGGCAGAGCGTCTCCATGGTAAGGAGAAGGTCAACGGTTCGATTCCGTTTGGGGGCTCCACAACTAGAGGCCTCGCCCTGATGGGCGAGGCCTCTTTCTGTCACTAGTCGGGTTCCGGCCCAACTCGGGCCGGTGGCCCGGCCTTCCCTCACTCCTTGGGAAGACCCGGCACCCGCATCGCGAGAATCGCCATGTCGTCCGAGGGGGCGTCGGAGGCGAAGCGTTCGACCGCCCGCATGATGCGGGCAGCCACCGCGCCCGCTGTGAGGCCCGTGCAGTTGGTGAGGACGTCGGCGAGGCCGTCGTCGCCCAACATGCGGGCACCCTCCCGGCGTTCGGTGACGCCGTCCGTGACGCACAGCAGGACGTCGCCAGGGTCGAGCGTCACCGTCTGCTCGTACAGCTCGAGGTCGTCCATGACGCCTAGGAGCGGCTGCGGTTCGGCGGCCGGTTCCACAGTGCCGTCCTGGCGCAGCCGGAGCGGGAGCGGGTGCCCCGCGCAGACGACCTTCAGCACCGCGCTGCCGTCCTCCTGCGGCCACATCTCTCCGTAGAGCAGCGTCAGGAAGCGGCTGCGGGCACCCTCGTCGAGGATGGCCGAGTTGAGGCGCTCCAGGACGGCCGGGCCGCCGAAGCCCTCGCGCGCGAGCAGACGGAGGGCATGGCGGGCCAGGCCGGTGACCGCCGCCGCCTCCGGGCCCGTGCCGCAGACGTCGCCGATGGCGAAGCCGTACGCGCCGTCCCGGATCGGGAACAGGTCGTAGAAGTCGCCGCCGACCTCGTTGCCCTCGCCGGCCGCGCGGTAGATGACCTCGACCTCGACGCCGTCGATCTGCGGGAGCTCCGGCGGGAGCAGGCTGCGCTGGAGGGACTGGCTGATGGCGGTGCGCTCCGAGTAGAGGCGGGCGTTGTCCAGTGCCAGGGCCGCCCGGCGGCTCAGGTCCTCGGCCAGCTCCAGGATTTCCTGCCGGAAGTGTTCATCCGTGGGCTTGCCCAGGGTCAGCATGCCGATGACCCGGTTGCGGGCCACGAGGGGGAGTACGACCGTCTCGCCGCCGACCGCCGAGGCTGTCGCGAGGCTCGTGCCGATACCGTTGCTGACCGTCGGGAGCTCGCCCAGACCCAGGCTCCGCATCGAGGTGCGCAGCGCCGTCCGATGGGCCGCCGCCGCAGGGGCCGTCCAGACCCGGGCGCCGGGCGTGGGGATCGGCTCCGGCGGGGGGATCTTGGACAGGAGTGCCTTGAGCCCGTCGATGCGCTCCTCGTCCTCGTGCAGGACGTAGGAGAGGTACGGGTCGGATGCCTGGTCGGCGATCGTGTACACCGCGCACCAGGTGGCCAGGGTCGGGATCGTCATCTGGGCCATGAGCGCCAGCGTCTGGTCACGGTCCAGGGTGCCCGCGAGGAGGTCGGAGGCCTCGACGAGGAAGCTGAGTGAGCCTCGTCGCAGCCGCTCCAGCTCGCCCAGGCGTGCCGACTCCACGGCGAGGGCGATGCGGTCGGCCGCGAACTGCAGGCGCAGCGCCTCCTCGTTGGAGTAGCGGGAGGGCGCTTCGGCCGCGACGCCGAGGGAGCCGGTGAGGCGGCCCTCGACCTTCAGCGGGACCGTCACCACCGAGCGCATGCCCGTGCCGCTCAGCAGGGGGACGGCGCCCGGTACGGCCGCCAGATCGTCGTGGACGGCCGGCATACGGGCCGAGCCGTAGCGGCCGGGGCCCGCCTCGACCGGGACGCGGGCGAAGCGCTGGCGGGCGGAGGGCAGGCCCGTGGAGGCGCGTACCTCCAGCTCCGTCTCGTCGTCGGTGGCCAGCAGCAGGAAGGCCGCGTCGCCGTCCAGCATGTCGCGGGCGCGTTCCACCGTTCTCTGGAGGAGGCCGTCGAGGTCGTCGGGGGCGGGGGAGCCGATGAAGACCTCGAAGGGGTCCGGGGCCTGTCCGTCCGGAGCGGTCGTGGTGTCGCCGGCGGATCCCCGCAGCGGGGTCTGCAGGATGGCGCGTTCGTGATCACGGACCAGCAGGCAGACCGTGGACGGTTCGCCCGCCGTGTCCCGTACGCGCAGATGGGAGGCGTAGACGGGGCTCACGCGGCCGTCGGCGCCGCGGATGCCGTAGCTGCCCTCCCAACGCGAGAGCTGGAGGGCCTCGGCGACGCCCGTTCCGGTGCCCGGGGTGTGCGGCCACGCCGCGAGGTCGGTGAGCGGTTTGCCGGTGACCTGCTCGGACGCGTATCCGAAGAGCTCTTCCGCGTCCTCGTTCCAGGCGGCGATGGAGCCGTTGCTGTCGATCTGGACGACCGCGACGCGGACCCGCGCGTCGGCCAGCGGGAGGAGATCGGCGGGCAGGGAGGGACCGGCGGCGCGCGTGCCCACCGGGCGCTCGGGGAGATCCAGCTGGAACCAGATCTGTTTGTGCGTGGGCGTGTACTCGACACCCCAGCGGCCGGCCAGGGCGGCGCACAGCTGGAGCCCGCGGCCGCCCTCGCGGTCGGGGCTGCCCATGCTGACGGCGGTCGTCTGCAGGGGGATCTCGCGCTCCGGATACCGGTCGGCGACCTCGATCCGTACGCCGTCGTCGCTGCGCAGGCACAGGACGTCCGCGGAGGTGCCCGCGTGGACGACGGCGTTGGTGACCAGTTCGCTGGTGAGGACCACGGCGTCGTCGACGATGTCGGCGAAGCCCCAGCCATGCAGGGTGTCACGGACGAAGGACCGGGCGGTTGCGACCGATCGTCCGACGGGCTCGAAGCTGGCGGCCGCGCGCGCGGTGATCACAGAACTCCCTGTCCGGTTCTCGACGTGCGGGGCTTCCGGGCCGACCCGCTCCTGCCGAGGCAGTGGCTGGTTCCCCGTCTCCCGGGGATCCTGGGGTGGTCCCCCGGGATGCAGTCCGGTGGTCATGGTGCGGCGCCCCTCCGATGCCTGCCCGCTCGTACTCGTGCCACCGCCCAGGCCGATGGACCGCGGCTGGACAGCCGCATGCAAGGTTACTTACCTTCGCCGTCCATGCGGATGCCGGTCGCCGGTGTTTACGTCCGGAGAGTGTGCGGAGCGTGTGCGAAGCTGCCGAACTGTTATGGCCTGGTTCAGGCATGGTGAAACACTGGGCAAGCTTGTGGTGATGGTCCGCACAGGCCGAGTGTCCTCCGCCACTTGGGGCAGGAGCACGCCCGTGTGCCTGGTATATCGGGCAGCACTACGCATCAGTAACCAGTACGTCGAGCAGTACCCCTGAGCACAGCAGTGACGGTCGACCCCTGCGGGAGGGACACAGTGGAGTCTGGCGCGGCGACGCGGAGCACGAATACGCGCGCGAAAGGCGGACAGTCCCTGGGCAGCCAGCGCGGTGCGCGCAAGGGAACCACCGCGGTGGACACGGCGGCCCTGAACCGGCTCCTTGCGGCTTTGGTCTCGATGAGGGACGGCAACTTCCGGAAGCGGCTGACCGTCTCCGGAGACGGAGTGATGTCCGAAATCGCGGCCGTCTTCAACGAGGTGGCCGACCGGAATCTGCATCTGACCGGCGAGCTGGCGCGGGTGCGGCGCATGGTGGGGCGTGAGGGCAAGCTCACCGAGCGGCTGGAGACGGGGGCCTGCGAGGGTTCCTGGGGGGCCGCGATCGATGCCTCCAACGCCCTGGTCGACGATCTCGTACGACCCGTCTCCGAGGTCGGCCGGGTGCTGTCCGCGGTGGCCGAGGGCGATCTGTCGCCGCGCATGGAGCTGCGGACGCAGGTGCCGGACGGGGCGGGGCATCCACTGCGCGGGGAGTTCCTGAAGGTCGGGCGTACGGTCAACAATCTGGTCGACCAGCTGTCGACGTTCACCGACGAGGTCACACGGGTGGCCAGTGAGGTGGGCACGGAGGGCAAGCTGGGCGGGCAGGCCCGGGTGCGCGGTATGTCCGGTTCGTGGAAGGACCTCACGGATTCGGTCAATACGATGGCGTACCGGCTGACCGCGCAGGTGCGGGACATCGCCCTCGTGACGACGGCGGTCGCGAAGGGTGACTTGTCCCGGAAGGTCACGGTTCATGTGGCCGGGGAGATGCTGGAGCTCAAGGAAACCGTCAACACGATGGTGGACCAGCTGTCCTCGTTCTCCTCCGAGGTGACCCGGGTCGCCCGCGAGGTGGGCACGGAGGGTGAGCTGGGCGGGCAGGCGCAGGTGCCCGGGGTGGCCGGCGTGTGGAAGGACCTCACCGACTCGGTGAACCTGATGGCGGGCAACCTGACCGCCCAGGTGCGGGGGATCGCGCAGGTGACGACCGCGGTCGCCAATGGTGATCTGTCGCAGAAGGTGACCGTGTCGGCGCGCGGCGAGGTCGCCCAGCTCGCCGAGACGATCAATCAGATGACCGAGACGCTGCGCACCTTCGCGGACGAGGTCACCCGGGTGGCCAACGAGGTCGGTGCCGAGGGACGGCTCGGCGGGCAGGCCAACGTGCCGGGGGCGGCGGGAACGTGGAAGGACCTCACCGATTCGGTGAACACGGTCTTCCGTAATCTGACCACCCAGGTGCGGGACATCGCCGCGGTGACGACGGCCGTGGCCAACGGTGATCTGTCGCAGAAGGTCACCGTCGACGTCGCGGGCGAGATGCTGGAGCTGAAGAACACCGTCAACGGGATGGTGGACCAGCTGTCCGCCTTCGGCTCCGAGGTCACGCGCGTGGCCCGGGAGATCGGCGTCGAGGGTGAGCTGGGCGGCCAGGCGCAGGTGACGGGTGCCGCCGGCACCTGGAAGGACCTCACGGACTCGGTCAACACCGCCTTCCGCAACCTCACCGGCCAGGTCCGCAATATCGCCCAGGTCACGACGGCGGTGGCCAACGGCGACCTCTCGCAGAAGGTCACCGTGGACGTCTCCGGTGAGATGCTCCAGCTGAAGAACACCGTGAACACGATGGTGGACCAGCTGTCCGCCTTCGCGGACCAGGTCACGCGCATGGCTCGGGACGTGGGCACGGAGGGCCGCCTGGGCGGCCAGGCCGTGGTGCCGGGCGTCAGCGGCACCTGGAAGGAGCTCACCGACTCCGTCAACTTCATGGCGGGCAACCTGACTTCGCAGGTGCGGCAGATCGCCCAGGTCACCACGGCGGTGGCCCGTGGTGACCTGTCGCAGAAGATCGACGTGGACGCGCGCGGCGAGATCCTGGAGCTGAAGAACACCATCAACAACCTGGTGGACCAGCTCTCCGCCTTCGCGGAGCAGGTGACGCGGGTGGCCCGTGAGGTGGGCACGGAGGGCCGGCTCGGCGGTCAGGCGCAGGTGCCCGGCGTGGCCGGCGTGTGGCGTGACCTGACCGACTCGGTCAACGGCATGGCCGGAAACCTCACCACCCAGGTGCGCAACATCGCGCAGGTGGCGACGGCGGTGGCCCGTGGCGACCTGTCGCAGAAGATCGACGTGGACGCGCGCGGCGAGATCCTGGAGCTGAAGAACACCATCAACACGATGGTGGACCAGCTCTCCAACTTCGCCGAGCAGGTGACGCGGGTGGCCCGCGAGGTGGGCACCGAGGGCATCCTCGGCGGCCAGGCCGAGGTTCAGGGTGTCTCCGGCACCTGGAAGGACCTCACCCAGTCGGTGAACTTCATGGCGAACAACCTGACCATCCAGGTGCGCAACATCGCCGAGGTCACCACCGCGGTCGCCAAGGGCGACCTGTCGAAGAAGATCACCGTCGACGCCAAGGGCGAGATCCTGGAGCTGGTCACCACCGTCAACACGATGGTCGATCAGCTGTCGTCCTTCGCGGAGCAGGTGACGCGGGTGGCCCGCGAGGTGGGCACCGAGGGCATCCTCGGCGGCCAGGCGCACGTACCGGGCGTCACGGGCATCTGGAAGGACCTCAACGACAACGTCAACCTGATGGCCAACAACCTGACCACACAGGTGCGCAACATCTCGCAGGTCGCGGCGGCCGTCGCGAACGGCGACCTGACGCGGACGGTGACGATCGAGGCGCGCGGTGAGGTCGCCCAGCTGGCCGACACCTTCAACACCATGGTGAAGACGCTGAGTTCGTTCGCCGACCAGGTCACCAAGGTGGCCCGCGAGGTGGGCACGGACGGCATCCTCGGCGGCCAGGCGCACGTACCGGGTGTCGCCGGCACGTGGAAGGACCTCACCGAGTCCGTGAACCAGATGGCGTCCAACCTCACCGGTCAGGTGCGCAACATCGCGATGGTGACCACGGCCATCGCCAAGGGTGATCTGACCAAGAAGATCGACATCGACGCGCGGGGTGAGATCCTCGAGCTCAAGACCACGATCAACACCATGGTCGACCAGCTCTCCTCCTTCGCCGAGGAGGTCACCAGGGTCGCCCGTGAGGTGGGCACGGAGGGCCAGTTGGGCGGCCAGGCCCGGGTGCGGGACGTCGACGGCACCTGGCGGGACCTGACCGAGTCGGTGAACGAGATGGCCGGGAACCTGACCCGGCAGGTGCGCGCCATCGCGCGTGTGGCGACCGCGGTGACCCGCGGCGATCTCAACCTGAAGATCGACGTGGACGCCTCCGGGGAGATCCAGGAACTTCAGGACTACATCAACAAGATGATCGCCAACCTGCGCGACACCACGATCGCCAACAAGGAGCAGGACTGGCTCAAGGGCAATCTGGCCCGGATCTCCGCGCTGATGCAGGGCCGCCGGGACCTGGAGGACGTGGCCTCGCTGATCATGAGCGAGCTGACGCCGGTGGTCTCCGCGCAGCACGGCGCGTTCTTCCTCGCCATGCCGCTGGTCGACGGCAAGGACCTGGGCCCCGAAGCGGACGACGCGTACGAGTTGCGCATGCTGGGGTCGTACGGCTATTCGATGGGCTCCATGCCGACGTCGTTCCGGCCGGGTGAGGCGCTCATCGGGACGGCCGCCATGGAGAAGCGCACGATCCTGGTGGAGAACGCACCGAGCGGCTATCTGAAGATCTCCTCCGGTCTCGGGGAGGCGCCGCCCGCCCAGGTCATCGTTCTTCCGGTGCTCTTCGAGGGCAAGGTGCTCGGGGTCATCGAGCTGGCGTCCTTCACGCCGTTCACGCAGATCCAGAGGGACTTCCTCAACCAGATCGCCGAGATGATCGCGACGAGCGTCAACACCATCTCCGTGAACACCAAGACCGAGGTTCTGCTGAAGCAGTCGCAGGAGCTGACCGATCAACTGAGGATGCGATCGGAGGAGTTGGAGCAGCGGCAGAAGGCCCTCCAGGCGTCCAACGCCGAACTGGAGGAGAAGGCCGAGCTGCTGGCCCAGCAGAACCGCGACATCGAGGTCAAGAACACCGAGATCGAGGAGGCGCGGCAGGTCCTGGAGGAGCGCGCCGAGCAACTCGCGGTGTCCATGCGCTACAAGAGCGAGTTCCTGGCCAACATGTCACACGAGCTGCGCACACCGCTCAACTCGCTGCTGATTCTGGCCAAGTTGCTCGCCGACAACGCCGAGGGCAACCTTTCGCCGAAACAGGTCGAGTTCGCCGAGACCATCCACGGGGCCGGCTCGGACCTGCTCCAGCTGATCAACGACATCCTCGACCTGTCCAAGGTGGAGGCGGGCAAGATGGACGTCTCGCCGACACGCATCGCGCTCGTCCAGCTGGTCGACTACGTGGAGGCCACCTTCCGGCCGCTGACCGCGGAGAAGGGCCTCGACTTCTCCGTACGGGTCTCGCCCGAGCTGCCCGCCACGCTGCACACCGACGAGCAGCGCCTCCTCCAGGTGCTGCGCAACCTGCTGTCCAACGCGGTGAAGTTCACCGACACCGGGGCCGTCGAGCTGGTCATCCGGCCGGCGGCCAACGATGTCCCGATGGCCATCCGGGAGCAGTTGCTCGAGGCCGGTTCGCTGCGGGACATGGATGCGGAACTGATCGCATTCTCCGTGGCCGACACGGGCATCGGCATCGCCGCCAGCAAGATGCGGGTGATTTTCGAGGCGTTCAAGCAGGCCGACGGCACCACGAGCCGCAAGTACGGCGGCACGGGTCTGGGGCTGTCCATCTCGCGGGAGATCGCTCGGTTGCTCGGCGGTGAGATCCACGCGCAGAGCGAGCCCGGGCGCGGCTCGACCTTCACACTGTATTTGCCGCTGCACCCGAGTGAACTGCCTCCGCAGGGCTACGCGCAGCTCGCGCCCGCCATGGAGGCGGACGAACTGCTGGCGTCCGAGGCGGGCCTGATCGCGCCGGACATCGAGACCCCGGCCGAGGTGAAGTCGTACCAGGACACCCAGAACGGGCCCGCGGCGCTCTTCCGGCGTCGGCGCAAGGCGGTCTCCGCGGGCGCGCAGCGCGGCGGCGGCGCCGGGCAGGAGCAGTGGGCCGCGGACCAGCAGGAGGGGCCGCAGCCGCGTCACGGTGTGCGGTTCGACAGCGAGAAGGTCCTGATCGTCGACGACGACATCCGCAACGTGTTCGCGCTCACCAGCGTCCTGGAGCAGCACGGCCTGTCGGTGCTGTACGCGGAGAACGGACGTGAGGGCATCGAGGTCCTGGAACAGCACGACGATGTCGCGGTCGTCCTGATGGACATCATGATGCCCGAGATGGACGGGTACGCCACGACCACGGCGATCCGGCGGATGCCGCAGTTCGCGGGTCTGCCGATCATCGCGCTGACGGCGAAGGCCATGAAGGGCGACCGGGAGAAGGCCATCGAGTCGGGAGCCTCCGACTACGTCACCAAGCCGGTCGACCCCGACCATCTGCTGACAGTGATGCGGCAGTGGATGCGTGAGGGCTGACGGGAAGGCCGAACGTTCACGCGGAGTTGCTGACTGAGTGTGGTGGAAGCCGTGTAGAACGGCGGGGTACGGGGAACCTTCTGGTCTCCTGCTGCGTTTCTGCTACGTGCACAGTGACATCGCGGTGACAGGGTGTGGCGACAGGCGGGGTGCGGCTACGATGACCGGCACAAGGACGGGCGGCGCAAGGGAGTCGTCCCCTGGGGTGGCGCCGGGCGGTGTCATTCCGAGTCCTGAGGACAGGGGAGGCCCCACGCCGGGGCGAGGAGGGCGGGCCATGGTGCAGAAGGCCAAGATCCTCCTGGTCGATGACCGGCCGGAGAATCTGCTGGCGCTGGAGGCCATCCTCTCTGCGCTCGATCAGACGCTGGTCAGGGCATCGTCCGGGGAGGAAGCGCTCAAGGCACTGCTGACGGACGATTTCGCGGTCATTCTGCTGGACGTCCAGATGCCGGGCATGGACGGTTTCGAAACGGCCGCGCACATCAAGCGGCGGGAGCGGACCCGTGACATCCCGATCATCTTCCTGACCGCCATCAACCACGGCCCGCACCACACCTTCCGGGGGTACGCGGCGGGTGCGGTCGACTACATCTCCAAGCCGTTCGACCCGTGGGTGCTGCGGGCCAAGGTCTCGGTGTTCGTCGAGCTCTACATGAAGAACTGCCAACTCCGCGAGCAGGCGGCCCTGCTGAGGCTCCAGCTGGAGGGCGGCGGCAAGTCGGCGGCCGGTGAGAGCAAGGAGCCCGCCGGACTCCTCGCCGAGCTCTCCGCGCGGCTCGCGGCGGTGGAGGAGCAGGCCGAGGCGCTGTCGAAGCAGCTCGACGACGACTCCGCGGACGCGGCGGCAGTAGCGACGGCGGCCCATCTCGAACGCAAACTCACTGGGTTGCGCAGGGCCCTGGACGCCCTGGAGCCGGGTACCGGCAGCGGTACACCGCCGGTGCCGTCCCAGAGCTGACGGTCCGCTTCGCGGGGCGGGCGGGTCATGCCTCGCGGCCGTTCCGCAGGCTGCCCCGTAGGTCGACTCTGCGCCAAGCGGGTGTACCCGCGTTGAGTCCGCGTCAGTTTCGTGCCTCTCGTGGTACGACACGAACGGGTGAAGCTGTGGGCACGCGTGTCCCCTGCCGTCTCCACCGGTAATCTCACACCCATGGCCCCACGTCCCGCAGCCAAGAAGTCGCCCGCCAAGAAGGCGGCCGCTCCCAGGAGGGCTCCGGCGAAGAAGGCCCCGGCGAAGAAAGCCGCCGCGAAGAGGGCGCCCGCCAGGAAGGCTCCGGCGAAGAAGCCCGCTCCCGCGCCGGCGCCCAACCCGACCGCGGGCCTGTACCGACTCGTGCGGGCCCTGTGGCTCGGCCTCGCGCACGCCGTCGGGGCCATGTTCCGCGGCATAGGGCGGGGCGCGAAGGGGCTCGACCCGGCGCACCGCAAGGATGGTCTCGCGCTCCTGCTGTTCGCGCTCTCGCTGATCGTCGCCGCCGGCACCTGGGCCAATCTGCACGGCCCGGTCGGCGGCCTCGTCCAGATGCTGGTGACCGGTGCCTTCGGCCGTCTCGACCTGCTCGTGCCGCTCCTGCTCGGCGTGATCGCCGTGCGCCTGATCCTGCACCCGGAGCGGCCGGATGCCAACGGCCGCATCGTCATCGGCCTGTCCGCGCTCGTCATCGGCGTGCTCGGCCAGGTGCACATCGCATGCGGCGCCCCCGCGCGCAGCGACGGGATGCAGGCGATAAGGGACGCCGGGGGGCTGATCGGGTGGGCCGCGGCCACCCCGTTGACCTTCACCATGGGCGACGTCCTCGCGGTGCCCCTGCTCGCCCTGCTGACGTTCTTCGGCCTGCTCGTCGTCACCGCCACACCCGTCACCGCCATCCCGCAGCGGCTGCGGCTGCTGGGCGTGAAGCTCGGGATCCTGCACGACCCCGTCGACGACTTCACCGAGGACGACGAGCGGTACGACGAGCAGTGGCGCGAGGCGCTGCCCCGCTCCCGGCGGCGCGGTTCCGCCCCGGAGGAGTACGAGCCGGACGCAGCCGAGCAGGAAGCGCTCTCCCAGCGCCGGGGCCGTTCGCGCCGCCCGGCCGCGCAGCAGCCCGCCGTGGGCCGTCGGATGGACGCCGTGGACGTCGCGGCGGCCGCCGCCGCGGCGCTCGACGGTGCCGTCCTGCACGGCATGCCGCCGTCCCCGGTCGTCGCCGACCTCACGCAGGGCGTAAGTGTGGGCGACCGCGCGGAGCCGACCCCGACGCCCGTGCCGGCCGCGCGCCCCCAGCAGGAAAAGCTCACGGCCGGGTCCGCGGTGCCCGACCTGACCAAGGCGGCACCGGCCGAGTCCCGCGAGCTGCCGCCGCGTGCCGAGCAGCTCCAGCTCTCGGGCGACATCACCTACGCGCTGCCGGCCCTGGACCTCCTTCAGCGCGGCGGCCCCGGCAAGGCGCGCAGCGCCGCCAACGACGCCGTCGTCGCATCGCTCACCAACGTCTTCACCGAGTTCAAGGTCGACGCCGCCGTCACCGGCTTCACGCGCGGGCCGACGGTCACCCGGTACGAGGTGGAGCTGGGTCCCGCCGTGAAGGTCGAGCGGATCACCGCCCTCACCAAGAACATCGCGTACGCCGTCGCGAGCCCCGATGTGCGGATCATCAGCCCGATCCCCGGCAAGTCCGCCGTCGGCATCGAGATCCCGAACACCGACCGTGAGATGGTCAACCTCGGTGACGTCCTGCGACTTGCGGACTCCGCCGAGGACGACGACCCGATGCTGGTCGCCTTCGGCAAGGACGTCGAGGGCGGCTATGTGATGCACAGCCTGGCGAAGATGCCGCACATGCTGGTCGCCGGCGCGACCGGCTCCGGCAAGTCCTCCTGCATCAACTGCCTGATCACCTCGATCATGATGCGCGCGACCCCCGAGGACGTGCGGATGGTCCTCGTCGACCCCAAGCGCGTCGAGCTGACCGCCTACGAGGGCATCCCGCACCTGATCACGCCGATCATCACCAACCCGAAGCGGGCCGCCGAGGCGCTCCAGTGGGTCGTGCGGGAGATGGACCTGCGCTACGACGACCTGGCGGCCTACGGGTTCCGGCACATCGACGACTTCAACGAGGCCATCAGGAACGGCAAGGTCAAGGCCCCCGAGGGCAGCGAGCGAGAGCTCCAGCCGTACCCGTACCTGCTGGTGATCGTCGACGAGCTCGCCGACCTGATGATGGTGGCGCCGCGTGACGTCGAGGACGCGATCGTGCGCATCACACAGCTCGCGCGGGCGGCCGGCATCCATCTGGTGCTCGCCACCCAGCGGCCGTCCGTGGACGTCGTCACCGGTCTGATCAAGGCGAACGTGCCCTCCCGGCTCGCCTTCGCCACCTCGTCCCTGGCCGACTCGCGGGTCATCCTCGACCAGCCCGGTGCCGAGAAGCTGATCGGCAAGGGAGACGGCCTCTTCCTGCCGATGGGCGCGAACAAACCGGTGCGCATGCAGGGCGCGTTCGTGACCGAAGAAGAGGTCGCGGCGGTCGTCCAGCACTGCAAGGACCAGATGGCGCCCAACTTCCGGGACGACGTCACGGTCGGCACGAAGCAGAAGAAGGAGATCGACGAGGACATCGGCGACGATCTCGACCTGCTGTGCCAGGCGGCCGAACTGGTCGTCTCCACACAGTTCGGATCGACCTCGATGCTCCAACGGAAGCTGCGCGTCGGCTTCGCCAAGGCCGGACGGCTGATGGACCTCATGGAGTCGCGGAACATCGTCGGCCCCAGCGAGGGCTCCAAGGCACGTGACGTTCTTGTGAAACCCGACGACCTGGACGGAGTGCTCGCCCTGATCCGGGGGGAGTCTCAACCATAGGGACGCGGGCGGTCCCGGTTTCGCCGTACGAGTGGTTCGCCCGAGCGTGGTCGCCTGCACCCGGCGGCGCGTTCGGCCGCATGATCGTGACCCACTCGTAAGTGATCCGTGAGCAACTGTTTCCCGCCCACATACGTCAAGTTGAGCGAGGGGACGGGTAGATGTCCCAACATCAGGATGACCGGCCATTCTGATGGCGTACAAAGTAATACCGCCGGGTTGCCCCACCCTTTCGTAACCCCCCTAGACTGTACTTCCAGCACAGGTGGCTACACGCTCGAAAGGCGCCCCCGTGTCCATCGGCAACTCCCCTGACGGCAACTCCCCTGAGGACGAGCGTCCGTTCGAGGACCAGCGTGACGACGCCGCCGCGTCGGACCGCCCTTCGATCGGCCGAGCCCTGCAACAGGCGCGCATCGCGGCCGGGCTGACCGTCGACGACGTCAGCAACGCCACCCGGGTCCGCATGGCCATCGTCCACGCGATCGAAGAGGACAATTTCGCCCCCTGCGGCGGCGACGTCTACGCACGAGGTCACATTCGCACGCTCGCGCGGGCTGTGCACATCGATCCGGACCCGCTTCTCGAGCAGTACGCCGCCGAGCACGCCGCACGGCCCGCTCCGACCCCGGCGACCCCGCTCTTCGAGGCGGAACGTATCCGCCCCGAGCGGCGCGGACCCAACTGGACCGCGGCCATGGTCGCGGCGATCGTCGCGGTGATCGGCTTCGTCGGATTCACCGCGATCAAGGGGACCGGCGGTTCGGACACCGTCAAGACGCAGGTCGCCAAGGGTCCCGCGGCGAGTACCGGCAAGCCCGCCACTGCCACGCCCAAGAGCGGCAAGGGCATCCAGAAGCCCGAGCCCTCCGACAGCGCCATCGCAGCCGCGCCCAGGGACAAGGTGACCGTCCAGGTCAGTGCCGCCAAGGGCCGCAGCTGGCTCTCCGCCAAGGACCACAACGGACGGAGCCTGTTCGACGGGCTGCTGAAGAAGGGTGACTCGCAGACCTTCCAGGACAAGGAGAAGATCGACCTGGTCCTCGGCGACGCGGGCGCCATCGAGCTGTACGTCAACGGCAAGAAGATCCAGGACGTCTTCCAGTCCGGCCAGGTCGAGCGTCTGACCTACACGAAGGGCGACCCCGTCAGCGGGTGACGGACGTCCGCGGCACCCGGACGGTGCCCACGCGGGACCCACGAGCACTGAACACACGGGGTTGGCCAAGATCGGCCAACCCCGTCGACGTGGGGTGTCAGCGGGACGAAGTAGTCTTGAGCCCATGCCTGAACGCCGTACCGTCGCACTCGTCACCCTTGGCTGCGCCCGTAACGAGGTGGACTCGGAGGAGCTCGCAGGCCGTTTGGAGGCGGACGGCTGGCAGCTCGTGGAGGACGCCGGGGACGCGGACGTCGCCGTCGTGAACACGTGCGGCTTCGTCGAGGCCGCGAAGAAGGACTCCGTGGACGCCCTGCTGGAGGCCAACGACCTCAAGAGCCACAGCAGAACGCAGGCCGTGGTGGCGGTGGGCTGCATGGCCGAGCGGTACGGCAAGGAGCTCGCCGAGGCCCTCCCGGAGGCCGACGGTGTGCTCGGTTTCGACGATTACGCGGACATTTCCGACCGCCTCCAGACCATCCTGTCCGGCGGTATCCACGCTTCGCACACCCCTCGCGACCGGCGCAAGCTGCTGCCGATCAGCCCGGCGCGGCGGCAGGAGTCCGCGGCAGTCGTCGCACTGCCGGGGCACGGTCCCACCGACCTGCCGGAAGGCGTCGCTCCGGCCTCCGGCCCCCGTGCGCCCCTGCGCCGGCGGCTCGGCGGCTCGCCCGTCGCCTCGGTGAAGCTCGCCTCGGGCTGTGACCGACGCTGCTCCTTCTGCGCCATCCCGTCCTTCCGCGGCTCCTTCATCTCCCGCCGCCCCAGCGATGTGCTGAACGAGACGCGCTGGCTGGCCGAGCAGGGCGTCAGGGAGATCATGCTGGTCTCCGAGAACAACACCTCGTACGGCAAGGACCTGGGCGACATCCGTCTCCTGGAGTCCCTGCTGCCGGAGCTCGCCGAGGTGGACGGCATCGAGCGTGTCCGCGTCAGCTACCTTCAGCCCGCCGAGATGCGGCCCGGTCTCATCGACGTGCTGACCTCCACGCCCAAGGTCGCGCCCTACTTCGACCTGTCCTTCCAGCACTCCGCGCCCGGCGTCCTGCGCGCGATGCGGCGCTTCGGCGACACCGACCGCTTCCTGGAGCTCCTCGACACCATCCGGAGCAAGGCGCCGGAGGCCGGGGTGCGCTCCAACTTCATCGTGGGCTTCCCCGGCGAGACCGAGGCCGACCTGGCCGAACTCGAGCGCTTCCTGAACGGTGCGCGGCTGGATGCGATCGGTGTCTTCGGCTACTCCGACGAGGAGGGCACCGAGGCCGCGACGTACGACGACAAGCTCGACGAGGACGTCGTCGCCGAGCGTCTGGCCCATGTCTCCCGGCTGGCCGAGGAACTGGTGTCGCAGCGCGCCGAGGAGCGCGGCGGCGAGACCGTGCACGTGCTCGTGGAGTCGGTGGACGAGGACGACGAGGAGGCGGCCGCGTACGGCCGCGCCGCGCACCAGGCGCCCGAGACGGACGGCCAGGTCCTGTTCACGAGGGGCGAAGGTCTCCGCGTCGGCCGTATGGTCGAGGCGAAGGTGGTCGGTGCGGAGGGTGTCGACCTGGTGGCCGAGCCGCTCGAGGGCTCGCTCGGGTGTCCTGAGGAGGCGGGCAGATGACCGGAATCCCGGCATCCGCGGCGGGCGGCTCCTCCGGCGCGCGGGGCGGGGCGTCCTCGCCGGGCGCCGCCGGCGGCGCGGGCAGGTCGGGCGCCAAGGCCGCCAAGGGACCCTCCGGCAGCCAGTCCGCCGACTCGGTCCAGGGTCCGGATGCGCCGGGCGGCGCCGGTGCCCAGGAAGGCGCCCGGTCGGTGCGGGGCGGCAAGCTGACGGCCGCCGCGGTCAACCAGGCCAGCGTCTGGAACGTGGCCAACCTCCTGACGATGCTCCGCCTGGTCCTCGTGCCGGGCTTCGTCGCGTTGATGCTCGGCAACGGCGGTTACGACCCGGCATGGCGCTCGCTCGCCTGGGCGGCCTTCGCCATCGCCATGATCACCGACCTGTTCGACGGCCACCTGGCGCGCACGTACAACCTCGTCACCGACTTCGGGAAGATCGCCGACCCCATCGCCGACAAGGCGATCATGGGTGCGGCGCTGATCTGTCTGTCCTGGCTCGGCGATCTGCCGTGGTGGGTGACGGGAGTCATCCTCGGCCGCGAGCTCGGGATCACCCTGCTGCGCTTCCTGGTCATCCGCTACGGCGTGATCCCGGCGAGCCGGGGCGGCAAGCTGAAGACGCTGACGCAGGGCGTGGCCGTCGGCATGTACGTCCTGCCGCTCACGGGGTGGCTTGCCACCCTGAGGTTCTGGGTGATGGCGGCCGCGATCGTGCTGACCGTCGTCACCGGCCTCGACTATGTGAGACAAGCCATTGTGCTGCGCAGGCGCGGAATCGCCGAGCGCCGGGCCACGGCTCAGGAGGCGGAGCGGTGAATCCTCTGGCCACCGAAGTGGTGCGGCTACTCACGGTGAGGGGGGAAACGCTCGCTGTCGCCGAGTCGCTGACCGGTGGCCTGGTGGCCGCGGAGATCACGGCGGCGCCCGGGGCCTCCAAGGTCTTCCGCGGTTCGGTGACCGCGTACGCCACCGATCTGAAGCGGGACGTCCTCAGGGTCGACGGCACCCTGTTGGCCGCACGCGGGGCCGTGGATCCGCAGGTCGCGGCCCAGATGGCGGTCGGCGTGCGGAAGGCGCTGGGCGCGGACTGGGGGCTCGCGACCACCGGTGTGGCAGGCCCCGAGCCCCAGGACGGACAGCCGGTCGGCACGGTTTTCGTCGCCGTGGACGGCCCGTTCGAAGAGGTTTCCGGCGAACTTGGTGGCGGGAAAGTGGCCGCTCTGCGGTTGAACGGTGACCGTGCGGAAATCCGTATGGAGAGTGTACGGAGCGTACTCGCGCTGCTCCTTCAGGAGCTGGCAGGCGAACAGACCGGGAATGAGCGGGCACAGGATACGGAACAGAACGGGGGGACTTGATGTTTACAGCCCTGAGTGAACACAACAGCGCTCCCCGCACGGCCGCGGCGCAAGGCGGTACGGTGGGGCGTGAAGGATGCGGTCTCGCGGTCCGAGGAGGGAGCCACCGATGATTCTGCTCCGTCGCCTGCTGGGTGACGTGCTGCGTCGGCAGCGCCAGCGCCAGGGCCGTACTCTGCGCGAAGTCTCCTCGTCCGCCCGAGTCTCGCTCGGCTATCTCTCCGAGGTGGAGCGGGGGCAGAAGGAGGCGTCCTCCGAGCTGCTCTCCGCGATCTGCGACGCGCTGGACGTACGGATGTCCGAGCTCATGCGGGAAGTGAGCGACGAGCTCGCCCTCGCCGAGCTGGCACAGTCGGCTGCGGCAACCGAGCCGGTGCCCGCACCGGTGCGTCGCCCGATGCTCAATTCCGTGTCTGTCGCCGGTGTTCCGCCGGAACGGGTCACGATCAAGGCGCCCACCGAGGCAGTGGACGTGGTCGCCGCCTGAGTTCACGCCCCTGGGCGGATGAGGCGGTGACGTGTGCGAGAAGCCCCGGCCGGGGCTTCTCCGGGGATGATTCCCGGAGGGGTGCGGCCGGGGCTCTCGCATGTCCCGGGCGGGGTTTCTCGCCTGTGGCCCGGGCGGGGTTTCTCGCCTGTGGCCGGGGCGGCTCCTGCGGCTGTGTGCCGGGCGGCCCGGCGGCCGGAAGCGGGGCCTGGCGGGTCACGGTCCCCGTTTGCCGGGTCCGTGCGCTGCGGTCATCGTGGAAGGGTCAGGGGCTCGGGGCCGTACGAACGCTTGCGGAGGATGCCGATGTACGTCGTGAAGAGCCCGCTGTCCGACGCGGACCTCAAGATCGTCTCCGAGGCGCTGCAGGGCGCCTTGGTCGACCTGCTGGACCTCTCCCTGGTGGCGAAGCAGGTGCACTGGAACGTGATCGGACCGCGCTTCCGCTCCATCCATCTGCAGCTCGACGAAGTCGTGGACAGCGCACGGCTGCACTCCGACACCGTGGCGGAACGGTCCTCGGCGCTGGGCGTGCCGCCGGACGGGCGCGCCGCGACCGTCGCCCAGGGCAGCGGCATCGGTGCCGTTCCCCAGGGCTGGGTCAAGGACACGGACGCGGTGGGCACGCTCGTATCGGCACTGGGCGCGGTGATCGTGCGCATGCGGGAGCGCGTGGAGGCGACCGCCCAGCCGGATCCGGTGAGCCAGGACATCTTCATCGGCATCACCGCCGACCTCGAGAAGCATCACTGGATGTTCCAGGCGGAGAACGGGTGAGCGCGGGGCCCGAGGGGCGTCTGTGCGCCCCGGCCGGTGGCGGCGCCACTGAGAGTGGGGGCGCCCCTGAGGGTGGGGGCTGGTTGGGTGAGGGCGTGCGCTGGGTGCGCCGTGTTCGACGGATACCGGGGGCATGCGCTGGGTTCGGTGCGCCCGTGTGCCGCTGGTGCGCCCTCCCTGGCGGTGACGTGCCGGTCTAGGGTCTGGTTCCTCGGGTTGGAGGTGACGGCCATGGCGTGGCGCGCGGCGCGCTGGGGGGCGACGCTGGCGCTGGGTGCGCTGTGGTGGTGGGGGATGCTCCGACTCGTGCTGGCACCCGATGCGGGGGTGCTGGAAGGGGCGGTCGCGACCGGGGGGTGGGGACTGAGCCTGCTGCCGGTGCACTGTGTGCCGAAGGCCCGCGCCGTGGGGGCGGCCGGGTCGGACCGGTGGGCCAGGTCCTGGCTGCGGTGGCGAACCGCCAGGGGGCGCGGGAGGGGCGCGCAACCAGGGTGAGGGGTGGGGACGCGGGGGAGCGAGCGGGGTCGGCAGGACCGTCTCCGGGGGCATTCAGGGGGTCCCCGGAGACGGTCGGCCGACCCGGCCGCGCATCACCGCGCGGGCGATGTCACCACGGCATCGCCACGCCCCCGTTCGGGCGGAGGATCTGGCCGGTGGTGAAGGACGAGGCGTCGCAGGCCAGGTACAGAACCGCGTGGGCGATGTCCTCCGGCTCACCGACCCGGCCCAGCGGTGACATCCGGGCCATGAACGCCTCCGTCCGTGCCTGCGTCGGTCCGTGGCGGTCGATGTGGCGGTCGATGTGGCCGTCGGTCATGGGCGTACGCGTCCAGCCCGGCGCTACCGCGTTGACCCGGATCCCGTGCCGTCCCACCTCCGTCGCCAGGGTCTTCGTCAGCTGCACCACGGCCGCCTTCGCCGCGCCGTAGCAGAGAAGCCCCGGACCGCCGGTGTCGACGGCGCCCGAGGCCATCGTGACGATGCTGCCGTGGGTGCCGTCCGCGATCATGCGGAGGGCGGCCGCCTGACAGGCGTGGAGCACCCCCTTGAAGTTGACGGCCAGCACCCGGTCCAGGTCCTCGTCGCGCGTCTCCAGGACGGTGCTGCTGTGCATGATCCCGGCGACGGCCGCCATCGCGTCGAGGCGCTCGCAGGAAGCGACCGCCTCTCCGAGTTGTGCCCGGTCGGTCACGTCGAGGTGGTGGGTGTGTGCCGTGCCGCCGCGGACCTTGATCAGAGCGGCCGTCTCGTGCAGGCCCTGTGCGTCACGGTCGGCGCAGTGCACGGTCGCGCCGGCCTCTGCCAGCAGCACGGCCGAGGCGCGGCCGATGCCGCTGGCGGCCCCGGTGACGAATGCGCTGCGTCCGCTGAGGTCGTACGCCGTGACGGGCATGACAGCGACGGTACGAGCAGTTCTGACGGTCCGTCAATTGGTCGTACGGGGACGGGTACTGCGATGGTTCGCCCGCCCCGGGGCCGGAACCGGCGCGGGGGCCGGGCCCCACTGACAGGCCGGGCACCAGTAGGTGGGACGCTCACGGGAGCCGTCGCCCTGGTCGGCCACCCGGACCGGGGTACCGCAGCGCAGACAGGGGCGGGGCGCGCGCCCGTACACGAAGAGGTTGCTTTCGCGCCGTCCCGTGGTGTTGCGCGCCGGGCGCTCGCGGTTCGCCTCGAGCAGCCGCTTGGCGAGCGCGGGGAGCCGGGCGGACTGCTCGGCGGGGAGGTCGCCCACGGGGAGCCAGGGGGTCACCTGGAGCAGGAAGCACAGCTCGCTCTTGAAGACATTGCCGATGCCGGCCAGGTTGCGCTGGTCCAGGAGCGCCTCGCCGAGGGGGCGGGCGGGGTCGCGCAACAGGTTCTCCAGCGCCGTGGCGGGGTCCCAGTCGGGGCCCAGGAGGTCGGGACCCAGGTGGCCCACGGCTCGCTGTTCGTCGGCAGTGCGCAGCAGCTCCAGGACGGGCAGCCGGTAGCCGACCGCCGTGCGGTCGACGGTGCCGAGGATCGCCCGGATCTGGTGGGCGGGACCGCCGCTCCAGCGCTGCCCCGCCGCGTAGATCTTCCACGCGCCGTCCATCTTCAGATGCGAGTGCAGCGTGAGCCCTCCCTCGATGCGGGTGAGGAGGTGCTTGCCGCGCGGGGTGACGTCCAGGACGGTACGGCCGGTGAGGTCGGCCGTGGCGTACCTGGGCACCCTGAGATCCGAACGGGTCAGCACCTTGCCCGCGAGCGCCCCGTGCAGACGCTTCGCGGCTTGGTAGACGGTGTCGCCTTCGGGCATGGGTTCAAGGGTGGCACGCCGGGGCGGCAGGGGGCCGGGCGGGCGTGGGGACGGCGCGGGCCACCGGGCTGGTGAGCGGCGGACGCCCCGCTGGTTGGTGGCGCGGCGGGCGGAGGCACGGTGCGATGCCTGCCGCAGCGGAGTCGCGCCCACGGCGGCGGACGGCTGTGCGGGGCGTGTGCCAGGGCGCTGCGCCGACCGGTGGCCGCTTGGTGCGCGGCCCGGCAGAGAGCGCCTCGGCCGACACGGGCGTGAGCCTGTACTGCGCCGCGCACCTTCCGGAAGGCGTGTGCCGCAAGCGCATCGTCGTCGAGCCGTGCCATGGCGCGCCGTGCTGCGTCGTCGTGCCGGAGGCTCAGGCGCGGATGCGCAGCCCACGCGGGGTCGCGATGAAGCCTGCTCCTTCCAGGAGAATGCCGAAGGGGGACGACAGGGCGGCGGCGCCGTTGACGCGCTCCACCGTGACCGTGCCGAGGGAACCCGCCCGTGCGGCGGCCCCGAGCGCCTCGGCGGCCGTGCGCAGCCGGGCGTCCTCCGTCGGCTTGGCCTCGGGATCGGCGGGCCAGGCCAGCAGGGTCTTGCCGCCGCGCTCCATGTAGAGCGCCAGCTCCCCGTCGACCAGGACCACCAGCGACCCCGCCTTGCGCCCCGGCTTGTGCCCGGCACCCGTCGGCGGCTCGGGCCAGGGCAGCGCCGCGCCGTAGGCGTTCGCCGGGTCGGCGGCGGCCAGGACAACCGTCCGTGCCGAGCCGGTGGCCCGGGTGCGGTGGGGCGCGAGGCCTCGTCCGGGATGCCCGTACCCGGAACGGGAGCCGGGGTCCCCGGAAGTGAAGCCGGAACCCGAGCGCGGCCCCCCGAAACCGGGGGCGGACAGCGGGTCCGGGAGGGCCGGGCCCGTGGCGAGGGCATCGTCGAATCCTGTGCCGGGCCCGGCGCCGGGACCCTCGTCGAAGCCGGTGCCTGACGGGCTGCCCAGGGCCCAGCGTTGGTCGGCACCGAATGCGGTGTCCGAGTCGTCGAGGGGGGCGAGGCCAGTGCCGGGAGTCCCGATGGGATCGGGCCCGGCGCCCGGAGCCCCGGTGGGTCCCAGGCCGGTGCCGGTAGCCCCGGTGGAGTCGAACGGGAAAGCGTGGGCCCCGGTGAAACCGTTGGCGAAGCCGTTCCCCGCGCCGGGGCCCGTCCCCGCGCCGGGCAGCGGCTCGCCCCGCTCGCGGGCGTTCGCCACCGCGCGCAGCCGGTCCACCGCGCCGTCCATCGCGAACTGCGCCGCGCCCAGCCCCTCGACCACGTAGCCGCGCCGCGCCTGACCGCTCTCCTCGAAGGCGGACAGGACGCGGTACACGGCCGAGAAGCCACCCTCCACCCCTTCCGCGCCCACCGCGCCGCGGGTCACCACACCGTGCCGGTCCAGCAGCGTCCGGGCCAGGGCGTGGGCGCGGACCGTCGGGTCGGCCTCGCGGCTGGGGAGCAGCGACCAGCGGCCCGCGACGGTCGGTGGGCCCGTACGGGACTGGGGGCGGACCGCGGCCGTCAGCGAGCCGTACCGTCCGCGCGGGACCGCCCGCTTTGCCCGGTGCGCGGTGGAGCCCGCGGTGCGGCCCGAGCCGAGCAACGACCGCATCGGCGCGAGAGTGTCGTTGGTCAGCCGTCCCGACCAGGCCAGATCCCAGATCGCGTCGGCCAGTTGGGGTTCCGTGGCGTCCGGGTGCGTCGTGGCGCGGACCTGGTCGGCTATCTGACGGAAGAACAGGCCGTATCCCCCCGAGAGGGTGTCCAGGACCGACTGGTGGAGCGGGGTGAGCTCGAGGGGGTGCGGGGAGGGCAGCAGCAAGGGAGCCGCGTCCGCCAGATAGAGGGAGATCCAGCCGTCCTTGCCGGGCAGAGCGCCCGCGCCCGCCCACACCACCTCGCCGGCGGCCGTGAGTTCGTCCAGCATCGCGGGTGTGTAGTTCGCGACGCGGGAGGGCAGAACGAGCTTCTCCAGGGCGGACGCGGGCACGGAGGCCCCCTGCAGCTGCTCGATCGCGCGCACCAGACCATCCACGCCCCGCAGCCCGTGCCCGCTGCCGACGTGCTGCCACTGTGGCAGGAACTGCGCCAGCGCGGCCCGGGGCACCGGCTCCAGCTCGTGCCGCAGCGCCGCCAGCGAACGGCGCCGTAGCCTGCGCAGCACCGCCGCGTCGCACCACTCCTGGCCGATCCCCGCCGGGTGGAACTCGCCCTGGACGATCCGGCCCGAGGCCGCCAGCCGTTGCAGTGCGCCCTCGGTGACCGCGACCCCGAGTCCGAACCGCGCTGCCGCGGCGGCCGAGGTGAAGGGGCCGTGCGTGCGCGCATACCGTGCGAGGAGGTCGCCGAGCGGGTCCTTGACCGGCTCGGTGAAGGCCTCCGGGACGCCCACCGGCAGCGCCGTGCCCAGCGCGTCGCGCAGCCGGCCCGCGTCCTCGACCGCCGCCCAGCGGTCGACGCCCGCGATACGGACCTTGATCGCCCGGCGGGCGGCGGCCAGCTCCTGGGCCCAGTGGGGCTCGGCGCCCCGTTCCGTCAACTGGGCGTCGGTGAGCGGGCCCAGCAGCCGCAGCACGTCCGCGACTCCCTCGGCGTCCTTGACGCGCCGGTCCTCGGTGAGCCACTGCAGCTCGCGCTCCAGCTCGGTCAGGACCTCGGCGTCGAGCAGTTCCCGCAGCTCCGCCTGGCCCAGCAGCTCGGCAAGCAGCCGCGAGTCCAGCGACAGGGCGGCGGCGCGCCGCTCGGCGAGCGGTGAGTCCCCCTCGTAGAGGAACTGCGCCACGTACCCGAACAGGAGCGAGCGGGCGAAGGGGGACGGCTCCGGTGTGGTGACCTCGACGAGCCGCACCTTGCGGGACTCGATGTCACCCATCAGCTCCACGAGACCCGGGACGTCGAAGACGTCCTGAAGACACTCGCGGACCGCCTCGAGGACGATCGGGAACGAGCCGAACTCGCTGGCCACCTGGAGCAGTTGGGCCGCTCGCTGGCGCTGCTGCCACAGCGGGGTCCGCCTGCCGGGGTTGCGCCGCGGCAGCAGCAGTGCCCGCGCCGCGCACTCGCGGAACCGGGACGCGAACAGCGCCGAGCCTCCGACCTGGTCGGTGACGACCTGGTCGACCTCGCCCTTGTCGAAGGAGACGTCCGCCGCGCCCACGGGCGCCTGCTCGGTGTCGTATTCGGTGCCCGCCCTCATCGGCTCCTGGTCCAGCAGGTCCAGGCCCATCAGGTCGGCGTCGGGCAGGCGCAGCACGATGCCGTCGTCGGCGTGCATGACCTGGGCGTCCATGCCGTACCGCTCGGACAGACGGGCACCAAGAGCGAGCGCCCACGGGGCGTGGACCTGGGCACCGAAGGGGGAGTGCACCACCACCCGCCAGTCGCCCAGCTCGTCGCGGAAGCGCTCGACGACGATGGTGCGGTCGTCCGGGACGTGACCGCAGGCCTCGCGCTGTTCGTCCAGATACGACAGCACGTTGTCCGCGGCCCAGGCGTCGAGCCCCGCCGCCAGCAGCCTCAGCCGCGCGTCCTCCTTGGAAAGCGATCCCACCTCGCGCTGGAACGCGCCCACCGCGCGGCCCAGTTCCAGCGGGCGGCCCAGCTGGTCGCCCTTCCAGAAGGGCAGTCGGCCGGGGACACCGGGGGCGGGGGAGACCAGGACGCGGTCGCGCGTGATGTCCTCGATCCGCCAGGAACTGGTGCCCAGAGTGAACACGTCCCCGATCCGGGACTCGTACACCATCTCCTCGTCCAGCTCGCCGACCCGGCCGCCGCCCTTCTTCGGGTCGGCCCCAGCGAGGAAGACTCCGAAGAGCCCGCGGTCGGGAATCGTGCCCCCGGAGGTGACGGCGAGCCGCTGGGCGCCCGGGCGGCCGGTGATCGTGCCCGCGACCCGGTCCCACACGACCCGCGGGCGCAGCTCCGCGAAGGCGTCGGAGGGATAGCGGCCGGCGAGCATGTCCAGCACCGCCGTGAAGGCCGACTCCGGCAGCGAGGCGAAGGGGGCCGCCCGGCGGACCGTGGCGAGAAGGTCGTCGAACTGCCAGGTGTCGAGCGCCGTCATGGCCACGAGCTGCTGCGCGAGCACGTCCAGCGGGTTCGCCGGAACCCTCAGCGACTCGATCGAACCGGTGCGCATCCGCTCGGTGACCACGGCGGACTGGACGAGGTCGCCGCGGTACTTCGGGAAGACCACACCCGTGGAGACCGCGCCGACCTGGTGCCCCGCGCGGCCCACGCGCTGCAGTCCGGAGGCCACGGACGGCGGGGACTCGACCTGGACGACAAGGTCCACCGCGCCCATGTCGATGCCCAGTTCGAGGCTGGAGGTGGCGACCACGGCGGGCAGCCGGCCCGCCTTGAGGTCCTCCTCGACGAGGGCGCGCTGCTCCTTGGAGACCGAGCCGTGGTGGGCGCGGGCGAGCACCGGGGGCGCCCCCTGAGCCGCGCCCGAGCCGCCCATCAGCTGGGCGGGCGCGTGGTGCTCCTCCAACGTCTCACCGGTGGCCCTCTCGTACGCGATCTCGTTGAGCCGGTTGCACAGGCGCTCCGCGAGACGGCGGGAGTTGGCGAACACGATCGTGGAGCGGTGGGCCTGGACCAGGTCGGCGATCCGCTCCTCCACATGCGGCCAGATGGAGGGGCGCTCTGCGCCCTCGGACCCGTCGGCGACGGGGGAGCCGCCCAGCTCGCCGAGGTCCTCGACGGGGACGACGACCGACAGGTCGAACTCCTTGCCGGACTCCGGCTGGACGATCTCCACGTTGCGGCGAGGGGAGAGGAACCGGGCGACCTCGTCCACCGGGCGCACGGTGGCCGACAGGCCGATGCGGCGCGCGGGCTTCGGCAGCAGCTCGTCGAGACGCTCCAGGGAGAGCGCGAGATGCGCGCCCCGCTTGGTGCCCGCCACCGCGTGCACCTCGTCCAGGATCACCGTGTCCACGCCCGTCAGCGCGTCTCGCGTGGACGACGTCAGCATCAGGAACAGTGATTCCGGGGTGGTGATCAGGATGTCCGGCGGGCGCGTGGCCAGGGCACGGCGCTCGGCGGCCGGGGTGTCGCCGGAGCGGATGCCCACCTTCACCTCCGGCTCGGGCAGGCCGAGCCGCACCGACTCCTGGCGGATGCCCGTGAGCGGGCTGCGCAGATTCCGCTCCACGTCGACCGCGAGCGCCTTCAGCGGGGACACGTACAGCACCCGGCAGCGCTTCTTCGGGTCGGCGGGCGGGGGGCTGGACGCCAGTTGGTCGAGCGCCGCGAGGAACGCGGCCAGCGTCTTGCCGGAGCCGGTCGGGGCGACCACCAGCACGTCCGAGCCCTCGGCGATGGCGCGCCACGCCCCGGCCTGGGCGTCGGTGGGCGCGGAAAACGCCCCCGTGAACCAGCCGCGGGTCGCGGGGGAGAAGCCGTCGAGGGCTCGGTGTGCTGGACTTGCCATGCGTTCCATCCTGCACCCACCCACTGACAAACCCCCTGACCTGCGCAGATGCCCATGGGGGGTGCGGTCGTCGGGCTACCGGCGGGGCCCGGGGCGCGGCGCGGAGCCCTTCGGGGCCGTGGCGCAGAACGGGGCCGTGGCAGGCTCCGGCGCGCCCCCCTCCCGCTCGTCGTGGCCGCAGCCGTCGTGGTGACGGCGGGGGTGCGGACGATGACGGACCGGGCGTCCGGTCGCCGTGCCCGAGGCCCGGGCCGTGGGCCGTCAGCCGATGGGGCGCCCGTACGCCCGGAGGGTGCGCAACGCCTCGAGGGTCACCATGGGGCGGCACTCCAGGGCGGTGCCCGGTGCCCACTGGCGCCAGCGGACGGGCCAGCCGCCGTCCTCCTGCTGTTCGGCCGCGAGGAAGTCCAGGGCGCGCGCCATCTCCTCGTCGGTGAACCACGCGCGCGCGAGGGAGTCGGGAGTGCGCGCGAAGTCGTACGGGAAGTGGTGTTCGCCCGGCGCATAGCCGGGCGCGACCGGATACGCCTCCGGGCGGTCCGGGTCCAGGACGGCGAGCCGCCGCTCCCGCACCAGGCGGCCGAGGCGGTCGGCGGCCGCCTCCGCGCGCGCACGGTCGGGTGCCGAGTCCAGGAACGCCACGGCCGCCTCCACCTCGTAAGGATGCGAGTTCTCCAGGGACTCGACCGCCTGCCAGCAGAAGTCGGTGGCCCGGAACAGCCATGCGTGCCACACCTCGTTGCGGTGCAGGAGGCCCACCACGGGGCCCGTGGCGAGGAGGTCGCTCGGCGGATCGTCGACGACCGGAACGAAGGGAGCCGCCGGATAACCGCGCTGGCTGGGATGGATCGCCGGAAGGGCGCCGTCCGGCGTCGACACGGAGGTCAGATAGCGGCACACGTGCTCCACGCGCTGTCCGCCGCAGCGCCCGATCGAGTCCAGGACGCGCAGCGCGTGCGCGGTGTGCAGAGGCTGGCTCACCGGGCCGCGCAGATCGGGCTCGAGGGCGTGACCGTACCCCTCGTCCTCGTTGCGATAGGCGGCCAGCGCGGTCTCCACGGGGTCGGCGGCACCGCCCAGGAAGTGGTACGCGAAGCGGCGCTGCTCCAGCACGCGCGCGGTGAGCCAGACGAAGTGCTCGGCGCGGGAGAGCGGGGTGTGCGCCGGGGGCGCAGAGGGGAGTGGAGATGCTCCGGTTTCGGCCATGGCTCAGACCGTAGGACGGAAAGCGTTCTCGGCAAGTGCTTCCGGCCAGGGCCCACCCTCAGGGGCGCGATACTGGGGTCATGCGGTTGACGGTCTTCTGGCAGCGGATGGCGGATCACTTCGGTGAGGTGTACGCCGACACCTTCGCGCGCGATCACGTGATGGCGGAGCTCGGCGGGCGCACCGTGCACCAGGCGCTGGAGGCCGGCTGGGAGGCCAAGGACGTGTGGCGCGCGGTGTGCACGGCCGTGAACGTTCCGCACGACAAGCGCTGAGGGCCCGCGAAGACCCGCAGGCCGTGACCGGATGTCGGTGGCATGGGCGACGTCACCGGCGGCGTGCGGGAATCACCAGGTGAGGGCCGCCCATGCGCCCGCGGCGAGCACCGCGGCCGCGTAGCCGCCCACCGCCGCGTACAGGATTCGCCGCTTCGTGACATCGCCCCAGGACGTGCGGGACAGCAGCCAGGCCAGCGCGGGCAGCACCAGCACGGCGTGCAGACCCACCCCGTGCAGCGGCTTGAGCGGCGCCGTGGAGTGGTAAGCCGCCTGTTGATGCCCGGCGCGCGACAGGACGACCCCGCGCGCGATCATCGCGGCCCCCGAGAGCAGCCCGATGATCAGGACGGCGAATCCGGAGCGCAGCGCGAGCGCCATCTCCGGCGGGCCACCGAGCCGGTGCCGGAACGCGGCGGCGGCGAACGCCGAGAGCACAACGACCAGGACGCCCCCGCCCACCGCGAGGGTCATCGCGACGGCGGTGTCGAAGGGCGTCTCGGTGTTGAGGTGCGAAGGCACACCACGCCAGGCCTGGAGGGTGATCCCGGCGACCTCCACCACACAGCCGGCGGCGAACACGACGAGCAGGACGCTGCGCCTTCGCGCACCGATGCGCAGATACGACGTCACCCAGGTGACCGTGATCAGCGTCAGCCCGAAGGAGAGCCCGAAGGTGACGGGCTTGCGCCAGGAGACGGGGCCGTCCCACGGGCCCCCGTCGAGGGCGAACACCACCAGGTGCGCGAGCCCGGACAGCACGAGTAGGGCACCGGTCGCACAGCACAGGCGTTCGGCGGGGCGGGCGGCGCGCCACAGGGCGGCCGTCCGGCCGCCGGGGCCGGCGGCGGGGGCGTCGGCCGGAGGGCCCGGGGCGGCGGTGGCGGGTGAGGTGGTGGCGCGGCGGTCCATGAGGCCAGCGTGGGCGCGACGGGCCGGACGGTCGTCGTACGGGCGGATGCTCCTCGCGTACGTCCCCGGGAGCAGGAGGCCTCGGCGCGTGGGGGAGCCGGTGCTGTCAGTGCGCGGACGTAGCCTCGGAACTGCCGTGCGGTGCGCTTGACATGGAAATCGAACATCCATTCTTATGGAGGCTCCGGCGGGGGTCGCGGCGGGGATTTCGCCACGGTTTCGATGGAGAAGTACCCGAGTTATCCACAGGCCGGACGAGCGTCGGGGCGCATTGTCAGTGGCAGGCGTTAGCGTCTTTGACGTGAAGCGATCGACTCAAGCAAACCGGGTGGAACCCATGGCAGGAACCGACCGCGAGAAGGCCCTGGATGCCGCGCTCGCACAGATTGAACGGCAATTCGGCAAGGGCGCGGTCATGCGCATGGGCGAGCGGTCGAAGGAGCCCATCGAGGTCATCCCGACCGGGTCGACCGCGCTCGACGTGGCCCTCGGCGTCGGCGGACTGCCGCGCGGCCGTGTGGTGGAGATCTACGGACCGGAGTCCTCCGGTAAGACGACCCTGACCCTGCACGCGGTGGCGAACGCGCAGAAGGCCGGCGGCCAGGTCGCCTTCGTGGACGCCGAGCACGCCCTCGACCCCGAGTACGCGCGCAAGCTGGGCGTCGACATCGACAACCTGATCCTCTCCCAGCCGGACAACGGCGAACAGGCGCTGGAGATCGTGGACATGCTCGTCCGCTCCGGCGCGCTCGACCTCATCGTCATCGACTCCGTCGCCGCGCTCGTCCCCCGCGCGGAGATCGAGGGCGAGATGGGCGACTCGCACGTGGGTCTGCAGGCCCGCCTGATGAGCCAGGCGCTCCGGAAGATCACCAGCGCGCTCAACCAGTCGAAGACCACCGCGATCTTCATCAACCAGCTGCGCGAGAAGATCGGCGTGATGTTCGGCTCCCCGGAGACCACGACGGGTGGCCGGGCGCTGAAGTTCTACGCCTCGGTGCGCATCGACATCCGACGCATCGAGACCCTGAAGGACGGCACGGAGGCGGTCGGCAACCGCACGCGCTGCAAGGTCGTCAAGAACAAGGTCGCGCCGCCCTTCAAGCAGGCCGAGTTCGACATCCTCTACGGCCAGGGCATCAGCCGCGAGGGTGGCCTGATCGACATGGGCGTCGAGCACGGCTTCGTCCGCAAGGCCGGCGCCTGGTACACGTACGAGGGCGACCAGCTCGGCCAGGGCAAGGAGAACGCGCGCAACTTCCTGAAGGACAACCCCGACCTGGCCAACGAGATCGAGAAGAAGATCAAGGAGAAGCTGGGCGTGGGCGTGCGCCCGGAGGAGCCCACCGCCGAGCCGGGCGTGGACGCGGCGAGCGCCGTGCCCGCGGCCGCGGAGACCGCCAAGACGGTGCCCGCGTCCGCGGCCAAGACCACCAAGTCCAAGGCCCCGGCGGCCAAGAGCTAGCCCATGACACGACGAACCGACTGGGCCGAGTACGCCCAGCCCGTTGCCCCGCGGGGGCGGGGGCGGGGGAGCCGGGGTGGCGGGGGGTCGGTCGGGGCCGATGACGGGGCGTACGACGACAGGAGCGGTGACGCGGGGGCGTACGCCGAGGGCGTTCCACGCGGCGACGGTCGTGCGCATGGGGACCGCGGGCGAGGGGGGCGGCGCGATGTCGGGGAGCCGGCCGACGGCCCACAGGACGGAGGTTCCTCCTTCTCGTCGAGGGCCGAGAAGAAGGAACCCCCAGGGGACCCGGCTGAGCAGGCACGGGCGATCTGTCTGCGCCTGCTCACCGGGACCCCGCGCACGCGGAAACAGCTCGCGGACGCCCTGCGCAAGCGGGAGATCTCCGAGGACGTGGCGGACGAGGTGCTGTCGCGGTTCGAGGAGGTCGGTCTGATCGACGACAGCGCCTTCGCCGACGCATGGGTGGAGTCCCGGCACCACGGCCGGGGCCTGGCCCGCCGGGCGCTCGCGCAGGAGCTGCGGACCAAGGGCGTCGACTCGGCGCTGATCGACGAAGCGGTGGGGCAGCTCGACGCCGAGCAGGAGGAGGCCACCGCACGCGAACTCGTCGCCCGGAAGCTGCGTGCGACACGAGGACTCGAGCGCGACAAGCGCCTGCGCCGCCTCGCGGGCATGCTCGCCCGCAAGGGTTACTCCGAGGGAATGGCCCTGAGAGTGGTCCGGCAGGCGCTGGAGGACGAGGGGGAAGACACGGAGGCCTTGGGGGACGCGGAGTTCTGAACCAGGTCGGGTTACCTCGACCGCGGCACGGAACCGACGGGACGGCCATGGCCCACGCGGCCTGAGCGCGCCCGACGGTGAGGGCGTACGCCGAGGGCGGACGGCGGCCGGACATGACGACCCGTGTGCCGGTCACCACGGACGCGGGCCCTGGACACGGTGGACGCGCGGGGGCGCCGATCGCGTTCAGGGCCCGGCCACACCGCTCGGCTCGGCCACAGCGCACCCGCCCAGTCGGCTGCTCGCCGCGAGGTGCGGTGCGGGTCCGGGCGTCGCGGCCCGCCCGGGACGGGGCTATGCCGTCACGGGCAGGCCCGCCGCCTTCCAGGCCTGGAAGCCGCCCACCAGGTCCGTGGCGCGGTGCAGGCCCAGTCGGCGCAGGGATGCGGCGGCCAGGCTGGAGGCGTAGCCCTCGTTGCACACGACCACCACGCGCAGATCGTGGCCCGTGGCCTCGGGGGCGCGGTGGCTGCCCTGGGGGTCGAGACGCCACTCCAGTTCATTGCGCTCGACGACGAGGGCGCCGGGGATCAGCCCGTCACGGTCGCGCAGGGCCGCGTACCGGATGTCCACGAGGAGTACCTCGCCGGCCCGGACGGCCTCGTACGCCTCCGCCGCCTCCACTCGGTCGAGGCCCTCGCGGACCCGTTCCAGCAACTCGTCGATGCCTAGGGGGCCTTCGGGCACGGCCGTCACTGCCAGTCCTCCGGGCGCTCGACCTGCTCCAGGCGCAGCACCTGGCCCGTACGGCTGTAGCGGCGGATCTGCGGCAGCGGCGGGTAGTAGGCGTGGACCGAGATCGCGTGCTGCCCGCTGGACCCGTTGAGCACCTCGTGCACATGGTGCTGTCCGAAGGAGCGGCCCCTGCCGGCCGGTAGCCGCCGCTCCCGGTCCACCCCGTCGGTGAGTTCCAGGGTCTTCCAGCCGTCGGAGGGCAGCCGGGCCGCGAGCGAGTTCTCCCTGAGCTCGCCCGCCGCGGTGACGAAGGCGCCCATCGACTCGGCGTGGTCGTGCCAGCCGGTGCCGGTGCCGGGCGGCCAGCCGATCAGCCAGGCCTCGCTGCCGCCGGGGCCCTCGATGCGTACCCAGGTACGGCCCTCGGGGTCGAGCGGCAGCGAGGCGATCAGCTCCGTGTCGGCTGCCGTACGGCGCACGAAGTCGAGCAGTTCGCTCTGGGTGGGGGTCCGGGCCGGGGCGGAGACGGGGGCAGAAGGAGAGTGAGACAACGGGTACCGTCCTGAGGGTTCGCGTGGGGCGCGCGCCGGTACGGGTACGGCGGGCGGGTGAAGGGAAGCGAGGTCAACAGGACGGACGACACACGCAGCCCGCATAGCGGACGAGGTCCATATGGACCCTCCGCCACAGGCGCACGCAGGTGTCGGTCACGATCCGGAGTACACCATGGCGGCCCAGACCGGTCAACTCACCGTCACTATGTGGACCCCACGGTGACCGTGAGTCCGGTGTCCGCCCGCACCACGCCCCTTCCCTCGCGGCGCATGTGCCTTCACCGTGCCCGTGCCTTCACCGTGCCCGTGCCTTCACCATGTCGGTGGCCTCACCACGCCTGTGCTCGCGCCATGCTTCCGCCCGTACCGACTTGCGCCATGCTTCCGCCCGTACCGACTTGCGCCATGCTTCCGCCCGTACCGACTTGCGCCACGCCTCCGCCCGCACCGCGCCTGTGCTCGCGCCCCGCCCGTACCCTCAGCCCGTGCTCGCCGTGGCCTGCGCCTTCTCCGCGCCGCCCAGCGCCGCCTCGGCCGCCTCGTACAGGTCCGCCGGCCGCACCCCGCTCAGCGCCGTGACTAGATGGCCGTCCGGGCGGACGAGGAGGACGGTATGCGCGGCCGCGCCCGGATAGCTCTCGGCGACGAGCAGTTCCGCCGGGTGCGGCAGCGCCGTCACCGCCGCCGCCAGCCGGGGCATGATCCCGGCGGACACCCAGTGCTTGCGCTCCCACACGCCCGTCCCCGGAGCAACCAGCACCACCAGCAGCGATCCCCGCCCCAGCCGGTCCCGCAGCCGTACGAAGGCGCCGTCCTCGGCCGTCACCCGCACGTCCACGACCGGCGCCCCGGGCTCGGTGTCCACCGGCACAGCCGACTCGGCGGGCGCGGGTGCGAGCGGCGAGTCGGCGTACGCCCCCGGCGCGCCCAGCGCCCCGCGCCCCAGTTGGCCGTCCGCGAGCAGTGCCTCATGGCCCCGGGCGGACCCGGGCACATACGCCCGCAGACCCCCGCCGCCCCGCAGCAACGGCAGCGCCTGGTCCGCGGCCCGCAGCCGGGCCGCGACCACGGCGCGGCGCTCCGCCTGATAGCTGTCGAGCAGGCCCTCGCGCGCGCCGTGGTGCCAGGCCAGAGCCAGCTTCCAGGCGAGGTTGTCGATGTCCCTGAGTCCTTCGTCCAGCCCCTGCGTGCCGAACGCGCCGAGCAGATGTGCGGCGTCCCCGGCGAGGAAGACCCGGCCCACGCGCCAGCGGCGGGCGAGCCTGTGGTGAACGGTGTGCACGCCCGTGTCCAGGAGGTCGTACGCAGGAGTGGTGCCCCCGTTCCAGCCCGCGAGGGTCTCCCGGACGAGGGTGACCAGCAGCTCGGGCGTGACCAGGTCCTTGCCCGGTGGCAGCAGCCAGTCCAGACGCCACATCCCGCCGGGCAGAGGGCGTGCCGTGACCTCGCCGGCCGAGGGGCCCGACGTCCGCCACGGCGGCATGCGGTGCAGCAACGCTTCGCCCGGCCAAGGCAGTTCGGTGCGCAGCGCTGCAACGGCGTGGCGCTCCACGGCCGTACGGCCGGGGAAGCGGATGTCGAGCAGCTTGCGCACCGTGGAGCGCGGTCCGTCGCAGCCGACCAGATGACTGCCGCGCCACCACGTGCCGCGGGGCCCGCGCGTGTGCGCCGTGACGCCCGACGACTCCTGCTCGACGGAGTCCAGACGACTCTCCACGGCAAGTTCGACCAGCGGTTCGGCGGCGACGGCCGCCCGCAGGGCGCCCATGAGCACATGCTGGGCGATGTGCAGCGGGGCCGGTACCTCGGCGGCGCCGGGCTCGTCGGCCTGGTCGCTCCGGTTTGCGGCGGCGCCGTACCCGCCCGTGCGCTGCTCCCGCGTACCCGCCGACGCGAACGTGACCGTCCGCATCACCTGCTTGCGGCGCATCGACCGCCATCCGGTCCAGCGCAGTCCGGCCTCGTCGAGAGTCGTTCCCGTCAGTCGTTCCATCAGGTCGGCGGTGTCCTCGCGCAGCACCACCGTGCGTGCGGCCCGCTGTTCGTCGTTGCCCGGGCCCTCGTCGAGAACCACCGACGGCACCTCCTGGCGTGCCAGCGCCAGCGCGAGCGAGAGGCCCACGGGCCCCGCTCCGACAATGATCACCGGGTCCACGGCGCGGAGCCCCCTGCCCACAGCGGTGTCCCGAGGTGCTTAGGTGAAGAGGAGGTCGGAGCAGGGTGCACGATCACAAAACGTATGCAACAGACTGCGCGCCAGCCGGTCAAGCGGGACGCACGGCCGGGGCCCCTCGCAAGCGACGGAGGCAGCGACATCACGCCGCTGCCTCCGTGCAGGTCACGCCCTTCGGCCGTGGCCGGATCGGCCGTTGTCAGATCGTCCCGCCGGCGCCGGTCCCGAAGGTGCCCGCGGTCTGGGCGGGGTTGAGCTCCTCGACCTCGTCCGGAGCGAGGACCGCTCCCGTGCTCCGCTTGCTGCGCCGCAGCCTGCCCTCCAGCCAGCTCGCGAAGCTCGTCAGGGCGAAGTTCACCACGATGTAGACGACCGCCACCACGATGAAGCTGGGGATGACATCGGCGTAGTTGGCCGCGAGCGTACTGCGCGCGTTCAGCAACTCCGGGAAGGCCAGCATCACACCGCCCAGCGCGGTGTCCTTCACGATGACGACGAGTTGGCTGACGATGGCCGGCAGCATCACCGTGACGGCCTGCGGCAGCAGGATGCCGGTCATCGTCTGACTCTTGCGCAGACCGATCGCGTACGCGGCCTCGGTCTGGCCCTTGGGGAGAGCGAGGATGCCCGCCCGTACGACCTCGGCGAGGACCGAGGCGTTGTAGAACACCAGGCCGGTGACGACCGCGTAGAGGGGCCGCTGGTCGCTGCCGATGTCCGTGGAACGGACGTAGAACTCGTTGGCGAACAGCATCAGCAGCAGCACCGGGATCGCCCGGAAGAACTCGACCACCACACCGGCCGGAACCCGGACCCACCGGTGGTCGGACAGCCGGGCGATGCCGAAGACCGCGCCCAGGGGGAGAGCGATGGCCATGGCGAGTGCCGCGGCTTTCAGGGTGTTGCCGAGCCCGGGCAGCAGATACGTCGTCCAGGCCTCGGCGGTGGTGAAGGGCTCCCACAGGGGCCACTTCAGCTGGCCCTTGTCGTCCATAGTCCGCCAGACCCACCACAGGAGCAGGACGAGCAGGGCGACGAAGACGATCGAGAGGACCACATTGCGCCGCTTGGCACGGGGGCCGGGCGCGTCGTAGAGAACGGAGCTCATCGCTTCACCGCCAGTCGCTTGCCCAGCCAGCCGAGGAAGAGGCCGACCGGCAGGGTCAGTACCACGAAGCCGAAGGCGAAGACCGCGCCGATGGCCACGGTCTGGGCCTCGTTCTCGATCATCGACTTCATCAGGCTGGCGGCCTCGGCCACGCCGATCGCGGCCGCCACCGTCGTGTTCTTGGTCAGGGCGATCAGTACGTTGGCCAGAGGGCCGATGACCGCGCGGAAGGCCTGCGGCAGCACGATGAGACGGAGGGTCTGGCTGAAGTTGAGCCCGATGGCGCGCGCCGCCTCGGCCTGTCCGACGGGAACGGTGTTGATGCCGGAGCGCAACGCCTCGCAGACGAAGGCCGCGTGATAGGCGACGAGACCGAGTACCGCCAGCCGGAAGCCCTGGATCTTGAAGTCGGAGGTCCCCATCGTCACGCCGAAGATGTCGGCGAGGCCGAGCGAGGTGAAGACGATGATGACCGTGAGGGGGATGTTCCGGACGATGTTCACGTAGGCGGTGCCGAACCCGCGCATGAGCGGGACCGGGCTGACCCGCATCGCGGCCAGCAGGGTGCCCCAGACCAGGGAGCCCAGGGCGGAGAAGACGGCGAGTTTCACCGTCATCCAGAACGCCCCTAGGACGTCGTAACCTTGAAGAAAGTCGAACACGATCTCCCGCGCTTCCGGGTGTGTGGCGTACGAGGAGGGCATGGCGCGCCGCCGCTGTGATCGCGGCGAGCGACGGCGCGCCTGCGGAACCCTGCGTTAGCTGCGGATCCCTGGGTTACTTGACGATCTGGCCGATCTTCGGAGCGGGCTCGTTCTTGTAGTTGGCCGGGCCGAAGTTCTTTTCGACCGCTGCCTTCCAGGAGCCGTCGGCGACCATCTTCTGCAGCGCGGCGTTGATCTTGTCCATGGTCGCGGTGTCGCCCTTCTTGACCCCGATGCCGTAGTTCTCGTTGCTCAACTTGAGACCGGCGAGCTTGAACTGGCCCTTGTACTTGTCCTGGGCGGCGAAGCCCGCGAGGATCGAGTCGTCGGTGGTCACGGCGTCCACGGCGCCGCTCTGCAGACCGGCGATGCACTCCGAGTAGCCGCTGTACTCGCGCAGCTGGGCCTTCGGGGCGATCGTGTCGTGGACGTTCTGCGCCGAGGTGGAGCCGGTCACGGAGCACAGCTTCCTGCCGTTGAGGTCCGTGGCCTTGGAGATGTCGGCGTTGGCCTTCACCAGCAGGTCCTGGTGGGCCAGCAGGTAGGGGCCGGCGAAGTCGACCTTCTTCTTGCGCTTGTCGTTGATCGAGTAGGTGGCCGCGATGAACTTCACGTCGCCGCGGGCGAGTGCGTTCTCCCGGTCGGCGCTCTTGGTCTCCACCCACTCGATCTGGTCGGGCTTGTAGCCCAGCTGCTTGGCGACATAGGTCGCCACGTCCACGTCGAAGCCGGAGAAGGAGCCGTCTGGCTTCTTCAGGCCGAGGCCCGGCTGGTCGAACTTGATGCCGATCTTGATCGTCTTGCCGTCGCCGGAGGAGGAGCCGCCGCTCTTGCTGCCGGACCCGCAGGCCGTGGCGGCAGTGGCGAGGGCGAGGACGACGGCCGTGGCCGCGGTGACCTTGCGGAGCTTCATGGTGAACATCCTTTGCCTGGTGAAGAGTTGGGGGCCGAGGACCGGGACGGACCGTCGGTGGCGGATGGCGCTGGTCGTCATGGGGTGCCGTTGGTGACGGGGCCCGGTTCGCCGGGGGTGCCCTGGGTGACGTGGCGCAGGCCGTCAGGGGGCGTGCGCCGGGCCGACACGGGCGTGGTGCAGGTCGTCGGGGGAGTGGTGCAGTTCTTCAGGGGCGTGGAGCAGGTCGTCGGAGCGGCTCGGGCCGCTGGTTGTGTGACGTGGGCCGCTGGTTGTGTGCCCTGAGCCGCTGGTCGTGTGGCGCGGGCCTCTGGTTGTGCGGCGCGGGTGGTGAGTTGTGTGGCGCGGCTCGTCAGTGGTGCAGGATCTTCGACAGGAAGTCCTTGGCTCGGTCGCTGCGCGGATTGCTGAAGAACTGGTCCGGCGCGGCCTCTTCGACGATGCGGCCGTCCGCCATGAAGACCACGCGGTTGGCGGCCGAGCGGGCGAAGCCCATCTCATGCGTGACGACAACCATGGTCATGCCCTCCCGGGCGAGCTGCTGCATGACCTCCAGGACCTCGTTGATCATCTCGGGGTCCAGGGCCGAGGTCGGCTCGTCGAAGAGCATGACCTTCGGGTCCATCGCCAGCGCGCGGGCGATCGCGACGCGCTGCTGCTGGCCGCCGGAGAGCTGAGCGGGGTACTTGTCCGCCTGGCTGGCGACGCCCACACGGTCGAGCAGGCCACGCGCCTTCTCCTCGGCCTTCTGCTTGTCCGTTTTGCGAACCTTGAGCTGGCCCAGCATCACATTCTCGAGCACCGTCTTGTGCGCGAAGAGGTTGAAGGACTGGAAGACCATGCCGACGTCGGCGCGCAGCCGTGCCAGTTGCCTGCCCTCCTGGGGCAGCGGACTGCCGTCGATCAGGATCTCGCCCGCGTCGATGGTCTCCAGGCGGTTGATGGTGCGGCACAGGGTGGACTTCCCCGACCCCGAGGGGCCGATGACCACGACGACCTCACCACGGGCGATGGTCAGGTCGATGTCCTGGAGCACGTGCAACGCGCCGAAGTGCTTGTTGACGCTCCTCAGGACGACCAGTTCGTCGGTCGCGGCCACCGAGTCCTTGGCCACCGATACTTCGGTCATTGCTGACTGGCTCCGTCCTCGCTCGGTTTCGGAGGACAGTAATAACGGCATACGACCAGCGTCATTACATCTGAGGGAGATCTGAGCATCACAATCCGATAGCGGCCGGACACATGCCGTAGCAGGTGTGCGCCGGCCTCGTACCGGCTGCATAACGGAAGCCGTCCGCAACCGGAAGCCCCTTGACGCCGTCCTTGTTCATCGGCGTGACTGCCATGGTGCACGCGCGAGCGTGCACACGTTCGTGTGGACGACGCTTTTCTCGCGCAAGGCGACAGAGAACCCTTGTACCTGCGGATGTGCATACGGAGACCGAGCAGGTACGGCGGAGGGACCGGAGGGGGCCGGCTTGAGACTGCTTCTCGTCGAGGACGACAACCACGTCGCGGCCGCCCTGTCCGCGGTGCTCGCCCGGCACGGCTTCGACGTCACGCACGCCCGCAGCGGCGAGGAGGCCCTGCAGGCGCTGGTGCCCGAGGGCCCTGGCTTCGGCGTCGTACTGCTCGACCTCGGCCTGCCCGACCAGGACGGCTACGAGGTGTGCGGCAAGATCCGCAAGCGCACCAGCAACACCCCGGTGATCATGGTGACCGCCCGCTCCGACGTGCGCTCGCGGATCCACGGCCTGAACCTCGGTGCCGACGACTACGTGGTCAAGCCGTATGACACGGGGGAGCTGCTCGCGCGCATCCACGCCGTCGCCCGGCGCATCCCGCACCTGGACGACACCGGCGCCACCGAGACCGCGCTGCGCCTCGGCCCCGTGCGCATCGAACTGCCCACCCGTCAGGTCAGCGTGGACGGCTCGGCCGTCCAGCTCACCCGCAAGGAGTTCGACCTGCTCGCCCTGCTGGCCCAGCGCCCGGGCGTGGTGTTCCGCCGGGAGCAGATCATCAGCGAGGTGTGGCGCACCAGTTGGGAGGGGACCGGACGCACCCTCGAGGTGCACGTCGCCTCCCTGCGCTCCAAGCTGCGCATGCCCGCGCTGATCGAGACCGTGCGCGGCGTCGGGTACCGGCTCGTCGCCCCCGCCGCCTAGCGGGGAACGGGTGCGCGCTCGTCTGCTTCCGCTGCTCATCGTCCTGATGGCGGCCGTGCTGCTCGCGCTCGGTGGTCCGCTCGCGGTGAGCCTCGCGGCCGCGGAGCAGCAGCGAGTCGTCGTCGACCGCATCGACGACACCGCGCGCTTCGCGGCCCTCGCGCAGTTCGTCACCGACCGGCCGACCGGCTCCCGGGTGGGGGCCGCGGACGAGCGCGGCGAGACCCTGCGCAAGGAACTCGCCATGTACTACAACGTGTACGGCATCCGGGCCGGTGTGTTCTACCGTGACGACTCGCCCATGGCCAATGCCCCGGCGAACTGGTACCTGCCTCAACGGGGCGAGGGCCGCGACGCCTTCAACGAGGCACTCCTCGGCCGCCGCAGCCACGACCCCGAGCAGGTCTGGCCCTGGCAGCGCTCCCGGCTCGTGGTCGCCTCCCCCGTCATCCGCGACGGCGATGTCGTCGCCGTCGTCGTCACCGACTCGCCCACCGGGCAGATGAGGGCGAAGACCCTGCACGGCTGGCTGCTCGTCGGAGCCGGGGAGAGTGCCGCGATGCTGCTCGCCGTCGGCGCCGCGCTGCGCCTGACCGGCTGGGTGCTCAGGCCCGTACGGGTCCTGGACGCGACGACTCACGACATCGCGACCGGACGCCTCAAGTCCCGGGTGGCGGCCGCCGGGGGACCACCGGAACTCAGGCGCCTGGCCCGGTCGTTCAACGAGATGGCGGACAACGTGGAGGAAGTGCTGGAGCAGCAGCGCGCATTCGTCGCCGACGCCTCCCACCAGCTGCGCAATCCACTCTCCGCGCTGCTGCTGCGCATCGAGCTGCTCGCCCTCGAACTGCCGGAGGACAACGAGGAGATCGCCTCCGTCCGCACCGAGGGAAAGCGCCTCGCCCAGGTCCTCGACGACCTGCTCGACCTGGCGCTCGCCGAGCACGCCGAGGCGGACCTCCAGGTCACCGACATCGGCGCGCTGGCCGCCGAGCGTGTCGCGGCCTGGGGTCCGGCCGCCGAGGCCAAGGGCGTACGGCTGACCGGGACCTGCCCGGCGACCACGGCCTGGGCCGATCCCGTCACCCTCTCCAGCGCGCTGGACGCGGTCATCGACAACGCGGTGAAGTTCACGCCGGAGGGAGAGCGCGTCGAGGTGGAGGTCGTGGCGGGCGGCGACACCGCCATGGTCGTGGTCACCGACGCCGGCCCGGGTCTCGGCGACGAGGAACTCGCCCGCGTCGGCGACCGCTTCTGGCGCAGCGCGGCACACCAGAACATCAAGGGCTCGGGGCTCGGACTGTCGATCTCGCGGGCACTGCTGGCGGCCGGGGGCGGCTCGATCTCGTACGAGCGCCGTGAACCGCAGGGCCTGAAGGTGACGGTCACGGTCCCGCGAATGATGGATTCGAACGGCCCGTCCGGGGATTGAGGACGAGCGCATCCGGGGGTCGAGGGCAAGTGCGCCTGGGGATTGAGGACGAGTGTCCGGGCAGGAGGCGGTCCGGGGATCGAGGACGAAGCCGTTCAGGCTTGAGAGGGGACCCGGAGGCGGCAGCCGCCGGGTGCCTCGGCGTCGAGGTGGGTCACGGCTTCACGGACCGGTAGTAGCGCCGCGCGCCGACATGCAGCTCCAGCGGATCCGTGTAGATCGCCGTGCGCAGGTCCACCAGCTGGGCCGCGTGCACCTGCGCGCCGATGCCGTCCCGGCTGTCGATCACCGTCCGGGTGAGTTTCTCGGTCAGGTCCGCGTTCATGTCCTGCCGCGTCATCAGGAGGTTCGCGACGGCCACCGTCTGCACGGAGGAACCCTGCTCCGCGTACGGGTAGGCGTCGGCGGGCATCACCGCGGCTCGGTAGTAGCGCGACGCGCCGCCCTGCTCGTGCAGCTTCGCCACCAGGTCGCTGCCGATCGGCACCAGGCGGATCGCGAAGTGCCTCGACAGCTCCGTGATCGCACTGGTGGGCAGTCCGCCGGACCAGAAGAACGCGTCGATCCGGTGCCGCTCCAGCTGCTCGGGCATGGTCCCGATGCCGTCGGACAGCGGGGTGATGTCCTTCCGGGGGTCAAGACCGGCCGCGGCGAGCAGGTGTTCCGCGACGAGCCGTACTCCCGACCCGCCAGGTCCGATGGCGACCCTGCGGCCCTTCAGGTCCGCCACCGACTGCACGGTGGACGAGCGCGGCACCACCAGATGCACATAGTCGTCGTACAACCGCGCGCATCCGCGCAGCCGGTCCGCTCCCGGCTTGCCCGCCAGCCGGTACGTCTCCACCGCGTCGGCGGCCGCGATGGTGAAGTCCGCCCTCCCTGTGGCCACCCGCTGCACGTTCTCCTGCGACCCGTCGCTGTTCAGCAGCCGTACGTCCAGCTTCGGCATGTCGTGGGCGATCGCGTGCTGCAGCAGGGTGCCGTACTTCTGGTAGACGCCGGTCGGGGTGCCCGTACTGAAGGTGACCGTGCCGCTCGGGGACACGTCGCCGAGCGGCAGCAGCCACCACAGCAGCAGCCCGAGGACCGCGCACGCGGCCGTCGAACCCAGCAGCGCGCGGCGTCTGCCGATACGGGGAAGTGCCTTGAGCATGCGCGTGATCCTGCCAGGCCGCACACAGGCCTGACCAGGGCAGGGCGCGGGGGGATGCCACGGGTGCCCGGTAGGGTCACCGGATGCGCCCTTCTCCCGCCTCCCTCGTCCATGAGTTCCACCTCGCCTTCGGTCTCGATGCCCGTACGGTGCCGTCGGAGGTATCCCCGGAGCTGGCCGCGCACCGCGGTGAGCTGCTCGCCGAGGAGGCCGCGGAGGCCGCCGAGGTGTCCGTCACCGGCCCGCTCGACCGGCTGGCGCACGAACTGGCCGACGTCGTCTACGTGGCGTACGGCACGGCCCTGGTGCACGGCATCGACCTGGACGCCGTGATCGCCGAGATCCATCGGGCCAACATGACCAAGATCGCCCCCGACGGCACGGTTGCCCGACGGCCCGACGGCAAGGTACTCAAGGGCGAGCACTACCGCGCCCCGGACATCGCGGCGATCCTCCGCAGCCAGGGCTGGACGTCGTCAGAGGTCCAGGGGTGAACCCGCACGGCTTTCACGGCTTCACGCACCGGTCGGCGCGTTCGGCCCGTCGGTCCGCGCCTCGTCGCCGCCTAGACTGAGACCCTCGTGTGACAGGACCCGGTTCGAAGGGGAGGACGACCGTGACGGCAGGTGGCGGTGGTTTCGAGGACCCGTCCGCCGAGGTGTTGTCGGAGGCGGCCGCGGCGTTCGGGCTGCTGGCATCGCCCGCGCGGCTGCACATCGTGTGGGCGCTGGCGCAGGGCGAGAGTGACGTGACCGGGCTCGCCGAGCGAGTCGGCGGTGCGCTGCCGGCCGTGAGCCAGCACCTGACCAAGCTCAAGCTGGCCGGACTGGTCCGCTCCCGCCGCGAGGGCCGCCGTCAGGTGTACTTCGTCGACGACGCGGACGTCGTGACCGTGGTGCGCCTCATGGTGGGCCAGCTCACCGACCGCGCCGTGCAGCCCAGCGCCCCGGCGGCCCGAATCCGTGGCCTCTGAGACCGCCCCACCCTCGGTGACCCCGCCGTCCGGCACGGCCGTCACGGGGCCCACGTCCCTGCAGGAACTGCGCCGGCTGGAGAGCAGCCGGCGCGGGCTCACCGATGCCGAGGCCGAGGCACGGCTCGCGGACGTCGGGGAGAACGTGCTCCCCGCAGCCCGTACCGCCTCATGGCCCCGCCTCTTCGTGCGCGGTGTGCGCGACCCGTTCACCACGGTCCTGCTCTGCCTCGGCGTGGTCTCGGCGACCGTCACCGCCTGGGGCACCGCCTGTGTGATCCTCTCCCTCGTCGTGGTCAGCTGCGTCCTGCGTGCCACCGGCGAGCACCGCGCCGACCGCTCGATGGCCGCGCTGCGCGACCTGGTCGCCACCACCGCGACCGTCCTGCGCCGTCCCGACGCGGACGGGCTGCCGCTGGAACGGGAGATACCCGCCGCCGAACTGGTGCCGGGCGATGTGATCCGGCTCGCGCCGGGTGACCTCGTCCCGGCCGATGTACGGCTGCTCCGTGCGAACGGCCTCACCGTGCACCAGGCCGCCCTGACCGGTGAGTCGGCACCGGTCGTCAAGAAGGCGCTCGACGTGCCCGGCCCGGTCGACGGCGGACCCTTCGAACAGCCCCACCTCTGCTACCAGGGCAGCGGCGTGGCCTCCGGCAGTGGCACCGCCCTTGTCCTGGAGACGGGAGCCCGGACCCGGTTCGCGCAGGCCCACGGCATGCCCGCCCGGCGGGAGGCGAGCGCCTTCGACCGGTCCGTGCACGGCATCTCCTGGGTGCTGATCCGGTTCATGCTCCTCACCCCGCCGCTGGTCCTCATGGCCAACGCGACGCTGCGCGACCGGGGTCTGGAGACGCTTCCCTTCGCCGTCGCGGTCGCGGTCGGTCTCACCCCCGAGATGCTGCCGGTCATCGTCACCACCTGTCTGGCCCGCGGTGCCTCCCTGCTGGCCCGCACCCACGGCGTGATCGTGAAGCGCCTGCCGGCCCTGCACGACCTCGGCGCCGTCGACGTGCTGTGTCTGGACAAGACCGGCACCCTCACCCAGGACCGGCCGGTCGTCGAACGGGCCCTGGACGGCGACGGCCAGGACGCGCCCGACGTCCTGGACTGGGCGGCGGTCAACGCCTGGTGGACCCTCCAGCTCGCCGATCTGCCCGTTCCGGATGCCCTCGACGAGGCGCTCCTGGACGCGGCCGACGGAGCCCGGGAACCGTACGAAGGCGTCGCCGCCCTGCCGTTCGACCCGGTGCGACGGCTCGCCACCGCCGTGGTCCGCGGTCGGCTCGGCACCCACATCCTCGTCGTCAAGGGCGCCGCCGAGGACGTACTCGAGCGCTGCGCGCTGGAGCCGGCCGAGCGGGAACGCCTGCTCGCGCGGGCCGCGCGCGAGGCAGACGACGGTCTGCGACTGCTCGCCGTCGCCACTGCCGACCGTCCCGCCCGCATCCGTCCCTACACTCCCGCCGACGAACGCGGCCTGACCTTCCGGGGTTTCGTCACCTTCCGCGACGCCCTCGCCCCGACCGCCGCGCGAGCCCTCAAGGACCTCGCCACCCGTGGCGTCACCGTCCGGATCCTCACCGGCGACCATCCGGGCACGGCGGCCCGCGTCTGCCGGGACCTCGGCCTCGACCCCGGTGACATACGGACCGCCGGCTCCGCGGACGACCACGCCGCGACCGTTGTCGCCCGGTGCACCCCCGAGGACAAGGCGCGGATCGTCACCGCCCTGCGCAAGGCCGGGCACACGGTCGGCTTCCTCGGCGACGGCGTCAACGACGTGCCCGCGCTGCACGCCGCCGATGTGGGCATCGTCCCGCGCGACGCGGTCGACGTGGCCCGCGAGAGCGCGGACGTGGTCCTCGCGCACAAGGACCTCACCGCGATCGACCACTCCGTCACCGCCGGCCGCCACAGCAGCGGCAACATCGCCACCTATCTGTGCGTCACGCTGTCCTCGAACCTCGGCAACGTCGTCGCGATGCTCGCGGCCGGCCTCCTCCTGCCCTTCCTGCCGATGCTCCCGGCCCAGGTCCTCGTCCAGAACCTGTGCTTCGACGCGGCACAGCTCGCCTTCGCGTACGACCGCCCCGCGCCCGGTGTGCTCAGGCGCCCCACCGTGCTGCGCCCACGCGACTTCCTGCGCTTCATCACCGGCTTCGGCCTGCTCAACTCGGTCGCCGACCTCGCCACCTTCGGCGTGCTCGCGCTCTCGCTGTACGGCCCGGACGCCCTCGACGACGCAGTGGTCTTCCACTCCGCCTGGTTCACCGAGAATCTGCTCACCCAGGCCCTGGTGATGCTGCTCCTGCGCTCCGGGCGGGGCCTGGCCGAGGGACGCGGCCCGGGCCCGGTCGGACGGGCGGCGGCCGTCCTCGCCGCCGTCGGCCTCCTTCTGCCCCTCACCCCGCTGGGTGCCCTCCTCGGTCTGTCCGCCCTGCCCATGGAGTACTTCCTGCTCCTCACCGTCGTCCTCGCGCTGTACGCGGTGGCCCTGTGGGCGGTCAGGACGCGCTACGAACGGCGCTCGGGCGAGGGCGGCTGAACTCCTCGCCCGATGGCCCTGGCTCTGGTGCCGGTACGGGTCAGCCGTAGGTGAGGTTGGAGCAGGGGTTGTCGTCGGCGGAACGTGCGCTGTCGGCGACGCTGCTGGGGACGGCGGTGGGGGTGGGGGATGCGGTGGCGGCGGGGGCGTCGGCGTAGGTCTGGCCCAGGACGATGCTGACGCCGGGTGCGGTGACGGACTCCAGTTGTGCGCCGGGGAAGAGGGCGGCGACGTCCTGTGCGGTGGCCTGCCCGCCGGGGCCGTATTCGATGAGGGTGGTGGGGTGGCTCTGGGTGCGTGCGGTGGCGGTGGTGGTGACCGTGAAGCCGTGGGTCGTGAGCGTGGTGGCGGCCCGGGCGGCGAGGCCGCTGGTGGTGGTGCCGTTGTAGACGGCGACGGGCCGGCCGGCGCCGGAGACCGCGGCGGAGGGGCTGGGGTTCGCGGCGGCGGTGGTCTTCGCCCCGTGCTTGGCGCCGCCGGCGTCGTGTCCGTCGAGGGTGCGGTCTGCCCTGAGGGCGGCGAAGAGGGCGTCGGCGTCGGGCTGGACGATGGCGACGTGTTCGCCTTGGTAGCGCCAGGGGACGGTGAGGAACTTGGTGTTGTGGAGGTCTATGTCCTTCAGGGACATGGCGAAGGAGATGAGTTTGTCGGCGCTGCCGAGTCCGGGGTCGACGGTGAGGGACTTGGTGGCGGCGTCGGCGAGGGGGAGGAGTTTCGTCGGGGTGAGGCCGTTGCTCTTGATTTCCTTGAGGAGGCTGGAGACGAAGGCCTGCTGGCGTTTGATGCGGCCGATGTCGGAGCCGTCGCCGATGCCGTGGCGGATGCGGACGTAGTCGAGGGCTTTCTGGCCGGAGACGGTCTGGACGCCTTTGGAGAACAGGAGGTTGCCGCGGGTGGGGAGGTGGGGGTTGAGGTCCTTCTCGTAGATGTTCTGGGGGAGGCAGACCTGAACGCCGCCGACGACCTGGGTGAGGCCGGCGAAGCCTTTGAAGTCGACGACGACGGTGTGGTCGACGCGGAGTCCGGTGAGGTGTTCGACGGTGTTCTGGGTGCAGGCGGGGTTGCCCTGGGGGGTGTCGCCGACGGAGTAGGCGGCGTTGAACATGGTGTTGGGCTGGGACTTGGTCCAGGTGCCGCCGGGGACTTTGCAAGGGGGGACGGTGACGAGGGAGTCGCGGGGTATGGAGACGGCGATGGCGTGCCGGTGATCGGCGTAGACGTGAAGGAGGAAGGCCGTGTCGGAGCGGCCGACGTCGTCGCTGCTGCCGCCGCCGAGGGCGTCGTTGCCGCCGGTGCGGGCGTCCGAGCCGATGACGAGGACGTTCTCGCCGTTGGACGATCCGGCGGGCCGGTTGTCGGACAGGCCCCCCGCGTCGAAGGTGTTGATGTTGCCGTTGAGCTGCAGGTAGATCCAGCCGGCCCCGGCCACTACCAGCACCAGCAGCGACACACAGAGGGCAAGCGCCATACGTATCCGGCGGCTGCCCCGGCCGTCGCCGTTCCCCTTGCGGGACGCGCTGCCCCGGCCCGCTCCGCCGTCTTGGCGGCGCGCAGACGGGATGCGTCGGCTGCTGGTCATGGTCATCGGCACCTCATCCGGTCCGGTCCCGCTGCATGGTTGTACAGTTGCGCAATGTAGCAATCAATACTGGACGGGCGAGCGGCGGAAGGCGTCCTCGGCCGAGGCGAGGAGAGGGCGGACCCGCTCATGTTCCGCAACGGACTGGAACCCTGGCACCTGCTGATCGTGGCGATCGTCGTCATCGTGCTGTTCGGCTCGAAGAAGCTGCCCGACACCGCACGCGCGCTGGGCAAGTCCATGCGCATCCTCAAGAGCGAGGCGAAGGCGATGAAGGAGGAGAACGCACCTTCGTCGCCCGGGGAGTCCGAACCCGCTCCCGTGATGCCGACGGCCATCCGGACCGCGGCGGAGACCGCCGCGGCGGAGCGGCCGACCGCGGCGCACTGAGACCCGCCCGGCCGGGCCCCGTCAGGGGCTGGCGCTGTCGTAGCCGTACGTCAACGGCTCGCTGTGCACAGCGAGTTGGCGCCGGTAGACATACAGCGCGGCCACCTGTACACCGTCCGCCGGGGCCTCGACCCGGCAGGGGTAGGTCACCTGCAGCACCGAGGGCCGGCCCGCGACCCGCATGCGCAGGCCGTCGGCCGGCCCTCCCGTGAGCACAGCTGTCTCCCACTTGGTGGCGACATGAAGATCCATGTCTGCACTTTAAGGGTTGCGCAAGCCCTGAACCGTTGTGAACTGTGCCACGCGGGGACCGTAAGGCCTCAGGGCCGGGGCGGCGCCGCCCCGGCCAGCACGTCCAGCACGTCCAGCAGGGCTCGCAGGGGCGCACTCGCCCGGCGGGTCGCGGAGACTCCCACGACAGGGTCCACCGCAGGGACGGGTCCGCGAGGGGCCGAACGGCCGGCCGCCACGTGTCCATGACGACCGACCGGTAGGAGGAGTCCCATCGGCGCGGTTTACAGCTCACGCACCCGCAGCCCGGTGGGCGGGCCGTCATTGCCGTGCGCTCCATCAGTGCATGCGATGGACACGGTCCAAGAGCGGCGCGGGATTTGATGCTCGTATCGTGGTGACTCCGGGGTGCACGACTTCCACGGCGCCCGGGCGGCGCCCACCCTGCGGAGAGGTCATCCCATGCCGGCCGAGCATCGGACACGGACTGCCGAATCCACCGCACCGACCCCATCGGGCGGGGGAATGCCCCTGTTCACCGACGGCACGGGGTTCTGGTTCGTGGCGGCGGCGTTCGCCGTCCTGATGGCGTTCGGCACCGCCCCCACCCCCCTCTGGCCGCTCTACGCCGCTCGCGACGGATTCGGCGTGACCACGATCACGGTGGTGTTCGCGGTACTGGTCGGCGGGGCGGCCCTCGGCTTCCTCGCCCTCGGGCACCTCTCCGACCGCCTCGGCCGCCGGCGGATCGTCGTGTCGGCCCTCGCCGTGACCCTGGCCGCCGCCGTCGCCCTGACCTGGTGGACGACCCTCCCCGGTCTGGTCGTCGGCCGCTTCCTGAACGGCGTCGGCATCGGGCTCATGGCCTCCACGGCCACCACGTATCTGCACGACCTGTACCGCAGGGCCCACCCCGACCGGTCCCGCGCCGGGCTGCCGGAGGTGGTCGCGACCGCGGCCAACCTGGGCGGTCTCGCCCTCGGTCCGCTGGTGGCCGGAGTGATTGCCCAGTGGGTGGCGCATCCGCTGACGGTCACGCAGTTCGGCTTCGCCGTGGCCCTTGCGGTGTGTCTGCTGCTCACCCTGGTCTCACCGGAGACCGTGGACCGGACCCGGACGGCGCGCCACAGGCCGGCCAGGTTCGCCCTGCGGCCCGGCGGGCTCCCGGCGTTCGTCTCCGCGGCCGGGCTCGGCTTCAGCTCCTTCGCGCTCTTCGGGCTGGTCAACGCGCTGGGATCGGTCATCCTCCACACCGAGCTGGGCATCTCCTCGGCGTTCGTCGCGGGTCTGGCGCCGTTCCTCATGTTCATCGCCGCCGCGCTGGCGCAGCTCGCCCTGGCCCCACTCCCGGCGCGCCGCCTCCTGGCCGTGGGAACGATGGCCTTCCCGGCCGGGCTTGCCCTGGTGGCGCTGTCCGTGTACGGCTCCACGCCATGGCTGTACCTGGGCGCCACGGCGGTGGCAGGGGCGGGTGCGGGCGTTCTGTTCAAGGCCGGAGTCGCGCAGTCCGTGACGGCCGCCGATCCCGCCTCCCGGGCGGGGGTCCTCGCCGTCTACTTCGTCGTCGCCTACGCGGGCATGGGCCTGCCCACGATCCTCTTCAGCGAGGTGATCCGTCATGTGAGCATGCAGACGACGATGATCTGCTTCGCGGCGGTCCTGTCGGCGGTCGCGGTCCTGTCGACGACGGTCGCGGTGCGTGGACGCGGGGCCGGGGGCGGGGACGCCGAGCGGGTGTGACGGCCTGAGACCTCCTGAGCACGGAGACGTCCGCGATGACCGATACCGCCCTTCGCGGTGCGGTACCGAGGGTGGCGGGGCGCTCTCCGGGACCGCCTACCCTTATGGCATGAGCAGCATCGACCGGAGCCAGCCCGTGGACGTCAGCCGTACCTATGAGGTCCGCACCTACGGGTGCCAGATGAACGTCCATGATTCCGAGCGATTGTCCGGGCTGCTCGAAGAGGCCGGGTACGTGCGCGCGCCCGAGGGGTCGGACGGCGACGCGGACGTGGTCGTCTTCAACACCTGCGCCGTGCGGGAGAACGCCGACAACCGGCTCTACGGCAACCTCGGCCGCCTCGCGCCCAAGAAGGCCTCGCGTCCCGGTATGCAGATCGCCGTCGGTGGCTGTCTCGCGCAGAAGGACCGCGACACCATCGTGAAGAAGGCGCCCTGGGTGGACGTCGTTTTCGGTACGCACAACATCGGCAAGCTGCCCGTCCTGCTCGAGCGCGCCCGGGTGCAGGAGGAGGCGCAGGTCGAGATCGCCGAGTCCCTCGAGGCCTTCCCGTCGACCCTGCCGACGCGACGGGAGAGCGCGTACGCGGCGTGGGTGTCGATCTCCGTCGGCTGCAACAACACCTGCACCTTCTGCATCGTCCCGGCGCTGCGCGGCAAGGAGAAGGACCGCCGCCCCGGCGACATCCTCGCCGAGGTCGAGGCCCTGGTCGGTGAGGGCGTCTCCGAGATCACCCTGCTGGGCCAGAACGTCAACGCGTACGGCTCGGACATCGGCGACCGCGAAGCCTTCAGCAAACTGCTGCGCGCCTGCGGGAAGATCGAGGGCCTGGAACGGGTCCGCTTCACCTCACCGCATCCGCGCGACTTCACCGACGACGTGATCGCCGCCATGGCGGAGACGCCGAACGTGATGCCGCAACTCCACATGCCGCTGCAGTCCGGGTCGGACACGGTCCTGAAGGCGATGCGCCGCTCGTACCGCCAGGAGCGGTACCTGGGGATCATCGAGAAGGTACGGGCCGCCATCCCGCACGCCGCGATCACCACCGACATCATCGTCGGCTTCCCGGGCGAGACCGAGGAGGACTTCGAGCAGACCCTGCACGTAGTCCGCGAGGCCCGATTCGCGCAGGCGTTCACCTTCCAGTACTCCAAGCGGCCCGGCACCCCCGCCGCCACCATGGAGAACCAGATCCCCAAGGAGGTCGTCCAGGCGCGCTACGAGCGTCTCGTCGCCCTCCAGGAGGAGATCTCCTGGGAGGAGAACAAGAAGCAGGTCGGCCGCACCCTGGAGCTGATGGTCGCGGAGGGCGAGGGCCGCAAGGACGGCGCCACCCACCGGCTGTCCGGCCGCGCCCCCGACAACAGGCTGGTCCACTTCACCAAGCCGGACGAGGCCGTCCGTCCGGGCGACGTGGTGACGGTCGAGGTCACGTACGCCGCCCCGCACCACCTACTCGCCGAGGGCCCGGTTCTGGACGTGCGCCGTACGGGCGCGGGCGAAGCGTGGGCGAAGCGGAACGCCGTGGAGGCCGCCAAGCCGGCCGGAGTGATGCTCGGACTGCCGAAGATCGGCGTCCCCGAGCCCCTGCCCGCGGCCACGGCCGGCGCGTGCGGCTGCGACTGAGGTGCGCGTCCGGCTGCGACTGAGGTGATCGCGGCTCCGACGCAGTGAGGTGCTTGAGCCCGGCTTCGCGAGGGCTCCACGGAACCTCGGGGGTACGGGCCGCCGCCCGGCGGGGGTTACGCTGCGGATCATGCTTGTCGCCGCCGCCGTCTGCCCCTGTCCGCCGCTGCTCGTGCCCGAGGTCGCCGCGGGTGCCGCCCCCGAACTGGACGCCGCCCGTGCCGCGTGCGAGGACGCACTCGGCGTGCTCGCCGCCGCCCGTCCGGACCGGCTGGTGGTCGTCGGCCCCGCCGGAGAAGACGGGCGCGGCCCGTTCCCGGAGGGCACGCGAGGGTCGTTCCACGGGTTCGGCGCGGAGGTCGAGGTACGGCTGGGCGCCGGCGGGGCGGAGCCGGGGGCGCAGGAGCGTGAGCTGCCGCTCTCGCTCGCCGTCGCCGCGTGGCTGCTGGAACGCACCGGCTGGGCCGACGCGCCCGTCGAGGGGCTGGGAGTGGGGGAGCTGCTGCCCCCGGAGCGGTGCGTCGAGGCCGGAGCACAGCTCGCCGGGCAGGACGAGCGGGTCGCCCTGCTGGTCATGGGGGACGCCAGTGCGTGCCGCACGGTCAAGGCGCCGGGTTATCTGGACGAGCGCGCGGCCGGCTTCGACGCCGAGGTCGCGCGTGCGCTGGCGGCGGCGGACGTCCCGGCCCTGAAGGCGCTGGACGCCGGCCTGGCCCATGAGCTGCAGGCCTGCGGCCGGGCTCCCTGGCAGTTCCTCGCGGGCGCGGCCGAGAAGGCGCGTCTGTCCGGCACCCTCCTGTACGACGACGCGCCGTACGGCGTGGGTTACCTGGTGTCGGCCTGGTCGTAGCGGCGCCTGGCGGTCGCCTGACCGTGGCCATGTCGCCGGTTGCCCTGGTCGCTCGTCGGGCCTCCGCGGTGTCGGCGCGGCCGGTGGGGCCCGGCGGTTTCTCTGATGGTTGGGCCTGCGCGGTATCGACGCGGCTGTCCGCGGTGTCGGCACGGCTAAGGGCCCGGCGAGCGCCTGGCCGTGGTTGTTCCGACGGTCGGCCTGGTCGTGGCGCCCCCGACGCGGCGCGCACGACGGACGGCCGGGAGGCCGGGTGCCCCGCGGCCGTGCGTCGATGTGTCTTCCTGTGTCAGGAAGCCGAGGGCGGCTGCGGGACGTCCGGGGGCGTCTGCCCGCCGGCCGCCGGGCCGGCGTCCCGGTGCGCGATGCGGTCCATCGCGCCCTTCGCCTTGTCCGTGCCCGTGTGGATCTTGTCGCTGTACTTGCCCTTGGTCTTCTCGTCGACCAGCTTCGCGGCCTTGTCGATGCCTCGCTCCACCTTGCCCCCGTGCCGTTGTGCGAGGTCAGAGGCCTTGGCTTTCAGATTGTGCACGAGATGCATGGTCCACCTTCCCTTGCGGGGCAATCATGTGCGGGCGCCCTCGTCGGCCTCGCTCTCGGCGACCTTCTCGGCGGACTGCTGCCTGGGGATTCCGACGCCTTCGTCGGCGGCGGCCTGCGCGGACTCCTCCGCGGCGGCCTCCGCTCCGGCCCCGGCCCCCGCCGCGGCCGCACCCTTCGCCTCGTCCGTTGCCTCCGCCTCGACCCCGGCCGGCGCCTGCGTGGCCTCCGGGCCCTCGGCGGACTGCGCCTCCTCCGTCGTCGTCGACCTCCGGAAAAGCCGTTCAAAAACGCCCATATCAACTCCATACGTTACTCGTGCGGACGAAATACCGCGTAACCCGGTGCGCCCGTTTGCATCGCCCGGTTCACCTGTTCTCGAACCGGTGACCGGAACCTCGCATCAGGCAACGACCTTGTGCGGAGGGCGTCACGTAACTCGTTCGAGGGTGGGTCGGGAGGTTTGCGAGACTGTTGCGGTGAGTAGTGCAGCCCCCGCCCCGCGGGTCATCGCCGTCGTCGGACCGACCGCGGCCGGAAAGTCCGATCTGGGCGTATTTCTGGCCCAGCGCCTCGGCGGCGAGATCGTCAACGCCGACTCCATGCAGCTCTACCGCGGGATGGACATCGGCACCGCCAAGCTGACACCCGAGGAGCGCGGTGGCGTCCCGCACCATCTGCTGGACATCTGGGACGTGTCGGTGACGGCCTCCGTGGCCGAGTACCAGCGCCTCGCCCGCGCCCGGATCGATGCGCTGCTCGCCGAGGGCCGCTGGCCCATCCTGGTCGGCGGCTCCGGGCTGTATGTGCGCGGTGCGGTGGACAACCTGGAGTTCCCAGGAACCGATCCCGAGGTACGCGCCCGGCTCGAGGAGGAGCTCGCGCTGCGCGGCCCGGGAGCGCTGCACGCGCGTCTTACGGCCGCCGACCCGGAGGCGGCGCACGCCATCCTGCCCAGCAACGGCCGCCGTATCGTCCGGGCCCTCGAGGTCATCGAGATCACCGGCCGGCCCTTCACCGCCAACCTCCCGGGCCACGACTCGGTCTACGACACCGTCCAGATCGGCGTCGACGTGGCGCGCCCCGAGCTCGACGAGCGCATCGCGCGCCGGGTCGACCGGATGTGGGAGGCGGGGCTCGTGGACGAGGTGCGTGCGCTGGAGGCACACGGCTTGCGCGAGGGGCGTACCGCCTCGCGCGCGCTCGGGTACCAGCAGGTGCTCGCGGCGCTCGCGGGGGAGTGCACTCTTGAGGAGGCGCGCTCCGAGACCGTACGCGCCACCAAGCGCTTCGCCCGCCGCCAGGACTCCTGGTTCCGTCGTGACCCGCGGGTGCACTGGCTCAGTGGTGCCGCGGCCGACCTCGCGGAACTTCCGCACCTCGCACTGGCGTTGGTCGAACGACCGGTTACAGCCTGATCACGTGATGGCATCGGGACGCTCCGGCGTCCGTCCGGGCCTGTGACGGCATGCCATCATCAAGCTTCGATCGACCAAGTGGAGTCCGAGTTGGGAGGGCGCGTGGCGATGGAGGCCGGCCCTCGCGACACCGCACAAGGCGTGGAGCCCGGGGCCGTGGAGGCCGGGGACCAGCGGCTCAGTTCCGACGGCCCCGACGACCAGCCCCCGGTCGGCGTGACCGCCGACGGGCCGGGGGCGGACGAGCTGTCCGTCGGGCCCGAGGTCGAGGTCGAGCTGCGCCCGCAGCGCCGGCTGCGGATCTGGCAGCTCGCCCCCATCGTGGCGCTGGCGACGGTCGGTTCCCTGATGTTCGCCTTCCCGCTGGCGTTCGAGTTCGGTGACGGCGGTGCCGTGGTCGCCATGCTCGGTCTGCTGATCTGCTCGTGTGCGGCCGGCTGGGGCATGATGGCCGCGCGTCGCGTCGGCCACACCTGGCCCGGCCTGCCGAAGCGCGGCTCCGGACGGCGCCCGGACTGGCGCGTCGTCCTGGCGTACGCCGTGGTGCTCGCCGCGGTCGTCGTGCTCGCCGTGTGGCGCGTGGCCCGACTGCGCTGAGTCACGGTCCGCCGTCGGACCACGTCGTCGGGGATGTCGCACCGACATCGTACGATCGAGGAATGAGCACGCGGATCGCCTTCCTCAAGGGTCACGGCACCGAGAACGACTTCGTGATCGTCCCGGACCCCGAGAACGTCATCGACCTGCCCCCGGCCGCCGTCGCCGCCCTGTGCGACCGCCGCGCGGGCATCGGCGGCGACGGTCTGCTGCATGTCGTGCGCTCCGCCGCGCACCCCGAGGCCAGGGAGATGGCCGCCGAGGCGGAGTGGTTCATGGACTACCGCAACGCGGACGGCTCGGCCGTGGAAATGTGCGGCAACGGCGTAAGGGTGTTTGCTCGCTACCTCCAGCGTGCCGGGCACGCGGCCGAGGGTGAACTCGCAGTCGCCACCCGTGCAGGTGTTAAGACGGTGCACATCGCCAGGGACGGTGACATCACCGTCGGTATGGGAAGGGCGCTCCTGCCCGAGGGGGACGTCACCGTGAGCGTGGGTGAGCGCAGCTGGCCCGCGCGCAACGTCAACATGGGCAACCCGCACGCGGTCGCCTTCATCGACGACCTCGCGCACGCGGGCGACCTGTTCACCCCGCCACCGTTCAGCCCCGCCTCGGCCTACCCGGCCGGGGTGAACGTCGAGTTCGTGGTCGACCGGGGACCCCGGCACGTCGCGATGCGCGTCCACGAACGCGGCTCCGGCGAGACCCGCTCGTGCGGAACGGGCGCGTGCGCCGTGGCCGTCGCAGCGGCCCGCCGGGACGGCGCCGACCCGGCCGTGACCGGCACCCCGGCGACGTACACCGTGGGCGTCCCCGGCGGCACCCTGGTGATCACCGAGCGCCCGGACGGCGAGATCGAGATGACCGGCCCCGCGGTGATCGTCGCCGAGGGCGAGATCGACGCCCAGTGGCTGGAGACCGCGCTCCGCTGACCTCCGACGGATCGTCAAGAGGCGCCGAAGAGCGGCCCCTTGGGGGCGAACGGGCGGCGCGTGGAAGCACGGCGTGGCACACGGACGGTGACCCTCCGCAGGGTTCCATGGCTGAAAATCCCACCCGGCCGTGCCGTATGTGGCTCCGTATCCCAGCCAGGACCGCCCAAGGTGGTCCGAACCGCAGCCCATGGACGGCTTGGGGCGTTTGAATCGACGGCCGACGCTTCTCTGGGTGGCTGAAAAGCGCAAACCTCGCCGCCTTCGCTCGAATGGGTGATCCGTTTCACGCTCGGCGAGAGCCGGTCGGGTGCGCGTGATGGGCTCGGTAGCATCAAGCACCGGACCGGACGGGGGACCGGCGCCAACCCCTGCGCCGTGTAAGCCATGGGGCATCCCGTCCGCCGGTCCACGCAGCCGGAGGTGCCCAATGAGTGCGGAGGCCACGAATCCTGCCAACCCCGCCCCCGCGACGCCCGGGGCGAACCGCAGGAAGAGCCGCGCCCGGATCGACCTGCGCCGCCTGGGCCGGGCTGCCCTGCTCGGCCCCGCCACCCGCGACCGGCTGCCCGACGCGATCGGCCATGTCGCCGAGGCGCATCGCGCCCATCACCCCGACGCCGACCTCGAACCTCTGCGCCGCGCCTATCTGTTGGCCGAGTCCTCGCACCGCGGCCAGATGCGCAAGAGCGGCGAGCCGTACATCACCCACCCCCTCGCCGTGACCCTGATCCTGGCCGAACTGGGCGCCGAGACAACGACCTTGACCGCGTCCCTGCTCCACGACACCGTCGAGGACACCGATGTGACGCTGGATCAGGTACGCGAGCAGTTCGGCGAGGAGGTGCGCTATCTCGTCGACGGCGTCACCAAGCTCGAGAAGGTCGACTACGGCGCCGCCGCCGAACCCGAGACCTTCCGCAAGATGCTCGTCGCCACCGGCAACGACGTGCGCGTGATGTCGATCAAACTCGCCGACCGGCTGCACAACATGCGCACCCTGGGTGTGATGCGCCCGGAGAAACAGGCGCGTATTGCCAAGGTCACCCGGGACGTGCTCATCCCGCTCGCCGAACGTCTCGGCGTCCAGGCGCTCAAGACCGAACTCGAGGACCTCGTCTTCGCGATCCTGCACCCCGAGGAGTACGAGCACACCAGAGAGCTGATCGCCGAGAACGCGGCACACGGCGACGACCCGCTCGCCGACATGGCCGACCAGGTGCGCACGGTCCTGCGCGAGGCCGGGATCCAGGCCGAAGTCCTGATCAGGCCCCGTCACTTTGTCTCCGTGCACCGCATCTCCCGCAAGCGGGGCAGGCTGCGCGGCGCCGACTTCGGACGCCTCCTGGTACTCGTGAACGAGGACGCCGACTGCTACGGAGTCCTCGGCGAACTGCACACCTGCCTGACTCCGGTGGTCTCGGAGTTCAAGGACTTCATCGCCGTCCCCAAATTCAACCTGTACCAGTCACTGCACACCGCGGTCGCACGCGAGGACGGCGAGGTCGCCGAAGTCCTCATCCGCACGCACCAGATGCACAAGGTCGCCGAGGCCGGTGTGATCGCGCTCGGCAATCCCTACGCCCCCGGATCCGACGACCCGGCCGACGGCGAGCGTGCCGACCCCACCCGGCCCGGCTGGCTCTCCCGGCTCCTGGAGTGGCAGGAGGCGGCCCCGGACACCGACACTTTCTGGTCGACGCTGCGCGAGGACCTCGCTCAGGACCGGGAGATCACCGTGTTCCGCGCCGACGGGGGCGCGCTGGGGCTCCCGGAGGGCGCGAGCTGCGTGGACGCGGCGTACGCGCAGTACGGCGAGGACGCGCACGCCTGTATCGGCGCCCGCGTCAATGGCAGGCTGGCGACCCTGAGCACGGTCCTGAGGGATGGGGACACCGTACAGCTCCTCATGGGCCAGGACCCGGCCTCGGAGCCCTCCAGGGAGTGGCTGGAGCACGCGCACACCGCCGCCGCGCGGATCGCCATCCAGCGCTGGCTGGCCGCCCACCCGGCTCCGGCGGACCCGTCCGGCGGTGTGCCGGCGGCGGGCACCGAGGGCTTGCCGGACAGGGCCCCGGCGCTCGGGGCCGAC
>NZ_LBMW01000055.1 GCF_026168105.1 Streptomyces hygroscopicus
GAAATCTCTTCAACCGGATGCTCGGACAGCTCTACCGCTGTCTGCAAGACCACGAGTTGTTCGACGAACAGACGGCGTTTCCCGTCCCGATGGCCGCTGCCGCTTGACTCGTTAGCACCATGAGGTGTCTGGCCTTTCTGGGCCTCGCCGCCGCACTGTGCTGCTACAAGCGACTGATCCGCCTCACCACATAGGACACCGTCTAAGTTGGTTAATGCGATGGGCTTGTCACAGATCGGTACCCGTCACCCTTGAGGCAATGAGCGGATCCTATCCTGGCAGGTGCACGCTAAGAACATTTGGACGGGGGCAAAGACTTCGTGGCTGGCACAGCAGGAGAGCGGCACATAACCGGAAACGCGGCTGCCCAGCAGGTCGGCATGCGGCTGAACCAACTGGCCGATCCGGGAGGTGGGGGCGGTTCCTTCGGTGGTCAGTCGGGGCTGACGTCGTCGCCTGCCGAGAAGCAGGCCGCGGCGAATGCGATTGAGCGTGACATCGAGCCGGGCACTCGCGCGGCGGGGGCCTGGACGGACCACGAAACGGGCGCCGTGGTCAAGGCGTTCGGGGCGAAGGACGGGCACGGTTGGCTGACGTCCGGAGCCGTACAGAAGGCGCACAAGACGTGGGGCGAGCAGGTCCAGGACCTCATGAACCTGTTGTCGGCAGACAAGGGGGCACTGCGAGCCGCCAACACCACATTGCAAGGCACGGATGTCGATGTCGCCGCAGGAGTGCGCAGGCCGTCGGTGCTCGACCAGTACTCACAGCCGCCGCAGAACTGACCTCTTCCTGACTCGACTCGTACGCCATCGCACTCAACGGGGACCCATGCCGACGTACCACGAGATCATGACAACCGACCTGTCCACGCTCACCACGGCCGCCGACCGCTGGGACGGGATGGCGAAGGAGTTCCACAAGCAGGAGACGGCGTACGGGAAGAACGTGCATGGCATCACCCTCGGTCCGTCGTGGACGGGGTTCAGCGGGGATGCCGCCCAGAAGCGCCTCGGCATCACGCTCAAGGAGTTCCAGAAGGCCCAGGTCGAGGCCAAGGCGATCGCCTCGCTCCTCCGCGATGCGCACACCCAGTTCGTGGACCTGCGCAAAAAGCTGGAGTCAGCCCGGGATGACGCGATCGCCGCAGGGATGAAGGTGTCGGACCAGGGCCTGGTCTCGTACGACACCGGGAAGCTCAGCCCAGGGGACCGCCAGGCACTGGCACACGACCCCGACTACCAGGACAGTGTCCGTAAGTCCGTAGCCTCCTGGCAAGCCAGCATCGACCAGCACGTGAAGGACGTGGGCGACGCCGACAAGGACGTCGAGTTCGCTCTCCAGACCGTGGTAGTAGATACAGACGTCACCGACGGCACCCTCAACGGCTTCAACGGCAAGGCGCAGGGTGACCTCAGCACATACAAGGCCGAGGAGCCGCCCGAGGACAAGGCCCACACGAAGACCGACGGGTGGCAGTGGCACGGCAAGGGCACGGTGACGGGGCCCAGCGCCGGCGCCTCCGCCAGTGGTCCGAAGTACGGAAAGGAAGGCTCGGCCAAGGTGTTCGCCGACCTCGAGCACCTGACCGGGAAAGGAACACTGTCCAACGGCGACCTGGAGCTCTCCACGGTTGGCGACCTTGAGGTGGGGGCCAGGGCGTCGGCGTCCGGCGCCATGACAGACAAGGGCATCTCCGGATCCGTCGAGACCTCTGCGGGAGCGCGGGCCCTGGTGGAAGGGCGAGCCGAGTACGGGTATCTCGGCGGCGCCTACGTGCGGGGGACCGGCTTCGACGGTGCCGAAGCCCAGGCCGGTGCCGGGGCAGGTCTCGACGGCCTCAATGCCAAAGCGAAGGCGTTCGCCGGGGCGAAGGCCGGTGTCGCCGGGGGAGGCGAGGTCGCGGGTATAGGCGCCGGTGCCACGGCAGAGGGGTGGGCCGGTGCGGGCGCGGAGGCCGGGGTGACCTTTGGCAAGGGAGACGACGGTAAGTTCCATATCGGTGCGAAGGTGGGCGTCGCGCTCGGCCTCGGCGGCGCCGTGGGCGCGGAGTTCACCGTCGACCCGCACAAGGTGAGCGCCGCGGCCAGCGATGCGGCCGATGCCGTAGGAGGCGCGGTCGACGCCGTCGGCGATGCCGCGAGCTCACTCAAGGACGACTTCACCAGTTTGCTCTGATGGACCACTTTGTGGAAGGAACGACCCTCATGGCCTCGACCCTGCCGGTACCGATCGAATTCCGCCTGCCGGACGGTTGGCGCCCGGCCCCTCCGGACGAGGTCGGCGCCCCCGAGGCTGCCTTTGTCGCGCTTCATCCGGAGCCTGACGCCGGTTTCACCGCGAACATCACCATCGACGGCGAGTTCCCTCCTGACACGGTGGGGTTGCCCGAACTCGCGGATGAGTCGGTGCAGCGCTTGCACGAAGTCGCCGAGTCAGTGGTGGTGGTGAACCGACACGAGGTCGGCTCCGAGGCCGCGCCCGCGCTGACACAGAGGCTGACGTTCTCGGCCGTCGTCGGCGGTGTGCGCCGTGATCTCGTTCAGTCCCAGGTGTACTTGGCCATGCTGGACGCCGACGACCCGCGCAAGCGAGCGGTGATCCGGACGTACCTGACCACCACCGCGGCACAGCACGACACCGTTCTGCCGGATTTCCAGGAATTCGTTCGGACGGTCGGCCCGGACACCGGGACGGTGTCCTAGCGTGTCCCACCGCAGCCGGAGATCTCACGTCGAGCGACTAGACGTTCATAGGTGGTAGTTTGATGGGCTTTTTCGACATATTCACCGGTACCAAGCGCCCGAAAGGCGGCGTCGCGCCGCGATCCATCAAAGAGGTCCGGGCGGCGTTGCTCGAAGTCAGCGGGCCGGACACGCCTTTTGTTGTGCGCGATGGTGCCGCTGAGGGGGCCGATCTGGTTGCGGAATGGCGTATCCGGGATCCGGCCTGGCACACCTTCTTCGCCCGGACCCAGGTGAGCCGGACCCTTCAGATCAGAATGCGCCTGGTCCCGCAGAGCCTCGAAGTCCGCGCTCTCGACCGCGAGTGGGAAGTCACCTGGATCGGAAGTACACCCAGGTTGGCGCTGCCGGCAGAGCAGTCCCGCGGGCAGGTGAAGACGGTCTCCCGGCGCTGGACGCTCGAGCGGGGGGCCGACGGCCGCCTGCAGAAGACGGAGGAGTTCCTCTTCGATTCCGCGGAGCTGAAGGCGCCTCTGCAGGAGGCGGTCCTCGGCGCGGGGTGGACATGGCGCGGGGTCCTGTTCAAATTGTGATCAACCTCGCATGCAGCTCGATCTGTCAGCCCCCGGCCTGATCGGACCGAAGCCCGGCCGCGGCCATCGCCGGGGCGAAGTCTTGTGCCGCTCGCCAGTGAGTAGCCCGCCGGGAGGGGATCGCTCCGGGCCGGGCACGTAGCAGGACCTGCTCGCGCTGAACCAGCGGTGGGTCCAGTCGGGCGAGTGAAGTTGTGAGGCCGGCGGCGATCCGATCGATCGGCAGCAGCGTGCCGTCCAGGATCACGAATGCCCTGGTGGAGGCGGTCTTCATCGCTTCGGTGAGGGTCGGTGCGAGGGCGGCCAGGACCTCGATGGCTGCGGCGACGTACCGGTGGGCAGGTCCCGCCGGCTTCCTCATAGGCGCTGGCGCGGCTACCGAGGGCCGCGGTTTCGCCGCCCGGACGGGCACCATGGTCACTCCGTCGGCCGGGCCGAACGGCCTGCCCGTATTCGGCGTTGCAGACGGCGTCGACCTCCGCGGACTCGTTCTTGAACGATCAGCCGATGGTCGCTCCGTCAAGGCTTGGTAATGGCTGGTGCGGCCGTTGAACCTTCCGAAGACCCGGAACGTACCGCGGATAGATCCGTCGTGCCGGGTGATCGGGGTGTCCCTCCGTACCGCCCGGAAGGGTCGGCACCGCCATGACCATCGTGTGCCCCGCGCGACCGTGGGTTCCTCCCAACGGAGGGAAGGACAGTGAGGAGCAGCTCAGTGCCCCGCAAGAACTTGACCCAGACGTCGCGCAGTTCGCGGCGAGAGCACGCCCGACGCTGGAAAAGGTCGAAGTTGTCGCTCGCTCTGATCGGTGGGCCGGTGCTTCTGGCGGTCGTCGCGGGTTCGGTGTTCGCTGCAGAAAGCCGTGATCAGAGCCACCCGCAAGGGAGCCGGCGAGCCTCCGCGCAGCCCACGCCGGCCGGCAAGCCCGATCCGAACTGCACGCTGCTGGTCCCCGATCAGCCCCTCACCGCCGGCGGCCTGGCCACGCCGTACCGACTCGTCGCAACCGATCCGGCACAGGGACCGTGCCACGAGGCCAACCCCAATCAGTCGGCGTTCGTGGAAGCAGCGATCCTCACCCGGGACGGCAAACTGACCATCTACACCCCGTTGGTGATCGACAAAGGAACGAGACCGGCCGCGCGGACCGCCCGGCCCTCAGTGCCGAACGGCTCGACCGTCGGCATCTGGTTCGGTTTCAACAGTGCCAATCTCACCTTGCGGACGAGCGGTCGCTCCGACAGCCTCGCCCAAGGAAAATGCGTCAATGGCCTGCAGAAATCCGTCTTCGGCCAGTTCGGGTACTGCAATGCGCCGGCTTTCTTCCGGGCCGCCAACGCCCAGATCGCCAAGAGGCACCTCAAGGTTCCGACGCTCGGAACCGCCAAGGACGGCTTGCCCTGCCCGACCACGCGGGACTTCTCCGTCGTGGACCAGGACGGAAGCGACAACGTGGTGACCCACTACCTCGCTGACGCACACGGCCGCATCGCACAGAACAACGCCGCGAGCAGGGCGGCCCTCAAGAAAGCCGGGCAACTTGCCAACCGTGGCGACCGCCGCCACCGTCACAACGGCAAGACCAGGTCGACGACCACCAGCACCCCCACGGACCTGGCCAACGGCAGCGACAACCTGCTGCTGACCCAGTTCATGGACCCGGCTCTTGGCTGCAAGCCGTTCACCGCGCCCGACCAGTCCAGCGACGGCCACGCCGCTTCCGCCCTTGCACTGGACGAACTGTCCGCCGCGGCCAACCAGAAGGCACCGATCGCGCTGGTCCCGCAGAACGACCCGATGACACTCGTCGACGGCCACAGCAGCGTCGCGAAGACCAACGCGTACCGCGCGGGAGTCAACATGCCCGCGGTCGGTGCCCGCGCCGGAGGTGACGGAGCGGCCTTCTGTACCACCCTCTTCCGCGACCCGGCCGGCGTCCAACGCATCTTCAAGGACAAGGCGCTCTTCGAGCAGGCGCCCTCGCCGGATCCGGCCGCGGCACCGAACCTCTTCGCCTTCCTCGCCGCACGGGCCAACCAGACGTTCACCAACCTGGGCTGCAACCAGCTCCTCGGCGCTGCCGACCCCGTCACCCTCACGACGAACGCAGACGGCCTGGTGACCGACGCCGTACTGACACCGCTCGGCCAGACGCCCCCCTCGGCCACCCCCACGACCAGTACATCCCCGTCCGCGTCGCCCAGCACCCCGTCGGCCGGCACGAGCCACGGTCCGACCGCCCCGGTCACCAAGGCCGCCTCGCCCACCAGCGCCTCCGCCTCCTCACCGCCACAAGCGCAGCAGTCCCGAGGAACTCACCGCTACGGCACCTGACGATCACGCTCGCCCACCTCCGCCCGAATGAGCAACTGACCGCCGTCGACTCGCAGTTCCGCCTTCGTCCACGCTCCGAGCGCCCCGCCGGGGGCACTCGCCTGGGAACAGCAGAGCGGTTCAGCCAGAAGCCACGGACCGCTTTGGTCTCGTGGATAACCGAGCGTGCCTGCAGCGGGATCGTCAGCGCTGCCGGGTCAGTCTGCCGATGGGTAGAGAGGGCGCCGGAGACCACGACCGGTTGTTGCAGACGGCCGCGGGCTCCACCGTCGGCCGACTCGTCAGCCCGCCAACCTTTTCGGCTACGAGCGCTCTCATGGATTGCGGCATGGGCATGAGATCTCTCCTTCAGCCGCGCTCGGCATCGGCCAACGGGGCAGCGAAGTACCGGGCGTACCGCCCTCGCACGATCCCGTTCAGAACCGAGCCCTTCATCGTCACGCATGACCCGGACCTGGCCGTCCAGTTCCACAGTGATCGTCGACTCCGCTACGTGCATGGTCACGGTCTGCCCCGCATAGGTCCGGCCGAGGGAGACGACCTGCCGGCAGACCATGACCCTGCCCGTCGCGCTGACTCTCCGCTGAACACGGACCGGCTTCACGCGCGGTCGTGGAGCCGGGCCCGCAGACCGCAGACCGCAGACCGCAGACCGCGCAACCGCTGCACCTCGTCGCCGGTGAGCGGAGTGGGCCGCACCCGCAACAGCTCCCGCGAGGTCGTTGAGGGCAAGTGCGCAGGCGCCGAACTCGCGGGAGTGGCCATGCCTCAGTTATGGGCGGGAGTGGATGCAGGCAAGACCCGCCACCATCGCGTGGTGATCGATTCTGAGGGCAGACGGCTGCTGTCCCGCCGGGTCGCCAACGACGAACCGGAATGGCATCTTTCCCGCTCTGGAGAGAACACTGGACGTCGGCAACCTCGGCCCGTTGGTCCTGCTGAGCTGCTATCAGACACCGGCCGCCATCCGCCGGATCGGCCCGTCCCGGCTGGAGACCTGGCTGCACAACCGCAAGGTCCGCAAGGCCGCCCGGCTCACCCGAGTCGCCAACAGCTTACGGGCCCCGATCTCTCGCCCCATGGAAGCTTCCGCCCAAAGCCGTTGCGCCGTCCGCGTGAGTACGTTCCTGCCGTCAGCCCCACCAACGAGGAGGGCTGGGCAACCCTTCACGAGACGAGACCCCGGTGGGGCACCGCTATGGCCGTCCCAGGTACTCATCCACTCGGGTGCCGTCCGTAGGCCGTATCGGTCACCAGGCACGGCCGTTCGACGGGCGCTGCAGCCACCGTCCGGTACATCGGTCGTCAGGGTGGACACCCCTTCCCCGTCGATGCCCTCGGGCCGCTCCCTGGGTGAAAGCGAGAGTAAGGCAGGTTCGTCAAAACTGCCTTGCATGAATACGGAGGAAACGCATGTTCGTGCGAGTAGCCGGGAGGGGGTGCCGGCGTTGCGTGACGGTGATGACCGTGATGATGACGGCGGGGACCCTCGGCCTGGTGGAGGCGAGCCCGGTTGCGGCTGCCAACCATCACACCGTGGTGAACTGCAACCACAATCCCAACGCTCTGACATCCGCCCTCATCAGCCCTCAACCGGGAGAGACGCTGGTCATCAAAGGCGTCTGCTTCGGCAACTTCGTCATCAATACGAACCTGACGTTGATCGGACTCAAAGACGCCGTCCTCGACGGCCATGACACAGGCACCACCGTGACGATCAACGGAGCTTTCCGAGTCGAGCTGAAAAACCTGACCATCACTCACGGCAGCTCCAGCAGTAATGGCGGGGGAATTCTCAACAATGGCGGCACGGTAACGCTGAGCGGCTCCACAGTGCGCAACAACGCCGTCACCGGATCCTCCAACGGAGGGGGCGGCATCGAAAACAACCACGGCACCCTGAAGCTGAATCAATCAACGGTGCGCAACAACATGGCTACTGGCACCTTCGGTTTCGGAGGCGGCATCGACGACAATCACGGCACCACGACACTGAACCACTCCACGGTAAGCAACAACACCGCCACATTCGTTGCCGGCGGCATCGAAACCAACCAGACAAAGCTGACCCTGGACCAGTCCACAGTGAGTAACAACAGCGCTGCCTTTATTGGCGGCATGGACCTCTCAGGGGTGACGTCCACGCTGACAATGAGTGACTCCACGGTGAAACATAACTCCGCAGCGGGGAACACCTTCAGCGACGTTGGCGGCATCGAAATTGAATCCGGTACAACAGCGACACTGTACCGCTCCCGAGTTCTCGACAACACTGCAGCGACCGATAGCGGCGGTATCTTCAACGCCGGCGCGACCACGCTGAATCAGTCCACGGTGAGCGGGAACATCGCGGGCACTGTTGGCGGCGGCATCGGCAACCGCGGCAACTTGACGTTGCGTCATTCTGAGGTGGAGCGCAACACCGCCTTCAGCGACGGGGGTGGCATCTTCAAATTCAGTGGCACCGTAACCCTGCAGGACTCGAAGGTGCGCCACAACCACCCGAACAACTGCGCCCCGCCCAACAGCGTCCCCGGCTGTAGGGGGTAGTTGTTCGTCAACCCTCCTCCTGTAGACACCTCTGGTGAGGCAACGCCGGCCTCCACGTCCGACTGTGGGGATGACGGTGGCACCGTCCGACGGGTCTGACCCTCCATCTGACCGGCGCATGCCGTCCTGTTGATGACTTGTCGGCCGCTGCGGGCGGTGCCGACCTGCGCGCGACCGGCCGGGCGTGTGTGACCTCATAGGAGCCCGGCCAAAGGCCCATCACGGTCTTGTCCTCCCGCCCGACCGGCGGCGCGTGCCATCCCCCATACGTCGCGCGGAAGGACAGCGTCATCAGCATGGCAGAGGAGACAGCCGTGGTCGGCGGTGTCGACACTCATACCGCGACGATGAGGGAGGGCGCACGACTGGCGAGGTTCGTCCCCGCCGAACTACTTCGGCCATGCACTTCAGTCACCGGGCATGCGGGCGCGCATAGGCGGAGTCTTCGCCTGTCCGCGCCCGCAGGAGCCTGTCGAGCACGGCCACCGAGGAGCGCCGGTGCACCGCTCGGCGGGCGTCGAGCGATGCACCCCGCTGGTGGAGTGAAGGGGACCCACGTCGGTGCCGCGGGCGCCCACCAGTGCAGTCCGCCACAAGCGGCTGGGGCTCCGGCCGCGTGAGGAGCATGAAGAGCACCTTCCGGCCGCAGGGGTGCGAGGTTGGCGTGGGCGCTGGTTGGGCCCTCGAGACGCCCCCCGGCTCATAGACCGTGTTCGTCCATCAGGCGCATCAGGTTCCGCTTGCGTTTCTGGGCAGTGCGCAGGGCCGTGACGTACATGGCGAACTCGTCCGGCGTGTCCAGGCGGCGGTGGCAGTCTCGGATGCTCAGCAGCAGGCTGACGAGCTGCTCGTAGACCGGGTTGCCGGTCTGCTTGGTCAGTGGCTCGGCCAGGCGCAGGTAGGCGCCGAGCGCGTCGGCGGGACGGGTGACCCGTGCCTGGTCGGCGAGGGTGAGCCACTGTCGGTCGTGAGCTCCGGTTTGGGTGGCGGCCTGCCAGGCGGTGTCGATGTCCTTGTCGTCGAGCAGGGCGTCGACCAGGACCGGGCCGCCGTACCGGCCCACTTGCCGCCGCCTCGCGTCGGCGCGCAGCAGGTCCAGCGCCCCCTCGCGCTCGACCGGCCGGCAGTCGGCGGCCTGCGCGGCGGCCCGCAGCTGCTGGTACGTAAGCAGTGAGTGGCGGGCACCGAAGTGGTCGCGGCGAACGGTGAGGGCATCCGACAGCCGGTCCGCCCGCGTGTAGCGGTCGCAGAGATAGTCGACGAGGGCGGTGTCGACGGCGGCGGGGTCCCGGGTTTCCCGGATGCCGCGTTCTGCCCAGCGTAGGGCCTCATCGGAGCGCCGGGCGGTGTCCAGCTCGCGGGCGATGACCAGGTGCGTGTGACCGTTCGGTGAGAGGTCGGCCGCGTGCACGGCGATCACCGTGTCGACATCGCCTCCTGCCTTGGCCAGACGCTCCATCAGGTACTTCTCCGCCCAGCCGCGACGGTTGCCCCGCCACGCCTCGACCGCCGACTTCCGCAGGACGGCCATTCCCTCTTCGCCGAGGACTTCCTCGTAATCGAGCGGATCGATGTCGGTCGGGCCTCCGTCGAAGTCGCCCAGCGCATGGCCGACCAGCCAGCGCGCGAGCGCCTCGGGGCCGGGGCGTGCCGCACGGCACGCGTCGAGGTGGGCATCGGCGAGGTCTGCACCGATCTGCCCGAGCCGGCCGTCCGAATCGTCGACGCTCTGCACCGCCTCGGCCAGCAGCCGCATCGTCTCCCGCGCCAGGGTGATCGCGTCGGCGGCCCGGCCCGAGCCGGTCAGCGCGCCGATCGCGGACACCGCCTGCCCGGCTTGGTCGGCGTAGGCGCGGGCATCGGCGTACTCGACGTACCCGTACTGCGCGAAGGGGCCGATGTCGAGTAGCTCGCGGATGCGGGACCGGACCGCGGCAAGGTCCCCACGGGCGCTCGTGGCCCGCAGTTCCAGGCGCCTCCGTAACTGCCGGTCGTCGTCGATCTGTTCACGCAGCAGAGCGAGCAACTCGTCCTTGGACAGGGCGGACAGCCACCCGTCGAGGTCCCGCGCGCGCTCCCGGGCCGCCTTCCGCTGCCGCGGCAGGCTCTCCCGCTGGGCGAGCACCGCCAGGCCGAGGGCGACCAGGTGCTTGCAGAAATTGCCCTCCAGGCCGTATGGGCAGTCGCACTCGCCGACCAGGCCACCGGGCCCGTCCAGGGTCAGCTCCACCTCATACCGTTCCGTGCCGTGGACGCTCGCGGTGACCCAGCCGTCACCGACCTCGACCCCCGACACCGCGTCGAGGTACCCGAGGCCACGTTCGAAGGAACGAGCACCGGCCAGCGTCTTGAGGTTCGCCTCGGTGAGGCCGCGCGTGATTTTTTTCCGCCCTGCCGTGGCTGCGCAGTTGATGCTCCGCCAGCCTAGGGGGAGCCGTGGTTGCAAGCGGCGGCTTCGGTGGCTTTGACCTTCAACTCGACCGGTGACGGGGGCGGTCGGCCGGTCACTCTTCCCTCCCCGGGTCTCGTGGCCTTCGCAGTCCTCGGCTGCCACCCCGAGGACGGACGGCGACTCACCCGAGGCTCCGGCTCTCGCAGCAAACCGGAGCGGCTGCTGGACTGTGACCACGAGTGGGCACGGCTGAAGTGCTTATACACACCGATCCAACCACCGAGCTGCCGCTGGCCGGCGTCCGAGGAGCAGGAAGTCGTTCCTGCCCGAGTCACTCACAACGTCGTGCGGCAGTGCCGGTCGCTGATCGAAGCGCAGGGGCCGGAGGTCGCCCAGGCACGGCGCGGGCTCACCAGCTGCACGGCCGCCCCGGCAATGACGTCTCGATCCCGCCGGTATGGGCCGGCCCTTCACCCCCTCGACGAGATCGGGGGTGCAGTGCTGCGGATCGGCCTCGGTTGTGGCCGGCCGCCACGGGCGCGGCTGACAGGCCCGCAGCCCCAGTTCCCGTATGAGCCGGCGGAGCAGTACAGCTGAGGCAGACGCACTCCGTCGTGTCACGTTTCCCTGCCTCGATCCGACCTAGTGCCTGAGCCTGCCTGTACGCGAGGGGAGTCGAAATGACGAGGAGGACAGTCGATGCCTGACATCTCGGAAGGCAACGTCGAGAACCGGGCCGCCGCCGGGAGGCGCCGCGCCCGCGTGGTCGACGAGCGTGCGCGGACCACGATCCTGCCGCCGCTACCGGCTCGGGTGCTCCACCGGCGGATGCGGGAGCCGAGGTATGCCAACTCGCCGCATCTGTCGTGACAGCGTCGGCCGGTACGGCTGAGGCCGGGATGGGGGAGGCCGGGATGAGGGAGGCCGGGATGGGGGAGAGCGGATCGGGGAGAGCGGATCGGGGAGAGCGGGATGAAGATGGACGACAAGGTCTGGTTCGCCGAGCAGTTCGAGTTGCACCGGCCGCGGTTGCGGGCGGTGGCGTACCGGATGCTCGGCACGCTCACCGACGCCGACGACGCCCTCCAGGAGGCATGGATCCGGACGACCCGCTCCGATGCCGGCGCCATCGAGAGCATTGACGGCTGGCTGGTCACGTTGGTCGGCCGGGTCTGCATCGACATGCTGCGTACCAGGAGGTCGCGACGCGAGCAGTTCACCGGCAGCTGGCTTCCCGAGCCGGTCGTCAGCACCGACGAGACGGTTGACCCGGAGCAGGCGAGTCTGCTGGCCGACTCGGTCGGGCTGGCCCTGCTCGTCGTCCTGGAAAGCCTTGAGCCCGCCGAACGGCTCGCGTTCGTGCTCCACGACATGTTCGGCGTCCCGTTCGACGAGATCGCCCCGATCGTGGACCGTACTCCGGTGGCGGCGCGCCAACTCGCCAGCCGCGCGAGGCGGCGGCTGCGCGGGACCGCGACCGTGCCCGACGCCGACCTGCGCACCCAGCGCCGGGTCGTGGACGCGTTCCTCGCCGCGTCCCGGGCCGGCGACTTCGAGGCACTCCTCGCCCTGCTCGACCCCGACGTGGTCTTCCGCGTCGACACCGGATCACGCACCTGGCTCGCGCCGGCGCTGCTGACCGGCGCCGCCGACGTCGCCGCCCACGCCGCGACGCACGGTCCTCGGTTCGCCACGCTGTGCCAGCCGGCCCTGGTCAACGGCGCCGCCGGAATCATCGCCAGGACCCGATCGGGCGTGGTCGCGGTAGTCGGCATGACCGTCATCTCCGATCGCATCGCCGAGATCGATCTGGTCCTGGACGCAGCCAAGCTCTCCAGCCTGACGATCCGCTGATGAGAACCACCGGCAGCGTCCCTGAGCGGTGGTGCGGGCGGGCGACCCGCCGTGACGAAGCTCTGGTACAAGCTTGAGGAACTGGACGACGGCGTCGTCCCGATCGGCGAACCGAATGTCGCTGCGCTGCTCGGGGCGAGATTCTTGAGGCTACGCGGAGCGGACCGCGACGTCGTCGTCGACGCGGGCCTGGGCGTGGCCGGACTGCGACAGCACGTTCCGCAACCGTTCGAGAGAGAACCGCGCGTCGTACTCACCTACGCCCACCTGGAAGACATCGGCGGGGCCTGCGAGTTCGCCGACGGCGCGGCCCACCCGACCGCCGCCGCCGTCCTCGATGCGGGAGCCCGGGCAAGCCTCTACGGACCCGAACTCCACGAGCGGCTCGGGCCTCGATCCTGCGAGCGGGCCCATCCCCGGGCTGCCGCTCAACACCCTGCCCGAGCCCGGGTTCGACCCGCGGACCTACCGGATCGAACCGATGGCGACGACCCGCCAACTGCAGGACGGGGACACCACCGATCTGGGCAACCGCACGCTGACGGTCTGTCATCTGCATCGCCCTCCTCGAGGAGCGCACCAGGGCGCCGCACACCGGCGACGTGATCTACGACGGCCGGCCCATCGACGACCTTCCTGACTCGGACCTGCGCGCCTACCGGCGAAGCTGGAGCGGCTCGCCCGGCTGGACGTGTCCGTCGTCCACCCGGCCGCGGGTGCAGCTTCGGCCCCGAGCGCCTACGGCGACTGACGGGCGCCCATCTGCAGGCGCGGCCGCGGCGGCCCCTGTGCCTCAGCCGGATCGAGCCGGGCGGCCGTAGCCGCCGCGCCCTGCACGGTCACATCGACGGCGGCTGATCCGACTTCACCTCGGAACCATCGCCCAACGGGACAGAGGTACCCGAATGAAGCTCATCCTCTTCGGTGCGAACGGCAAAGCCGGCCGCCGACTCACCCGCCAAGCCCTGGAAGCCGGGCACCGGGTGACCGCGGTCACCCGTCACCCCGACGTCTTCCCGCTCGCCCACGAACATCTCGACGTGGTCAAGGCCGACGTCTACGTCGAGGACGACGTCGTGAAGGCCGTCCACGGTGCCGACGCAGTGCTCTCGATGCTCGGCGTGCCCTTCAGCCGGGACCCGATCAGCATCTACAGCGCAGGCGTCGCGAACATCGTCGCCGCGATGCGCCGACACGGTGTCACCCGAATCGTCACAGTCAGCTCCAGCGCCCTCGACCCACGTCCACACGCGGACGGCGGCATCGTGCTCAACCGGGTGCTGCAGCCGCTGATCACCCGGACGATCGGCAAGACGACCTACGCCGACATGACCGCGATGGAGACGCTCCTCGCGGACAGCGACCTCGACTGGACGGTCCTGCGACCCTCCGGACTCTTCGACGCGAAGACGGTGAGCGACTACCGCCTCCAGGAGGACCACGCGGACGGCATCTTCACCAGCCGAGCCGACCTCGCCGCCTGCCTCCTGGCGCAGGCCGGGGACCGGCGGTGGAGCGGCAGGCGAGTAGCCGTGACCACCACCGCGGGCGCCCCGACCCTGTGGCAGCTCATACGGCGCGAGGCCCTCGGCAAGAGCCCGGAATGAGTCGTCGACCCCCACGACCGGGAGGAGACCACCATGTTCGACCTCACTTTGGGGACTGCGCAGGGCTTCCTCGCGCTGTTCTTCCTCGCCGCAGGCCTGCCCAAGGTGATCGGTCGGGGCATCGAACGCTGGGTCGGCTTCGACGACCTGCCGCGGGGCCTCACGATCGTCATAGGAGCCGCCGAGGTCGCTGCCGCCGTCGGCCTGGTCGGGCCTCGGCTGCTCGGCCACGGCCAGTGGACCACCCCGCTCGCGAGCATCGGCATCGCAGTGGTTTCGCTGATGGCCAGCGGTTTCCACATACGCAATGGCGAGTGGCTCGCCGCGCTCGAAACGGCGCTGTGGGCCTCGTTGGCAGCCTCGGTCGCCATCTCTCGCTGGGGACTGCTGAGCACGGGGCCGTCGGTCTCGAAGAACGTCCTCGTCCCCGTCCTGCTCGTGCTCCTGCCCGGCATCGTCGTCAACCTGGTCGTCCTGACGCGGACCACCGCCCCGTCGTCGAGCGGCTGTCCTGCGCCTTCACCGTGTCGGCGATGCGGATCACCCTCGAAACCGGCTGGTCGCGCACCGCGGTGACGACGGCGTTCTCGGTCGGCAGCCTGCTCGGCACGGTCACGGAGACCGGTCAACTCCCCGTCCAGCGACAGCAGGTCGGAGACATGCCGCTCACGGCATGCCCTCCCCTGACATACGCGGAGACGGTGCGGTCTGGAACCTGGACGTTGCGCCAACGGTCAAGCCCTGGCCAGGGCGGACGCCGCCATGAGAGACCGGGACCCAGTCTCACTGGGTCCCGCTCTCTGTCGTTGTCGCGGACTGACGGGGAGGGAGCTGCGACAGCCGTCACTTTCAGGCCCGTCTGCACTGTCCAGCGGCGGCAGCCACAGATTCCTTCTCCCTGTCTCACTCGACAGGCGCGATCTCCTGCTCCGGCTGCTGGGCCTCCGGCTGCTGCACCTCCGGCTGCTGCACCTCCGGCTGCTGCACCTCCGGCTGCTGCACCTCCGGCTGCTGCGGCTGCTGCACTTCAGGCTGCTGCGGCTGCTGCACTTCAGGCTGCTGCGGTTGCACCAACTGCTGCGGCTGTTGGGGTTGCTGCGGCTGCACCAGCTGCTGCGGCTGTTGGGGTTGCTGCGGCTGCTGCGGCTGTTGCGGCTGTTGGGGTTGCTGCGGCTGCTGCGGCTGCTGGGGTTGCTGCGGCTGCTGCGGCTGCTGGGGTTGCTGCGGCTGCTGCGGCTGCTGGGGTTGCTGCGGCTGCTGGGGTTGCTGCGGCTGCTGGGGTTGCTGCGGTTGCTGCGGCTGCTGGGGTTGCTGCGGCTGCTGCGGCTGCTGGGGTTGCTGCGGCTGCTGCGGCTGCTGCGGCTGCTGCGGCTGCTGCGGCTGCTGCGGCTGCTGCGGCTGCTGCGGCTGCTGCGGCTGCTGCGGCAATTGTGGTAGCTGCGCGGGCACCAAAATTGGGACGAATACAATCTCGCCGTTCTTGATCTGCTTCTTGTACGAGTACGTGTAGCAGACCTTCTTATGGTGCTGCCCTTTGCAAAAATACGAAGGGTAGCTGGTTGGCTGAGCGGCGGCGACTGGGGACGCCGAGATTCCCAGGGCAGCCACACAGGAGGCGGTTGCCACTGCGACACCTATTCTCTGGAGAGCCCTTTTTTGCATATCCCTCACCTCAACGGTCCGTGTGGCTCGCTTTTCGCTTAGCCTGGAGGCGTACGTGGGCCTTCGCGCAAACATCTCCAGACTCAGTCCACCCACTTGGATGCAACAAGAGGCAGAACAGCCCGTGCATGTGGGGAAAACTACCCCTCGTCCACAGCGAAACCGCCTGCACCTTGCTCCAGTGCCAGGCGAGTGAGGTCAGCGCGGCGACGGACTCCCGTCTTGCTCCGCAACCGGTCCAGATGCGAATGAACCGTGTGCACGCTGATGTTTAGCTTTGAAGCAATTTCACGGTCGGTGGCGCCACTTGCGACAAGGTCCAGGATCTGTCTTTCTCGGCTTGTGATACGGCGGAGACGTTCGTGCGCAGTCTGATCGCTGAAGTTTGCCGAAAAATAGCTTCGATCGGACGCTACTGTGCGGACCGCCGTCAGTAGCTCTATTTCGCCGACTTTCTGGCTCAGGTAGCCGCGGGCGCCGGCCTCGATCGCCAGGACGAGGTCTGTCCGCGCATTGGACGGCGAAAGGATTATGACTTTGTATCCCTGTTGGCGGAATCGCGCGATGAGGTCGCACACGTCCCTGATGGGATCCTGCAGGTTGAGGAGTACCACGTCCGCGCTGCCGACCTCGTAGCGCTGCGCGCCGGCGCTCCTGGCGGGGGTCACTGACTGTAGGTCTGGCGCATCGTCGATCAGCTGCAGAAGGGCTTGCCGAAGAAGCGGGCAGTCGGAGATGACCGCTACATGTACGTGCGTCGGTCGTCGACTCATCAAGGTTCCTGGTAGATAGGGGCTCTGGCCAGGAGGCGGGCGTCGAACCGGGTGACCCACCACGCGGTCTTCAGAATCGCCGCATCGTCACGTACCCGCATGCGGGCTTAGCCCATCAGGGGCAGCCCCGCGTCGGGCGCCGCCCGAGCCTGCCTGGCCCGGGTGCCGTCGGAGCCCCTGTGCAGGGTATGCGGTAGAGATCACCTCCGCTCATACGCCGGCGAGGGAGATGCGCACCTCGGAGCGGACGACGGCCTCGACCTCCAGCCGACCCGGGCGAAGCGCCGGCGACGGGCGAGGCGTCCCGGCAGCCGCGCAGCCTACGCGCGTGATCACTCGCCGGAGTTGAGCCAGGTCGACAGCGCCGAGTGCCGGAGGTCGCATCTGCGTGCTGTGAGCGGCGAGGGCACCGCGGACGGCGGGAGCCCGGGGCTCGCGCTTCGTGCCATCCGCGGCAGTACATGGACGAGTCGGCCACTCGCCCACACTCGTGCGGGACAGCCGCCCGCTCTCCGCGGTGCCGAACCCGTTTGAGGCCCACGTGCCGCTGGTCGCCCTCCGGTGCTCAGTGCTCAGTTTCCACGCCCTTGCCGGATACGAGGTCGAGGCGGTCAACCTCCGTGGCAGAGACGTATTTGTCGCGCTCGGAGAGAAAGGCACGCACGTAGGCCTTCGACTCGTGTTCTTCGAAAGCGCTCTTGTCCCGGTAGAGCTCGTAGAACGCGCGCTCCAACGGGCGTCCGTCAACACGGTGCACGGCGTAGATCACCGTCCCGGGTTCGTTCGCGCGGATCTGCTCACCCGTCCGCTCCACCAGGTCGTCGAACGCAGCCGCCGCCGCTTCGTCCTTGCAGGTGAAGCGTACGAACAATCCGAACATGCCAGGGCCCCTCTCCGTCTGTATCCCGGTCAACCTGTATCGCGGTCAACGCCAGACCATCATGAGGCCTGAGCAGGGGGCCACCGAGCGGGCGAGGCACGGGCGGCTCATGGGCGAGCCGCGCGCCCCCTCCCCCGCCGCGCTCGTTCGTGAACGGCCGCTCGTCCTCGACGGGAAGCCTTCGTACAGAAATTCGACAAGATCGGGGAATTTCCAACATCCCCTTGGCCGAAATCCCTGATCTCTTTTCCCTCGATCGGTGAGTTTCCGCACAGGAGTTGACTGGTTCAAGGGTGAACAAGCCATGATGAAAGATGAGTTGGGATTCACCCTGGTCCTGTCTGTGAAATACGGCACCTTGCCGGAGCGGCACAACTGCAATTTCCGTGGTTGTGCCCCCGCGATGGACTCGACCAGCCACAGAAAGCAGCAGACGAACAATGCGCCACTCCTCCGACAGCTCCCTCCGGCCCCACACCGTCACCGCCGCCGAAGTCATCCCCGGAGATCTGCTCGACCCGTCGGAGCAGGACGCCGCCGAGCACTCCTGGTATGTCGTCATGCACACCGTGCCTCAGGACCCCGAGACGATCCGGATGACGCTGCGCCCCCCGCTGGGCGGCACCGACCACGACGAGGTCCTCGCCCGCTCCCGGCGCGTGACGGTCGCCGGCCACCGGGTGGACGTCGCCGCCGTCCCGCTGCTCACGTCGGCCGACCTCGACGGGACCGCCTTCCGCGACGGGGAACGGGTCACGTCCCTGCGCGCCGTCGACCCCCGGGCGGTCGAGGAGACGTACGTGCGCCGTTGGGGCGTCTGGCACCGCGATCTCGAGAACACCTCCGAACCGCCGTTGAGCGACACGGAGTTGCGCGAGCGGGCCGAGAACGCCGTGCTCCGGGGGCATCTCGTACGGCACCACGCGCGCCCGCGTCGCTCGGCCCGCGGTGCGGCGCCGCGGCGGGTCGTGGTCACCGGCGTGGGGGCGGTCACCCCGCTGGGCATGGGGGTGACCGAGCTGTGGCAGGGGCTCATCGAGGGGCGCTGCGGCATACGGGAGTTGACCGGTGAGGAGTTCGCGGGACTGCCCGTCCGGGTGGCCGGCACGGTGCCCGTCGACCCCGCCGGGCTGCTGCCCCGGCCGCAGGCGCGGCGGATGAACAGGGCCGCCCAGTTCGGGGTGCTCGCGGCGCGGGAAGCCTGGCAGGACGCGGGGTTCGACACGGCGGGAACGGTGGAGAGCGGTCTGGAACCCGAGCGCGTGGGCGTCTCGGTGGGCGCGATCCTCGGCGACGCGTCGGTCCTGGTCGGCGGCGACCGCGCGCTGCGCGACAGGGGCCCGCGCGCCGTCTCCCCCCTCACGACCCCCATGACGGTGCCGTCCCAAGCGGCCTCCCAGATCTCGCTAGCCCTGCGGATCACGGGCGAGGCACGCACCGTGACCAGCGCGTGCGCGTCGGGGACGGAGGCGATCGGCCAGGCCATCGACCGCATCCGGTACGGCCACGTCGACGTGGCCCTGGCCGGCGGTGCGGAGGCGGTGGTCACCCCCGCGATCATGGCCTCGTTCGCCTCGATGCGCGCGCTGTCCAACCACGGGGTGGGAGAGGTCTCGCCGTCCCGTCCCTTCGCCAAGGACCGCGACGGCTTCGTGAACGGCGAGGGCGCCGGGTTCCTGCTGCTGGAGGCGGAGGAGCACGCGCGGGCACGCAGCGCGCGTGTCTACTGCGAGGCGGCGGGCTGGGGGTTGTCCGCCGACGCCCACCACATGGCGGCTCCGGACCCCTCGGGCAACGGGGTCGCGCTCGCCCTGCGGCGGGCGCTGAAGGACGCGGACGCCCACGCCGTGGATGTCGTCCACGTCAACGCCCACGCCACGGCCACCCCCGACGGCGACCTCGCGGAGGCAGCCGCGCTGCGGGCGGTGCTGGGCGGCGCGGTACCGGTCACGGCCAACAAGGGCAACCTGGGCCATCTGCAGGGAGCGGCGGGCGGTGTGGAGGCGGTCGCCACGGTCCTGACGCTGTACCGCGGGGTCATCCCGCCGACGATCGGCGGCACGGACCAGGACCCTCGGATCCGCCTGGACGTCGTCCGGGGAACCCCTCGCCCCCTGCCCTCCACGGGCGACCTGGCCCTGAGCAACTCCTTCGGCTTCGGCGGCCACAACGCCGTTCTGGCACTGCGGAGGGTGCGCTAGTCAGCGCGGTGGGCCCAGGGCGGCCTTCCGCCTTCCGCTTCCGGATCGCCCGCACACATCCCGGCAGCACGAAGGGCGCCCGGAGCCTGTATGCCGCCGTCAACGCCGTCCGTCACGCCGTCCATCACGCCGTCCGTCAACGCCGTCCGTCACGCCGTCCGCTTGCGCGCCGCCGTCTTCTTGGCGGCGGTCTTCTTGGCCGCCGTCGTCTTCTTCGCAGTGGTCTTCTTCGCAGTGGTCTTCGCCGCCGCCGACTTCTCCGTGGACGCCGACTTCTCCGTGGACGCCGACTTCGCGGTCGTCTTCTCCGCCGTACTCTTCCCTGACGCCGTCTTCCTGGCGGTCTCCGTCGGCCTCGCCGAGGTCGACTTGGCAGCCGTCCTTTTCGCCGCGGACCTCGACTGCGCCGTCGTCTTCTCCGCCGTCGTCTTCTTCGCCGTACTCTTCCCTGCCGCCGTCTTCTTCGCCGTCGCGGTCGACTTCTTGCCTCCGACCTCCTTCGGCGCCGCACGCGCCGACTTCCGCGCCGGCAGGCGTCTGACCTCCGCCGCCCGGCCCGTATCCGCGCCCCGCGACTCCTTCGCCGCGCGCACGCTCTTCTCCAGGGCCGCCATCAGATCCAGGACCTTGCCGCCCTCGGGCTCGGGGGCCGCGGGAAGCTCCCTGCCCTCCACCTTCGCGGCGATCAGCTCCTCCAACGCCTCGCGGTACTCGTCGTGCAGGTCGTCGAGGTCCACCTCCCCCAGCGTCTCCATCAACGTGTCCGCCAGATCCAGCTCCCTGTCACGCACGGTGACGCTCGCCTCCGGCGCCACTCCCTCCGCCCCGCGGATCTCGTCCGGCCACAGCAGCCCGTGCATGGCGATCACGTCGTCGAACTCGCGCAGCATCCCGAGCCGCTCGCGGCCCCGCAGCGCGAACTTCGCGATCGCCACCTTCCCGCTGCGCTTGAGCGCCTCACGCAGCAGTGCGTACGGCTTGGTGGCCGGGGCGCCGTTCGCGGCGAGATAGTACGCCGCGTCCATTTGGAGCGGATCGATGCGCTCCGCCGGTACGAAGGCCATGATCTCGATCGTCCGCGCGGTCGGGAGAGGCAGCTGTGCCAGGTCCTCGTCCGCGATCGGGACGACGGTGCCGTCCGCGTCCTCGTACCCCTTGCAGGTCTCGGACTGCGTGACCTCGCGGTCCTCCAGCTCGCAGAACTTGCGGTAGCGGATGCGGCCGCCGTCCTCCAGATGGATCTGGCGGAAGGAGATCGAGCGGTTCTCGGTGGCGTTCATCAGCTTGACGGGGATGCTGACCAGACCGAACGAGATGGTGCCGTTCCAGATGGATCGCACGAGCCGCACCTTTTCCCTAGCTATCACGCGATTTCATGGGATTCTCATCGTATGACGCCGATCACAGAGGTGGAGGGGCGACGGCTCGCGCTCAGCAACCTGGAGAAGGTTGTCCATCCCGCGACCGGCTTCACCAAAGGCGAACTGCTGCACTACTACGCGACCACGGCGGACGCGATGCTGCCGCACCTCCGCGACCGCCCGCTGTCGTTCCTGCGCTATCCGGACGGCCCGGACGGCCAGGTCTTCTTCGCCAAGAACGTGCCGCCGGGTACACCCGAGTGGGTCACCACGGCCGAGGTGCCCCGCGCGGAGGGTCCGGCCCGCATGGTGCTGATCCAGGACCTGCCGAGCCTGATGTGGGCGGCCAACCTCGTCACCGAGTTCCACACCCCGCAGTGGCGCATCGACGCGCCCGACGAGGCGGACCGGCTGGTCTTCGACCTGGACCCGGGGGCGCCCGCCACCGTCGTCCAGTGCTGCGAGGTCGCCCTGTGGCTGCGCGAGCGGCTCGCGGCGGACGGGATCGAGGCGTATGCGAAGACGTCCGGCTCGAAGGGGCTGCACCTGCTGGCAGCCGTGGAGTGCACGCCGTCACGGCGCACCACCGAGTACGCCAGACAGCTCGCCCTCGAGGCGGAGAAGGCGATGTCGCGTCTCGTCGTCCACCGTATGACCCGCAGTCTGCGGCCCGGGAAGGTCTTCGTGGACTGGAGCCAGAACGCGGCACGCAAGACGACGGCGACGCCCTACACGCTGCGCGCCCGGGCCGAGCCCACCGCGTCGGCGCCGGTGACCTGGGAGGAGGTGACGGACTGCGCCTCTCCCGGCAGTCTTGTCTTCCACGCCTCGGACATCGGCCCGCGCCTTCAGGCGTACGGCGACCTGCTGGCCCCGCTCCTCGACCCCGACCGTGCCACGCCGCTGCCCTGACCGCCCCACACACCCGCCACGCACGCCCGACCGTCCGGCACCGCCGCCCCGACCGCCCCCACACCCGACCGTGCCGTCAAACCCTCAGCCACGTGTGCCGGTCCCGTGCCATCGCGTGCAGGGCCTCCACGTCGGCCGGCTTCAGCATGCCGCCCAGGCGAGCCAGGCCGGGAACGTCCGTGTCCTGGAGGACGCGGATCTCCCCGGGCGGAACCGTGATCTCAAGACGGGCGGGCTCCAGCAGGACCAGGGCCGGATGGACCTCGGCCGTCAGGACGTAGGACGCCCGGCTCGCGTCGGCGCGCACTCGGCGCAGCAGGGGCCGCGGCTCCCGGCGGCCCACCGTCACCATCGGGTCGGCGACAAGTATCCGCTGCCTGCGGGCGTAGAGGGAGCGCACCGCGAAGAGGCCGCCGGGGCCGATCAGCAGGTGGTGGATGCGGTCACCGCCGGGCAGCGGCACCGAGTGCAGGGTGCGCCAGCCCGCGCCCTCCAGCCGGTCGAGCGCCTCGCCGACCGCCTGCTCGGCGGCGAGCGCACGGTGGCGCGGATCCGGGCGCAGCCGGCGGGCGGGCCCCGGGTCGCGGTCCAGAGCGATCACCAGTGCCTCGCCGGGCCGGTTCGGCGCGAGGTCGTCGTCCGGGTGCAGGGAGAGCCGCGCCAGCTCCGCGGGTGTGGGGACTGGCGGCGGCCCCACTGCCACCGGGCCCGTCAGAAACGGGGCGAGCGCGTCGAGCACCTCCTGCCTCAGATCCTCGCTGAGCAGGTTGACCCGGCCCGCCTCACGGTCGTACCAGGCGACGTTCCTCCCGTCGGTGCCGCACACGTACAGGCGTTCCTGCCCCTGGCGACGGGTCGGTATGACGCGCAGTCCACTCATGCACCATCACCCCTGGACCATGGGAACAGGCAGGGTGCTCCAGGAGCAAGAACCCGGTTACCTTGTGAGCAGTTGGGGAGTCGGTGGGAGGCGCCGTTGCGGACCCGCAGAAAGCAACCCGAGGTTCCCGCTCCGGACAGCCCGTGGAGCGAGATCGTGCCAGGACTGTGGATGGGCGGCCATGAGTTCAGGGGCCGCTCCGGGGAGACGGAACTCGCCGTCGTACGGGATGAGTTCGATCTGGTCCTGACTCTGTTGCGGCTGCCGGGACACGGGCCGGACGACGGGGTGGAGCACCATGTGTGGCCGATTCCGGACGGCCCGCTCGACGGGACGCAGCTCGCGGGCGTGATACGGCTCGCGCAGGCCGCCGACGACGCCCTGGAGGACGGCAGGCGGGTCCTCGTCCGCTGCTACCACGGGTACAACCGGTCGGGGCTGGTGATCGCCGACACGCTGATCCGGGCCGGTCACACCGCCGAGGAGGCGATCCGGATGATCCGCGCCCGTCGCGGGCCCTGGGCGCTGCACAACGAGCTGTTCGTGGACTACCTGCGGACGGGTCTGGGCACGGCCCGTCTCCTGGAGGACCTCGCCGAATGAGGCCCCTGGCCGGCCGCGCCGAGCGGAGGTGCCGGCCACGGCGAATCCGCTTCCTTTCCTTGCGGACAGGATCGCAAGGTGTACCCGGAGGGGTACCGCAAGGTGTACCGGAACGGACCGATTGTGACCATTTAACGGGACATCGGGGCCGCCCCCTTGCTACGTTCCGCACATGATCCAGCCCGGAATGCCAGCAACGACGAGAACGGGGGACGCCCCCGCTCCCGCCCTGCGTCTGCCCCGGCGCCGTGGCACCGAGCTCGCCCTCATTCTCCTCGCCGTCCTGATCTCCGTGTACGGCTACTGCGCCGTCGGCCTGGCGAAGTACGGCACCCTCCCGCCCGGCGCGACCCGTTACGGCGCCGGGCTCGGTGTGCTCGCGCTGCTCGCGCACTGCGCGGTGCGTCTGCGGGCCCCCTACGCCGATCCCCTGCTGCTGCCCATCGCCGTGCTGCTCAACGGCGTGGGCCTGGTGCTGATCTACCGTCTCGACCTGGAGACTCCGCGCGACCGGGCGGCCCCCGCCCAGCTGTACTGGTCGACGGTCGGCGTGGCCCTCTTCATCGCAGTAGTGGTCCTGCTGCGCCACCACCGGGTGCTCCAGCGCTACACGTACGTCTGCGTCGTCGCCGCCCTCGCCCTGCTCACCCTGCCGATCTTCTTCCCGGCGGTGAACGGCGCCCGCATCTGGCTCAGGGTCGCCGGGTTCTCCATCCAGCCGGGCGAGTTCGCGAAGGTGGTGCTCGCGGTTTTCTTTGCCGGGTACCTGGCCGCCAACCGCCATGCGCTGGCGTTCGCGGGCCGCCGGGTGTGGCGGCTGCAGGTGCCCACCGGCCGGGTTCTCGGCCCGGTCGTGGCGATCTGGCTGCTGAGCGTCGGAGTGCTGGTCCTGGAGCGCGACCTCGGGACCTCGCTGCTGTTCTTCGGCCTGTTCGTGGTGCTGCTGTACGTCGCCACCGGCCGCACCGGCTGGGTCGCCGTCGGCCTGCTGCTCGCGCTCCTCGGCGCGCTCGCCGTCAGCGGGATCGAACCGCATGTGCACGGCAGGGTCGAGGACTGGCTGCGCCCCTTCGCGTCGATCGAGGCGGGCCGCGGACCCAACCAGCTCGCCCAGTCCCTCTTCGCCTTCGCAGCCGGGGGCGCGCTGGGCACCGGGCTGGGCCTCGGCCACTCCATTCTCATCGGCTTCGCCGTCAAGTCGGACTTCATCCTGGCGACGGCGGGCGAGGAATTGGGCCTCGCGGGCCTGTCCGCGCTCTTCCTCGTCTACGCGCTGCTGGTGGAGCGCGGCTACCGGGCGGGCCTGGCGCTGCGCGACCCGTTCGGGCGGCTGCTCGCCATCGGTCTCGCGTCGATCGTCGCGCTCCAGGTGTTCGTGATCGCGGGCGGGGTGACGGGCCTGATCCCGCTCACGGGCATGGCGATGCCCTTCCTGGCCCAGGGCGGCTCGTCGGTCGTCACCAACTGGATCATCGTGGCGCTGCTGATCCGGATCAGCGACTCGGCCCGCAGCCAGTACGACGGGACGGCGGCGCCGTGAGTGGGTACATCCGCCGGGCGGCGGCCCTGTGCGCACTGCTCCTGATCGCGCTGCTGGCGAACGCGACCCGGGTGCAGATCTTCGAGTCCTCCCGTTACGGAGACAATCCCGCCAACCGGCGGCAGGCGATCGTCCGGTACGGCTCGCCGCGCGGCGACATCGTGGTCGACGGCCGCGCGGTGACCGGCTCGCGGGACACGGCCGGGATGTTCCGCTACGAGCGCACCTACACGGACGGCCCGCTGTACGCGCCGGTCACCGGCTTCGCCTCGCAGGTGTACGGGACGACGCAGCTGGAGAACACGCACGACGCGCTGCTCGCGGGCACCGACCCGCTGCTGTCGACGGTGCCCTTGTGGAACGACGTCGCCCGGGCCCGCAACCCCGGCGGAAACGTCGTCACCACCCTCAACGGGGCGGCGCAGCGGGCGGCCTACCGGCAACTGGCCGGGCGCACGGGCGCGGTGGCCGCGGTCGAACCCTCGACCGGACGGATCCTGGCCCTCGTGTCGGCGCCCTCCTACGACCCCGCGGAGCTGTCCGGGTCGAGGACCGCCGTCGCCCGGGCCTGGACGCGGCTGACCGGGGACGCGGCGCGGCCGATGCTCGACCGGGCGATCCAGCAGACGTATCCGCCCGGTTCGACGTTCAAGGTGGTGACGGCCGCGGCGGCACTGGACGCGGGGGTGGTCACGGACCTCGACGCGCACACGACGTCCCCGGACCCTTACCAACTGCCCGGCTCGAACACCCGGCTGACCAACGAGGCCGACGGCTGCGCGGACGCGTCCGTGCGGTACGCCTTCGCGTGGTCGTGCAACACGGTGTTCGCGAAGCTGGGGGTGGAGACCGGGCTGCGGACGATGCGGGAGGCCGCGGCGAACTTCGGCTTCGACGACCGCACTCTGCGGATTCCGTTCCCGGTGGCGCCGAGCACCTTCGACCGGAAGCTGGACCCGGCGCAGCTGGCGCTGTCCTCGATCGGCCAGTTCGACACCCGGGCGACCCCGCTGCAGATGGCGATGGTCGCCGCGGCGGTGGCGGGCGGGGGCGAGGTGAAGGCGCCGTACCTGGTGGAGAGGACGACGACGAGGCAGGGCGAGACGGTCTCGACGACCGCCCCCCGCACCCTGCATCGGGCGATGAGCGCGCAGACCGCCGAGCAGTTGCGGGAGATGATGCTGGACACGGTGGAGGAGGGCACGGGCCGGAACGCGGCGATCCCCGGTGCCATGGTGGGCGGCAAGACGGGCACGGCCCAGCACGGCGTCGGCAACTCCGGTAAGCCGTACGCCTGGTTCATCTCCTGGGCGCAGGCGAACGACGCGCCGGAGCCGGCGGTGGCGGTCGCCGTGGTGGTGGAGAATGCGGCGGGCCGGCGCGGGGAGATCAGCGGGGGCGGCGACGCGGCGCCGATCGCGAAGGCCGTGATGGAGGCCGTGCTGAACGCACACCCGCGGATGCGGCACTGAGCCGGGGACCGCCCACTGAGGCTTGGGACCGCCCACCGAGGCGGGTCCGGCCATGGAAGCGGTCCGCGTGCTGAGACGGGGGCTGGTGCACGGCGGGCCGCCGACCTAACGTCCGGTCCATGACCGTACACGATCGTTCCGCAGCCGCTTACGAACTCGCCCAGGTCAACATCGCCCGCCTCAAAGCCCCCTTGGACTCACCTCAGTTGAAGGATTTCGTGGACGCCCTGGACCCCGTGAACGCGGTGGCCGACGCCTCGGACGGTTTCGTCTGGCGCCTGCAGAGCGATTCCGGGAACGCCACGGACGTACCGGTCTTCGGCGACGACTGGCTGATCGTCAACATGTCGACCTGGCGGGACACGAACGCGCTGACCGCCTTCATGTACCAGGGGCAGCACCGTGAGTTGCTCTCGCGGCGACGGGAATGGTTCGAGCGCCTGGCGGAGGCGGTCACGGTCCTGTGGTGGGTGCCCACGGGCCGGCGCCCGACGGTGGCGGAGGCCGAGGAGCGCCTGCTGCACCTACGCGCCCATGGGGCGACCCCGTACGCCTTCACCCTGCGGACGGCGTTCCCTCCGGGGCCGTACGAGCCGGTGGCGGCCGCCGAGCCGATCACTCGGGGCAAGCCGGCCGCGCAGCCCGAGCCGGTGACGGCCGCGGAGGGATAGCCCTCCGCACCCGCGGTCAGCCTCCGCCCCCGCGGTCAGCCCTCCGCCCCCGCCTCGATCGCCTCTGTCACCTCCGCGACGCGTTCCTCGTCCTCCGCGGCGAACCGTTCCACGTCCAGCTTCTCGGCGATCTCCTCGTCCTGGGCCATCAGAAGGTCCAGGTTCGAATTCCCCATCTCGAGGACGCCCATGTCGACATAGGCCTGCTGCAGGCGCTTGCCCCACAGGCCGATGTCCTTGACGCAGGGCACGATGCGACTGAAGAGCAACTGACGGAACAGCCGCAGGAATTCGGAGTTCTCGCTGAATTCCTCGGCCTCCGCCTTCGGAATGCCGAAGTTCTCCAGCACCTCCACCCCGCGCAGCCGGTCGCGCATCAGATAGCAGCCCTCGATGACGAATTCCTCGCGTTCGCGCAGTTCCGCGTCCGTGAGCTGCTTGTAGTAGTCGCGCAGGGCCATGCGGCCGAACGCCACGTGCCGGGCCTCGTCCTGCATCACATACGCCAGGATCTGCTTCGGCAGCGGTTTGTCGGTGGTGTCGCGGATCATTCCGAAGGCCGCAAGGGCCAGGCCCTCGATGAGCACCTGCATCCCCAGGTACGGCATGTCCCAGCGCGAGTCGCCGAGGGTGTCGCCGAGCAACGACCGGAGGTTGTCGTTGATCGGGTAGACCATGCCCACCTTCTCGTGCAGGAAGCGGGCATATATCTCCGCGTGCCGCGCCTCGTCCATCGTCTGGGTCGCCGAGTAGAACTTCGCGTCCAGGTCGGGGACGGACTCCACGATCCGCGCCGCGCACACCATCGCGCCCTGCTCACCGTGCAGGAACTGGCTGAACTGCCAGGAGGCGTAGTGCTTCCGCAGCTCGCCCTTGTCCCGGTCGGTCATCCGGGCCCAGTACGGCGTCCCGTACAGGGTCATCGCCTCGTCCGGGGTGCCGAGCGGATCGTTGGGGTCCACCTCGAGGTCCCAGTCGATCCGCTTCTGCCCGTCCCACTGCTTGTCCTTGCCCTTCTGGTACAGGGCGAGCAGACGGTCGCGGCCGTCGTCGTACTCCCAGTTGAAGCGCGCGGCGCCACTGGCGGGCACCTGCCAGAGGGAATCCCCCGGGTCCATGGCGTACAGCTCGTGCGTCGGCATACCGCCCACGCTCACACGCGGTAGACGCGCCGTCAACAAGTGCGGCACAGGGGATTGACGTCCTTGCTGACAAGCAGTCTCATAAGACGTGACCGCTGGTAACGGCGGCCCGTTCGACGAGGTGGTGGGGAACAGCGATGACGACCGTGACGGAAGCCGATGTGCTGCGCGACGCGCTCGGCCTGCTCAAGGACCGGGAGCAGGTGGCGAAGCGACTGCTCGACTCCTCCGCCAAACATTCCTTCGACCCGGACAGCGAACTGGACTGGGACACGCCCTACGAGGAAGGCAAGTGGTTCTGGCCGCCGGAACTGGTGTCGCTGTACGACACACCGCTGTGGCAGCGGATGAGCGAGGAGCAGCGGATCCTGCTCTCCCAGCACGAGGCGGCGGCACTCGCCTCGCTCGGCATCTGGTTCGAGATCATCCTGATGCAGCTGTTGGTCCGGCACATCTACGACAAGGCGGCCACCAGCGCGCACGTGCGCTACGCCCTGACCGAGATCGAGGACGAGTGCCGGCACTCGAAGATGTTCGCCCGGCTGATCGCGCACGGCGACACGCCCTGGTACCCGGTGAGCCGGGCGCACCGGAACCTGGGCCGCGTCTTCAAGACGATCTCGACGACGCCGGGCTCCTTCACCGCCACCCTTCTCGGCGAGGAGGTCCTGGACTGGATGCAGCGGCTGACCTTCCCCGACGAGCGGGTGCAGTCGCTGGTCCGCGGGGTGACGCGCATTCACGTGGTCGAGGAGGCCCGGCACGTCAGGTACGCGCGCGAGGAACTGCGCCGTCAGATGGTCACCGCCCCGCGCTGGTCGCAGGAGTTCACCCGGGTCACCTCGGGTGAGTTCGCACGGGTGTTCTCGGTCGCGTTCGTGAACCCCGAGGTCTACCCGAACGTGGGCCTGGACAAGCGGGAGGCCCTGGCGCAGGTGAAGGCGAGCGGCCACCGACGTGAGGTCATGCAGACGGGCGCGAAGCGGCTGACGGACTTCCTGGACGACATCGGTGTGCTGCGCGGGGTGGGCCGACGGCTGTGGAGGTCGTCCGGGCTGCTGGCCTGAGCCGCACGACCACGTGGCCCACGTGCCGCACCAGACAGACCGTCACGCGGCCGGGCTGCGCAGCGGTACGGCCCGGACGCCACTGGTGTGCCGCGCGGGACGGGCCACGGCTGCGGAGGTCGACGGGACTCGGGCGGGAGGCGGTGTCCGACCATTCGCGTCTGACCATTCGCGTCGGATCAGCGCGCGGATTCGGCCCGCTCTCGTCGCCGTCCCGCAGGACGACACGGTTACGCTGCGGGACATGACCTCCGAGGTTCCCATCCGCGCGTACCGCCGGCTCAGCGTCGAGGAGCGGCGCAGCCAGCTCCTGGACGCCGCGCTGTCCCTTTTCGCGCACCGCGCGCCCGAGGAGGTCTCGCTGGACGACGTGGCGGAGGCCGCGGGAGTCTCACGGCCCCTGGTCTACCGCTACTTCCCGGGCGGCAAGCAGCAGCTGTACGAGGCCGCCCTGCGCTCCGCAGCCGAGGAGCTCCAGCAGTGCTTCGCCGAGCCCCCGGAGGGACCGCTGACCCGGCGGCTGGGCCGAGCCCTCGACCGCTATCTCGCCTTCGTCGGCCGGCACGACGCCGGTTTCAGCGCCCTGCTCCAGGGTGGCAGCGTGGTGGAGACGTCCCGCACCACCGCCATCGTGGACGGAGTACGGCGGGCCGCCGCCGAGCACATTCTCAGCCATCTGGGTGTCAAGAGGCCCGGCGCCCGGCTGCGGATGACCGTACGGATGTGGATCACCGCGGTCGAGGCCGCCTCCCTCATCTGGCTCGACGAGGACAAGCAGCCGCCGGTCGACGAACTGCGGGACTGGCTCGTGGAGCAGTTCGTGGCCTGCCTGGTGGCCGGCGCGGGACGCGACCCGCAGACCGCCGCGGTGATCCGGGGCGCGCTGGCCCTGGAGAGCGCCGAGGGGCCCATCGGCGATCTCGTCCGTCGCGTACTGCCCGTGGTCGGCGACGCGGGTCACCTGCTGGGGCCGCCCTGACCCTGTGCCGCGCGCCGGACCTCGGGCCGCGACAGGGACACTGGTGCCGTGAAGAGCCAAGACACCCCGTTCGTGGGCGGCCCCCTGGACGGGCGCGTCCTGCCCGTTCTGCTGGGCCCCACCGGCCATCCCCCGAAGACGTACCGCGTCCCGGTCCCGGACGCGGCCGGAGGCCCGCCGACCGTCCTCGTCTACCGGCGCGTCCAGGCGGGCCCGGCCGGAAGACTCGGTCTCCACCCGGGCTGGAAGTACGAGTACGACCCCGAGGGGGCCGGCGGCGGCCGACTGCGGTGGCCGTGGTCCAAGCCGCGTCCGAGGCCAGACGCCACGCCGGGTGAGGAGCGGGACGCCGCCGACGAGTGACCTCGCTGAGCCGAACCGACCACCCGGCGCGCGCCCCGGTGGCTCGCGTCCCATCCTGCCGGTGCGAGGTGGACGGACCACCCCCGCATCGGAGGTGATGACATGTCAGGAATGCTGCTGCGCCTGGCCTGTACGGCGGTCGTGACCACCTCGGCGCTGCTCGTTCCGGCACCCGCGGTGGCCGCCCCGGTCCCGGGCGGCGACGCGGCAGGTCAGCGGACGTCCCGTTCGGTTTCCCAGCTGCTGACGGATCTTCAGCAGCTTTACTGGCAGGCCGAACGGGCCACCGAGAGCTACGACGCCACCATCGCTCAGCTGAAGAAGCACCAGGACGAGGTGGCACTGCTCGACGCGCGGCTCGCCAGGGCCCGGCTCGACCTGCAGAGCAGCCGCGGCGAGGTCGGCCGGCTCGCGCGACACCAGTACCAGAGCAGCACCGACATCTCCTCGTACGTGCGTCTGCTGCTCGCCCGCGATCCGCAGCACGCGCTCGAGGAGGGCCATGTCATCGGGCAGTTGGCGCGTGGGCGGGCCGAGAGCGTACGTCAGCTGACCGACAGCGAGAGGCGGGCCGACCAACTGGCGCGCGCGGCGCGCAAGGCACTCGACGAGCAGCTTTCCCTGACCAACCGTCAGAAGAAGGCGCACGACGAGGTCGAGGTACGGCTGAAGGGAGTCGAGAGGCTGCTCGCCTCGCTGAGCGACGACCAGCTGACCCGGCTGGCGGAGTGGGAGCGCAGCGGAATCGCGGCAGCGCAGCGCACTTTCCTGGAGTCCGGAGCGCTCGGCCCCGAGCGGGCGCCGACCCTGGCGGGCGACAGGGCCCTGCGGTACGCCGTCGAGCAGATCGGGAAGCCGTACGAGTCGGGCGCCGAGGGCCCGACGGCGTACGACTCCTCGGGGCTGACCTCAGGGGCCTGGCAGCACGCCGGACGGGCCATCCCCCGCACCAGCCAGGAGCAGTGGGCCACGCTGCCGCACGTATCGCTCAAGGAGCTGCGCCCCGGGGACCTCGTGGTCTACTTCCCGGAGGCCACGCACGTGGCCCTGTACCTCGGCGACGGGATGGTCGTCCAGGCGCCGCGGCCGGGGACGACGGTCGAGGTGTCCCCGATCGCGGCCTACCCCGTACTCGGAGCCGTGCGACCGGACCCCGCCGGTCAGCCCCTGACCGAGTACGCATCGCCGACGCTTCCCCAGGACGGAGCCGTGGCGCGTGACGGGTTGAGCCGTGAGCCGGATCGCCGGCCCGAAGCGGGTCAGGCTCCGGCGACCGAGGCCAGATAGGCCTCCGTCTTCTCCGGCTCATAGAAGTAGTTCTCGAAGTCGGCCGGGTTGTCGAACCCGTTCGCGAACCGGTCGGCCACCGGCTGCATCGCACCCGCGGCCCCGATCAGGTTGAGCACGTGCTCGGGCGGCACACCGAGCATCGCGTTGGTCCACTTCGTCACGTGCTGGGCGGTGTCCCAGTACCGGTCGAAGGTCCCCTGCATCCAGGCCTCGTCGAACTCCTTGTCCCCGTGTTCGAGGATGGATGCGAGGTACGAGGCGGCGCACTTGGACGCCGAGTTGGAGCCCTGGCCGGTGATCGGGTCGTTCGCCACGACCACGTCGGCGACGCCCAGCACCAGGCCGCCGCCGGGCAACCGGCCGATCGGGTTGCGGACAGTGGGCGCGTAGCGCCCCGAGAGCGTGCCGTTCGCGTCGGTCAGCTCCACCTTGGTGGCTCGCGCGTACTCCCACGGCGTGAACCTCTCCATGAGTTCCAGCGTCAGGGAGAGGTGCTCGGCGGGATCCTTGACCCCCTTGAAGACGTCGAGCGGACCGCCCGGTATGCCTTCCCAGAAGAGGATGTCCGCACGGCCGGAGTTCGTCAGCGTCGGCATGACGAACAGCTCGCCGACCCCGGGTACCAGGTTGCAGCGCACCGCGTCGTACTCCGGGTGCTCCGGGCGGGGGCCCAGACCGTGGACGTACGCGACCGCGAGGGCACGCTGCGGCTCGGTGTACGGGGAGCGCGAGGCGTCGCGTCCGAACATCGACACCAGCTCGCCCTTGCCGGCCGACACCAGCACCAGGTCGTACGTACGGGAGAAGTAGTCGAGGTCGGAGACCGCCGCACCGTGTATGACCAGCTGGCCGCCGCGCTGCGCGAACGTCTCCATCCAGCCGGCCATCTTCACCCGCTGGTCCACGGACTGTGCGTACCCGTCGAGCCTGCCCACCCAGTCGATCGCCCGCTGGGAGGGGCCCGGGTCGAAGGAGCCGGGGACGGCCACGGACACACCGAGCCCCTCGATCTTCGGCGCCTGGGACTCCCAGAAGTTCAGCTGGAGGTCGCGCTCGTGCTGCAGCGCGGTGGTGAACATGCACTGCGTCGACATGACCCGGCCGGCGCGGATCTCGTCCGCCGTCCGGTTGGACATCAGGGTGACCTCGTACCCGTGCGACTGGAGGCCGAGGGCGAGCTGGAGTCCGGACTGACCGGCTCCGACGACGAGTATCTTCCGCATGCGGGTGTTGCTCCTACTCAGGACTACTCGGGGGTGACGTCGAGCGCGTGGCCGACGAGGGCCAGAAGGGTCTCGATCGCCGAGATCCGGCGGCGCGCATCCATGATCATGACAGGTATATGTGCAGGGATGGTGAGGGCCTCGCGCACATCATCGGGCTCGAACCGCTCACTGCCGTCGAAGTGGTTCACGGCGACCATGTACGGCAGCCCGCTGCTCTCGAAGTAGTCGAGTGCCGGGAAGCAGTCCGCGAGCCGCCGGGTGTCGGCCATGACGACCGCACCGATGGCGCCGCGCACCAGGTCGTCCCACATGAACCAGAACCGCTGCTGGCCCGGTGTGCCGAAGAGGTAGAGCACCAGGTCGTCGTCGAGCGTGATCCGGCCGAAGTCCATCGCCACCGTGGTGGTGAGCTTCTCCGGAGTTTCGCTCAGGTCGTCGGTGTCCTCGCTGGCCTCGGTCATCAGCGCCTCCGTCTGGAGGGGCGTGATCTCCGAGACAGCGGTCACCAGGGTGGTCTTGCCGACACCGAAGCCGCCGGCCACCACGATCTTCGTGGCGATCGGGGCGCGCGTGCGGTCCGTCTGCCAGGACTGCAGGCGCTCCGACTCATCGCGGTCGACGTGGAGCGGGGAGACGCCCGGGGCGGCGTCAGAGACGACGGAGTCCACTCAGCACCCTTTCCAGCAGAGCGCGGTCCGGCTGTCCGGGGCCGTGACCGGTGCCGTACACACGGATCTTTCCCTGGTCTGCGAGGTCGCTGAGGAGCACACGGACCACTCCGAGCGGCATCTTCAGCAGCGCCGCGATCTCCGCCACCGTGCGCATACGACGGCAGAGTTCCACGATGGCCCGCATCTCGGGCATCACTCGGGTCGACAGTGAACCATTCGTCAGCTCACGCCGTTCTTCCGGGGCCTCGAGAGCCGCCACGAAGGTCTCGACGAGCAGGACGTGGCCGAAGCGGGTCCGGCCGCCGGTGAGTGAATAGGGGCGCACGCGGGCGGGTTTGCGGTCGCCGCGCACGGGAAGCTTCTTCGGCGTGCTCATCGGACGCTCCCTGCCGACTCGGCCTCGAGGGACTTGCGCAGCTCGCTGCGGAGTTCGGGCGTCAGGACGTGGCCGGCGCGTCCGACGAAGAGCGCCATGTGGTAGGCCACCACGCTCATGTCGCAGTCCGCGGAGCCGTGCACGCCGAGCAGCGAGCCGTCGCTGATGGACATGACGAAGAGGCTGCCCTCGTCCATCGCGACCATGGTGTGCTTGACGCCGCCGGCGTTCATCAGCTTCGCGGCGCCGATGGTGAGGCTGCCGATTCCGGACACGACGGTGGCGAGGTCGGCGGAGGATCCCCTGGGGCCGCCGGCCCTGTCCTCCGAGACCGCGCGGGCCTGCGCGTTGCGGCCTGGATCGGAGGAGAGCAGAAGCAGGCCGTCCGAGGAGACGACCGCGACCGACAACAGCCCCGGCACCTCCTCGACGAGGTTCGTCAGCAGCCAGTGCAGGTTGCGGGCCTCACTGCTCAGTCCGAAGGTACTGGACGCGGTCAACTGCTTGCCTCCTCGACTGTGCCCCCCGATGTGTCAACGTCCTGTGCGGTTCCGGGTGTTGCGTTCTGAGGTGGTGCCGTGGACCGGTGCCCGGGCGTCCTGGACTCCCCCGCGTGATCGGCGATCTCCGCCTCGACGTGGCGGTAGCCCTCCTTGGCACCCCGGTGGAAGCCGCCGAGCCTGCGGCGTAGCGCTTCCGCGTCCACACCGCCGGTGCGCGGACGCGCGGCCGGGGCGGGCGCGGAGATCTTCGGGGTGCGCTTGGGCAGGCCCTTGGCGGTGACCCGGGGGGCCTCGGGCTCCTGGGATGCCTGGGGCTGGGGCTGAGGTGCCTGGGGCTGAGGTGCCTGGGGCTGAGGTGCCTGGGGTACCGGCGGTGCCGGGGGTTCCGGCACAGGCGCCTGCGGCGTGGAGGACGCGGGCTCCGGCTCGCCCTCGTCGGCGGTGCGCTCGTGGGCATCGGGGCCGATGGCGTACGGATCCGCCGACGCCTGGGCGGGGATGTCGGCGGCGGAAGCGGGTGCCTGTTCGGCCGCCCGGGGGAACGGGAGCAGCAGCTCCATCGTGGTCTCGGGACCGGTCTCGGCGGGGACCGTGTCCCGGGCCACGTCCACGGGCTCCCGCGGAGGCATGACCGCGGGACGCACGGTCCCGTCCTCCCGCGCACGGTCGCCGACGCCAGTGCTGTTGCCGTCTCCATCGCCTTCGCGGTCCCGTACGGCCTGTTCCGCCGCCGCGATCAGGGGGTCCTCGTCGCCCTTCGGCTCCTGGAGGCTGATGCGCGCACGGCCCCTCAGGGCGTTCGAGTTGACCTCCGCGTCTGCCCCGGGCAGGGACGTCGCCGTCATACCGGCCGTCGCCGGACCCGCGGTGGGCACGGCCGCCGCCGGGGCCGGGGCGAGCAGGGGCCTCGGCAGGACGACGACCGCCGCGATACCGCCCTGCTTGTGCTCCCGCAGCTGGACGCGGACGCCGTGCCGGTGTGCGAGGCGGGCCACCACGTACAGGCCGAGCCCGAGGCCGTCGCCGCTCTCCTGGTCGTAGGCGTCGTCCGGGTCGAAGTCGGCGAGCCGGGCGTTGAGCCGGGTCAACCGGTCGGTGGCCATGCCGATGCCCTCGTCCTGCACGGAGAGCATCACCTCGCCGCTCTCCAGGAGCCAGCCCGAGATCTCGACCGCGACATCCGGCGGCGAGAACGAGGCGGCGTTCTCCAGCAGTTCGGCCACCAGGTGCGAGAGGTCGTCGGCGGCGAACCCGGCGATGTGCGCGTGCGGCGGCAGCGTCGCGATGCGGACGCGCTCGTACCGCTCGATCTCGCTCACCGCGGCGCGCACTACGTCGACGAGCGGCACGGGCCCGGCGTGCTGCTGCACATGCTCGGCGCCGGCCAGCACAAGGAGGTTCTCGCTGTGGCGGCGCATGACCGTGGCGAAGTGGTCGAGCTTGAAGAGCGTGGAGAGCCGCTCCGGGTCATGCTCGCGCTCCTCCAGTCCCTCGATGACGGAGAGCTGGCGCTCGACCAGCCCGAGCGTGCGCAGGGCGAGGTTGACGAAGGTGGAGTGGATGCTGTGCCGGATCTGCTGCAGGTGGCTTGCGGCCTCAGCCAGTTCGGCGCGCAGCGCGGCGCGCTCGTCGGCCATCGTCTGACGCTGGCCGACGAGGTGCTTGCGGTCGGTCTCCAGCGTCGACAGACGCTCCTGGAGGGCGACGGCGTGCGCGTGCAGCGCGTTGACGGAGCGGACGACCTGCGCGAACTCGTCGTTGCGGCCGGTGAACTTCACCGGTTCCTCGGCGCCCGGATCGGCTGCCACACGGGCCGACCCGAGGCGGAGGACCGCGAGCGGGCGGGTGAGGCTGCGAGCCACGGCCATGGCAATGCCGACGGCGACGAGCATGAGCGCGCCCAGGACGGCGATGCGGATCTCCAGCGCGGTGACGTCGTCGTCACGCAGCCGCGTGAGGTCCTTGTCGCGGCTCTCGTAGAGGGAGGACTCGACGCCGCGCATCAGGTCCACGCGGGCCGAGAGGGAGGCGTCGACCTTCTTGGTGCTGAAGCCGAGGTCGCTGTCGGAGAGGGTGGGCTGGTCGGTGAGGGCCTTGAGGTACTTCTCGGCGGAGGTGACCTCGGGGCCGGTGACCGTGGAGTCGTACGAGGTCTTGGCCGCCGTGGGTGCGTTGTCGCGGAAGTCGGCGACGGCCGCGTCCGAGCGCACGGCGGCCTGCTGGGCGGCGGCGCTGAGCGCGTCGCGCTGTTTGGTGTCGGCGGAAGAGGAACTGCCGGTGGTGATCGGCAGGCCGGTGACCGGGCTGATGACGGTCTGGGTGGTGCGCGGAACGTTCAGGGCCGCGAGGAGCAGCCCGCGGGCGGCGGCCGACTGCTGCACGGCGTTGTCGAGCTGGGCGAGGGCGTAGGCGCCGGAGCCCGCGCGGGGCGGCATCTTCTCGGCCAGCTGGTCGGCGAGGGCGTGGAGTTCCGTGATGACGGTGGAGTACGCCTGGTGCGCCTCGAGGGCGCTGCTCTTCCCGGTGAGCGCCGCTCTCCGTACGGCGTCCACGTCGTCGAGGTCCTGGCGGAGACCGCCGGAGATGTCCGGATTGGTGCGCAGTTCGTCGATCTGCCGGTCGACGCGCGCGCTCTGCTGCTCGTCGGGCGCCTTGGACTTGGGGCGGCCGGCGGCCACGTACGAGGTGACGCCGTCGCGCTCGTCCGCCAGCGCATGGGCGAGGCTGAGGGCGTCCTGGGTCTGCTCGGTGAGCGTCACCAGGTTCTGCGATTCGCTCAGCTGACCCGAGGCGGCGACGATGCCGGGCGCACCGGCGCCGGCGATCGCGGCGGCGACCACGGCCACCGCGACGATCAGTCGGTTGCGGACATGGGCGGGACGGCCGCTGCCCGCGGACTCGGAGGAGGGCCCTCGTTCGGGAGCCGTCTGCTTGCCTGTACGCCGAGGCCGCGTCTTTTGCACCGGTGCTCGCATTCCTCACTCGTGTACCCATGGGCCCGGGTGACGGTCCGTCAACTGGAGTGTCGTCCCGGTACGGCGGCTTCCGACCCTCCCAGTGCCGGTGGGCAGAGGTCCCGCTTCGCCTGACCCGCCACCCGAAGGAGTGAACCCTGGCGGGGAGTTGGCGGGCAAGTTCCTGTGACCCGTGCGGGTGGCTTGTACGGCGGGCCGGTTGGACGTCGGCGACGCACTTTGACAGTATTCGCCACCACGCCTCATCGGAACCCAGCATTCCAGGTCAAATCAGGCGCCTGACCTGGCCTGTCGCACCGATTCGGCAACCGTTGCCAGCCTTTCGTGGACCTTGTGAAGGGGTCGTGCAGACTGGCCGAATGCGCACTGAACTGATTTCCGAACCGGGGGATCCGGCTCGCCCCAACGAGGACTTCGCCGCGCTCGCCCTTCCTGCTTCAGGACAGGGAGGGGCACTGGTCGTCCTGGACGGAGTGACTCCGCCCCCAGGTGACGACGGCTGTCTTCACTCGGTCCCCTGGTTCTGCGCCCGGCTCGGCGGCGCGCTGACCGAACTGTCGGTTTCCCGCCAGGATCTGTCGCTGCCGGAGGCCCTTTCCCGCGCCATCCTTCACACCGCCGACGCGCACGCGACTACCTGTGACCTTTCTCACCCGCGCACCCCGCAGGCCACCGTGGTCCTCGCCCGCTGGTCCGAGGCCGCCGTGGAGTATCTGGTCCTCTCGGACTCCGTCCTCCTGGCCGAGGCCCCCGACGGCGCGGTCAGCGCCCTCCTGGACGACCGCCTCGCGCGGATTCCGCGCGCGAGCCTGGCGACGGACGCGATCGCGGACACGACGGTGCGCAACAAGGAGGGCGGCTTCTTCACGGCGGCGGCGGACCCGTCGGTGGCGGCACGCGCGGTCACGGGCGAACTGCCACGCTCGGCGGTGCGCACCCTCGTCGCCCTGACGGACGGCGCGACGCGCTGGACGGAGAAGTTCCGCCAGGGCGACTGGACGGACCTGTTCACGTTCGTGCGCAAGGAGGGGGCGGCCGCACTGGTGGAGCGCGTACGGGTGCTGGAGAGCGCCGACCGTGAGGAGCGGATCTTCCTGGGCCGCAGCAAAACGCACGACGACGCGACGGTGGCCTACGTGGAGCCGTGAGGGCGGGGCGGGCGGCCGTACCGCTACTTCTCCATGCCCCGGTTCAACTGGTGCAGCAACCGGGCCAGTTCCGCGACCTCGCGCGGGTCCCAGTGGGCGAGCTGGCTCACATAGCGGTTGCGGCGGGCGTCACGGACGCGGCCGACGCGGCCGCGGCCCTCCTCGGTGAGGTGGACGAGCCAGGCGCGGCCGTCGGCCGGGTCGGGTTCCCGGGCGACCAGGCCGAGTTCTTCCAGGGCGCGCAGCTGGCGGGACATGGTGGCCTTGCCGACGCCGATGTAGGAGGCGAGCTCCGTGGCGCGCTGCCGGCCGCACTCGTCGAGCCGGACGAGGAGGCCGTACGCGGCGGACTCCAGGTCCGGGTGGACCTCACGGGCCATCTCGCCCTGGCTGGCGCGGGCGCGCCGCAGGAACACGGTCAGCTCCCGTTCCAGCGACAGGAACTCCTGATTCGCGCCGCCCGCGGGCGCGGCCTCCCCTGCGGCACTGCTCGGCACCCTCCCGGACTGGTTCATACCATTTCCGGGTGCGCCGGATTCGACCGAACGCTCCTCGCCGTTTTCGCCCTCGTGCACGTCAGCACCCCTGACCCGGTTTCCCGATCCTGAAAGTTTCTGCCAAACCTCGCCATTTGCCGCAGCTCCGCCAGTATTTCGCAGGCGTAGACCAACGGCAGCCCCCGGCCCCCCTTCCCAGCCTCGTTCTACGTGCGTAGCTTCCTTTTCAGGCAACCACTGGCATGCCCACGCCATCCACGGAGCCGACAGTCTCCCGCACCCCCCACACCCGGCACGGGCGTGTCCGAGCGATCCCCCCACCGAGCTCCCCGGAGCTCCACCGAGCCTTTCGGAGGCACGTATGCCCGTGCACAGACCCGAATCGGTCCGGCGCCCGCGTCTGTTCGCGGCCGGAATCCTGCTCGTCGCGTTCTCCCTCCTGTTCACCCTCCCGGCCCGCGCCGTGGGCACGCCCGTCCGCGGCACCGCCTACATGGGCATGGGCGTCCTCGCGCACGACGGCCGGCACGGCACGCCGGCCGGCACCCTCGCCACGCAGACGGAAGGCGTGGACGTCGCCGGCTACCAGGGCAACGTCGCCTGGTCGACCCTGTGGGGCAGCGGGGTCAGATGGGCCTACACGAAGGCGACCGAAGGGACGTACTACACCAACCCCTACTTCGCCCAGCAGTACAACGGCCCGTACAACGTCGGGATGATCCGCGGCGCGTATCACTTCGCGACCCCGGACACCACGAGCGGAGCCACACAGGCCAACTACTTCGTCGACCACGGCGGCGGCTGGTCCCGCGACGGCAGGACGCTGCCGGGCGCGCTGGACATCGAGTGGAACCCGTACGGGGCCGCCTGCTACGGCAGGTCCCGGAGCGCAATGGTCGGCTGGATCACCGACTTCCTGAACACCTACCGGGCGCGCACCGGACGGGACGCTGTGATCTACACGGCCAGCAGCTGGTGGACCCAGTGCACCGGCAACTACGGCGGCTTCGCCTCCGCCAGCCCCCTGTGGATCGCACGGTACGCCGCCGACCCCGGAACGCTGCCGGCCGGCTGGGGCTACTACACGATGTGGCAGTACACGTCGTCCGGTCCGACGGTCGGGGACCACGACAAGTTCAACGGCGCGCTCGACCGGGTGCAGGCATTGGCGAACGGCTAGTGCCCGCTCACCGACGCGTGACGCGGGTGCTCATGTGACGCGGTGCTCACATGACGTGGGTGCTTAGGTGACGTGGGTGCTTAGGTGACGTGGGTGCTTAGGTGACGTGGGTGCTCGCGTGACGCAAGGCGAAGGCCCGGGCCTCCCTCACGGAACCCGGGCCTCCCCTCATCCGGCAGCGTCCGTCACGCCGCCGCCGGAACCTCCGGCGCCGCGCCGTTCACGGCCGGCGCGAGTGCCAGCTCCAGGACCTGGCGGACGTCCGTGACGGCGTGGACGTCCAGCCTGTCCAGCACCTCGGCGGGCACGTCGTCGAGGTCCGGCTCGTTGCGCTTGGGGATGATGACGGTCGTCACGCCCGCCCGGTGGGCGGCCAGCAGCTTCTGCTTCACCCCGCCGATGGGCAGGACGCGGCCGGTCAGCGAGACCTCTCCCGTCATCGCCACGTCCGTACAGACCAGACGGCCCGACAGGAGCGAGGCAAGCGCGGTCGTCATCGTGATGCCCGCGCTCGGGCCGTCCTTCGGGACCGCGCCCGCCGGGAAGTGGATGTGCACGCCGCGGTCCTTGAGGTCGCCGACGGGCAGCTCCAGTTCTGCGCCGTGGGAGCGCAGGAAGCTCAGCGCGATCTGCGCCGACTCCTTCATCACGTCGCCGAGCTGACCGGTGAGGGTCAGACCCGCCGCGCCCGTCTCCGGGTCCGCGAGCGACGCCTCCACGTACAGGACGTCACCACCGGCGCCGGTGACCGCGAGACCGGTCGCCACACCGGGGACGGCCGTACGCCGCTCGGCCGGGTCCTGGGCGGACTCGGGCACATGGTGCGGACGCCCGATCAGCCCGCGCAGGTCCTCGTCCCGCACGGTGAACGGCAGCTCCTTCTCGTCCAGTTCGTGCTGGGCCGCAACCTTGCGGAGCAGACGCGCGATCTGCCGCTCCAGATTCCGTACGCCCGCCTCCCGCGTGTACTCCCCGGCGAGCTTGCGCAGCGCGCTCTCGTCGAGCGTGACCTCGTCCCCGGCCAGCCCCGCGCGCTCCAGCTGCCGCGGAAGCAGGTGGTCGCGGGCGATGACGACCTTCTCGTCCTCGGTGTAGCCGTCCAGGCGGACCAGCTCCATACGGTCGAGCAGGGCCTCTGGGATGGCTTCCAGGACGTTCGCCGTCGCCAGGAACACGACGTCGGACAGGTCGAGTTCGACCTCCAGGTAGTGGTCCCGGAAGGTGTGGTTCTGGGCCGGGTCGAGGACCTCCAGCAGGGCCGCGGCCGGGTCGCCCCGGAAGTCCGAGCCCACCTTGTCGATCTCGTCGAGCAGGACGACCGGGTTCATCGAACCGGCCTCCTTGACGGCACGGACGATCCGGCCGGGCAGCGCGCCGACGTACGTACGCCGGTGGCCGCGGATCTCGGCCTCGTCGCGGACACCGCCGAGCGCGACCCGGACGAACTTCCGCCCCATGGCGTGCGCGACGGACTCGCCGAGGCTCGTCTTGCCCACGCCCGGCGGCCCGACGAGCGCGAGCACGGCACCGCCGCGCCGCCCGCCGACCACGCCCAGGCCCCGGTCGGCGCGCCGCTTGCGCACCGCCAGGTATTCGGTGATCCGCTCCTTGACGTCCTCGAGACCCGCGTGCTCGGCGTCGAGGACGGCCTTGGCGCCGCGAATGTCGTAGGCGTCCTCGGTGCGTTCGTTCCACGGCAGCTCGAGCACGGTGTCGAGCCAGGTGCGGATCCAGGACCCCTCGGGCGACTGGTCGCTCGACCGCTCCAGCTTGTCGACCTCCTTGAGGGCGGCCTCGCGCACCTTCTCGGGCAGGTCCGCGGCCTCGACGCGGGCCCGGTAGTCGTCGGACTCCTCGCCCTCCTTGGTGTCGCCGTTCAGCTGACGCAGCTCCTTGCGGACGGCTTCCAGCTGACGGCGCAGCAGGAACTCGCGCTGCTGCTTGTCGACGCCCTCCTGGACGTCCTTGGCGATGGACTCGGCGACGTCCTGCTCGGCGAGGTGGTTGCGCAGCTGCTGGGTGGCGAGCTTCAGCCGGGCCACCGGGTCGGCGGTCTCCAGGAGCTCGACCTTCTGCTCGGTGGTCAGGAAGGGCGAGTAGCCGGAGTTGTCGGCGAGCGCGGACACGTCTTCGATCGCCTGGACGCGGTCCACGACCTGCCACGCGCCGCGCTTCCTCAGCCAGCTGGTGGCGAGCGCCTTGTACTCCTTGACGAGTTCGGCGACATGGCCGGGCAGCGGATCGGGAACGCTCTCGTCGATCCTCGTGCCCTCGACCCACAGCGCCGCGCCCGGGCCCGTGGTCCCGGCGCCGATCCTGACGCGGCCGCGGCCGCGGATCAGGGCGCCCGGGTCACCGTCGGCCAGCCGGCCGACCTGCTCGACCGTGCCGAGCACAGCAGTGCTCGCGTAGGTCCCGTCGATGCGCGGCACCAGAAGAACCCTGGGCTTGCCGGGCTCCGACCGGGCGGCGGCCTGGGCAGCCTCCACCGCAGCGCGCACCTCGGAGTCGCTCAGGTCCAGAGGAACCACCATCCCCGGCAGCACGACCTCGCCGTCGAGCGGCAGCACGGGCAGGCTGAGCGGTGTGGACGTCGAAGCCATGATCTCCCCTTCGGCAGTCAAGTTGAGCTACATCGACTCAATGCCTGGGGAGAAGCGATTGTTCCCCGCGATGCGTTCGCTCTGAGCGATCACACGCGGGGGTGTTGGCGAGATGTCGGTGAGCGGCGATGAGCCGTATTGCACGGGCAGCCCGCCGTCCGCACCGTTGCCGACTCCGTTGCCGACTCCCTTGCCGACTTCCTTGCCGACCCAACACTCCGAAGGGCCCGGGACTTCCCGGGCCGAAGCCCGACCGGCCGACCGCCCGGCGGCGCGCACGAGTGCGGACGAGAAGGTCGTCCACGACACGACACGGACGAGGACGAGGAAAGGACGAGGACGAGGACGAGGAGGCCTTCCGCGCTTCCGGGCGGCGGCCACGACGACGCCGTACGCACCCCTGACCCAACCGCGCCGCGGACGACCGCAGTTACGCGGCTGTCGGCACCTCGGAGCCGGTCCGCTGCCAGCGCCGTACCAGCGGCCATGTCCCGATGCCGATGGCCAGGGACAGCAGATGGCCCCAGTTGCTCAGCGGGTCCAGGTACGCGACCAGGTCCTGGAGCAGGAGCCCGCCGAACACGATGAGCGTCATCCAGCGCAGCCAGGGCCGCAGCAGACCCGCCAGCGCGCCGAGGCTCGCGGCGACGCCGAAGCTGATCCCGTAGTCGAGTCGGTGCAGGGAGGCGTCGGGCAGATCACCCGCGAGCACCGCGAGGCCGACCGGGATCTCGGTGGCCAGGGTCGCGAGCACATGGCCGAGCAGGAAGACACCGGCCGTGCGCGCGCCGCCTATCCGTCGCTCCAGCGCCGTGAGCACCACCAGGAAGACGAGCGAGTACGACGACATCAGCCCGCCCGCGATCCACAGCGCGCTGGCGACCAGCACCAGCACCGGGCTGCTCGCCAGGTGCACCACATCGGTGCTGGACCCCTGGTACAGGGCCTGCAGGAGCGACGGATCGGCGAAGTCGGCGAACAGCGACGTCAGGGTGAGGAGGACGGCGTACCCGAAGGTGAACGGCGTGCCCGTCGGGGTCGGCAGCAGCAGCCAGGGCGGCGGGCCGGTCCTGCACGCGGGGGCCGGGGCGACGAGGGCGGCCGGGACGGGACGGGCGGCCACCGTGCGCTGGCGGGGCATGCCGTCCAGGAGTGGCGCGCCCGTCTCGGGGGCCGTGAGCGTGGCGTCAGCCGCCGAGACCGTACGTTCCAAAGCGCGGCACTCCTTCCGTCACGTTCCACCCTTCGCTGCGAGCGGGGGCGCTGTCTACGACCGACGCCCCGGGAGACGCGATTCACAGCAACTTCCTAGGTGTTGGGCGCGTCCGGGGGTCGGGGCGTGAGGGGATGGTAACGACTCGTGCCACCCGGGCCGAACGTTTGCCCCCGGCGAAAACCCTTCGTCCATGGCGCGGTTCGTCATCAGAATGTGGTCCATGCCTCATCCGTACGACACTCACGGCACCCCCGAGGTCCTGGACCGTCGCGAGGGCCCGCACGGCGAGGTCGTCCTGCGGCGCCACGGTGAACTGCTGCAGATCATCGCCAACGGCTGCTTCCTGATGGACACCTCCGACGGTCGCTCGGAGCGGCTGCTCGTCGACGCCGCGTACGACGCTCTGGACGGGCGCCCGGAGCCGAGTGTGCTGATCGGCGGACTGGGCGTCGGCTTCTCGCTGGCGCACGCCGCGGTGAACACGCGCTGGGGCCGCATCACCGTCGTGGAACGGGAGCAGGCCGTCATCGACTGGCACCTCGACGGCCCCCTGTCCGCGCTGTCCGCGGACGCGCTCGCCGACCCGCGGACCCGCATCCTCGCAGCCGACCTCGTCGTGCACGTCAATGAGACATCGGACACGTACGACGCGCTGTGCCTCGACATCGACAACGGACCTGGCTGGACCGTCACGGAGGACAACGACAGCCTGTACTCGGCGGCCGGACTCGCAAGCTGCGCAAGGGTGTTGAGGCCCGGTGGAGTGCTCGCGCTATGGTCGGCGCAGCCCTCTCCGGAATTTGAAGGAACCCTCCGGAATGCCGGGTTCCAGAGGGTGCGTACCGAAGAGGTGCCCGTTGCCCGGGGCGTTCCCGACGTCGTGCACCTCGCGGTCGGACCTGGATAGCCGACCGGCGGTAACTCCCCGTACCCTGCTTCCCTGGCGCGGATCATTCAAGCGTCAAACGCAGTCATGGGATCACCCCACGGATTCCGGAAAGCAACCCCAGGGGCGGGCGATGGAGCAGACACACACCTCGCACAACGGCACGACGGCGACCCCGGGCGCTCAGCGGCGGGTTCTGGTGGTCGAGGACGACCAGACGATCGTCGACGCCATCGCCGCCCGCCTGCGAGCCGAGGGATTCCTCGTGCAAACGGCTGGCGACGGACCGGCGGCCGTCGACACGGCCGAGGCCTGGCAGCCGGACCTGCTGATCCTCGACATCATGCTGCCGGGCTTCGACGGCCTGGAGGTCTGCCGTCGCGTGCAGGCGCAGCGCCCGGTGCCGGTGCTGATGCTCACCGCGCGGGACGACGAGACGGACATGCTGGTCGGGCTCGGCGTCGGCGCCGACGACTACATGACCAAGCCGTTCTCCATGCGCGAGCTGGCGGCCCGGGTGCACGTGCTGCTGCGCCGGGTGGAGCGGGCCGCGCTGGCGGCCGCGACGCCCCGCAGCGGCATCCTGCGCCTCGGTGAACTGGAGATCGACCACGCACAGCGCCGGGTGCGGGTGCGCAGCGAGGACGTCCATCTGACGCCCACCGAGTTCGATCTGCTCGTCTGCCTGGCGAACACACCGCGCGCCGTGCTCTCGCGCGAGCAGCTGCTCGCGGAGGTGTGGGACTGGGCGGACGCGTCCGGCACGCGCACCGTGGACAGCCATATCAAGGCCCTTCGGCGGAAGATCGGCGCGGAGCGCATCCGTACCGTGCACGGCGTCGGCTACGCGCTGGAGACCCCGACGCCATGAGCGGCGGGCAGGCCCCACGCAGAGGTCCCGGGGAGCCCTGGGGCGGCGTACGCCCGTTCTCGATCAAGACCAAGCTGGGTGCGCTGGTCATCATCTCGGTGCTGATCACCACGGGTCTGCTGATGATCGCGGTGCGCACCGCGACGGAACTGCGCTTCATCACGGTCTTCTCGATGATTGCCACACTGTTGATAACGCAGTTCGTGGCCCATTCGCTCACCGCCCCGCTGGACGAGATGAACACGGTGGCCCGGTCCATATCGCACGGCGACTACACCCGCCGGGTGCGGGACAACCGCCGGGACGAGCTGGGTGACCTGGCCCACACGATCAACTTGATGGCCGACGAACTGGCGGCCCAGGACCATCAGCGCAAGGAGCTGGTGGCGAACGTCTCGCACGAGCTGCGCACGCCCATCGCGGGCCTGCGCGCCGTGCTGGAGAACATCGTGGACGGCGTCACGGAGGCCGACCCCGAGACCATGCGCACGGCGCTGAAGCAGACGGAGCGCCTCGGGCGTCTGGTGGAGACCCTGCTGGACCTCTCCCGCCTGGACAACGGCGTGGTCCCGCTGAAGAAGCGCCGCTTCGAGGTGTGGCCGTACCTCTCGGGCGTCCTCAAGGAGGCCCAGATGGTGTCCACCGCGCGCGCGGGCATCGCCTCCGGCTCCGGCAGCCACACGCGCACGGACGTCCATCTGCACCTGGACGTCTCCCCGCCGGAGCTGACCGCACACGCGGACCCGGAGCGCATCCACCAGGTCGTCGCCAATCTGATCGACAACGCGGTCAAGCACAGCCCGCCGCACGGGCGGGTCACCGTGAAGGCCCGGCGCGGTACCGCCGCGGAGTCCCTGGAGCTCGAGGTGCTGGACGAGGGCCCGGGCATCCCCCAGTCGGAGTGGCACCGGGTCTTCGAGCGGTTCAACCGCGGCGCCGTGAGCGCGCCGCACGGGCCGGGCAGCGACGGCGGAACCGGTCTGGGCCTGGCGATCGCCCGGTGGGCGGTGGACCTGCACGGTGGCCGGATCGGCGTGGCCGAATCCGCGCGCGGCTGCCGGATCCAGGTCACCCTTCCGGGAGAGCCATCCCTGTCGAGTTGACGTAAAGTTCGAAGCGGAGCAACAAGATCCATGCGTGTCCGCACCGGTGGACACGTGTGATCAGGCAGAGGCCCGCGCATCCCCCGCGCCGGGTCGTGGCCGTCGTACCCCTTTCACAACGGAACCTCGCTTGTTTCCCGCCATTTCCACCCCCGAAACACGCCCTCCGATGTGACTTACGCGACGATGAACCGGCCCGACCTGACCTTCACCGCCGGGGAGGCGTAGCCTTTATTCCCGCTGTCCAATCACCTTGTGAAGCGGAAGAGGGCGGTTGCCGCCGTGTCGCCACAGTCCCCCAGTAACTCGAGCATCTCGACCGACGACCAAGCCGGGAAGAACCCCGCAGCTGCGTTCGGTCCGAACGAGTGGCTCGTCGACGAGATCTATCAGCAGTACCTCCAGGACCCGAATTCGGTAGACCGCGCCTGGTGGGACTTCTTCGCCGACTACAAGCCGGGGGCGGCTGCCTCCTCGGCTCCGGCGGGTACTGCGGCCGCGGGGGCCGCAGAGACCACCACGCCGACCCAGGCCGCTCCCGCCGCCGCGGCGCCTGCCGCTCCTGCGGCTCCCGCGGCGCCGCAGGCGTCGGCCG
>NZ_LBMW01000021.1 GCF_026168105.1 Streptomyces hygroscopicus
TCCGCCCGATCTCCACGATGCGGCTGGAGGAGGCCCGGTAAACCTCTTCTGCGCTGCGGTACGGCGCGTCCAGGTCTCCGCAGACCGTGAACCACCGGTGCGCGGCCAGCAGGAAGCAGTCACCGGCCTCGAGGCGCACCGGGTCGGCGCCGTCGACGCCGAGCCAGCAGAAGCCTTCGAGTACGGCCCCGATCTTGATGTGCTCGTGGACACCGAAGCGGAGCGCCCAGCTGCCCCACGCCTCAAGGCCCGACAGCGACCCGGTCCTGACGTTCAACGAGGCGAGAACATCGGACAGCGGGTCAACCAGAGATCGCACGTCGGGCGAATTACTGCCTTTCTTGATACTCGTCTCGATGATCTGTTCGGTGACGGTGGCCCGGTTCACGATGTACTTCCTTCGGTGGTTGGGTGCGGTTGTCAGTGTCCGCACAGTGCCGCGACAGCCTCGGCCGTGGTCCGCCTTGTCACGGGCGGGGCTCCGGGGCACGGACGTGGCGGGACCGGGTACTCGACGAGCTCGGTCGGCGCCAGGCCGCAAGGAGCGGCGTCATGCGAGACCGCCTCCTCCACGACCGGCATCGGTGTGGTGCGTTGAGGCGGTGGTAGGGCCGGCTTCAGGGCAGGTCGCGCAGCGGGGCGTAGCCGCGCTCGAACAAGGCGTTGGCGCCGTAGCGGAACGCGATGTTGCGCGCGGCGGTCGGCAGGGACCTGGTCCGGTCGCGCCGGTGCGTCTGCTGCTGCACCCACCGGATGCGGGGGAGCCTGCGCTGGACGTACTGCTGGAGGAGGTCCTTGGTGTCGCCCCCGGTGGTCAGCACCTCGGCGAGGACCTGAGCGTCCTCGACGGCCATGGCGACGCCCTGCGCCATGTTGGGTGAGCTGGCGTGGGCGGCGTCGCCGACGAGCACAATACGTCCCCGGGCCCATGTCTCGCCGCCGACCTCCTCCACCGGTGAGAAGTACGCCTTGTGGGCGGCGGGTGTGGCCAGCAGGTCCCGTACGCGCTGGTCGTAGTCGGAGAAGAGCCGGAGAAGACCGGAGGTGGTGGTCGGGTCCTCGGGTGAGGCGGCCGTCAGGTCGGCGTAGCAGCACACCCGGCCCCCACCGACGGGGTACGCCAGGAAGGCCGTCCCCGGGCCCAGCCACACGGTCCACCGGTCGATGTCGGGGGCGTCACCGGTCAGGAAGCGCCAGCAGACCTGCCCGAGGTAACGGGCACGGGCCGCCGGGTCGACCGACTCCCGCAGGCCCGACCGTATGCCGTCGGCTCCCACGACCACGTCGTACCGGCCGCTCCCGCCGTCGCTGAACTCCACGTGCACACCGTCGTCGGACTGCTTGAGCGAGCCCAGGGTGACCCCGTGGCGGACAGGCACCGGCACGACGTCCTGCAGGGCGGCATGGAGGTCGCCTCGGGTGATGCCGACGCAACCGGCGGTGCCTCTCCACAGCTCGGCCAGGTCGATGTCGGCCAGCACCCTGCCCCGGTGGCTCATCAGCCGCTGGCCGGGCACGGCCGCTCCCAGCGCGCTGAGGTGTTCCTCCAGCCCCAGTGCGGTCAGCGCGCGGACGCTGTTGCCGGGCAGGAAGAGACCGGCCCCCGTGGCTCGGCTCTCGGGCGAACGCTCGATGACGTCGACGGACATTCCCCCGCGGCAAAGCGCGGTGGCGGTGGCCAGGCCGGCGATGCCGGCTCCCACCACAAGGACGTCAAGGTTGCTGGGCATGCGATTCTCCTGTACGGCTTCCGCAGGTACGTTCTGCACTACGTCCCGTTCAGCGGCCTGGTTCTCGGTCGCTGCTTCCGGGTGGGTCCCTTGGCCCCCGAGCTTGGCCGTAGTGACACCAGCACGGCGGGAGACGATCTCGATGTTCGACGGGAAGCGATCTTCAGTGGCCGGCATCACGCCTGGCTACTGAGGTTTCCGGTGTTGGGGTGACGTCATGACGGGACCGGGACCAGTCCGGTCTCGGTGATGAATCCGTCGAGCGGGCCGGGCCGGCACTGCATCCGTTTCAGGCGGGTGCAGTGCCCAATCCAGGCCCGACCGCGGCGATCGTCCCGGCGCGCAGCCTACGCAGGCTCGATCAACTCCCAGCGAGCAGGGGGCAGATCACTCGGTCCGGGCGGCGTTCGGTGTGTCCGTGTGAGCCTGACGGTATTTGAACCGTCGGGGCGGCGCTGTGCGTTGCTGCGGGCAGCACGGTCATCCGACGATTCCTGCGGGGGGTATGCAGTGCCTGGTCCCAGTGATGCCGGGTCTGCGGCGGCGGTCAGCTGCCTGTCCGGCCTGGACGGAACACGGGCTTGCGTCGACCACGTCCTGTCGGCCCTTGCGCAGCGCCATACCGAGGACCGGATGTTCCCGATCGAAGCGGCCCGCGATCCGCGGACCACCGGCGCGATCATCCCCAGCGGCGAAGCCCTGGCCCACGCACTGACCGATCCGGTGCGGGCCCCGGCACCCCGCCCGCCGGCCACCCTGGAAACGGGCGCCGGCGCCGGCGCGGCCACCATGGAAATGGTGCACCCCGGCGGCACCCTGACCTACTTCGCCTACCTCGGCACCCTCAGAGCCCGTGCCCTCCTTGCATCACGAGCCGAGGTACGCCGACACGCCGCGGTGGACGGAGTCATGGCCTCTACCAGCGCAGCCATGCCACCGGCCATCGGCCAGTGTGGTCCGACCTGCCCCCAGCCATCGTCCGGCACCTGCAACGCCCCCTTGCCCTTGCCTCCCCCCCGCGACCAGCAGCACGGCGGAGTAAGGCGGTGAACATGCTGTCGGACACCCTCGGCCACCTTCCCTCCGCCCCTGCGTACGCGGTAGTGGCCCTGGCCGTCCTCGCCGAGTCGATCCCTCTGATCGGCGCCTTCGTCCCCACGTTCACCCTGCTGCTGACCGCGGGCGCACTGGCCCGCACCGGCCACGTCAGCCTTCCGCTCGTCATCGCGGCCGCTGTCGGCGCCGTCGTCACCGGTGACTTCCTCGCCCACCGCACCGGAAGATCCATGGGTGATCAACTGCGCGTAGGCCGCGTAGGTCGTCACATCCCCGGCACCGTCTGGCAGCACGCCGAGACGCTGATGACTCGCCACGGCGGCCGAGCCATCTTCCTGGCTCGTTTCCTGCCCGTGGTCCGCACTCTCGCCCCCCACTTCGCAGGCGCCACCCGCCTGCCCTACCACCGCATCGCTCCCTACAGTGCCACCGCCGCATGCCTGTGGGCCACATCGGAAGCCGGCGCCGGGTACGCGGCCGCGACATCTCTTCGGAGAATCCCCACTCTTGGTGGCCTGGCTCTCGCCGCGGTCGCCCTGATCGTGACTGGGGGCGCGCTGCTGTGGGTGAAGAAACGCCGGCGCCTTCTGCACCCACGGATGGCACCCTCGCGTCGCGAAGGCGGGCTCGTCGCGAAGAAGACCCGCGTCACCCAAGCAAAGTTCCAGTGCACGGCGTGCGGCTTCACCCCCGGCGCGGACCAGGTTGGCGCGCTGAACGTCCTCAACACGGACGGGTGACCGCAACTTCATGGGCGTGAGACAGAACCGAACCGGCTGTCAAATGCGGCCGTTGTGCCGATCGAAGTCGAACGACATCTGTTGTTCAGGGTCGCGGGTCACGTACCCGTCAACAGAAAAGGAAGAGGAAACGTACCTCATGAATCATCGCCTGCGTACGACGCTCATGGCCACCGTCGCGCTCGGCGCCGGACTGTTGATGACGGCTTGCCAGAGCAATGCTACGTCAGGCGCGCTGTCCGCCGTGACCGGCAGCCGGGGGTCCACCCCCGAGGCCGGTCAGGGGACCGCTGAGGAGGCCGGCAAGCACTCCGGCAGCGGCGCGAGCAGCCCAAGCGGCGCGTCCGGTGGCCCGGGGGCGCCCGGCGACGGAGCCTCGGCTCGCGGCGCCGCCGGTTCGACGGCGGGCGGGGGCGCCCCGGACAACAAGGTCGGGCAGCGCTGCGGTGCCGACGACATCCTCTGGAGCACGAGGTCCGAGACCCAGACCACCGGCTACATCCTGATCACGGCCAAGGCCAGGCCCGGTATCACATGCACCCTGCCGGGCGGCTCGCCGCTCGTGGCCTTCGGCTCGGACGGAACCATGGCCAAGCCCGTGGAGCAGGCCCAAGATGCCCCGATCACGCTGCGCGCAGGAGTCACCGTCTACGCCGGCGTCAAGCCCAAGACCACCGATTCGGCCTGGGGCAAGGAGCTGGACGAAATAATCGTCGCCGTCGACAACGACGACGACACCCCGGTGAGCCTGAAGGTCGGCAGGATCGTCGTCGATCATCCGAGCGTCACCAACTGGCACACCTCTCCCTCTCAGGCCGTCCCCTCCTCTTCCTGACCAAGCTAGCCGCGCAACTCTCTTGCTGTGCCCCCGAAGGAACCGGGCCCGGCTCTGAAAGCCAGAAGCGGGACCCCAGCAGTGTTGGGGCCCCGCTTGTGCAGAATGGACGGGTGCCCTGCGCAGCTCTGGCCACGGTTGGTACCGGAGAGCGGGATCTACTTGCCCCGCCCCCTGCGGCGGGCGGGACCGTCGGGCCCGTGCCGCGGTGCTGACCGGTCCGGTCCCGTGCCGGACGCCGTCGTTCCTGGAGAGGGCTTTGAGCGGGTCGTACTGCGGGAGCGGGCGGCAGCGGCGGACGGCCGAGGTGTGCCCGTCCGCTCCGTAGCACCGGGGCTGATTCTGGATCGGGGAGTCCGCCAGGCCATGGGGGTGTCCGGCTGGTGGATGATCCAGTCGGACTCCTTGAAGTGGGAGGAGAGCGCCCGCCCGAGGACGGTGGCGTCGAAGGGGCCCGTGGACTCGAACACGCCCAGGGACAGGGGCCGTCCCAGTTTTTCCTCCCACGCGCCCGCCCATTCGGCGAGGGCCGGCAGGGTCCCGCTTACGGTCTGCTTGTCGAGGTAGCCGTGTCCGCCCATGAAGTCGCCCGGGTACCGGTCGGAATGGTGGGTGCGCCAGTACTCTCGGGCAGCCCGGACGATAGCGGTGCTGTTGATGTCGAGGTCGAAGTCGCTCGGCTCGGGCTCCACGCCGAGGCGCCACATCGCGTCGTACGGGCGGCGTAGAGGACGGTTCTGGTCGTTACCGAACCACTCCCGGAGTCGCTGCAGAGCCAGTGGGTTGTCAGCCACGTCGACCTCGCGCGGCAGCGTCTTGTGGATGCCGGAGAAGAATCCGGCGCCTGTTCCCTTCAGGCGGATGTCGACCTGTGACGGGTCGATGCCGTCACGTTCCAGCGCCGCCAGCATCTCTGAGCCGAACTGCTGGTACAGCTCGGGCGTCATGCCCATGGGCGCCTCACCCGTGAGCAGCCACCTGATCTGGATCGGGCTTATCCCGAGGAAATCGAGGTCGCGCCGAGTGATGGCGTAGCCGGAGTCGTCCTTCGGCCACCAGCTCGGCGCCGGTTCTGCACCGTCGAGGATCCGCGTGATCCGGTTGTCGAGGGGGTCGCCCGGGTTGAGCTGTTGGGTGATTGGCAGTGGACGCCATCGCGGGGCAGTGCCCGGTGCCGGTATCGGCGCGGACGCCTGGTCGTGCGCGGCGCCGGCCAGGGCGGGCGCGCCCAGTGAGACAGCGGCGGCCGCGCTCTGTCCGGTGGTGGCGGCCGGGGCGGTGTGGGAGACGATGCCGTCCAGGACGGCCCGGTGGTCGCCCGGCAGGGCCACCCATTCCTTCTGCCCGAGGTAGCCCATGCCGGTCGTGGGGAGGGACAGGATGTCCCGGGCGGGCAAGCGGGCGGCCAGGATCACGCCGGTGCCGCGGCGTTCCTCAAGCCAGTCGGTGACGATCTGGCGATCGGCCGACCAGCTGGCCAGCGGCCGCTGACGGGCTTCTACGACCTGGCCGACATTCTGGTCGACCGCCCAGTCCGGCCGCCGGGCACTCTCCGGCCAGCTGAGAGCGCGGTAGGACAGCACCTCGGTGATGCCGCGGGAGGCGAGGACCTCTTGGGTCATCTCGTACTGGGTGCGCAGAAAGTCCCGCAGCGTCTCGCGGTTGTAGTCCAGCTCGAGGCTCACAGCGAAGCGGGTCTTGGCGTCCATGTGCCACTCCAGCACCCCGGCGAGGCTGAACTCCTCCTGGGCTGCCTGCTGCAGTGCCAGTACCCGTACGTTGTTGTCGGATCCGTACGCCCAGGACCCCATCAGCTCGCTGACCGCGATCATGCGGACCAGGGTGTCGGCCCGTGGGGAGTCCATGGCTACGACCTTCTCTGCAGCGTGACGCGGATCTGCAGGGTTGAGCTCGTCGACATGGAGTACGTCGGCGCCCATGGAGGGATACCGGTCGTTGTACGGGACCAGGACGTAGCGGCCGTTGCTCAGATGAGACGCCATGTCATTGCCGACCACGAGCCCCATCGAGGCGAGGACGAGCGCAGGCGTGGAGGAACGCATGCGCCGGGCGAGGGCCTCGATGGCGACGGTCTTGGCCTCAGGTGTGTCGGTGACACGGCCGTCGTCGGTCAGCAGAGCCTCGGCGAGAAGCTGCTGGCCGAGCCGCTCCGTTGAGCCCACTGGCGGCAGCGAGATGGCGGTGGTCCTGTGCACCTCGTTGATCGGCCCCTCGCTCAAGGCCTTCCCCCCTGCTGGTCGTTACTGTTCGTTGCGGTTGTTGAGCGGTAGGCCCTCGGGCGTGTCAGGCTCTCCCCAAGAACGTCTCGGCCTGCTCACGCAGGCTCGTCGGAGCCGCGGCCCAGGCCGGGGTGCTCATCAGCTCGCGCAGCTTGACCTCCTTCACCTCCCGGGGAGCGTCCTTGCGCAGGCCGACGTGCGGCCACACCAGGTCCAGCTCGTCGGGAAGGGCCCAATGGGCGCCGAGGGCCGACTCCGGTTCGGGGCCCTCGGCGGACGCCACCAAGATCTCGTCGGCGGTGGCGGCGGGGCTGATCTCGATCAAGGTGAGGCCGAGTCTGCCGATGGCCTCCCGGAACAGGGAACGGTGGGTTTCCACGGTGCCGGCGGAGGGCTGCTGTCCCTGGTGGAACAGGGTGAACACCCAGCCGCTTTCGCCGGTACGGGCCAGGTCCAGGACGAGCCGGGCTCCGGCCACGTCGGTGAACGAGCGGTGCGCGATGCTCTGCGCGGCTCCGGGCCCCTCGATACGGGGCTCCTGGTCTACCCCGAAGGTGTCGATGAGCCACTGGATCTGGTCGGAGGACAGTTCGCCGTGCGAGAGCGCGCGCAGTGCGGGCCACAGCATGGTGGAAGATCCTTTCTTCGGCGGCGTGTGCCGGGTGGAGGACGGTCAGGACTCGGAGTCGGCAGAAAGTGGGGACAGGCGGATCGGGTCGGTCCAGGCCCGTCCGCCGGCGGCGTCTTCGACGGTGACCCGGTAGTACCCGGCGTTGCGGAACGTCGCCACCGGAAGGGAGCACTCGGTCAGTGACTCGCCCTCTCTCACCTGGGCTCCCGGAGCTCCCCCGGTGAGGAGCACTTTCCTGGCGGGTGAGCAGCTCACGGTGAGCTGACCGCCGTCGAGTCGGACGTCGTGCAGCTCGGGGCCCGTGCTGGAGTAGTAGTGCCCGGCCTTGAGCGCCGTCAGTAGCTGTGCCGGGTCGAGGGACTCGGCCCGTACCTGAACCCGGGCGGCGCAGGGGGGAGGGTCGTGCGGTTGCAGGTGGGCGTCGTCGGCAGCGTATGCGTGCAGCCGATGCCCCCGGTTGAGCAGTATGTCGGTCAGGTGCCAGCTGTCGCCCCGATGCTCGCGGTCCGCCAGCGCGTTGTAGACCTCGACCGCGTGGGTGGCGTCCAGGCTCTCTGCATCGGCTGCGGTGAGCAGCGAGGCTGCGGGATGCGCCATGCCGATGAACGCTCCCGCGGCCCGAGCCCGTCGGGCGAGTGCGGGACCGCTCTGGCCGGGCTCGGGCGGCGCGAAATCGAGCGGCAGGCCCACCGCGACGATGTGCCAGGACGGTCCGGCCTCCGTGCGCGGAGCATGCAGTTCGGCACCCGTCAGCGTCGTGAAGCCCGGCGAGCGCAGCGACCGAGTGTCCGTCACGGGGTAGCCGTACTCGGCACGGAAGTGATCCGTGATCGCCAGGAAGTGGAATCCCGCGTCCCGGTAATGACGCGCGGTCTCCTCAGGGGACAGCGCTCCGTCGGACCGGTCGGAATGCGTGTGCAGGTTGCCTCGCCAGAACCGGCCCGACCGGGTGAAGGGCAGAACCTCCACCCGTTCTTCGCCGCTCAATGCGCCCCCTTCGCGCACGTGCCCGTCGCGTGCATCAAGCCTGGGGCCAGCTGGACGGTGATGCACACGAGCTTCCTCCAGGTGGTGATCATTGTAGTAGACGGTGTGATCGCCAAGCCTGGTTCTGCCATCGTCATAGCGTGCCCGGCACCGGCTCGGTGGCCATGACGTGGACGTGGACGGCCGTGTGCAGAAGGCAGGGGCTGGTCGCTGTGCCTTCGATGAATGAACCGATCGATTTCTCTGCGGATGGACCGGAACTCGTCGGCGCCAGCGAGTTCGTCGGACATCCGCGGGTCGAGAGACCAAGCGGCCTCCTGTCCCGATTGTTCGCAACCTTGTCGACGGACGAAGAGATGTTCTCGATTGTGGAAGACCTTCGAGCGTTGCGTGTCCGCACCGCACTGCTGTCGAACAATTGGGGCAGCACCTAGCCGCGCGACCGAATCAATCGGGCCTTCGCACCCGTCTTGATCTCCGGAGACATCGGACTCCGCAAGCCCAACGCTGACATCTACCTGTTGATGCTCGAGCAAACTGGGCCTCGCGCCATCGCAGGTCGTGTTCGTCGACGACGCCGAACCGAACGTCATCGGCGCTGCCGCGGTAGGCATGCACACGGTCCTGCACACGGAAGCAGCCTCGACCCGTATGGTGCTCGGTGCGCACCTGCCTGCGCTCATCGAGAGGCCGCATGCCTCGCCGAGGGAGAAAACGAACGGTGCCGTGGTTGTCGCGCACCTCGACGCCGGGCGTTCTGACTCAGGTTGTCAGGGCGATCTCGACGAACTCGTCGATGAGCGGCTCCTGCCGGGTGCTGTCCCAGGCCAGGCAGACCCGGTTCGGGCCGATGTCGCTGATCTCGATGTGGGTGATGTCAGAGCGGGTGTAATACGTTGCGGTGGACAAGGGCAGGATCACCACACCGCGGCCGGCCGCGACGTTCTCCAGCTTCTCCTCGACACTGCGCAGGACGAGCGTCGGCCCAGTGTCCTCCAAGGAGCCGCTCGGATTCGCCGTGCTCCGCCACTCCGGGATCGCGGCCGGGTTCTGCAGGAGGCGTTCCCCGGCCAGGTCGCTGATGCTGAGCGAGGACTTGCCGGCGAGGGGGTGCGTGGTCGGCAGGATCACCACTCGGGGCTCGGAGAGCAGGTCGCGCAGCTCGAGCCCGTGGGTTTCGCAGGGCAGCCGCACGTATCCGACGTCGATACGACCGTCACGGATCATCTCGGTCTGTTCATCCCAGTTCGTGCGGATGACCTCGACCTGCACGTCGGGGTGACGCCGGCTGAAGAGACGCACAGCGGCGGTGACGATCAAGCCAGGCATGAACCCCACGGTGAGGGCGTTCTGCGCGCGGGCGGCACGGACCGCACGGCGGGTTGTGGCGTCTGCTGCGGACAGCAACGGCCGGGCGTCGCTGAACAGTTGCTCCCCGGCCGCCGTCAATTCGGTGCCGCGTTTGTCGCGGGCGAACAGTTGTACCTTGAGGTCGCTCTCCAGGGACCTGATCTGCCGGGAGAGCACCGGCTGGGCTATGTGGAGCTTTTCAGCAGCTCGCCCGAAGTGCAGTTCCTCGGCCACAGCGACGAAGTACCGCAGTTTGCGAAGATCCAGTTCCACGCTTCCACCTCCGCCGACCAGACATCTCAAGCGTAGCCGTGCTCACGGCGGGGCGTCAGGGGCGGCTCAGTTCTCCCAGCGGGTCCGTGTGGGTGGGCCGCCAACCGAGCTCTCGCCGGGCTTTGGCCCCCGTGAGCTGTTGATCGAGCAGGAATGCCTCGGCGACCGGCCCCATCTGCGAGTGGGCCTCTGCCTCAGACAGGTACCGCACCGATCCCGGGCGGCCGATGGCCCGGCTGACCGCCTGGGCGACCTGCCCGGCGGTGGGATTCGTGTCGGCCACGCCCAGGTACACCGAGCCCGGTGAGGCGGACAGTGCCAGCGCGTACAGCTCGGCGAGGTCGTCCACGTGGACCAGCGACCAGTGGTTGGACCCGTCGCCGATGCACGGCACCGCGCCGGAGACGCGTCCCGGCTCCGCGTAGAAGGAGTCGATCAGGCCGCCCCCGTTGCCGTAGACCAGACCAGGCCGCACGACGATGGGCCGCTCACCAGTCGCTGCGCGGGCCAGCACACACCGCTCGTTGGCCAGGCGCCACGCGGTCAGCCGCGGCGGCGCCATCGGGGCATCCTCATCGACCACACCACCGGTGTCCCCGTAGACCCACACACCACCGGTGTGTACATAGGGCCCGGGTCCCGCGCCGTCCTGCAGTGCCTCAGCAGCTTTGTGATCAACTTCCCCCGCGTCGGGACCGCGGTGCTGTGCCAGGTGGATCACGCCATGTGCGGCCCGCGCCGCTTCGTACAGGACCGCGGTGTCGGTGAGCTCCCCGCGCACCGGCTTGGCACCCGCGCCGGCCAAGGTTTGCGCCGAGTCGTCGCTGCGCGCCAGCGCAGAGACCTCGCTTCCCCTCCTGACCAGAGCGTCGATGGTCGCTCTGCCGATGTACCCGGAGCCTCCGGTCACGAAGACCTTCATGGTCGTGCCCTTTCCGACTGATGTCCTTGCGACACGACTGAGTCTTGGAATTGCATGTGCCGGCGTCCAAGACCTGATCCGGCCTCTGTGATACCCGTCGGGTATGGACCGGGGCTGGACCCTTGACGCCGACCCGCCCTTGGGGCATTGCGGGGAGTGGGCACCGAGGCGTTCACGGCCCATGCGGCTACTCGTCGCACACGAATCGTTACCTTTTGAAGCGTTGGGTGGCGAACGACTGAGTGATCGCCCGCTGCGTCATCTCCGGAGGAGAGCCGCTGTGATCGGTCGCATCCGCGTGTGCATGGGACGGACGCCCAATATGTGCACGGTGAGAGGTGATGTGCACGGTGAGACGCGAAGGTGAGGATCATGACTCTGACCGTCGCCTTGCCATGTGCCCCAGGAACGAGAAGCCCCTCTGGGGGCGAAGTGATGCCCGTAAGGCATCACAGCGGACGCAATTGGTCTTGGACGCGGTAGCGGTGGGCCCGCACTGTTGAGTACGCAAGCGGTCGATTGCCTGAGGGGCACGTCGGCCAAGCCGAAAATTGGAAGGCATCACTGTGGATCTCACCGGGCAGCGCGTCGTACTCATGGGCGGCACCTCGGGCATCGGGCTGGCGACGGCCAAGGCCGTCAGCGCGCAGGGCGCTCAGGCCATTGTCGTCTCCAGCCGGCAGTCAAGCGTGGACAAGGCGCTCAGCGAACTGCCGCAGGAGGCGGAAGGGCGTGTGGTCAATCTTGCGGACACCGAGCAGATCGCTGATCTGTTTGCGTCTCTGGGGGACGTCGACCATCTGGTCTACACCGCGGGTGAGCCCCTCGCCCTGATGCCGCTGGAGACCCTGGACATCGAGGCGGCCAGGTCCTTCTTCACCCTGCGGTTCTTCAGCGCGCTTGACGCCGTGCGCGCTGCGGCGCCCCGGCTGCGTGCCGGTGGCTCTGTCACTTTGACGACCGGCATCGCCAAGGACCGGCCCGGCCCGGGCTGGGCCGTGGCCGCCGGCATCTGCGGCGCGGTGGAGGCCCTCACCAAGGCCCTGGCGGTGGAACTGGCCCCGGTCAGGGTGAACGCCGTTTCTCCGGGAGTCGTCCGCAGCCCGCTGTGGTCGGGGATGAGCGAAGGCGACCGGGATGCGATGTTCGAGAACATCGGCAAGTCCCTGCCCGTCGGACGGGTGGGAGAGGTCGAGGACATCGCCCAGGCGTACCTGTACCTCATCACCCAGCCCTACACGACCGGCAGCATCATCACCATCGACGGCGGCACCGTCCTGGTGTAACCGGCCACCACCACCCCGGGCGCGGCGCCGTGCCCTCCGGCTTCACCGCCAGACGCACGGCGCCCCGCCAGCACAACGGCTGCACACGCCGGCCGCGCCGACAAGCATGGCGCGACCACGGTGCGGCCTGACCCGGCAGCCTCAGCCCGTCCCAGCCCACCCGGCCCACCGGCTGGTCGTTCAGGTGCTGGGGCCGTTCCGGCTGAGCTGACGGCGCCAGCAGTCGGCTCATGAACTCATGAACTCATGCCATTTCAGGCACCCACGTGGGCCGATCCAGCAGAAGTAGAAGAAAGGTCACGCGATGACCCAGGTCCGCAGCGCCTGCATCGGCATTGTGCGGGAGTCCGCTGAGGGCGAGACGCTCGTGTCGGCAACCCCGACGACCGTGCGTCAACTCATCGGCCTCGGATATGACGTTGTCGTCGAGCACCATGCCGGTGCGGCGGCAGGATTCACCGACCTCGCCTATGAACAAGCCGGGGCGCAGGTCAGCGACTTGAAGGCGGCGTGGGGCGCTGACATCGTCCTGGCCGTCCACCCACCGACGGCCGAGAACATCGACATGCTCACGGACGGCGCGACCCTGGTGGCGCTGCTGGGTCCGGGGCGCGATGCACAGCTGCTGGACGCGCTTGCCGCCCGCCCGATCACGGCACTCGCGGTGGACGCCGTGCCTCGCATATCGCGGGCGCAGTCACTGGACGTGCTCAGCTCCATGGCCAATGTCGCCGGGTACCGGGCTGTGATCGAAGCCGCGCACGCCTTCGGGCACTTCTTCAACGGCCAGGTCACCGCCGCCGGCAAGATTCTGCCGACCAAGGTACTTGTCGCAGGGGCGGGAGTTGCCGGACTTGCGGCGATCGCCGCTGCCTCCGGCATGGGGGCGATCGTGCGGGCGACGGATCCCCGCCCCGAAGTGGCCGAGCAGGTCAGGTCGTTGGGCGGTGAGTATCTGGCCGTGGACGCCGAGCAGCAGGCCAGCACGGACGGCTATGCGAAGCAGACCTCTGGTGATTACGACCGACGCGCGGCCATGATCTACTCCGAACAGGCCGCTGACGTGGACATCATCATCACCACCGCGCTCATCCCCGGACGACCGGCACCAAAGCTGGTCACTGCGCAAGACGTGGCACGCATGAAGCCGGGCAGCGTCATTGTCGACCTCGCGGCCGCACAGGGCGGCAACGTCGACGGCTCGCAGCCCGGGCAGACTGTGGTCACCGACAACGGTGTAACGATCATCGGCTACACCGACCTCGCGTCCCGAATGCCCGCACAGGCCTCACAGTTGTACGGCACGAACCTCGTCAACCTCATGAAGTTGCTGACGCCGGGCAAGGACGGCCGTGTCGTTCTCGACCTCGACGACGTGGTCCAGCGGGGCATCACAGTCGTGCGGGCCGGCGAGAAGCTGTGGCCTCCGCCGCCCGTGCCGGTGTCCGCGGCACCTGCCCCGGCCCAGCGGCGCCCAGCAGCGACCCAGCCGGAGAAGCAGCGGCCCTCCTCACCCGCACGCCGGTTCACTCTCGCCGGGGTCGGCATCACCGCCTTGTTCTTGGTCAACGTGTTCGCACCGGAGCCCCTGCCACGGCACTTCACCGTGCTGATGCTGGCCGTCGTGATCGGCTACTACGTGATCGGCAAGGTGCACCACGCACTGCACACGCCGCTGATGTCAGTCACCAACGCGATCTCCGGAGTGATTGTGGTCGGCGCGATGCTGCAGATCGGCAGCGCCGACACGACAGTCCGAGTGATCGCCGGCATCGCGACCCTCCTCGCATCCATCAACGCCTTCGGCGGCTTCGCCGTCACAGGGCGCATGCTCAGCATGTTCCAGAAAGGGTGAACGCCTGCATGAACACCACAAGTGTCGCGGACGCCGCCTACATCGTCGCCGCCCTCCTGTTCATTCTCAGCCTTGCCGGACTGTCCAGGCATGAGACGTCCCGACAGGGCCTTGTCTACGGGGCATCGGGCATGTTCGCAGCGCTGGCAGCGACGATTGGCCTGGCCACATGGCATCGGCCGGCGGCATCCGCCGTAGTGCTCGCCATCGCTGTCGCCGTGGGCGCGGCAATCGGTCTACGGCGCGCCAAGGCCGTCGAGATGACGAGCATGCCCGAACTCATCGCCATCCTCCACAGCTTCGTCGGCCTCGCCTCGGTCCTGGTCGGCTGGAACAGCTATGACACGGTCGAGCGCCGGCCGGGACAACATGAATTCATCGAGTCACTGCTGCGTATCCACCACGCCGAAGTAGTCATCGGCGTCTTCATCGGGGCGGTCACGTTCACTGGGTCGGTTGTAGCGTTTCTGAAGCTGTCGGCACGCATGAAGTCCCGCCCCCTCGCGCTTCCGGGCAAGAACCTGATCAATATCGCAGCGCTGGCGGCGTTCCTCTGCCTGACCATCGCCTTCGTGGTCACTCCGAGCCCCGCACTGCTCATCGCGGTGACCGTGATCGCACTCGCGCTGGGACTGCACCTCGTCGCGTCGATCGGCGGCGGTGACATGCCGGTGGTTGTGTCGATGCTGAACAGCTACTCGGGCTGGGCCGCTGCTGCTTCGGGCTTCCTCCTCGACAACGACCTGCTGATCATCACCGGAGCGCTCGTCGGCTCCTCCGGCGCATACCTGTCCTACATCATGTGCAAGGCGATGAACCGCTCCTTCGTCTCCGTGATCGCCGGCGGGTTCGGTCTTGCACCGGCGGCTGAGGATGACGCCGACCACGGCGACCACCGCGAAATCGACTCTGCCGATGCTGCCGAACTCCTCAACAACGCATCGTCGGTGGTCATCACCCCCGGATACGGTATGGCCGTTGCCCAGGCCCAGTACCCTGTCGCCGAACTCACCCGGGAACTGCGTGAACGGGGAGTCGACGTGCGCTTCGGAATCCACCCGGTCGCCGGGCGGCTCCCCGGCCACATGAACGTGCTGCTCGCAGAGGCCAAGGTCCCCTACGACATCGTTTTCGAGATGGACGAGATCAACGACGACCTCGTTGATGCCGATGTCGTCCTCGTCATCGGCGCCAATGACACCGTCAACCCGGCCGCCGCCGAAGACACCGGCAGCCCGCTGGCGGGCATGCCTGTGCTCCGCGTCTGGGAGGCCAGGAACGTCATCGTCTTCAAACGCTCCATGGCCTCGGGCTACGCCGGCGTGCAGAACCCGCTGTTCTACCGCGAGAACAGCCAGATGCTCTTCGGCGACGCCAAGCAGCGCGTGGAGGACATCCTGGCAGCTCTCACCGCCCACCCCGCTTCACGGCAACGCATCGGGGTGTGAGACGCCGCCCTCAACCGACGCCCGGAACAGCCAACGCTGCCGGAGACCGACGACGGGACGGCAGCCGTCGACGCAGCATCGGCAGTACCGCATCCCTGAAGCCGCCAGACGTTATACCTACCCGGCATCACAGCTGCATGGATGGGTATTGGACACCGTCCATTGCGACGTTCAAGGTTGAGACATCCCATCAACGAACCAGCCACCAGCACCGCCCGGTTGGGCGAGCCGCACGAATCCCCGCTGATGCGACCGACCGGACGTGCGCCAGGTGGTCCCCCAACCGCGCATAGGAGCCAGTCGTGAGTATCACCAGCGAGATCAGCCCTTCGATCAACGAGGACGCCGTGCTGTGGTCGGTCCCTGAGGCCGACCGGCGGGGCAGGCCTCTCCTGGTGATGATGCACGGCTGGAGTTACGACGAGACCCACCTCTTCCAGCTCACTCCGCGTCTGCCGGGTGAGCTGGTGGTCGCGTCACTGCGGGCTCCCATCCCCGAGGCGGGCGGGTACGCCTGGTTCCCGAGCAGAGGCAACCCGATCGGCAATCCCCGGCCGGCGGTGGCGAATGCCATGACCGATGCCGTACTCGACTGGCTGGACGCTCAGCCCTCCTTCTCTTCCGTAGGGCTCATCGGATTCTCGCAAGGCGGCGGAATGGCGCTGCAACTGCTGAGGCGCGCTCCCGCACGTTTCTCCTACGCCGTACAGCTCGCCGGATTCGTGGTGAACGACAGCCAACCCGGGGATCGGATGCTCGCTGACAGCAAGCCCCCCGTTTTCTGGGGCCGCGGCGCCCTCGACGGAGTCATACCCAACGATGCGATAGCTCGCACCAGTACCTGGATGGCCACACACACGGATGCCGATATCCGTGTCTATCCCCGGCTGGGACACGATGTCGCCGGCCAGGAGGTCCACGACTTGGCCGCCTTCATCGCCCGCCGGGTCGAAGCGGGCTGACAGGTACTCGACCCGCCGCGGGCGTCACCGACCCCACCACCGGCCGGCCTTCGTCGTCTTCGTCGGCAACACCACCACCCTCACCGACGCCACCGTTGTGGAATTCATGGGCTCACGGCGCGCAGTCGCTGAAGTCGTAGCCCCGTGGTCGCGCGACTACGAATGGTTCCGGCCGAGCCGTGTGATGCCCGTGAAGTATCAGGGAAATCAAAATCCGTATTGGACTGCGGCAGAGCGGTCCGGAAATCATAGGGCGTGAGAACGAGGCAACGACGGGTATACCCGGAAGTGCCGTTCCGCTGCCCATGGAAAGGAAGCATCAATGCGCCACGATATTGAGTTCGACGCCGAAGGAGCCCTGCTTCGCGGATGGTTCTACGAGGCGCGGGGGGCGACTGGGCCGTCCCCGTGTGTGGTCATGGCGCACGGATGGACGTCCACGAAGCGCATGTATCTCGACAAGTTCGCGGAGGTCTTCGCGGAGGCGGGTCTTGCGGTGGTGGTTTTTGACAACCGCGGCTGGGGCGACTCCGGTACCGCTCCCGGAAAGCCGCGTCATGAAATCGACCCGTGGGAGCAAATCCGGGACTACCAGCACGCGATCACGTATGCGCAGAATCGACCGGAAGTCGATGCCGAGCGTATCGGGGTGTGGGGCACCAGTTTCTCCGCTGCACATGCTTTCGTTGTGGCGGCGATCGACCGGCGGGTCAAGGCGGTCAGCGGACAGGCGCCCTTCATCAGTGGCCGGGCCACCTACGCGAACCTCGCCCGAGTCAACAACCTCGTGGTGGGGCCGGAGATCTTCACCGCCGACCGTCGCGCGCGGGCCCTGGGGAAGCCGCCCGTCACCGTACCGGTCGTCGGCTCGGACCCCAGCGAGCTCGTGGGTCTGCCTACCCCTGACTCCTATGAGTACTTCACCCATGCCCGCGCCGAACTCGACCCCGACTGGCCCAACGAGGTGACGCTGCGCAGCCTGGACAACTTCTACGGCTACGAGCCGGCGCGGTACCTGCCCGATGTCACCCCGACTCCGCTGCTGATGATCGTGGGCCGTGAGGACGGCCTGACCGGCGGGAACCTGGCCGCTTCGGCGTACCAGACCGCGTCCGAGCCGAAGAAGATCGTTTTTCTGCCTGGTGGACACTTCGCCGCCTACACGGGAGACGGCTTCACGGTGGCGTCGCAGGCCGCTCGCGACTGGTTCCTGGAGCACCTCTTCGCTGCATGAGACAGGACATGGTGGCGGCCAGGCACCCGGCCGCCACCACGGCTTCGGGCCGAGGCGTCCGGCACGGACAAAGGGCCGGTACGGACGAAGGGCCGGTACGGACAAAGGGCCGGTACGTCCTTCACCTGCCGGTCCGTCGACCCTCGTTCCTCACGAACGAACCCAACGATTGGAGGTGGGTGGTGTCGATCACGATGACGTCCGGGAAAAGGGCACGGCTGGCCCGGGTGGAACCGCTGCTGCAAGGCAAGGTCCTTCCCACCGAACGCACCGTCGAAGCGCTCGAAGCGGTCCTGCTGCCCGGCGACCGGGTCGCGCTCGAGGGTAACAATCAGAAGCAGGCGGACTTCCTTTCGCGCTGCCTGGCCCAGGTCGACCCGTCGGTGGTCCACAACCTCCACATGGTGATGTCCTGCATCACCCGCCCCGAGCACCTGGACCTGTTCGAGGCGTCCATCGCGACCACAGCGGATTTCGCCTACTGCGGTCCCCAGTCCCTCCGGGTCGCCCAGCTCATTGCGGACGGAGCGCTGAAGGTCGGTGCCATCCACACCTACCTCGAACTGTACGCGCGCATGTATCTCGACCTGTTTCCCCAAGTCGCGCTGATTGCCGCCGACCAGGGCGATGCTCACGGCAACCTCTACACCGGCCCCAACACCGAAGACACACCAGTGGTGTCGGAGACCACCGCCTTCCGCGGAGGCGTTGTGATCGCCCAGGTGAACGAGCTGGTGGAGCCGGGTTCCCTGCCACGGGTGGACATCCCCGGAGACTGGGTGGACGTTGTCGTCACCGCGGACCGGCCGTACCAACTGGAGGCGCTGTTCACCCGCGATCCACGCCAGATCGACGAAGTGCAGATCCTCATGGCGATGATCGCAATCCGCGGGGTCTACGAACGCCACGAGGTGACTTCGCTCAACCACGGCATCGGCTACGACACCGCCGCGATCGAGCTGCTGCTGCCGACGTACGGGGAATCGCTCGGTCTGCGGGGCAGGATCTGCCGCGACTGGGCGCTGAACCCGCACCCCACCCTCATCCCGGCCGTCGAGTCCGGCTGGGTACACAGCGTCATGCCGTTCGGCAGCGAGGTGGGCATGGGCCCCTATGTCTCCTCCCGCCCGGACATCTTCCCCATCGGCCCGGACGGGACTTTGCGCTCCAACCGCATGGCCGCCCAGGCCGCCGGCCTGTACGCCACGGACATGTTCATCGGCTCCACCCTCCAGATTGACGCCGACGGCAACTCCTCCACGGTCACCGCGGGCCGCGTCTCGGGATTCGGCGGCGCGCCCAATCTCGGCCACGACCCGCGCGGCAGGCGTCACTCGACACCCGCCTGGCTCGGCATGGGAACGATGACCACCGACCGAGGGCGCAAGCTTGTCGTCCAAACCGTGCAGACCTACGGCGCCAAGGGCACTCCTCACTTCGTCGAGTCCCTCGACGCGGTCCAGGCCGGGAAGGACGCCGGTCTGCCCGTCCCACCCGTGATGATCTACGGCGACGACATCACTCATGTGGTAACCGAGGAGGGCGTCGCCTATCTGTACAAAGCCCGCGACCTCGAAGAGCGCCGCCAGGCCGTGGCCTGGGCGGCCGGCGCCACACCGCTCGGCTTGGCCCGGGACCGCCGCAAGGACGACATGATGCGGCGTGACGGGTTGATCGCCTCCCCCGAGGACCTCGGAGTGCGCCGCACGGACGCCCGCCGCTCGCTGCTCGCCGCACGCAGTATCGCCGACCTGGTCGAGTGGTCCGGTGGTCTGTACGAACCGCCCTCGCGCCTGCGGAGCTGGTGACCGTGACCGTCACCAGCAGCCGCAAACCGCTCTCTGCCGGGACTGCCCCCAACCCGGACCGGCTGGCCGACCTGGCCGTGCACGCTCTGGTCCGGGAGGCCGAACTCACCCCCAAACCGGGACTGGTGGACCGCCGTGGCCGGGGTGCGCACACCGACATGGACTTGCCGCTGATGCTGCGCTCCGCTCACCGGCTGCGACCGGGCTTCGGACACATGGCCGCACTCGCGACCCGTCACCGGCGCCCCTGCGTGGAACTACGCGAGGACCTGGCGGCTGCGGGGCGGCGCGCCGAGAAGGACATGCTCGCCGCGACCGGAGGGGTCAACACCCATCGAGGGGCCGTATGGGCCCTGGGCCTGCTCGTGGCCGCGGCCGCCATGCTGCCGGCGAGGTCGGGCGCCGCCGCGGTCAGCCGCACCGCAGGGCGCATCGCTCGTTTCCCCGACCGAGCCTGTCCACCCGAAGCACTGGCCGGCCACGGCGCGGCGGTGCGCGCCCGGTACGGGGCGCACGGCGCCCGTGGTCAGGCGGAGGCGGGCTTCCCGCACGTTGTCCGCGTGGCGCTGCCCGCTCTGGCCGCGGCCCGAGCACGCGGGGCCGGGGAGGACCGGGCCCAGCTCGACGCGCTCATGGCGCTCATGGCCGGCCTGGACGACACCTGTCTCCTGCACCGCGGCGGACCCGCCGGTCTGCGCAGAGTGCAACTCGGCGCCTCACGGGTGATCGGTGCCGGCGGCTGCGCCACCGAAGCCGGAACGGCACTGCTGAACCGCCTCGACACCGAGCTGGCCCTGTGCCGACTGTCCCCGGGCGGCTCCGCAGACCTGCTGGCAGCCGCGCTCTTCCTCGACCTACTGGAGACATAGCCGTGGAGAACCTGGAGTACACCTTTTACGCCACGGTCGGGCCGAGGCGCCGGGGCCGAGTCGGCGTGGTCGCCTCCGGAGACCTGGAAATCCTCGCGTTCCCCCGGGATGTTCCGGAGGCCACGGTCCGGGTGCAGACCAGCGTCGACGGCTTCGCACCAGTGTGGAACAACGTGCTGGGACGCTTCTTCACGGCCAACCCCCTGGCCGTCGACCTCGTGATCCGCGATTGCGGGGCCACGCCCGGCATGGTGGCGCTGCGCCTGGCGCAGTTGAAGGAGGTCATCTCATGAGTCCCGTCCCGATCAGGCGAGCCCCGGTCACCGAACTGACCGCACGCGAGCGCGCCTCCCGCGTCCTGGACGACGGCACCTTCCGCGAACTGATCGACCCGTTCGAGAACATGATCTCCCCGCACTTGGCGCCGCAGGGCATCACCCCCCAGTCCGACGACGGCGTGGTGGTCGCCCGGGGTGCCATCGACGGCGTGAGCGCCGTGGTCCTCGCCATCGAGGGCGCCTTCCAGGGCGGCGGTGTCGGAGAGGTCGGCGGTGCGAAGATCGCCGGTGCCCTCGAACTCGCCCTCCGCGACGCCGAAGCCGGACTCGCCATCCGCCCCGTGCTGTTCCTGGAGACCGGCGGTATCCGCCTCCAGGAGGCCAACCTGGGTCTGCTGGCCATCGCCGAGATCCACGCCGCCATCGCTGCGCTGCGCCGCCACGTACCCGTGGTCGGCGTGTGCACCGGCATGATCGGCTGCTTCGGGGGCATGGGCATCGCCGCCGGGCTCTGCAGTCACCTGGTCGTCACCCCGCAGGCCCGGGTCGGGCTCAACGGGCCTGAGGTCATCGAGCAGGAAGCCGGCATAGCCGAACTCGACTCCGCGGACCGCGCCGAGACCTGGCGGACCGTCGGAGGAGAACAGCGCGTCGCCGTCGGCCTCGCCGACATGCTGGTCCCCGACGATGCCGAGGCCGTTCGCAGGGCCGTCCGTGAGATCTTCCGAGCCGGCCCGATCGCCGATGACCGCTGCCGCAGCGCTCGCATCGAACACTACCGCGCCCGGCTGGCCGCACTCGATCCCCGACAACCGCTGGACGGCCCGACGCTGCGAGTCCTGTGGGAAGACGACCAGGAGGTGGGGTCATGATCCAGGCAAGCCAGGGGCGCGCGGCCGTCTGGTTCGAAGCACTGACCGGGACGAAGCCCGAGGAGTCGGCATTCCCCGGCCGACCTGGGCCGGTCCGCTCACTCGCGGTCGCCGATGCGCCGCTGCTGGGACGCCCTGCCCGGTTCCTGGCCGTGGTCCCGGATCCGGCGAGCCGGTGGCCGCGCGCCCGCCTGGGCGAGGTCGGCCTCGACGAGGGCTGGGCGCTTGCCGCTGCCGTCCGCGAGGCGGTGGCTGCGGATGCCCACGCCGGGGTGAAGCGGGCCGTCGTCGCCGTGGTAGACGTCCCGAGCCAGGCATACGGCCATCGTGAGGAGTTGCTCGGCCTCCACCAGGCACTGGCCGGAGCCGTCGACGCCTACAGCGCGGCGCGACTGGCAGGTCACCCGGTCATCGCCTTTGTCGTCGGGCGCGCGATCTCCGGCGCCTTCCTTGCTCACGGCCTGCAGGCCCACCGGATCGTCGCCCTTGATGATCCGGACGTCATGGTGCAGGTCATGTCGAAGGAGTCCGCCGCCCGCATCACCCACCGTACGGTCGCCGAACTCGATGCCGTTGCCCGGTCGGTGCCGGCCACCGCCTACGACGGCGCCACGTTCGCCACTCTCGGGGCCGTCCATCGTCTTGTCGCCGTCCAGTCCGCCGACGAGCCCACGCCCGAGGACGCCCGAACCGTCGAGGCGGTTCTGGCGGACGCGGTGACCGCCGCCCTCAACGGCCACGGCGACCTCTCCGACCGGCTTCGCGCGCCGGGAGCCGCACGCCGGCGAGCCGCCTCCGTCGAGGTTCGACGCAGGCTCGCAGCAACCTGGCACGCACGATCATGACCCATCCTCAGTCGCGTGTTCATGACTTGTTGGAGCTGCGGGACCCGCACGCAGCGCTACGAGTCGCTCCCGCAGGGCCGGACGTTCCACCGGACTGGGTGTCACAGGCACTGAGCACGTTCCCGTGGGTGGTCGTGCGGCGCGCCCCGACCGTCCGGGCCGCCGGGCAGACCTGGCTGCCCGTGGGGGTCAGAGGCGCCACACGGGCCCAGCGTTTCGCTGCCTACGTGCCCCGGACCGCCGTCGTACGGGTGCGTACCCCCGAGTCCCTGCCGGACCGGCTGGCCGGATTGGACCAGGGCCGCGTACTCGACATCCCTGTCCTGAGCGCACTGCCCGCAGCCGCCGCCGTACTCCGACGCTTCGCACTGACCTGGGGGCCGGTCGGCGCGGTGGGCTACGAGTTGGCCACCGGCGCCCCCACGGCCCACCGGGCCAGTGACCTCGACCTGGCCTTGCGCGTACCGAAACCCGTTGCCCGGGAACGGGCCCGGGAACTCGCCGACGCCCTCGCCGCACTTCCGGTGCACGTCGACGCGTTGCTGGAGACCGGCCGCGGCGCTGTCGCGCTCACCGAGTATGCCGAGTCCCGCGGCAGGGTGATGCTCAGAGGTGTCACGGGCCCGCGCCTGGTCATCGATCCGTGGCAGCCTGAAGCGGGTGCGTCATGACCGTCGCCTTCCTCTTCCCCGGCCAGGGGGCGCAGCGCCCAGGCATGCTGCACGACCTCCCCCCTGGTTCCGAGACGTACCGCACGCTCAGCGACGCAGCGGCCTTCCTGGGGCGCCCTGTCGGCCCGGGCGACGACGGAGCGGACGCCTTCGACTCCGAGGGGCCGATGCGCACGGATACCACCGCGATCCAGCTCGCCCTGCTCATCGCGGGAACTGCCGGCGCACGCGAGTTGGCAGCCAGGGGATGCCGTCCCGACTGGGTCGCCGGGCATTCCGTGGGCGCGGTCACCGCAGCGGTCGCGGCTGGCGCCCTGGACCTCACCGACGCTCTGGACCTGGTACGGCTGCGCGCTGCCCTCATGTCCGCCGCGGTCCCCACCAGCGACGAATACGGCATGGTCGCGATCGGCGGACTGTCACAGGCCCAGGTCGAGAGGTGCGCAGCCCAGGTGCGCGCCGAGGGCCTGACGGTGTACGCGTCCAACGTCAATGCCCCGGACCAGGTCACCGTCTCAGGGAGTGTTTCCGGCCTGGACCGGGTGGCGGCGCTGTGCCGTGAGCGGGGGGCGAAACGCAGTAACCGCCTCGGAGTTCCCATCCCGGCCCACTGCGCACTTCTCGACGGCGTCGTCGCACCGCTCACCGACCACCTCGCCGACTTGGCCCGAGCCGGGCGGCTGCGTCGACCGCAGTGCGCCTGGGTGACCAACATTGACGGCCGGCCCACCCGTGACCCCCAGCGGATGGCGGCAGACCTGGCACAGGGCGTCGCCCGGCCGGTCCGCTGGTACGACGCAACCACCGGGCTCTACGAGCGCGGGGTGACCCTCTTCACCGAACTACCGCCCGCCGGCCCGCTGACCGCCCTGGCCAACGCCGCCTTCCCCCACGCACGTTCCTACGCCGTCGGACGAGACCTGGATTCGGCGGCTGTTCTGATGCGGCGCTTCAAGTTACCTTTCGGCGCTTTACCCCTCCCCTGCTCGTTCTCCCCGTACCTGCACCATCAGGAGCCGCAATGACTGTCGTCCGTACCCGCTCGGGCGCCGTAAGGGGCATCTCCTTCGACGGCGTACGCGCCTGGCGCGGCGTCCCCTACGCACGCCCTCCGGTTGGCGACCTGCGCTGGGCCGCCCCGCAGCGCGAAGCCCCCTGGCAGGGCATACGCGACGGCGGCCGGTTCGGCAACCGCGCCCCGCAACAGCCGTCGCAAGCCCTGAACCTCGGATACGGCGAGGGCGCGGACGGCGACACCCCGATGGACGAGGACTGCCTTTACCTCAATGTGTGCGCGCCCGACGCTCCAGAAGGCTCCCGTCTGCCGGTCCAGGTATGGGTCCACGGCGGAGGGTACGTCGTGGGGTCAGGCCCCCAGTACTTCGGCGACGGCGCCGCAGTTGCCCGGCGGGGCGTGGTGGTCGTCTCGTTCAACTACCGTCTGGGAGCACTGGGGATGCTCAACCTCGGTGCACTTCTGGGGCCGCAAGAAGGCTGTGCCGCAAACAACACACTGCGTGATCAGATCGCCGCCCTTCGGTGGGTGCGTGAAAACATCACCGCGTTCGGCGGCGACCCCGGCAACGTCACCGTCCACGGCGTTTCCGCGGGGGGCAAGAGCGTGGTCAATCTGATGGCCACTCCCGCGGCCAAGGGCCTGTTCCACCGCGCCATCGTGCAAAGCGGCGGAGACCATGTCGCGGAGCCCGACAACTCTGCCGACCTCGCCCGGCGCTTCACCGAGCTGCTCGGCCTGCCGGGCGGCGACCTCAGCCGCCTGCGCGATGTGCCCGCCGTGGATCTCCTGGCCGCCCAACTCGCCCTGAGCGAGGGCACACGGGCCACCTGGACCTGGCGGCCCACCATCGACGGCGGTCTGCTTCCGCAGCGCCCCACCCGCGCCCTCAGCCTCGGACAGGCAGCAGGCATCCCACTGTTGATCGGATCAACTGGCAACGAGGCGGGCGCCTACCACCTGATGGACCCCACCGCCAGGGAGCACACCGCGGCCGTCCGGCAGGAGATCTTCGGCGCTGACGCCGACCACGCGGCGGCCACGTACGCCGCGCTCCATCCGAATGCCACGCAGGAGGAGACCGACCGGATGTTCATGTCCGACGAACGGTACGGAGTCCCCAGCCTGCAGCTCGCCGACGCCCAGTCCCGGCACGCTCCCGTCTGGCACTATCGCTTTACCGGCCCTCTGCCGGGCCAGCCCCCGGAGTTCTGGATGTTCCACGGCACCGACATACCTTACGCATGGGGGCTGTTCGAGAACAGCGACGACCCTGGCGCGGCCACGCTGTGCCGCGCCATCCTGGACGCTTGGACGGCTTTCCGCCACCACGCCGTCCCCTACTCGCCGCACCTGCCGACTTGGCCTGAATACGACGGCGTCACCCGCGCCACGATGGTCCTCGGCACCACCCCCCACATCACCCTCGACGGCGCCGTGCCGCAGTACGCACCCCTGTGGGCGAACCGAGAGTGGAATCCTGGCACCTGGTGGCCGCAGGCCTGACCACTGAGACGCTCTTTGGGCTCCGCCGATACCCACCGAGTACCCGCGCACCCCCACGCGGCCCGCTCCGTCCAGATCCGTGAGAGCCGACGGAGTACGGCGGCGACACGGCAGAGATGGTCGTTGCTCCCGCGCGATCGCTGTCCACCGGGCCCGGCACTACAGGACAGGGGGCAACGACTGTTCGGTCCAGATGCATTTACCGGAGGGGGTGTAGCGGGCACCCCAGCGTTCGGCGAGCGCGGCAATCAGCTGGAGTCCCCGGCCACCCTCGTCGGTGTCCGCCGCACGGCGGATCTGGGGCATGGTGAGACTTCCGTCGCTGACCTCACAGATGAGTGTCCGGCTGCGCAGCAGGCGTAGGGTCGCCGGTCCCCCCGCGTGGCGCACCACATTGCCGACAAGCTCGCTGACCAGCAGTTCGGTGGTCATTTGCAGCTCCTCCAGGTCCCACCGGGAAAGCTGCTCGCGGACATACCCGCGGGCCTGGCCGGCGGCCTTGGGGTCCGCGGGCAGCGGCCAGGAAGCGATGTCCTCGCAGGCAAACGGATGGACGCTGGCGACCAGCAGGGCAGCGTCGTCACTGGCCTCATACTGGGGGGGCACTACGGCGGCGACGAGTGAGTCGCACATTGCGTCGAGTTGTGCGGCCGACGGCCTGGCCTGCGCTGCGCGGACCGGGACGGTGCCGAGATGCCGGGCCATGAGAGACATACCCAGGTCCACGTCGCGCTGCGGCGACTCGACCAAGCCGTCGGTGTAGAGCACCAGCAAACTGCCCGGGGCAAGTTCCAGCGATCCCGAGTCGAAGGGTGGGGTCGCGGCGCCGAGCGGCGGGTTGAGCGGGAGATCGGGGAAGTGGACGGTTCCGTCGGGGTTGACCACGGCAGGCGGTGGGTGCCCGGCCGTGAGTATGGAGCAGCTGCCGCTGGTGGGGTCGTAAACGGCGTACAGGCAGGTGGCGTAGAAGTCGTCGCCGAGAGCGGAGACCAGGTCATTGAGGTGGAAGAACATTTCGTCCACCGGCAGTTCGAGGTCGGCGAGCGTGTGCACCGCCGTGCGCAGCCGCCCCATGGTGACGGCCTCGGACAGGCCGTGGCCCATGACATCCCCGACGACCAGGGCCACCCGGTCACCGGACAGCGCAATGACGTCGTACCAGTCGCCGCCGACCTCCATTCCTCCGCCGGCGGGCAGATAGCGGGCGGCAGCGGTGACGGCGGGCAGGACCGGCAGGTCGTGGGGCAGCAGGCCGCGCTGCAGCTCACGGGCTCGGCGGTGCTCGGCGTCATACAGTCGGCCCCGCTCCAGGGCCTGAGCCACCAGCCCGCTCAGTGCCGTGAAGAGAGTGCGCTCCTCACTGCTGAAGGTGTGCGGCTGCGCGTAGGAGATGCACAGGACACCGACTGTCCGCCCGGAGGTGACCAACGGCAGGTATGCCCAGGCCTCCCTTCCGCCCCGGGCGGGGACCTCCGACAGATGGGGAAAGCTGCGGATGTACTCCTGCGCCGAGGAGACATAGACCGGTACACCGATTTGCAGGGCCTGGTAGGCCGGAAGGTTGCTCTGCACGGGGAATGCGCTGATCAGCTCCAGGAATTCCTTCGAGAATCCCACGGCGCCCAACAGGAGGAAGTCCCTGCCTTCCCGGGCCCAGAAGGTGACACCTGCTGCGTCGAACAGCGTCCGCACATGATCCGTAACGGCATCAATGACGTCCTGCCCGGTGACCGCCGCCGCGAGGGCGTGAGTGAGGTCTGCGATCCGAACCGTGCGCTCCACGGCGGCAGCCTGCTGCGCTTCCACCCGCCGAGCGTCGGTGATGTCGATGAAATACACCCTCAGGCCGCCAGGCACGGGGACCAACCGAAGGCGGAACCACCGATGGTCAGCAGGCCATCGCGCCTCGAAGTCGACTGGTTGACCGCTGGTGCCGGCTCGACGGCAGGGGTCCTCCAGGCCGAGCTCTTGGAGGACAGGAGCCGCCTCCCACAGCACGTGGCCGAGGAGCCGGTCTGCGGGACCGAGGAGGCCCTCTCCCTCGCTGTTTATGGAGGCGATCCGCCCCTGGGCGTCGATGTCCAAGACCGCGTCACTCACCTGAGTCAGGTCCCGGCCGACAGGACCTGGTCTGCGACGGACATCGGTAACGTCTCGCAGCGTGCCGGTCAGCCCGAACTTGTTCCGGTGCTGGTCGACCAGTACTCGGCCACGGGCCTCCACCCACCGGACGGCCCCGTCAGGTCGATGTATCCGGTACTCGACGCTGTATGCCTGGTCGGCGGCGCGGATCTCGTCCTCGGTGTACGCCAAGACATGCGGCAGGTCGTCCGGGTCGACCAGACTCACCCAGGTGTCGATCCGCCCGTCGAAGCTCTTCGGGTCGACGCCGAGGATGCGCACGGACCGTTCGTCCCAGACCACCGCCCCCGTGCGCAGGTCCCAGTCCCAGGTACCGATTCCCGCTTCCTCGACGGTCTCCTGCAGCTGGGAGTCGGACTGCCACTGCGGCCCAAGGGCTGAGGGGCGCGGGGTTTCGGCGAAGCGCAGTCGTTCGGCGGTCCACTGGGCCACGGCATCCAGTGACTGCTGATCCTCCGCCTCAAGGCCGCCCGGCGTGGTCGTCAGGACGGTGAGCGCGCCCAGCGGCCCGCTCGGGCCGGGCAACGGTAGCGACACAAGTCCGGTCCCGGCGGGAAGGTGATGGAATCCGGGGGCGTGCCGGCCGGTCCACACCACGGTGTCCTCACGCACGGCACGGGCGGGTGGCACGGCGTCGTCCAGGGCGACCTCCTGCCATGCCTCGAGGAGGGCTGCGGACAGTCCGGTGTGCGCCGTCAGGTGCAGCACATGGCTCCCGGGGACGCCCTGATGCACCAGCCCCCCCAGCCCATGGAGCGCGACCACAGCCTGGTCGAGGCCGAGCCGCAGGGATTCCGGGGCACTGAGGCCCTCCCCGACGGCGGCCAGGATACGAATACGCTCCGGGACCGACGATGGCGACTCCGAGGCCCCGCCTGGCGCGGCGGCCAGCCGAGAACTTTCTCGGCGCGGGCTCATACCCTCACCTACCTCCGCCGCAGACGGACGTATAGAACAAACATACAGGCTGAAGGCGGGGAGAGAATAAGCTGATCACGCTCATGGTGGTCGCGGTCAGTCGCTACATCGCCGCTTTGAGTCACCCCGCGGTGGCAGGTTGAACACCATACTACGAACGCTCAGGGTCTGCTGATTCTGCGTGCGGCCGGTAAGGACCGGCAGTGTGGAAGGCGGGGCGGCTCAGAAGACTTCCGAACTGCGAACAGCGGCTCCGTCCCTGTTCCGGGTTCTGGCCGGCGAGTGGCGGTTGGTGAACCGCCGGGCCGGGGTCGTGCGTTGGTGTGGGGCGTACGGTCTCCTTACGATTCCTGCGGGGTATGTTGTGCCTGGTCCCAAAGACGCCGGGTATGCGGCGGCGATCCGTCGCCTGTACGGCCTGGACGGAACACCGCCTAAAGCACGCCGCGGAGTCCTTCCGTCCCAAACAGTGACCGTGGACGTGCCCGGCTTCGGGAGTGTGAACATCGGAAAGCGGCTGCACAACCTCCTCAGGCCCGCATCCAGGGCCGGCGAGCGGGAAGCACAGGCGCTGCAGCAGGCAGGCATCCCGCTGATGCAACGGCCCGGCGGCCGGGGCATTGACCCGAGCGTGCCGCAGGCTCGCCACTTCAGCGACATGACGAACGCCGTGGCGATCCGCTGCTTGTACGGCTTGGACGGAACACCGGGCAAAGCACGCTGCGGAGTCCTCCCGGCCCCCAGTGTGACGGTGGATGTGCCAGGCCACGGGAGGGTCAACATCGGACAGCGGCTGAACGACCTCCTCAGACCTGCCTCAAAGGTGGGCAACGGGGAAGCACAGGCGCTGCAGCAGGCAGGCATCCCGCTGGTGCAACGGCCGGAGGGCGGCTGGCGCATCGACCCGAGCGTGCCGCGGACCCGCCAAATCAGTGCAGAGTCCACCGACACGATAAATGCCATGGCTATCCGTTGCCTGTACGGTCTGGACGGAACACCGGCTGGAGAAAGCCGCGGGGTCCTCCCGGCCGCGAGAGTGACGGTGCACGTGCCGGGCCATGGGACGGTGAACATCGGAGGGCGGCTGCACAACCTCCTCAAGCCGCAGCGCAAGGCGGGCGAGGGGGAAGCACAGGCGCTCTGGGAGGCAGGCATCCCGCTGGTGCAGCGGCCAGAGGGAGGCTGGAACATTGCCCCGAGCGTGCGGCGGACCCGTGAAGCCCATCAGCAGCCAACGAGTTCCCTTTCACAGGCAATTGCTCCTACGACCCTCGCGCTTTCATGAAGCGGGGTGTGGGATATGCCGGGCGGCGGCACGGTGGCACACGGTGACATTGGGGCCCATCTCGTCGGCGAGCGCGGTGAGTTCAGTCCTCGAGGCCCGGGCGCGGTAGCCCGTTGGAGCCGCCTGCGCCGGTGATCAGCGAGGGACGGGACGCCAACGCGGGCGTCTTCCTCCTCTCCGGCGACACCACCCCCATGGACCGCCAGGCAGCCCTCGCCCTGTGGACCTCTCCCGCCGCAGTACCCCCGCCGACAGGCGGCATCGTCATCGAAACCTGCGCCCGGTTCGGCTGCACCGCTGCTCCCGGCACCACCGACGACGCTCGGCTGCGTCACCTCAATGTGGCGCTCCCACCCGAATACGCGGCCCGTCTCTTCGACGCCCAACAGGCCGTCGCTACCGAACGGCAGCTGCGCGGAATCGCCGCCGACGGCCTCGCCGCCAGACAGGGTCTTGAACCTGAACCGGGGAGGGGCACGTCGAGTAAGAGACGGGCAGAACGTGAGGAGACATGATGGCCACACCACCCCGGCCTGAGGACTCTGAGTGGGCGACCGGACTCGCCAGAGAGCTCATCGCCATGGATTACCAGCGTTCCGAGGAGTTCCCGGCCGCCGCTGTACGGATCATGGATGTGCGCACCAACGAACGCCGAAATCTCATCAAAATGGCTGTACAGCAAGAGATCAGGGAAAACCCCGACTATCGGAAAGCCCTTTATGAGGGGCGATTGCCCAACGTCAAAGACCTGCTTACCAGCGGCAACATACGTGAATTTGCAAGTGAGAAACGTAGGCCGGTCTTGCGGAGTCGGGCAGGCAGTCAACTTGGTATGAAGTCTGACGGGGTTGTACCGACCGGTCGCCCCACTGGGCTCGCCGCCCGTTTCCTCTCTACCATTTACGCCGGCATTAAAAAAGTGCATAGCAGGGCTGACCGCAAGTCCCCCATCGCTCCCCAGGCGTCGAACCGAAGTCTGCAATCCGTCTCTCCCACTTATTCGCCGCCCACAGCAGGGCCGTCTCCCACCGATGACCACATGAACAAGCCGTCGCCGCCGATCCCGACAGAGCAGCCTCCGCCCAAGCCAGTTTCTCTGGCGGAGGCTGCGAAGAAGATCATCCAGTCGGATTCCGAGCAGATAGCTGCCGTGCGAAACACGCTGGCTCAGCACGAGGCTGTCAGGATTGCCAAGGGTGCTGGCTACGACTCGCCCTCGGCATTGAAGGCATTGGCGGACTTCATTCAGGTTGGCGGTGACCACAAGCCCACCATCGCGTCAGCGGCTTCCCTCCGCACGCCGGGAACTAAGAGCAGGCCATCGCCTTCAACCGCGCCCCCCCATCAACTACCTTCAACTGCCGCACCCACTCACTCCACCACGAGCCCCAAGGGACCCGCCCGCTGACAGTCCGAGGGGTGACGCTGCACGTTGTCGAGAACGTGTGAACCACATCCCGGGCTGACCCGTTCTAGCGAGGGAGGTACCAAGCAGCAGAGGGGAAGAAAATGCCACCGCAACCCAGACGTCGAGGTGCTCTTGATGTGTCCTTGGACGTCGACTCGGACGGTGAGTTCTCGATCGAGATCCAGCCGCCAACCCGAGCAGGGTCTCCGCAGCCAATGTCGGCTGCGGAGCGCGATGCTCTCCGTGAAACGCAGGCGACGGAAGCACGCCGAGAGCAGGCGGCTGTAAACCCGCCATCCTACGAACAGGCGACAAGGCTGCCTTCCTACACGGAGGCGACAAGGCTGCCTTCCTACACGCAGGCGACAGCTGCATGGTTGACAGTACCGGGGACAACGGGGGCCGTGAACACGGCCGGGCCTCAGTCCTCACCCCAAACCATGAGCTCAGGCACATCATCCCAGCCCTCTCAATACAGAGGGTCCAACCAGGGCCCGAATCCGAATCGAGGCCGCAGCCTGTGACAACGCATCGGTTGTACGGCGCTAGTTCATCCTGAGTCAGCCGTGACCAGCGGGCAGCCGCGCGGATCGTTTGAACGTGCATCACACCACCGTGTTGGGGGTTCACGACCGCGTGGCCGGGAAGAGCCTGCCTGTCTCGGAGCTGGCCGGCCCGAGCATGACCCCTCGGGCCGGCGACCAACCGACCGACCGAGTGGGGGATTGGTGATCCGTAACGCTGTGACCTGCGACCAACCCAACTGCATGGCCCTGTTCCTCGAACCCGACGACCTCCCTGAGAGCGAGTACATAGAGACCGTCTCGGGAGCCGCGGGCTGGCAGCATGTACGGGGCGGTCACACGTGCCCGTCCTGTACGGGCGGCAGGGGCCCGGTCCTGGAGCGGGGCGAGTGCCTGCGCTGCAATGGTCGCACCGTCGACCTCCCGGGTGGCAACATGTGCCAGTACTGCGGCGACGTTCAGCCATACGCCGACGGGTACGAGGATCACTGAAGCACCCGTGCGGCATGAGCTTGACAGCCTTCGGCGCGGACGGGTTCCCGGGGGCCGGGCTCGACGGTGTTCGCTGTCGGGCCGGCAGCGTGTGCCGGAGATGAAAGTCCCGTCGGCCCATAACCCCCATCAACACGTCACTGAGGGCGGCCCCCGCTGCCTTTGGACGTCCGGGCTTCCTGTGGGGTCACGCCGAAGCGTGCCTTGAAGGACGCGCCGAAGGCGCTCAGCGAGCGGAAGCCACTGGCGTGGGCGATGCCGGCGATGGTGAGCTGAGAGGGAGCCTCGCACAGCAGGCGGCGCGCGAGGTCGAGCCTCGTGGTCCGCAGCAGCCTGCTCGGCGTGGTGCCGTAGTGGTGCAGGGCGAGCTGGACCTGCCGCAGTGACCAGCCGAGGGCCCGCGCGATCTCGGCAGGGGTGAGGTCGGGGTCGGCGGCGTGCCGACGGACGTAGTCACGGACAGCGGCGTCCACGGCAGCCAGGGTGCTGGGAAGCTCGTTCCGCGGGTGGATGCACAGCGCGAGAAGCTCGGTGATCGTGTCGCATACCGAGGCGAACGCGGCCCCGTCCAGGGCCTGGCGCTGCGCTCCGAGTTCAGTGATCATGCCGCGGACCACGGATCCCATGCCGTGTCCGAGGTTGAGCACCGTGGGGCCCGCGTGCTTGTCCAGCGGCAGGGCCCCCGCAGGCATCGTCATCACCCACGCCCGGGCCCACTGCGTGTGTCCGACGTCGAACGGCCTGGCCTTCGTCACCAGCCCCGCGCTTTTCGGCCCGGCCTGTACGGTGACCCCGGCCTGGCCCAGGCGCAGCGTGCCGGCGGTGGGCACGAGCAGCCGCAGGCTGTCGTCGCTGTCGCTGCGGATGTCCATGCGGGTGCGCGAGTAGACGATGCCTTCGGACCAGAAGTCTATGAGCTGGTACCCGCCATAGCGCTGCACGACTGTGCCGCCACGGAACGTGGCGGGATCGGCGAACCTGAACCGCAGGGTGCCCTGGTTGCGGCAGACATGTTCGGCCCAGAACTTGGCCGGATCGCCTGCCGGCAGCGGGGCGGTGTCGGTCTGCTCCACGACATATTCGGGATATTCGGCGACCGGCATGGCGCCTCCATCCGGTGTGCGCGTTTTCGTGCGTGCGCTGCGCGGATCAGGGCGAACAGGCAGCGGTACACCCCTAGGGTCGCGTCAGTATAGCGATCCGTAGCACACGAAGGAGGCAGCATGCGCAGCGCCGCCGTCAACGGTACGAAACTCGCCTACGTCGACGAGGGGCCCCGCGAGGGCACGCCGATCGTCTTCAGCCACTCACTGTTCTTCGACCACAGCATGTTCGACAGCCACCGGGAACGATTCGTGCGTGAGGGCTTCAGGGTCATCGCCTACGACCACCGTAATCAAGGCGGCAGCGCCCCCGCGCCGCGCGGGGAAGTGGACATGGACACCCTCACCGAGGACGCCGCGGCGCTCATCCAGCACCTCGGGCTCGGAAAGTGTCACTTCGTGGGCAATTCGATGGGCGGTTTCATCTCCCTGCGCCTCGCCGCGCGCCGTCCCGACCTGCTGCTGTCCGCCACCGCGCTCGGTTCGTCGGCGGAGCAGGAGCACAAGCTGGAGGAGTTCGGGTCGCTGGTCGACCACCTCACCGATCACGGGCCGGAGCAGGTGGTCGACACGTTGATGTACATCATGTTCGGCGACACCAGCCTTGCAAACAAACCTGAACTGTGCGCGCGGTGGCGGGAGTTCATGTCGCGCCTGTCCCCGAGGATCGGCGACAGCGCCTACGGCGTCATCCACCGCTCCCGCATCATCGAGGAACTCTCCGGCTGCGGGGTTCGGGTGCTGGCCATCGCCGGCAGTGAGGACCACGCCTACCCGCAGCCGATTTCCGGTGAACACATCGCCGCCGCGAGCGGCGGCACTCACGTGACCGTCGACGGTGCGGGTCACTCAGTCGCCTTGGAGCAGTCCGACATCGTCGCCGAACACCTCAAGCGGCTCTTCGCCGAAACGACCGCTTGACCGAACTGATCCGGTGGCCTCCACGGCCTCCACACCGCGTGCCCGGGCGTCGGCGCCACCACAGCGCGAAGCTGCGAGCCACCAGGGGTGCCGGGACTGCCCGGCCGCGTCGGTCGACTGGCGCCTCCCGGGCAGGAGGCCACGCTGCGCACGCCGTGACCGGAACAAAGCTGCCCACCGGCGCCTTTGACCGGCGGTCCGCTCGGCGTGCCCACGGAAACGGCCCCAACCACCGTCGAGCAGAACTCGTTCCCAAGGGTCACCCCGTCCGGCCGGGCACCACTCCCGCACGGCACCGTCTTGTGCGGCGATCTCGCCTTTTTGACGCCGGTGGGATTTCCGGAAACGGCCGTGAACCGTGCAGGGCGACGGCCGCGTAGTAGCCAGTAGAAGTCCCTGCTGCCGGATCGATGGAGCGGCAGGGCGGGGCGGCCGACCTGGCTCACGACCCCTCGTCGAGAGCGGCTGCTCCAGCTCATCCGCGTGCGGTCCCCGCTGCGGCGCGGGCGAGCATAGGCGACCTGGATCCCGACATCCGGGTCACGCGGGTCAGGGCCCTGCCACCGGAGGCCTGATCCCCGGCGGCCCCGCCCTCTTGCATGAGGGCGGGGCCGGCCTGCTCGGGGTGCGTGCGGAGCGGACCACCGGCCGGACCTGCCGTCCTGGCGGGGTTGTGCTGACGACGACCATGACGGGGGCGCTGCGCAGAAGACCGGTGGGCGCGTCCGCGCGGCCGGGTGATGACTTCTGGGTGAGTGCCTCGCTGTTTGCGTTCAGGTGTCGGCAACGGCTGGAGCGTGGTTGCCGGTTCCTCGCCGCGTTTGTGGCGTGGTCATGCCCGTCCCACCCCTCGCAGATACGTCTTGACCAGCACGTCCGCCGCCTGGCCCGCATCGAGGCTGGGCAGTTGTGCTGTCGCCAGGTGCAGCAGCTGCTGCAGCAGGGCGCTGGCCCATCCGGCCGGCAGGTCGGCCCGCAGGAGGCCTTCGTCGGTGGCGCGTTGCAGGAAGACGTCGACCTGCTCGATCAGTCGGCCGCGGCGTTCGCGGATCGTCTCGTCGGCGCGCATGCGTCCCAGTTCGACGGGCCAGGTCCGGTTGACTTCGATGATGCCCTCGGCGTAGCGGTGCAGCGCCACCGCGACCGGGGCCTCCAACAGCCGGGCGGCTTCGCTTGCGCGCTCGATCGCATCGAGGCGCGCCTGGTAGATGGCGGCCAGCAAGTCCTCGCGCGAGGCGAAGTGCCGGTACACGGTGCGGCGATCCATGCCCGCGGCGGCGGCGATGGCGGCGATGCTCGCGGACGGATCATCTGCGAGCAGGCGGGCGCCTGTGGTCAGGACAGCTTCCAGGTTGCGTGCGGCGTCGGCTCTCACCTGCCATATCTAACCATTGATGCGGCACATGCTGAGATAACAAGCACGTCTGAGTAGCGGTAAGAAAATTAAGTGCTACATTGGCGTGACAGATAGGGCCTGGGGGTCCTGAAGCCTGGAGGCAAGAAAACGTGATCATCAACGACGAGCTCTACATCGGCGGCACCTGGACCGCGCCGAGTGATCCGACACTGACGCTGGACATCCAGGCGCCACATGACCGCTCCGTCATCGGACGTGCAGCGCAGGCCGCCCCCGCGGATGTGGACCGCGCGGTGGCAGCAGCCCGTGCGGCCTTCGACCACGGACCGTGGCCGAAGACGGCACCGGCAGAACGGATCGCCGTCCTGCGCCGCCTGAACGCCCTGCGGGAAAAGCGGGCGGAGGAGATCGCGGCACTGATCTCCGCGGAGAACGGCTCGGCGGGCTGGTTCACACGGGCGGGGCAGCCGGGGCTGACCCGGCAGGCCAACGCCTATCTGAAGGCGGCCGAGGAGTTCGGCTGGGAGGAGACTCTCGAGCCCTCCGACGAGGCGCTGCCGTTCCGCAGCGTGGTACGCCGCGAGCCGATCGGCGTCGTGGCCGCCGTCATCCCATGGAATTCCCCGTTCTCCGCCGCGCTGGCGAAGCTCATTCCGGCGCTGCTGGTGGGGAACACGGTCGTGCTCAAGACCTCGCCGGAGAACTCGCTGAGCATGAACCTGCTCGCCGAACTGCTGGATGCATCCGGGCTCCCCGAGGGAGTGGTCAGCGTGCTCCACGCCGACCGCGAGACCAGCGAGTACCTGGTGTCGCACCCCGGTGTGGACAAGATTTCCTTCACCGGCTCCACCCGGGCAGGCCGTCGCATCGCCTCGATCGCCGGCCAGCAGCTCAAGCGGGTGAGCCTGGAGCTGGGCGGCAAGTCGGCGGCAATCCTCCTGGAAGACGCCGATGTCCCCCAGGCTGTCGCGGGCCTGAAGTTCGCCTCGCTGCTCAACAACGGAGAGGCGTGCATCGCGCAGACCCGCATCCTGGCGCCGCGCTCGCGCTACGAGGAGGTCGTCGGGGCACTCAAGGAGATGGTGGAGTCCCTGAAGGTGGGCGATCCGGCCGACGAGGACACCTTCATCGGTCCCATGATCCGCCCCGACCAGCAGCAGCGCGTGCGTGACTACATCCGGCTCGGCATCGACGAGGGTGCGCGCCTGGTCACCGGAGGCCCGCACGTCCCCGCGGGGCTGGAGGGCGGCAACTACGTCACCCCGACCCTGTTCGCCGATGTCGACAACCGGATGCGGATCGCCCAGGAGGAGATCTTCGGCCCGGTCCTCGTGGTCATTGCCTACGAGGACGAGGACGACGCGGTGCGCATGGCCAACGACTCGCAGTACGGCCTCTCGGGCGGCGTCTGGTCCGGCGACGAGACCCGTGCGCTGTCCGTCGCCCGGCGCGTGCGGACCGGCACCGTCACCGTCAATGGCACCCCGATTGGCTTCGACGGGCCCTTCGGCGGGTTCAAGGCCAGCGGCATCGGCCGCGAATACGGCGCCACCGGGCTGGCCACCTACGTCGAGTACAAGACGATCACCGCCTGACCTCGCCGCTCCGAAGAACAGACACCTGGGACCTGCGCCCCCGCCGGGCGAGAGACAGGCCCTACCGCAGCCAGCCCCCGATGGCTGCCGCTCGCTGTGCGGCACGAGGAATCCCTGCCGACACCCTGTCCAGAAGGCCGGCCATGTCTCCTACCGCCACCCCAGCTCCGAATCGTTCTCACGACAGGACACCGTCAGCCATACCGAGAACCGCGATGGCCGTATCCGCTCTGATCATGGCGGTCCTGCTCGCCTCACTCGACCAGACCATCGTCTCCACCGCCCTCCCGGCCATCGCCTCGGACCTGGGAGGATTCACGTCGATCGCCTGGATCAGCACCTCCTATCTGCTTGCCTCGACCGCTGCCACCCCCCTGTGGGGCAAGCTCGGCGACATGTTCGGCCGCACGCGTTTGTACCTCGGCGCGATGGCCCTCTTCCTCCTCGCCTCGGCTCTGTGCGCACTCGCCCGCAACATGGGCGAGTTGATCGCCACGCGCGCACTGCAGGGAATGGGCGGCGGCGGGATGATCGTCCTCACCTTCGCCCTCGTGGGGGACGTGGCCGCACCGCAGGACCGCGGCCGCTACCAAAGCCTGTTCGGCTCCGCCTACGGCGCAGCGGCCATCGTCGGGCCCATGCTCGGCGGCGTTTTCACCGACCAGTTGTCCTGGCGCTGGGCCTTCCTGGCCAACCTGCCCGTCGGTCTCGTCGCGCTGGTAATCGCGGCCCGCGCCCTGCCCGCCGGCACCAGGCGCGCCACCGCGCGCATCGACTACCTCGGTGCGCTGCTACTGGCGGCCCTGGCCACCTGCCTGGTACTGATCATCTCCTTCGGCGGCCACTGGGGCTGGAGCTCGCCGACGACCTTGGGGCTGGCCGGCACGGCGGCAACCCTGGTCGCCCTGTTCAAGCCCGTTGAGCAGCGTGCGGCAGCGCCCGTGCTCCCGCTGCCGATGCTGCGCAGCCGCACCGTCGCCCTGGCATCGGCTGTGGGATTCATCGCCAACGCTGCCATGTTCTGCGTGCTGGTGTACCTGCCGACCTATCTGCAAGTCGTCCACGGCGTCTCGGCGACCTTGTCCGGTGTGCACATGCTGCCGTTGGTCGGCGGCCTGGTCCTCAGCCAGTCGCTGGCCGGCCGGTGGGCCGGACGCGGCGGAGCCTGGCAGACCTGCCTCATCGCCGGAATGGCACTGAACGCGCTCGGCCTGCTCCTGCTGACCACGATGGTCCCGCAAACCGGCACCGTGACGCTCGGTCTGTACTTCTTCGTCCTGGGGGTGGGCATCGGCATGGTGCCGATGGTGGTGATGACCGCGGTCCAAAACTCCGTGGACCCAGCGGACCTCGGTGCGGCCAGCGCCGTGGTCACCTTCGCCCGTTCCATCGGTGCCGCCTTCGGCGTCACGGCGTTCGGCACCTTGCTCAACAACGGCTTCACCGAACGGCTCAGCACGGTGACCGGCGGCCTGCACCTGCCGGGCGGCTTCAACCCCGGCAGGACCGAAGCCGTCGCAGCCCTGCCCGATCTCGTGAGAGTACCGGTCCTCGCCGCCTTCTCCGCCGCCATGACCAGCGCCTTCCTCCTCACGGTCCCGCTGGTCACTGTCGGCCTCGTCCTCACCTTCTTCCTCAAGGAAGGGACAGGCAGAAGGACGCGCGCGCGTTCCTCCACCTGCGCCACGCAGGCCAGATGATCAAAGCCCCCGTTCCCCGAGATGGTCATCGGCCGGACGAGCGCGGCGGCGTCGAGTCCTTCCGTCCACACCGGCACCACCGAGCCGGCCGCCGCCCCAGCGACCGGTCGAGGCCGCTGATCGGGCGCGGCCACCGGCGCCTGCTCGTGGTCGAGCGGCTCCGCGAGGCCCGATCTCTCAGTCAGTCGGGCGGTACGTGGCAACGGTGACCAGGACGCGCGTGGCGAACAGACGTTTCTCCCGTTGGTGGTGCGCTCGATGGCGGCGGTGGGGGGTGTTTCGTCCGGGCCATCGACGTCCGAGGAGATATCAAGAGCCCCTTGACGTCCGGGTTGAGGTGGCATTGCCATCCCTTTTCTGTTGCCTGGATACCTCTATCGCTGGAAAGGGCCGCCTCGGAATACGGTTCACGCGTTCTCGACAACACGGGCTTCAGCCTTGGCCGTGGACACCGTTTGTCATGCGTCGACTTGTCATGCGTCGACGGCCAGGCAGTGATCTCTGCCCGCAGATGGGCGGGCGCGAGGTAGCCGATCGCGGAGTGCCTGCGCTCGTGGTGGTAGAAGCCGAGCCGGCGGAACATCGTGAGCCGGGCGGTACGCGCTTGTCAGCCACGACACTACGCCGACAGGGTACGCATCTGGTCAAACCCCTAGGCCGGCACCACCGCATGAAATCCACGTCCCGGACGGCAGCGGATCCGGTCGCCCGGAAGGGGACCGGCGGCCACAAGCGCGGCATATTGCGGCAGGCCGCGCGGAGCGTCGCTCGACCTCCTCCTGATCTTCCCGGAGTTTAAAATCCCGCAGGTGGCGCGGATAGGAGTCCGCTGATTTTGCGACTGGCCAGCCAGGACCGGCGTGTGGAAGCAAGGGGCCGCCCAGAAGAATTCCGGGGTCGAACACCAGCTTCACCCCGGTTCCGACCGGTCAGTGGGCGGTTGCTGAACCGCCGGGCCAACCCCGTGCGTTGGTGTGGGGCGTACGGTCTTCTTACGAATTCTGTGGGGTGTGTTGTGCCTGGTCCCAATGACGCCGGGTATGCGGCAGCGATCCGCTGCCTGTACGGTCTGGACGGAACACCTGCCAAGGCATGCCGCGGAGTCCTGCCGGCCGTACGGGTGACGGTGGACGTGCCCGGCCACGGGACGGTGAAGGTCGGACAGCGGCTGCACAACCTTCTCAAACCCACGTACAGGGCGGGCGACGGGCAAGCGCAGGCGCTGCAGGAGGCGGGCATCCCGCTGGTGCCACGGCCAGGAGGCGGCTGGCGCATTGACCCGAGCGTGCGGCGGGCCAGCCCCATCAATGCAGAGGCTGCCGACATGAGGAACGCCAGGGCGATCCGCTGCCTGTACGGCCTGGACGGAACACCTGCCAAGGCATGCCGCGGGGTCCTGCCGGCCGTACGGGTGACGGTGGACGTGCCCGGCCACGGGACGGTGAAGGTCGGACAGCGGTTGCGCAACCTTCTCAATCCCACGTACAGGGCGGGCGACGGGCAAGCGCAGGCGCTGCAGGAGGCGGGCATCCCGCTGGTGCCACGGCCAGGAGGCGGCTGGAACGTTGCCCCCACAGTCCGCTTTTGCAGCTGGCCTCGCGCCCTCACGAGGTGGGCTGTCCGGTAGGTGAATGAGAGCGCAAGGAGCGCTCCTGAACTGCAGTGCCGGTGAGTTGGGCTGTTTCCACTGGTCGGGGCCATGGCGACGCGGGCTTTGGCAGTCAGCGCGCCTGACGGGACGCACGGCTCAAGACCGGCATCGCGCCTCGGGCCAGGGCCGCTCCGTGGAACGTGGCCATCGGGGTACTCAGGTTCAGCGGACACACGAACATCACCGTCGGCCTCCGCCACCATGCCCGCAACTCCACCCGGCCCTTCACGACCTCGGACATCCCGTGATCAAACCGGGCAGCTCCAAAGTGACACAGTCCTGCCAACCACCCTGCCGAATTGAGATCGGCATCTGTCGAACCGCATCCTTGCTGGATCCGTGGTTATTGCTGAGAGTTCATCGAGATGTTCCGTGCAGAAATCGATAGATCCTGTCCCTGACCAGCTCTCTCAACCTCAGAAACCGCGGCAAAGGAAGCAGGCTGACATGCCTAGTCAAAACAGGCCCCCATCAGGAGTGCCAACAGGGCCCAGCGTGCAGCCTATGCGTCCTTCCACTCGGTTGCGGGAGGTAATTGTGCGAACAAATCAGAGTCTTGTACAAGCGAATCAGGACTATGTCGAGCTGGAAAAACTGGCCATGGGGGATGTCAGCCCTGAGGCGGTGGGCGCGCGGGATGTAAACGGGAAACTGGCAGACATTATGCTTGTTGCCAGTGCGGTAACCGATCACTACACTCGTGAGATCCAGAACAACCCGCTGCGCGGTCCTGAGTATTTTGAGCCCATGATCCCGCGGGTCGAGAAACAGTACAGGAAGCTCGAGGACATGCGAGGGTACCAGGCGGGCGCCAGGCGACATTTTGAGGAGGCAGTCCGTCAGCGGCAGCAGCGGGCTGCAACAGCCGCCTCGCAAAGCCCAAATGCCATTGTCCAACAGCCCAGCAGCAGTAGGTAGTTGCGAACCAGCTGCAGCCGGCCCAGCAGTGCCCGGCCCCCTGCTGCGGCGCGGGCGAGCAGAAGCGACCTGGAGGAACTACGTCCCCCTCCGGGCGGCACGGGTCGGCGCCACATTTGGGAGGCCGATCCGATACGGGCCGGCCTGTGCACTCCGCCGCATGAGGCGAGGCCGGCCCCTGTGCGCACAGCACACCTCCCCACAGGCCATGTGAACCCGCTCCCCGCCATACCCGTTGCACGAGGCGAAAGGGTTCCTGGCACCTCCCCGAGAGGCGGCAGGGTCAGGGCGGCCGTCGGGACACTCCCCGGTCCGGGCGGCCGCCCGCAAGGCTCCCGCTTGCGCGCGGCCCGGTGGCAGTACCGTCGCAGGCCAGACCCACCCCACGGCACCGAGCCGGTGGACTTCCCAAGGCAGGAAGACCCCGCACGGCACAAGGAACTGGTGCGGGGCACTTGAGGTACGGCTCGCGGTGTCCCTGCCTCGAAGCAAGCCCGCGGCACCTTCCGCTTACCACCACTGTGCGATCCAGCAGCGACCTCTCGCCTCACGCACAGCCCCGCCTGCTGCACAGAAGTACGGCTCCCGGTACCCAGCTGTCCGGCGGTTGCCGACAGCGGGTGAGACAGCGTCGCACCGCACCATGGGGCGCCGTCTTGGTGTCACAGAAGCAAGTGCAGTAGCCCCCTCCCAGTTGGCTGCATGCGCACGAGAGGAGAGATGTGCCATGGCTGAATCCTCATACGGAATCGAGCCTCCCAAGAGCGCGGGGCGGTTGACACAAACCACGGAGAGGTCCGCGTTTCGTCTCAGAACGGTGACGAGGTGACCCGGTCGGAAGCCGGGGACCGTGGTGCAAGTGCGTGACCGGACTGGCCGGAAAACGCACAGACAAGGAGCTGACCATCGTGTTGCGTAACCGTGTCGCCCTGCTCGCAGCAGCGGCAGCCTTGGGCACACTCGCCCTCACCGCCTGCGGTCCTGGCAACAACACCTCATCGTCGTCTTCCGGGAGTTCGTCCTCCACCTCCGGCCCAAGCGAACTGGGACACACCCTGGACTTCAAGCTGGGCACGGCCCAGGCCAACCATGCCCCGCCCGGTACGGGCGACTTCTACAGGGGCGCCCGCAACGCCCCCGCCGCGATGAAATGGGTGCAGCTCACTGCTGGTGCCGCGGGCCCGCTCAACCCTGTGGTGGTCGACGGCGCCGGTTTCACCCTGTACCGGTTCGACAAGGACACGGCTCAGCCGTCAAAGTCCAACTGCAACGATGCCTGTGCCACGACCTGGCCGCCGGTCCTCGTCCGCCCCGGTTCCAAGATCTTCCTAAGCGGCGTGGAGAGGTCCGCGATCGGCGTTGTGCGGCGCGATGACGGCGACCTCCAGGTCACGATCGGCGGCTGGCCCGTCTACCGGTTCAGCAAGGACATCGCGCCCGGCCAGACCAACGGCGAGGGGGTCGGCGGCACCTGGTTCGGCGTCACACCGGACGGTGCGAAGGCCCTGCCGTCCCAGGGCGCCACGCACTCCGGCCTCGACTACTTGAATGGCACCGCCCAGCAGAACAACGCTCCCGCCAACACGGGCGACTTCTACAACGGCCCTCGCAACGACACCGCAGCCATGAAGTGGGTGCAGCTGTCCGCCGGTTCGGCGGGCGCCCTGAATCCGATCGTGCACGACGGCGCCGATTTCACTCTGTACCGGTTCGACAAGGACACGGCTCAGCCGTCAAAGTCCAACTGCAACGGTGCCTGTGCCACGACCTGGCCGCCTGTCCTCGTCCGCCCCGGTTCCAAGATCTTTGTGGATGGCGTGCCCGCATCTCAGGTGGGTGTCGTTCGGCGCGATGACGGCGGCCTCCAGGTCACGATCGGCGGCTGGCCCGTCTACCGGTTCAGCAAGGACACCGCGCCCGGCCAGACCAACGGCGAGGGCGTCGGCGGTACCTGGTTCGCCGTGTCCCCGGCCGGCCAGAAGGTCCTGCCCATGTCGCAGGGCGGCAACGACCAGAACCCGCCGCAGGGCGGTAACACGGGCGCGCCGTCCGTCGCCCTCGGCAGCGGCAGCGTCATCCTGGACAGTGGTACGAACTTCCAGGAGCCGAACGGGTCCATCGGCGTGTCCGGCCCGGGGTGCAGGAGCATCCCGCCCTTCCCGGCCAAGTCCGCCCAGCTCCTCGGCGGCCCGATCAAGATCTGGTCCAAGCCCAACTGCACCGGCACCTCTGCGGTGCTGACGGCCAGTGTCCCCGACCTTTCCGCCATCGGCTTCACCGAGGATGTCGCCTCGGTACGCTTCGCCAACTGACCAGCCCGTGAAGCCGTCCGCCAGACCTGTGGCGGACGGCATCGGCCTGGACCCTTGCCACTGCGCTCCTGAACGACATGTCACAAGGACACAAGCAGTTTCGTTTGGTCTGCGTCCCATGGTCCGGGGCAAGCCGGCTCGTGCCCGCATGGTCCCACTGGGCTGCTGCGGCTCGTTGAGCAGGTGCCTGCGCGTAGTGGGTCCGATCCGGGCGGTGTGTGAACCACGGCGGGTGGGTGTGCGTAGAGCAAGGCAGAGTCTTCCGTTGGCCGCCAGCGGCGATCCATTTCCAATGGGGAGCTTTCATGCCAATGAAGCCGGAACTGGTGACAGTAAAGCTGCGGAGTTTCATCGCGAACTCCCGCATGACCCAAGCTGAATACGCGAACTCTAGAAATGTTGCTCCCGCGGCTGTCAAACATGGGGCAAGCGGCGAAGTCCGTGGCCTTGAGGGGGTGACAGAGCCGGAGCGGACGCTGCTCGATGCCGTCGCCGTCAAGAGCGCGCCGGTGCGTCTGTTGGTGCGTCTGTGTCGTCGCAGGACGTGCATACGTCATCCGGGCCAGAGGCCTGGGTCTTGGTCCGGCCCGGCACCCCAGGCTCATGTGCCGCCGGTTTCGGTGGCGGAGACTTCCCGGGCCGGTGACGCGGGTTGTGCCGTCGCGTCGGTTCGGTGGGTACCGGTGCCGGTGCCGGGAGGGCACTGCCGGTCGGCCCTGCACGGCGTCCCCTGACCGTTTTCGTACTTCATTGCTGCGGGTGGCACCGGAGCGCCCGCAGGCCGTGTACCAGGCTCACCCGTCCGCCGACCCGGGCAGTGGATCTCCTGGGGAGACGGCCAAGGGACCTTCGTCGGCTCGCCGTTGGTGGCGAACGCGAGCAGTGTCCATGCGAGCGTTCGTTTTCGCGGTCCGCCCATTTCGTTTCGCGAGGTGTTGCGTGCAAGATCCAATTCATTGTGCGATGGTTTTACAGGCCGTCGCTGTTAAAGGTGAAGGACTGAGAAACCCCCTCTCTCGGTACGTCCACGGAGAAGGGTCGGGTGGTATTCCCTCTGAGAAGTCCAGCAAAGGTGGGGACGTGTCTGCGGGGGCGGAGGCTGAAGTGCATGAGATTCAGGGCTCCGCGGGTGCATGCTGACTGCAGAGTGGGGCGGCGCCAGTTCGCTGCAGGCGACGTTGATCTGGAATTGGCGGGAGGGGAACCGCCAGGCGCCAGTCGACGGCCTGATCAACGGCCTCGCGGAGTTCGTGAAGTGGGCGGACCGGACCGTCCTCTGGAACGTCGTAGGTGGCGATCGCTGCGGAGAGTGTCCACACCCGCGTCGTGGACGCGGGTGTGGATCGCGTCGCGGCCGGTTCGGAGCCGCGCGGGGTCGACGCCGAGAGCATCCGCGATGGCTTCGAGGGTGGATTCGCTGATGCCGCGCTCGCCTCGTTCGCGCAGGGAAGACGTCGTTCGCCGGATGGTCGCCGACGTACAAGGTTTCATTCGCAGTTGCCTGGGCTGCCTCCAAACCGCCCGGCTAGCAGTGGCTATACCCACCGAAACCGGAATCCGGCAGTAGTAGTGTTGTCGCCGATGGCCTGGGCGATCGTCTGGACGCCCAGGGGCACAGCGGATGCCCCCGCGACCTCTGTCTGAGTGACAGATGGAGCCTCATCACTTGGCCGTGGGCTCCGTGCTGCGCTGTGCGAAGGAAATCAAGGGAGTTACTCATGCGAAGCGTTGGTGTCGGCCTCTCCAGCGCCGCAGCAGGGTATGGCAAAGCAGTACGACTGCTCACAAACCACCAACCCGTGCGCGCGGGCTTTCACTGGCAGGCACCCTGGACCTGGATGCGTACGCTCGTCTACGCTCCTGAGCCCTGGACCGCGAATCCGGTGGCCGGTGCGACCGCTGGACTTCATGGGGCCGAGGAGTTGGGTGGCTCGCCAGGACTTGGCTTCTCGAACACCGCAGACCCGCGGTTCGTGGCCATTACTCGCAGCCTCGGTCGAGATGGCCGCCAGCCTGTTGAACACGTGGACATCCTGCTGAGCCTGGATCTCCTTGCCGTTCGACCGACGATGGATCTCGGCTTGCCTTCGGGTGAATTGCTGCTCAGCGCCAAGCCGGGCTGGGAGGCGCCGCAACTGCATGGATGTGCCTTGCACAATGGTGCCCTCTCACTCACGGGCGCCGGTGACGGCCGCCGGATCGCCTGGGAGCGCGGCACGATACTGATCGTCAAGGACCTACCGCGTCCATCGCTCCGAGGGTTGCCTGCAGCCAGCTACATTGACATCAGTTCGAGCAACGACGACCCAGCTGACGCGCTGCGACGGGCTTCTTTCTCTCTCTTGGGAACGAGATATCACAGCGACATCCCACTGGCCCCTGGCGATGCAATCCCGGTCGATTCATCATGGCAGGAGTCCGGAAAGTATGAGTCCGTCCCGACAGAGTACCCAGGGCTCGCTGCGATGGACGAGGTATTCTTGGACGAAGACAAGGTAACCCTCGTTGTTCGGCGTTTTGGGTTCAACGGTCACGGGAGCGAATACGCACTACCCGTGACAGCGGAGCGCTCTCTTCTTGTCGGTGAGATGCGGCAGGAATACCTGTATTCAGCTGCTGCCTACGAGAGCGTGGGCGCTGACGCGGGGGCTGCAGAGATACTTCTGACGACTCCCTGGAATCCGCTGACCTTGCGGGACCTCCTCCCGGTGATGAGCGTCAGGACGGCTGATGACGCGGTTTGCCTGCTCGATCGGACACCCGATCAGTGGCAGGACGACGGCTGGGATCTCGTGAGTACGACTCATACGCCGGCGCTTCGAAACGCAGAGCCGCATCAGAGCTGGCGAGCTTCCGAGGCAGTAGTTCTGGCAGCTGCAGGAATCACGTCTTCGAGGTCCTACGAGCTCCGATCCGCAGGATTCTCATCTGTTGAGGCCGCAGTCGCGGCTCACCGAGAACGGCCGACCGCCGCAGCCATACACGCGAGAGATCTCGCTGCGGCCTCAGAGATTCCGGTGCCAGCGCAGGTCGGCGTCGAGCTCGTCACGGCCCAGGAATACGCTGCCGAGGAACTGAGCGCCTGGCGGCATGACCACCGACATAGTTGCGGCCCCGAAGGCTGGGGGTTGTGGGCGAAACTCACACGCCATACCTTCACCCTCCGAAGCGGCGACATCCGCGTGCTGTGGGAGGTGTCAAACGGGTGGTGGGCAATCAGCGAAGAAGGCGATGCGGGACAGGTCTGCATTGTGTATACGGAAGAGGGCGAAGCCCAGGATTCCTGGAAGGCCACCCAGGCGGCGTTGCAGGAATACAAGGAGCAGTTGGGCACGGATTGAGCCGTACTCCCGGACCGGAGGCCTGAAGCGGCGCGGCTGGTGGCGAGACCACCGGGAGGTGGTCGACGCGATCGTCTGGAAGCGCCGGACGGGCAGCGCATGGCCGAAGGGGCGTGGGGACTGGAAACGGAGCGTCAGCCACCGCACCAGTCCCCGGCCCTTCTCAAGGGCGCTGACGGGATGTCGCACACACGCACGCTTCACCGGGCAGCCTCATGCACGGCCGCGCGTTCGGTGGCTGGTCCTCGACTGCGCCGCGTGCCTCAGGAAACGATGACGGCCATGTGCCCGTATGTTGAGTAGCCCGCCTCGAAGGAGGACTTGGACTTCCAGTAGCGTCCGCGCGCCGGGTCGTTTATCCATACCCCGTTGGGGGTGACCCCGGTTATGACGACGGCGTGTTCGGCTGGACCTGCGTAGGGGATCCGGCGACCGTCGAAGGCGTAATAGTACGTGGCCCGCTTCGCGCGCCAGAGGTAGTCGGCCCAGACGATCACCGGGTTGCCGTTGGCGACAGCCTTGTAAAGGCGCAAGGGGGTGATGCCCTGTCCGTCAGCAAGCACCCGCAGGCCGTTGTGGCGCGCAACGGCGGCGATCCGCGGGTAGTACACACCGAAGCCGGTGTTGGAGATCTCGCCGCCGTTCGGATCCCCCACAAAGGCGATGTACGGGTCACCTGATGTCGGGCCAGAGTAACCCGCATGGGGGTGGAGGCGGTCAACGTGGATTTCGTTGAGGATTTGCCAGTCAGTCAGGTGATGGCTCCGGTAGGCCAGCACCATCCTCAAGGCGGACGCCTCGCAGTCGTCACTGAGTTGTTGGTGGTAAAAGGGAACGGACAAGGTGCGGTTGGCCGCCGAGGCAGGTGCAGCCTGGGTGAGCATGACGGCGAGGCCCGCAGAAGTGACTATCGAGGCGAAGACGGCCCCTGCGCGCGTCCGGAGTCTTGGTGAACGTGTGCCCATGTTTCTGTTTCTCCCTCTCGTGATTGAACCCACGGCGCCTCGGTCAGCTGATCAGGCGGCGATGAGTCTCGTGGGCTGTGCAGTGGCGGCTTGTTTTCCGCCTGAATCTACGAACGGCGCTCTTGCCCGCTGTGGTTCACAGCCAGAGCACATCAGCGGCTTTCGCCCAGGACGGTGGGATATTCGGCATGCAGCGAAGCCGGGTGAGCAATGCTCAAGATTCAGCCTCCCCGTTTCGCTTCGGGCGACTGAGGCGGGCTGACGGTTGGTCACTGCTGGTGTCGGCTGTCGGGCGCCGGGCGGGCATGGCTTGTGCCCGAGACCCGGGCCGGTTGTTCCATGGGTTTTTCGGGCCGTGGCGGGCGGGCAGCGACAGTGCCGGGAGCCTGGCCCCTGTTACCGCCGGGTGCGCCGTACCGGCGTGAAAGCATCGGCGGGGTGCCCGCTCGCCGACTCCGCTGTTTCGTCGGGACGTTGATCCCGTAGGTCAGTCTGGGGCTGGGCCCCTGCGGGGCCCGTGGCGGCGCCTTCGAGCACGCCGGTCAGATGCGGCACTCCCGCTGGCCCCTGGCTGGGGCGGCACCGCCCCGGAATAGGTCGGGGCCCGGCGGCAGGGGATTCCACCAGGGGAGGCAACGACGACTCAGCTGGTCTTCGCGATCAGCCTTCCATCGGCGCCCACGACGAACCACTCGTCATCCAGGCCCTGCCCGTTGATGTCTCCCGCTGCTGCATCGCCGACGTAGTAGTACAGCGGCCACTTGTTGTAGGCCGTCTGCACTGTCTTTTCTGTGCGGCTGATCCCACTGATCAGGCCCTTGTCGACCCCCGGGCCCGCGCTCGCCTGCATCCGACCGGCCAGAGCCGGCCAAACCGCTATGCACTTGGCGTCGCAGTTACTTCTGTTGGCCTTGTCCTTGACGAAGGCATAAAGAGTCCGGCCAGTCTGATCAGCCAGGACGGGCCCGAGGTCCGTTTTCACGACCTGGACCTCCACCTTCTGCTGCCCCTTGGCAGAGGCGACGGAATCCGCCTTGTCACTGGAGTGGTCAGCACTCGGACTGCAGGCAGCCAGAGCGAGCAGGAGGGGTGCAGCGGCCAGCACAGCGATACGCACACGCATCAGTCATCTCCCTGAATCAACGGTGAAGGGACGTCTGAGGCCCCTCACCCGCCCGAGTAGGCACAGCATCGGTGTACACGCACCAGACGGTCGCAAGGGTTCACCACGGTTGCCTCGTCCTTTGCGGAAATATCGAGCCGAGAGCGTCGCGGCTCGCAGGTGAACTGTGCCCCATGGGGCCACGTAGTGACTGAACGACCGCCCCTGGGGCCGACACGACTTCACCTAAACCGAAGGAGAAAACCATGCTGCGCAAGCGCTATAGGCTCCTGGCGGCTGCCGCCGTCCTCACACTGGCGACCGCGGGACCTGCGGTCGCCCGGGGCGAATACAGGGCGCATCCGACCGGGGAGGCGTCGGCGTCGAGCATGCCGGGGATGGACATGTCCCACGGCGACTCCGGCAGCTCCCAGAGCTCCTCGCCGATGACGGCCGTGCATGGGACAGCCGCCTATTTCAGGGCCAACCTGACCGGTAATCAGGAGGTTCAGGTGGCGGGCAAGCCCCGTGTCGGTGACCCGGACGGTCACGCCACGGCCTTGGTCACACTCAAGGGCAATCGCATCACCTTCGCATTTCAGTGGCAGAACATTTCGGCTCCCACTCTCGGCCACATTCACCAGGGCACAGCGGGCGTCAACGGGGACGTGAAGGTGCCACTGTTCACCACGCCCATGCCCGACACGGTCCATGCTGCCGCCGGCCAGGTTGCGGTGGATGATCCTCAACTGGCCGAGTCCCTGCGCAGTCATCCGTCGGACTTCTACCTCAACCTGCACACCAAGGAATTTCCCGGCGGGGCCGTCCGAGGCCAGCTCATTCCGGTGCGCCACCGCGTCAATCCACTTGACATCATCAATGGCACCCATCTTCTCGCCCTGGCGGACGGCGGCCAGGAGGTCAAGGTCCCCGGCAAGAAGGTCGGGGATCCCGACGGGCATGCCATCGCCTTTGTGAACGCCCATGGCAGTAGCGTTGACTACTCCACCGCCTGGGTGAACATCACCGCTCCCACCTTCGGCCACATCCACCAAGGGAACTTCGGAGTCAACGGGGAAGTGAAGGTTCCGCTGTTCACCAGCGAGATGCCGCAGAACATCTTCGCCGTATCCGGCACCGTGACCGGACAGGACCCTGCCCTGGTCTCCCAGATCCGCCGCCAGCCCCTCGGCTTCTACTTCAACCTCCACACGGGGGAGTTCCCCGACGGTGCCGTGCGTGGCCAGCTGTTCTGATGTGGCTCGCTCGGGCACGCCACCGGTAGTTCGTTGATTCCGGCAGTAGAGGTCAATGCCGTATCCGGTGGTGACCGCGTCGGTCAGGGCTTGGAGCTCGGAGGGTGGGTCCTTGTCCGTCCGGGCTCGCCACCACCGGTTGAGGGTTATGGCGGGGGTGGGCCAGGAACGGATGGCGCGTAAGCCCCTGGGCCGACAAGGATGTTTGCGTGAGGCTCCAAGAGGAGGAAGTGAACCGTTTCTCCCACGGCGTCGTAGCTCACAATGAGAAGAGACTGGGGCAACTCGATGAGCCTGGTTGCCGAGGAGCCACCAGGCGTGAGGGCGTCGGGGTCACGTCTGAGGATGTGTGGGCCGCCGGAGGCGGTCCCTCACAACGCCGTAGCGGCGCGCTCGCCCAGGGATCACGGTTACACAGTCAAGACGAACCCGTGATGGATCGGTCTTGACGGTTTGATCAAATGTTCGACATATGAGGGGCCCGGTGATGGGGCCGCCGGGGGGAAGCGCGCGGCCTGTGCGTCGCGGCGTTTCGGCGACAACGCAAGGAGCGATGTTTTGCGCAGGCATGCACAGCTGTGGGGGAAGAGGCGCGCGACCACGAGCCGGGTCAGGACCGGCATCCAGATCGCACTGGTGACCGGCGCTGTACTCGCGGGTACAAGCGCATGCGATGCTGCCGCCCACCCGGCGGCCACGTCCAACGGCAAGGCGGCCGCGGCGAAGGTGAGCGCCAGCCCCAAGCCGAGCACGCCGGCGGGGCCGCCGATGCTCCTGGACTCCATCGCTCCGCGAGACGGCTCCACCGTCGGTGTGGCGATGCCGGTGTCGGTGGTCTTCAACAAGCCGGTCGCCGTCTCGGCACGAGCCGGGGTCGAGAAGGCTCTCAAGATCACGACGTCCGTGCCGACCACCGGCGCGTGGCACTGGTTCAGCAGCACCCGCGTCGACTTCCGCCCGGAGACCTACTGGAAGCCGGGTACCACGGTCACCATCGACGCCGAGCTGACCGGCGTCACCGACGGCAACGGCCGGTACGGGACGCACAGTTACCGTCACGCCTTCACCATCGGTGACGACAACGAGGCCAAGGTGTCGGTGACGGGCCACACCATGCAAGTCACGCACAACGGTACGGTCGTCAAGATTCTTCCCATCGACGCGGGCAGTAAGAGCTTTCCCTCTTGGGACGGCACCATGGCGGTCATCGACAAGGAGGCCAAAGTCCACATGACCTCCTGCAGCGTCGGCATCAGCTGCACCAAGGGCGACCCGAACTACTACGACGTGACTCTCCCCTGGGACGTTCATCTCACCACCTCGGGCACCTACATCCACTACTCCAACGGCGACCCGCAACCCGGCCACGGCGAGGGCTCGCACGGCTGCGTGCACCTGTCGCTGTCCGACGCCAAGTGGTTCTACGACTTCGTCAAACAGGGCGACCCGATGACCATCACCGGCTCCCCCCGCGGCAAGGCCGCAGGCGACAACGGCTACGCGGACTTCAACCTGTCCTGGTCCCAGTGGCTCCAGAACAGCGGCGCCGGCGAGACAACGACCATCGCCTCCTGACCCAGCAGCTCTGGGCGGTCAGGGGTGCGCAAACGCCCGTCAGGGCACGGGTTCCGGCTCCCCGCCGCTGACGGCGGGGAGCCGGTTTCCCGTCCAGTGAGGATCCGGGGCGGAACCGGCAGTGTTGGTCTGCCCCCGCAACCGCTGCGCCGGGTGTGGAGCACCTGGACATGCCGCACGCCTCAGTGGGTTTGTGCGCCGCACCAAGGAGCTTCCCCATGCCTGATGGGTCACGTCAACGGACGTGGTGTACGGCCGAGGAGGTTGCCCGGCTCCTCCTTCACGAAGCTGCGCATCCCGCGCTCGCGGTCCTCGGCCGCGAAGAGGCCCGCGAACCAGGTGCACTCCGCCGCGAGTCCGGTCTCGGTGTCCGTCTCGAGGCCCGTGTCGATGGACTCCTTGGCGGCGCGCAGTGCGATTGCCGGCCCAGGGCGAGTTTCGTGGCCCAGGCGTGCGCCTCGCTGTACACCTCGTCGGCCGGTGGTGGTCCTCAGCCGTCGAAGTCGACGGTCAGGGCGTCGGAGAGGGGGAAGGTCTGGCAGGTGAGGACGTAGCCGGCGTCGACCTCGGCGGGTTCGAGCGCGTAGTTGCGGCGCATGTCGGCCTCGCCCTCGGTGACCATCGCACGGCAGGTGCCGCAGACGCCGCCCTTGCAGGCGAAGGGCAGGTCCGGACGGATGCGTGACGCCGAGTCGAGGAGGGTGGTGTCGCGAGGCAGGGCGGAGGTGGTGGAGCGGCCGTCGAGGACGACGGTGACCTGGCTCACCGGTCCGTCGGCCGGGGCCTGCGCGTGGTGTGCGGTGCGCACCGGTTCCTCGTCGGCGAAGAACAGTTCCTGGTGGATCCGGTCGCCTGACACGCCGAGTGCTGCCAGGACCCGCTGCGCGTCGCGCACCATGCCATGCGGGCCGCACAGCCACCAGTGGTCTGCGTCGGCGATGTCCACCAGGCCGTCGATGAGTGCGCCGAGCCGGTCGGCGTCCAGGCGGCCGGAGAGCAGGTCGGCCTCACGGGGCTCGCGGGACAGGACGTGGGCGAGCTGGAAACGAGTGGGGTGGAGGTCCTTGAGGTCGGCGAGCTCGTCGGCGAACATCACCGAGTCGGTGCGGCGGTTGCCGTAGAACAGCGTGATGCGGGAGCGGTCGTCGGCGGCGAGCACGGACTCGGCGATGGACAGCATCGGGGTGATGCCCGATCCGGCGGCGACCAGGACGTGGTGACCGGGCGTGGTCAGGTCGGGCGTGAAGGCACCGGTGGGGCTCATCACCTCGATCGTGTCGCCGGGCGTCACCTCGCGGACCAGCCAGGAGGAGAACACACCACCGGGCACCTCCCGAACCCCGATCCGCGGCCGGGACCCGACCGGCGAGCAGACCGAGTACGAGCGCCGCTCGTCGCGCCCGTCGATGCGGCGGCGCAAAGTGAGCGACTGCCCGGGAGCGAAGGCGAACTCCTGGGCCAGGCCGGGGGGGATGTCGAAACCGACGGCGACCGCGTCCTCGCACAGCCGCTGCACGGCAGCCACGCGGAGGGGGTGGAAGGCCGGGCGGCGGCGCGTGCGCCGTGCCGTGGCCAGGGCCGCGGTGCCGGCTGCCAACAGGTCTTCCATCAGATCTCCTTGACGTATTCGAACGGTTCGCGGCAGGCACCACAGCGCCACAGCGCCTTGCAGGAGGTGGCGCCGAAGCGGGAGGTCTCCTCCGTGTCGGCGGAACCGCAACGCGGACAGGGGACCGCGGGCCGGGCGGCGGACAGCACCAGAGGCACCGGGCCGGTCGAGGATCGCGGCGCCGGCCCGGGGGGCGCGATGCCGTGCTCGGCGAGCGAGCGGCGCCCGGCGTCAGTGATCCAGTCCGTTGTCCACGGCGGGTCGAGGACGGTGCGCACCTCCACCCGCTCGTACCCGGCGGCCTTCAGACGCGCCGCCACCTCGGCGCGCATCTCGGACATGGCCGGGCAGCCGGAGTACGTCGGGGTGAGAGTGGCCACGACGGTCCCGTCCGCAGTGAGCGACACCTCCCGCAGTACGCCGAGGTCAGCGAGGGTCAGCATGGGCAGCTCCGGGTCCGGCACCCGCTCGGCGATGTGCCGGGCGAGGCGTTCATCCGTCGGCGGGGTCACCATGTCGCCTCCGGGTGGGCGCGGGCCACGCTCTGCAGCTCGGCGAGCAGGAGAGCGAGGTGCTCGGTGTGATCGCCGTCGCGCCCCGCACCGGGCAACGACTGTCCTGCCGGGAAGGGCAGCCCTGCGGCCTGGGTGACCTGGCGCAGCACGGCGGCCACCTCCTCTTGGGCGTCGTACGCGGTAAACAACTCGTCCAGATACGGGCCCACTTGCTCCAGTGCGGCCCGCATCCGGCGGTGGGACTCCTCGGTGCCGTCGCCGAGCCGGACCACCCACTCCGCGGCGTACTGGCGGTGGTAGGTCAGTTCCTTCACGCCCTTCGCCGCGATGGCCGCAAGGACCGGGTCGGGAGAGGCGGTGAGGTGGTGGAAGTGCGCCAGCCGCCAGCTGGACAGCACCAGCAGCCGTGCGACGCAGAACGCGAAGTCGCCGTTGGGCAGTTCGGCCAGGCGTACGGGGCGGAAGTCCTCCGCGTCGCGGAAGTAGGCGTATGCGTCCTCCCCGCGCCCGGTGCCGTCGACCTGGCCGCAGCGCGCGTACAGCAGTCGGGCCTGGCCGAGCAGGTCGAGGCCGATGTTCGCGAGCGCCACCTCCTCCTCCAGCTCGGGGGCGCGGGTGGTCCACTCGGCCAGGCGCTGGGTTGAGACGAGGGCGTCGTCGCCGAGCGCCAGGCAGGATGCGGCCAGCTCCGCGGTGTCCACGCCGTCGGGCACGGCGGTGTCCACGCCGTACAGGGGGTCCTCGAAGCCGGTGCCGAAGGCCCAGCGCTCGTCGCCGCTTTCGTGTCCCTCGGCCAGGGACAGGTAGACGTGGTCGTCGCTCAAGTCCTGCTCCTAGATGTGGGGGACGTCGTCGGGGATGTCGTAGAAGGTCGGGTGCCGGTACACCTTGTCGGCGCTGGGCGCGAAGAACGGGTCCTTCTCGTCGCGTGTGGAGGCCGCGATGTGCTCGGAGCGCACCGCCCAGATGCTCACGCCCTCGTTGCGCCGGGTATACAGGTCCCGGGCGTGGGTGAGGGCCATACGGTCGTCGGCGGCGTGCAGCGAACCCACATGGACGTGGTTCAGGCCGCGCTTTCCGCGTACGAACACCTCATACAGCGGCCAATCGTCCCTCTGATGCTGCGTGGTGCTCATGCTGCCGCTCCCTTGTGTGCCCGGGTGGCCTGCTTGGCCGCGTGTGCGGCGGCCGCCTCGCGTACCCAGGTGCCCTCCTCGTGAGCGGTCCGGCGCCGCTCGATGCGCTGGGCGTTGCAGGGGCCGTCGCCGGAGATCACACGCTGGAACTCGTCCCAGTCGGGTGTACCGAAGTCGTGGTGGCCGCGCTCCTGGTCCCAGCGCAGCTCGGGGTCGGGCAGAGTCACGCCGAGCTTGGCCGCCTGCGGGACGGTCATGTCGACGAAGCGCTGGCGCAGTTCGTCGTTGCTGTGCCGCTTGATCCTCCAGGCCATGGAAGCGGCCGAGTTGGGGGAGTTGTCGTCCGGCGGGCCGAACATCATCAGTGACGGCCACCACCAGCGGTTCACGGCGTCCTGGACCATCTCGCGCTGGGCGTCGGTGCCGCGCATCATCGTCATCAGCAGTTCGTAGCCCTGCCGTTGGTGGAAGGACTCCTCCTTGCAGATCCGCACCATGGCACGCGCATAGGGCCCGTACGAGCTGCGGCACAGCGGCACTTGATTGCAGATGGCCGCGCCATCGACGAACCAGCCGATCACGCCGACGTCGGCGAAGTTCGGCGTCGGGTAGTTGAAGATCGACGAATACTTCTGGCGTCCCTCGATGAGCCACTCGGTGAGCTGCGCGCGGTCGGCGCCCAGGGTTTCGGCCGCCGAGTACAGGTAGAGCCCGTGGCCGGCCTCGTCCTGCACCTTCGCGAACAAGATCGCCTTGCGCCGCAGCGAGGGGGCGCGGGTGATCCACTCGCCCTCCGGCTGCATGCCGATGATCTCCGAGTGCGCGTGCTGCGCCACCTGCCGGATCAGCGTCTTGCGGTAGCCCTCCGGCATCCAGTCGCGTGGCTCGATCCGCTGATTGAGCGCGATTGTGGCGTCGAAGTGTTCCTGGAGATCCGACCCGGCGCCGCCCGCCGTCGACCGGCTTGATTGTGACGTGGCCATCTGTACCACCTTCCCCTACCGACCGTTCTTCTGGATCATGTTGTGGTGAGTCCCTCGTGCTTCTGCCATGTGCGGGGCCTGGTTCAGCGTCCCGAGAAGGACGGCTGCCGGTGCGCGAGGAGGACCCGCACCGCGCCCTGGTGGTCCTTTGTGCTGCCCAGCGGTTCCTGCGCCACAGCCTCGCGTCGTGGTAGGGCGGGAGCACCTGCCGCGCCCCCGCTGCGCAGCAGCGCCTTGGCCCCGGGGTACGCGGTCGTGGGACCTGCGGCGGGACGCGGAGGTGCGCAGCGGCTGACAGTGCCGTGCCGCGGTGGTTCGGCCACGGCCGAGGCGGTGGTGCTCACTGCCATGTGTAAAACCCCAGTCCGCTCTTGCGCCCCAGCTCGCCGCGGGCGACCTTCTCCCGCAGCAGCCGGGGCGGAGCGAAGCGCTCGCCGAGCGTGGTGTGCAGGTGCTCGGCGATGGCGAGACGTACGTCGAGCCCGACCAGGTCGGTCAGGCGCAGCGGACCCATCGGGTGCTTGTAGCCGAGCCGCATGGCGTCGTCGATGGCCTCCGGCTGAGCGACGCCCTCCTCGACCATGCGGATCGCCTCCAGGCCCAGCGCCACGCCGAGGCGGCTGCTGGCGAAGCCGGGGGAGTCCTTGACGACGACATCCTTCTTGCCGAGGCAGCGCGTCCAGCCGAGTGCACGGTGCAGGGTGCCGGCGTCGGTGCCGGGCGCGAGGACGATCTCGACCAGCTCGGAGGCCGGCACGGGGTTGAAGAAGTGCATGCCCAGGAAGCGGCCGGGCCGGGTGAGCGCGCAGGCGAGTTCGGCGACCGACAAGGAACTGGTGTTGCTTGCCAGCACCGTGCTCGGGCTCACGGCCTTCTCGGCGGCGGCCAGGAGACGGGCCTTGAGCGCGGCGTCCTCAAAAACGGCCTCCACGACCAGGTCTGCCTCCGGGGGCAGGGCGTCGACGCGCTGAATCGTCGACACGCGGGCGAGCACCTGCTGGGCGGGCTCGGACAGCAGGTTGCGCTCGGCGGCTCGCTGCAGGCCGACGGCGACGCGGTCCAAGGCCGCGACAGCGGCGCCGTGGCTGCTTTCCACGACGGTCACCGACGAGCCGGCCGCCGCGAAGGACTGCGCGATCCCGGCGCCCATACGGCCGCCGCCGATCACCCCGACGACTGCGGGTGCTGAGGTCATGCGCGGCTCCTCTTTTCCAGGAAACGTGCCATGCGGTCCTTCTTGTCCTCTCCTTCGAACAGCAGGGCCTGGGCCAGGTCGTCGGCGACCGGGTGGGCGCCGGGGGAGTCGACGACGAGTTTCGTCAGGCGCAGGGCCATGGCCGAGGAGCGGGCCATGCGGTCCAGCAGCGCGTGCGCTTCGTCCAGCAGCTTGTCTGCCGGGACAACGGCGATGACCAGCCCGGCCGCCAGCGCCGCCGGCGCGTCGAGGTTCCGCCCGGCGAGCAGCACTTGCTTGGCGACCGACTCGCCGACCAGTTCGGGCAGCCGCCAGCAGGCGCCGGCCGCGGCGAGGATGCCGAGGCCCGGCTCGGGGTTGCCGAAGACGGCGTCCTCTGCGGCGATACGCAGGTCGCAGGCGTACGCCAGCTCCGCGCCGCCACCCAGGGCCCAGCCGTCGACGGCGGCGACCGTGGGCATGGGCAGTCGCCGCACCCGCTCGAACAGGCGGCTGTTGATGCCCTGCAGGGCCTCGCTGCTGCCGCGCCGCAGCAGTTCGGCGATGTCGGCGCCGCCCGCGAAGACACCAGCGTGGCCCGTGAGCAGCAGCAGCTTCGGCGTACGCGTCAAGCGGTCGCACACCTCGTGCAACTCGTCGATCATGCGGCCGCTGATGGCATTGCGGGCCTCGGGACGGTGCAGGGTGACAACGACCCGGTCCTCGCGCTCTTCGACCTGGAGCGTTTCGTACGTGCCCTCGCTCATGTCCGCTCCACCAGCATCGCGACGCCCTGGCCGACACCGACGCACAAAGTCGCCAGTCCGCGGCGGGCATCCTCGCGTTCCAGCCGGCCGAGGAGCGTGAGCAGGATGCGAGCGCCGGAGCAGCCCAGCGGGTGGCCCAGCGCGATGGCGCCGCCGTCGGCGTTGACCTTGTCCTCGTCGAGCTTCAAGCGGCGGATCACGGCCAGCGCCTGTGCGGCGAATGCCTCATTCAACTCGACCGCATCCAGGCCGCCCGTCTGCCATCCGGCGCGGGCCAGGGCCTTCTCGGTGGCGGGCACCGGGCCGAGACCCATGACATGGGGCTGGACACCGGCCGAGGCGGAGGTGACGATCCGGGCCCGCGGGGTGAGCCCGTACCGCTTCACGGCTGCGGCGCTCGCCACCACCAGTGCGGCGGCGCCGTCGGACAGCGGCGAAGAAGAACCCGCGGTGACGATGCCGTCCTTGCGGAAGATGGTGCGCAGCGTGCCGAGCTTGTCCAGCGAGGTGGAAGGACGCGGCCCCTCGTCGTGGGTGACCTCCCCGTCTTTCACCGCAACGGGCACGATCTCACGGTCGAAGCGGCCCGCGTCCCGTGCCGCAACAGCCCGCTGGTGGCTGCGCAGGGCGAACGCGTCGGACTCGGCCCGGGTGATGCCGTCCAGGGCCGCGACCTCTTCTGCGGTCTCGCCCATCGACAGGGTCACCTTCATCCTCTCCGGTCCGGCGCCCTGCGGTATGTCCCGGTCGGCGGCGGCGAAGCGCGGGTTGGTGAAGCGCCAGCCCAGGGCGGTGTCGTGGACCGCGCCCGGCTTGGCCCACGGCGTGCCGGGTTTCTCCATGACCCACGGGGCCCGGGTCATCGACTCCACCCCGCCTGCCACGACCAACTCGGCCTCACCGGCCCGGATCGCCTGGGCGGCCGCGGCGACTGCGGTCAGGCCCGAGGCACACAGCCGGTTGACGGTGTAGCCGGGCACGGTGTGGGGGAGCCCGGCCAGCAGCACGGCCATACGCGCGACGTCCCGGTTGTCCTCACCGGCCTGGTTGGCCGCGCCGAGGATCACCTCGTCCACCGCCTCGGCAGGAACGCCGGAGCGGCGCACGGCCTCGCCGACGACGAGGGCCGCCAGGTCGTCGGGGCGGACGGAGGCCAGGGCACCGCCGTAGCGGCCCTGTGGGGTGCGGGCTCCGTCGACCAGGTAGACCTCGTCAGGCATGGGCCACCTCCTCGGCGGTGACGGGTGCCGGGCGGCGCGACTGCAGGACGGCGAAACGGCCGGTGACGAAGGCGGCGTCGGACAGGGTGGCGCTGGCCGCGGGGTTCGCGGCGCTGCCGTGGAAGTCGCTGAAGGCGGCGGACTGGTTGACGAACACGCCGCCGGTCAGGTTCTCCGACAGGTGCACGCCCGCATCCAGAGCGGCTTCCTCGGCCGCAGCCAGTACTTCCTCGCTCGTGGAGTGGACGGCGGCGGTCAGGGCACCGTGCTCCCGGACGGTGTCGCGGAAGATGCGCAGGCTGTCCTCGGTGGAGCCGGTGCCGATGACGAACGAGATCGGCCCGAACCACTCACGCGTGTACGTCTCCCGGTCGGCTTCCGCGTCCAGCCGGGTGACCAGCGGTGTACGGACGTCCGCTTTCGGATGCTCCGGGTGCTCGACCACCGCCGACGCGCGCACCGTCCGCCCCAGTGCCGCCGCCTGCTCCAGCCGCTCGCGGACGCCGTCGTTCACGAGGGCACCGAGCGTGGCGACGGCGCGGGCCGGGTCGGCGAGCAATGCGTCCAGGGCGGCGGCGAGATCGGCGGCGAACTCGTCGGCGCTCCGCCCGCCCTGGTCGGTGGTGATGCCCTGGCGGGGGATCAGGAGGTTCTGCGGGGTCGTGCACATCTGCCCGGTGGACAGGGCCAGGGAGAAGGCCAGGTTGCCAAGGAGACCCCGGTAGTCGTCCGTGGAGTCGAGCACGACCGTGTTCAGACCGGCCTTCTCGGTGTACACGACGGCCTGGCGGGCGTTGGTCTCCAGCCAGTCGCCGAAGGCGGTGGAGCCGGTGAAGTCGATGATCCGTACGTCCGGGTGCAGTGCGAGGGTGCCCGCGGTCCGGTCGCCGGGCTCCTCCGCCGCCAGAATCACAAGGTTGGGATCGAAGCCGGCCTCGGCCAGCACTTCCCGGGCCACGCGCACGGTTATCGCGAGCGGCAGCACGGCACCCGGGTGCGGCTTGACCACGACCGGGTTGCCGGTGGCGAGGGAGGCGAACAGGCCCGGGTAGCCGTTCCAGGTCGGGAAGGTGTTGCAGGCGATCAACAGGGACACCCCGCGCCCGACCGGCGTGAACTTCTTGTCCATCACCAGCGGGCCGCCCGTGCGCTGCGGCTTGCTCCAACGGGCCGCGCTCGGCTGCCGCTTCTGCTCCGCCCAGGCGTGGGCGACCGCCTCCAGGCCACGGTCCTGGGCGTGCGGGCCACCGGCTTGGAACGCCATGACGAATGCCTGCCCGGTGGTGTGCTGGACGGCGTGCGCGATTTCGAAGCTCGTCGCGTTCAGCCGGGCCAGGATCTCCGCGGTGACACCCGCGCGGACGTCCGGGCCGGCGTCCCGCCAGGAGCCGGTGGCGGCCTTCGCGGCGGCTACGGCCGCATCCGGCGCGATGCGGGGATAACTGATGCCGAGCGGAAAGCCGTACGGGGACGTCTCCGTGGGCGGTACGTACGCCTCGCCGGGGTGGCCCGGCAGTTCGAACGGCCTGCCGACCTGGTCACGGAAGGCTGCCTCCCCCAGCTTTGCGGCGTCCTCGCCGTACATCGTCTTGCTCGGTGACTCCGGGTACGGCGTCCAGTGTTCCCGGCTCCCGGCGGCGGCCACCGCCTGCTCCAGCAGAGTGCGATGGCGCGCGAAGGCATCGGAGCCGTCGGGGCTCTTGTGCGGCATGTGGTCCACCTCTTGACAGGCAGTGGTGTGGCTGGATTACTTAGCTGCGCCGCACGCTAACCGAACGTTCGGTCGGTACACAAGGTGGTGGAAACAGTGACGCAGGCCACTAAGGCGACACCGGGGCCCGCCGAGAGGATGCTCGCTGCGGACGAGGCGTCGCGGCGGCTGGGCATCGAATTGCTCGAGCGGGGCGAAGGAACCGCCGTGCTCCGGATGACCGTGACCGCGGCGATGATCAACGGCCACAAGATCCTTCACGGCGGCTATGTGTTCCTCTTCGCTGACACCGCCTTCGCCTGTGCCTGCAACAGCCACGGGCCCGTGACGGTGGCGGCCGGAGCCGACATCGACTTCATAGCCCCCGCGCATGAGGGCGACGTCCTGGTGGCCACCGCTCGCGAGCGCACCCGCTTCGGCCGCAGCGGCATCTACGACGTGAGCGTCCTGCGCGGCGACGAGGTGATCGCGGAGTTCCGCGGCCGGAGCCGCGCCATCAAGACCACGCAGCCCAAGGAGTTCCAATGACCAGCGAACGGAAGACCTCGGCGCCCGCCACGATCCGGCGCGGGGACCCTCTGCCCGCACACCTGCTGGACGACGGCGAGCGGATGTCGCGCGCGGAGCTGAGAGACGTCCAGCTCCGCCGTCTGCGAGCGACCCTGCGGCACGCGTACGACAATGTGGAGCTGTACCGCAAGAAGTTCGACGAGGCTGCGGTCTTGCCCGAGGACTGCCGCTCGCTCGAGGACCTGGCCCGGTTCCCCTTCACCACCAAGGCAGACCTGCGCGACACTTACCCCTTCGGCATGTTCGCCGTGCCCATGGCCGACGTCCGCCGCATCCACGCCTCCAGCGGCACCACCGGCCGCCCCACCGTGGTCGGCTACACCGAGAACGACCTGTCGATGTGGGCCGACGTGGTCGCCCGCTCGATCCGCGCCGCCGGCGGCCGCCCCGGACACAAGGTGCACATCTCCTACGGCTACGGCCTGTTCACCGGCGGTCTCGGCGCCCACTACGGCGCCGAGCGGGCCGGATGCACCGTGATCCCCGCCTCGGGCGGCATGACGGCACGCCAGGTGCAGATCATCCAGGACTTCAAACCCGAGATCATCATGGTCACGCCTTCTTACATGCTGACCCTGCTCGACGAGTTCGAGCGCCAGGGCGTCGACCCGCGCTCCACGTCGCTGCAGGTCGGCATCTTCGGCGCGGAGCCGTGGACGGAGGAGATGCGCCGCGAGATCGAGGAGCGCACGGACATCCACGCCGTCGACATCTACGGCCTGTCCGAGGTGATCGGCCCGGGTGTCGCCCAGGAATGCGTGGAGACCAAGGACGGCCTGCACGTGTGGGAGGACCACTTCTACCCCGAGGTCGTCGACCCGGTCACCGGCGACGTCCTGCCCGAGGGCGAGGGCGGCGAGCTCGTCTTCACCTCTCTCACCAAGGAAGCTCTGCCGATCATCCGCTACCGCACGCGCGATCTGACCCGCCTGCTGCCCGGCACGGCCCGGCCGGCCTTCCGCCGCATCGAGAAGATCACCGGCCGCTGCGACGACATGATCATCCTGCGCGGGGTGAACGTCTTCCCCAGCCAGATCGAGGAGATCGTGCTGCGCACCCCGGGTGTGGCCCCCCACTTCCAGATCCAGCTGTCCCGACGCGAGCGCATGGACCACATGACCGTCCGTGTCGAAGCACGCCCCGGCATGGTTCCCGACCAACGCGAGGCCGCTGCCCGGACGATTGTGCAGCGCATCAAGGACGGCGTCGGCGTGAGCGTCGAGGTCGTGATCGTCGAGCCGGACACCCTGGAGCGGTCACTGGGCAAGCTCCGCCGCGTCAAGGATCTACGCGAGGCATGACCGCTCCCTTGCCGCAATGGCCCGAAAGTCGAGGCGTCCGCCTCCCTGCTGACCGCCGCAGCCGCCCCGCGTCCAATGATCTCGGCCGGTAAGCCGCCCCGCCTCCAATGATCTCGGCCGGTAAGCCGCCCTCGGTTTCGTAGCGGCCGGTTCGCCTGTTTTCAGGCGGCGTCCCATTGGCCGGGGAACAGTAGTAGGCGGCTTCGAATTCCTCGGGTGGGACGTGGCCGAGGGCGGAGTGCAGGCGCTCGGAGCCGTACCAGTCACTCCCTGCGGCTCTGCCGGACCCAGAACGCCTGAAGATCACCAACGGCATCCCCGGGACAGAGCCGACTGCCGGTCAGAGCCGTTCAGTGGAAGGATCCCGGACCCGCGTTGAGCGGGTGGACGGATCGTTGAACCCATGAGGGTGGGAGTGCGTTGTGTGTTCGGGGGCGGGGTGCGGGACTCCATGCCTTGGGTGTGTTCGCTCGGGAGTCGAGCGGCCGGGGCGGGGGCGGTGAGTGCTGGATGGCGTGCGTGCATGGAAAAGGTGTATGAGGCAATGAGCAGTGAATCCGCGGAGGCCGGGCCGGGTTGTGGCGGGGAATCTCCCACACGCACCACCATCATGGCGCCCTCCACCCGGCAGCCCCACCACGCGCCGTCCGGGCGCAGTCGTCGGCGACAACGGGGAGCGGACCATGACCGGGACCCCGTTCAAGTCCACGGTCACCTGCTCGTCGGTGTCCGGGGCCGTGGGTGTGCCCCTGAACACCCTGTGGTGGGCACGGTAGGAGGCTCCATGCGGATTCATCGCTGTCCCGGTCAGGCGGAGGAACTTGGCCGGTGGCGCATGGTGTGTGCGGTGGCCACGTCGCTTCCGACGGGAATGGCACCGCGCTCCTGGAGCGCGAGACGAAGGGAACGAAGGGCGTAGAAAATTCGTGATTTCACCGTGCCCACAGGGATGCCAAGTGCCTTGGCTGCCTCCTCGACGGTTCTGCCGAGGTAGTACGTCTCGTGCAGCACTCCTTGGTGGATCGGAGACAGGGCCTTGAGAGCCTCGCTTACTACCACGGCGGACAACATTCTTTCGATGTGGTCGAGTTCGCAGGCCTCCTGTTCGAGCCAGGCAGCGCCGTCCACCTCCTGGGGGCGGACCAGCTTCTTGCGGTGTCCGTCGATGACAAGGTTGCGTGCGACGGTGAACAGCCAAGGGCGCAGCATCTCCTCGCCCGAGTTGTACTTGCGCCAGCAGCGCAGCAGGGTTTCCTGCACGATGTCCTCGGCTCTGTGGCGGTCACCGCCCAACATCCGGCACACATAAGCGAGCAGTGCCGGCACGTGTTCGCTGCACTCGGCGAACAGAGCCTGCTCGCGCTCTTCGGCGCCCGTGGATCCGATGACGTTCCAGCTCATCGCTGACTCCTCGTGATGCCCGTTCGTGCTGACGGGTAGCGAGGCCGGATCGGCGCTCACGGCCCCGGCACAAATGCTGAGGGGCGTTGTGCCACATCCGATTGATGGATGATTGACGTCAGGGCGGACCGGATGTTATGCCTGTTTTGTGTATGGCTTCCGGCTCAGTACGGCGGCAAGCCGCCTGTGGGGGCTGCTCTCCGAATGATTCGGTCGCGCAACCGCCCAGCGGCCACGTGAGGTGCTGCGGGCGCCGACCGTGACTCGTTGACCTTGTACCCCGCACAGGACGGGTTCACACGGGCTCGGCTGTGGGCAGCGCGGGCGGACAGTGCTCGTGCCAGGTCTCCGGGTGACCGCGTGGTGCTCCGTAGGCTGCCGGGGATTGGCTCCGGTGTGGCTGCGCGGTCCGTGCGACGTAGACATCGTGGCGTGCTGCACGCACACGCCAGGCGTCCTGGGCCATCCGCCGGCTTCCTGCCTGGAACCGGTCACAGAGCCACGGAACCTGGTGGCGCAGCGGGGCCCCATGCCGCCGGACTTCACCTCGTGTCAGAAGTGTGGGCAAACCTCGCGCTCACCGCACCGTAGACGCCCTTTGCGACCGGGCCGAGCCGGGGCCCGGCCAGCCAGGTGGCGGAGACGGAACCGATGGACGTGTTGCTGATGAGAGCGAGCGACCCGTCGGCGTTGCGGGCGAACCAGCCTCCGCCCGACGAGCCGCCTGTCATCGTGCAGCCGATCCGGTACATCGTCGGCTGGTCCGCCCGGATGGAGAGCCGTCCGGGCCGGTTCGGGCAGGAGAACATCTGCTCCCCGTCGAAGGGCGGGGCCGCGGGGTAACCCCACGCGGACGTTGCCGGGACGGCGGTCGGCGTGGCCACGTCGAAGCGGACGGGTGCGGCCTGGCCGATCGTCTCCTCCAAGGACGCAAAACCGGCCGGTGACCGCACATGTAGGACGGCGAAGTCGAAAGGCGCGCCCGCGCCACCAGTCGGAGCTCCCTCGGATATCCACTCTGAGGAGGTCTGGGCCCAGTCCGCCCACCAGGTGCCGAAGGGTGCGATGCGGTCCAGGGAGGCGTAGTGCCGGGCTTGGCCCGACAGCCCCTCATTGTTGTACGACGGGACGAAGACGATGTTGCGGTACCAGCCGCCCCGAGCGCCTGCATGTACACAATGCCCGGCCGTCCAGACCAAGTTGGATTGCCCGGGGTGAGCCGGGTCCCGGACGGCCGTGGCGGAACACACGCTGGGACCTTCAGGGGTGTCGAAGAACACCTTGCCGACCACGGCGGCGTTCGCGTGGTACGGCGTGGGTTCCGGCTGCGCTTTGATGGGGGTGGGCTCGGGATCCGACACGCCGACATCGCCGAGGACGTTCGCCACCGGAGTGTCGGGGTTCCGGGAGTGCGACATCCGGTCGGCACTCCACAGTCCTTTGATCACCGGATTGAAGAAGTCCCCAGCATCCCGCAACCATTGGGCGGGACTCCAGTCCTTCCACCCGGCGGCCGATCGATTCGCCGACGACTGAGAATCCTTTCCCCCCGATCCTGGTGCGGAATCGGTCAGCCCGCACGCGGACAGGGCCACGAGGACGGCCATGAACACCGCGGTCAGACGAAACCGTCGCTTGGGGACCATGCGAGAAGACTCCGATCTTTCTCTCGTCCTGTTTCGGCCACACACTCCTGTGCTTGCTACGACGACGGAACCGGGGCTGTTGTTCAACGAAATCGCCCGCCTGTGCTGGGTGTTTCCAGTGCCAAGCCATCGATGGACGGTGACGCGGGTGATGTCGCAGCAACCGGCGGCACCGCTTTGCAGGACGGCAGCGGTAAACCGGGGCAGGTAGGCAGCCAGGAGACCGGCGCCTGCTGGGGAATCCACTCAGCAGCCATGCATCTGTCTGGTCAACACACCGTCCAGGTCGGTGCCTAGGGCCAACACCGGAACGCCAGAACCAGCGATTCAGTGACCTGCGCGCGAACCGCGGTCCTCCGGAAGCGGCCGGACGGGAAGGCGTCTACCTCCCCGCGGACTTCAGAAGCCGCGCGACATCTGCGCGAATCGCCTCCAGGCCGAGGTACGCCGTCGTGCCGGGGCACTCCGTGGGAATCCAGTCCCGGTGTCCGTTCAGCGTCCTCGCCTGCTTTCGTTTTCCATTGACCGGGTTGCGGTAGGCGATGCCTGCCTGGGGGTCCAGGCCGTGCTTGTCGGCCAGCGAGGCGAGGAGCTGGGTGAGGGAGCGGCGCATGGCCGGCGAGGGCCTCCCGGTGCGGAAGTCGCCCAGCAGAGCGATGCCGAGGTTGCCGGAGTTGAAGCCGATGGTGTGGAAGGCCGTGACCACCTTGCCGTCCTTGTCATGGGCGGGAATGCCGTCGTTGCCCGACCAACGGCCCTCGTAGATCCGGCCGTTGTGGTCGACGAGGAAGTGGTAGCCGATGTCGCCCCAGTCGTTGCCGACCGCGTGGAGTTCGTAGATGGCGCGCACCGTCGCCGCGGGATTCGGATCGTCGTTCGCCGTGACGGTGTGGTGGACAGTGAGCGCCTGCAGGGGGAAGAAGCGGGTCGGGGAGGACTCCTTGCCGTTCGGCAAGAAGCGCTTGCTCTCGTCGGCTCCCCACCCCGCGCGTGAGACGAAATTCTCCGGTGGGAACGCCGGCGACGGCTTCACCGTCGGCGTTGCGGAGACATGCGTCGGGGACCCATCGCCGGGCGCGTCCGGCGACGGGCCCAGACCGGCGTCGACGGCGGTCGCGTTCACGATGTCCGCCTGCGACGGCGCGTCGATCTGATAACCGAAGCTGCCGCGGCCAGGTACCAACGCCCTGGACGGAGCGGACGTCTTCACCAAGGCGTCTTTGGGGTCCTTCCCACACGGGCAGCCCGCACTCACCATCTGCCAGGCACCGGGTGCGCCCGTCTTGTCGTACAGACGGATCCTGATGCCACGCTGCGGGCCGGTCCAGGTGATCCCGACCGCGGTGATGGGGAAGTCCGTCCGATGGACGCCTCTGCCCGGCGAGGACGTCGCCAGGACACGGGTCTTGACCCCCGGCGACGGTGAAGCCGCGCCGCCGGAGGCCTGTGAGCCGGGCACATCGGCGAGTGGGTGATCGCACGAGGTGAGCACCGGAGTCATGGCCGTCGCTCCTATCCCGTACAACAACAGTCGACGTGACAGGGCGAGGGAGCCGACGACGCCATGTGCAGGGGTCTGATCGGCCGGTGAGTTCGACAAGATGTTCCTCCGTCACCGAAGCAGGGGCTGTACGGGGAACACCTACGGCTCCCAGGAACCGTATGGTTCACGCCCGCAGCACCACGCGTCCGCGCTCCGGTACGCCCCTGCGTCACCGGCTGCGGCTACCCGCTCGGCTGCGGCTGGTCCAGGAGGCGAAGACCGTCCCGGACCTTCCGGGCGTCCGGGTGGTCGAGCTCCTCCAGAATGGAGAGGGCCGCCTGCCATGCGGCACGGGCCGCCTCGGTGTTCCCCAAGGCGCGCTCGGCCTCGCCAAGGTGGCCCAGGGCCGAGGCCTCCAGACACCGGTCGCCGATGCGCCGGCCCGGCACCAGGGCGCGCTGGTAGCAGTCGATGGCCGTGGCGTGGTCACCGGCGCAGTGATGGGCGTACCCGAGGCCGTCGTGCGCGGCCGCCTCGCCCATCAAGTCCCCGCTCTCCTGGTGCAGGGTGATGGCTCGGGCACAGTAGTCGACTGCCTGCTTGAACCAGCCCAGCATGATGTGAATCCAGCCGAGTTCGTTGAGCACGCTTGCCTGCCCGCTCAGGTGTCCGGCGCCCTCGTACAGCGCGTACGCCAGTTGATGGCGACCGCACGCGGCCTCGTACCGGCCATCGCGAATGTCCTGCAGGGCCAGCAGGCGGTGCGTCTTGGCCTGCCCAAGAGGGTCCCCGAGCGAGGTGAAGAGCTCAAGAGCCCGCTCCAAGTGAGGGCGTGCTTCTTGTGTGCGCTGCAGCCGGACGAAAGCAAACCCCAGCGCTTGGTGTGCGTGCGCCTGTCCAGTGCGGTCGCTCACGCGCCGCGCAGCGGTGAGAGCAGCCTGCTGGGTCAGGAGTAAGTCGTGCCAGTATCCCTGTCTGTCCAGGAAGGAAACCATCGCGAACGCCAGCCGCCAGGCATGCCCGGCGAAGGGACCGGTGCTTGCCTGCACGACTGTGGTGCACAGCATCCGGCGCTCGGTGTGCAGCCAGCCCATGGCACGCTGCACGTCGGTGAACTGCTCAAGGGTCGTGCCGGGCAGCAGGTCTGGTGGTCTCACGGTCTCGCGGTACGGCGCGATCAGCGCGGAGGCCCCGAGTGCGGTGTGCAGGAGGTGATCGAGCAGGCGCCGCTCAGCGCGGTGCCGTTCCGCCTCGGTGTCGTGCTCACGGGCGAGTTCGGCGGCGTAGCACCGCAGCAGGTCATGGAAGACGAAGCGGCCGGGGGCGATCTCGGTGAGCAGATGAACGCGGGCCAGATCGGCGAGAAACGTACGTGCCTCGCGCGGTGGCAGCGCGGCGAGACTGGCCGCGGTGGGCAGGGAGATCTCCGGTCCGAGATGGAGCGAGAGCAGCCGAAACAGTCGCGCTGCCCCGGTAGGCAGGGCGCGATACGACCACGAGAACGCCGCTCGCGCGTCGGTGGCGGGATCGCCGTAGGCGAAGGCGTCCAGGCTGCCCTGGCCTTCGGTGAGTTCCGCGGCAATGGCGGAGAGCGGAAAGCAGGGATGCATGGCGGCCCGCGCCGCCACGACGGCCAGGGCGAGCGGCAGTCGCCCACAGAGGTCTACGATCGCGTCCAGGGCCTGAGGCTCGGCCGCCACGCGTGCGGCACCGATCCGGCGAGCCAGCATGTCCCTGGCCTCGTCCGGAGACATCAGATCGAGCCACAGGGGGCGGGCGCCGTTGCTCGCCACCAGCCCCTGCAACTGGGTCCTGCTCGTGACGATGACGAAGCACGACGACGTGCCGGGAAGCAGCGGACGCACTTGTTCGGCGCTCTGCGCGTTGTCGAGCACGATCAGCATTCGGCGCTCTGCCAGCAGGCTGCGGTAAAGGGCGGCCTGCGCGAGGGGATCCGCCGGTATCTCATGCGGGGGCATTCCCAGCGCGTCGAGAACGTGCCGAATCACGGCTTCAGGGTCTGCCGTGCTGTCGGAATCGAAACCGCGCAGACTGACGAACAGCTGGCCATCGGGGAAGCGCGAGGCGATCCGGTGTGCCCAGTGGACGGCGAAGGTGGTCTTGCCGGTGCCTGCCATGCCGCTGATGGTCACCACGGCGGGTCGCCTCTTCTCCGACAGGAGCGCCTCAGCGTCGGCGAGCTCGGCCATACGCCCGCTGAAGACGTTCAAGACCGCAGGGAGCTGGGAAGGCTGCACGGTGATCGCGCCTTCGTCTGTTCCGTCTCTGTGTCTTTCACCCTCGTCCGGGGAGGGAACGTCCGAGTCGACACCGGTTTCCCGATCTGGCACCGAGCCGTCGCATTCGCCGTCGCGGTCTACTGCATCGACGCCGTCCACGCCACCACCTGCCAACACCGCTCCGGGCAAGGACAGTGACGGATCCGCGGTCAGCACACGGCTGTGCAGCTCACGCAGTGCGGGGCCCGGCTCGACACCCAGCTCTTCCACGAGCATCTGGCGCGTCGAGCGGTACACCTCCAGTGCCTCCGCCTGACGGCCGCACCGGTACAAAGCCAGCAGCAGCAGTTCACTGAGCCGTTCCCGCAGCGGGTGGCGAGCCCGCAGCGATGTCAGCTCGCTGACCAGGTCCTCGTGGCGGCCCAGTACGAGGTCGATGGACAACCGGGCCTCGATCGCCCCCAGCCGGAGTTCGACCAGCCGGGACCGTTCGGCTTCGGCGAGCGGGCCGGGCACTCCGGACAGTGGAGTGCCGCCCCACTCGGCAAGCGCAGACCGCAGCAACTCACTGGCACGCGCCGGGTTGCCCTCCTTTGACAGTCGTCGGGCTTCCGCGAGCCGCGCCTCGAAGACGGCCAAGTCGAGGCAGGACTCATCGAGGCACAGCACGTAACCGTCGGCTATGGACACCACCAGCTGCGGGGGTGTGCCGGGCACTCGGTCCGGTTCCAGCACCCTGCGCAACCGCGACACGTACGTACGCACGATCGCGACGGGATCCGAGGGCGGTTCGTCCCCCCACAGCGCGTCGACCAGCTCAGTGACGCCGACGGGCCGGCCGCGCTGCAGCAGAAGGGCCGCGAGAACCGCACGTTGCTGAGGCGGCCCCAGGGACGCCTCCCCGCCGTTGACCCATGCCTGCACCGGTCCCAGGACGGTGAAACGCACAGCGATCGATCCCTTCCGAGCGACACGGTCGACGAAGCCTTCATAATGCAACCACATTTTGACGTGACAACGTGCAGACTAGCCATTGGCGTGGTTGTGGGTGACGGCCTCGGTGATGAGGGTCAGACCCCTCGGACGGTGCCACCGCCATCCTCACAGTCAGATCGTCAGCCTTCGGGCTGATCGCTCTACATGAGCCGTTCGTTTGACCGGACTGCGTTTTCCGTTGGCAACGAGCCCGCGCCGATGCGCGGCGTCGCATCGCGCAAGTTCGGGCAACAGCCAGTGGTGGTGCCCAGCAAGTGACGTGGTGTTGCGATGGACCCGCCGATGGCGCACGTGAACAGGGATTACCGGACGTTCCTGCGTGGAGCCCTGGTCGGCGTGCTGGTGGTCCGTGTCGATGCGGCCGTGGTAGGGGTTGGGGACTGCTTGCGGGGCTCTGGGTTACCGAGGGGATGCCTGGTGGCAGCTGCAGAAGCGATCCATGGTTGCTGAGGGGTCGGAGGCAGGGGCCTGGCGGGAAGGCGCCTGACGCTCTTCCCCGAGCCGTCTGCCGTCCGTTGCTGTCCGGTCCCTGGAGGGGGAGGCGCTGGCTGGACGCTTTCAGGGCTGACCGGATCGGGTGCTGTCTTTCGCACGATGTGAGGTTTGCGTTGCGGCTTCGCCGCGTCGGTCGGTGCGATACCGGCGGAAGGCCTGGCGGCAGCGGCAGAAGCGATGCTTTCTTGCCTGGGTGGTCGCTTGATGCGAGGTTTGCGTTTCAGCCCCGCCCCAGCAACCTGTTTCGGGAAGTTGTCGGTCAGCAGGGTCCGGATGTTGGGCAGTTGCCCCGCAAAGAGGTCCTTCCCGAGCCATTCGTCGGCAAGTATCTCTTTCTGTACCGCCGCGATGACATCTCGGCGGTCTGCTTCGCTCAACTCCATGATCTCGACGGCCGCCATGAATCCATCCGGATCGGAGGATGGGCTGTAGTCCCGGTCAATGGCGATGAGTTGCTTGGCGAGACGGCTCGCCCTGTCATATGTGTATTCAGGCTGGGGTGGCGTGGCCATGATGTTCCTCGTGATCCTGGGTGCTTCGCTTGTATAAGGATTCAGGGGCGTGCGAACAGCAGGGGGACTCGCTCGTAGGTCTGTCAGCCGGAGTGCATCTCCCCGCATTGTGAAGCAAATTCATCCTGGGTTACGCCAGCGCTCGGTGCCGTGCCCGACTGTTGCTGGCTCGGGGAATTCGGATGCGGCAACGTGGTTGTTCATGGCTCCGTGGTGGAATGACCGTGCACCCCTTTCGTGCCGACTCCGAGGGTCGAAACCCTCTCTTACTCGACGTGCCCCGTCCCCGTCCCGGTTCAGGACGCAGCCGCTGGTACGGATCCCCGTGGTACGGATCGCCGTCATGTGCCTGATGGACGCTATCCTGGCCGGATGGACCGGTGAGTGGACGGAAACCCGCCGCTACCTGGTGCACCGGCTCGCGGCCTCCCAGGGCCGCCCCCTCGAGCCGCCCGCCGGTGAACCAGCCTCGGCCATCGAACTCCGACTGACCTCCGCTCCCGTCCGATCAGCCGCTCCTGCCCGGAATGGCGGCAGCTGCCCTTGCAAGTCCAGGACCGACGTCCGCCGAGTTCGACTCGGTACCGGAGCGGTCCGTGCAACGCTGGCGAGTGCAGACGGCGGATCAAACATCTCTTTGCCGGCGACCATCGCTTTGTCCGCCCGCCCGGCCCGCCGGTCGCCGATGTGGGGACGAGCGAGGTGACTCACCTCGTCGAACCAACTCGCGATGACTTGCAGCTGCGTTTTCGTCATGTGGAGTTTATCAGCCAGCGCGTTCTCGCGTTCTTGGACAATCAGCAGGCCGTCCTCCAGCTCCTTTTGCTCTCTCTCCAGCTCGCGCGTATACACATCGAGTTTCAGGAGTTGCTCGGTACTGATGCTCGTCCCCTTGTCGACGGCACTGACACGTTCCTGATTCACTTCGGCCAGCCGCACGGTGACCTTGACGATGTCCTCGAGGGTTTGCCGGGTTGCCTGCTGAGCAGCGGCATGCTCCTCCGTCAGGCGTTCCAGTTCCTTGCGATGGCGGCCGTCGGCCTGGCAAGCCCGGTCGAAGAGCGCCGGCAGTTCGGGGCTCAGGGAGGCCAGGCGATGGTCGATCTCGGCAGAGACGGCCTGTTCGAATGTCCGGGGCCAGGTCCAGGAGGTGCGGTACAGCGCACCCAAGTCGGTGGCGCCGAGCCGGAGGGCGTCCACCTTCGGCCGCAATGCCGGCGTGAGAAGTCCGGCCTGTTGCGCGAGGTCGGCCGTCAGTGTCGCATCGTCGAAGGATGCAGGGTCGAAGGCGTGGACACGACCGTCCGGGCTTATCCACTGCCGACGTGACGTCCCGTCCGGACGGGCGATGTCCAAGGTGACGGACGCCTCCATCTCGAGTGCGAGCTTCCGCGCCAGGTACACCGGGTCCATGCCGAGCAGGGACACCTGCGGCGGGAGTTTCAGGGGCCCGTGCGGCGCCGATCCCTGCAAAGACATGTTGTTGAGCGACCGGATCACGTCGCCGATGGGGTCCTTGCAGCTTTCCGGGAGAAGCGGGAGTTCGCCGAACTGCCCCTGGGCCCGAAGGATGTGGGCCCATTGCAGCACGGAGCGGCGGATCCGTCGGGTGATGTCTTGTGGGTCAGCGGTCAGAGCCAGAGCGCGGACGTCCTTGCCCGCCTCGGCGCGGATCCTGCGCGCCAAAGACAGATGAGCGCGGGAGACGTCCGCGCCGGGCTCCTGCGCTGCGGTGTCCAGCAGGGCGCCGAGGTCGTAGGCGGTAGCGCGGGTGGGAGAGTGCCAGGGGTGTTGTTCTCCTTTGGCGGCCTTCTTCTGGGCCTCGTGGAGCCGGGCACGCAGGTCGTCGACGACGTCCTCATAGAGTTCCGCATACACATCGCCTGTGACTGGATGGCTGTGGTACGTGCCCTTCGAAGTCGGTTTGCGGAACAGGTGGTGCTTTTTGCGTTCGGCCGACAAAGTGCACCGGGCGCGCATCCGTACCAGGTACATACGGCCCTGCTGCTTGACGTGCTGCTCACGGCTGTAGTTGGCGGTGTTTCCGCTTGACTGGCCCGCCGGGCCGACGCGGCTGCTCTTGAGGTCCGTGGGCACGGTGTGCGAGTGGGGGCCGCCCGTGCCGGACCCGGACACGCTGAATTCCGGCCGCCACTGGTCGGTGCAGTTGAACGCCGTGGTGCCGCTCTCGTGCTTGTTGTAACGGCCTGTGCCGCTGCCGTCGATCGGGGCGATCACCTGGAGATCGCACAACTCGGCCTTCAGCCGTAGTGTGGCGCGGTTGGAGGAATCTCCCGGCATGAACAGGTTGTCGGCGAGCTTGCAGCCCTTGTCGCCCGTGGCCTCCCGCAGATGGTTCGTCAGGTGCGAGCGCGACAGGAGCACGTCGAGTGAGCCGTTCGAGCGTGTGGTGATACCGTCCGTCTTCCGCCCGAAGACCCTCGACAGCAGCCGTCGGCCCTCCGGCAGAAGGTCGTCCATCATCACCTCGACGATGGTGGAGTCTTCGGGCAGCTGGGGCAGCGGGACGGGGGAGTTCAGCGGTGACGGTCCTGCGAAGGGCGACGACTCGGCGATCGCTTTGGGCACCTGGAGTTCGATCGAGCCGTGCTCGGTGGCCGTCAGCGGTTCGGTTCGGTCCGTCAGACCGCGGTAGGAGTTCGCCAGGATGTCATTGAGCGGGCGACCGCCCATACGGACGCGTCGGACCCTTGCCGTCAGACTGTGGGGGAACGTTACCGTGTAGTGACCGCCCCAGTCGTAGACGGTCTGCTTGGTAACCGCAGTCTCCGTCCGGTCGGTGCCCCGGTGCTTGCCCGTGGACAGTTTCAGCGCAGCGGTTTGCGAGCCGTGTGTCCATCCCGAGCTCTGCTTCCCCACCGTAACCGCCTGCACGCCGTGCGCGGACCGGCCGACGGACGTACTGACAGAGCCGTGGCCGTAGTTCTCCAGGCCGGTCTGCGGCTTGAAGTCGTGAAACCGTGGCTGTGGGTGCAGGATGTCGGAGAGGTTGATTTCCACGACGTCGGACAGCAGCCAGCCGATCGGGTTGACCAGGTAGAACGAGCGCCCGTTCGTCGAGAGCAGGTCCTGCCACATGGTTTGGTCCCGGCCCCGCGCCAGCAGTCCCTGCAGGGCGTCGATGCCGCCCTGCATCCGACCGACGACCCGGCCGTCGGCGGTCCACAGCTCCGCTCCAGCTGCGAGCAGGCCCGGTGCCGCCTTGTCGACGAGCTCTTTGACGATCTGGTACGTCGACCTGCCGCTGTCGTAGGTCAGGGAGGTGAACCCGCTGTGCCCCAGGCCCTTACCTCCGGGGTCCTCACGTGTCAGGTACTCGGGCAGCCGGAATCCCGCTCCCCGGTCGCCTGGGGGATCCAGTCGCCCGTCGTCGGGAAAGGTGGCATTGAAAGCGTCGCGCACCGCTGGGTCCAGCACCGGTGAGGCACCGGCGGCGTGCAGCTGGGACACGAGCCCGGCCAGTGCTGGACGGTCGGTGCCGGGCAGGTCAGGACGCTCCTTCGTCCATCGGGTGAGCACGCCGGCTGCCACATTGCCGCTAAGCGTCAGCTCTCCCTGCTGCCAGCGGCTGAGCGCCTTCGTCAGCTGGATGTCGGTGACCGGGAGCGTGCCGTCGGCGTAGTGCTTCAGCGCCTCGGGCTCGGACAGCAAAAAGAGCATCTTCTTGTTGTCCACCGGCAGCCGGCTCGCCCGATGACTGCTGGGCAGCAGCTTGGCGTGCTTCTCCTGCCGACTGCTCACGGTGAACGACACAGGCATCGAGTAGGCGTACGCGTGATGGAAGTCGAGCTGGATCAGCTCCTTGCCGCCGGTCCGTCCATGGCCGGCCGAAGTGTCCCAAAGCCAGCTACGGCTGAAGTCCATTCCGCCGGTCTCGACGGTCGGCCCCGCTGTGTCACCCGCGCTGACGTCGAGCTGGCCCCAGTTGATACCCCACGACGAAGTGTCGTTATGGGCGGTTTGTGTCAGCCCCAGCTTGATGATGCCGAGCACGAACTTGTCCTCGGTGGCGCCGATGAAGGCCGCTTTTCCCATCGTGCCGGAGATATCCACTGCGCCGTGGGTGTCCCGGAATATCCCCGAGGCGAAGGGCTGGTCCGTAGCGTATTCACCGTTGAAGATCTCCTTGGTGTGCGCACGCATGGCGATGTTGCCGGCGAAGGAGTTCAGTGTGGGGTCCGCCTCGGCGGACGGGCCTGCGAGGCCACGAAGCGCGGCGGTCGCTGCCTCGCGGACACCTGTGGTGTCCAGGTGGTACACGACAGCGTGGTCGAGGATGCGTGGCGGTGGGGCAGTCGCCGACGGCTGCGATACCCCGCCGGTCAGTGGCACGACACGGGCGAGCGCCTTCTGGCCGGGAAGGCTGATCGGCTGAGGGTCGCGTGTGCCCGGCCGCAGCTGCCCCTGCAGGCCGCTGTGTTGGAACTCGATCCGAACCTCGAAATCCGTGGGCGTGTCGAACTCATACGTTGTGCCGGCGAATTCAAGCAGTTCCGCTCGGCTGCTGAGTGAAGTGACTGCGTTGGTGGCGCCGACGGTGCGCTGCACCTCCAGGCCCAGCACGGCCGACCGTAGATTGGCGAACGCCGCCCGAAACCTCCCTCCGAACGCGATCTTCCTGCTGCCGCTGACCGACTGCTCGGCGGTGTCCATGCCCATGGCCAGGTTCACCGTGTCGAACTCGTTGGTACTGCGCTTGAACGTTGCAGGGTTCTTGGCGTCTGGTTTCGCCGTGATCGTGATTCTGGCGGAGTCGATGTCGATGTCGGTTTTCGCAAAGCCCCGGCGGCGGCGGAGGGTGAAACGCACCCCGTCCTGGTGCATCTCGTCCCAGTGCAACGCGAAGCCGGCCCGGGAGACCATCTTCTGGAGCAGTTCCTCGTTTGAGATCCGGCTGTCGAGGTCGTTCCCGTGGGCCAGTGGGCCGTGTCCTTTGAACGGGTTGTCCTCCGGAGGCAGGAAACCGTACTTCTCGACCTCGCGCCGGATCGCGGCGTAGACGTCGTTGACGGTCTGCTGCTCGACCTCGGGCAGGCCCATGCCGATGCCCTTGCCGTCCGCGATGGGATCCGGCAGGGCTGTGGTTGGCGATTCCATGGGACGACGGCCCGCATTGCGCAGCTCACCCGGGCCGGTGTTCACCATCGCGGTCCGTTGGCGGTCTTCGGGGATACCAACCTTCATGGCCAACCGCGTGCTGTTGCCTGCAGTGGACACGCCGGACGCCTCCGGGGGAGGGGCGCTGTCGGGGCTCTTGTCGAGCGCGGCCCGGTCCACGGGGAATCCGTGGGCGAAGGCTTCGGGCTCGGGTATACGCAACAGGGCACGGCCCTTGACCTGATCGGTTCGGGCCTTGGTTCCGCTGCCCCGGACGGTGACGTCGGCGTAGTGCAAGAGAACAATCCCATATCCCGCGGTGGGGCCCGTGTAGCGAAGATCCACCACCCTCAGTCCCGTACGGCTCGCGCCGAGACTGTCGGAGTAGGACGAGGTGTAGCTCGGGCCGACGGTGCCGCCCAGTGTCAGCGCAGGTACTTCGTGGGGGACGATGTCCACTGCAACGCTCGCGCTCAGCGTGGTCGAGTGGTTCAGGGCGTGGGTGCCGCCGGCCCCGTCGACGGCCGTGCGCACGTTTTCAATGTGCGCCTTGTTGCTGGTCTCGCCGACCCGTGCGGTGTCGGTGGTGTCGTTCAGTCGCTGTCGGACCGTGTGCAGTTCGATCACGGCCACCGGCCGTCCGCTTTCGTGCAGAGCGAAGCGGTAGCCGTGCTTCTCGTTGACGGCCTTGTCGAGATGAGCGTCCAGATTCCACAGTTTCTGCCGCAACTCGTCGGTGAGCGTGCTCCCGATGTCCAGCTTCAGGCCCTGCGCACGCAGCGTCTTCAGCGTCGCGTCGTACACCGCGGGCAGTTGGGTGAGTCCGGAGGCGTAGAAGACCGTCGGCAGCCGCTTGTTGTCGGCCCGAGCCCACACAATCTGATCGCCCGGCGCCCGGCCCAGGTAGTGGTCGGGCAACCACAGCAGCAGCCTGGCGTCCTGTGAGGCCGTCACCGGGTGTGCGTCCAGTGAGGACCACTCCTGGTCGGTGCTGGCACGTGTCTTGAACGACCAGCACGGCACGTATTCCACAAGCGTCGACTCATCCCGGCTGTCCTCGGCATGCCCGGCTGCGGCGTCGACGACGTGGCGGGTGGAGCGTTGGGATTCGTTGGCGACCGCGGACAGGCTTACGCCGACCCGGACAGGCGCCACGCCGACGCCGACCGACGCCCCCATCGCGGCCCGGGCCGCGCCGGTGGTACCGGAGTGGGACTGAACGTGCGCACCGGTCTGGAAGGCGGCGTTAAGGGTCTCGCCCGAGGTCACCCCAGAGTGCCCGGAGACCGGAGAAGCGGAAGTCGAATCCACCGAGGCCACAGAGCGGGGCACCTTACGTGGCTGCTGCAGGTCCAGGACGATCAGGGCCTCGACCGGTCCCAGCGTGACCACCAGCCCGCCCTGCGCCAGCTCCTCGTCGCCACCCAGCAGATAGCGGTAGGTGCTGAGCAGCTTCTTCGGCAGCTCCTCCCACACGTCGTCCGCCACCTGGTGACCGGCCTTCGCCACCTGTTGCCTCAGCTCGGCGATGAGTTCCGGCACGCCGGGAAGCCTGTCTTTGGGCACACCGACGGAGCGCACCATGGGGTCGACGTCCAGTGGATCTCCCAGTCCGGGTGCGGCGATTGCAGCGGGCTGGGGAGCCACGTCCGGTCGCCGCCCGGTGTCGCCGACGGTGCGCCCGCCGGCGGCCTCGTTCCCGCTCCCGTCAACGGCGCCACTGTTGCTCATCGGACGGTCCGCCGCCATCAGGCTTCGCCGCCCCGTTGCCGCCCCAGCGGAAGCATGCGGCACGGCACGCCGCGCGCGTGGGCAGGTACCGTACGGCATTGCCCGCTCAGCAGGACGTCCGGTGCGCGGCCCTGCCGGTGCAGGCTGCGGCCGTTTGTGGCCGTCCTGCCCGTGCACTCGGCGTGCAAGGCCAATAGGTCCTCGGACCCCGAGCCGGGTATGTCATCGCCCTTGACGGATGGGGCAGCCGCCGCTCCCGGCAGTTCCGTCATGGCCATCGGAGCTGGACGGCCATACGAGGCGCTGCCGCCTGCGGGGCCCGTGTCTGACGACCACGTCGTCAGCTGTCTGGCCATGCTCACCGCGCAGGACCGGCTGCCGGGAGACTGCATATCCGGGAACCCGCCATCCCCCGGGGCCGGCCGCGAGGCCGGGACCGTACCGATGGCGGCTCGCCAGGTCCGCGAGGGCGTGGTCGCCCCTTGACCGGAAGGCGAGGACGGGAACGCTGGGTCCGGAGCTGAACGAGGTGTGGTCCATGGCATGGTGTCCCCTTTGACTGCTACCAGGGACCACCCCATCCGCTGCGGCATCTTTGCCGGCGGCTCACGGAATCGGCTGATCCCATCAACCCGTCAACGCAAAAGCATGGCTTCGGGTTCACGCCCACACCCGTGAATCCGTTCGGGTCGGAACCGTAGGAGGCGATGCTACCGTTCCGAACACCATCTGATCCCTGTAACAAGACTGAAGTCGTCGAACTGCAGCGCCCTCAAAGACGTTTCCGGACGTCGAACTCGCCACCGCCAAGCGAGTAAACTGGCGCAATCATTACCGTCCCCACCGAGGGTGGGGATCAGGACATCCCGCCCCTCGAGCCCGAGGCCAACTCCTGCCAAGCAGCCAGGAAGCCCCGCGGTCACGGCCTCCAACCGAGACTCCGTCGGTACCGGGTGGCCACGACACCGCGCCGTCTCCAGGCTGACTTGGCGCGAGGTCACTTGCTCGGTCCGGAACCCCACTGTCGCTGCATGTAGTACACAAGTGCCCAGGCGAGTTGCCAGCCGTGGGTCTCGAATCCCTCATCCGCCGACTGCTTGGCCACCGCGAACACGGTGGAGCGAGCCGAATCGATCCACGCCTGAGCCTGATTTCGATCGCGGAACGTCTGCGGACTGCTTCCCGCGACGGGCGGTGAGAGGGGGAGCCTGGGAAGGCTCGGCGACAGACACAGCGCGGCGCTGTGCGCAGTGTGCACATAATGATCGAACAGCCGGTGCACCGCGTCACGGTGATCCTCAACGGAGTCGAACTCCTCGGTGAGTTCAGCGGCGTAATCGCGCAGCAGGTCGTGGAGGCTGTAGGCCTTGGGCGCATATTCGACCAGGAGGTGAGCGCGTTTCAGTTCGGCGAGCAGGAGCTGAGTATCGGCCGGTGCGAGACCAACGAGACTGGCCGCCGCTGAAATCGTCAGGTTGGGCCCGGGGTGCAGGCCCAGCAGCCGGAACAGCCGGGCGGCCGGCGACGTCAACACCTGGTACGACCATGAGAACGCGGCGCGCGCGTCCATGGTGGGATCGCTACCGACGAAAGCATCCAGACTTCCCTTGGCCTCATAAAGCTCCGAGGCGATGGTGGACAACGGAAAGCCGGCGTGGATGGCAGCACGGGCAGCCACGATGGCAAGCGCCAGGGGCAACCGCCCGCAGGCGCCAACGATGTCCTTCACCACCTGTGGTTCGGATGCCACACGCACCGCACCGATACGCTCCGCCATGAAGACGGCGCCCTCTTCCTCGCTGAGGACGTCAAGGGTGAACGGATGCGATCCGTGCGTGGCGACGAGCCCCGCCAGCTGATCACGGCTGGTGACGATCACCAAGCAACCAGGGCTGCCGGGCAGCAAGGTACGCACATGGTTGCTGTCTCTCACGTTGTCCAGCACGATCAGTAGCCGCCGGTTGGCCAGGACACTGCGATACAGCGCCGCCTGCGCGTCCACGTCCTTCGGAACATGCTTGGGGGATACGCCAAGGGCAGAGAGGAAGGCGCGGATGGCCGCGGATGCGTCGACCATCGCACCGGCGGGATCGAAACCGCGGAGATTGATGTAGAGCTGTCCGTCGGGGAACTGGTCCGCCACAGAGTGCGCGAGCCGTACCGCCAGCGCGGTCTTGCCGACGCCGGCCATACCCCCGATCGTGACGACGGCCGATGGCTCATGAGGAGTAGGGACCAACCCTTGCGCGCGGGCGAGTTCCCCTGAACGCCCCGTGTAGATGGGCAGGTCGGGCGGCAGTTGTCGCGGCCGGACGGCGGTGGCCTCGGGGGAGGCGCCGGGTCGCCTCGCGGCATGCTTGTCGGAGAGCCGGGAACCCGCTCTCGACGTGCGTGCGGCCAACTGTCCTGCGGCCGCCGCCGCGCCATGTGAACCGCCGTCCGCTGTCCTGCGGGATTCGTAAGCGGCAGGCTCGGTATGGAGCATGCCCGTGACGTCGATGCGGGAGGCCGTCGGGTCGGCATGGTCCGGGTGCGCCATCGCCGGGTCCGAGGCCAGTATCCGGGCGTGGAGTTCCCTCAACTCGAGCCCTGGTGCGGTGCCCAGTTCCACTGCCAGAATCCGGCTCGTCCTGCGGTAGACCTCCAACGCCTCGGCCTGCCGGCCACATCGGTACAGCGTCAGCATCAGCAGGGCATGCAGCCGCTCTCGCAGTGGGTTCACTTCGCTCAGCGCGGCCAGTTGACCCACCACTTGGTCATGACGTCCCAGCTGAACGTCGAGCTCCAGGCGCGTTTCCAGCACGCTCAAGCGCCGTTCGGACAGGCGCGCGCGTTCGGCCTCGGCGAGAGGACCGGGAATCCCGGCCAAAGGGTGACCCTGCCAGATATCGAGAGCTTGTGCCAGCAACCTCGCAGCCTCGGCGTGCTCGCCCCTACCCCGTAGGCGCGCGGCCTGGGAGACACCTGCCTCGAACTCGGTTATGTCCAGGGCGCCGCTTCCGGAGGTCCGCACCGCGTAGCCGCCACCAGCGGACAGCACCACCCGCGGTGGCCTGCTGGCCGGCCGGTCGGGTTCCAGAGCCCTACGCAACCGGGAGGCGTAGGTACGCACTGTGGACACCGCGCCGAGCGGGGGAACGCTGCCCCAAACGGCATCGACCAACTCATGGATCGGGACAGGCCGCCCCTGGCCAAGCAGCAACGCCAGCAGTACCGCCTGCTGCTGGGGCGTTCCGAGTTTTACTTCGCGGCCCCCGTTCCAGGCCCGAACGGGCCCGAGAAGCGCGAAGCGGAGGGCTTCTACTCGGTCAGAGGACGAAGGCACGTCCTCTTTTTGATTCCATGTCGTCGACATCTGACGGCCAATCGCTCTTTGAGGGTCTTGTCCGCGGTGAGCACGCCGCGCGCACGGGAGGGCCGAGAAGGAGACCTGACCGAACCGGTCGCATTCGCGCGGCGGCCGCCTGTTCAGCTCCCTCCAGCCCGGTTCGGCGCGATCCGCACTGTCCGGGACGGTCACCAGGAGATACACCTCTGCGGCTCACGTGGCTCACCCAGGAACACAACGGCCATGGAACGCGGACACATCCGTGACAATCCGACCGATCGGTGCAGCAGTATCGCCGGTGCCATCCCCAGGCCGGCGGCACGGGTCGTGGGGGCAGCGCCGACGCCGTGTTTCAGAGCGTCGAAGCCGACAACGGTCCACCAGCGTGCCCTGATCCGGTCCGGAGCGGATGCATGGGGACGGTTGCACCGGAGGGCGCGTGAGCAGCTGGTTGATCGGGGCCTCGCCGAGCTGTCCCGGGCGATCCTGGACTCCGCCCACCTGAGGGTCAAAGGGGGGGCGGGATTCGCAAATCCATCACCCGTCGCGCCAGCCCCGCTCAGGGCCCTGGCTCTCGTGAAGAGCTTCACGGCTCCGGCTGATGGTGAGGTGGCCTCGGGCATGGCTCGGATCATGGCACGGTACGGCGGCTGGGTTCGGGCGGCCGAGGCTGAAAACACCCTCACCGAGACCCTTCCAACCCTCAGTTTGCGCGGGCGAGACGACTGGTCGGGACAGGTCGACGAGGTTGATGAGGCGCGGAGAGGACGCGGACCGAACAGCCGTCACCTCGAGACGCCCTCCCCTTGCCGGAGCAGAAGGGGCGGTTGGCGACGATCCGGTCGATCGGCCGGATCGTCCCGTCGAGAACGACGAACGCCTTGCGTATGGCCGCGCCGTAGGCAGCGGCGAGGTCTGGTGCGCAGGCGGTGAACGCCGACGGATTCGGCCACGCACCGATATACTGTGGCGATCCCGACGCCGAACCCGGCCGCGAGCTGCTCGTACGTGTGCCCGTACTTCAGGCGGATCAACACGAGCATCGCCCGCCTACCAGCTGGGCGTCGGCGCCGGCCGGGCGCCCCGCTCCAGCGGTCGGCCCCGCAGCAGGGCGGACAGGAACCGAAGGCCCGAGCTGGAAAGGCCGATTCCCAATGGGTGGGTCAGAACCCACCTCAACTCCGGCCTGCAACACGCACGGTGGAAAGCGTTATTGTTCCCTGTGCTTCACTGCGAGCCCCAAGCGGTCATTCGCTGCCGACCTTCGTGCACCGGGTAATCACGCCAAGTAGCGGAAGAAAGTCCGTCTGCGTTCTCGCGCAGACGTTGTTCGATGTACTGCGTCATAACAGCATGCCAGGTTGTCAGCTGAGCACGGGAGGCCAGTCCGTGCCACATCCCCAGCAGCTCGGATCCATGTGCGGCAATGGCTTGCACGTCGCTGAGTTTCTGCCAAATCGCCGTAGCTCGGGTCGCGTCGTCAATGGCCGAAGGATCCTGCTGCCGGCAACGGATACGGGCAACAGCCAGCGTCAAGACGATCGCATTGCGGTGATCGCCCAGCAGGTAGGCGATGTAAGCCTCGAGCGAACGCGTTTCCAGCGCGTCAGGGTGCTCGGCACCGGCGTCTTCCGTGAGCTTCTCACGGAGCGCGCCGGCGGTGACGAGCGCCTGGCTGAGATGTCCCGTCTCCAGCAGCTCGTTGATGTGAAGGATTGCACTCGCCAGATAATCGGGAACGGGAACAGGCGGCACTGCACGGTCTGGCAGGAGCCGAACGGACGAGATGGTCTGAGTCGCGCCTGTTGGTGGAGCTCCTCCGGAGTTCGCCTGGCGCGGAGCAACGGCGGCAGGTTCTTCCTCGTCTGGGCTCTTGACCTGGCCGATGTCCGTACCGAGGGCTGAAGGCTGGTCCGAGCCCAGCCACGGGCTGGGGTGCTCAAGGACGCGGCTCGAGCCGTCCGGTGCAACTTCGATGCGGAACGCCGCTTCTACCGGGTGGTCGGATATATCAGCCACGATCGGCTGCTCCAGGGACATGGCATGCCGGTGGAGAGTGTCGAGTACGGCACTGTGGACAGTTTGTTCATCGAGGACCGAGAGGTGCTTGCCGTTGATCACGGCCTCGCCCTCACGGGGAATCAGGACCTCGAAGTAAGCCGGTGTCTCAGAGGGCTGAGCAGCTGGAACTGTTCGGTTCCTGCTCGAACGAGTCCTCACCACTGATCCGAAGGCTTTCAGGTCGACTCCTCTGTTCGATACGTCTTTGCTCCGTAGTACGTCGCTCGTGCTGCGCGAGCGACACTGCCGGGAAGACATATCTGTCCACCGTCCCCGGTTGCTCCGGAGTGTCGGGACGTCGTGGCGATGGGGGTACCACAAGACACAACGGAGGGCGCAACGCTTTCGTTCATTGCATCTTGAGACGATCTACCGCGATCGGCAGTGAACTGACTGCCGGAGGGGTGCGTCGTAGCGATCGGCGCGTGTTCGTGCCTTTCTGCGCGATGTAGGCGCGACATGAGTTGACCGCTGACCGCTACGACCTATCGTCGGCTGGCCCCTGGACACAGAGATGGCACATGATTTCCTTGAGATGCCGGGCTGTTGCTGCAATGACCCTTTCATGGACCATAACGATGACTGTTGCGAAAGCTGAGGCAGATCCTGGGAGTCCGCCTCCGCAGTCGGCTCTGGCATACGTGCGTGAGGAACTGGGAAGCTTGTACCACGACGCCGAAGTTGCTACAGACGCGTACAACGCAGCCGACGAGAAGGTGAGGAAGCAGTCGAAGCGTGTTGCTGTTCTGACCGAGGAGGACCACGTCGTTCAACTTCGCCTGCAACGCCTGACGGCACAAGCAGGCGCAGCGGCCCGTGCGCAGTATCGGGGTGGCGGAGTACCCGTTGAAGTCCAGCTGATGCTTGCCGGTGCCCCCGGGTACGCGCTGGACAACGCGGCCCAGGCCGTCCAGGCTCAACACGATACCGAGAAACTCATTCAGGCCTTGGACACAGCAGAGAAGAGCCTGCACACTCGTGCTGCTGACGTTGCGAACGAGTTGAAGAGCCTGGAGGAAATCCGCAGGCAGCGGGATGCAGCGCGGCGGGACATCGAAGAGCGAATCTCCCGGGCGAGGAGCATAGAGGCCGACCTCAAGGCGGACGACAAGACGCGCCTGGCACAACTTGAGCAGAGGGCGGCTGCAGACGCCCAGAACGCCTGGCTCAGGTCCGGGATCGTCAAGCATCCGAGTGCGAAGGCGAGTTCAGCCGGAGGGACGGCTGTTGCCTATGCGCTACAGCAGATCGGCAAGCCCTACGTCTGGGGTGCACAGGGGCCGGATTCCTTCGACTGCTCGGGCCTGACCTCGCAGGCGTGGGCCGCGGCAAGCCACCCCATCCCGCGCACCTCGCAGGAGCAGTGGCGTCAACTGCCCCATGTTGGGATCGAGGATATTCGGCCAGGTGATCTGGTCATCTATTTCGACGACGCCAGCCACGTCGGTATGTATGCAGGGAACGGCTCGATAGTTCACGCACCGCGGCCGGGGCGCACGGTCACTCTTGCGCCTATCGCCTCCATGCAGATCCTAGGCGTAGTGCGCCCGGACGCGTAGGCTACAACCGTTTCTTGTCGTCGAAAGTGCGTTGCTTGAGCACTGCGCCTTTTCCATCCTCAGTCTGAGCTGGCCGGACGGAGGCCGAGCACGGCCTGGACGAGGCTCGTGATCCGAGTCGTCGAGCAGCGGAGCCCTGCGCAGGAGTCGCCAGACTTCCCAATGGACTTTTGCCAGGCTTCCCGTGGTTGCCCATCCGCCCGGGTTTGCACCGGCGTCGCACATCCGCCGCCCATGCCTTCTGTACACTCCAACGCTTGGCACAGGCCCCATGAGACGCGGCGCAGGGCTGAGTCTCTACCAGGTCTACCAGGTCTACCAGGTCTACCAGGTCGTCACCTACGTCACCAGAAGGCTCGTGAGGGACTAATCGGCCGCAGGTCAACAGCCAAGACGCTGCTCGTAACCGCTGTCATGCCTTCGGGCTCCTCGGATTCAACCGGATGCCGTCTGTGGGGCATCGGTGGCCTGTGACTGGTGGCCGACATTTCGCGTGAGCGCCGCCAGCCGGCTCTGCACATGCTGCAGCCCGTGGGCATCGACCGCGGTGTCTCCTGCTTCCGCCGCCAACTGCAACCACAGGGAGTGGAGTTCCTCGCCGAGCGGTACAGCCACGTCCGGCGCCTTCAGCAGGTTCCAGGTGTTGGCCGCTCGCAGAATTTCGTCCCGGGCGCGAGGGTCTCCTTGTGCGTACCTGAGGCGTGCCAGGCGCAGCGAGACAGCGGTGGAATGCTCCTGACGGCCGTCCAGGTGGGCGGCGTAGGCGTCGACGGCGTACGCCTCCAGGGTGTGGGGGTGCTCCGGCCCGAACCTGCGCAGGGCCTCCTGTTTGAGCGTGGTGGCGAGATCCGCGGCGAGAGCGGTCTTTCCGGCCGCCACCGCCTCACCGATCCGTACTAGCGTTCCGGCAAGCTCCTCGGGTATCGGATCGCCGCTCGGCGTGGAAGGTGCGTGTGTGGCCGCAAGGGGCCGCAGGGGTGCGAGCGGCTGCCCGTCTGGGGCGGAGTGCTGGGGCTGCGCCACGGCCTGGTCGCCCCCGCGGGCTTCGGCGTCGGGGGACGACTCCGGCCGGCGGGGCGTCGCCGCCACCCGGTCAGTGGTGATCCTCAAGGTGGTGTCCTGGTCCAGCGGCGTTGCGTCGGGGACACCGCCGCCCACGTCCGGGCGCGGGTCCGGTGGCCTGCGCACGGGTTGGCCGGCCCCGGCTGCCCCGACGGGTTCGGCGGGGTGCATCGTCTCGGGCTCTTCGAGAAGTTCGCTCGAACCGTCGGGCCTGACCCGAAGGCGCAGAGCCCATTTGTGCTGCTGGTCGAGGACCGTCGCCTCGACCGCCAGGTTCCGCACCTGTGCGTGCTGGTGCAGCTCGTCCAGGACCGCTGTCTGCACGGGCATGCTGGTCGGCGGAAGGCGTTTGCCATTGACGGCCGCCGTGCCGTCGGGGGCGACGAGCACGTGGAACCTGTCGGGAGAGTCCTGCGGTGGACCGGCGTGTCGGGGCGAGCTGCTGTGCGGCCGCTGTCGTGCGGGCATGACAAGGTCTCACTGTCCGCTGATGTTGGTCGAGCCGGAGGGCGAGGGGGACGGCTTGGGCACGATTCCCTCGTACGTGGCGAACTGGGCCCGGATGCCCAGGACATAGGCCTGTGACCGGTTGGTCTTCGGGACACCCTGCGCTACCCGCACCGCGTCGATGCCCACGTCGTATGCTGCGAGAGTGATGCTCAGCTCGTCCTGTGGGGGCTGCGCGGAGGTGGCGAACGGCCTTACCTGCTGGGCCAATGAGCACAGGTATCTGCCTTGCGCGAGGATGGCGTCGGCCGGGTCGAGTGCGGAGGCGCTGTTGTCGCCGTTTTCGTCCTTTCCGAAGCGCGCGAAGTTCTCCGGCGACAGCTGGGAGATGCCCTGTTCACCGTCGGGGCCGACCAGGTTGGCGTCGAACCCGGACTCCCGGTCGATCTGTGCGGCGATCACGACGGGACTGATTTCCGGGCACAACGTGCCGGCTTTCTGAATCGGTTCCACAAGGTCCGGAGGCACCGTGGTCGGGTCGAGTGGCGCTTTGCCGTCGCTCTGGAACACATTGACCACGTTGTTCGGGTCCACATGCGGGCCCCCGCCCCCCTTGAAGAGCATGATGAACGCGATCAGCGGAGCCAGGAGGACGCCGAAGCCCCCCATGATGATGATCACGACGGTCGCGACGAGTACGACGATGGGGGAGGTGAGGCAGCCCAGGCCGCCTGTCGCCGCGGCAGCTTTGACGGCGACGCTTGTACCCGTGGCAGCACCCCCTCGGCGCTTCGTGCTCGCCCTGCCGCTCATGATGAACCACCTTCTTTGCCGAAGACCGGTGAACGGGACGGCCGCCTGCCGTGAACTGGCGGGTGTGCGCCCTGCCGCCGCCGCCCGCTGTAGTGCGAAGCTCTCGCTCGCCGAAACGGGTGCGGCCGGGTTCGGGTTCAACGTCATCCGTTGATAAATGCCGTGAACCAGCTGTCCACGTGTGCCCGTTGTGGCTGCTGAAGGGCGAGCCGGGCCGGAGAGGCGGACGAAGCGGCGTTCCACCTCTCTCCTGTGCTCTGAAGGAGATGCAGCCCACCGGCGGGCGTAGGACCCGTTGCGGCTGTTGGACAACCATCCGGGGTTCCCGTGTGCTCGGTGCGGCCGAGGGAGGGGAGATCCCACCAGTCTGGGAGAGAGGCGTTACCGATGGGCGTTCCCGCTACGGAATCCGCGGCACAGATCTGGGTGCGCGGACCCGTCGCAGCACGTCCCGAATCTGGACCACGGCAAGCCTCTTCTCCAGGTATGGCCACGCATGCTGATGGGTGGAGTACCGGCCCCGGCATCGGCTGGGTCAACGCGCACGGCGGAGCCGGGGCGACGACGCTCTCGGGGGCGCTGGGTGGTGTCGACATCGGAACTCGCTGGCCGGACGTCACGCGGGGCGATCCCGGCCGGTTCCTGTTCGTGGCCAGGACTCACGCCGCGGGTCTGCAAGCCGCGTCCCGCGCTTTGGAGTCTGTGCGTACGGGCCGGCATCCGGCGGGCATCGAGTTGATGGCTCTCGTCCTTGTCGCGGATGCGCCCGGTCGCCTCCCTCTGGGACTGGCACAACGTGTCCGTGTGCTCTGCTCGGCGGTCCGTTCGTTGCGGGTTCCCTGGGTCCCGGCCTGGCGCATGGGCCGACCGGTGGAGAAGGCTCCGAAGGAGATCACCGAAATCGCCGCGCTTGTCCAAACATGGATGTCCGTCTCGGGGAGAAGCTCATGATGACCAACGGATCGATGGCGCGCGCGCTCGCAGGCACCTTCAACCCCGGCGACGAGGCCGACAAGTTGCTGGGGATTCTCGCCTGGTGTGCGTCCGCGGCAGGTGTGGCCGGCGTCATCATCACGGGCATGCTGCTGGCCTTGCAGCTGCACCGCGGAGAACCGGGCGAGGGGGCGTCCCACATGCGCAAGCTCGCCATCGTGCTCGGCGGATGCGTCCTGGCCGCGACCGCGGGACCGATCATCCAATTCCTCGGCCCGCTCACGATTTGACCCTAGCCGCCGAAATACCTTTACCTCACCCAGGAGTTTGTCATGCTCACCAAGGCTGCGTCGCTCTTCCTGGCTGCCGCCGTCCCCAACCCAGGTCGCAACGCCCCTGCGGAACTCACCAACAAGGTCAATCTCGTACTCGGCATCGCCGCATGGGCGGGTACCGCGGCGGGCGTCGCCGGAGTGCTGGTGACGGGCGCGATGATGGCCATCTCGCTGAAGCGGGGTGAGAGCTCCGAACACATGGGCCGGCTGGGCATGGTGCTCGGCGGCTGTGTCCTTGTGTCGACCGCCGGACCTTTGATCCAGTTCGTTTTCGCTTGAGTCGGGCGGGATTTGAAATGCAGACACCGTACGAGGACAACGGCGAGGCAAGTACGCCGTTCTGGAAACAGCGAAGTCGGCTCCTGGCGGCCGGGTTTCTCGCCGCCGTCCTTGTCCTGTCCCTGATTTCGCTGGTCACAGCCGGCGGCAGTGACGGAATGGACGCGCAACACACGGCCCCTGGGCTGCTGTCGGCGCAGTCCGCGAGCGCGCACGGACGGCCAGGGACGTGCCGCACGGACGACACCGACACCTCCGTGCCCAGGTCGGCGCCGCGCGATGTGCAGTGGCGAACGATCGGCGGCACGCAGGTGCCGACCTCGCCTTCGGCGGGGCCTACCCTCTCCGAGGGACCGGTGCTGTGGTGTTTCGCCCATACCCCCATGGGGGCCGTGATGGCCGCTCATGTCATCCCCGCGCAGATGAGCGGGCCCAACTGGCGCACGGTTGCCGAGGAGCAGGTCGTGGCCGGATTCGGCAGGGACATGTTCGCCTCGCAGCGTGCTTCGATCCCGGAGGCCAGCGTGAAGGAGCGCGAGACAGGCAGGTACGCCGGGTTCTCTCTCGCGGACTACAGCCGTGACAAGGCGACAGTGGTCCTGCTCATCAACACCGTGCAGGGCGGCTTCAACACGACGTCGCTCTCGGTGCGGTGGAGCGGCGGCGACTGGAAGATCGAGCCGGGAACCGATGGAGGGCTGCACTCGACGGTGTCCCCTGTGAGCGGCGCCGACGGATTCGTCCGGTGGGAGGTCTGACATGGCATGCCCCACTGGAAATCCGGTCACCGACGTCGTCGTCGGATTCTTCAGCTTCCTGGGCGATCCCATCGGCACCATCATCAAGGGAATCGCCAATGCCATGCTCTCGGCCGCCATCTCCGTTTTCGGCGATCTGGCCACGAACATCCCCACCCTGGTGGCGGGCGGTGCGGCACGGGACATCAGTACCCAGACTCAGTGGATTGTCGTCTATACAGCCGTGGGATCCCTCCTCTTCGCCGCCGCCCGAATGGCTTTGGAGCGCCGAGGAGAACCGGGCACGGTGGCACTCAAAGGCCTGCTGCGGGTGGTCCTGGTGGCGGGCGGTGCGACGGCCGTGATGACGGCGCTCGCCAGTCTGTCGGACCGCTACGCGGACCATCTCTTCCAGGCCGGCGCGCAAAAGCAGCTCACCAGCATCGGGTGCAGCGACGGCACCGGGCTCGAGGGATTCCTGCTGCTGATCCTGGCGTTCCTGCTGCTCATCGCCGCGATCATGCAGACCATCCTGCTGTACATCCGCCTGGGCGTGATGATCATCCTGCTGGGGACTCTGCCGGTCGCCGCCGCCGCATCCATGACGGAGTGGGGCAGTACCTGGTGGCGCAAGCACATCGGCTGGATGTTCGCCTGGCTGCTGTACAAACCTTCTGCAGGACTCGTCATGTTCGCCGGTTCAGCCATGATCAACAGCGGTCCGCAGAGCGGCATCCACGAGAAGATCGCCGGTATCGGCGTCATGCTCCTGTCCGCGCTGGCTCTGCCGGCGCTGCTCAAACTCGTCTCGCCCACCCCGGAGCTGGACGGAGACATCGGGCAAAGGGGAACGGAGGTGGCCACGGGCGCAGTCAAGAATGTGGCGGCTTCCGGTGCGAAGTCGATCGCAGGCGGGATGATGTCCGCTCCCGGCGCAGGCGGTCGGTCCGGCCCTTCGGGAGCCTCCGGTGCGGTCGGTGCGGCCGGTGCACCCGGCAGCGCCGGGGGAGCCGGCCGGGCCGAGGGAGCCGGCAGCGCCGGCCAGTCGGCGGGCGGCGGGGCTTCGGCAGGGCAGGGCGGCAACGCGCCCAGCGGCGCCGCGGGTGCCCGTTCAGCCGCAGCGGGCGGTCCCGCGGGGATGGTGATCGGGGCGGCCGCGCAGACTGCCAGGGCAGCCGGGCAGAACGCCGCCAATGCGGTCGACGGTCCCAATGGCGGCCAACGCTGACGGCAGGCCGGCCGCCACGATGGCCGGGCCACAGCCTCCGCCCGGTCGTCAGGGCAACACCGGCCGCGCAAGGGCATGGCTCCCGCTGCATGGAGGTCCCGGTGACCGTGCGCCCGCCGCGGCCACCGGGACGGCAGCGGGGGCGGGAGGCCCTGCACTCTCCGGTCGCCTTCACCGCTCCCGCAGGCAAAGCCACCCCCGGTCGCTCCCCGGGACGAAAGGGACCGGTGACCGGCCGGTGCGTCCGCTCCCGCCCTCTCAGCACTCGCAGTTCCAGCACCTGCACACGCACAGCTCTTCGGGAAGGAATCTCCATGTCCACGGAAGTGGCAGCGCGCCCCACCTACGGGAACTGGCGTCGGCCCAGACGTCCCGGGCTCGGCCCGTTCGGTCTGATCGGCACCTTCGGAGTGTTCGGCGGGCTCGTGCTGATCTTGCTGGTCTCTCTGGCCTCCCTGCTGGCCGCGCTGGCCGTGGCCCTCCCTCTCACCCTCGTCCTCGTACCCCTCACGATGCGTACTCAGGACGGGCGCAATCTCTACCAGTTGCTCGCCCTGCGCATCGGCTGGTTCCGCCGCAAGGCGAAGGGGTCCCATACCTACGTCTCGGGACCGCTGTCCCAGCGCCCCGGCGGGCGGTTCCGCCCCCCGGGGCTGCTCAGCCGGGTCACGGTGAGCGAAGGGCGCGACGCGTACGACCGGCCCTTCGGCGTACTGCATCACCGGGGCCGCAACCTCTACACCATCGTGCTCGGCTGCGAGCCGGACGGCGGCTCTCTCGTCGACCCCGACCAGGTGGACGTGTGGGTGGCCTCCTGGGGTGAATGGCTGGCCCGGCTGTCGCACGAGCCGGAACTGCGCGGTGCCTCCGTCGTCGTGGAGACGGCCCCCGACCCGGGCACCCGGCTGGCCAGCGAGGTGCTGCCGCGCATCAGGCAGGACGCGCCGCCCGCGGCGCGGGCGGTCATGGAAGAGGTGGTCCAGCGCTATCCGTCGGCCTCCTCCGAGATGCACACCTACATCACCCTCACCTACGGGATACCCCAGGGGCAAAAACGGGACCAGGCCGAGGTGATCACAGATCTGGCCATCCGCATCCCGGGCCTGCTCGCGGGACTGGTCGGAGCCGGCGGCGGCTCGGCCACGCCGCTGTCGGCGGAGCGCATCGCCGAGGTCGTACGGGTCGCCTACGATCCCGCCGTCTCGGCGGAGGTCCTCGAGGCCCGCGCCCAGTACGGCGGCACGGGCCTCGAGTGGGACGACGCCGGTCCGGCCGCGTGCGTGGAGACGGTCAACGCCTACCACCACGACTCCGGTGTCTCGCGCACGTGGCTGCTGACCCTGGCCCCACGTGGCACAGTCCGCTCCAACGTGCTGCACGGACTCCTGGAGGACGCGCCAGGCACACGGCGCAAGCGGGTCGCCCTGCTGTACCGCCCGATCGACCCGGCGACCTCGGCACGGATCGTCGAAGCCGACCGTCGCGCCGCGCAGTTCATGGCCACCTCGGGCCGCGGCATGGTCCAGGCGCGGGCGGCCTCGGAGATGCAGGCGGCCGAGCAGACGGCGGCGGAGGAGGCAGCAGGTGCCGGTCTGGTGGAGTTCTCGCTGATGCTCACGGTGACCGTCGACTCCGCCGACCAGCTCTCGGATGCCAATGTGACCGTACGCAACCTCCAGGCAGCCGCCCGCATCACCCTGCGCCCGGCCGACCGAATGCAGGCTGCGGCCTTCTCCTGCACGCTTCCCGTCGGCGTCCTGCCGTGGCAGCACACTCTCATTCCGCACGAGCTGCAGGAGGCACTGTGAACGGCAAGGCAGCCCCCTCGGCTTCGTCGAGCCGGTCCCGGACCAACGGCGGCCGAGGTGCTTCCGCCTCTCGGGCCGCGCTCGCCGGCACACGCGGCTGGCCAGGCCCGGGCGGAGGGCAGATCGGCAATATGGATCCGCCGACCATGTGGCGCGCCACCACCGTGCAGGCGTGCGGGCTGTGGCCGTTCGCGGCGGGCTCCGGCGCGCCCATGACCGGGGTGCCGCTCGGCCAGCACCTGCACACCGGTGCCACCGTGTGCGGGGACCCGATCTCCTGGTTCACCCGCGCCCGCTACATCTCCAACCCCTCGCTGTTCATGCTCGGCATGCCGGGCCTGGGCAAGTCCACCCTCGTCAACCGGATGCTCATCGGGCTGTCCGCGACCGGCGTCGTACCGCTGGTGCTCGGCGACCTCAAGCCCGACTACGCCGACACCGTAAGGGCGCTGGGCGGGCAGGTGATCTCCATCGGGCGCGGCGTCGGCGGCATCAACATCCTCGACCCGGGCGCGATGGGTGCCGCGGCGGCCAAGCTCGGAGGCGAGGCCGGAAAGGCGCTGGAGGCCGAGACCCACGGCCGCGTCCTCAACATGGTCGCCGCGCTCATCTCGGTCGTACGTTCCCGCCCGATGGACGACCACGAGCAGTCGGTGCTCTCCGCCGCCCTGCACCACTTGCGGGAGAGGACATCAACGGGCAAGGCGCCGCTGCTGCCCGATCTGCTGGCGGTGCTGCGTGAAGGCCCGGACCGGGTCCGCTCCGTGACCCTCGACCGGGGCGACGAATCCCGCTACCACGACGCCGTCGACCCGCTGCACCGCTCCCTGCTCGGCATCCTCGACGGTCCGCTCGGCGACACCTTCGCCTCCGAGACCTCCACCCGCATCAACCCCAACGCACCCGCCGTGTGCATCGACATCTCGCGCATCGGTGAGGCGGACACCCAGCTGACGGCGGGAGCCATGCTGGCGGCGTGGTCGGACGGCCTGGGCACGGTGGCCGCCTCCCACGCTCTGGCCGATGCCGGACTCGCCCCGCGCCGCTGGTTCTTCGCCGTGCTCGACGAGCTGTGGCGGCCGCTGCGTGCCGCCTCCGGCATCGTCGACCGCATCGACGCACTCACCCGGCTCAACCGCTCCCTGGGCCTGGGTGACGCCAAGATCACCCACACCCTGAAGGACGCGGAAGCCCTGGGCAGCGAGTCCGACCGGGCCAAAGCACGAGGGTTCGTCGAGCGTGCGGGCATGGTCGTCTGCGCCGGGCTGCCCCGCACGGAGATGGAGGAACTCGGCCGGGTCGTCGGGCTCTCGGCACGCGAGGTCGAACTGGTCTCCTCCTGGTCGTCGCCGCCCGGCTGGGCGATGAGCGCAGGACACGAGGAGCCGCCCGGTCGCGGCCGGTTCCTGATCAAGGTCGGCGGTCGGCCCGGCATCCCCATCAAGGTCGCGATCACCGATACGGAACGCGAACTCCACGACACCAACAGCCGCTGGACGGCCAACCAGCCGCAGAGCCGGCCCGTCAACTCGGGCTGGGAAGCACAAGTCTGACATCGTCCCGGTACTGAAGCGCGGGGACTCCCACGGCTCGCGCCGTGGGGCCTCCTGCTTCATCGCCGACTGCCCGCCCGGAGTGTTCCCTTGAGGTCTCGCACCGACTCCACAGACCGATGCCGCCGGCCCGGCGGCCAAGAGGTTCCATGCCGCGTTCACGTCGTGGTCGTGGGTGCTGCCGTGGCCGCGCACGTCCAGGGCCGGATGTGCAGCGACGTCGTGTTCATGGCTCCCCCACGACTCCACCACCTGCGCGCAGTTGTGAACGAGCATGGGTCCGCCCTGGCGGAGAGCCGTCCGTCCTTGCCCCACTCCGCAGAGGTCCGATACCCCACCGCCCTGAAAGGCGGGGTCACCCGGGAGGAAATCAGATGAAAACCACCTCCGCAGCCAAGGGGAGGATGTACGGCTCCGAACTGGCGCCGTGGGCGATCGTCGCCGTGGCAGCGGTGTCCCTGATCGTGTTCGGCGGCGTCTGGCTCGGCGGAACCCTCGGTGCCGCCGTGACCGGAGCAGGCTGGGACCCACCGCCCTTCACCCTTTCGACCTTCGCTGAGCTGGCTGCCCACGGCCCCGGCCGCCTGTGGCCAGGCGCTGCGCCTGCTGGTGTGTTCGCCGGCGTCGTCGCCGTGTTCGCCGCGGGCGCCATAGTGATGGTCCTTGTGCTGCGCAAAGTACTCAAGGCGAGTTCACGACCCAAGGGACTGGCAAACGCGCGCGATCTGGCGGCCCTGACACCCCAGGGCATCGCCGGACGCGCCCGCGACCTGCGCCCCTCGCTCAAGGGCAAGAAGGAACTGCAACCCGACGACACCGGCAATCTCCTCGGCAACCTGGAACCCGACGGCCCCGAACTGCGCTCCTCCTTCGAGGACGTCGAACTCGATCTGATGGCTCCCCGCGCGGGCAAGTCCACGGGCATCGCGATCCCCCGAGTCCTCAGGGCCCGCGGCTCGGTGCTCCTGACCTCCAACAAGTCCGATGTCTACACGGTCACCAGGGCCGAGCGCGCCAAAGTCGGCAAGGTATGGACGTTCGATCCACAAGGCATTGCCCATGCACCGCGCGAGATGTGGTGGGACATGCTCGCCGAATGCATGACCGTCGAGGGCGCGCGCCGCCTGGCCGGTCACTTCGTAGCATCCATCAACGACGACGCGTCGAAGAAGGACTTCTGGATTTCGGCCGCTCAGAACACGCTGACCGCCCTCTTCCTCGCCGCCGCACGCGGCAAGGCAACAGTGCACGACCTTCTTGCCTGGCTGGCCGACCCGGCCGACCGGAGCCCGATCGACCTACTGCGCGACGCCGACATGACAGCCCTCGCCGAGCAACTGCAGGGCACCATCCGCGGCGCTGTGGAAACCCGCGACGGCATCTACGAGACCTCACGCCAGTGCGTCTCCTGTCTGCTCGACCCCGAAATCGTCGCCTGGGTGATGCCCGACCCGGACCTACCGGAGTTCCGGCCGCACGAGCATGTCCTCGGTAACGACACGCTGTACCTGCTGTCCAAAGACGGCGGCGGCTCGGCAGCCGGCGTCATCGCCGGTCTTGCGGATGCGACCATGCGTGCAGGGGTGGGCGCGGCCGAGCGTATGGGCGGCCGCCTCGACCCGCCCATGACAGCGGTCCTGGACGAGGCCGCCAACGTCTGCCGCATCTCCGACTTGCCCGATCTCTACAGCCACTTGGGATCCCGTGGCATCAACGTCGTGACCCTACTGCAGAGTTACCGGCAGGGCAGCCGAGTGTGGGGAGAAGCCGGCATGGACGCGCTGTGGAGTGCCGCGACCATCAAGCTGCTCGGTGCCGGGCTCGACGACGCCGACTTCGTGGAGAAAATCTCCAAGCTCGTCGGCCAGCAGGACGTCAGCACGGTCAGCGTCTCCAAAGGCAAGGAAGGCACCTCCCGTTCCCTCTCCTACCGCCTGGATCCGATCCTCCCGCCCGACCGGATCCGCGCCCTCCCCAAGGGCACCGCTTTGTTGCTGGCCACCGGCATCAGGCCGGCCCTGATCCGCCTCCGCCCTTGGTACAAGGAGCCCGGCGCGGCGGCCATCTCGGCGGCGGCGGCCAAGGAGGCCGAGGCCATCACCCTCCGCGCCGCACAGAAATGGACCACACATGCTGTCGAACAACGATGAGCTGTCTGCCGCGCCGAACACGCCGCCGGTCACCGGTAGGCCCCGGCAGGTGGGCGTGCTGCCGGATGGGACGGGAACCACGCCGCCCGAAGAAGAAATGGACGGGGCATCAGCCACACCGGATGAACATCCGCGGTCTTCGGCGGATGAGGAATATCCCACGAGGGTGAGGAATCCCGAGATCGCGGGAACGTACGATACAAACCCCGAACACGAGGCCGGCTCCCACTCCCCGCCGACCGCGGACCCCGGCGGCGACGAGCAGCCCCCCGAGGACGCCGAATCCCCCTTCATCCTCTACAAGATGGATGAGGATTTCACGGCGGCGCTGCACGATCTGATGCGCTGGGTCAATCATCTGTTGCTGCCGGTCTACGGCAGGGAGACCAGCACCAGCGCTCCCTGGTGCCCACGCTGGTGGGAACACATGGAGGCCATCGCCCAGCTCTACGGCCTCTGGATGGCCTGGCAGGAGCTCACCGGGTCCAAGGCACCGCTGACCGGGCCGGCCTCATGGCACCGCGACTTCCTCCAGCCGGTGATGGCCTCCCTGCGCGATCCTTCCGGGCCGTTCGCCGGGTGCAAGGCGGGCGGTCACCGGCCAAAGGAACCACCGTACGTCGAGGACGGGATGGAGTGACAGCGAGGGCGACCCGCTGTGTTCCCGAGGGGGCGTCGCCTGACATCCTCCGGGCCCTGAAGGGCGGGGATCCAGCCCCACTTTGTCAGCACGTTCGGTGCCCGGCCCGACTTCCGATGTCCCACGCTCATCAACCGGTCGGCATCAGCTGGGCCTCCGGCCGAATCGCGCCTCGGGCGGCTCGCCTCAAGCACATCTCGACCATGGAGGGCGATGGAGATGGTTCCGCTTCACCTGCCAGGCACCCTGCGAGGAAAGCCGGCCCCTGAGAGCGGCATGGAGCGTACGGCTGCCCGCATTCAGGAAATCGACGCCCTGCGCGGCTTCGCTCTGCTCGGCATCTGTTTGGTCAACGCCCAGGTCATCGCGGGCGTGTACGGCTTGCCCACAGGTCCTTTCGCCGTCGGCGACCACGTTGCCGCATGGCTTGTCACGGCTCTGTGCACGATGAAGTTCTATCTGCTCTTCTCCTTTCTCTTCGGATACAGCTTCACCCTGCAGATACGTGCTGCCGACAGGGACGGGGTGCCCTTCGCCCGGCGCCATGGGCGACGCCTTCTTGGACTGTTCCTCATAGGCGCCGCGCACGCGGTACTGCTCTATCCCGGCGACATCCTGATGACCTACGCAGCGCTGGGGCTGGTGTTGACGGCCGTACGACGTCTGCGGGCGCGAACCGCGCTGCGTCTCGCCTGCCTGATCATCGCCTTCCTGACGGCGGTCTTCCTGGTGATCGGCTTGCTGACGGTGGTCCTGGCGAAGCCGGACCCCGGTGCTGCCACTGATCTTGCCGCGAGGGACACCGCAGCCTATCGGGGCGGACCGCTTGACATCATCCATGCCAACGTGGGTCTTTATCGAGAGATGGCCGGGGGAGCCATTCTCTACGGGGGCCATCTCTTCGCCGCATTCCTGATCGGCTTCGCAGCCGGAAAACACCGGGTTCTCGAGGAACCGGCACGGTACACCGTGTGGGCGAAACGGATACTGGGACTCGGCGCGCTGATCGGGCTTCCGGGAAGCATGTTCATGGCGATGTGTGAGAACGGCCCGCTGGACGACCGCTTCGCTTACATCGGGAGGGCCTTCGGCATCCTGACAGCTCCTGCACTGACCGCTGCCTACGTGTGTGGCCTTCTGCTGCTGATGGGACGTGCACGATTCGGCAGGCGGCTGCGGGACATGCTGGCCCCGGCGGGACGCATGGCGCTGACAAACTATCTGCTTCAGTCCGCGGTCCTCGCGTTCGTCTTCACCGGCTACGGGTTCGCACTGTACGGACGCGTCGGCCCCGGCGTGCTGGCACTGGGTTGCCTTGTCCTCTACGGAACACAGCTCCTGGTCGCCAGACATGTCATGGCACGCACCCGATACGGCCCCGCAGAATTGCTCTTGCGGCGCATCACCCGGGGGTCCTCCGCGCGCGGCTCTGAGCGTGCCCTGGGACAGGGTCGGGCCGCGACCTAACGCATCCGCGCGCTCCCTGCCCGCTCGGGGCTTCACGCCGACTTCCCATCAAGTGCCCTGTCTCGAACGCAACAGCGCGATCGGGCCAGCAAGTTGGCGGTGAGCGGTCTGGATGAGGTCTCGGTAATCGGTTCAGTCGGGTGACATGCGGCCGTCCGGGCACCGTCTGCCTCGCTCCAGCCCAGCCTGCCCAAGGCGCACCGACGCGGGCAACCGACGTACATCCAAACCGACTTGGGCTCGGCACCCATGAGTAAGTCCACTGGCGCGCCGCCGACTTCGGCCCGGGCAAGTGGCCGTCACCGGCCTGTTGACAGGTGCAGGTGAACGTGGCCCCGTGGAGCGGCCGGAACCTTGCCGCTGGCGGCGATCCGGCGGTCAAGGCGCGCGTGACACGCATCGTGTCAGCAACGGCGGACAGGTTACGAATGGTCTTCTTGAGATCGGCCTTGATCATTTCTCGGCCCTTGCGGGCGGCGGCGAACAGCTGCCGCCAGGCGCCCAGGTGGCAAGGTCCGGCTAGGGCCGGCTGACAGGGGTGCAAGCCCCATGCCTCGTTGAGGTGTCGCCGGCGCGGTCGTCGAACTGTGGGAGCTGAGGTCGCCGGCGAGCGCGGCCAGGAAGTGCGCTACTGAGAAAGCGGCGAGTCTGTGCTGCAGCAAGGCCAGATGCTGGTGGGCCAGCTCGCTGTCCCGGCCGTAGGTGAAGGTGTGCAGGAGCGCTCCATCGCGCCAACGTAGATCGGCTGCTTCGGGCAGAAAGTTGTCTCCGGGTTGGAACCCCACAGTCAGGGCGACCAGTTCGATCACCAGTTGCCCCGCCTTCTTGATGTACGAGTCATGGGACCCACGCCGGACCACTTCCAGATGGTGGTCTGCGAGGTCGGTGGGATTGACGGCGGCAGGGATGGTGAAGTGGCCTTTGAACGTGGTTTGTTGTGGTGTCGCGCGGCATGCGTTGCCGACTTGCGGCGGTAGTCTCGGAGGCTGAGTTGTGGGTGCCGCGCCTGGCGTTGTCTTGGTCATGGTTGTCGACCTCTCCCGGTAGCCGTTCTGGTCTGCTCTACGCGTGTCCCAGGAGTCTGGTTCGTCGCGGCCGCTGTCTGATGGTGAGATTGACCCAGAGCACGGACACCAGACGTTGTCCGGAAGGGCGGACGCTGGTCCGGAAGGGCGGACGCTGGTTCGTCTCCTACGTCGTGGACGATGAAACCACCACACCCCCAACGAACGCGCTCCCGAACACGTTGATCGGCATCGACAGGGGCGTCGTGGCAGCGGCTCTCATCAGACGTGCAACCGGTGCGGATGCGTGGATGCCAACTCTCGCAAGAGCCAAGCAGGTTCGCGTGTACCGTCTGCGGCCCCAACGAGCAGGCCTACGCGAACGCGGCACGCCGTCTGGCATCAGCCAGATGCTGCGAGGCCACGGCTGGGGTCATCAGGTTCCCGCCGCCCGTGCGCGCTGGGACGCGCCGAAGCTGCAACCTGAACTCTTGAATAATTCTACGCAAACGCTACTGAGTGTCATTTGAAGGGCTAAGTAGAATTTTCGTGTTGTCCTCGCGCCATTGCAGGATGCTGTGCGCAACTGGCTGGACCGCATCTCATGGCCAGAGCCCCCTGGAGACGTCATGCCCCCCGTTTCTTTTTCCTCCGTAGCCGAGATGATGGCGCAAGTGGGTGAGATTACATGGAAGAGCAGGGACGCGTTGATCATTGGCGCCATCAATGGAGTGCCACCGCTGTTCAAAGCGTTTGGGAAATTCGAGGACAGTCTGCCCATCTACGGCCTCGGCACAGGTTTGGGCGGACTGGATGGTCTATATCAACTGTCAAGGCAGCTCTATGCCGCTTACCATATCTCTCGATATCCTGACAAGGGGCATGTGAAGCCCGATTACTCACGTGCCGTCCACGGGATCATGAATATGGCTGGTTACGCCTTGTACGGTGCCTCAAGCGCCGGCGCACTGCCCCCCGACTGGGCTGGCGCTGGGTTGCTCGTTGTCGGCCTTGGTGGCTTCGTCAAGCCGTACTTGCCCGCTCAAACCGATATGTACTACCCCCCTTTGCCGATGCACGCACTTCCCTCGCATGGCGTGCACGCCTCACATGCCAACCAGTCGCCGGCGGGCCCGCCGCAGCCTTCTCCTTCTTCGAGGCCGGAGGGAGTTGACCGGGACCGATATGACATGGAAACCGGAAGACGCCGCGACATACCCTTTGATTCATATCCGAACCACCCGTATCGACTGGCGGCCGCGCCGGAAGGCGAGTTCGCCCCCCGGCGGGGCGAACTTGGTCGCTCCAGGCGTTTCTCCTCGGAGGCAGCGAGGATGAGATCCGACCTTGGTGCGCGCCTTGCCTCGGCCAGCACGGACCAACCCCTGCCCACCCCGCACCGGCCCCCGACCGTGCCGGCCCCGGCCGCGCGACGCGGACCACGGCTCGCGTAGAGGAAATGCAGTGGCCCTGAGCGACGTGCGAGCACCAACCGGCTCCGCCGGATTGCCCCTCGGGCGCTCCGCGTGACCGGTCAGATGTAACCTTCACGCAGCGCGTGGGCAATGGCGTGAGCACGGCTGCGGAGGCCCAGTCTGGCGGTCATGCTGCGCAGAGCGCGCTTGACGTCGGATTCGGGACGGCCGAGTCGGCCCGCGATCTCCTTGTCGTCCATACCCGCGGCGACGAGGTGCAGGATGTCGATCTCGAGGGCCGACATGACGGTCGGCGGGGCCACTTGGCCAACTGCCCGGCGGTGCAGCTCCGCCACCCGCCTCATGAGCCCGGCGAGGAGGTCGGGCGGCATGCACCCCTCACCGCGGGCCACTGTGTGGACGGCCTGGTGAAGCCGTCCGGCAGAGGCCTCATGACGCCACACAACGGCACTGACTCCGCACTCGATCAGATCGAGAAGTTCGGTCACTCGTATGTCGTTGGTGACGAGCACTGTCCGAGCGCAGCCGCTGCGCATGAGGCGTCGGTGCAGCAGGACGGACGCAGAGTCATCCTCGATGTCCGAGACCAGCACCGCTACGGTGCCAGGACTCTCATCCGGACGGGTCACGAGAGAGATCGATGGGTGCAGTTCGAGTTGGCTGGTGACCCCGGCCAGCGAGATCGGGTCCCAAGCCTGTACGAAGACTGGGACCGGGCTGATCACGCTCCGGGTGGTCGAGGTCTGCCGCACGGGCCGCGGAGCGCGAGCGTCGTGTTCCTCGTCTCGGTGAGTATGCTTGGCCGCGGTCACGTTCCGCCTGGTCATGGATTTCCTTCCTCGCGCCGATGCTGCAGCCGTTGCCCTGCGCCTGCCCGTCACTGAGCGCAAGAAAGGCCGAGTAATCGCCCTTCGACAGACCGGGGGCTGTCGTCTCTTCGTGGTGCCTCAACGAAGACACGCCGCTGGCGGTTCATCGCCGTGCAGCTGCGGCCCCCCGACAGTCGCGATCGCGGCACGCGGTGGTGTCGGCTCCCGGGGGAGCGGCCTGTTCGTACGACGCACCACGCATCAACCAGCGCCCAACAACCTGCTGAAGTGGCTTCAGTTGTTTTCCCTGGAAAACGTCGCCACACCCCACCACAGGGAGATCGTGGTCATGACGGCGAGGGCGATCAGACCGGAGGGCAGAGCGGCCGCGCCGAAATCACCACGGAAGCTTGCCCGGCTCGCATCCATGACATGCGCCACCGGGTTTAACCGGGACAGGTTCCACAGCCATCGGGGCGCCAATTTCGCGGTGATCGGCAGCAGGGTCCCGGACAGGAGGAACAGCGGCAGCACGAAGGCGTTGAGCAGCGCCTGCACGCCCTCCTCGTTCTTGACGCGCAGCGCGATCGCGTACGAGCAGGAGGCGAGTGACATGGACAGGAGGCCGACGATGAGCAGGCACACACTCAAGCCCGCGAGCGACGGGTTGAGCCCGAACGCCAGGTGGCACACGAGAACGATCAGGCACGACTGCATCAGCACCGTGGTGGCCACTGTGAGCACTTTGCCCAGGAGGAGTGCCACGGGGCTGGCAGGCGTCACGCGGAACCGATCGAACACACCCGCCCTGTACTCCACCAGTAGGTTCACGCCGACGAAGGTGCTGCCGATGATGACCATCTGCACCATCAGCGCCGGTGCGAAGATGGTCCAGGTGCCGCCGGGCGGGAACCCGGGGGTGTGGGCGACGAACTTCTCGACCAGCGGACCGAAGAAGAACATGTACAGCACCGGTTGGACGAGGCCCATGATGAGCCACACCGGATTGCGGAGCCGATGGTTCAGCTCGCGGCAGAAGATCAGCCAGATGTCACGCATTGACCAGTTCCTCCTGCAGGACTCTCGGGGATCCGTCGTGTCCGCCTTCGCGCAGACTGCGGCCGGTGAGTGCGAGGAATACGTCGTCAAGGCTCGGCCGGTTGACCTGGATGGACGTCGCCGCTATCTGTGCGCTGTTCAGCGTCCGCATGAGGACCGGTAGCGCGATGTCGCCGCGTGGCACCCGTAGGCGGACCAGTCCGTCCGCGGCGGAGACGTCACGGGCCCCGTCCAGACGACCCGCGATCTCGGCTGTGGCTGCGATGTGCCCGGGCGCCGAGCGGAGTTCCAGCACATCACCGGATACGCTCGCTTTGAGGGTGTCCGGTGTTCCTTCGGCGATGATTCGCCCGTTGTCCATGATGAGGATCCGGTCGCAGAGAGCATCGGCCTCGTCCAGGTAGTGCGTGGTCAGGAAGGCGGTCACGCCTTGCTCGGCTCGTAGCCGACGGATGTGGTCCCACAGGTTCGCCCGGCTCTGCGGATCCAGCCCTGTGGTCGGTTCATCCAGGAAGACGAGTTCAGGCGTCTGGACCAGGCCCAGGGCGATGTCGAGTCGTCGCCGCTGGCCGCCCGACAGCGTTCGGGTCAGTCTTCGCTCCAGACCCAGGAGGTCGAGTTGCTCGAGGAGTTCAGCACTACGTGCGATTGCGGCGGACTTGGACAGACCATGCAGTCGGCCCTGCAACCGCAGCTCTTCCTCGACCGTGCTCTCCGGTGAGCAGCCACTTCCCTGGGCCACATAACCGATCCGTCTGCGCACCCCGCGCGGGTCGCTCAGCAGGTCGCACCCGGCGACGACGGCCTTGCCGGCGGTCGGCCGAAGCAGCGTCGTCAGCATACGCAAGGTGGTCGTTTTGCCGGCGCCGTTCGGCCCGAGAAAGCCCACCAGCTCACCACGCGCGACGGCGATGTCGACGCTCCGAACGGCGTGCACCGCAGTGCCGTTGCGGCCTCGCTGCCGAAACTGCCGTGCAAGACCGTGGGCCTTGATCAGCGGCTCGTTGCGGCCAGGCGCCCATGGTGTTGGCCGCAGACCAGGTTGGAGCGGTTTCACGGGGCCCGCAGACTCGGCGGCTACGGGTGCGGTCTCGTGGACGGCATGCGAGGAGGTGTGCATCGCATACATCTCGCGCCACGCACGGTCGAGCACCGCGGCGTTCTGCAGCCCCGTAGCCGTCAGGCAGTACGCGGGAGAACCTGCAGATGTGCTGGCCGGGGCGAAGAAGACAACGTTTGTCATCAGGGTCTCCCGCAGGCTGCCCACAGCGAGCCCCAAGACCTGCTCGAGCTCTTCTGCGGTGAACTGCCCCTGCTTCCGGTGGAATGCGGCGAGCAGAAGCCTGCCCCACGGATGGGAGGGACTCTTGACGAGCGCTTGCGGATTGGCGACGAGGTCTTCCAGCACGCGGGCCCACGCCAGTCCCTTCGGTGTCGCCGAGTAGACCTGATACGACTGCGGCACGCCGTAGCCGCGGCGAATGAACTGGTTGCCCTCCAACTGGCTGAAAGCGGCGTACGATCCTGCCATCGGCCTGCCGGCCATCAAGTGGAGCTGATCCGCGGTGAAGAGTCCACGCAGGTGCAGAAGAGCCCTGAGGAGCCGTCCCTCTGTGGATTCCGGGTCCAGAACTGTCATTTCTCTCATGCCTCTCAACCTGGGCCCACACCCCGGCGCAGCGGGTGAGGGGGAACGCGTTCACCATGTGACGGGAAGCTCTCGCAGGCCGTAGAAGACCGAAGGGCGAAAGGCGACCTCGTCGGACGCCACGGCGAGGCCCAGGCCGGGGAAGCGGCGCAGGAGCGCCGGGTAGGCGAGCCGCATCTCCATACGGGCCAGTGGTGCTCCGACGCAGTAGTGGATTCCATGACCGAAGGCAAGATGCGCGGCCCTGCGCGTGGCGTCGAAACGTTCAGCTTCCGGCGTCAGGGCGTCGTCGTGGTTGGCGGACGACAGGGAGCACAGCAGCCGTTCACCACGTCTTATGCGTCTGCCGGCAAGAGTCACGTCCTCCCGCGCGATCCGGGGTACGCCGCTTTGGACGACGGACAGATAGCGCAGCAGTTCCTCGACGATTTCGCCGATGCGCTCGTCGTCGCGTGCTGCCTCGGCATGCTCGGGGTTCTCCAGTAGGAACAGGGCTCCCAGAGCCAGCATGTTGGCGGTCGTCTCGTGTCCGCCGAACAGCAGCAGATCGCCAATGCCGACAAGTTCGCCGTCGTCCATTTCATCACCGTGCTCACGCACGAGCGTGCCGAGCAGCCCATCGTCAGGGTCTGCCCGTTTCCGGGCGACGAGGGCGGCCATGTATTTCAGGGAGGCAGTTTCAGCGGACATGCGGGTGCGCACGTCACGCGTACCGTCGAAACGTGTGATGGTGCGCTGCTGGAATTCTGCGCGGTCCGCGTACGGCACCCCGAGCAACTCGCAGATCACCATGGACGGGATGGGCGCTGCGAAGGACTGCACGAGATCGGCAGGCGGTCCCGCCTCTTCCATCGCGTCCACAACGGCCGACACGATGCTCTCGACACGTGGACGCAGCCGCTGGACCCGCCGGGCGGTGAAGCCCGCGGCGACCAGGCGACGCAGCCTGCCGTGTTCAGGCGGATCGTACGCGGTGAGATCTCCGTGCCTTGCCGGGAAGTTGGACGGTACCCCACCCACATGGCCGCTCGACGGATCCGGCACGGCCCGGCCGTCGTTGCCGAACCGCACCGGGTCCGACAGCACGTGACGCACGTGCTCGTACTGAGTGATCAGCCAAGCCGTGGCTCCGGACGGCAGAGTGACGTGAGTGACGGGCTCGTGGGCGCGCAGCCGTGCGAGTTCATCGGTAAGAGCGAAGCGGTTCCTGCGCAGATGCAGCGGAATGTTCGGTGCACTCATGAGCGCACTGGCGCCTTCCTGGGACGGTGACGGTTACCAAAGTCGTGATGTGTCATGAGTAGACGTGCACTTGAAGCCGTGCCGCTTCGGACCAGCTGGTGGGCTCGAACGCCACTCTGGCCAGCTGAATGCGGCGTGACGCCATGGCGAGGATCCTGTCGATCGCCACCTGCTTCTCCGGCGGGAGGTACCACCAGAAGAGGCTGTGCCACACCACCGTGAGTACGCCCGGTTCGTCGTACGTGGCCGAGAGTTTCGTAACGAGCCACTCGATGACGTCGGCCTTGTCGATGCGCAGCCCTGTACGAGCAGCAAGTGCCATGGCGTCATCGAGTTCCATCTGCTCGATGTCACGCTCAGGCGGAATGAACGAGCGCAGTATCATCGCGTCGACCGGATCCGCGGCATCGCGGGGCGCCAGGTCGCACCCGGCGCGGTCCACGATCCCGAAGTCCCCCGGCACCGGTCCGTCCGTCGCCAGTCTGACCGGCGAGTTGGCATCTCCCCACTCCCAACCGGGACCGAACCAGCGATACCGGTCGAGCAGAAGGTTGAGGCCGGCGCACGCACCGAGCTCGAGCAGTCTTATCCGGGGCGCCCCCAGCATGCCGAGCCCGCGCAGCAGAACCCCGGCGCGCGTCGGCTGGTGCTGCTGAACCGGGCGGTCCATGGCCGCCAGGATCTCGGCCGGGTGACTCAACAGCGCCTGCCGGAACAATGTCCATGTGCGTTCGATGTACTCGGCGTTGCCGAGGTTGGGTGTGAGGCGTTCCAGATGCGCGGCCAGATCCGGAGCCCGCCCGGTGAGCACCAGCAGACGCACTCCCGCCAAGGCCCTGAGACAGAACAAGGGCTCGCCCGCCTCCGGGTGATGTGCTATCAGTCGGCTGATCGGGCCCCGCGCGACGATGTCGTCGGTGAGCCTGGCGAGCATGCTCCCTGACACCGGGATGTCAGGCGCCATGGCCGCCGCCATGCGGCGCAGCTCCTGGATACGGCTGTCCGAAATCACGCCGCGTCCTCCGTCCTGCCCAGCCGCGACGCCTTGGCCGACGCGTCCAGCATCCACCGGATCAGGTCTCTGTCCTCGGACGGATCCGCCAGCGTTTCGAGCAGAACGCACAGGTTCCGGTGCAGTGAGCGTACGCGCTGGTTGTACGTGCCCGATATGTCCGGTGCGTTGAGCCGCTCGCCGAAGGCCACTCGCGCCGCCGGATCGTGCCGTGCCCGGACGCGAAGCGACGTCAACGTATCCCATTCAGCGGTTCCGGCCGCCGACTCGGCCGCATGGGCGAGCAGCAGGGTATTGGTACCGTTGATCAGGTCCTCGTCGGTCTCGGCCGACTCCGCGGACCGGTCGTTGGCCAGCTGGCGCAGTACACCGAAGAGCCTGCCGAAGGCCCGCCACCCGCGCAGCAACTCGTCGCTCGCACCGGCCAGCTGAGCGGCCATCGCCGCGTCCCTGGCGTACGGCGCTCCGCATTTGTCGGCGTACGTCCTCATCGCCGTGGCCCACGAGGGAAAACCGGAGGCCGAGGAGACATCGGCCAGCTGGCCCTCGGCGGCCTGCAGCGAGCTGTCAACGCACTCCCGCACCCAGCTCGATTTGAGGTGGCGGGGCAGTGCCTGCTGGTCGAGCACGGTCAGAGGGACAAGGGCGAGACACGCCGCACTGGCGATGCTCGCCTGGGCTGCCGGCACCCCGGTCGCAACTGCGTCGTACTGACCATCCGCCAGATCGTCGAAGACCTCCGCCCCCGTCCACCAGATGCGGGAAGCGACGACAAGCGGCAGCGCATGATCGGGGTCGCCGCCAAGAGCGCCCAGGACAGGAATTGGCAGCAGCCGGAAGACGCTGGCCTTACTGCAGTCGCTGTGAAGAAGTCGCGCGACGGCGTCTGCGAGCAAGGGTTGATCGTCGCCGAACAGGCCAACGGACGTTCGTACTGCTGCCGTAATCTCCTCTTCCCGGGCCAGCAGGTCCTTGTAGGCCCGGGTGACGTCAATGATAGCCATAACTCAGAAAACCTTCGAATATGAGAGCTGGAGCCGTGAGCGCCGGAGCATTGCGGCGGAGGAAATGATCCGCCCCAGCTCGCGGCACTCACGGCCCACGCTTCGCAAGCGTGTAGATCAGGGAAATAGAGACACACTCGCCGGTCCAGGTGAGATCCGCTCAGCAGTAGGCATTGTTGCCATAGCCGCCGCCACACTCTTCATTGCTCACCGTGTAGTCGACCTGGCCGCCGAGATCGGGAATGTCGACGTCTCGGTCATCATCCAGGATCTGCTCTGCATTCGCCGTAGCCGTCGTGCAGTTCATATCAGCTCCACCTTTCGAGGGAGCCCCCGACAGTCTCCTGCCGGAGGCGTCGTTTGACGATGTTGACGGTAGAGCGGCCGTCATTTGAGCGTCAAAGCTCAAATAGATTCGAGTTCACTCTGAACTACTTAATCGACGTATGCGTTGACTGTGCGGCCTCGACGCCGGTGAATGGTCCGCTCGGGGTTCCGGCTGAAGTCCCGAACGCACTGCGGTCTGCGCGGACTCCGCCTACGCCGGCCAGCTCGTGGACTGGGCGGAGGACCTGCTGGGCGTCACCGTCCCCACGGTGAAACGGGGCCTGGGCTGAATCATGCACACTTGCCGCCCGGCCTGCGGCGACGGACGGCTCCCGCAGCACAGTCAGGCCCTGATCACCTGGGCCGCGATCCCTCTGATGACCCGACGCCTGACCCAGCCGACCTGCCAGGCCCTCCAGACCGACCCGGAGGGCGGCGAGGATGCGCGTTCCCGTCATAGCCCGACGTGTGCACGCCTTCCACCGCGACAGTGGCGTTCATGCCCCACCCCCGTCATGCCGACGCGCAACCCGGCGTGCACTCCGGAAGGGGCGTCCTCGATGGCCAGGCAGTCTCTCGGCTCGACACCCAACCGCACGGCGCCTGCAGATACGGGACGGGAGAGGGCTTGCTTTCCTCGACCGCGACCGCGACCGCATCCACGATCACGTCGGGCACAGGCAGGCCCGCCCGTAGGAAACGGCCGCGCACCTGGTGCTGGTAGTTCGAGGTCACCAGCGCCCACGCCCCGGAGGCAGGCCGCGCAGCAACTCGGACGCGCCGTCAAAGGCCCCATAGACGCCGGAACGGACGTCCTCGTCCTCCAGTTCGTGCAGCAGGGCCATCTTTAATGGATCAAGGCGGCCCGCGTGCGGCGGGCCGCGCGCGCTGGCGGCCAGGGGCCCCCGCCGCTCCATGTCTCCGCCACCGCTCCGGCGGCCCCCACCCGCTCAGCGCGCAGCACCGCCAAAGCGGGCAGCCAGACCAGGAAGCAACCCGACCAGTCCGAGCACCAGGACCAGGCCGACACCCGCCGAAGCACGACCACGCCATCTACTGAGATTCCACGCGTAATGTCGCAGACGGCGTCCGCTTGAACTGCGACGATCGTCGGCCATGACGCGACATCACGCAAAGATCATCAGTAACCGCCCACCGTTCCAAGCCGCATAGCCCACAGAGCCGCAGTCGCAGCCCAGTTGACATGCCAGGTCGGCAGCGCCCAGGCCGGATCGAGGTGCGGCCCGGGACGCAGGAAGTAGCGTCGCTGAGGCCGGTACGGGGTTGCTGGAAACACACGTGACGGGTGCTCGATCGGCGCACCCGCCGTCTTGGCTGACTTTCGGTGGCTCAGGTCAGGACCCCTCTCAATTCGCAAGGTGGAGCCGGGGTTGGATCAGCACCCGCATCCGAGCACGCCAACTGCCCCCGTACCATCGGCACCGGGGTCCTGAGCAGGGCTTCCGCGACCGGACCAACCGGAATGCTGTCCAGGCTGAGGGGTGGTCCGGTCTTTGGCTGTTGGCCTTGGTCTTGCGAGCGGCGTTGGTGAACCGGCGCCTCAGAGGCAGCTCAGGGCCTTACCCACCTCGTAGATGGTTGGCCGATCCTCGGGAGCGTGGCTGAGCATCGCCTCGATCAGCTCGCCCAGCTCACCGGGCGCCTTCACGGGTCGGCGCCTGCCGTCGGCCACGGCCTCTCGCTGGACACGGCGCGGAGCGTCGTCCGGGTACTCGACAGCTCGCCAGCCGGTGGCCGAGATGAGCAGGGAAGCGCCGAGTGCGTAGATGTCGGCTTCCTGCGTCGGCTCGGCTTCCCCTGTGGCGAGGACGCTGCGCGCGATCTCGGGCGCCTCGTAGTGGACGAGGCAGCCGCGGAACGGGAAGTCGTACCCCTCGGGGACCTGTCCGCCTCGGGCTAGGGCGAGGTCGATGAGGTGTGTCCGTTCCGATCCGATGAGGAAGTGCGCGGGTTGTACGTCACCGTGTGCCCAGCCCTTGGCGTGGAGTTCGGCCAGAGCCTCTACGCAGCCCAGCGCCACCCTGGCGTGCGGTTCGAGGGGTGAGGCTTGCCTACGGCATGGCTCCCAGAGTTGGTACAGGTCCGGCCCCTCGTGCCACGGCTGGAGGTTCCACGTCCCGCGTTCCCACTCGCCGTATGCGAAGTCATCGAAGCCGAGGCGATGCAGCACGGCTCCCTCGCGCGCGGGTGCGAGGGCGGTCCAAGGCTGGCCGGGCCAGTCGGCTGTGGCCTCGATCGGGTAGCCGAGTTTCACGGCGTAGTGGCCCCGATGGCTTTCGACCTCCCAGACCATGGAACCCCGGCGGTCCAGGACCAGGCGCTGAGCCTTGGGCATCAGCGCGTCGAGCACCACGATCGGCAGGTCAGGGGGTGAACCGGACAATGTCTCTTCTCCTCCCGGGCGAACACGGCCGACCACGAGTCGAGGCCGGCCGCGTCGCTGCTGTCGTGTGCTACGCCTGACCGTACGGTCGGCCGCAGTCCGAGTCGCACTGCGCGAGGTTCGTGCCGTCCACGGTCCACAGGTCGTCGAAGACCATGAACCCGGCTGCCTTCATGGCGTGCGCAGAGGCGGCGACCTTCTCGGGGTCACGGGCCCCTCCGCCCGGCATCGGGTTGTGGTGCAGGAAGCGGCCCGCGTACCGCTCGCACAGCGCGGCGTACTCCTTCGTGTGCAGGATGAGCGCGTGTAGGCCGAAGTCCACGTCGTCCGACGGGACCATGGGGACGGTGGCGGTGGCTGCGGTGACCACGAAGGCCACCGCCTGGTCCGCGATCCGCTCGGCACGCTCGGGCGACTGCCCGTTGTGGACGATCAGGAAGCGGGTGAGGCTTTCGAACAGCTCCTCATCAGCTACCGCGCGACCGGTCCTCTGATCGTTCGCTGTTGCCGTCATGCGAATGCTCCTCGTATGTGGCGGTGCATGGCACTTACCGGCCGCATCGGTCGCCGAGCATGGGCGACCAGGACGCGGGCTTGGATGGCCGGCCCCGAACGGGGACGGGGGAGCCGGGGAACTGGCACCCGTTCGGGGCGGCCGGTCTACTGGCCGATGGCGAGAGCCGTGCCGATCACCAGGCCGCACGACCCGCTGATCATGATGATGAACAGGACTCCCGCATGCCGGCCGTTGGCGCGCATCACAGCCCGTTCCGGCTGTTGCCGTTCCGGATGGCCAGGCGTGCGCTCAGTTCCTCCCGCGCACGCGACGCCACGACCTTGTCCGGCATGGCATCCCACTCTTTGCCGCCACCGACGGGCCTTATCTGCACACGGCCGCCGACCTCCCCCATGACGACGCCGATACGTCCACTGGCGCTGTCTTTCGCCAGTTCACCGATGCCTGGTCTGGTCTGCTGGTTGCTCGCCATGCACAGGAGCATCGCGATTCGGGGGCGGCCGCCAAAAGGTCAGGCTGATTACCCAACTTGGGTAACATCGCTGGAAGTAGAGACCCAGCGACGTTGCGTAGCCCTCGCAGTGGGGAGCCACCCAATGCCCGACCCCGACCGGCCGCAGGAACTGCCTGCCAGGCTGCTCACCGATCCCGAGATGATTAACGCGTGTCGGGTGCGGGACTTCGCCAGGGTCTTCCGGCTGGTGAAGACCAAGGCGGGCATCTATCCCTCGATGATTGCCAGGCGCTGCGACCTGACCCCAAGCCGTGTCGGCGAAGTGATCGCAGGACGACGCCAGTTGCAGCACATGGACGTAATCGAGCGCATCGCGGACGGCTTGCGCATCCCAGGACACATGCTCGGGCTTGCCCGCCGAGGGTGGGAGACGCCGCAGGCTCTCGTCGTCACCGAGCGGGAGGCAGCCCAGGTAGTACCGGAGCGCGAGCAGCAGACGCCCGCGTCTCTGCCAGGTCCCGATATGGACAGCATCTTGGCTCTGGCCACGCGAACGAGCATGAGCGCAGCCACACTTGTAGCTTTCCGTTCCTCCATCGAGGACTACTGGCGACGGGACGACCAGCACGGCGGCGAGGCTCTGCGGCCGGCCATCGTCGGCCAGCTCCGGTATGTCGTCGGGCTCCTGAAGGAGAACCGACCGCCGTCCATCCAGAACGGCCTGTACGGCATCGCAGCCGAGCTGGCTCGGCTCACCGGCTGGACCTACTTCGACGCCCGCCAGTACAACCAGGCCCGCGCGTACTTCACCGAGGCCCTGCAACTGGCCAAAGAGATCGACGACCGGCAGTGCATGGCCAACGTCCTTGCCTGCATGAGCTTGCAAGCCACCTACCAGGACAAGCCTGCGGACTCTCTGGCACTCGTGACCGCTGCCCAGGACCAGGCCCGCTCGGCACTCAGCACCACCCCGCGCGTCCTGTCAATGCTGTCCATGCGGGAAGCCTTCGCCCACGCGACCCTCGGCAACCGGGACGCCACTCACCGCGCGATCGGGGAAGCGCACCGCCATTTCGAGCAGATCCAGGCGAGCGACCCGGACCCGTCATGGGTGACCTACTTCGATGAGCCGAAGCTCATCGTGGACACGGGCATCGCCCATGGCCGACTGGGCGAAGCAGCGGCTGCCGAACCTTTGATCGCGGATGCTCTGCGGCGGGAGGACCGGACCAACCAGCGAGGCCGCGCGTTCCACTCGTTCTGGCTGGCACGGACGCAGCTGGACCAAGGCAAGCTTGATCAGGCGTGCCACACCGCTACGCAAGCTCTGGAGCCCGCGGCGGCGGTGGCCTCCGAGCGGGTATCGGGTCATCTCCGAGAGTTCTACGACCAGTTGGCCCCGTACAGACAGGAGCCCGTAGCGCTGGCGTTCGAGGCGCGGCTACGGGAGCTCCTCCCACCAGTCAGCGGATCGCTTCGTCCATGAGCAGGTACAGCAGACCGACGAGCGATCCACTGCTCACGATCTCCCGACGGTCGATCATTCCCCGCACCTCCGAGAGGGGAATCCACTCGATGCGGTCGGACTCGTTCTTCTCCGTGGGTGGCCCGGCGTAGGTGGCGCCGTCCATGCGGAAGACGTGGTGCTGTGAGTCAGTGATCCCGTTGGCCGGCTCGGCGTAGATCAGTGGCTTGATGGGGCCAGGGCGCCAGCCCGTCTCCTCCAGGACTTCGCGGGCGGCCGCCTCCTCAGGGGTCTCGCCCTCCTCGACCAGGCCCATGGGCAGCTCCCAGGCCCACGAGTCCGTGATGAAGCGGTGCCGCCACATCATGAGGACCTCTTGGCGGTCATTGACCACGGCGGCCACGGCCAGGTGCCGAAGGCGGACGACGTGGTACTCCCACCTGCGCCCGTCAGGCTGCTGAACGTCGACCAGACACAGATTCACCCACTTATTGGTGTAGATCTGCCGCTCGCCATGGGTCTTCCACTGCATGAACGCCGCCCCTCTCACGCGATGCACCCAGCATCTCAGACCAAGCCGGAGCCGGTTATTAGATTAGCGTCAAGGTGACGAAATGTTCGGCGTGTCGTGCTGCACCACTTGCGACGCGTTGCGGCACGGCGTCCTTCTCTCGGCTGACATTGCGCATCCGGCCAGAGGTTTCGGTTGGGCCGGGCGGCCGAACGGGACGAGGACGCGGTGGCCACGTGGATCGAAGAGACGTGGCCGCGGGTGGAAAGACGGTGAGGGAACAGAACGCGTGGCTGTGCTTCGCGGACGAGTCGGGCAAGTGCTGCGACCGCCGAAGGCACGGACCTGGTCCCTGCGCGGTCACACGCCCGTGGCCACGGTCCGCGCCGCCGGCACTTCCCAGCGCTGCTCAGCCTGCGGCTTCACCACCCGGGGCAGCCGCGAGTCCCAGGCAATGTTCGTGTGCAAGAACGAAGGCTGCGGCTGGTCAGGCAACGCCGACCACAACGCCGCCCGCAACATCCTGCACCTGTACCGAATGGGTCACGGGCTCATCCCGGCTGCCGGGAGGGCAGTCGTCAGGCGTCCCCGAGGCGTCAAGCCCGCCACCGCAAGGTAGGCAGGAATCTCCCGGCCTCAGCCGGGAGAGCACTTCAAGCTCTGCCACCACAAAGGTGCCCCTGGCTCTACTCTGGATGCGACCTGGACACTTGCATCCTCACAGGCCACGGGGCACCGTTTGCGGGCGGGACATCAGTCGCCGAAGCCGCTTTGAGTATCCATCCAGAGGTTGAAGCAGCCCAGCCTGCGCCATCGGAAAGCGAGTTCACGCCTTCGGACTTGGACGAGCCACGAGACGTGGTCGACGACGTCGTACGAGGGCTGAGTCAGCGAAGCAACGCTCGCCGATTCAGCAGTACCAGAAGACCCCCGTGCCCTGACCGGCCGTTTCGTTGGTCACCGTGTAGTCCTCCTCGTCGGTGAAATCGAGCACTTCGACGTCCCGGTCACCCGCCAGGATCTGCTCCGCGATGGCTGTGGCAGAAGTGCAGTTCATTTCGACTCCTCTTTTCGACAGGATCCCCGACAGTCTTCTACCGGAGTGTCGTTTGACGGCCCTGAGGTTAGAGCGGCCCTCGCTCGAGGGTCAACAATTCCCCCGAATTCGAGCTTCCGCTGAACTATTTGCTCCACGAATGCGTTGTGTGTGTTCGCTACGGGTGCGATGGTGTGAAACGGCCTTTTCGGAAGCCTGCCGAGGTCTTCCCAGCGAGCGATGCCGCAACCGTGCCGGGCCTATGCTGACCGTCTACCGAATCGGAATTCTGGAGGCTGAGTGGTGCGGGGTGCAACGCCCAGCTGAGCGGAGGTGCACCAGATCGAGTAGCCGCTCCGGCCTGCTGCCCGCGAGATTGCGATCGCGGAACCCGGTCAGTAACGAATGTATCGAACCCCGGATCGGTGAGCTCCAGCCCAAGGAGAAACTTCCAGTCGATGCGCGCCCGGGCAGTGGCCGTGGCCCGGCGGTCCGACAGGGGGCATTGCGTGATGAGGATTGGTCGGGGTTCGCCGGTCTCGCCGGTGACGTGCCGTCATGTCCGCTGTGCGGCAAGGAACCCCGCAGGGCAGAGCAGGCACGGTGCTGGTGATCACGTGGTTGTCGAGACCCATGAGAACCGAGCGAGACCGTGCCTTGCCCGAACATCATCGCTCGAGCACGTACGTGTCGAAGCGGGCCTGGTGCTGGGATGCGGTGGCCAGGTCGGTGGCGCGGCTTCGGGCGTAGCTGACGGCCTGCGGGCTGGCGCCGGAGGCGGCGAGGACCTTGTCGACGGTGTCGCCGGCCAGGCGCCGGGTCCACCGGTGGGCGGCGGACTCGCGCCAGCCGCGGGCGGTCGCTTGGGCCACCGACTGCGCCCACGCACCGTTGCCGCCGTGCCGGCCGCCGCACAGTTGCCAGTTCCAGCGCCGTTCGCGCATGCCCTCGGAGCCGGCGTCCCAGTCGGATGCCCACCGGTGGGCGCGCTCGGGGAGCTGGTGGGCGGTGACGTCCCGGACGACGGCCGCCGGCTCCGAGGGCCGGCCAGACGTCGGTTTCCCCCACGACGCGGATCTGGTGGGCGAGCAGCCGGTGGGGGTAGTAGCGCTGTCCCCAGTTACCGGTGTCCCCGACCGGTTCGACGATCCACAGCCGCACCGGCCGGACAACAGGCCAGATGCCTTCGGCCGGGTTGAGGTCGGGTGCGCAGGAGGGCATCTGGAAGACGGTGAGACCTTCCGCCGGCGCTGCCGCGAGCGGACGGTCACGCGCAGGTCCCGTGCAGCAACAGTTGCCGTCTCGTCCCCTCCGGCGAGCCGCTCAGCCGCCTCCGCGCGCAACTGCTCCCAAAAAGCCTGGCGTTGGGCGGCCAGACCACACCCTGCGCTTAACTCATGAAAACGGCATACCGTGGTCGCGGGGGCGCAAGGTGGGGCGAAAGCGAATGTCGCTCACGAGTTGGGCCACTGCAACAAACAGGCGCATGTATGCAGCGAATGCGGCTGATGACTGCAGCGGCGATGTCGCCCACCACGACCACCCGGACTCTCCGGGCTCGTCTGCGAACCCTGCAGCCGCCGCATACGTAGAAACAAGTAGATCTGTATGGAGAGCATGCCCAACTACAAGTCATCTTTGCGATTGAGGACCATTCAATATGTCAACGCCCCCTCTTCCGGAGCGGCCACGTCGACCTGTTCCTAATCTCCCGGGCTGCGAATGGCCCTTCCCATACCAAGTGAATTCATCCGGGCCCCTTCCCGCCTCAGAGGCCAAACTTCACCCTCCCCCGCTCCAAACGTATTTTGTGGGCAAAGTCCCGGTTGGAACGTAATTCGGATTCTACTTCGATGATCTCATTGGCTTCTGCCTTGGTTGGCCGACGTTCGTTCGGTCGCGGTGTGTTCGGTGGCAGTGGAAAGGGGCAGACCTCGGATGCGTGAACGATGGCCCGACGTGTGGGCGGTGTGTGCGGTTGTAGCAGCCGCACTGTTCTGGAGCAGTTCGTACGCGGTGACCAAGCGGGTGCTGGAGGACGTCGGCCCACTCAGTATCGGCGCCGTCAGGTTCACCCTCGCGGCCTTACTCCTGGGCGTGATGGTCCGGCTGAACCGGCGCCGCCCGGCCCAGCCGGACGTCCGGCAGCGGCGGCTGCTCTACCTGAGCGGACTCCTGGGCATCACTGTCTACTTCACGCTGGAGAACGTCGGCGTCGATCTGTCCACAGCGTGCGACGCGTCGCTGATCGTGGCCACGTACCCGCTGATGACGATGCTGTTTGAACTAGTCGTCTTCGGCGCCCGGATGTCGCTGCTGCGGGTGACGGGCGTGTTCCTGGCCATCGTCGGCGCCTTCCTCGTCGTATGCAACGGAGCAGAGTTCGGCGGCAGTTCGTGCTGGCTGGGCGATATCCTCCTGCTGCTCGGCGGGTTGGCCTGGGCCGGCTACAACGTGCTTGTCAAGCGGGCGAGTGCCGGCCAGGACGCCGTGAGCGTCACCTACTACCAGACGCTGGCGGGCGCGGCCGGTTTCCTGCTCGCGTCCCTGCTGGAAGCCGGCGACTGGCGGATGCCGGGCGCGACTGCCTCGTCGCTGCTGATCTACCTGACCGTGGCGTGCTCGGTCGGCGGCTTCCTGCTCTACAACTACGGTCTGTGCAGGATGGCGTCGAGCGTCGCGGTGAACATTCTCAACTTGGTCCCGGTCTTCGGCGTCATCGGTGCCATGGTGATCAACGGTGAGTCGATCCGGCCGGCCCAGGCGACGGGCGGCGTCATCATCATCGCCGGGGTGGCCCTCAGCATGAACGAACGGAGGCAGGGGGCTACAGCGAAGCCAGGCGCGCGCGAGGGCAGGCCTCCCAAGACTGCGACCGCACAGACCACCGGCCCTTAACCCACAACGCTTTGCGTCCCGGCGATCGGTCAGAACGGTCGTTCGACCGGGGGCGAACCTCGGTGCGTCGGGCCGGGCTTACCCGGACAGGCCACTGCAGCCATGAACCGGAAACCAGCCCTGGTCGTATTAGCAGACACGGGCGATTCGGAGTAAGACAGGAGACAGCTTTGTCCCAGCAGGCTCATATGCCTCTTCAGGCTCAACAGCCCGAGACCCCGACTCGTGTCTTTAAGGGAAGGACACCGTACGAAGACTACGTCAGGACAGACGTGCTCACTCACCTCCAGCATCCGCGTTCGGCAGATCCCGCAGAGATGGCCTTCCTGGTGACGACCCAGGTTATGGAGCTGTGGTTCACCGTCATCGTGCACGAGTGGGAGACCGCGGCCTGTGCGCTTGGCCAGGACCGGGTACCCGTCGCCATGGCCGCCCTAAAGCGTTCGGTGCGGGAACTGGAGGCGCTCACTTCTTCCTGGAAGCCGCTCGGCCGGCTCACCCCCGCGCAGTTCAACTCCTTTCGCGGCGCCCTCGGTGACGCTTCCGGCTTCCAGTCGGTGATGTACCGGCGCATGGAGTTCCTGCTCGGCGAGAAATCTGCGTCGGTGCTCATCCCTTATCAGACGAATCCGGATTTGCACGCCGAGCTGCAGAAAGCCCTGCACGATCCGAGCCTTTACGACCAGACGCTTCGACTGCTCGCCCGACGCGGGCACGCGATCCCCGAGTCGGTACTGCGGCGTGACGTGGCGCGCCGCTATGAGCCCTCGCCCGATGTGGAGGCCGTGTGGATTACCCTGTACGCAGGTGACGAGGGCGGTGAACTGGTGCGCCTCGGTGAAGCGCTGACGGACGTCGCCGAACTGATGTGGCGCTGGCGCCACGATCACCTGCTCGCAGTCAGCCGGGCCATGGGCGCCAAGGCGGGAACCGGAGGGTCCACCGGACTGGCCTGGTTGCAGAAGCGGGTTCAGAAACATGTCTTCCCCGAACTGTGGACGGCGAGGTCGCATGTCTGAGCTGCGGGAGACACGATACGAGACCACGGGTTCCCCCGAACCTCGATCACGAGCGTCACAGCCCCCGGCAAGATGACCGGCAAGCACCAACCTTCGTCACCATCTTCACTCTCTGGCGCGCCCAGGGGCATTGCGTGATGAGGATTGGTCCGGGTTCGCCGGTCTTGCGGGTGACGTGCCGTCATGTCCGCTGTGCGGCAAGGAATCCCGCAGAGCAGAGCAGGCATGGTGCTGGTGATCACGTGGTTGTCGAGACCCATGAGAACCGAGCGAGACCGTGCCTGCCCGAAAATCATCGCGCAGCCCTTCCGCACTGGAGCAACCGGGTTCCCTGGTGATCCCCTCACCTGAAGCGATGTCGTTGGACTGCGACGTTTCCCGATCCTGGTCGCCGATCCCCGCCATGCGCGCGGACTGCGCTATCGGGCCCTCGCGTTGCCGTGCGCGACCGTCTCGGCGGTGCTGACCGGGGCGCGGTCGCTCGCCGCGATCGGCGAGTGGATCACGGATGCCCCAGGGCATGTGCTGGGCTCCTCGGCTTCGCCGTCGACCCGCTTACCGGTCTGCGGCCAGCGCCGCACTCCGCAACCGTGCGCCGCCTGCTGCAGTGCGTGGACGGTGACGCGCTGGACACAGCGATCAGCGCATATCTACAGGCCAGAACGCTGACCCCGGCCGAACCGGAGGCGGAGAAAGCGCCAGTACGACGGGTGATCGCGGTCGACGGCAAAGTGGTCCGCGGATCGCGAACCGCAACGGCCACGGCGATCCAGCTGCTGGCGGCGATGGACCACCACGGCGTGGTCCTGGCCCAGCGGCAGGTCGCTGCCAAGAGCAATGAGATCCCCTCCTTCGCACCGTCGCTGGGCGGTCTCGAGCTGGAGAACACGGTGGTGACCGCCGACGCCCTGCACACCCAGCACGATCACGGCACCTATCTGACCAGTCGCGGCGCGCACTACGTGGCCGTCGGGAAGAAGAACCATCCGGGCCTGTACGCCCAGGTCGGGAAGCTGCCCTGGCGGGACATCCTGCTCGGGCACCGCACGCGCGGCCACGCCCGCCACCGTGACGAGATCCGCCGGCTCAAGGTCGCCGCGTTCCGCCACCTCGACTACCCCGGCGCCCGCCAGGCGATCCGAGTGGTCAGGTGGCGACGCGATTTGAGCACCGGGAAGCTGACCATCGAGCGCCTCTACCTGATCACCGGCCTGAGCGTCTTCGACGCCACCTGCACCGAGCTCGCCACCCGGATCAGAGGCCATTGGGGTATCGAGAACCTTCTGCACCACGTGCGGGACCGCACGTTCCGCAAGGACAACTCCAAGATCCGCACCGGCAACCTGCCCCGCGTCATGGCCTCCCTGCGCAACCTCGCCATCAGTATCTTCCGCCCAGACGGCCAGACCAACATCGCCGCCGCCCTCCGCCACACCCGCCGCGACTACCACCGACCGATACAAGCGCTCGGTCTCACCTGACGAACCCAGACAGATCCCGATCACACAATGATCCAGGGTCCGACAGGCCCTCCACGAACTGGAGCACCGAGGCGAGGGCGAGCTGGTGGGGCGGCCAGGCGGGCTGATCGCGTCGCGGATACAGCTCCGCGAAGTCCTAGTCACGGGACAGCGGCCCGAGCACCTCACGGATCCGCATGCACGAGCAGCCCCTGGGAAATACCAGCCGCGCTACCTCGGCCGTCCGCTCCGGCACTTCGCCGGTCCCGGGGATGCAGCGACACGGTCCTCACCTCATCGCGACGTCCCCGCGCCTGGTCACTTCATCATTCCTTCACTGAGGGCCAGTGCGTTGCTTCGCGATGGAGTGGGGGTGCGCGGCTGTAGAGAATGGCTGATGGCGGGGCGCAGGTTCAGTCGATTGCTGATCACCGGTTCTCGGTACGTGGAGGGAAGCTGCCGACGCAATCGTGGGCGAATGATCACGCGGGGCAGCTCCCGGCTCGGGATCCCGCATGATATGCCCGGCAGCCAGGGCCAGAGACATGGGCGGCAGCGGCGGCAGCGGCTCTTTCATCGGCCGCGGCTTTCTCCCGTGGCCATCGGTGGGAGGCAGCCTCGCCGGCGGTCGCGAATATGCGGGAGGTGCGCCGGACCGAGCAATCTCATAGGCGGGGGGCGGGGCGAAGGATTCGCGGTACCGATTGAGCGCCTCGGGAACGACACGAAAGTGCTGTTTCGGGTCGAAGCGGGTGGATCTGGAACGGATGTCGAACCAAGTCCGCTTGGTCCGCACGATCGCGCCAGCCTCGATCATACTCTGAGCAACTTCCTCGACCTTCCCCTTATCGGCGATCGGGGTGTATCTGAGTATGCCATCGAAGGAGAAGGACGCGTTGGGCGATAGCTCCTGCAGAGTCCTGGCAATAAGATCCGGTGTTTCCCCAAAGTATTCGTCATCCATTGCCGTCTTCCTCCTCGGTGCGCGGCAGACGCTTGTCCTCTTTCCTCTACGTGCCGCTGGTCATCGTCGTTCATAGGTGAATCGCGCCGTTGCGGTACCAGACTTGCCACCGCCCATTGATGTCGCAGTGGTTCATCCTGTACAAGGCGCTGACGGGTTGGGCAGCGACGCGGCGCTACCAGCCCGCCCACATCGCTGGAGAGGTGCGGCAACCGTCGGATCGGTGGGCGGCACCGTTTGCGTGAGCGGCGAAGTACACGCCGGCTCTCTTGGGTCGTTCTCCAGCGGAGTCCTTGACGCAGCCGGAGGCCTGATCGATGGCGTCGACCGCTTCTCTAAGGCAGGCGGACAGGTTCTCGGCGCTCTCGTTGTACAGCGTGGTGAGCGCGGTCAGGAAGTCGCCGGGGAAGCTGGCACGCCGTTGTCCGCGGGCACTGTTGTCATGGAGCATCTGCAGCAGGGCGGTGTCGCGCATGCGGGGCATCGGCAAGGAACACCGGGCCACATCTGAGTGGTTCAGCTGCGTTGGACGTGACCACGCGGCGCACGCGGACACGGTGGGCGCGCTCACGGTCCGACGGGCGTCCGACGGGCCGGGCTTGCCCGTCGCGAAACACAAGCCGCGTAGCGAGAAGCCTCCGCCGTTCTCACGGGAGATGAGCCACGCACCGCTCATGAAGCTTTACGGTCGCTCAGGCCGCCGGAAGACGCCGTACCAGTAGCCGCATGCCAGCTCACGGGCGACCAAGGCATCGTCATGTCCATCGCTTGTGGCCACCTGTTGGGCGATGACCTGTGCGCCGCCTCGCACCACCACGCCGGCGGCGCACCGCGGATCGACATCAGCAGGCGTGCGACCGGCCAACTGTTCCTCGATCAGCAGGTTCGTAGTGTGGTCGATGAATCGGTCTTGAGCCGATGTCCATGAGTCGCGTACAGAAGGGTCGTAAGCAGCCACTTCGCTGATCGCTGCGAGGAGGGACGCGTGCTTGCGGTAGTGCCTGAACACCTGCTCATACGTGTGGGCAAGCCCGTCAAGTCCGCCGACGGGGCCGCAGGGCTGCCAGCGCTGCACGATCTCGAAGCTGTCCGACTTGAGGAATCCACTCAGCCGCAGGAGCAGATCCACCTTGTCGCGGAAATACAGGTAGAACCCCGATCGGGAGATACCCCCGGCAGCCGCGATCTGCTCCACCCCCAGTTCGGTATAAGTCCTGCCGTCGCGCAGCAATTCGCCGATCCCGGACAGTATCCGTGCTTCCACCGCGGCGCGTCGGTCGGCAGCGGTGGAGGGCCGTCGAGTGGTTGATGCCATACACCCATCCTAGTACGAAGGTTCCGAATGCTCTGCGGTTTCCGCAGCTCAGGCCGCCTTGACCCTCTCGGAGGGCATCACATCGGTGTCCGGGTGTTGACCCCGGGGACGGCCATCAGGGGCTCGATTTGGCGGCGAAAGGGGGTGATCTGCAGGCCGATGGGTTCGCTGAGGCGACTGTCGGTTGCGCGGCGGGCGACGATTTGGTCCGGCATGGTTCGCCCGAGGACGCATGGTGATCGTCGAGGTTCCTGGTCGGGACCTCGATGCGGGCGTCGGTCTGCGGCGCATGAAGCCTCTGGCCGACCTGGACGGCACGCGGGGGCGCGTTTCCCGGCGATCAAGGATTTCCAGCACGCTCCGGCCCGGGAGCCCAGGATGTTGGAGACCATGCTGGACAGTTCGATGCCCGCGTCTTCGAGGAGCTTCTCCAGCCGCCGAGCTTCGCCGGCGCGTTCGCGGACGACCTCGGTGCGGTAGAGGCTGAGGTCCTGCTCCTGATGGATCGGCTCCGGCGGCACAAACGGGGGCCGGACCAGGCGGCGTTCGACGAGTTGGGCGATCCACTGAGTGTTCTCGGCGTCGACCTCGCAGCCCGGAACGGCCTTCCGCGTGGTGAATCAACTCGCCTTTGCAGCCTGACGTGTTGAAGCGCTTGAGATGTCTACGGGCGACACTGCAGTTTCGCGCACCGGCTCGAGCTCCGCTGTTGGGGTCAGCCAGCTTCTTTGAGTGCGATGTGCGCGAGAAGGGACGCAAGTTCCGAGGGCATCGACAGGAACGGCGAGTGGCTGCTTTGCAGCCGACAAATGTTCTTGGCTCGGGCAGCGAGGTTCTCCTGCGCCTGGGGCGGCAGAGCCTGGTCCTGCTCGCAAATGATGTAGGTGGAGGGAACGGTTCGCCACCCTGCCTTTGTCACGCGCTCGCTGAAGGATCTCAGACTTTGCGGCACCAGCTGCTGCACCGCTCGCGTAGTCTCCGCCTCGGATACATCGGCGTAGAGAGCAGCATCGCTGTTTTCCGCAGGCGGGATGAGGCCTTTCGGATTCTCCGGTTCGGGAGCGCCGTGGAAGCCGAACAGGCTCTCTCCCACGTCCAGTTGATATGCCGCCAGGTAGACGGCATGTGAGACGTTTGGGGCGTCGGCTATGGCTTGGGTGACTGGAATGCCGCCGTAGGAGTGACCGACGACCACCACGGGACCTTCGATGCCTTCAATGGTCTCCTGGACGGCCTGCGCGTCCCTGTGAACGCCGGCGAGCGGCTCGTTCGCCGGAACGCCTGACCTCACAGCACTGGGCAGTGCGACCGTGCGAGTCCTCCAGCCGTCGTCAGCGAGCGCGGACTCCAGTCTCTCCCAGCACCAGGGGCCGTGCCAAGCTCCGTGCACCAGGAGCAGAGTGGGACGGGGTACTTCGGTGGTAGCCAAGTCGAATCTCCTAGCCGTTCAGAAAAACGGTGACTTTGGGAACTGCGGATCGCGAACAGTACGAGTCAAGGAGCTGCTTCCATAAAGCGCTGCAGTTACACGCTGTGTCGGCGCAGCCCAGGGACGAGGCTGTGCATGACAAGCGGCGGCTGGGCGCTGGTGTGCGGACCACCGAACGCAGGAGGTCTCAACTTTCCCTGAATTGCTGAGACAAACCGTGGCAGCGTCGCGTTCCTCCGCCTTCTCGGCCGGAATGAAACCCGCCGGTGTGTCAACGATTGTTGATGCGCATCCGGCAGCCGATGGGGGAGGTCGACTGCCGGATGCTGCAACTGCTGCAGGTTTGGTCGTGGCTGCAGCAGTTCAAAGGCTAGAGTGGATTGGACACGATGTCCAACATGGTGTCCAGCCGGGGTGCGTGGCGGACGCTGATCTTGGGCATAGAGACACCGCAACGGGTGCTGGAGCCGGTGTTGCCGAAGCCAAGTAGCCAGGCCGGCCGGGCGCCCGGGCCAGGAACGGCTGATCGATGGCATAGGGTCCGAGTCCGCGCCGGCGATCCCGTGGCCGTGTGCGTCCGAGGACTACCGGACCGTGGTGCCGGAGGAATCGCCCGGCGATGGCCGTCGAGCCGGACCAAGGGCTCGCACGCTTACGTGGCGTCCCGACGACCAGATTGCACCCGTCCACCAGGGCCGGCCCGTTCGGCCGGGATTCGCTGTTCGCTGGGGGAGACCATGGTGAACCTGCTGGGCGACTTGGCTTCCGGGACGCCACGCTCGACTGCCGGCTGAAGACGGCACCGGCCCGAGCGCCCTGCGCGCCGACGGTCTTGGTCGTCGCCGGCCCGATGCTCGAGGCGCCGCCCATGAGCACGACGCGCGGCCCGGTGAGATCCACAGTGATGCCTTCCCAATTTTTCGGCCTGGCCGACGCCTGCCAGGCAGTCGACCGCTTGTGTACTCAACAGTTGCGGGCTCACCGCTATCGCGTCCAAGACCATTTGCGTCCCCTGTGATGCCTTGTGGGCATCACTCCAGCCTCATCGGGGCTGCTGGTTCCTGGGGCCTCACCTGGCAGGGGCGACAGCTGATGTGCCTGCCGATGAGGCTCGGTACCGGCCAGCAGACCCGGAGCACGGGCGTGGTGATCCAGGACGGGCGGACCGCGGTGCTGCGCCCGGGGGAGTTGGCCCGGTAAGACACAACTCGAGCTGCATCCTCGACTTCCCCGACCGTTTCGAGACGGTGGTCTTCCAGATGCCCCGGCATGTGTTCGGGCTCCCCGAGTCCGACCTCTGGTGCGTCACCGGCATGATCCTGGGGCCCGACGGGGGCTTGGCCGCGCTCGTGATGCCGTTCCTGTCCAGGCCGGCAGCCGAAGCCGCTTCCTGCCATCCGGCGGTCGACAGGTTGCTCGCCGCAACGTGGCGGATCTGCTCACGACCGTCCTCACCGAACACCTCGGCCGGGACGCCCAACGCACCGCGGCGGCCTGAGGGATCCTGCATCTGCGGATCCGGGACTGTCGGCGGAGGTGATCGCCGGCGCGCACCACATCTCCGTGCGCCATCTGCAGCGCCTCTTCCAAGCGGAAGGCGTGACCGTGGGCGGATGGATCAGGCGCCGTCGGCTGGGGAAATGCCGCCGGGAACTCGGCCGGCCGCACCGCGCCAGGCCGACCGTGGCCGCGGTGGCGCAGCGTTGGGGCTTCGTCAGTCCCGCCCATTTCAGCCGGGCGTTCCGCGCCGCGTACGGCAGTCCCCGCGTGAGTGGCAGACCCTGGTAGACCCAACCGGCGCTTCCTTGCGTTCCGGAGTGAGTTGGCTTCTTCCCCCGACCTGCCCCCGGCTCTCTGCCGCGGCTCGGCGGTATCTGCCGGGCCGGTTGGGTTCGACCCGTTGGATGGGCTGCGAGCGAAGTCCCAATTCCCGGAAATTTCACCGAAAAAAGTCAGGTACTACTATCTTTGAGAAGTGCGGCGACGGCGGGGTTGTGTCTGTGGGGGCGGAGGCTGCAGTGCATGCTATTGAGAGCTCGTCCGGTACGTGCTGACTGCAGAGTGGGGGCGGCTTGTAGAAATATTCGCCAATCGTGAACGGCTTCATCCATGCGCCTCATTTTCTGCAGAATTTGCGCACGCCGCGCGTGGGTGAGGGCCGTGGCGCGGGTTTCGGCGGGGCCTCGCAGGCGCAGGGAATCGGCCAGGGATTGGACGGCTGCTGTGTGGTCGCCGAAGGCTTCCTGGACGAGGGCGCGCTGGTAGAGCAGAGCTCCCGCAGGGTAATCCGTGAAGGGGCCTGGAGCGCCGTGGGCGCGTGAGTGGAAGCGCTCTGCCTCGCTCAGGGTTCTGATGGCGGCGCGGCGGTCGTGGTGGGCCTGGAGAGCGGCGAGTTCGGCGGCCGCATAGGCCTGAGCTGTGGGGGAGGCGTGGCGGGCGTGGGTGGAGGCCTGTTCGGCGAGATGCAGCACGGCCGGGCCGTGGTGGCCGAGCTGGTGGGCGTGGGTGGCCATGGCTCGGAGTGCGATGGCCAGCATGGCTTGGTCTTTGCTTTCTGCAGCAAGGCGAATGGCGAGGCGGTGGTACTGCTGTGCGGTGCCGTCGTGAGCGGAGTCTGTGTACATAGCGGCGAGGATGAGCGTGAGCTGAGCCGCGGTCGACAGCAGGGCCCGGTGGATTCCGGCCTCGGCCGGGGCGCTGAGACGTGGCACGGCTTCCTGGCGCAGGTACGCCGTCAGCGCAGCAGTCAGGTGAGCGCCGCCGTATTGTTCTGCCAAGCCGTGGAAGGTGGCGGCCACGGCCTGCATCTTAAAAACGTCGGACTGTGTCACGCGGCGGTTGTGAAATTGTGTGCCGGGATACGTGCGAGCCGCTTGGGACTGTACCTGCAGGGGCGGCAGGGTCAGGGCGGCGAAGCTGAAGGCTCTGCTGCCAAGTATCGCGAGGCCGCTCGGGTCCGCTTTGATGAGGCGACCCAGGAGACGGAGTGGGTCGGCGTCGGCATCCCAGGATGGGTCCGCGACGCTGAGGGGCGCGTTGCTGAGCCCGGCTTCGTATGCAGTGACAGGCCTGCCCAAACGTCTGGCCAAGCATTCCAGGACAAGTGCCGGAGCAGGCGGCCGCGGTGTCGTCCCGCCCAGCCAGCGTCGCACGGTACTGGGGTCACAGGAGAACGGGGTTGACTGCTCACGGGCCAGGTTACTGATCGCACGGGCCAGCCCCGCAGCGCTGTAGCCGGCAGCCTGGCATAGCTGCTGCAACTGCGTATTCGGTGTTTTCATCACGGCACCTCTCCTGCACCTCAGCTGGCAGGCCGAGGCCCAACCCCAACTGTCTTGAGGCTTCGGATTTCACCAATGAAGCCCGATTCGCGCGAGCGACATCAAGGCGGTGATCGATATAACGGGTCGAGAACGGTACCACTCAATGAGCGATATCTGCACCACGTTTCACAAAGTCGCAAACTTGCCTGCTTTGCGCGATCTCGACTGCGGTGAGTCCTTCCGTTGAGGCTGAATCCTGGGTTCACTGGGCTGCTACAGCCGCGGTTGGCGGCGGGCTCCTCCACCGGAGGCCCGCAGGGCGTCTGCTAGCCGGGAGATAGGTGGACACCTGTTTCATTCACAGGAAGGAGCCGGCCAGTGACTTCTCTCGCCGATAAGTCTGTTCAACTCGACGGATTGCAACCACGGATCCTTCGCCGGATGGACCGCGGTGAACTGGTCCGATTGGCACACGAGATCCGCAGTTTCCTCGTCACTCAGGTGGCGGCGAGCGGCGGACATCTGGGTTCGAACCTGGGCGCGGTGGAGCTGGCCATCGCGCTGCACCGGGTGTTCGACTCACCCCGCGATGCGCTGCTGTTCGATACCGGTCATCAAAGTTATGTGCACAAAATTCTGACCGGACGGGCCGGGAGGTTTTCAACGCTTCGCCAGGCCGATGGGCTGTCGGGCTACCCGTCGCGGGCGGAATCGCCCCACGACTGGATCGAAAACTCCCATGCCTCCACCGTCCTGTCCTATGCCGACGGTCTGGCAAAAGCACGCGCATTGCAGGGGCATCAGGGCAGAGTGGTTGCACTGATTGGCGACGGCGCCCTGACGGGCGGCATGGCGTGGGAAGCCTTGAACAACCTCGGCGCGGCACCCGAGCGGCCCGTCATCGTGGTGCTGAATGACAACGGCCGTGCCTACGCGCCCACTGCAGGCCGGATCGGCATGCTTCTCGCCGACATGAGCACTGGTCAGCGAGGGGTGCCCCCGCAACACGAACGCGTTCCCGGCGCCGTACAGGACAACCTGTTCACCACATTGGGCTTCGCCTACGTCGGGCCCGTGGACGGCCATGACGAACAAGCGCTGGAACGGGCGCTGCGCCGGGCCCGGGACCTGGGCGGACCGGTGGTGGTGCACGCAGTAACCGCCAAGGGCAGGGGTTACGCCCCGGCGGAGAACGACTCGGCAGAGCGCATGCACGCGATCGGTCTCATCGACCCGGCAACGGGAGCTGCCGCAAAGCCTGTGAAGTCGACGTGGACAGACGCGTTCGCCGAGGAGTTGTGCCGGCTGGCAGAGCAACACCCTCACCTTGTTGCGATCACTGCGGCGATGCCGGGTCCCACCGGGCTGGCAGCCTTCGCCGCCCGGTACCCGAAACGATTCTTCGACGTCGGTATTGCCGAGCAGCACGCCGTGACCTCCGCCGCCGGCCTGGCGATGGGTGGGGCTCACCCCGTTGTCGCCATCTACTCCACCTTCCTGAACCGCGCCTTTGACCAAGTGCTCATGGACGTTGCTCTCCATCGGCTCGGTGTGACGTTCGTTCTGGACCGCGCAGGGATCACCGGTCCAGATGGGGCCTCCCACCACGGCATGTGGGACGTCAACCTCCTGGCGATGGTTCCCGGACTGCGCTTGGCCGCGCCCCGCGACCCCCATACGCTGCGCCTTGCCCTCGCTGAGGCCGTCGCTCACGCCAACGGGCCGACGGTGGTGCGCTATCCCAAAGCTTCTGCGGGCGCCGACCTTCCAGCCGTGCAACGCTACGGCGACGTAGACCTGCTGACGCCGACCCACAAGGGCAACGATGTGCTGCTGGTCGCCCATGGCCCACTGGCCGAGCCGGCGCTCCAGGCAGCAACCTGGCTCGAGGCCTGTGACATCAACGTCACCGTAGCAGCCCCCGTGTGGGAACTGCCTGTGAGCGGCGCACTGATGGAGCTGGCAGCACAACACGAGCGGGTCGTGACGGTCGAAGACGGACTCGCCGATGGCGGGGCAGGCAGCCGCTTGGCCCATGCCTGCCGCCAAGCGGGAGTGAAGACACCTGTCGACAACCTCGGCCTGCCAACTGCGTTCACGCCTGTCGGTGATCGCACCGACCTGCTTGACCAGGCAGGCCTGTCCGCGAGCAGGCTCGCTGATCACATCCTCACGGCCTGCGGCGACACGAGCGGCTTCATCACCACCAGGAGGCCGGCATGACGACCACCGATGTCGGCCTGCCCATGCCTCCTCGAGGCTTCCCGCGGCGCTCATCCCGGCAAATCCATGTGGGCACCGTTGCCGTCGGCGGCGGTGCGCCGGTCAGTGTGCAAACGATGACGACGACACGGACGGAAGACGTCGACGCCACCCTGCAGCAGATTGCTGCGTGCGTGTCCGTGGGCTGCGACATCATCCGTGTGGCGTGCCCGAACCAGGAAGCCGCGGACGCACTTCTCGAAATCGTGAACCGGTCGCCCATCCCGGTGGTCGCCGACGTCCACTTCCAGCCCCGGTACGCCCTGGCCGCCATCGACGCCGGCTGCTCCGGCGTACGCGTCAACCCTGGCAGCATCAAAAAGTTCGACGACCAGGTCGCCCCCGTCTGCCGCGCCGCAGCAGATGCAGGAGTACCGATCCGGATCGGTGTCAATGCCGGATCGCTCGACCTACGTCTGCTGGCCGAGCACGGCGGCGCCACTGCCGAAGCGCTCGTCGAATCCGCTCTTTGGGAGGCATCTCTTTTCGAGGAGCACGGCTTCCGGGACATCAAGATCGCCGTCAAGCACCATGACCCCCTCACCATGATTGCCGCGTATCGGCAACTGGCCGAGCAATGTGACTACCCGCTTCATCTGGGTATCACCGAAGCAGGCACCCCTGTGCAGGGAACGGTCAAGTCCGCGGTCGCCTTCGGGATCCTGTTGTCCGAGGGGATCGGCGACACCATCCACGTCTCGGCTTCGACCCCGCCTGAGGACCAGGTCAAGGCCGGGTCCCACATCCTGGCTTCGCTCGGTCTCCGACCGCGAAAACTGGAGATCGTCTCCTGCCCAGTCTGTGGCCGCCTGCAGGGCGGGATTCACAAGCTTGCGGCGAAGGTCGAAGCAGCCTTCGACGACTTCCCGCACCCGTTGCGAGTCGCCCTCATGGGCTGTCTGGTCAATGGCCCCGGCGAAGCGCGGGATGCCGACATCGGCGCCTCCTGCGGCAACGGCAATGGCCAGATCTTCGTCCGCGGCGAAGTCGTACGCACCGTTTCCGAACACCGCATAGTTGAGGCCCTGGTTGACGAGGCCCTCAAGCTCACTGCCGCCCCTCAGTAGGAGATGCCGTGACCACCGCTCCCATCGCACCCAGCAGGCTGTCCCTGCCCGATGCACGAGTGCACATTGACCGGGCTTTGCACACCTTCTTGAGCGCCCACCGTTTCGACGATCCGCGCCTGGAACACGTCGTCAGCCTGCTGCACGACTTCGTGCTCCGCGGCGGCAAACGTGTACGCCCACTGATGGTCTGCGTCGGATACGCCGCCGTCACCGGGAACAACCCCACCCCTGCTGTACTGAAGGCCGCCGCCTCACTGGAGTTGTTCCACGCCTTCGCCCTGATACACGACGACATCATGGATGGCTCCGATACCCGGCGAGGCCGTCCTGCCCTCCACCGCGCTCTAGCGGACTCAAGCACGCTGTCCGACAAGCCAAGCGCGGAACGGGACGGTGTCGGCAGAGCCATCCTCCTGGGCGATCTTGCCCTCGTGTGGTCGGACGAGATGCTGCACTCCTGCGGCTTCACCGCGGCCCAGCGAACCGCGGTGCGGCCGATCCTGGACGCCATGCGCACCGAGGTCATCGGTGGTCAGTACTTGGATCTCATAGCTCAATCCTCACCGACAGCAGACCTGGGCACCGCTTTGGCGGTCGTGCGCTACAAGACCGCCAAGTACACCGTCGAGCGCCCCCTGCACCTCGGGGCTGCACTGGCCGGCGGAACACGGCGGCAAATGGAGGAACTCGCCCGATACGCCATCCCGCTGGGCGAGGCTTTCCAGCTGCGCGACGACCTCCTGGGTGTCTTTGGCGATCCAAGAGTGACCGGCAAGTCTCGCCTGAGCGACCTGCGTGAGGGCAAGAAGACCGCGTTGATCGCCATCGCGCACCGTGATGCCGCCCCAGCTCACCGCGCCCGACTCGACGCCCTGCTGGGCAGGCCCGGCCTCACTGAAGACGAAGCAGAGCAAATCCGCAATATTCTTATCGTCTGCGGAGCTCGCCGCGCGGTCGAGCAGATGATCCTGGACCGCTGCCGACAGGTGCGTGCCTGTCTCGATGCCGTCTGTCACCTCAGCCCCCGAGCTGTCCAGCAGCTGCGGATCCTGGCCGACAGCGCGGTGCGGAGGACATCATGACCGCTCGACCCAAGCGCGTGCTTCTGGCAGTACCACGCGGATTTTGCGCCGGCGTAGTGCGAGCCGTACAGGCCGTGGAACAAGCGCTCAAGAAATACGGGCCACCCGTCTACGTCCGTCACGAGATCGTGCATAACAAGCGTGTCGTCGCGGACCTGCGCAAGCAGGGTGCGGTGTTCGTCGAACACACCAACGAGGTCCCGCAAGGCGCTGTCGTACTGTTCTCCGCTCACGGGGTTGCACCCGAAGTCCACAAGGAAGCGGCTCGACGGAGTCTTACGGTCATCGACGCCACCTGTCCCTTGGTCACCAAGGTGCACCGTGAGGTTACGCAATACGCGCAGCAGGACTACGACATCCTCCTGATCGGCCACGAGGGCCACGAGGAAGTCACCGGAACCCTGGGCCACGCTCCGCACCGCATTCAACTGGTCGCCGGCCCAAGCGACATCGAGCACATCCAGGTCAGAGACCCCAACCGGGTGGTGTGGGCGTCACAGACCACCCTCAGCGTCGACGAAACCATGGAGACGGTCCAAGCCCTGAAGCGCAAATTCCCCCGCCTGCTCTCCCCGCACCGCAACGACATCTGCTACGCCACGCAGAACAGGCAGCTAGCGGTGAAGAAGATGAGCGCCGAGGCCGATCTTGTACTCGTCGTCGGATCGTCCAATTCCTCCAACAGTCGGCGCCTGGTCGAAGTAGCCCTGGACTCCGGCGCACCCCATGCCCGCCTAGTGGACCATGCTGACGCCATCGACACGACCTGGCTGCATGAGATCTCCACCGTCGGCGTCACCTCCGGCGCTTCTGCTCCCGAAATCCTTGTCCAGGACGTCCTGGCACTTCTGAACGACCATGGATGGACGGAAGTCACCGAAATCACCGCAGCCACGGAAACCGTGAGCTTCGCGCTTCCCAGGCCACACCGCAGCATCGTCTAGGTGTCCGACCCCGGACGCCGGCATTCCACCACGCGGGCGTCGTCACACCCGCCGTAATTCTGAGCGAGAATCTTCGTGGGAGAATCTCATGACAAGTCAGACAAACGCACCTTTGGCCATTCCCGCCCTGTGGTGCCCCTTCGCTCCTGGCTTGCATCCGGCACAGCAGGAGATGGAATCCAAAGCCCTCAACTGGATGCGCGACATGGAACTCGCACGGGATTCCGGGCAAGAACGCCGGGCGCGCGCGATAGGCTGCGGCGAGTTGGGCGCCAGAGTCGTCGAACCCAACGCTCCCACAGTCCTGGCCCAAATCTCCGTTGACAGCATGCTGTGGCTGTTCATCTTCGACGACACCTACTGCGATGAAGGAATCCACAGTTCGGATCCGGCAGCGATGAGCCTACTCGTGGCACGACTGCTCCGGATAGCCGAAACCGGAGCTTCCCTGTCAAGCATGACCCCCCAAGAGCACGCCTTGTTGGATCTACGTTGCCGCATCGCCGCAACAGCCTCCCCCACGCAGCTCGTGCGTTGGATCGATGCACTTCGCACCTATCTGGGATACCAGGTGTGGGAGGCTGCACACCGCGCCCTGGGAACCAGGCCTGAGCCGGACGCTTACCTGACCGCACGCATAGCCAACGGCTCGGTGCCCGTCTGCTGTGCGGTCTTGGACATCACCAGCGGCTTCGAGGTCCCCGCAGAGGAGATCAACCGGGCTGACGTGCGCGCGCTGACGGAGATGTGCTGTGCCGTGGTGGGCGTGGACAACGACATCATGTCGCACTGGAAGGAAACATTGCGCTGCGGCGATGGGATCAATCTGATCGACGTTCTGGCTGCAGACAACGCCTGTACGCCTGCGGAGGCCCTGCCGATGGCCATCACTGTACGCGACGGGATCCTCACGCGTTATCAGCAACTACGCGAGACCACCACGGGTCGCCTCGGAGCCGAGGGACAGCGATATCTGAAACTTCTCGACCAGTGGATCAGGGGCAACTTGGACTGGGGCTTCGGCAGCGGACGCTACCGCAACCATGACAATCCAGCCAGCCTTCCCGACCACGTCGTAGCCTGCGCACCGCGATTGTCCGCCGACCCGCTGCCCTACCCAGGAACCGCCTGGTGGTGGGCTGCCTGAGGCTTCCCCGAGACGAGGCGGGAGGTGACAGTGGATCAATCGTGGATATGGGTGGGTGTCCGGGGCTTGGTCAAATAACGCTGACCGTTGCCTCACCCGCTCGCATGCGTTGTAGAGGGACAGCCCCTTGTGGCGCGGAAGTTCAGGCCACGTGCGCGGGGCCTGGAAACAAATAGACATGAAGCCCCTGGCATGGACAATCTGCCAAGTCATGTCCGCTGCCAAAGGCTTCACGTCAGTCGCCTACCGTGCCATGCCTGACATCCCGCTCCACGCCGTCGAGTGCAAGTCAGTCCGTCTGCTGGCCGCCGGGTCAGCACTCCGAGGAGTTCGCGAGCGCTGGAACCTTCCGCTGGGCGGCGCTGTACAGGAGGTCAGTAGCAGCCGAACCGGCACGACGCCTCAACCTTGTGGCCGGAGTCACCGTGGGCCGTGGCGGTTGTCAGGACCAGTGTGCCCGCCGCGAAGGTGCCGACAAGGAGCGCCGCGATGCCGGCGTAAATCTTCTTCGGAGAGTTCTTCATGTCTGTCTCCATTCTTGGGTAGTTCTCCTGATGGGGGAGCAGGTGCCGACAATCCGGAGCTCCAGTGGCAATCATCGGATGACGCAGGGTGAATCAGTGCGCGCACTCCGGACAACGCATTCCAAATCCTGGAACAACTGTCAGTCGCCTGCTGCGGGACGTGCCATAATTAGCCGCAGCCCACCGTGATGGGGCCAACTGTAGACCTCCCGTGGTGTTGCGGGTAGGGGTTTCTGCGAATCCAGTCCAAGCGAATCCGGGGGTGCCCAGGGCAGGCTTAATTGACCCTACAGTGCGCATCTGTTCAACGTATTCGCGGACTTGAAGGTTCAATATGAGCCGCAATTTACCTTGAAGAATGCAGACTTCACCGTTTCGCAGCGGGAAGCTGCAGGTCGCGGTTGAGAGCAGGGGCCCGACGCGGGACGTCAAATGACGGTGCGTCAGCTCGATCGAATGGATGGCCCTGCGACAGGATTTCGCGCCCGGACCTACTCCGCGCCCACCGGCCGCCGGATGGCGGGGAAGCGTGTCGGCGTCGGCAGGGAGACGGAGGTCAACACCGGTCCCTGGGAGCTGATCTGACTTCCGGGACGCCTCGACCAACAAGGCTGCGCTCGACCGGTACAACCGGGAAGCCGCAGCGAGCGGCCCTTGGGACAGCTCGCGGCTGTGAAGCTGTCGGCGCGGACCGGGCCCGGGCAGCAGGCTACCTGGGCGCCTGCGAAGCGGAGCATCGCATGGAGCACCCGCCTGGCCGTATGTCGCTCCCTGCCGCGGTGTGACGCGCCGAGATGGTCGAGTGGTCGCTCCCGGCGAGGAGGGATCTCCGCCGGGAGCTGCTTCGTCGGCACACGGGCTCAGTACGGCTTGTAGGGAAGGAACTTGCCGCTCATGGTGATGCCGACTCGGTCGCCGGCATCGTCCTCGTGCCGGACCACTTCCATGCGGAAATCGATGGCGCTCATGATGCCGTCACCGAATTCCTCGTGGATGAGTTCCTTGAGAGTTGTGCCGTAGACGCTCACGATCTCGTAGAGCCGGTAGATGAGAGGGTCCGAGGGCACCGGTGTGTCCAGCGTGCCTCGGGCCGGGGGCACCTGCAGCACGGCAATCGCTTCGTGAGGAAGCTTGAAGATGGCGGCGACCTGGGCCGCCTGCTCCGCGGTGAAGGCCATTTGGCCAAGGCAGCCGGCCGTGACCCACTCCTTGCTCCCCCCGAGTGCCGCGGCCACGTCTGACCACCGGATACCGTTTTGGATCTTCGATTCCTTGATCCGTTCGGTGACTTCGCTTCTGTTCATGTCTCGCCTTCTGCTTTCCGGGGGAGTTGCCTGCCGTCAGGCCGAGCGCAGCTGGCTGATGGTCTGCTCGGTGGACCACACGGCGCTTGCCAGGAAACGGAAGTTGATCAGCGCAGCCAGGTAGCCGTCGCCTTCGGGCAGTCGGGGTCCTGCGGTGGCGTCGCGGACGACAACAACCTCGAATCCCTGCTCGAGCAGTTCCCGGAGGTGCCCCTCGGTGCACAGGTTGGCGGCCATGCCGGCAAGGATCACCTGCGAGATGCCACGCTTGCGCAGCTGGAGGACGAGGTCGTTCGACTCCGGACCCACGATCTTGTGCGGGGAGACTATGACGGTCTTCCCGTCCAGGATGTGTTCCTTGTACTCCGGCAGGAAGTCGGCCCCGGATTCGGTGAAGCCGTCGAGGGTGAGCGGACCGGTCCGGCTGAACATGCCGACGCTGTGCATGAACCGCTCCAGCGGGCCGCCGAACTGCCATTCCTGGTCGGAGGGGTAGAAGTAGTGCGGTGACACGGCAACCGTGATTCCTGCCTCCTTCGCGGAGGCGAGGAGCCGGCCGATGTGGGCGACGGTGCCATTGTCCGTGATGCTGTCGCCGAAGACGGGCCAGGTCACGCCCTCAGGGCTGAGGAAGTCGATCTGCGGGTCGGTGATGACCAGCGCTGCCCGCGCGGGGTCGAGGGTGAACCCGCTTCCGGGGAGTGCGGGGCTGTCGGGTTCGGCGTAGAGGCTGGCGTCGGACATGAATGGGATCGCTCCTCGCGCTGCAGGGTGGCGGACGAGGACGACTATAACTGTCCAGTCGTCTATTTATGGAGGTGGGAAGCAGCCCACCTGCTGTTGCGGGAACCTTTTACCTCAGCGAAACAGCCGATTACCTCAGCGAAACAGCCGATGTGCCGAGGAGGCGCGGGATGGCCAGGGTCGCGAACCTTTCGTACGAGTCACGATGCTGCCGGATGCGTCCTTGCATGACGGCACCCTCCCACGCTTCGATGATCACGAATGCGAGTTCCTCCGGAGACCCGTCGCCGGGAAGGTCTCCGCTCGTCCGGGCCTCCCGCAGGCATGCGGCGATCAAAGCGGTCCACCGGTCCATGATGTGGTCCAGTTTGTTCCTGACCTCCGCGCTGTGGTCGGCCAGCTCGAGGGACATGTTGCCGACAAGGCAGCCCAGTGTGAAGTTGCGATGCGCGTTGTGGTCCGTAAGAGCCAGGAAGAAGGCCGTGACGCGTTCGATGGGCCGCCGAGATGCATCCCGCAGGTGGAAGCCGAAGTCCCGGTCGATGCTCGCCCAGTAGTGCTCAAGCACTGCTACCGCGAAGTCCTCCTTGCTGGCGTAGTAGCTGTAGAACGACCCCTTGGGCACACCGGCGCTGTCGGTGATCTCCTTGATGCCGCACCCGTTGAAGCCGTTCGTGTGCATGAGTTCAAGCCCCGCGGCAAGGAGGCGTTCGCGGACGAGGGGATTGGCGGGTCGCGGCATTCCTCGATAGTAACCGGGTGGTCGGCTATCAGCAGCCGGCCTCTGGAGCGGGCTGGTGCGCAGGTCCGGCAGCCAGAGGTATCCGGAGAGCGGTGTCGGCGATGACGACGGGCCCGTCCTGTCACCGCGCCGTACCCGTTCTGCGCCGCCCGAGAGCATTCCTGCTCAGCTCGGCCCCGGCACCGATGACCGCGGACCGTGCAGGCCCAGTCACTGCGGGAGCACCCCTGGGCACTGGCGAGCCACTGCGGGAGCACCCCTGGGCACCGGCGAGCCACTGGTAGTAGCTGGACAGGTTCAGGTTCAGGACCCGGCCCGTCCGGCAGTTCCGAGCCGTCCCGGCTTTGTCAGCGCTGCTTCCCGCCCTCCCCGGCATCTCCCGGGTCGGACTGCGCTCAGCTCCTACGGGACCGCTGCGACGGCCCGGCGAGGAGGTTCTTGCACCTCCTTCGATTCCCCGCGCCTCACGGCGCATCAGCGCCTCACGACGCAAACAAGACCAGCACCGGAGCCCACGGAGTAGTGACATGGCCACACCAATGCGGGTCCGACGCAAGTCCAGCCGGGATTCGCATCTTGCTCCCGCCCTCGGCCGTCGGCCCGCGTGGACGCGGCGGCTCACTGCTGGCATGACGGATCAAACGGATCAAAAGGCCGCGCCAGGGCATTGCGCCGGTCGCGGTGGGCGGCTGCGGCGCCGCGCGCGACAGCGTAGACGTCCTGTTCCATGGCCGTTCCGAAGCGCAGTCGCCGGTTGCAGTGCATGTGCAGCAGCGCCTTGAGAACCGCGTCGGGCAGGATCCAGTTCTCCCGCTGTGCCGCGCTGTGAACCGTGGCGGCGTATGCGGCCAGGGCGGCGTGCCAGTCGGCGTCGTCGGCCGGGGGGTCCGGACCGTCGTCGGGGATCAGTGCCAGTGCTTCGCGGCGCCTGCGGGCAAAGACCCGGTGCCGGGTCTCGTCCTTGTCGTAGTGGTCGATCAGCCACTGTTCCCAGCCCACCGCCGAGGTCTCCTGGAACCCGCGGATCAGGCGGACTGCATCGGCTGCCACGGGCAGCGGGTCGGTGTCGTCACCGGGGCGGCGCAGGGCCAGCCGGCTGTCGGCGCAGAAGAAACGCTCCGCGGCGTCGATGGCGGCGCTGCCCCCGTACCGCTCGGTCTCCGGGCGGTAGGGGTGCAGAGACAGGTCGCCGACGAGCCCGGCGGCCGCGAGGTCCCGGGCCCAGTCCCGCAGGCTCGGCAGCACGTGCCGGACGAGGGCGGACGGGTGGCCGTGCAGCCGGAGCCGCAGGTGCGGCCGGCCGGTGGAGGCATCGGCGTAGCGGATGAAGAACCAGCGGTCCACGTGTTCGGCCTCGCGCGCGAGCCACGGCTCCAAGTGGGCTGAGAGGATCAGTCTCTGGGTTTGGGCCGATGACGGGATCTGGGCGGACAGCCACGGTCCGCCGGGCAGGTGCGGTACCGAAGGGCGGGTGCGCGCCGGGGCCGAGGCGGCCGGCGCGCGGGCGCGGAGGGATCTCGCGAAGAGCGGCACGACGATCTCCGCGTCATGCGTGCCGTCCGGGCCGCGCAGCCATCCCGACGGCGGCTCGGGGGCGTAGTCCTCGTGCAGTACACACTCCCGGTCCAACCGGACCTGATGGCACAGCAGCTCCGCGTGCCGGGGCAGCCGGAGGTCCAGGGCCAGCCGCTGGTCCGCGCTGACCAGGTGGATGCGGTCGGGGACCCGCCACCGTTCGCGCCATGCCGCCAGGCGTTGCGCGGTTTCCTGGCCGGCGAGGTCGCCCAGACGCAGTCGCCAGGTGGCGGGGCTCAGTATGGTCCGGCCGTGGCGTACGGCGGGGAGGTAGGGGCAGCTGCTCAGGTGTTCCCAGTCCCAGGCCCTCAGCTGAGTCGTTCCCATGAGGGGGACTTCGAGGAGGAAGCGTGCCGTGTTGGGGGCGAGCCGACTGTTGAGCATGTGCGGGGCGAACGGGCTGATCTCGCGTCCGGAGGCGGTGTCGACGAGGTGGAACCGCTGGGTGTCGGCGTACACGCAGACGTCTGCGAGTTCGACGGTGCCCGGTGAAGCGGGGTCGGTGTAGATGCCCACGGCGAGATGGTGGGCGGCGTTGTCGGGGGCTCCGGTGACATTCAGCAGCCTCCGGTCGCGGATTGCGTGGTCCACCCGTACGGGCAACGGAGCGGCGGGGTCTTCGCCCCGCGTACGCCGGGCGAACGCGGCGCGGTGGCCGTCGGCGGCGAGGAGCCCGGAGAACCGCCCCCAGGCCGTGCCGGCCGGGCGGGAGACCCGGAAAGGTGAAACTGTCAGGAGGAAGCGGCCGGCCGCCAGTTCTCCGGGGGATTCGGCGAGGACCGAGACGAACAGCTCGGCAGACGGCGGCTGATCCCCGCCCCTGGTGTGAAGCGACCGGATGGTGGACTCGTCGAGTTCGATGCTCGTCCGTCCGGCAGTCAGGGCGCTTGCGTACAGCGTGTTGAGGACGCTCGCGCGGTCCGGATCGGCCTGGCCCGCAAGGGGCATGCGATGACCGGCCGGCAGCTCGTAGCCGGCCGGGGGGCCGAGTCCGGTGTCGGGATCCAGCAGGTCGCTCACCGGCACCAGTTCCCCCAGTCCGTAGTGCTCGAGGAATTCCCGGTGGTATGCCGTCAGCGCGCGCTGTTCGTCGCTCTCCGGCGTGGACAACCGCCACAGCGCCGAGGCCGCCCGTGCGGCCTCGCGGGCAACCTGGGCGGGCAGCTGGACGTCGGCGGCGAGTGCCAGGTCGACCTGTACACATTCGGTCGACCCGGCGGCCCGGTGCAACTCGGCCAGTTCCGGCGCGCCCCGGCCGACGTCACGTGACGCGTAGTTCCGCAGCCGTGCGGCGTAGTTCCGCAGCCCGGTGTGTTCCGGCGCGGTGCGCGCCACGTGCTCCAGTGGGTCGGGCGCGGTGGGAGGCGGCGAGCTGTCGGTGACGAGGAATTCCAGTGCGATCAGGCGGGACAGCAGCCCGGAGGCCTCCTGCGGCGTGATGCCGGGGCAGTCCGCGGTGAGCGCGGTGGCCAGGTCCGTGAAGGCGACCGGCCGCTTCGCCCGGCGCAGCACGGCTTCGACGGGCGGGGTCCTGCGCACGCTGCGCCTGGTGGGCGCCGGGGAGCGCACCGCGAGGGGCAGGAGGAGCCGGTCGCCCTGTGTGCGGCAGGTGTTGTTGACGACGACGCGCAGGGTTGCCGGGGGGTCGGTGATGTCCCGGGCGTCGAGGAGTGTGCCGAGCCAGGCCCTGTCCGGCTGGACGAGTTTGGTGCGCCGACCGGTCAGCCGGCCGCGGGGCCGGTCGCCGAAGGAACCCACGGCCACTCCAGCGAGCAGGCCGAAAGGTGTTGCCCTGCGGGACATCCGCAAGTGGTAGCGGAGCAGGGACCGGGACAATCGTTGCTGCGCCGAAACGGGCGGTCGGCCGTCGGCGGGGACACCGCTGAGGGCATGTGCCAGCGAAGCGCTGGACACGAGCAGCGCCTCGGTGGCCAGTGCGTCGCGGGACAGCGCCATGACCGTGTCGGCGTCGGTCTGCTCCCCGCCCGCGGCATCGTTGGGCAGGACGGGGACGCGCAGGAGAAACACCTCGGCGCTCTCGAATACGGAGAGTTCGTCGTCGGGCATCGGACCTCCAGCTGATGCGTCTGGGATGGTGTGGACCAGATCCGGCGGCACCGGCCGCTCAGGACGGGCATGCGCGGTCGCGTCAGAACCGGTACGCGCGGTCAAGGGAGTCGGACGGCGGCAGTTCGGGCCACCTGCCGGGCCGAACGCTGCCGGCTTCCTAGAGGGCCTCGCCGCGTGCCGGACGTGCGGGGCCGCGATCAGGCCATGGCGGACCGTACTCGCCCGGAACGGATACCCGGTTGACCGCGGCGGTGCCGTCCGCCTCGCGCCTCGCCATCGGCGCACCGGGGCCGCGTGGGGGTGTGCCGTGTGCGAAGCCAGCCGCCGGCACGGTCCGGTGACTGCGTCGCGCAGTCGCGGCGAAGCCCCCGGTCACGGCGGACAGCAGCGCACGGGCCTCGAACGGGGCAGTGTCATGTGTGGCGATGCGCACCTGGGCGGTGGCCCGTCCGGCCGGGACACCGCATTCCGGCGCGTGCATTTCCTCCGCCGCAGCGGCTGGTTCGTCGGCGTCCGCCCAGGAGGCCGGCGATGCGGGCGGACGTGACGGGGGCGGGACGTGACGGCGGCGGCGCTGTCGCGGCTCCGGGCTCTCCTGGACCGTGTGCATGAGCCCCTCCTCGTGCGGCGGTGTGCGGGCGTTCAGGCGCGGATCAGAGGAACATGGGAATCGGGTTGAGTTCCGCTTCCGGCACCCTGGACTGTGTCCAGCCGAGGGCAACGGGAACGTCGTACAGCCTGCCGGGCGCGTAGCGCGGCCAGAAGCTGCGCAGGCCGGGCACCATGACCTTGACCACCGGCAGGCCGATGTCCGGCCGTGTCTGGTTCAGCACCAGCATCTCCATGCCGTTGCGCTCGACAATCCGCTGGGCCTCCCGAACGCCGGAGTGCAGGTCGAGGCGCGTGGGCACCCGACGGGCCTGTTCGGTGAAAAGGTCCGAAGTGCCGCGGGGTGCGAGGTACGGCTGGTTCTCCAGCGTCGCGGTCTGCCACCACTCGGTCTCCGGGCCGCTCTCACAGCGGTCCGGGGCGCGGTGGAACTCCCGGTATCCGGCCAGGAACTGGTTCATCTCCGTCAGGGCCCTGGTGACGGCCACGGCCGGGTCGACGTGCGCGCCGAAGCCGAAGAGGATGTCCTCGGTGGGGCCGCCGGTCCGGCGTGACACCGCTGCGGCGACGGGGATCCCCAGGTCCGAGGTCAGGTCGAGGACCCAGGTCTCTCGTCCGATGCTCGCATAGTATTCCTGCCAGCGTCCGGTGTAGGCGATGTCCGTGCGGTTCAAGTCGATGGCCGGGCGGGGGGTGCGGTTGTACCACCACATGGCGACGCTGTCCCGTTCGACCAGCTCGAAGTAGCCCTGGAGGATCGCGTCCTCCAGGCTGCTCCCGGCCGCGTTGCCGTTGGAGTCGGCCAGGGCGACGACGGGACCGGGCGGGGAGGGGAAGCCGTAGTACAGGTAGGCGCTCGGCACGTACTTGTGCCGCTCCTCGCTCAGCGACCAGACGGGCGTGAAGGCCATGTCCCGTGTTTCGTCGAAGGGTTCGGGTACCCAAGTGAAGGGCGTGCCGCGGCTGCGCCACTTCTCGCGGTTGCGGAACTGCTCTTTGCTGAAGAGCTGCAGGGTGTCCAGCGCCACCGCGTCGGCGCCCAGGGCGCGTGCCGAGGTTACGATGTGTGCTTCGTCGCCCTGCCAGAGGCCGGAGTACCGTTCGATGGCCTCGCCCAGCGCACTTGCCCGGGCCTGGAGATCACTCATGCCCTTGCCTGCGCTCTCGGTGCGCAGTACACGCTGTGCCCGGCCGGGCTGCAGGGTCCGGCCCATCGCGAAATTGTGGCCCGCGGAGTAGACGTGCAGCAGCTCGGACGACGTCTCCATCCGGGTCAGCTCTGACACGACGCCCGTGACGGGGCTGACGAGGTGTCCGTAGCGGTCGAGCATGTGATGCCGGCCGTGCGAGCGGTAACCGCCGTCTGTGTCCGGTGCCGCGGGCACACTTCGCAGGGTCAGCGGCAGCTGTGCGGCAGACGCCATCAGGTCCGGGTCGCCGCAGTCCGGGCACTGCGGGCGCCGGGTGAGACGGTGCTTGCGGGTTTCCAGGGTCAGGGGGTCGAAACTCAGGACCGTCGACGGGTCGTCGGGGAGGGCGGCCATCCACTGTGTGACCCGCAGGACAGCCAGCCGCGCGGCCAGGTCCGTGGCCGTGGTGAGCCGCACATCACCAGTCACCGGGACATGGTCACGATGGGTCATTGCGGCGAGCGCGACCTCGATCGGGCGGTGGCCCCGTGCGCGCTGCACGAGGCAGCTGAAGCAAGCGGTGTGCCCGGGTTCGAGGACGGGCGAGATCCAGGCACTCTCCCCGGTCAGCTTGGCCACGAGCCAGGGGGTGCCAGTCCTCAGCGCGTCCCGGTTGAACGCCGGGATGCCGGGGTGGAGAAAATCGGGCGTGAGTACGACGGTGAGGTGCGGATCACCGTCGCCGAGACGCAGGCCCTGCGCCGCTGCGGCCTGAGTGAACGGCTCCGTCCTCGCGCCGCCGACGGCGACCGCGCGGACACTGCGGAGCGCGACGGCCTCGCACACGGTGTTGGGATCCACGCCGGCAAGATCCCAGAACCCGGTGTCCTCACGTCCGGGATCTCCCTGCCGCTCGACCACGAGCCCGGCAGCGAGCAGCCGGTCCAGGCCGCGGTCAACGGCGGTGCCGGGAACCGGCGGTGCCGGCGCACGCCGCAGGGCCACGCGCGTCGCGCCCTGCCGGAGCAGCGGGGCCAATTGCTCAATGAGTTTGCCGCGCAGCACCGTTTTGCGCCCACCGGATATCAGGTAGACGCCCGCTCCCGGTATGATTTCGACGCCCATGTGCCGCGGAAAGCACACGAGGGGATCACCCATGACGACCGACTTTCTTCCCGACGTGGTATGCGGCATGCGGCTTCACTTTGGGTGATGGTGAAGCCGCATGCCTTTCAGGGCAGTTCGGCCCCGCTGACTACCAGGTGGGCGGGTAACAGATGCGCTGGCTGGGGCGCGCGTCGAGCTCCTCGATCGCAATCTCCTCCTCGGAGAGCTCGAGGATGCTGCTTTCCTGCTTCATTGTTCGCCTCCTTTCCTTCTGTGTGGTGGATGTACACCCTGCACGCTAGCCGCGTCTGTTTGGCTGAAAAAGCTGCGTGGGTTATGGCAACAATCACGGGTGGCGTCCTGAACCTGGCCTGCATTCAAGCCCGTTATGAGTAATCTGCTCGGTGCCGGCAGTGCTGTTGCACAGTGAGTCTCCGCCAACCTGACGTCGCAGGTCAAAGGGCTGGTGTGGCTGGTGCTCCGGGTGCTCGCGCTGGTCGTGGGCGGCTGTCTGCGGAGTAGATCGTCTGCCAGCGGTTGACTCCGAAGTCCGTCAGAACGAGCAGGGCCTGCGGGTGATGGGTGCCTCGGAATCGGTGCGGAGCTTGGTGAGGACCCGCCAGTTCGTCACGTGGGCGAAGCCGTGTTCGAGCGGGCCCGTCCCAAGGCGAGGACCCGGTGGGCGGTCCTCTGGCTCGGTGTGAGCCTATGGATGCGGGTGACGGTGACACCGGTGACGATCACGACCGCTCTGCCTTTCCGGTGCGGCGCTGGGTGGGATGAGGGTGGCGCCGATCAGGACCCCACCACTCCGCCCTGCTTCGCGACCTTCTTCAGGGCCCGATCCAGGTCGCGTCCCGCGAAGTGGTGTAGCGATGTGGAGTTCACGACTCCGCAGGTCACGCACGCCTGCAGGGCCGACCCCGGGCAGAGGCCGCTCCGGTGGTCTGGAACAGCATCGACACCGGCCGAGGAGCCTCGACGGTGATCGCCGTGGAGGTGGTCGCCGGAGCGAGGCGGTCCGGATTCCTACACCACTTGGCCGGACACCACCTCGATCCAGGTGGCGAGGACGACCGTGACCGCGCCATCGACAAGCTCAAGGCATACAGAGCCGTCGCCACGAGCTACGGCAGACGTGGTTCCGTCCTCCTCGGCACGGTCACCGACGCATCCATGGTCATCTGGCCCTGTTCTGGTCGCCCGGGCAGGCTTTCTAGTTCCTCAGGCTCTGCGTGATTCGCAGGAACTCGGCGTCAGTCATCGACTGGTCCTCGGTCTGGACGGTGATGGTGTACCCGTTCTGCGTCCATGCAGCAGTCCGTTCGGAGTCCGATACCTGGATCCTGCCTGGGTGACCGTTCACCGTCATCGGCTTGCCCTCCTTGGGCCCGGTCTCGCCAGTGACCGCTGTGATGTCCACGGTGCCGGCCTGACCATTCCTGTCGCGTCGTCCGCTGGGGTAGGAGCAGTCCCATTTGGGCGTAGCGTTCCGGAATATCGAACGTGTGGACCCGGAAGGGCAGTAGGAGCTGTTCTCAAGGGTGTAGCCCGGCGGCAGGTATCGAGGGTAAGGAAAGTGCGTGTCGTCGAACGGGTTGATGGTGTGGCCGGTGACGGCGTCAATGATCTTCCTGTCGCCGAGCGGCTTGCCGAGGGAGGTGCCGGCCAGACCGGCCTGCGGGTCATCTCCGTCGCACCCAGCGTGAGAACTTTGCCAATGGCTCCACTTCCGCTTCACAACTAGCGTGACGGCATGCCCGGATTCGCTGGCTTCGATGTGAGGTTTGTCCTCGCATCCTCCCGACCATGCGAGGGACGCGGTCAGAGTACGGCCATGGTTACTCACTAGAACGTCGCCTTTCACCGGGCCGTCATGACGGAGCGAACGATCGACGGCCATACAGCCGCCCGCGATGCCCGCGAGGATGACCAATGCGACGCCACCCCAGATCACGCGGCGCAAGGTGAGGACGTTCTTCAGGGGCACGGTCGCATACTCCGTAGTCTTCTGGTGGATGGCAGGCAGGCGCCAAGCCTGCCATCCAGGAACCGAAGGGAGGAAGCGGCGGGGCGGGCTCTGCCTCCGCCGTGAGGTCAACTGGAAGTGACGAGGGTCCAGTTCATGTCGGCGAGAGTCTGGCGGATCGGGACGTAGTAGACATCGTTGAAGCACCACGCGTCGCGCTGGTCACCATCGGTGATGGTGTCCCTTGATTCGCCTGTGTTGTCGCAGCTGACGGTGTTATCGAAGGTGGTGAGTGTGCCGCGCGCCTCGTCGGCGGTGAAGTTGTTCACGCCGGCGAAGATGGGGGATCCGCTGTCGCCGTTCACGCCCGCGATGGCAGTCTTGTCGTTGAGGTCGGCTACGGCGTGGTCGGTGATGGGCCGCCATTGACCGTTGGCGCCGGTGACTCCGACGTCAGTTTGTGTGATCTTGAGCTGGCTGTGGACACCGCCGTTGGCCCCATCCTCACAGACGTAGTCGCCTTTAGAAGCCATCTCATTTGGTGAGTCTGCGGTAGCAAGTGAGGGTGCAGGCGATGCTGGTGAAGGCCAGGAAGTGTTCAGCT
>NZ_LBMW01000027.1 GCF_026168105.1 Streptomyces hygroscopicus
CCCCCGGGTCCCGCCGGGGACGGCGTCCCCTGGGCCCTTCCGGCGGTGTGCCTGCGTCCCCTGAGGCCCCTCCCGTGAAGCCCCTCCCGGCTGCTGCCTGCCCGCGCCCCTGCCCGGGAACTGCCCCCGCCCCGACACCGACCCCGATCTGCCCCGGGCTCACGCGGTGAGCCAGTCGTCCACCCCGGTGAGCAGTTTCGTCTTCATGTTCTCGGGGGCCGCCGAACCCCGTACCGACTGCCGCGCCAGTTCCGCCAGTTCCTCGTCCGTGAAGCCGTGCTGGTGGCGGGCGATCTCGTACTGGGCCGCCAGCCGGGAGCCGAACAGCAGAGGGTCGTCCGCGCCCAGGGCCAGCGGGACACCCGCCTCGAAGAGCGTCCTCAGCGGGACGTCCTCCGGCTTCTCGTACACCCCCAGCGCGACGTTCGACGCCGGGCACACCTCGCACGTCACCCCGCGCTCCGCCAGGCGCCGGAGCAGACGCGGGTCCTCCGCCGCGCGCACCCCGTGGCCCACCCGGTTCGCGTGCAGGTCGTCCAGGCAGTCGCGGACCGAGGACGGGCCGGTCAGTTCGCCGCCGTGCGGGGCCGAGAGCAGGCCCCCCTCGCGGGCGATGGCGAAGGCGCGGTCGAAGTCGCGCGCCATGCCACGGCGTTCGTCGTTCGAGAGGCCGAAGCCCACCACACCGCGGTCGTGGTACCGCACCGCCAGACGGGCCAGCGTGCGGGCGTCCAGGGGGTGCTTCATACGGTTCGCGGCGACCAGGACCCGCATGCCCAGGCCCGTCTCGCGCGACGCCGCCTCCACCGCGTCCAGGATGATCTCCATTGCGGGAATCAGACCGCCCAGACGTGGCGCGTACGACGTCGGGTCCACCTGGATCTCCAGCCAGCCCGAGCCGTCCTTGACGTCCTCCTCCGCGGCCTCCCGCACCAGGCGCTGGATGTCCTCCGGCTCCCTGAGGCACGAACGGGCCGCGTCGTACAGCCGCTGGAAGCGGAACCAGCCCCGCTCGTCCGTCGCCCGCAGCTTCGGCGGTTCCCCGCTGGTCAGGGCTTCGGTCAGCGCCTCCGGCAGGCGCACGCCGTACTTGTCGGCCAGTTCGAGCAGGGTGGCGGGCCGCATGGACCCGGTGAAGTGCAGGTGCAGATGGGCTTTCGGCAGCTCAGAGACATCACGTACACGCTCCATCCCAGGATCCTGCCGCACGTCCCCGGCGTCCCTCCAGCGGTTTCCCCGTTCGTGGTCTTGCTCGCACAAAAGAACGGGGCGGTCACCTCCCCCGGAAGGGGAGACGACCGCCCCGCAGGACGGGGGAGCGGGACGTCAGTCCTGCGCCTCCGCCAGCAGCTTCTGAAGCCGGCTCACGCCCTCGACCAGGTCCTCGTCACCGAGGGCGTACGACAGCCGCAGGTAGCCGGGGGTGCCGAAGGCCTCGCCGGGCACCACCGCGACCTCGGTCTCCTCCAGGATCAGCGCGGCCAGCTCCACCGTGTTCTGCGGGCGCCGACCGCGGATCTCCTTGCCGATCAGCGCCTTCACCGACGGGTACGCGTAGAACGCGCCCTCCGGCTCCGGGCACAGCACGCCGTCGATCTCGTTCAGCATGCGCACGACGGTCCTGCGACGCCGGTCGAAGGCCTCGCGCATCTTCGCGACCGCCTCCAGGTCACCGGAGACCGCCGCCAGAGCCGCCACCTGCGCAACGTTCGACACGTTGGAGGTCGCGTGCGACTGAAGGTTCGTCGCCGCCTTCACCACGTCCTTGGGGCCGATGATCCAGCCCACGCGCCACCCCGTCATCGCGTACGTCTTGGCGACGCCGTTGACCACGATGCACTTGTCCCGCAGCTCCGGCAGGATCGCGGGCAGCGAGGTGAACTTCGCGTCGCCGTAGACCAGGTGCTCGTAGATCTCGTCCGTCAGCACCCACAGGCCGTGCTCGACCGCCCAGCGGCCGATCGCCTCGGCCTCGGCCTCGCTGTAGACCGCGCCGGTCGGGTTCGAGGGGGAGACGAAGAGGACGACCTTCGTCTTCTCGGTGCGGGCCGCTTCCAGCTGCTCGACGGAGACGCGGTAGCCGGTCGTCTCGTCCGTGACGACATCCACCGGGACACCCCCGGCCAGCCGGATCGACTCCGGGTACGTCGTCCAGTACGGCGCCGGGACGATCACCTCGTCGCCCGGGTCGAGGATCGCGGCGAAGGCCTCGTAGATGGCTTGCTTGCCGCCGTTGGTGACCAGGATCTGGGAGGCGTCGACCTCGTACCCGGAGTCGCGCAGCGTCTTCGCGGCGATCGCGGTCTTCAGCTCGGGAAGGCCGCCGGCCGGCGTGTAGCGGTGGTACTTCGGGTTCTTGCAGGCCTCGACGGCCGCCTCGACGATGTAGTCGGGTGTCGGGAAGTCGGGCTCGCCGGCGCCGAAGCCGATCACCGGGCGCCCGGCGGCCTTGAGGGCCTTGGCCTTGGCGTCCACGGCGAGGGTGGCGGACTCGGAGATCGCGCCGATCCGGGCGGAGACCCGACGCTCGGTGGGAGGGGTTGCAGCGCTCATGGGACCCATCGTTTCAGACCGGAAACTGCCCCGGCACGCGGGTTTCACAGACTGGGCAGGACAGGGCCGTGGACCGGACAGACGTCCGAATTCGTGCGGTGGCCTGGCCGATCTTGCGGGGGCAAGGCCCCTACGGGCACTTTCTGTTCGACGCCCAGCCGTGGACCACGTACACTCTCACCTCGTTGGCCTCCAGCGGCCTCGCCCGAGCCGGTGCACACCGAGCACCCGGCCGGATGCGGTACGTTGGGGTACACACAAAGGGTCGTAGCTCAATTGGTAGAGCACTGGTCTCCAAAACCAGCGGTTGGGGGTTCAAGTCCCTCCGGCCCTGCTACACACTCCTCCACCAGGAAGTGTGCGCACAGTACGTACGTATTGCACGCCGTGCGGCTCCACCGGGCGCGGCACGGCCACGACCCGGGAATCAGGTGAGGACGAGTGACGGACGCCGTGGGCTCCATCGACATGCCTGACGCCCAGGACGAGGTGCAGGAGTCGAAGAAGAAGACCCGCAAAGGCGGCAAGCGAGCCAAGAAGGGCCCGCTCAAGCGCCTTGCCCTCTTCTACCGCCAGGTCATCGCGGAGCTCCGCAAGGTTGTCTGGCCGACGCGCAACCAACTGACGTCGTACACCACCGTGGTGATCTTCTTCGTCGCGATCATGATCGCCCTGGTGACTCTGATTGACTATGGGCTCAACCACGCCGCCAAGTACGTCTTCGGCTGAGCCGAGAGCGAAGGACGCCGAGGTAGCCGGCGTCCCTTTCGCGTGTTCCACCCCTATGTATCCAGGAAGAAGCAGCCACCGTGTCTGACCCGAACCTGAACGACGCCATGGAGCCTCGCGGGGAGGCCGTCGAGTCCGTGGATGACGAGCTCGACATCGTCGAGGGCGCGGACGAGGTCGACGAGGCCGAGGCTGCCGAAGCCGCCGCGGGCGAGCCGGCCGAGGAGACCGCCGTGCACGTCGTCGACGAGGACGAGGTCGCGTCCGAGGAGCCCGAGGGCGAGCAGGAGCCCGAGCTCGACCCGGTCGAGCAGCTCCGCCAGGAGCTGCGCACCCTGCCGGGCGAGTGGTATGTGATCCACACCTACGCCGGTTACGAGAACCGCGTGAAGACCAACCTCGAGCAGCGTGCCGTCTCGCTGAACGTCGAGGACTACATCTTCCAGGCCGAAGTGCCGCAGGAAGAGGTGGTCCAGATCAAGAACGGCGACCGCAAGACCATCCGTCAGAACAAGCTCCCGGGCTACGTCCTGGTGCGCATGGACCTGACGAACGAGTCCTGGGGAGTCGTCCGCAACACGCCCGGTGTCACCGGCTTCGTGGGCAACGCCTACGACCCGTACCCGCTGACGCTGGACGAGATCGTCAAGATGCTCGCTCCGGAAGCCGAGGAGAAGGCCGCCCGTGAGGCCGCGGAGGCCGAGGGCAAGCCTGCTCCGCAGCGCAAGGTCGAGGTCCAGGTGCTGGACTTCGAGGTCGGCGACTCGGTCACCGTCACCGACGGTCCGTTCGCCACGCTGCAGGCGACCATCAACGAGATCAACGCCGACTCCAAGAAGGTCAAGGGCCTCGTGGAGATCTTCGGCCGCGAGACTCCGGTCGAGCTCTCCTTCGACCAGATCCAGAAGAACTGACACCTTCTGGTACAGCACCTCCGACCAGGTCAGACAGGCTCCCGCAGCTGGTCTGACCTGCTCGGTTTTTGGCCGCGCAGAGGTACCCGTTATCGTTGTGCGGTATGCCTCCATCCGGATGATCCGGATTGGACGGCGGAAAACTCTCACTAAGGACCCGGAGAGAGCAATGCCTCCCAAGAAGAAGAAGGTCACGGGGCTCATCAAGCTCCAGATCCAGGCCGGCGCCGCCAACCCGGCCCCGCCGGTCGGCCCGGCGCTGGGTCAGCACGGCGTCAACATCATGGAGTTCTGCAAGGCCTACAACGCCGCGACCGAGTCGCAGCGCGGTTGGGTCATCCCGGTGGAGATCACGGTCTACGAGGACCGTTCCTTCACCTTCATCACCAAGACTCCACCGGCCGCCAAGATGATCCTCAAGGCCGCGGGCGTCGAGAAGGGCTCCGGCGAGCCGCACAAGACCAAGGTCGCCAAGATCACCGAGGCGCAGGTCCGCGAGATCGCCCAGACCAAGATGCCCGACCTCAACGCCAACGACCTGGACGCCGCCGCGAAGATCATCGCCGGCACCGCGCGTTCCATGGGCGTCACGGTCGAGGGCTGAACCCCACCTTCGTAGAACCATGCAGCTGCCGAATACGCGGCCGCACGTGGCAGGGCCTGCTCGGCCCGTACCACGACTCCTTTCAGAACACACAGGAGCAGTTGTGAGCAAGCGCAGCAAGGCTCTCCGCGCTGCGGACGCCAAGATCGACCGGGAGAAGCTCTACGCCCCGCTCGAGGCCGTCCGTCTCGCCAAGGAGACCTCCACGACCAAGTTCGACGGCACCGTCGAGGTCGCCTTCCGTCTGGGTGTCGACCCGCGCAAGGCCGACCAGATGGTCCGTGGCACCGTGAACCTCCCGCACGGCACCGGTAAGACCGCCCGGGTCCTGGTCTTCGCGACCGGTGACCGTGCCGAGGCCGCTCGTGCCGCGGGCGCCGACATCGTCGGCGCCGACGAGCTGATCGACGAGGTGTCGAAGGGCCGTCTGGACTTCGACGCCGTCGTCGCCACCCCGGACCTCATGGGCAAGGTCGGCCGCCTCGGCCGCGTGCTCGGTCCCCGTGGTCTGATGCCGAACCCCAAGACCGGCACCGTGACCCCGGACGTCGTCAAGGCCGTCAACGACATCAAGGGCGGCAAGATCGAGTTCCGCGTCGACAAGCACTCGAACCTGCACTTCATCATCGGCAAGACGTCCTTCGACGACGCCAAGCTGGTGGAGAACTACGGTGCGGCGCTGGAGGAGATCCTCCGTCTTAAGCCGTCCGCCGCCAAGGGTCGCTACATCAAGAAGGCCGCCATCACCACCACGATGGGCCCCGGCATTCCGCTCGACCCGAACCGCACCCGCAACCTCCTCGTCGAGGAGGACCCGGCCGCCGTCTGATCCTGACGGCAGCCGCGGGCACGCGCAGCTGACGCCGGGCCCCGCACCTTCCGAGGTGCGGGGCCCGGCGTGTTTTTTCGGCTCGCTCGCCGCCGGAGTGCGCCCCGGCGGCGCACTCCGGTGCGACGATCCGGGGCACATGGCGTTTCCCGGGAGGTGCGTGCCGTGTCCCCTGCGTCGGAGTTAGCGTGAAGATCACGGAGCGCACGAGGGGGGAACGGATGAGGGACAGGATCGTGAGGCGCGGGATCCTCCCGGTCGTGGCGGTCACGGCACTGTCCACCCTGGCTGCGTGCGGCTTCCCCGGGGACGACGACCACAAGGACTCCGCGCGGCCGCCACACGGCCGCACAGGCCGTGTCGACCCCCGGTCGGCGTCCGCCCTGCGGGCCGTCGTGAAGGCCACCTCGAGGGCCGGTTCCGCGCGGATCGAGTCCACGACCGCCATGGGCGGGATGCTCTCCCTGAGGACGGACGGCGCCCTCGGCTGGTCCGGCGACCCGGTCGGCACGCTCCGCATCACCTACACCGGCGGCCGGCTCGCCGAGACCATGCGCACGCTGAACAGCACCTCCATGGAAGCCCGGGTGCTGCCCGACGCCTACTACGCGAAGGTCGGGGCCGCGTTCGCCCGCCGTCTGCACGGCAGGCACTGGATCAGGTACGCGTACGAAGACCTGTCCGCCCTTCCCGGGGGCTCGGGTGCGCATCTGAGGGACCAACTGCGCAGCACGGCCCCTCTTCAGCCGGTCAGGCTGCTTCTCGCCTCCGGGGACGTGCGCAGGGACGGCGAGGAGACCGTGCGCGGCCGGCACACCACGCACTACTCGGGAACGGTCACCGCCGCGGACCTCAACGGCGAGGGCGCGGCCGGGCTCAAGGCGCAGCTGGAGCAGGCCGGAGTCACCACGGAGACCGTCGACATCTGGGTCGACGACCACGACCTGCTGGTCAAGAAGGTCGAACGGGGTGAGCTGTCGAGCGGACGGCTGTCCTCGACGGCGTACTACCACGACTACGGCGTGCAGTTCTCGGCCGCGAAGCCGCCGGTGGCGGACACCGCCGACTTCAAGGAGCTGATTGGCACCCCGGTCTCGTAGGACGTGGCCCCGGTCTCGTAGGACGTGGCCCCGGTCTCGTAGGACGTGGCCCCGGTCTCGTAGGACGTGGCCCCGGTCTCGTAGGACGTGGCCCCGGTCTCGTAGGACGTGGCCCCGGTCTCGTAGGACGTGGCCCCGGTCTCGTAGGACGTGGCCCCGGTCTCGTAGGACGTGGCCCCGGTCTCGTAGGACGTGGCCCCGGTCTCGTAGGACGTCATGGCCGCCCCCGGCCCAGGGAAATCAGGAGTCTTCGACGCCCGGTCAGGGCAGGCTCGCGGTCCTGCTGTGAACCGCCCCCCGGCTCCGCCACCCTGGGCATGGACAAGCCCCTGGGCATGGACAAGCCAAGCCGGTGACGGTGACGGCTCGCCCGCCAAGGACACGGCCGACCTCGCCGAGATGATGAGGGGCGCCCAGCAGGGCTGAGCCGTGGGAGCGGATTTGCTTGCCGGCGATCCGTTCCTCTACTCTCCTACAGAAGCCAAAGACCGCTGGTCGTTGCCGTGCGCTCGGATGAGGGCGCGGTGGCCGAAGGATCCGCTGAACTGCGGACGACCCGCGCAGGTGACAGTGGAAGAGCTCCCGGAGTATGTGCGTCCGCCGCACGTGCAACCGGTCGAGTCCGCCCCGTGCGCCTGCGCCGGGGCGTTTCGTTTTCCCCAGCCCCTTCCGAGCGGTCCTCATCACCCGGAAGGAGGCCGACGCTCTATGGCAAGGCCCGACAAGGCTGCCGCGGTAGCCGAGCTGGCGGAGCAGTTCCGCAGCTCGAACGCCGCCGTGCTGACCGAGTACCGGGGTCTCACCGTGGCGCAGCTGAAGACGCTGCGTCGTTCGCTCGGTGAGAACGCCCAGTACGCCGTGGTGAAGAACACGCTGACCAAGATTGCGGCCAACGAGGCCGGGATCTCGACGCTCGACGACCTGTTCAACGGTCCGACGGCGGTCGCCTTCGTCACCGGTGACCCGGTGGAGTCGGCGAAGGGTCTTCGTGACTTCGCCAAGGACAACCCGAACCTCGTCATCAAGGGCGGTGTCCTTGACGGCAAGGCGCTGTCCGCCGACGAGATCAAGAAGCTTGCGGACCTTGAGTCCCGCGAGGTTCTGCTCGCCAAGCTGGCGGGCGCCATGAAGGGCAAGCAGTCCCAGGCTGCCGCGCTCTTCCAGGCGCTCCCGTCGAAGCTCGTCCGCACCGTGGACGCTCTTCGCGCCAAGCAGGCCGAGCAGGGCGGTGCCGAGTAATTCGGCTCGCGAAATGACCGCCGCCACAGGCGACGGTCGTAGCGGGCCGAACGTACGCCCGCCATACATGTACATCCGGCACCAGCCGAATTAGTGGAAGGATCGCCCATCATGGCGAAGCTCAGCCAGGAAGACCTGCTCGCGCAGTTCGAGGAGATGACCCTCATCGAGCTCTCCGAGTTCGTGAAGGCGTTCGAGGAGAAGTTCGACGTCACCGCCGCCGCCCCGGTCGCGGTTGCCGGTGTCGCGGGCCCGGGTGCCCCGGCCGCCGAGGCCGAGGAGGAGAAGGACGAGTTCGACGTCATCCTCACCGGTGCCGGCGACAAGAAGATCCAGGTCATCAAGGTCGTGCGTGAGCTGACCTCCCTGGGCCTGAAGGAGGCCAAGGACCTCGTGGACGGCGCCCCCAAGCCCGTCCTGGAGAAGGTCGCCAAGGACGCCGCCGAGAAGGCCGCCGAGTCCCTCAAGGGCGCCGGCGCCTCCGTCGAGGTCAAGTAACACCTCCGGGCCTGCACGGGCCCACGGGTCCGTACCGGACTCATCGGGCCGTACGGGCCTCGCTCCGTACGGCCCGCTCGCGACCGCCGGTCGCGGCTCACTCGAACGCCGCAACGGCGCCCTCGGGCCGACGGACACGGCTCACTCCTGGGCTGTAACGCGGACGCACCGAAGAGCGATCATCCATCCGGGTGGTCGCTCTTCGTCGTTCCGGAGGGTCCGGCGGCGGCTGCCTTGCGACCGTCGTCGCGGGGAGTATGGTGATCTTCGTCGTGCCTCCCGAGGGCCCCGGTGACAGGTTGCACGTGACGATGGCAGCACCCGGTTTTGGGCAAGGGGGGCCTTGACGAACTGCACGCAGCGCGCAATTCTCAGGACGCGTCGTCACAACGATCCGGATCCGAGGCATGGATCGACGACGAAGAGGGCAGTATCGATGTGCAACGAGGGCGTGGCTTGCCGCAGGTGTTGAGGGACAACGAGGGACTCCGTCGTGAGCCTGCAAACCCGCACTGGACATCAGTGTGCCAAGTGGCTACACTGACCCTTTGCGCTGCCTGTTAGCTGTCTCCTGCCCGTCACCAGGAGCACGCTCCCTGCTTGAGCACGACGATCAAAAGTCTCTGACCTGGGACTTCTATCTCTGTGCCCGGCGGGGACCGGGACGCGCGTAGTGAGTCCGAGCCCTCGGAAGGACCCCCTCTTGGCCGCCTCGCGCACCGCCTCGACCGCGAATACGAACAACGGCGCCAGCACCGCCCCGCTGCGCATCTCCTTTGCAAAGATCAAGGAGCCCCTCGAGGTTCCGAACCTTCTCGCGCTGCAAACCGAGAGCTTCGACTGGCTGCTCGGCAACGACGCGTGGAAGGCTCGCGTCGAGGAGGCTCTCGAGAACGGGCAGGACGTCCCCACCAAGTCCGGCCTCGAGGAGATCTTCGAGGAGATCTCCCCGATCGAGGACTTCTCCGGGTCGATGTCGCTGACCTTCCGCGACCACCGCTTCGAGCCGCCGAAGAACTCGATCGACGAGTGCAAGGAGCGCGACTTCACGTACGCGGCTCCGCTCTTCGTCACGGCCGAGTTCACCAACAACGAGACCGGCGAGATCAAGTCCCAGACCGTCTTCATGGGCGACTTCCCGCTCATGACGAACAAGGGCACCTTCGTCATCAACGGCACCGAGCGTGTCGTGGTGTCGCAGCTGGTCCGTTCGCCGGGTGTCTACTTCGACTCCACCATCGACAAGACGTCCGACAAGGACATCTTCTCCGCCAAGATCATCCCGTCCCGGGGTGCCTGGCTGGAGATGGAGATCGACAAGCGCGACATGGTCGGTGTCCGCATCGACCGCAAGCGCAAGCAGTCCGTGACCGTCCTCCTGAAGGCGCTCGGCTGGACGACCGAGCAGATCCTCGAGGAGTTCGGCGAGTACGAGTCCATGCGCGCCACCCTGGAGAAGGACCATACCCAGGGCCAGGACGACGCGCTGCTCGACATCTACCGCAAGCTGCGCCCGGGCGAGCCCCCGACGCGTGAGGCCGCGCAGACGCTGCTCGAGAACCTCTACTTCAACCCGAAGCGCTACGACCTCGCGAAGGTCGGCCGCTACAAGGTCAACAAGAAGCTGGGTGCGGACGCTCCGCTCGACGCGGGCATTCTGACCGTCGAGGACGTCATCTCGACGATCAAGTACCTGGTGAAGCTGCACGCCGGTGAGACCGAGACGGTCGGCGACAGCGGTCAGAAGATCGTCGTCGAGACCGACGACATCGACCACTTCGGCAACCGTCGTCTGCGCAGCGTCGGCGAGCTCATCCAGAACCAGGTCCGCACGGGTCTGGCCCGTATGGAGCGCGTCGTGCGCGAGCGCATGACCACGCAGGACGTCGAGGCGATCACGCCGCAGACCCTGATCAACATCCGGCCGGTCGTCGCCTCCATCAAGGAGTTCTTCGGCACCAGCCAGCTGTCCCAGTTCATGGACCAGAACAACCCGCTGTCGGGTCTGACGCACAAGCGGCGTCTCTCCGCGCTCGGCCCGGGTGGTCTCTCCCGTGAGCGGGCCGGCTTCGAGGTCCGTGACGTGCACCCCTCGCACTACGGCCGCATGTGCCCGATCGAGACGCCCGAAGGCCCGAACATCGGTCTGATCGGCTCGCTCGCCACCTACGGTCGCGTGAACGCGTTCGGTTTCGTCGAGACCCCGTACCGCAAGGTCGACGAGAACGGTGTCGTGTCCGAAGAGGTCCACTACCTCACGGCCGACGAAGAGGACCGGTTCGTCATCGCCCAGGCCAACGCGCCGCTGACCGAGGACCTTCGGTTCGCCGAGGGCCGTGTCCTGGTCCGCCGCCGTGGCGGTGAGGTCGACTACGTCGCGCCCGAGGACGTGGACTACATGGACGTCTCGCCGCGCCAGATGGTGTCGGTCGCGACCGCCATGATCCCGTTCCTCGAGCACGACGACGCCAACCGTGCCCTCATGGGCGCGAACATGATGCGCCAGGCCGTTCCGCTGATCCAGTCGGAGGCCCCGCTCGTCGGCACCGGCATGGAGTACCGCTCCGCGGTCGACGCCGGCGACGTCGTCAAGGCCGAGAAGGCCGGTGTGGTCCAGGAGGTCTCCGCGGACTACATCACCACCGCCAACGACGACGGCACGTACATCACGTACCGCCTGGCCAAGTTCGCCCGCTCCAACCAGGGCACCTCGGTCAACCAGAAGGTCGTCGTCAACGAGGGCGACCGCATCATCGAGGGCCAGGTCCTCGCCGACGGTCCCGCCACCCAGAACGGCGAGATGGCACTCGGCAAGAACCTGCTCGTGGCGTTCATGCCGTGGGAGGGTCACAACTACGAGGACGCGATCATCCTGTCGCAGCGCCTCGTGCAGGACGACGTCCTCTCCTCGATCCACATCGAGGAGCACGAGGTCGACGCCCGTGACACCAAGCTCGGCCCCGAGGAGATCACCCGGGACATCCCGAACGTCTCCGAGGAGGTCCTCGCCGACCTCGACGAGCGCGGCATCATCCGCATCGGTGCCGAGGTCATCGCCGGTGACATCCTCGTCGGCAAGGTCACCCCGAAGGGTGAGACCGAGCTGACCCCCGAGGAGCGTCTGCTGCGCGCGATCTTCGGTGAGAAGGCCCGTGAGGTCCGTGACACCTCGCTGAAGGTGCCGCACGGCGAGACCGGCAAGGTCATCGGCGTGCGCGTCTTCGACCGCGAGGAGGGCGACGAGCTGCCGCCGGGCGTGAACCAGCTGGTCCGCGTCTACGTCGCGCAGAAGCGCAAGATCACCGACGGCGACAAGCTCGCCGGCCGGCACGGCAACAAGGGTGTCATCTCCAAGATCCTGCCGATCGAGGACATGCCGTTCCTGGAGGACGGCACCCCGGTCGACATCATCCTCAACCCGCTCGGTGTCCCGTCCCGAATGAACCCGGGACAGGTCCTGGAGATCCACCTCGGCTGGCTCGCCAGCCGCGGCTGGGACGTCTCCGGTCTCGCCGACGAGTGGGCTCAGCGCCTGCAGGCCATCGGCGCCGACCAGGTCGACCCGGGCACGAACGTCGCGACCCCCGTCTTCGACGGTGCGCGCGAGGACGAGCTCGCGGGTCTGCTGCAGCACACCATCCCGAACCGCGACGGCGAGCGCATGGTGCTCCCGACCGGTAAGGCGCGGCTGTTCGACGGCCGTAGCGGTGAGCCGTTCCCGGACCCGATCTCGGTCGGCTACATGTACATCCTGAAGCTGCACCACCTGGTCGACGACAAGCTGCACGCTCGCTCGACCGGTCCGTACTCGATGATCACCCAGCAGCCGCTGGGTGGTAAGGCTCAGTTCGGTGGCCAGCGCTTCGGCGAGATGGAGGTGTGGGCCCTCGAGGCCTACGGCGCCGCGTACGCCCTCCAGGAGCTGCTGACCATCAAGTCCGACGACGTCACCGGCCGCGTGAAGGTCTACGAGGCCATCGTCAAGGGCGAGAACATCCCCGAGCCCGGCATCCCCGAGTCCTTCAAGGTGCTCATCAAGGAGATGCAGTCCCTGTGCCTGAACGTGGAGGTGCTGTCCAGCGACGGTATGTCCATCGAGATGCGCGACACCGACGAGGACGTCTTCCGCGCTGCGGAGGAGCTCGGCATCGACCTGTCCCGGCGCGAGCCGAGCAGCGTCGAAGAGGTCTGACGGGAGTCCGGCGGGCCTGACTTCCAGGCCCGCCGACCCCGGGACCCCCGTACAGACCGAAAGACTTACGACCCTGAGAGGGATTGACGCATAGTGCTCGACGTCAACTTCTTCGACGAGCTCCGGATCGGCCTGGCCACCGCTGACGACATCCGTCAGTGGAGCCACGGCGAGGTCAAGAAGCCCGAGACCATCAACTACCGCACCCTCAAGCCCGAGAAGGACGGCCTCTTCTGCGAGAAGATCTTCGGCCCCACCCGGGACTGGGAGTGCTACTGCGGCAAGTACAAGCGCGTCCGCTTCAAGGGCATCATCTGTGAGCGCTGTGGCGTCGAGGTCACACGCGCGAAGGTGCGTCGTGAGCGGATGGGCCACATCGAGCTGGCCGCCCCCGTGACGCATATCTGGTACTTCAAGGGCGTTCCGTCGCGGCTGGGTTACCTGCTCGACCTCGCCCCGAAGGACCTGGAGAAGGTCATCTACTTCGCGGCGTACATGATCACGTACGTCGACGAGGAGCGCCGTACGCGTGACCTGCCCTCCCTGGAGGCGCACGTCTCCGTCGAGCGGCAGCAGATCGAGAACCGCCGCGACGCCGACCTGGAGGCCCGCGCCAAGAAGCTCGAGGCCGACCTGGCCGAGCTGGAGGCCGAGGGCGCCAAGGCCGATGTGCGCCGCAAGGTGCGCGAGGGTGCCGAGCGCGAGATGAAGCAGCTGCGCGACCGTGCGCAGCGCGAGATCGACCGCCTCGACGAGGTGTGGACCCGGTTCAAGAACCTCAAGGTCCAGGACCTCGAGGGCGACGAGCTGCTCTACCGCGAGCTGCGTGACCGCTTCGGCACGTACTTCGACGGTTCGATGGGTGCCGCGGCGCTGCAGAAGCGCCTGGAGTCCTTCGACCTCGAGGAGGAGGCCGAGAAGCTCCGCGAGATCATCCGCACCGGCAAGGGCCAGAAGAAGACCCGCGCCCTGAAGCGGCTGAAGGTCGTCTCCGCGTTCCTGCAGACGTCCAACAGCCCCAAGGGCATGGTTCTCGACTGCGTGCCGGTCATCCCGCCGGACCTGCGTCCGATGGTGCAGCTGGACGGTGGCCGCTTCGCGACCTCCGACCTGAACGACCTGTACCGCCGTGTCATCAACCGCAACAACCGTCTGAAGAGGCTCCTGGACCTCGGTGCCCCGGAGATCATCGTCAACAACGAGAAGCGCATGCTTCAGGAGGCCGTTGACGCCCTCTTCGACAACGGTCGTCGCGGCCGCCCGGTCACGGGTCCCGGCAACCGCCCGCTGAAGTCCCTCAGCGACATGCTGAAGGGCAAGCAGGGCCGCTTCCGTCAGAACCTGCTCGGCAAGCGTGTCGACTACTCGGCGCGTTCCGTGATCGTCGTCGGTCCGCAGCTGAAGCTGCACCAGTGCGGTCTGCCGAAGGCGATGGCGCTGGAGCTCTTCAAGCCGTTCGTGATGAAGCGCCTGGTCGACCTGAACCACGCGCAGAACATCAAGTCGGCCAAGCGCATGGTCGAGCGCGGCCGCACGGTCGTGTACGACGTGCTGGAAGAGGTCATCGCGGAGCACCCGGTTCTGCTGAACCGTGCGCCCACGCTGCACCGCCTCGGCATTCAGGCCTTCGAGCCGCAGCTGGTCGAGGGCAAGGCCATCCAGATCCACCCGCTCGTCTGCACCGCGTTCAACGCGGACTTCGACGGTGACCAGATGGCCGTGCACCTGCCGCTGTCCGCGGAGGCGCAGGCCGAGGCCCGCATCCTGATGCTGTCCTCGAACAACATCCTCAAGCCGGCCGACGGCCGCCCGGTCACGATGCCGACCCAGGACATGGTCCTCGGTCTGTTCTTCCTGACCACGGACGGCGAGATGCGGAACGTGAAGGGCGAGGACCGCTCCTTCGCGTCCGTGGCCGAGGCGATCATGGCGTTCGACGCCGGCGAGCTCTCGCTGCAGGCGCGCGTGGACATCCGCTTCCCGGTGGGCACCATCCCGCCGCGCGGCTGGACCCCGCCGGCCCAGGAGGAGGGCGAGCCGGAGTGGCAGCAGGGTGACAGCTTCCGTCTGCGGACGACGCTGGGCCGTGCGCTCTTCAACGAGCTGCTGCCGGAGGACTACCCGTTCGTCGACTACGAGGTCGGCAAGAAGCAGCTCTCCGAGATCGTCAACGACCTCGCCGAGCGCTACCCGAAGGTCATCGTGGCGGCGACGCTCGACAACCTGAAGGCGGCCGGCTTCTACTGGGCCACCCGTTCCGGTGTCACCGTCGCCATCTCCGACGTCGTCGTTCCCGAGGCGAAGAAGGAGATCGTCAAGGGCTACGAGGCGCAGGACGAGAAGGTCCAGAAGCAGTACGAGCGCGGTCTGATCACCAAGGACGAGCGCACGCAGGAGCTCATCGCGATCTGGACCAAGGCGACCAACGAGGTCGCCGAGGCGATGAACGACAACTTCCCGAAGACCAACCCGATCTTCATGATGGTGAACTCGGGTGCACGAGGCAACATGATGCAGATGCGTCAGATTGCCGGTATGCGTGGTCTGGTGTCGAACGCGAAGAACGAGACGATCCCGCGGCCCATCAAGGCGTCGTTCCGTGAGGGTCTTTCCGTGCTGGAGTACTTCATCTCCACGCACGGTGCCCGTAAGGGTCTCGCGGACACCGCTCTGCGTACCGCCGACTCGGGTTACCTGACCCGTCGTCTGGTGGACGTGTCGCAGGACGTCATCATTCGCGAGGAGGACTGCGGCACCGAGCGCGGCCTCAAGCTCCACATCGCGGAGCGCGGTGCGGACGGCGTGCTGCGCAAGGCGGACAACGTCGAGACGTCCGTGTACGCGCGCTGCCTCGCCGAGGACATCGTCGTCGACGGCCAGGTGCTGGCCCCGGCCGGCACCGACCTGGGCGACGTGCTCATCGAAGAGCTGGTCGCGCGGGGCATCGAGGAGGTCAAGACCCGCTCGGTCCTGACCTGTGAGTCGGCGGTCGGCACGTGCGCCATGTGCTACGGCCGTTCGCTCGCCACCGGCAAGCTGGTCGACATCGGTGAGGCGGTCGGCATCATCGCCGCCCAGTCCATCGGTGAGCCCGGTACCCAGCTGACGATGCGTACCTTCCACACCGGTGGTGTGGCCGGTGACGACATCACCCAGGGTCTGCCGCGTGTCGTCGAGCTCTTCGAGGCCCGTACGCCGAAGGGTGTCGCCCCGATCTCCGAGGCCTCCGGCCGCGTCCGGATCGAGGAGACCGAGAAGACCAAGAAGATCGTCATCACGCCGGACGACGGCAGCGACGAGATGGCCTACCCCATCTCGAAGCGCGCCCGGCTCCTGGTCGGCGAGGGCGACCACGTCGAGGTGGGCCAGAAGCTCACCGTGGGTGCCGTCAACCCGCACGACGTGCTGCGCATCCTGGGTCAGCGTGCCGTCCAGGTCCACCTGGTCGGCGAGGTCCAGAAGGTGTACAACTCGCAGGGTGTGTCGATCCACGACAAGCACATCGAGATCATCATCCGGCAGATGCTCCGCCGCGTGACGATCATCGAGTCCGGCGATGCCGAGCTGCTGCCCGGCGAGCTGGTCGAGCGCTCGAAGTTCGAGCACGAGAACCGTCGTGTGGTCCAGGAGGGCGGTCACCCGGCCTCCGGTCGTCCGCAGCTCATGGGTATCACCAAGGCCTCGCTGGCCACGGAGTCCTGGCTGTCGGCGGCGTCCTTCCAGGAGACGACCAGGGTCCTCACGGACGCGGCGATCAACGCCAAGTCCGACTCCCTGATCGGCCTCAAGGAGAACGTCATCATCGGTAAGCTCATCCCGGCCGGTACGGGCCTGTCCCGCTACCGCAACATCCGGGTCGAGCCGACCGAGGAGGCCAAGGCCGCGATGTACTCGGCCGTGGGCTACGACGACATCGACTACTCGCCGTTCGGCACCGGCTCCGGCCAGGCCGTACCGCTGGAGGACTACGACTACGGTCCGTACAACCAGTAAGCGAGCAGCCTGAACCGAAGGGCGGCCACCCCGCAGAGGGTGGCCGCCCTTCGGCGTGTCCGGGCCTCAGTGCTGCCGCGTCTCGAGGTACGGCTGCAGATGATGCAGCCGGGTGTGGTAGTCCGGGTGCGACGAGAGCAGCTTGCTGAGTGCGCTCTCCTCGACGTGGGCACCGCCGTTGCGGGCCCTCAGCTCGGCCGCCTCCCGTTGCTCCTGCTGGTGCAGCTTGTCCAGTACGGCGGCCAGCATGGGGGCGAAGCCCAGGGCGGCCGCGTGCTCGTCGGCGCGCAGCTCGGCGCGGCGGCCGACGGCGGCGAGCGCGTACGGCACGCCCAGGATCAGCAGCGGGAGCCCGTAGAGCGAACTGATCGTCGCCAGCGCGATGCCGCCGATGAACAGCACCACGAAGGCGGCGCCGAAGCAGCCGAACGCACGCGACACCGTGAACACGAAGCCGGAGAAGGCCTTCAGGAAGCGCCAGGCGACGCGGCCGGGCAGGGCGTACCAGTAGCCGAGCAGCGAGGACCAGGCGTGGCCGCCGACATGGTGGCCGAGCTCGTGCGCCATGACGGCGGCCAGCTCGCCGTTGGGCAGCCGGTTGAGGGCGAAGCGGGTGACGCCGACGATATGGCCGGCCGCGGCGACCGCGTTCAGGGCGTCGCTGTCCTCCACCCACAGCTCGTAGGTGCGGCTCTCGATGCCGGCACGGGCCGTGACTTCGTGCCAGACCGGTTCGAGTTTGGCTCGTTCTTGTGGAGTGGGGTAGCGCAAACGGAGCAGACGGCGCGCGAGGGCGCTTTCCGCGGGGCGATAGAACACGAGTGCGCCGCTGGCGAGCCAGGCCAGAATCACCAGGAAGGCGAGATCGCCGAAGAAGGCGGAGACCAGGCCGACGACGGCGAGACTGCACAGGAAGTTCGGCAGGTAGAGCAGCAGGTTGCCGACCGCGGTGGCATCGGTGCGGCGCTGGTCCTTGGTGATGTGCACGCGGCGGCGGTCGGTGCTGATGTGGTGGGGGTGCGCGGGATCGTCGGGGGAGAGGGCGGCGGTGGGTGGAGCGCTGGCGGTGGCGCTCCGGGGGTACTGGGGCTGGATCCCGGCAGGGGCGGTCTGGGGGTAAGGAGGCGGAGGCGCCGTCTGCGGGTACTGCGGGGGCTGGTGGGGTTGGGCTGCTTGTGGGTACTGCGGGGGCTGCTGGGGTTGGGCCGGTTGTGGGTACTGCGGAGGCTGCTGGGGGTACTGCGGCGGTATCGGCTGCTGCGGGGCGGACTGCGCGGGCGACTCGGGATACTCCGGCGGGGACGGATGCGGGTGGGTCATGGTCGTTCGTTCCTTCACTTGCGGGATGCGGGGACGGCTGTCGGTGCGGTGGGTCAGCCCGTCAACAGGGAGGCGGGCAGCAGGACCGTGCCGGAGCAGAAGGCGACGAGGCCGCAGCGGATCCACTGGTGCTTGCGGGCGGCGATCCGGCTCGTCTCGGTCAGGGCCCTGGTCAGGCCGACCGCGGGAGAGGCCTCCGTGACGGCGAGTGCAGCCTCCAAGTGGCCCTGCCGGGCGGCCTGTTGGATGTCACCGAAGTAGGACAGGGGCTGACCCGGCGCCCAGGCCCCGGAGCGGTATCGGGGGAGCACGGCGAGCAGCAGGGCGAACAGGGAGAACGTCAGGGAGACGCACCCGGCCCACCACAGGGCGGTGCCAGGCCAGGGGAGCGCGGCCGGGGACCACTTCCGCCCGGCGAGCAGCCCGCTGAAGACACCGGCGGTCATGCCGAGGGCGGCGACCAGGACGGACGCCTTGCTGTCGGCACGGGCGATCTCGGCGCGCAGCTCGGACAGGAGCCGCTCACAGAGCCGGGCGAGTGCGGCCGGGTCGCCGACGGCGCCGGGTTCTCCGAGGGCGCCGGGTTCTCCGGCGCGCGGGGCGGGCGCCGGGTCGAGGGCGGTCATGTGCCCCTCTCCTCGGTGCCGGTGCCGGCGTCCTCCGTGCTGCTGCCGTCCTCGGTGGCGTGCGTCACGGGGGCTTCGGCCGGGGACACCGGGTTCCGCTGGTCGGGCAGTTGGCCGGGCAGGGTCGGCGCCGTGCCGTAGCCGGGCGGCGGCTGCCAGGCGGGGACCGGCGGTGCGTACGGCGTGACAGGCGGCTGGGGATACGCCGTGCCCATGACTCCGTACGGTGCGGGCGTCCCCGGGGGCGGAGGCGGGAAGGGAGCCGCGGTCGGGCCCGTCGGCGGGGTGAACGGTGGTGTCGCGGGCGCCGGTGGCGTGAACGGGCCGGCGGTCGGCTGCGGAACGGGGTGGGGCGCGGGATGAGGAGCCGCGAACGGTGACGGGGCTTCCGTTCCCGGTGCGGCCTCGGCCGGCGAGGCCCCGGTGAGTGCAGCGCCGGGCGTCGGAACCGTCGGCGGCTGCGGTGACTGCGGTGATGGCGGTGTTTGCGGATGGGGATACGCCGAACCCGGACCCTCGGGAAGCGGTGGCGGGGTGTGCGGTACCCCCGGGAGGCGCTGGTTGAGGATGTCGCTGACCGTGCGCAGGGCCAGCTGCTTGGGTCCCTCCAGCTCGTAGTTCTCCGCCGTGTCGCCGCTCAGGAGCTGCTTCACGAGATCCATCTGGGCCTGGATCATGCGGAGTTGGTCGTCGCGCATGCTGGACATGACGAGCCGGGAGTCCTCCGGGCGCTGGGCGAGATGGAGGGCCCAGGCATGGACGCCGCCCTGCTGCAGATGCCACTCGTAGAAGGCGATCTTCTGGGCCTCGAGCTGCTGCAACTCCAGCTGCTGCTGACCCTGTTGCAGGGCGAGCTGGTGCTGCTGCCCGCTGTTCAGCACGGCCTGCTCGTGCTGCCACCGCTGCTGCTGGAGGATCAGCTCCTGCTGCTGCGTGCCGTACGCCATGGCCCGTTCGATCTGCAGGGCGTCCTGCTGCCGCTGCCGGCGGTCCACCTCGACGTCGACCTCGATGCCGCGCTGGGCCAGGTGGACATGCTCGGTGGCGGAGTGGTCGATGGCCTGCAGCCGCTGCTGGTGTTCGATGTTCGCCTGGTCGCGTTTGAGCCGCAGAGTCCAGGTGACCTGCAGGCCCGCGGGTGCCCCGAGCGGGCCCAGCACGATGACGGCTTGCAGCAGCTCCCGCTCGGCAGCCGCGCTGTCGGCGATGGCGAAGCGACGGGTCACCGGCCGTGCCGCCTGCTGGAGTTCACCCAGGAGCAGCCCCGGCACGTCCCGGTGGCCGCTCGCCACGAACCGGGCCGGGTCCAGGACCTGCCAGGAGATGTCGACCTCGGCCGTGAACTCGAAGGCGTCGTTGTCGCTGGGCAGGGCGAGTTCCGCCGTGTGCGGATGGACGCCCATGTCCACCTCGTACACGGCCGTGTAGCGCTTGGCCGCGATCTCGCTGCGCGTCGGGCGGTGCGGCGGCAGGTACGCGTCGTAGGAGCCCTTCGGGGTGGAGAACACCAGGGCATGGTCGATGCGGACCAGGGATTTCACGTTGAACTCGAAGCGCGACAGCTGGCGCACGGTGAGGACCGGGTCGACCAGTTGCGTGTGCCGGTCCGCCGACTGCTGCCACTCGGGCTGGCGGTGGAATGAGGGCATCGTGCGTATGTCTCCTCGGGACGTGCCGACGGGCGTGGGGCGGGAGAGACGGGGCGGCGGCCCCGTCGTCCGGACGGGCTTCAGCGGGCTAAGGCGTGGTCAGGGGCGGAAGGTCTGGCGAGCTGATGGAGAGGCGTGTCAGCGGCCGGGAAGGGTGGTCAGCAGACGGGCCGCCACCGGTGGCGGGGGAGCGCCGTCCTCGCCGGGCATGGTCCGCAGCAGATGGCTCAGCCGCTGGTGCTCGGCGGACGTGGTGACGAGCGTGGGCAGCAGCGCGGCCAGCGCCCACTCGACGGCCGTGGACCGGTCGGCGATCAGCACCCACTCGCGCAGCACCTCGAGCGCGTGCCGGGTGGTGCGCGGATCGGCGAGCGCGGCCTGCCACAGGAACGGGATGCCCTGGGCGGCCGGCCCGCCCTCGGTGGCGGCACGGGCGTACCAGTCCAGGACGAGGGGACGGCCGTACCGCTCGTCGTCCTGAGTGCGCCTGCACGCGCCCACGAAGCCGCCGAGCGCGAGGTCGCGCACGGCCCGGTCGTCGTCAAGGTGCGCGCGCAGTTCGACCAGGACGCGGTCGCTCGCCGCCGACAGCAGCAGCAGCTCCACGGCCTCCGCGAGCTCCCGCGCGAGTTCGCCGCCCGTGCCGTCGGGTGCGTCGGCGTACAGCCGCCGTACCGCGCCGCGCAGCGCGGCCAGGGCCTGCTCCGGTCGTTCCGGGCCGATCAGCCCGTACGCCCGCACCGCCACCCAGCGCAGCCGCGGGTCCTCGCCCGCGCACCAGGCGTCCAGGATGCGTGGGACGTTGGGCGTGCCGACGAGGTGGGCGAGGGTGAGCGCGTTGACCGCGACGAGCCGCTGCCGGTACCGCCTGGAAGTGCCCCAGACCTCGATGACCAGCGCCATCGCGGACGGCAGGTCGGTGCGGGCGAGGACGGCGACGGTGGACGCGGCACGGGTACGGACCAGCGGGCGGCCGTCGTCGGCGAGTCGGCGCAGCCAGCGGATCAGGGCGGGCCGGGCGGACGGATGGCCGGTCCACACCTCGCGCAACAGCACGAGGGAGGCCCGCTCGTCGCGGAATCTGGCCTTCTGCTGGGTCACCGGCCCCCACTCGGTGTGCTCGTCGTCCTCGTACTTCTCGGCGCGGGCCAGTTGCAGGCGCTTGCCGACGTGCGTGCCGAAGACGGGGACCTCGGGGACGCGGGCCGGGTTCTCGGTCTCCTGCAGGAAGCGGTAGAGAAGATCGCTCAGTTCGGCGGTGAGGGCGTACGGGCCGCCGTCGAAGGCGGCGAGAGCGATGAGGAACGCCTTGTCCCGCAGATGGAGGGAGACCTCGTCCTCCTCGAACCACTCCTGGACCTGGTTCTCCAGCGACACCAGCGAGAACTGCCCGACCGCCTCCTCGGTGACCTCCCCGGCGGCGTATCCGCCGAGCAACTGGGCGAACGCGGCTGCCTCGCGGGGCTGGTGACTGCGACTCAGGAAGTCGGAGACCTGCGGGAGGTCCCGCAGCCTCGCGGCGGTCTCGTCATCGGTGCGGGTGCGCAGATGGGCGGCGAGCACATCGGCGGCAGCCGGGGGCCGCCACTCGTCGACGGTCACGTCGTCCAGTACGGCCCCGGGATCGAGGGTGACGACGAGGTACGCGTCCCGCTCGGCGAGGCGGTCACGGGCGGCGAGCAGGTGGGTCCAGCGCAGTGGGTCCTCACGGCGGGTGGTGAGGTCGCACAGGACATGGCCGCGGGCCTGGTGCTCGCCGGTGAACTGCTCGGCCAGGGTGCCCGGGCTGGTGTCGCGGACCAGGGTGCGCACCGGGAGGGCGCCGAGTCGGTGCAGGAGCATCAGGGCCGCGGTGCGCCGGCCGGTGAAGCGGGCCCCGGACAGGACCAGGACGCGCTCGTGGCGCAGTCGGTCCAGGAGGCGGGCCATGAGCGCCTCGTCGGCGACGAAGCGTCCGGCCAACTGCTCCAGGGTCGTGTGCGGGACCTCGCCGGAGGAGGACGCGGGAGCGGTGAGACCGGGCGCGGCGAGCTGGTAGATCTCCGTCTTGCTGCCCAGGAAGACGTCGCCGGAGAAGTGGCCGCCGCTGATGCCGCCGTGCTGGTCGCCGCCGAGCAGGCCGCCGCTGAAGCGGGCCCGGGCGCCGACGTTCATGCTCCTCGGGCTGTGGTCGACCAGGTCGCGCCGCGCCGACCAGGCATTCTGCGGCTGGTCCAGTTCTTCGGACGCGCCCTCGTCGCCGTGACCCGTGTCGTCCTCGGGGGCGGAGTCCGCCGTGGGCTGGTCCGGCGCGGGTCCCGGTACGGCACCGGCGTCCGGGTACGCCGGAGCCTCGGCCTCGGCCGTGCTCATGCGCGCTCACCCCGTTCGCGGTCTCGGTCGCCGGCCCCGCCGAGGGCCACGTCGCCGGAGAACCGGCCGCCGAGCACCACGTCGCCGGAGAAGTGGCCGCCGCTGATGCCGCCGTACTGGGTACCGCCGATCACACCGCCGTTGAACGTCCCGCCGTGGACGTTGACGACGGGGCCCGGCGCCGGGGCTCCCCCTGATCCGGCCGGCGCCGGGCGGTCCTCGTGGGGGCCACCCTGCGGGGAGGCCTTCGGTGCCGGGCGGCCCCCCGGACCGCCCGGCACCTCCCCCGCCCCCGTGTCACTGTGGTCTTCGTGCCCGTCCGTGGCTGCTCCGCCGGGCACCGGGCCGTGCAGCCACGCCTTCAGCGGGCCGTTCTTGCTGTCCACCGTCACCGGGTGGAACTCGGCGGCCGGGATGCCGACGTGGTCGTGCCGTACGACCCCGGAGTACAGCGGGTTGGAGACGCACAGAGCGAAGTCGTCGGGCCGCTCGCGCAGGGCCTCGCGCAGCAGCGGGGCGTCGAGCAGACGGCAGGCGTGGTTCAGATCGGAGCCGACCCAGCCGTCGCGTTCGTCGACGGCGACGTACCCGGTGGCGACGACGCCGCGCAGCCGGATCTGCGCGGAGCGGGACGCCATGCGGTTGATCGCCCGCAGCTGCGCGGGCACCTCCGTGAGCAGGGCCCGCAGCAGCGCGGTGACCGGGGCGTTCGCGTCGATGAGCTCCATCACGGAGTCGCCCCGGTCGGCCCGCAGCCGCCGGGTCTCGTCGATGCCCGCGCTCTCCAGGGCGCGGTCGGTGATGTCGTAGAGCATGCGGCGCAGATACGCCTGCTCCACGTCGTCCCGGTCGCTGTACCTCTCGATGTCCAGCAGCAGGATCGTGCGGCTCACGGGGTCGGTCATGGTCGCCTCTCGAGGGGGTTCGCCGTGCAGATCAGCAGACTGGCGGCGCGAGGCCGTGGGCCGTGAGGGCGGATGACCCACTTGGAGTGTGACCGTGTGCACAGAGCGGTTCGAGGGGCGCCGGGGGGTGGAGACGCCGTTGGGCGGCCCGTTACCCGTGGACCGCTGCCGACGGGTGGGTGCTGCCGCACCCTCACCCACCGCTTCGGACTTGACGGCCTCGACGTCGAACGCGTGACGGGTCGCATTTCGCCGGCCCGTGACGGGCCGGATTCCGACCTGGGACGGGCCGCATTTCGCCGACCTGGGACGGGCCGGATTTCGCCGACCGGAATTTGACAGCGCGGCCCGCGCGGGTGGGCGCGGCCTCGTCCTCGCGCCCCGCACGGGCCGTGCCGTCACCCCTCCGGCGACCCCGGCGGCGACGGAATCCCCGGCGCCGACCCGGTCGCCGCGATGCGCCGCAGGATGTCGGGGCGGCGGATCAGCAGGGTACGGCGGCCCGTGACGACGGCCTCCCGGTCGCGGAGCTCCTTCAGCAGCCGCTGCACCATCTCCCGTGAGGCACCCACCGAGCCCGCCAGTTCCTGCTTGCTCAGCGGGACGGAGAGTTCGATGCCCTCGGCGGTGCGGCGGCCGTGGGTGCGGGCGAGGTCCAGCAGGAGGACGGCGAACCGTTCCCGCACGCTCATGGACGCGAACTCCAGTCGGCGGCGGTCGGCCGCGCGGGTGCGGTCCGCCGTCAGGCCCAGCAGCGCGAACGACACGGCGGGGGAGCGGTTCAGGAAGTCCTTGAACCGCTCGTGCTCCACCGCCACCGCCCGCACCGGCTCCAGGGCGGTCACCGTCGCCGACCGAGGCCGCCCGGTCAGCGCCGCCGACTCGCCGACGATGTCACCGGGCCCGCGCAGCGCCAGCAGCGCCTCGTAGCCGTTGGCCGCCGAGGCGGTGACCTTCGTCCAGCCGTGCACCAGGAAGAGGACGTGGGAGGAGGGCTCGCGCTGGTGGATCAGGACCATCCGCGCGGCAAAGGTCAGCTCGCGGCCGAGCGACAGCAGCGCCGAGCGGTCCTCGGCCTCCAGACGCGCAAGGAACGGAACCCGGTCGTCCAGGCCGCCGTCGTCCGGCGAGTACGCCGTCGTCCACGCCATGGTCATGCCCATCCCCCGATCCCTCGTCCTTGCAGCGGGCGGATCAACGTACTGAAAGCGCAACAACGCGGCGCGTGAAAGGGCGCGATCCAGCCATCCGGGCCGACAGGGCCGCGGACGGGTTCCGGCCTGCCCGGCGGCCTCCGTGTCGGCCGTCCGGGCACCGCCGGACTTGCTGGGACGAACCGGAGGTGAGGCGCGGAGAGGGCTGGGGAGAGGAGGGGAGAAGTCCGGCGTGTCGCGCTGGACTGCATTTGTTTTGACCGAAGTCCGTGAGGTAGGTACGCTCAGACCTTGTGCCTGGGGTGTGCCCTGGCTCTTGTGCGTGCCCTCAACCGCATAGCGAGCCGTGACTGGCCACCGTAATCTGCGCCCTTTTCGCCTTGCGGCGGGAGTCTGCGGGATTCGACACACCCGACCGCGTGGGTCGGCGACGTTCCAGGTTAGCTGTACCCATCGGCACACAGAAACCGGAGAAGTAGTGCCTACGATCCAGCAGCTGGTCCGCAAGGGCCGGCAGGACAAGGTCGAGAAGAACAAGACGCCCGCACTCGAGGGTTCCCCTCAGCGTCGCGGCGTCTGCACGCGTGTGTTCACGACCACCCCGAAGAAGCCGAACTCGGCCCTGCGTAAGGTCGCGCGTGTGCGCCTGACCAGCGGGATCGAGGTCACGGCTTACATTCCGGGTGAGGGACACAACCTGCAGGAGCACTCCATCGTGCTCGTGCGCGGCGGCCGTGTGAAGGACCTGCCGGGTGTTCGCTACAAGATCATCCGCGGCTCGCTCGACACCCAGGGTGTCAAGAACCGCAAGCAGGCCCGCAGCCGCTACGGCGCCAAGAAGGAGAAGTAAGAATGCCTCGTAAGGGCCCCGCCCCGAAGCGCCCGGTCATCATCGACCCGGTCTACGGTTCTCCTCTGGTGACCTCCCTGATCAACAAGGTGCTGCTGAACGGCAAGCGCTCCACCGCCGAGCGCATCGTCTACGGCGCCATGGAGGGTCTGCGTGAGAAGACGGGCAACGACCCGATCATCACGCTGAAGCGTGCGCTGGAGAACATCAAGCCGACCCTCGAGGTCAAGTCCCGCCGTGTCGGTGGTGCGACGTACCAGGTTCCGATCGAGGTCAAGCCCGGTCGCGCCAACACGCTCGCGCTGCGCTGGCTGGTCGGTTACTCCCGCGCCCGTCGCGAGAAGACCATGACCGAGCGTCTGCTGAACGAGCTCCTCGACGCCTCCAACGGCCTCGGTGCCGCTGTGAAGAAGCGCGAGGACACCCACAAGATGGCCGAGTCCAACAAGGCCTTCGCGCACTACCGCTGGTAGTCGCTACCCCATCGAGAACCGAGAGAAGACTGAAGCCTTATGGCTACCACTTCACTTGACCTGGCCAGGGTCCGCAACATCGGGATCATGGCCCACATCGACGCGGGCAAGACGACCACCACCGAGCGGATCCTGTTCTACACCGGCGTTTCGTACAAGATCGGTGAGGTCCACGACGGCGCTGCCACCATGGACTGGATGGAGCAGGAGCAGGAGCGTGGCATCACGATCACCTCTGCTGCCACCACCTGTCACTGGCCGCTGGAGAACGTCGACCACACCATCAACATCATCGACACCCCGGGTCACGTCGACTTCACGGTCGAGGTGGAGCGCTCCCTGCGCGTGCTCGACGGTGCCGTGACGGTGTTCGACGGCGTTGCCGGCGTTGAGCCGCAGTCCGAGACGGTGTGGCGTCAGGCGGACCGCTACGGCGTTCCGCGCATCTGCTTCGTCAACAAGCTCGACCGCACCGGTGCCGAGTTCCACCGCTGTGTCGACATGATCTCCGACCGCCTGGGCGCGCAGCCGCTGGTCATGCAGCTGCCGATCGGTGCCGAGGCGGACTTCAAGGGCGTCGTCGACCTGGTGACGATGAAGGCCCTGGTCTGGTCCGCCGAGGCCACCAAGGGCGAGATGTACGACACCGTCGACATCCCGGCCACGCACACCGAGGCGGCCGAGGAGTGGCGCGGCAAGCTGCTCGAGGCCGTCGCGGAGAACGACGAAGAGATCATGGAGCTGTACCTGGAGGGCGAGGAGCCTTCCGTGGAGCAGCTGTACGCCGCGATCCGTCGTATCACCATCGCGTCCGGCAAGTCCAAGGACACCACGGTCACCCCGGTGTTCTGCGGCACCGCGTTCAAGAACAAGGGCGTCCAGCCCCTGCTCGACGCGGTCGTGCGCTACCTGCCTTCCCCGGTTGACATCGAGGCCATCGAGGGCCACGCGGTCAACAACCCGGAGGAGGTCGTCAAGCGCAAGCCGTCCGACGGCGAGCCGCTGTCGGCGCTGGCGTTCAAGATCATGAGCGACCCGCACCTCGGCAAGCTCACCTTCGTCCGTGTGTACTCCGGTCGCCTGGAGTCCGGCACTCAGGTGCTGAACTCCGTCAAGGGCAAGAAGGAGCGCATCGGCAAGATCTACCGCATGCACGCGAACAAGCGTGAGGAGATCGAGTCGGTGGGCGCCGGCGACATCGTCGCCGTGATGGGCCTCAAGCAGACCACCACCGGTGAGACGCTGAGCGACGACAAGAAGCCGGTCATCCTGGAGTCCATGGACTTCCCGGCGCCGGTCATCCAGGTCGCCATCGAGCCCAAGTCGAAGGGCGACCAGGAGAAGCTGGGCGTCGCGATCCAGCGCCTGGCCGAGGAGGACCCGTCCTTCCAGGTCCACTCGGACGAGGAGACCGGCCAGACCATCATCGGTGGTATGGGCGAGCTGCACCTCGAGGTGCTGGTCGACCGTATGCGCCGTGAGTTCAAGGTCGAGGCCAACGTCGGCAAGCCGCAGGTCGCGTACCGCGAGACCATCCGCAAGACTGTCGACAAGGTCGACTACACGCACAAGAAGCAGACTGGTGGTACCGGCCAGTTCGCCAAGGTGCAGATCTCGATCGAGCCGCTCGAGGGTGGCGACACCTCGTACGAGTTCGTGAACAAGGTGACCGGTGGTCGTATCCCGAAGGAGTACATCCCTTCGGTCGACGCCGGTGCGCAGGAGGCCATGCAGTTCGGCATCCTCGCCGGTTACGAGATGACCGGTGTGCGCGTCACGCTGCTCGACGGTGGCTACCACGAGGTCGACTCCTCCGAGCTGGCGTTCAAGATCGCCGGTTCGCAGGCCTTCAAGGAGGCCGCCCGCAAGGCCAGCCCCGTGCTGCTCGAGCCGATGATGGCCGTCGAGGTCACCACGCCCGAGGACTACATGGGTGAGGTCATCGGTGACATCAACTCCCGCCGTGGCCAGATCCAGGCCATGGAGGAGCGTGCCGGCGCCCGTGTCGTGAAGGGCCTGGTTCCGCTGTCGGAGATGTTCGGCTACGTCGGCGACCTCCGCAGCAAGACGTCGGGTCGCGCGAGCTACTCGATGCAGTTCGACTCCTACGCCGAGGTTCCGCGGAACGTCGCCGAGGAGATCATCGCGAAGGCCAAGGGCGAGTAACGCACCCCGTTTACACGCTTTAGGCTTGACACCGAACGCCGGGGTTCCGACCCCAGGAAAGAACCCCGGCGGGCGGCACCCCAGCAAAGATCACCTGGCGCCGATGAGTAAGGCGTACAGAACCACTCCACAGGAGGACCCCAGTGGCGAAGGCGAAGTTCGAGCGGACTAAGCCGCACGTCAACATCGGCACCATCGGTCACATCGACCACGGTAAGACGACCCTCACGGCCGCCATTACCAAGGTGCTGCACGACGCGTACCCGGAGCTGAACGAGGCCACCCCGTTCGACAACATCGACAAGGCGCCCGAGGAGCGCCAGCGCGGTATCACCATCTCCATCGCGCACGTCGAGTACCAGACCGAGTCGCGTCACTACGCCCACGTCGACTGCCCGGGTCACGCGGACTACATCAAGAACATGATCACCGGTGCCGCCCAGATGGACGGCGCGATCCTGGTGGTCGCCGCGACCGACGGCCCGATGCCGCAGACCAAGGAGCACGTGCTCCTGGCCCGCCAGGTCGGCGTTCCCTACATCGTCGTCGCCCTGAACAAGGCCGACATGGTGGACGACGAGGAGATCCTGGAGCTCGTCGAGCTCGAGGTCCGTGAGCTCCTCTCCGAGTACGAGTTCCCGGGCGACGACGTTCCGGTCGTCAAGGTCTCCGCGCTGAAGGCCCTCGAGGGCGACGCGCAGTGGACCCAGTCGGTCCTGGACCTGATGAACGCCGTCGACACCTCCATCCCGGAGCCCGAGCGTGACGTCGACAAGCCGTTCCTGATGCCGATCGAGGACGTCTTCACGATCACCGGTCGCGGTACGGTCGTCACCGGCCGTATCGAGCGCGGTATCCTCAAGGTCAACGAGACCGTCGACATCATCGGCATCAAGACCGAGAAGACCACCACCACGGTCACCGGCATCGAGATGTTCCGCAAGCTGCTCGACGAGGGCCAGGCCGGTGAGAACGTCGGTCTGCTGCTCCGCGGCATCAAGCGCGAGGACGTCGAGCGCGGCCAGGTCATCATCAAGCCGGGTTCGGTCACCCCGCACACCGAGTTCGAGGCGCAGGCCTACATCCTCTCCAAGGACGAGGGTGGCCGCCACACGCCGTTCTTCAACAACTACCGTCCGCAGTTCTACTTCCGTACGACGGACGTGACCGGCGTGGTGACCCTCCCCGAGGGCACCGAGATGGTCATGCCGGGTGACAACACCGAGATGAAGGTGGAGCTCATCCAGCCCGTCGCCATGGAGGAGGGCCTGAAGTTCGCCATCCGTGAGGGTGGTCGCACCGTGGGCGCCGGCCAGGTCACCAAGATCAACAAGTGAGCTCGGCTCGCTTGAAGGTCTGACCCCATGGGTCGCTTGACCTGAAGAGGCCCGTACGACTTCGGTCGTACGGGCCTCTTCGCGTTGTCCGAGAGAGCGAACGGTACGGCGTCCCGCGCCGGACCCTCGCCGCCCTCGCGCCCGGCACCGTGCAGGTCTCGGTCCTCGTCTGCGCGTCGATGGTCCCCCGGGCCGAGCTGACGCGCGTGTCGCGCCTGCGGCACCGGAGGTACGCGGACCGGGCTGTTCGGGCGAATGGCGGGTGTCGTGCGGAGGTGTGAGACCGGCGCGGCTCATACGTTCGGGTGGCATGAAGAACGCAGCGGCGGATCGGACGTCCGCCCCCAGCAGGCGCAGCACCATTTCCGGGCTCGTCGGCGCAGCCGGGGCGCTGCTGGCCGCCGGGTGCACGGCCACGGACCCCATGTCGGCGCCGGGCCCCACGCCCACCGGGCCCGGTTCGGCCCCGGCCGGCGGCCCCACCCCCGGCGTGATGACGCTCTTCGACAATCCGGAGTTCAATTTCAGCGGCCTCCTGGCGCTCGGCGGATCCGGTCAGGGCAGCGGCGAGGTGGGCGAGGTACTCACCGCCGTGAACGCGATCAACAAGGCCGGCCTCTCCGCACAGTCGTACGTCCAGACCTTCAGGAAGCTCGGCGACCAGTTGATGGAGGCGCCCGAGGGCGGCAGACCCGGCCGGGGGACCAGGCGCTTGCGTGCGCTGCGGGCCGCCCAGTACTACGCCCAGGCGCTCTTCTTCGTTCTCGGCTCCGACGACCCCGGCAGCGAGGAGGCTCTGTACAAGGCCGGCCGTGGCGCCTGGGACGTGTTCTGCAAGCTGTGCGACCCGGCGCCGGTCATGGGGGATGTTCCGTACGGCAAGACCCCGCTTCCCGTGTGGTTCTTCCGCCCCGACGCATCAGGACGACGCCGCCCCACGGTGATCCTCACCAACGGCAGCGACGGACAGAACGTCGACATGTGGACGTACGGTGTCCCCGCCGCCCTGGAGCGCGGCTGGAACGCCCTCGTGTACGACGGGCCCGGCCAGGGACAGCTGATCTTCGTGGACAGGGTGGTGTTCACTCCGCGCTGGGAGAACGTCGTCACCCCGCTCGTCGACTGGCTGGTCGCCCGCACCGACGTGGACCCCGGCAAGATCGCTCTGACCGGGTTGAGCATGGCGGGCGACCTGGTTTCCCGCGCGGCGGCCTTCGAGCGGCGGATCGCGGCCGTGGTGGCGATGCCCGGCTGCCTGGAGCCGTGGCTGGGCTTCCCTCCGGAGATCCGGAGGATTCTGACCCCGAGCAAGGAGGAGACCAACACCGTCTGGAAAAAGGAGGTGGTCCCGAAGCTGTCGCCCGCCGACGCCGCGACGATGAAGAAGCGCTTCGAACCCTTCTCCGTGCCTGCGATGCTCGCTGCCCGCCGGGGCAGGCTCTTCACCGACTTCTACACCCCGGCCCGGCTCATCCGGTCGCTGACCGTCACGGACGTCGTGGGCCGCATCAAGGCGCCCACACTGGTCCTCGACTACGAGTTCGAGCAGTTCTACCCGGGCCAGGCACGGCGGCTGTTCGACAAGCTGACGGCCCCCAAGGCCTACGTGAAGCTCACCGCGGCAACCGGCGCCCAACTGCACTGCTCACCGATGGCTCCGCAACAGCACTGCGAGGTGGTCTTCGACTGGTTGGGGGAGACGCTCCCGGGCGGCTGACGCCCAGGACGCAGTGGGCCGCCGACTTCAATCACGGCATCAGCAGCCGCTGAGTACGGCGCTGATGTTCAACCCGGTGCCGGACCTCAGCCCCGTGGGAGATCTCGCCACGAGATCGGTCGACCTGTGGACGTACGAGCCCAACAAGGAGCACACGGCCGAGGCGAAATCTCAAAGCGACGGATGACAACGTCGGCCAAGAAGCCGGGATACGGCCTGCACGCGTACTACGCTGCCGTCGCCAAGGACTTCCGCACGCGGAACACGGTCCCCGGTGCGGCTGGAACCCGGCGGGGGTGTTCAAGCTGTGACCGACGGTGAAACCCGCGGCCGCCGGGTGAGCCCTTTGTTTGACCTGCGTCACCCCCGCGGTATTCTCTCCGGCCCGATTGGCCAGCCCCCCGCCCCCTATGGCAGACTGTCGGAGTTGCTCGGTCGAGTGTTGATGCTGCGCGCCTCCCGCCGGGAGGACTGGAAGCGAGTCCCACAGTACTCGTCGCCCTAACTGCCTGATGGCAGCGCTGGGGCGGACGTACGGGAATCTTCCGGGAAGCGTGGGCGCGGCACCGGCCAGGCACCCGGTGGGCATTTCGCTCCCGGTCGCACGGTTCCGGAAGGGCTGTGCTCCCCCCAGCAGGGATGTTCGAACAAGGGGCATCTGTGTCAGCGGGAGTGCGACACGCCCGACCGCGTGGGTCGGAGAAGAAGACATGGAACACCGGGTTCCAGAGCGTATGAGAGACAGGACTACGAAGTAGCCATGGCGGGACAGAAGATCCGCATCCGGCTCAAGGCCTACGACCACGAGGTCATCGACTCCTCGGCGAAGAAGATCGTCGAGACGGTGACCCGTACCGGTGCGTCGGTCGCGGGCCCGGTGCCGCTGCCCACTGAGAAGAACGTGTACTGCGTCATCAAGTCGCCGCACAAGTACAAGGACTCGCGCGAGCACTTCGAGATGCGCACGCACAAGCGCCTGATCGACATCCTCGACCCGACCCCCAAGACCGTTGACTCTCTGATGCGACTCGACCTCCCGGCCGGTGTCGACATCGAGATCAAGCTCTGAGGCCGGTGATCTGAGAGATGACCAAGCAGATCAAGGGCATCCTGGGCGAAAAGCTCGGAATGACGCAGGTGTGGGACGAGAACAACCGTGTCGTTCCCGTCACCGTCGTCAAGGCCGGGCCGAATGTCGTGACCCAGGTTCGTACGAACGACGTCGACGGCTACGAGTCCGTCCAGATCGCCTTCGGCGAGATCGACCCGCGCAAGGTGAACAAGCCCCTCAAGGGTCACTTCGCCAAGGCCGACGTCACCCCGCGTCGTCACCTCGTCGAGATCCGCACGTCGGATGCCTCCGAGTACACCCTCGGCCAGGAGATCACCGCTGAGGTGTTCGAGGCCGGTGTGAAGGTCGACGTCACCGGCAAGAGCAAGGGCAAGGGCTTCGCCGGTGTCATGAAGCGTCACAACTTCAAGGGCCTCGGCGCCGGTCACGGCACCCAGCGCAAGCACCGCTCCCCCGGTTCCATCGGTGGCTGTGCCACCCCGGGCCGTGTGTTCAAGGGCCTCCGCATGGCGGGTCGCATGGGCAACGAGCGGGTCACCACCCAGAACCTGACCGTCCACGCCGTTGACGCGGAGAAGGGTCTGCTGCTCATCAAGGGCGCGGTTCCCGGTCCGAACGGCGGCCTCGTCCTGGTCCGCACCGCGGCCAAGGGGGCCTGAGGTAACCGATGAGCACTGTTGACATCCTTTCGCCGGCGGGCGAGAAGGCCGGTTCCGTCGAGCTCCCTGCGGAGATCTTCGACGTTGAGAAGGTCAGCATCCCGCTGATCCACCAGGTCGTCGTCGCGCAGCTGGCCGCTGCCCGCCAGGGCACGCACAAGACGAAGACTCGTGGCGAGGTCCGTGGTGGTGGCAAGAAGCCTTACCGCCAGAAGGGCACCGGTCGCGCCCGTCAGGGTTCGACCCGCGCGCCGCAGTTCGCCGGTGGTGGCGTCGTGCACGGTCCCGTGCCGCGCGACTACTCGCAGCGGACCCCGAAGAAGATGAAGGCCGCGGCCCTGCGCCACGCCCTCACCGACCGGGCTCGCAACAACCGCATCCACGTCGTCACCGACGTGGTGGAGTCGGACATCTCCACCAAGGCCGCCAAGGCTCTCCTCGGCAAGATCAGCGAGCGCAAGAACGTGCTCCTGGTCGTCGAGCGCGAGAACGAGAAGGCCCTGCTGTCCGCTCGCAACCTGCCCCAGGTCCACATCCTGGAGCCGGGCCAGCTGAACACGTACGACGTGATCGTCTCCGACGACGTGGTCTTCACCCAGGCCGCTTTCGAGTCCTTCGTGTCCGGCCCGAAGGCCATTGACACCGAAGGGAGCGAGGCCTGATGGCTATCCGTCACCCCGCCATTGCCTCGAAGGCCGCCAAGGCCGCCAAGGCCGCGCGCGTCGCCAAGGCGCGTCGCCACGCCACCGAGGGCAAGAACACCGTCGTCACCCCGGCGAGCAAGGCGTACACGGACCCCCGTGACGTCCTGATCAAGCCGGTCGTGTCCGAGAAGAGCTACGCGCTCCTCGACGAGAACAAGTACACGTTCATCGTGGACCCGAGCGCCAACAAGACCCAGATCAAGCAGGCCGTCCAGTCGGTCTTCTCGGTCAAGGTCACCGGGGTCAACACGATCAACCGCCAGGGCAAGCGCAAGCGGACCCGCACGGGCTTCGGCCAGCGCGCCGCCACCAAGCGCGCGATCGTGACCCTCGCTGAGGGCGACCGTATCGACATCTTCGGCGGTCCGACCGCCTGACGGCGGTTCGGAATCGTCCAGATAATCGGAATCTTCCGAGGACTGAGAGACAATGGGTATCCGCAAGTACAAGCCGACGACTCCTGGCCGTCGTGGCGCCAGCGTCGCCGACTTCGTCGAGGTCACGCGGTCTACGCCGGAGAAGTCGCTGGTCCGTCCCCTGCACAGCAAGGGCGGCCGTAACAATTCCGGTCGTGTGACCGTTCGCCACCAGGGTGGCGGACACAAGCGCGCCTACCGCGTGATCGACTTCCGTCGTCACGACAAGGACGGCGTGCCGGCGAAGGTCGCGCACATCGAGTACGACCCCAACCGCACCGCGCGCATCGCGCTCCTGCACTACGCGGACGGCGAGAAGCGTTACATCCTCGCGCCGCGTGGCCTGAGCCAGGGCGACCGCGTCGAGAACGGTCCCGGGGCCGACATCAAGCCGGGCAACAACCTTGCCCTGCGCAACATCCCGGTCGGTACGACTCTGCACGCCATCGAGCTGCGTCCGGGCGGCGGCGCCAAGTTCGCCCGCTCGGCCGGTGCCTCCGTGCAGCTGCTCGCGAAGGAGGGCTCCATGGCCCACCTGCGCATGCCGTCCGGTGAGATCCGTCTGGTCGACGTCCGCTGCCGCGCCACCGTTGGCGAGGTCGGCAACGCCGAGCAGAGCAACATCAACTGGGGTAAGGCGGGCCGCAAGCGCTGGCTGGGCGTTCGCCCGACCGTGCGTGGCGTGGTCATGAACCCGGTTGACCACCCGCACGGTGGTGGTGAGGGCCGGACCTCCGGTGGCCGCCACCCTGTGTCCCCGTGGGGCAAGAAGGAAGGCCGTACTCGTTCTCCCAAGAAGGCGAGCAACAAGTACATCGTCCGCCGCCGCAAGACGAACAAGAAGCGCTAAGGACGGGTTGAGATGCCTCGTAGCTTGAAGAAGGGACCCTTCGTCGACGACCACCTGATCAAGAAGGTGGACGTCCAGAACGAAGCCGGTACCAAGAACGTCATCAAGACCTGGTCCCGTCGCTCGATGATCGTCCCGGCCATGCTCGGCCACACGATCGCGGTGCACAACGGCAAGACCCACATCCCGGTGTTTGTCACCGAGTCCATGGTCGGCCACAAGCTCGGCGAGTTCTCGCCGACGCGCACCTTCCGGGGTCACGTCAAGGACGACCGGAAGTCGAAGCGCCGCTAGTAGCGGGGTGGAATGACCAATGACAAACACTGAAGGGACAACCATGGAAGCCAGGGCCCAGGCGCGGTACATCCGCGTCACGCCCATGAAGGCCCGCCGTGTGGTGGACCTCATCCGTGGCATGGACGCCACGGAGGCTCAGGCGGTCCTGCGTTTCGCCCCGCAGGCCGCGAGCGTGCCGGTCGGCAAGGTGCTGGACAGCGCCATCGCCAACGCCGCGCACAACTACGACCACACCGATGTCGACAGCCTCTTCGTTTCCGAGGCCTACGTCGACGAGGGCCCGACCCTGAAGCGGTTCCGTCCGCGTGCCCAGGGCCGTGCCTACCGGATCCGCAAGCGGACCAGCCACATCACCGTGGTCGTCAGCAGCAAGGAAGGAACCCGGTAATGGGCCAGAAGGTAAACCCGCACGGGTTCCGGCTCGGTGTCACGACCGACTTCAAGTCGCGTTGGTACGCCGACAAGCTGTACAAGGACTACGTCAAGGAAGACGTCGCCATCCGTCGGATGATGACGTCCGGCATGGAGCGCGCCGGCATCTCCAAGGTCGAGATCGAGCGCACCCGTGACCGTGTGCGTGTGGACATCCACACCGCGCGTCCGGGCATCGTCATCGGCCGCCGTGGCGCCGAGGCCGACCGCATCCGCGGCGACCTCGAGAAGCTCACGGGCAAGCAGGTCCAGCTGAACATCCTCGAGGTCAAGAACCCCGAGACCGACGCTCAGCTGGTTGCCCAGGCCGTTGCCGAGCAGCTGTCCTCCCGCGTCTCCTTCCGCCGTGCCATGCGCAAGAGCATGCAGTCGGCGATGAAGGCGGGCGCCAAGGGCATCAAGATCCAGTGCGGTGGCCGCCTCGGCGGCGCCGAGATGTCCCGCTCGGAGTTCTACCGCGAGGGCCGTGTGCCCCTGCACACGCTCCGCGCGAACGTGGACTACGGCTTCTTCGAGGCCAAGACGACCTTCGGCCGCATCGGTGTGAAGGTCTGGATCTACAAGGGCGATGTCAAGAACATCGCCGAGGTCCGCGCCGAGAACGCTGCCGCCCGTGCGGGTAACCGCCCGGCCCGCGGTGGCGCCGACCGCCCGGCCCGTGGTGGCCGCGGTGGCGAGCGGCGCGGTCGCAAGCCGCAGCAGGCTGCCGGCGCCGAGGCCCCCAAGGCCGAGGCCCCCGCCGCTCCGGCTGAGAGCACCGGAACGGAGGCCTGACCGACATGCTGATCCCCCGTAGGGTCAAGCACCGCAAGCAGCACCACCCGAAGCGCAACGGTATGTCCAAGGGTGGAACGCAGGTTGCGTTCGGCGAGTACGGCATCCAGGCGCTGACCCCGGCGTACGTCACGAACCGCCAGATCGAAGCGGCTCGTATCGCCATGACCCGTCACATCAAGCGTGGCGGCAAGGTCTGGATCAACATCTACCCGGACCGCCCGCTGACCAAGAAGCCCGCCGAGACCCGCATGGGTTCCGGTAAGGGTTCGCCCGAGTGGTGGATCGCGAACGTCAAGCCTGGTCGCGTGATGTTCGAGCTGTCCTACCCGAACGAGAAGATCGCCCGTGAGGCGCTGCTTCGTGCGGCCCACAAGCTGCCGATGAAGTGCCGGATCGTCAAGCGCGAGGCAGGTGAAGCGTGATGTCGGCCGGTACCAAGGCGTCCGAGCTGCGCGAGCTGGGCAACGAGGAGCTTCTGGGTAAGCTCCGCGAGGCCAAGGAAGAGCTGTTCAACCTCCGCTTCCAGGCGGCGACCGGGCAGCTCGAGAACCACGGCCGTCTGAAGGCGGTCCGCAAGGACATCGCGCGGATCTACACCCTGATGCGCGAGCGTGAGCTGGGCATCGAAACGGTGGAGAACGCCTGATGAGCGAGAACAACGTGACTGAGAACACTGAGGCGCGCGGCTTCCGCAAGACCCGCGAGGGTCTCGTCGTCAGCGACAAGATGGACAAGACCGTCGTCGTCGCCGTCGAGGACCGCGTCAAGCACGCGCTGTACGGCAAGGTCATCCGCCGTACGAACAAGCTCAAGGCGCACGACGAGCAGAACGCCGCGGGCGTCGGCGACCGTGTCCTCCTGATGGAGACCCGGCCGCTGTCCGCGACCAAGCGCTGGCGCGTCGTCGAGATCCTCGAGAAGGCGAAGTAAGGAAGCGGGGGCTCGCCGCCCCCGCTGACCCCCGCTGGGGGCCGCACCGTCAGGTGCCCGGCCCCCGGCATGGGTTTCCGCCTGGAGAGGCGTAAGTAATTCCTGCGGGTCATCCCCCGCAGGACAGTTCCGCCAGGCTCGCAGCTGACCGGCAGGTCTCTGCGGGAACCGGCAGACGATCAGGAGATAGACGTGATCCAGCAGGAGTCGCGACTGCGCGTCGCCGACAACACTGGTGCGAAGGAGATCCTTTGCATCCGTGTGCTCGGTGGCTCAGGTCGCCGCTACGCGGGCATCGGTGACGTCATCGTCGCCACCGTCAAGGACGCGATCCCCGGTGGCAACGTGAAGAAGGGTGACGTCGTCAAGGCGGTCATCGTTCGCACCGTCAAGGAGCGCCGCCGTCCGGACGGCTCGTACATCCGCTTCGACGAGAACGCCGCCGTCATTCTGAAGAACGACGGCGACCCTCGCGGCACCCGCATCTTCGGCCCGGTCGGCCGTGAGCTGCGCGAGAAGAAGTTCATGAAGATCATCTCGCTCGCGCCGGAGGTGCTGTAAGCATGAAGATCAAGAAGGGCGACCTGGTCCAGGTCATCACCGGCAAGGACAAGGGCAAGCAGGGCAAGGTCATTGCCGCTTACCCGCGCGAGGAGCGCGTCCTGGTCGAGGGTGTCAACCGGGTCAAGAAGCACACCAAGGCCGGTCCGACGGCCGGCGGCTCGCAGGCCGGCGGCATCGTCACCACCGAGGCCCCCATCCACGTGTCCAACGTTCAGCTGGTCGTGGAGAAGGACGGCAACAAGGTCGTGACCCGTGTCGGCTACCGCTTCGACGAGAACGGCAACAAGATCCGCGTTGCCAAGCGGACGGGTGAGGACATCTGATGGCTACCACCACCACTCCGCGTCTGAAGCAGAAGTACCGCGAGGAGATCGCGGGCAAGCTGCGTGACGAGTTCAAGTACGAGAACGTCATGCAGGTTCCCGGCCTCGTCAAGATCGTGGTCAACATGGGTGTCGGCGACGCCGCCCGTGACTCCAAGCTGATCGAGGGCGCGATCCGCGACCTCACCACGATCACCGGTCAGAAGCCGGCCGTCACCAAGGCCCGCAAGTCCATCGCGCAGTTCAAGCTGCGTGAGGGTCAGCCGATCGGTGCCCACGTCACGCTCCGTGGCGACCGCATGTGGGAGTTCCTGGACCGCACCCTGTCGCTCGCGCTGCCGCGCATCCGCGACTTCCGTGGTCTGTCCCCCAAGCAGTTCGACGGCCGTGGCAACTACACCTTCGGTCTCACGGAGCAGGTCATGTTCCACGAGATCGACCAGGACAAGATCGACCGCGTCCGGGGTATGGACATCACCGTGGTCACCACGGCGACCAACGACGCTGAGGGCCGTGCGCTCCTTCGTCACCTCGGCTTCCCGTTCAAGGAGGCGTGAGCGAGATGGCGAAGAAGGCTCTGATTGCCAAGGCTGCTCGCAAGCCCAAGTTCGGTGTGCGCGCGTACACCCGCTGCCAGCGCTGCGGCCGTCCGCACTCCGTGTACCGCAAGTTCGGCCTGTGCCGCGTGTGCCTTCGTGAGATGGCTCACCGTGGCGAGCTGCCGGGCGTGACCAAGAGCTCCTGGTAACAGCCCAGTTGGGTTGATTCCAGGCTCTCGGTAAGCAACTGGGCCGGCAGGCGGCCCGACTCACATGCCTTAGGCTTGTGGGGTTGGGCGTCTGCCGCCCGTACGACTTACTACGCCGTAGGTCCACCGCGCCGCACCCGTCCCGTCTCGGATCGGGGAGAGGGATGGCGCACCAGGAAACCCCGGCGAGAGAGGCCGAAGGCCAATTCATGACCATGACTGATCCGATCGCAGACATGCTTACGCGTCTGCGGAACGCGAACTCGGCGTACCACGACTCCGTGACGATGCCGGCATCGAAGATCAAGTCGCACATCGCGGAGATCCTCCAGCAGGAGGGCTTCATCACGGGCTGGCGCGTCGAGGACGCGGAGGTCGGCAAGAACCTCGTCCTGGAGCTGAAGTTCGGCCCCAACCGTGAGCGCTCCATCGCGGGCATCAAGCGGATCTCCAAGCCCGGTCTCCGGGTTTACGCGAAGTCCACCAACCTGCCGAAGGTGCTCGGCGGCCTCGGCGTGGCGATCATCTCCACGTCACACGGGCTCCTCACCGACAAGCAGGCCGGCAAGAAGGGCGTAGGCGGAGAAGTTCTCGCCTACGTCTGGTAACGGAAGGGAACGGAGGAAACAGCTATGTCGCGCATCGGCAAGCTCCCCATCGCGGTTCCCGCCGGCGTGGACGTCACCATCGACGGCAGCACGGTCGCGGTCAAGGGCCCCAAGGGCGAGCTGACCCACACCGTCGTCGCGCCGATCGAGATCGTCAAGAACGAGGACGGCACCCTCCAGGTGACCCGCCCGAACGACGAGCGTCAGAACAAGGCCCTGCACGGCCTGTCCCGCACGCTGGTGGCGAACATGATCACCGGCGTGACCCAGGGTTACGTGAAGAAGCTCGAGATCAGCGGTGTCGGTTACCGCGTGACCGCCAAGGGCTCGAACCTCGAGTTCGCCCTCGGTTACAGCCACCCGATTCTGGTCGAGGCCCCCGAGGGGATCACCTTCAAGGTGGAGACCCCGACCCGTTTCTCGGTCGAGGGCATCGACAAGCAGAAGGTCGGCGAGGTTGCGGCCAACATCCGCAAGCTGCGCAAGCCCGACCCGTACAAGGCCAAGGGCGTCAAGTACGAGGGCGAAGTCATCCGCCGCAAGGTCGGAAAGGCGGGTAAGTAAGCCATGGCATACGGGCAGAAGATCCTGAAGGGCGACGCCTACAAGCGCGCCGCGATCAAGCGCCGTCACATCCGGATCCGCAAGCGGATCGCCGGTACGGCGGAGCGTCCCCGTCTGGTCGTGACCCGCTCCAACCGTCACATCGTGGCGCAGGTGATCGACGACCTGAAGGGCCACACCCTGGCGTCGGCGTCCACCCTGGACAGCTCGATCCGTGGTGGCGAGGGCGACAAGTCCGCGCAGGCCAAGCAGGTCGGCGCCCTGGTCGCCGAGCGTGCCAAGGCCGCCGGTGTCGAGGCCGTCGTGTTCGACCGTGGTGGCAACCAGTACGCCGGGCGCATCGCCGCCCTGGCGGACGCCGCCCGCGAGGCCGGGCTCAAGTTCTGAGCCGCCGTAGCTAGCGGAAAAGAGAGAGGTAAATCCAATGGCTGGACCCCAGCGCCGCGGTGGCGGTGCCGGTGGCGGCGAGCGGCGGGACCGGAAGGGCCGTGACGGCGGCGCTGCTGCCGCCGAGAAGACCGCGTACGTTGAGCGCGTTGTCGCGATCAACCGCGTCGCCAAGGTTGTGAAGGGTGGTCGTCGCTTCAGCTTCACCGCGCTGGTCGTGGTGGGCGACGGTGACGGCACCGTGGGTGTCGGATACGGCAAGGCCAAGGAGGTGCCGGCCGCCATCGCCAAGGGCGTTGAGGAGGCCAAGAAGCACTTCTTCAAGGTCCCCCGGATCCAGGGCACCATCCCGCACCCGATCCAGGGTGAGAAGGCTGCCGGCGTTGTGCTGCTCAAGCCCGCGTCGCCCGGTACCGGCGTTATCGCCGGTGGCCCGGTGCGTGCCGTGCTCGAGTGCGCCGGTATCCACGACGTGCTGTCGAAGTCGCTCGGCTCCGACAACGCGATCAACATCGTGCATGCCACCGTGGAGGCCCTGAAGGGTCTGCAGCGTCCCGAGGAGATCGCGGCCCGCCGCGGTCTGCCGCTCGAGGACGTCGCTCCCGCGGCCCTGCTGCGTGCGCGTGCCGGGGCGGGTGCGTGATGGCTCAGCTCAAGATCACGCAGGTCAAGTCCTACATCGGCAGCAAGCAGAACCACCGCGACACCCTGCGCTCGCTCGGGCTGAAGAGGCTCGGCGACGTGGTCGTCAAGGAGGACCGCCCCGAGTTCCGCGGTATGGCTCACGCCGTCCGCCACCTCGTGACGGTCGAGGAGGTCGACTGATCATGGCGGAGCAGAACCCGCTCAAGATCCACAACCTCCGTCCCGCCCCGGGCGCCAAGACCGCCAAGACCCGTGTCGGTCGTGGTGAGGCGTCGAAGGGTAAGACGGCCGGTCGTGGTACCAAGGGCACGAAGGCCCGCTACCAGGTTCCGGAGCGCTTCGAGGGCGGCCAGATGCCGCTGCACATGCGCCTCCCGAAGCTGAAGGGCTTCAAGAACCCGTTCAAGACCGAGTTCCAGGTCGTGAACCTCGACAAGCTGGCCGCGCTCTACCCCGAGGGTGGCGAGGTCACGGTCGAGGACCTGGTGGCCAAGGGTGCCGTTCGTAAGAACAGCCTGGTCAAGGTCCTGGGCCAGGGCGAGGTCTCCGTGGCGCTGCAGGTGACGGTCGACGCCGTCTCCGGCTCCGCCAAGGAGAAGATCACCGCCGCCGGCGGCACGGTCACCGAGCTCGTCTGACACTTTCAGGCGTCTCGATGACTTGAGCGATCCCGACCGGGGATACCCCACAATTGGGGTATCCCCGGTTGGTCGTTCCAAGGGGGGCGGTCTCGCCGGTAAGGTGGCTTGGACTGCCAACTTTCACAGGGTGCCGCGGTACGGGCACTCTCGGCGGCAGTTGACCGTTACGTATGTCGTTGTTCAGTCGGAATCTCAAGACTCACCCTTGACGCAGTTGCGCGGGGGTCGCAGGAGGCACCGTGCTCACCGCGTTCGCCCGGGCGTTCAGGACGCCCGACCTGCGCAAGAAGCTGCTCTTCACGCTCGGCATCATCGTGGTCTACCGCGTGGGTACCCACATTCCGATCCCGGGTGTCGACTACAAGAACGTCCAGATCTGCGTGCAGCAGGCGTCGGGCAACCAGGGCCTCTTCGGTCTGGTCAACATGTTCAGCGGTGGCGCCCTGCTGCAGATCACGATCTTCGCGCTGGGCATCATGCCGTACATCACGGCCAGCATCATTCTGCAGCTGCTGACCGTCGTGATTCCGCGTCTCGAAGCCCTCAAGAAGGAGGGACAGGCGGGAACCGCGAAGATCACCCAGTACACGCGCTACCTGACGATCGCCCTGGCCATCCTGCAGGGCACCGGCCTGGTGGCGACGGCGCGCAGCGGCGCGCTGTTCGGCACCTGCTCGGTCGGCAACCAGATCGTCCCCGACCAGTCGATCTTCGCCACCATCACGATGGTCATCTGCATGACCGCCGGCACCGCCGTCGTCATGTGGCTCGGCGAGCTGATCACGGACCGCGGTATCGGCAATGGCATGTCGATCCTCATGTTCATCTCGATCGCCGCGACCTTCCCGTCCGCGCTGTGGGCCATCAAGAAGCAGGGCACCCTGGCCGGCGGCTGGATCGAGTTCGGCACCGTGATCTTCGTCGGCCTGGTCATGGTCGGCCTGGTGGTCTTCGTCGAGCAGGCGCAGCGGCGTATCCCCGTCCAGTACGCCAAGCGCATGATCGGCCGCCGTTCCTACGGCGGTACGTCCACCTACATCCCGCTGAAGGTGAACCAGGCGGGTGTGATTCCCGTCATCTTCGCGTCGTCGCTGCTGTACATCCCGGCCCTGATCGCGCAGTTCGCCGGGGGCAACTCCAACTGGAAGACGTGGGTCCAGCAGAACCTCACCAAGGGTGACCACCCGATTTACATCACCCTTTACTTCTTGCTGATCGTTTTCTTCGCGTTCTTCTACGTGGCGATCTCGTTCAACCCCGAGGAAGTCGCCGACAACATGAAGAAGTATGGTGGCTTCATCCCGGGCATCCGGGCCGGTCGGCCCACCGCTGAGTACCTCTCGTATGTGCTCAACCGGATCACCTGGCCGGGGTCGCTGTACCTGGGTCTGATCGCTCTCGTACCGACAATGGCGTTGGTTGGCTTCGGGGCAAGCCAGAACTTCCCGTTCGGTGGCACCAGCATCCTGATCATCGTGGGTGTGGGTCTCGAGACGGTGAAGCAGATCGAGAGCCAGCTCCAGCAGCGCAATTACGAAGGGTTCCTCCGCTGATGCGAATCGTCCTCGTCGGGCCGCCCGGTGCAGGCAAGGGAACGCAGGCAGCGTTCCTCGCCAAGAACCTGTCGATCCCGCACATCTCCACGGGCGACCTGTTCCGCGCCAACATCAGCCAGCAGACGGAGCTCGGCAAACTTGCGAAGTCCTACATGGACAAGGGCGAGCTGGTGCCGGACGAGGTCACCATCGCGATGGCCAAGGACCGCATGGAGCAGCCCGACGCGGAGAACGGCTTCCTGCTGGACGGCTTCCCGCGCAACGTCAAGCAGGCCGAGGCGCTGGACGAGATGCTCAAGACCGAGGGCATGAAGCTGGACGCCGTCCTCGATCTCGAGGTTCCCGAGGAAGAGGTCGTCAAGCGGATCGCGGGGCGCCGCGTCTGCCGCAACGACTCGTCGCACGTCTTCCACGTGTCGTACAAGCCGGCGAAGCAGGAGGGCGTCTGCGACCTCTGCGGCGGCGAACTGTACCAGCGGGACGACGACTCCGAGGAGACCGTACGCACGCGGCTGGAGGTCTACCACACGCAGACCGAGCCGATCATCGACTACTACAAGTCGCAGGGCCTGGTCGTCACGATCCCGGCGCTCGGCAAGGTGGAAGAGGTCACCCAGCGCGCGATGGAAGCGCTGCGGCAGAAGGTCGGCGACAAGAACTAGCCGGCCCTGACGTCACTGCCGCTCCACGGCCGCGGTTCCCCTGGCGGGGCCGCGGCCGACGTGTGGGCAGTGCGCGATCCGTCGCCCCGTATCGTTGAAGTGTCCGTCCCCGGTCCAGAAAGGCCGCAGCCCCCATGGTGCAGATCAAGACCCCCGAGCAGATCGCCAAGATGCGTGAGGCGGGACTGGTCGTCGCCGCCGTGCACGCGGCGACCCGCGAGGCGGCCGTGCCGGGTGCCACGACGAAGGACCTGGACGAGGTCGCCCGCAAGGTACTCGCGGAGCACGGGGCCAAGTCGAACTTCCTGGGGTACGGCGGCTTCCCCGCGACCATCTGCACCTCGGTGAACGAGGTTGTCGTCCATGGCATCCCGTCCGACGAGGTGGTCCTGAAGGACGGCGATGTCATCTCCATCGACGCCGGCGCGATCGTGGACGGCTGGCACGGGGACGCGGCCTTCACCGCGTTCGTGGGCTCCGGTCATGCTCCGGAGCTGATAGAGCTGTCGCGGGTGACCGAGGAGTCCATGTGGGCCGGGATCGCGGCGGTGAAGCAGGGCAACCGGCTCGTCGACGTCTCCCGGGCGATCGAGACGTACATCCGCCGGCAGCCCAAGCCGGGCGGCGGACGGTACGGGATCATCGAGGACTACGGCGGGCACGGCATCGGCACCGAGATGCACATGGACCCGCACCTGCTGAACTACGTGGACCGGCGGCGGGGCAAGGGTCCCAAGCTGGTGACGGGGTTCTGCCTCGCCATCGAGCCGATGGTGTCGCTGGGCACACCGAAGACCGAGGTCCTGTCGGACGACTGGACGGTCATCACCACGGACGGGACATGGTCCTCCCACTGGGAGCACTCCGTCGCGCTGACCGAGCAGGGTCCGCTCGTCCTCACCGCTCCCGACGGCGGGAGGGCGAAGCTCGCCGAGTACGGCATCACCGCCGCCCCCGATCCGCTCGCATAACGATCTCGGTCCTGGGGCAGACTTCCCCGATTCGTGTTTCCTGGTGCCCTGACGTAGACTGACTCGTCGGCTCTCGTGCATCCGCATGTCCGCATGCGCTCGTACGGAGTCGATCAAGGTAGTCGATTCGAAGGGCGAAGCGTGGCCAAGAAGCAAGGTGCCATCGAGATCGAGGGCACTGTCGTCGAGTCTCTGCCGAACGCCATGTTCAAGGTCGAGCTCCAGAACGGCCACCAGGTCCTGGCACACATCAGCGGCAAGATGCGTATGCACTACATCCGTATCCTCCCTGACGACCGGGTCGTGGTGGAGCTGTCTCCGTACGACCTGACGCGTGGCCGGATCGTCTACCGCTACAAGTAGATCTTGCCCACGTCCCGCGTGAGCGGGGCTGCCGGCAACTGACCCGGAGAACCTCACATCCCATGAAGGTCAAGCCGAGCGTCAAGAAGATCTGCGACAAGTGCAGGGTGATCCGCCGTCACGGCCGGGTCATGGTCATCTGCGAGAACCCGCGCCACAAGCAGCGCCAGGGCTGACGCACGACCGCACCCTCTGCGATTCGCAGAGCTTCGCGCGACGCAAGCTGAATATGTTCATACGCAGGGCACGGGCCTGATCCGTCAGGTCTGACACCCCCGGTTCGGAGGCCGGGGACCCAGTTCGTACCTCGTACGGCGGCTGGGAGCCGGTTCTGCGGAAGACCTCCGAAGATCAACTGGAGCCATTGAATGGCACGCGTTTCCGGTGTTGACATCCCGCGCGACAAGCGCGTGGAGGTCGCCCTCACCTACGTGTTCGGCATCGGCCGGACCCTCTCGCAGGAGACGCTGGCTGCGACCGGCGTCGACCCGAACACCCGTGTTCGCGACCTCTCCGAGGAGCAGCTCGTCGCGATCCGCGAGTACGTCGACAACAACATCAAGACCGAGGGTGACCTCCGTCGCGAGATCCAGGCCGACATCCGCCGCAAGGTCGAGATCGGCTGCTACCAGGGTCTGCGGCACCGCCGCGGTCTGCCCGTCCGCGGTCAGCGCACCAGCACCAATGCCCGCACCCGCAAGGGCCCGCGTCGCGCCATCGCCGGCAAGAAGAAGCCGGGCAAGAAGTAGTCCGCAGCGGACACCTGTCCACGGTCTTCGCTGTAGGACCGACCACCTCCGTAGGAGTTAAAGGATGCCCCCCAAGGGACGTCAGGGCGCTGCCAAGAAGGTGCGCCGCAAGGAAAAGAAGAACGTCGCTCACGGCCACGCGCACATCAAGAGCACGTTCAACAACACCATCGTTTCGATCACCGACCCGTCGGGCAACGTGATCTCCTGGGCCTCCGCCGGCCACGTCGGCTTCAAGGGCTCCAGGAAGTCCACGCCGTTCGCCGCGCAGATGGCCGCCGAGTCGGCCGCCCGCCGCGCCCAGGAGCACGGCATGCGCAAGGTCGACGTGTTCGTCAAGGGCCCGGGCTCCGGTCGTGAGACCGCCATCCGCTCCCTGCAGGCCACGGGCCTCGAGGTCGGCTCCATCCAGGACGTCACCCCGACCCCGCACAACGGCTGCCGCCCGCCGAAGCGCCGCCGCGTCTGACGCTGCTGCCGCTTCGCGGTCTGCGGTTTTCGGGCGGTACGGCCCTGTCGGGCCGTACCGCCCGTACCCTTGCAGTACGCAGTACCCCGTGCTTGCGAGGCGCGGGTTCCGTCGGGCGTCATATAGCGGGCGCCCACGACTGAAGGATCTGATCCACACATGCTGATCGCACAGCGTCCGTCGTTGACCGAAGAGGTCGTCGACGAGTTCCGCTCCCGGTTCGTGATCGAGCCGCTGGAGCCGGGCTTCGGCTACACCCTCGGCAACTCCCTGCGTCGTACGCTCCTCTCCTCGATCCCGGGTGCGGCCGTCACGTCCATCCGCATCGACGGCGTTCTGCACGAGTTCACCACCGTGCCGGGCGTCAAGGAGGACGTCACCGACCTGATCCTCAACATCAAGCAGCTGGTCGTCTCCTCGGAGCACGACGAGCCGGTCGTGATGTACCTGCGCAAGCAGGGCCCGGGTCTGGTCACCGCCGCCGACATCGCGCCGCCGGCCGGTGTCGAGGTGCACAACCCCGACCTCGTCCTCGCCACGCTCAACGGCAAGGGCAAGCTGGAGATGGAGCTGACCGTCGAGCGCGGTCGCGGCTATGTCTCCGCCGTGCAGAACAAGCAGGTGGGCCAGGAGATCGGCCGTATCCCGGTCGACTCGATCTACTCGCCGGTTCTGAAGGTCACGTACAAGGTCGAGGCGACCCGTGTCGAGCAGCGCACCGACTTCGACAAGCTGATCGTCGACGTCGAGACCAAGCAGGCCATGCGGCCGCGTGACGCCATGGCGTCGGCCGGCAAGACCCTGGTCGAGCTGTTCGGTCTCGCCCGCGAGCTGAACATCGACGCCGAGGGCATCGACATGGGTCCGTCCCCGACGGACGCCGCCCTCGCCGCCGACCTGGCGCTGCCGATCGAGGAGCTGGAGCTCACGGTCCGCTCCTACAACTGCCTCAAGCGTGAGGGCATCCACTCCGTGGGTGAGCTCGTCGCCCGCTCGGAGGCCGACCTCCTGGACATCCGCAACTTCGGTGCGAAGTCCATCGACGAGGTCAAGGCGAAGCTGGCCGGCATGGGCCTGGCCCTGAAGGACAGCCCCCCCGGATTCGACCCGACCGCCGCCGCGGACGCCTTCGGCGCGGACGACGACGCGGACGCCGGGTTCGTCGAGACCGAGCAGTACTAAGCGCTCCGCGGGGAGGCCGTACTGCGTCTGCGGGCCGGTTGTGGCTGGTCGCGCAGTTCCCCGCGCCCATTCCAGGCCTCCTTCGGGGGGTCTGGATCTCCGACAGGCGACCGTCTGCTCGGATACTGACCCCGGTACCTGACACGGCCGGGGCAGACACCTAGGAGAAACACGATGCCGAAGCCCACCAAGGGTGCCCGCATGGGCGGCAGTGCCGCGCACGAGAAGCTGCTCCTCGCGAACCTCGCGAAGTCGCTGTTCGAGCACGGCCGTATCACCACCACCGAGGCGAAGGCCCGCCGCCTGCGCCCGTACGCCGAGCGTCTGATCACCAAGGCGAAGAAGGGCGACCTTCACAACCGCCGTCAGGTGCTTCAGGTCATCACGGACAAGAGCATCGTCCACACGCTCTTCACCGAGATCGGCCCGCGCTATGAGAACCGTCCGGGTGGCTACACCCGCATCACCAAGATCGGTAACCGCCGTGGCGACAACGCGCCCATGGCCGTGATCGAGCTGGTCGAGGCGCTGACGGTTCAGCAGAAGGCGGTCGGCGAGGCCGAGGCGGCGACCAAGCGCGCCGTCAAGGAGTCCGAGGCTGCCAAGGTCGAGGAGACCAAGGTCGAGGAGTCCGAGGCTCCGGCCGCGGAGGCTGCCGAGGAGTCCAAGGACGCCTGAGGTTGACCTCGCCGGAAGCGGGTCCGTCCGTTGGGGCGGGCCCGCTTTCGCGTTGGCGGGGACGCAGCGTGCCGCAGCCGCCTGAGAGGATTCAGTACGTGAGTGATGAAGTACAGCCCGGTTCGGTACGGGTGCGTCTCGACCTCTCCTACGACGGCGCCGAGTTCTCCGGGTGGGCCAAGCAGGCCGGGGGCCGGCGGACCGTGCAGGGGGAGATCGAGGACGCTCTGCGCACGGTGACGCGGTCGAAGGACGCCTACGAGCTGACGGTGGCCGGGCGGACCGATGCCGGGGTGCATGCGCGGGGACAGGTCGCCCATGTCGATCTGCCCCGGGAGGTCTGGGGCGAGCACCGTGGGAAGCTGCTCAAGCGGCTCGCCGGGCGGCTGCCCAAGGATGTGCGGGTGTGGGCCCTGAGGGAGGCGCCCAGCGGCTTCAACGCCCGTTTCTCCGCGATCTGGCGGCGGTACGCCTACCGGGTCACCGACAACCCCGGCGGTGTCGATCCCCTGCTGCGCAACCACGTGCTGTGGCACGACTGGCCGTTGGACGTGGACGCCATGAACGAGGCCGCTCAGCGGCTGCTCGGGGAGCACGACTTCGCCGCGTACTGCAAACGGCGCGAAGGGGCCACCACGATCCGTACGCTCCAGGAGCTGAGCCTGGTGCGCGGTGACGACGGGATCATCACCGCCACCGTGCGCGCGGACGCCTTCTGCCACAACATGGTGCGGTCGCTGATCGGGGCGCTGCTGTTCGTCGGTGACGGCCACCGGGCGCCCGACTGGCCGGGGAAGGTGCTTGCCGCCGGTGTCCGGGACTCGGCCGTGCACGTCGTACGGCCGCACGGGCTCACGCTCGAGGAGGTCGGCTACCCGGCCGACGAGCTGCTCGCCGCGCGCAACAAGGAGGCGCGGAACAAGCGGTCGCTGCCCGGTGCCGCCAGGTGCGACACCTGTTAGCCAGTCAGCCGGACGCAGTGCCGGGTGGCCGGGCACGCGGAGCGCCCTCGCAGATGATCAGTACGATCGCACGTCTAATATCTGCGGACAAGACCGGTCACGCCCAGTGGCAGAGTGTGTTCGGCATGGAGTGCGCGCGTGCCGCATCTGGATCAAGACCGCCTGAATGCCGGGAGAGGCAGGAAGATGACGGAACACGAGGCACACGGCGACATACCGGTCACCGTGGTGATGCCCACGTACAACGAGGCGGCGAACCTGCCGCGGATGGCCGAGGCCGTGCTGGGGCTGCCGCTCGACGGGCTGCACCTGAAGATCGTCGACGACTCCAGCCCGGACGGTACCGGGCGGATCGCCGAGGAGCTCGCCGAGAAGTACAACGACACCGCGGACGGCCGGCGCCGGATGAGCGTGCTGCACCGCACCGAGAAGGACGGCCTGGGGCGGGCGTACACGGCGGGCATGACCGCCGCGCTGGATGAGGGCGCCGCGTACGTCGTCCAGATGGACGCCGACGGCAGTCACCCGGTGGAGGCGGTCCCGCGCATGCTGGACGCGGCGGTCACCTCCGGCGCCGGACTGGTCATCGGCAGCCGGTACGTGGACGGCGGCTCGCTGGACGAGGACTGGGGTGTGCACCGGGTCCTGCTGTCCCGCTTCGCCAACCGCTACGCCCGGGCCGTCCTCGGCACGAAGATCAAGGACATCACGGCGGGCTTCAACCTGTGGTCGGCGGGGACGCTGCGGGACGTGGACCTCTCCACGCTGGACAGCGCGGGCTACAGCTTCCAGGTCGAGCTGAAGTACAAGGCCACCCGGGCCGGGCACAGCGCCGTCGAGATCCCGATCCGGTTCGCGGAGCGCACCGAGGGTGTCTCGAAGATGACGCTGCGCACCCAGCTGGAGTCGGCGGTGGTGCCGATCAGGCTGCGCCTGAAGCACCGGTAGGCCTGGGCGGCGGTCCGCCTACTGGTTGGCCGCCGCGTTCGCCTGTGCCTCGCCGCGGCGGCGGATCTGGCGGAACGCGAACTCCGCCAGATCGTCGCCGGCGGCGAAGACCTTCGCGTCCTTGGCTGTGACGTCCTTGCCGTTGGTGAAGCCGGCGAGCGTGAAGTAGGCGTAGCGGCCGTAGGAGTTGGTGGTCGAGCGGCAGACCGTCGTACGGCAGAAGGCGGGCACGCCCTGGCCGGTCAGCGAGGTGATGATGCTCTTGCTGTCCGCCTGCTGCTTTGCCGCCGTGGCCTTGGCCGTGGTGTCGAAGAGGGCCACGCCGACCGTCACGGCGACGCCGTCCTTGGTGTAGGTGGCGCGGAAGAGGCGGGTGCAGCCGTTCTTGGTGAGCACCGCGGGCAGTGTGCCCTGCACTGCCGACGCGCAGTTCGTCGTGGCGGCCGTGGGGCCCTTCGCGTAGACGTTCGCGCCGATGGTCAGCTGGGTGCCCGGGAACAGCGTGTCCACGCTGATCGGCGCCGTGTCCTTCTTCGCGCTGGAGATGAAGTCCATCGGGTTCAGCGGGGGAGGGGCCGAGGTAGGTGCGAACGACGGAGCGGTGTCGGCGCTCTGACTGGGAATCTTCGCGGTGCCGGGCAGCTGGCTGGTGGGCTTGTTGGAGGCCTGGGTGCTGCCGTTGGCGGACACCACCGCCACCGCGACGGCCGCGCCGACCCCTACCGTGGCCAGGGCGCCGCCGAAGATCAGCAGCAGCCGGCGGCGTTTGTTGCGCGCCTCGGAGGCCTCGGCGAGCGCGGCCCAGTCGGGGCCGCTGCTCCGGCTGCCCCACTGCTGTTGCTGGGAACTCGGTTTCCAGGGATCCCACTGAGGCTCCCCCTGCCCATAACTCATGCGGCGCATCTTAGACGGGGGACGGGCCGCGTTGTCCCGTACCTTCGAGCGGCACGGTGAGCGGCACAGTGACAACACAGGCCACATCAGGCACAACGGCACCGTGCGTCCGGGCGCCGGGCCACGCGCGAGCCTTCATTTTGACCCGTGTGGGCGCCCCCGTTATCCTGGCTGTTCGTTATGTGTATTGGCTTGCTCATTCTCACGTGAGGGGCCCTTACACCGGTCCACCGGGCCGATGACCAGCGACCAGCACGCGGTTTGCGTCACCGCTGTGCGGTCAGGGCTGTCGTGATCGTCTTCGGTGACCTTGTCAGGATCCTCACTGAAGAAGCGAAGGCTACGAACCGTGCGTACGTACAGCCCCAAGCCCGGCGATGTGACGCGTCAGTGGCACGTCATTGACGCCCAGGACGTCGTCCTGGGCCGTCTGGCCACCACCGCCGCCACCCTTCTGCGCGGCAAGCACAAGCCGATCTATGCGCCCCACGTGGACGCCGGCGACTTCGTCATCATCATCAACGCGGACAGGGTTCACCTGTCCGGCAACAAGCGGACCCAGAAGATGGCGTACCGCCACTCCGGCTACCCGGGTGGTCTGCGCTCCGTCCGCTACGACGACCTGCTGGCCAACAACCCCGAGAAGGCCGTCGAGAAGGCCGTCAAGGGCATGCTCCCCAAGAACACCCTGGGTCGTCAGATGCTCTCGAAGCTGAAGGTCTACTCGGGCGACCAGCACCCGCACGCTGCCCAGCAGCCGGTGCCGTACGAGATCACCCAGGTCGCGCAGTAAGTCCGGCCACCCCCTAAGACTGAACAGAATCTGAGGAGAATCGTGGCCGAGACCACTGCCGAGCAGCCGCTCGAAGAGCTTGACATCGACAGCTACACCACCGAGACCGAGGTCCCGCTGGAGGGTGAGTACACCTCCGAGTCCCTCGCGTCCCGCTTCGGTGAGCCCCAGCCGGCCGCCGGCCTGGGCCGCCGTAAGAACGCCATCGCCCGCGTCCGGATCGTTCCGGGCTCCGGCAAGTGGAAGATCAACGGTCGCACCCTCGAGGACTACTTCCCGAACAAGGTGCACCAGCAGGAAGTCAACGAGCCCTTCAAGGTGCTCGAGCTCGAGGGCCGCTACGACGTCATCGCCCGCATCGCTGGTGGCGGTGTCTCCGGCCAGGCCGGTGCGCTCCGTCTCGGTGTCGCCCGTGCGCTGAACGAGGCGGACGTCGACAACAACCGCGGCGCGCTGAAGAAGGCCGGCTTCCTCCGCCGCGACGACCGTGCGGTCGAGCGGAAGAAGGCCGGACTGAAGAAGGCCCGCAAGGCTCCGCAGTACAGCAAGCGCTAAGCGCGCTGGTCGCGCGGGCGTCCTACGCCTGTCGCGCGCACGTATCGCCCCGGCAGCACGCTCTGTGCCGCCGGGGCGGTTCGTTTACGGGAGGCGATTGCTTATCACGGGCTTATGGGGCAATTCCTGCACTCTCGGACATTTCATGGGGGGATAAGCCTGAAGACAGGTGTCCAGGGGATGTACGTATCCCCTCCCTGTCTGGAAACTCGGCATGAGCCGCACATTCGCAGCAAGTTCGGAGGACACCAAGTGGGACGACTCTTCGGCACGGACGGCGTGCGCGGTGTCGCCAACGCGGATCTCACGGCCGAGATGGCGCTCGGTCTGTCCGTGGCGGCGGCGCACGTACTCGCCGAGGCGGGCACGTTCGAGGGCCACCGGCCGACGGCGGTCGTCGGGCGCGATCCGCGCGCGTCCGGGGAGTTCCTGGAGGCAGCCGTGGTCGCCGGCCTCGCCAGCGCGGGCGTGGACGTGCTGCGCGTAGGCGTGCTGCCCACCCCGGCCGTCGCGCATCTGACGGGCGCGCTCGGTGCCGACCTGGGCGTGATGCTCTCCGCCAGCCACAACGCCATGCCCGACAACGGCATCAAGTTCTTCGCACGCGGCGGTCACAAGCTCGCCGACGAGCTGGAGGACAAGATCGAGGCCGTGTACGAGGAGCACCGCACCGGGGCTCCCTGGGACCGGCCCACCGGTGCCGGGGTCGGCCGTGTGAAGGCGTACGACGAGGGCCTCGAGCAGTACGTCGGCCATCTCCTCGACGTCCTGCCGAACCGGCTCGAGGGGCTGAAGGTCGTTCTCGACGAGGCGCATGGCGCCGCCGCCCGGGTGTCCCCCGAGGCGTTCACCCGCGCCGGCGCCGAGATCGTCACCATCGGCGCGGAGCCGGACGGCCTCAACATCAACGACGGCTGTGGCTCGACCCACCTGGACAAGCTGAAGGCCGCCGTCGTCGAGCACGGCGCCGACCTCGGCATCGCGCACGACGGCGACGCCGACCGGTGCCTCGCCGTCGACCACACGGGCGAGGAGGTCGACGGAGACCAGATCCTGGCCGTGCTCGCGCTGGCGATGCGGGAGCGTTCCGCACTGCGCTCCGGCACCGTCGTCGCGACGGTCATGTCCAATCTGGGCTTCAAGCTGGCCATGGAGCGTGAGGGCATCGAACTCGTCCAGACCGCGGTCGGCGACCGGTATGTGCTGGAGGAGATGAAGGAGAGGGACTACGCGCTCGGCGGCGAGCAGTCCGGTCATGTCATCGTCCTCGACCACGCCACCACCGGCGACGGCACGCTGACCGGTCTGCTGCTCGCGGCCCGGGTCGCCGAGACCGGCCGCACGCTCAAGGAGCTGGCGTCCGTGATGGAGCGGCTGCCGCAGGTGCTCGTGAACGTACCGGACGTCGACAAGTCCCGCGTCGCCACGTCCGCTGACCTGGCCGCCGCCGTCGCCGAGGCGGAGCGGGAGCTGGGCGCGACCGGGCGGGTGCTGCTGCGGCCGTCGGGGACCGAGCCGCTCGTCCGGGTCATGGTCGAGGCCGCCGACATCGATCAGGCGCGGTCCGTTGCCGGGCGGCTGGCCGACGCCGTCAAGTCCGCGCTGGGGTAGTTGGCGGGTTCCGGGCAGGGGGCGGGTCGTTCTGCCGTCCGCGGGCTGCGGCTTCTATGTGGCTTGTCGCGCAGTTCCCCGCGCCCCCCCCCCGCCCGGCATGACGCCCGGCATGGCGAGGGTCCAGGACCTGTCGGCCGCCGGGTTCACAGCTTGCGCAGGCTCAGCCGCTGCACCTTGTGGTCCGGGCCCTTGCGCAGCACCAGGGTGGCGCGGCCCCGGGTCGGGGCCACGTTCTCCAGCAGATTCGGCTTGTTGATGGTGCGCCAGGTCGTCCGGGCATAGTCGAGGGCCTCCTCCTCGGAGACCTGGGTGTACTTGCGGAAGTACGACGACGGGTTCTGGAAGGCCGTCTGACGGAGCTTCTTGAACCGGTTGAGGTACCAGCGTTCGATGTCCTCGGGGCGCGCGTCGACGTACACGCTGAAGTCGAAATAGTCCGCGAGGCCGACCCGGGTGCGGCCGTCCTTGCCGGGCAGGGCGGGCTGGAGCACGTTCAGGCCCTCGACGATGAGGATGTCCGGGCGGCGGACGGTGAGCCTCTGGCCGGGGACGATGTCGTAGATCAGATGCGAGTAGACGGGGGCCGTCACCTCGTGCTTGCCGGCCTTGATGTCGGCGACGAAACGGGTCAGGGCGCGGCGGTCGTACGACTCGGGGAAACCCTTTCGCGACATCAGCCCGCGGGCCTGCAGTTCCTTGGTGGGAAGCAGGAAGCCGTCCGTGGTGACCAGTTCCACCCGCGGGTGCTCGGGCCAGCGGGACAGGAGCGCCTGGAGGAGGCGGGCGACCGTGGACTTGCCGACCGCCACGGACCCCGCCACGCCTATGACGAACGGGGTACCGGACTGGGAGCCCTGTTCCCCGAGGAAGGTGTTGAGAGCCCCTCTGAGACCGTCCGTGGCCCCCACGTACAGGTTCAGCAGCCGGGACAGCGGCAGATAGATGTCCCGCACCTCGTCGAGGTCGATGACGTCGCCGAGGCCACGCAGCTTCTCGACCTCCTCGGCGGTCAGCGGCAGCGGCGTCTTGTCGCGCAGCGCGCTCCACTCGGCACGGGTGAGGTCGACGTAGGGAGTCGCCTCCGGCCGGGACCGGTGGGCGCTCCGGGGCATCGAGGAGACCGGAGAGATCACAGTCCATTGTTAACGGAGTTTGAACGGGGGTGGGGGTGGGGTCCGTCACGCCGCGCCCCGAGGACGGGCCGCGTCGGGCCTTCGTACCCCGGTGGGAATTTCCGATTTCGGGCACGCAGGACGGGGTTCGGGTGGTGATCGGCACGTAGGCTGCCCCGCATGTGCGGAATCGTGGGATACGTGGGACCGCAGTCGGCTCTCGACGTGGTCGTGGCGGGACTGAAGCGGCTGGAGTACCGGGGTTACGACTCCGCGGGCGTCGCAGTGCTCGCGGACGGCGGTCTGGCCGCCGCAAAGAAGGCCGGGAAGCTGGTCAATCTGGAGAAGGAGCTGGTCGACCGGCCGCTGCCGACGGGCACGACCGGGATCGGGCACACCCGGTGGGCCACCCACGGAGGCCCGACGGACGCCAACGCGCACCCGCATCTCGACAACGCGGGGCGGGTCGCCGTCGTCCACAACGGGATCATCGAGAACTTCGCAGCGCTGCGGGCCGAATTGGAGGAGCGCGGTCACACCCTCGCCTCCGAGACGGACACCGAGGCGGTGGCGCATCTGCTCGCCGAGGAGTTCTCCGTGACGGCGGACCTCGCGGAGGCGATGCGGCTGGTGTGCCGGCGGCTGGAGGGCGCGTTCACGCTGGTCGCGGTGCACGCCGACGAGCCGGACGTGGTCGTGGGCGCCCGGCGCAACTCGCCGCTCGTGGTGGGTGTCGGCGAGGGCGAGGCCTTCCTCGCCTCGGACGTGGCGGCGTTCATCGCGCACACCCGCTCCGCGATCGAGCTGGGTCAGGACCAGGTGGTGGAGCTGCGCCGGGACGGGGTGACGGTCACCGGCTTCGACGGCCGTCCCGCCGAGGTCCGCTCCTACCACGTCGACTGGGACGCCTCGGCCGCCGAGAAGGGCGGCTACGACTACTTCATGCTCAAGGAGATCGCCGAGCAGCCCAAGGCGGTCGCCGACACGCTCCTCGGCCGGATCGACGCGGCCGGTTCACTGAGGCTGGACGAACTGCGGATCTCGGCCGCCGAACTGCGCGAGGTCGACAAGGTGGTGATCGTGGCGTGCGGGACGGCCTTCCACGCCGGGCTGATCGCCAAGTACGCCATCGAGCACTGGACGCGGATCCCGTGCGAGGTGGAGCTGGCCAGCGAGTTCCGCTACCGGGACCCGATCCTCGACCCTCGCACGCTGGTCATCGCCATCTCGCAGTCCGGCGAGACCATGGACACGCTGATGGCGCTGCGGCACGCCCGTGAGCAGGGCTCCAAGGTGCTGGCGATCTGCAACACCAACGGTTCGACGATCCCGCGCGAGTCGGACGCCGTGCTGTACACGCACGCGGGCCCGGAGGTCGCGGTCGCCTCGACGAAGGCGTTCCTGACGCAGCTCGTCGCCTGCTATCTGGTGGCCCTGTACCTGGGGCAGGTCCGCGGGACCAAGTGGGGCGACGAGATCCACGCCGTCATCCGCGACCTGTCGCAGATCTCTCGCGAGGTCGAGCAGGTGCTGGAGACCATGGAGCCGGTACGGGAGCTGGCGCGCTCGCTCGCCGGGAAGAACACGGTGCTGTTCCTGGGGCGGCACGTGGGCTATCCCGTGGCCCTGGAGGGCGCCCTCAAGCTCAAGGAACTGGCGTACATGCACGCCGAGGGCTTTGCGGCGGGCGAGCTGAAGCACGGGCCGATCGCACTGATCGAGGAGGACCTGCCGGTCGTCGTTGTGGTGCCGTCGCCGCGCGGGCGGTCGGTCCTGCACGACAAGATCGTCTCCAACATCCAGGAGATCCGGGCCCGGGGGGCGCGCACCATCGTGATCTCGGAGGAGGGCGACGACGCCGTGGTGCCGTACGCCGACCACCTGATCCGTATCCCGGCGACGCCGACGTTGTTGCAGCCGCTGGTGGCGACCGTGCCGTTGCAGGTGTTCGCGTGCGAGCTGGCGACGGCGCGCGGGAACGAGGTGGATCAGCCGCGGAACCTGGCGAAGTCCGTGACGGTGGAGTGAGCTTTTGGGCGTCCGCCTGTGCCCCGACGTGGATGTGCTCGCCCGCTTCCCGGATCGTGCCGTCATCGCCACGCACCAGGCCGGTCCGGTCACCGGGGAGCCGAACCCGCGGTCGCCGGACGGATCGTAGAGTGCCCGCATGAGCATCATCGGGGTCGGAATCGACGTGGCCGAGATCGACCGGTTCGCGGCGTCGTTGCGGCGTACGCCCGGACTGGTCGAACGACTGTTCCTGGAGAGTGAGTTGCTGCTGCCCAGCGGCGAGCGGCGCGGTATCGCCTCGCTGGCCGTGCGGTTCGCGGCCAAGGAGGCGGTGGCCAAGGCCCTGGGTGCGCCGGGCGGGCTGCACTGGACCGACGCCGAGGTCTACGTCGAGGACAGCGGGCAGCCGCGGCTGCGCGTCACCGGCACGGTCGCGGCGCGTGCCGCCGAACTCGGCGTACGGTCCTGGCACGTGTCGCTCAGCCATGATGCGGGCGTGGCCTCGGCGGTGGTCGTGGCGGAGGGGTAGGTCCGCCCGCGCGCGGCGCTCGTGGGGGAGACTCGACGGTATGCGTACTGCGTACAGCGTGGAGACGGTGAGGGCGGCCGAGCGTTCGCTCATGGCGCGGCTTCCGGAGGGGGCGCTGATGCAGCGTGCCGCCGCCGGACTGGCCGCGGCCTGCGCCCAGTTGCTGGGGCGGGTGTACGGCAGCCGGGTGGTGCTGCTGGTCGGGAGCGGCGACAACGGCGGGGACGCTCTGTACGCCGGGGCCCGGCTCGCCCGGCGGGGCGCCGGCGTCATCGCCCTGCTGCTCGCTCAGGACCGCACGCACCCGGGCGGGCTCGCCGCGTTGCGCCGGGCGGGCGGGTCCGTGGCACGGCCCGGGGCGGCCGAGGAGTTGATGCGGCGGGCCGATCTCGTCGTCGACGGGATCGTGGGCATCGGCGGCAGGGGAGGCCTGCGGCCGGACGCCGCAGCACTCGCCGAGCTCGCCGAGAGGTCGCGGGCGGCCGTCGTCGCCGTCGACCTGCCGAGCGGCGTCGAGGCCGACAGCGGCGAGGTGCGGGGCCCGGCCGTACGGGCCGACCTGACCGTGACCTTCGGTACGCACAAGCCGGCGCTGCTCATCGATCCGGCGCGCGAGTACGCCGGTTCCGTACGCCTCGTCGACATCGGGCTCGAGCTGCCCGAGGAGCCCGAACTGGAGGCCCTGCAGCACGCGGACGTTGCGGCACGGCTGCCGCTGCCGCAGGCCGAGAGCGACAAGTACCGGCGTGGGGTTGTCGGGATCGCCGCCGGGTCCGTGCGCTACCCGGGGGCCGCGGTACTCGCGGTGGCGGGGGCACTGCGGGGCGGGGCCGGGGCGGTGCGGTACGTGGGGCCCGCCGGGGACGCCGTGATCGCCCGGTTCCCCGAGACGCTGGTCTCCGACCGGGGGCCCGCGAAGGCCGGCCGGGTGCAGGCGTGGGTCGTGGGGCCCGGCGCCGGGGACGACGCGGCGACCGTGGCCGAGGTGCTGGAGGCGGACGTGCCGGTGCTCGTCGACGCGGACGGGCTGCGGCTTGCCGACCGGGACGCCGTACGCGGCCGCACGGCGCCGACACTGATGACGCCGCACGCGGGCGAGGCCGCCGCACTGCTCGGGGTGTCGCGCGAGGAGGTCGAGGGGGCCCGGCTCACGGCGGTGCGGGAGCTGGCGGCGCGGTACGGGGCGACCGTGCTGCTCAAGGGCTCGACCACGCTGGTGGCGGATCCTGGGGGCGGAGCGGTGCGGGTGAACGCCACGGGCACGTCCTGGCTTGCGACCGCCGGCAGCGGGGACGTGCTGTCGGGCCTGTCCGGCTCACTGCTCGCGGCCGGCCTCGACGCACGGGACGCCGGCAGCGTGGCGGCCTACCTGCACGGCCTTGCGGGCCGCTACGCGGCGGACGGCGCCCCGGTAGGCGCCCACGACGTGGCGAACGCGATCCCGGAGGCATGGCGGGACGTGGGGGGTTGAGGGGGCACACGGGTTTCGCGCGGGGGCGTGCGCCCGCGCCAGCCGGTCGAGGGGCGCACTGATGGTGGGCGACCGGGCGCATGCGGAGGGGCGTGTGCACGACGCCCGAACGGCACGAAACGGCACGCGACAGTGCGCAACGGCACTTGCGGCACCGGCGTCGAAGCGCCGTCGGAGGCCTCTGAGAGACTGGGGGCGCGATGACAAGTTCTGAGACAGCCCCGCTTCGCGCCCGTGCCGAGATCGACCTCGAGGCCCTGCGGGCGAACGTACGTGCCCTGCGTGCCCGCGCGCGCGGCGCGGCCTTGATGGCCGTGGTGAAGTCGGACGGATACGGCCACGGGGCGGTGCCGTGCGCCCGCGCCGCCCTCGAAGCCGGCGCCGAATGGCTCGGCACCGCCACCCCCGAGGAGGCCTTCGCCCTGCGCGAAGCCGGCCTGCCGGGGCGCGTCCTGTGCTGGCTCTGGACCCCCGGCGGCCCCTGGCGCAGGGCGATCGAGGCCGATGTCGACGTGTCCGTGAGCGGCATGTGGGCCCTCGCGGAGATCCGCGAGGCGGCGGCCGCCGCAGGTGCCCCCGCCCGCGTCCACCTCAAGGCCGACACCGGCCTCGGGCGCAACGGCTGCCAGCCGGCCGACTGGCCGGAACTCGTCACCGAGGCCCTGCGCGCCCAGGCGGACGGTCTGGTGACCGTCGTCGGCCTGTGGTCGCACTTCGCCTGCGCCGACGAGCCCGGCCACCCCTCCATCCAGGCCCAGATCCGCCGTTTCCGCGAGATGGTGGCGTACGCGGAGGAGCAGGGCGTACGGCCGGAGGTGCGCCACATCGCCAACTCGCCCGCCACGCTGACCCTGCCCGAGGCCCACTTCGACCTCGTCCGGACGGGTATCGCGATCTACGGTGTCTCGCCCAGCCCCGAACTCGGCGCCGCGGCCGACCTCGGACTGCGCCCGGTGATGACGCTGAAGGCCTCGCTCGCCCTGGTGAAGCAGGTTCCCGGCGGCCACGGCGTCAGCTACGGCCACCGGTACACCACCCCCGGCACCACGACCCTCGGCCTCGTCCCGGTCGGCTACGCGGACGGCATCCCGCGCCATGCCTCCGGCGCCGGGCCCGTCCTGGTCGACGGCAAGCTGCGCACGGTCGCGGGGCGGATCGCCATGGACCAGTTCGTGGTGGACCTGGGTGGCGACGAACCCCCGCCGGGCACGGAGGCGATCCTCTTCGGCCCCGGCGATCACGGCGAGCCCACCGCCGAGGACTGGGCGCAGGCGGCCGGAACCATCGCTTACGAAATCGTGACCCGGATCGGAACGCGTGTGCCCCGCGTCTACGTGAAGGTGAATGCCTAACAAGATGGGTAACCCACACGGGTGAGTCCGGGCAGGGGCAGGGCAGAAACGGGCGGAGCCCCCGGGGGGAGGAGCGGGACGTGAGCGAGAGCAGCGCGGAGACGGCCGTGCAGGCCGTCAGGGGCGCGGCTGCCACCGCCGCCGGGAACTGGCGCATAGCCGGTATCGCCGGCGCCGCGATAGGCGTGGTCGCGGCGGGCGCCGCGGCCGGTGTCGCCATCGAGCGGATGACGGTGGGCCGGGGCATGCGCCGCAAGGCCCGGCTCGCCCTCGACTCGGCGGGGCCGTACGGCGCCCTGCGCGGCACCCCCGGCAAGGCGCGCGCGGACGACGGCACCGAGCTGTACTACGAGGTGGACGAGATCGAGCCGGAGGGCGGCTCGGCACCGCGCCGCCGTCGGCTCTTCGGGCGCAAGGCCCCGGCCCCGGTCACCGTGATTTTCAGCCATGGCTACTGCCTCAACCAGGACTCCTGGCACTTCCAGCGGGCCGCGCTGCGGGGCGTCGTCCGCACCGTGCACTGGGACCAGCGCAGCCACGGCCGCTCCGGGCGCGGGACCGCCCAGGCGGACGGCACGCCCGTCTCCATCGACCAGCTCGGTCGCGACCTGAGGGCCGTCATCGACGCGGCCGCTCCCCAGGGCCCGATCGTGCTCGTCGGCCACTCCATGGGCGGTATGACGGTCATGGCCCTCGCCGACCAGTACCCCGAGCTGATCCGTGACCGGGTCGTCGGCGTCGCCCTCGTCGGCACCTCGTCCGGGCGGCTCGGCGAAGTCAACTTCGGACTTCCGGTCGCGGGCGTCAACGCCGTGCGGCGCGTACTCCCCGGCGTACTGAAGGCGCTGGGGCAGCAGGCCGCGCTGGTGGAGAAGGGGCGCAGGGCCACCGCCGACCTGTTCGCGGGGATCATCAAGCGGTACTCGTTCGCCTCCCGGGACGTCGACCCGGCCGTCGCCCGGTTCGCCGAGCGGATGATCGAGGGCACCCCGATCGACGTGGTCGCCGAGTTCTATCCCGCGTTCACCGACCACGACAAGACCGAGGCGCTGGCCCGCTTCGCCGATCTGCCGGTGCTCGTGCTGGCGGGTGTTAAGGACCTGGTCACGCCGAGCGAGCACAGCGAGGCGATCGCCGATCTGCTGCCCGACGCCGAGCTGGTCCTCGTACCGGACGCGGGGCACCTGGTGATGCTGGAGCACCCCGAGGTGGTCGTGGACCGGCTCGCCGACCTCCTCGTGCGCGCGGGAGCGGTCCCCGCAGGGGCTACCGTGGGTGGCTATGGAAGCACCAGCACCGCACAGCCCGGCTGAGGTCCCGATGCCGGGCGTCACCACCGAGGTCACCGTCACCTCCCCCGAACAGATGCAGGAGCTGGGGCGCCGTCTCGCCAAGCTGCTGCGCGCCGGCGACCTCGTGATGCTGAACGGCGAGCTGGGTGCGGGCAAGACCACGCTCACCCGTGGCCTCGGTGAGGGGCTCGGCGTGCGGGGCGCGGTCACCTCGCCCACCTTCGTGATCGCCCGGGTGCACCCCTCCCTCGGAGACGGCCCGCCGCTGGTCCATGCGGACGCCTACCGCCTGGGCGGCGGGCTCGACGAGATGGAGGACCTCGACCTCGACGTCTCGCTGCCGGAGTCCGTGGTCGTCGTGGAGTGGGGCGAGGGCAAGGTCGAGGAGCTGACGGACGACCGGCTCCACGTCGTCATCCACCGCGCCGTCGGAGACACCACGGACGAGGTCCGGCATGTGACCGTCACGGGGCTCGGGGAGCGCTGGGCGACGGTGGACCTGGGCGTGCTGTCGGCCTGAGGACGCGGTCACCGGCTCCGCCCCGAACCCGCCGGGGGGATCACCCGGCTGGATGCTTCGGCCGGTCGCGTCCACGCCCCCGACAGGCGTGCGTATCTTCGGTCGAACGTGCCGACAAGTCGTCGGCAAAGTGTTGCGTCGCAGGTGCCGGGCGTGGTCACATGGATATCAGTCCGTGGTTAGGTCTGCCTAACCATGCCCGCCCCCGCGCCTTCAGGAGGCGTCCATGCCGGCTTCAGAACGCAACGAGGCGCTGCCGCGGGTGGTCGCCGGGACGACCGGGGTGTCGATGCGGGACCTGCTGGCCTCGTGCGCCGCGGCGAAGGTGATCTCGACACCGCCGAGGGACCCCGCACCCCGCACACCCCGCGCGCGGTCCACGGCCGAGGAGCACCGCAGGGCCGCGTAGGCTCCCCGCTGCGCCTACGCTCCCGGCTACTTGATGACGACGACCTTTGTGTTGAAGGTCGCGAACTCCCACATCGCCGTGCCGTCCGCACGCGATTCGCGGATCCCGCCCAGCTTCTTCGAGGCGTCGGGGGCGGCCGTCGAGCCGTTCACCGCCGCGCTGAAACCGAACACGACGCTGTCGCCGTTCGCGAACCGCACGACGTGCTCGACCGGCGTCCCGTCCGAGCCCGTGCCGGCCGCGGACCGGGAGTTCACCGGGTACGTGCCCGGCGCCGGGTCCACCGTCCCCGGCGTGACCCCGAACGTGCGCTGGACCTTGTTGTCCGCGCCGACCAGCCACACGCGCTTGCCGTCGAGCGAGTACACGACCCGTTCGCCGGTGCCGGAACCGCCCGGCAGCGCGGTCGGGTTCGTTCTGTTGCGGGGCGCCTTCGACACGGCGGCGGCCGGGGACTTCTTCACTTGCGGCCTGCCCAGCGTGCTGGGCACGTGCGCCGACGCCTGATAGGCGAGGAAACCGACCGCGGCGATGGCTGCCGTGGTGAGCCCGGCCACGATTCCCGAGCTGCTCCTAGCCACCTGTGCCCACCTCTCGACCCCGCACGCGGAAGTGCGCGCCGCCCGTGTCCCTCGTACGACGTACCGATGCGCTTGCCGCTGTGCTTCCCGATGGGCCGTACGCCTTGTCGTACATCTTTGCTGTGACGGTAGCAGCAGGCGCGGGCTCGACCGGGGCGGCCGTGTGTCGGGCGCGAGCGCCGTAGGCTGTTTGCGTGCTGTTGCTCGCTCTGGATACCGCCACCCCCGCCGTCACCGTCGCCCTGCACGACGGCACGTCCGTCGTCGCCTCGTCGAGCCAGGTGGACGCGCGCCGGCACGGGGAACTCCTGCTGCCCGCCGTCGACCGGGTCCTCGACGAGGCGGGCACGCGGCTCGACGCCGTCACCGGGATCGTCGTGGGCGTGGGCCCCGGCCCCTACACCGGGCTGCGCGTCGGCCTGATGACCGCCGACACGTTCGGGCTCGCGCTCGGCGTGCCCGTGCACGGCCTGTGCACGCTCGACGCCCTCGCCTACGCCTCCGACCTCACCGTGCCCTTCGTGGTGGCCACGGACGCGCGCCGCAAGGAGGTCTACTGGGCGCGGTACGACAACGCCCGGACGCGGGTCACCGCCCCCGCCGTGGACCGGCCCGCGGAGATCACCGAGCAGGTGGCGGGGCTGCCCGCCGTCGGCGCCGGTGCGCTGCTCTACCCCGGCACCTTCCCGCAGGTGCACGAGCCCGAGCACGTCTCGGCGGCCGCGCTTGCCTCCCTGGCCGTGGAGAAGCTCGCGGCGGGCGAGGAACTGCCCGCTCCCCGTCCGCTCTACCTGCGCCGCCCCGATGCGCAGGTGCCCAAGAACTACAAGGTGGTCACCCCCAAGTGACCGCGCCCGTGACGCCTGTGACGCCCGTGCTGCGCGAGATGCGCTGGTGGGACATCGACTCCGTGCTGGGCCTGGAGAAGGACCTCTTCCCCGAGGACGCCTGGTCGCGGGGCATGTTCTGGTCCGAGCTGGCGCACTCCCGCGGCCCGGAGGCGACCCGACGGTACGTCGTGGCCGTCGAGGGGGAGCGGGTCGTCGGGTACGCGGGGCTGGCGGCCCAGGGCGACCTGGGCGACATCCAGACCATCGCCGTCGCCCGCGAGCACTGGAGCACGGGTCTCGGCGGGCGGCTGCTGACCGAGCTGCTGCGCGCCGCGACCGCGTTCGAGTGCGCCGAGGTGATGCTCGAGTGCCGGGTCGACAACGTGCGCGCACAGCGGCTGTACGAGCGTTTCGGCTTCGAGCCCATCGGGTTCAGGCGCGGCTACTACCAGCCGGGGAACGTGGACGCCCTGGTGATGCGTCTGACCACCGCGCCCGGCAGCGGCCCCGCTGCGGGCTCCCCATCAGTACAAGGAACCGAGAGCAATGGCTGACGAACCCCTGGTCCTGGGGATCGAGACCTCCTGCGACGAGACCGGTGTCGGCATCGTCCGCGGCACCACCCTCCTCGCGGACGCGGTCGCGTCCAGCGTCGACGAGCACGCGCGCTTCGGCGGCGTGGTGCCGGAGGTCGCCTCCCGCGCGCATCTCGAGGCGATGGTGCCCACGATCGACCGCGCGCTGAAGGAAGCGGGGGTGAGCGCGAGGGACCTGGACGGCATCGCGGTCACCGCCGGGCCCGGTCTGGCCGGGGCGCTGCTGGTCGGGGTCTCGGCGGCGAAGGCCTACGCGTACGCGCTGGGCAAGCCGCTGTACGGCGTCAATCACCTCGCCTCCCACATCTGCGTGGACCAGCTCGAGCACGGCGCGCTGCCGGAGCCGACGATGGCACTGTTGGTGAGCGGCGGGCACTCCTCGCTGCTGCTGTCCACGGACATCACCTCCGACGTGCGGCCGATGGGCGCGACCATCGACGACGCGGCGGGCGAGGCCTTCGACAAGATCGCGCGAGTGCTGAACCTCGGCTTCCCCGGCGGCCCGGTCATCGACCGGTACGCGAAGGAGGGCGACCCGCAGGCGATCGCGTTCCCGCGCGGTCTGACCGGCCCCCGTGACCCCGTCTACGACTTCTCCTTCTCCGGGCTGAAGACGGCCGTGGCCCGCTGGATCGAGGCGAAGCGTGCGGCGGGGGAGGAGGTGCCGGTGCGCGATGTGGCGGCCTCCTTCCAGGAGGCGGTGGTGGACGTGCTGACCAGGAAGGCCGTACGGGCCTGCAAGGACGAGGGCGTCGACCATCTGATGATCGGCGGCGGCGTGGCCGCGAACTCGCGTCTGCGTGCGCTGGCCGAGGAGCGCTGCACGTCGGCCGGGATCCGGCTGCGGGTACCGCGCCCCAAGCTGTGCACCGACAACGGCGCGATGGTCGCGGCGCTGGGGGCCGAGATGGTCGCCCGAGGGCGGGCCGCGTCGGACTGGGACCTGTCGGCGGACTCGTCGCTGCCGGTCACGGACCCGCACGTGCCGGGCCAGTCCCACTCCCACGACCACGTCCACGAGATCAGCAAGGAGAACCTGTACTCGTGACGGTCGCCCTGATGTGGGAGGCCCGGGCGGCGGCCGGGCGGGGCGAGGATCTGCTGCTGTGGGCGCGGGAGCAGAGGCTGACGCCCCCGCCCCTGCGCCGCGAGACCTTCCGTGCGCCCCAGGACCGGGTCCTGGTCATCACGTGGTGGGAAGCGCCCTTCGACGCCGACCTGCCCGAACTCCCAGAGCCGGACGGGGAGTTGGTGACCCGGGCGGTGCACAGGTGGCGGTTCGAGTCGTTGGGCGGGTGAGTGGCCGGAGTCCTCGGCGCCCGGCGCTCCAGCTGGAGGTCGCGCCCGCCCACGTGACCGACGACGGACCCGGCATTCCGGATGCCGACCGGGCCTCAGCGGTGGCCCAGTACGTTGACCACCCGGCCGGCCGGGTCGCGCACGAAGAACCGGCGCACCCCCCACTCCTCGTCCCGCAAGGGGTACACGATCTCCGCCCCGCTCTCCCGCAGCACGGCGTAGGCCGCGTCCACGTCCTCCACCTCGATGCTCAGGTCGGGTGCGACCGGCGCGGTCCTGTCGTCGGTCATGAGGCTGATCTGGGCCGCCGGGCTGGAGGGTGAGGCGAGCGTCATGATCCAGCCGTGGTTCATGACCTCCTCGAAACCCAGCAGGCCGTAGAACTCCCGGCTCCCGTGCACGTCCTCGGACTGGATGTTGGGCACGACCCGGCGAACGGCCATGGGTGACTCCGCAATTCTTCGAGGAAATCCGGCGAGTGTGTCGATCCGGGTGTCTCCCGTTCGACGCACGGGTGAAAGGCCGGGAAGCGCCCGGCCCACGCACCCGAGGAGTCAGCATGCCGCGTTTCCTGTCGATCGTTCGCGTCGATGAGACAACCGCTCCGCCGGAGGGCCCTAGCCCCGAGCTGATGGAGCGGATGGGAGAGCTGATCGAGGAGATCACCAAGGCGGGGGTGATGCTCGACACCGCCGGGCTGCTGCCATCCGCGCAGGGCAAGCAGGTCCGTTGGGAGGCCGGGAAGGTCACCGTCACCGACGGGCCGTTCACCGAGTCCAAGGAGGTCGTCGGCGGCTACGCCATCACACAGTGCAAGGACTTGGACGAGGCCGTGGAGTGGACCAAGCGGTTCGTGAAGGTGCACGAGGAGTACTGGACGATCACCTGTGAAGTGCGGGAGATCGCCGAGGCGTGAGAGCTCCTTGGCGCTCGTCCGCCGGGGGTGTTGCATGGTGGGTTGTGGAAGAGCAGCCCACCACCTCCCCGGCCCCCGAGGACCCAGCCGGTGCCATCGAGACCGTCTTCCGGATCGAGGCGCCCCGGGTCATCGCCGCTGTCGCGCGGATCGTCCGGGATGTCGGTATCGCCGAGGAGCTGGCGCAGGACGCCCTGGTCGCCGCGCTGGAGCAGTGGCCCGGGGACGGTGTGCCCGACAACCCCGGCGCCTGGCTGACGGCGACCGCCAAGCACCGCGCGATCGACCTCGTACGCCGCCGGGAGCGGTACGCGCGCAAGCTGGCGGAGGTGGGGCGGGATCTGGAGGCGGCGCACTGCCACGTCGACGCGCCGGCCGACCCCGACGACATCGACGACGACCTGCTGCGGCTGGTCTTCACCGCCTGCCACCCCGTTCTGTCCGCCCAGTCCCGTATCGCGCTCACCCTGCGGCTGCTCGGCGGGCTGACCACGGCAGAGATCGCCCGCGCGTTCCTCGTGCCGGAGGCCACCGTCGCCCAGCGCATCGTGCGGGCGAAACGGACGCTGGCGGCGAAGGGCGTCGCCTTCGAGGTGCCGTACGGACCCGAGCGCGAGGCGCGGCTCGGATCCGTCCTCGAGGTCATCTATCTGATCTTCAACGAGGGGTACGCGGCCACCGCCGGCGACGATCTGCTGCGTCCCGTGCTGTGCGAGGACGCGCTCCGGCTGGCCCGGGTGCTGGCCGAGCTGATGCCCAAGGAGCCCGAAGTGCACGCGCTGGCTGCGTTGCTGGAGTTCCAGGCCTCGCGCATGGCCGCCCGCATCGGCCCCAAGGGCGAGCCCGTCCTGCTCCGGGACCAGAACCGGGCCCGCTGGAACCGTATGCTCATCGCCCGCGGTGTCGCCGCCCTCGGCCGCGCCGACGCCGTCTCCCCCAGGCTCCCGGCTTCGCCAGGGCAGGGGGGACCCCCATCCGGAGCCCCGGGTCCGTACGCCCTCCAGGCCGCGATCGCCGCCTGCCACGCGTACGCGTACACCTACGAGGAAACGGACTGGGCGCGTATCGCCACCCTGTACGGCCTGCTGGCCGCGCGGTCGCCGTCGCCCGTCGTCGAGCTGAACCGTGCGGTCGCCGTCTCGATGGCCGAGGGCCCCGGACCGGCCCTGGAGCTCGTCGACCGCCTCGCCGCAGAACCGACCCTGTCCGGCTACCACTTGCTGCCCAGCGTCCGCGGCGACCTGCTGGTGCGCCTGGGGCGTCGCGCCGAGGCACGCGCCGAGTTCGTACGGGCCGCCTCCCTCGCCCGTAACGAACGCGAGCGGCAGATGCTGGCGGCCCGCGCGGAGGAATGCGGCCAGGCGGGGGCCGTTGGTTAGAGGCGCTCCGACTGGAGGGGTCCCGTCCGGACGGGGTGCCCGAGCAGCATCGTCGGCGCGCCCGCCACGCGCGTCAGGAATACGGTCACCGCCCTCGTCCCGTGCGGCTTTGGCAGGACCTTGCGCCGCAGCTCCTCCGGCTCGACGGCCGAGCCGCGCTTCTTCACGGTCAGGATCCCGACCTCCCGCTCCCGCAGCAGCGCCTTCAGCTTCTTCACGTTGAAGGGGAGCCGGTCGGTGATCTCGTACGCGGTGGCGTACGGACAGTCGTGGCGCCCGTCCGCCGTCACATATGCGATCGTCTCGTCGATCAGTCCGCCGTCCAGCTCGTCGGCGACCTCCGCCACCAGGTGCGCTCGGATCACGGCGCCGTCGGGTTCGTAGAGGTAACGGCCGAGCGGCCGCACCGGTGGGTCGGGCAGCCCGCGGCCGCGCAGCACCCGGGGTCCGGGCAGCAGCGTGGCCCGTACGAGCCCCGGCTGCGTGCCGAACCACAGCACCGCCTCCTTCACGTCCCCACCGTCCGAGACCCACTCGGCCTCCGCCCCGGCGGGAACCGCTTCGTGCGGAATGCCCGGCGCGACCTTCAGGGCGGCGTGCGGGGCCTTCAGGGCCGTGGCCACGGCCCAGGACAGCGGGGGCGTGTACGCCTCCGGGTCGAATACCCGGCCCCGGCCGCCCCGGCGTGCCGGATCGACGAAGACGGCGTCGTACGAGGACACGTCCACGTCCATGACGTCCGCCTCGCGCACCTCGATCAGCGCCGACAGGCTCAGCGCGTCGGCGTTCGCCTGCGCCACCGCTGCCGTCAACGGGTCGCGGTCCACGGCCAGGACCCGGATGCCCGCCCGGGCGAGCGCGATCGCGTCGCCTCCGACGCCGCAGCACAGGTCGGCGACCGAGGTCACGCCCAGTGCCCGCAGCCGCTCGGCGCGGTGGGCCGCGACCGTGGCCCTGGTCGACTGCTCGACGCCGTTCGGCGTGAAGAACATCCGCTCCGCGTCCGCGCCGAACTTCGCCGCCGCCCGTTCGCGCAGCCGCGCCTGTGCGAGGGCCGCCGAGACCAGCTCGGCGGGGTGTGCGCGGCGCAGCCGGGTCGCGACGGCCAGCTCCTGCGCCGGAGCGGTGCCGCGTACCTCGTCGAGGAGGGCAAGGCCCTCGGGGGTGAGCAGGGAGGCGAAGGCGAGGTCGTTCACCCGGTCATTGTCGGCCAGTCGGTGGATGAGATGCGTCCGGTCGAGGTGTCGGACGGCCGTGGCCGTCCACGGCTGGAAGGATCCGGCGCCATGCGATTGGTGCGACAAAATGATGAGAAGCATCCGAAGAGCCCCAAAGGGCGCGGGATGCGTTCGTGTGTGCCGCGTCCTCGGTGTCCTTGGCGTTCCCAGGGTGCCGGGGCGACGTCCGTGCTGCGTGGCGCCCTCGCCGTCCTGGCCGTCACCGCCCTCGCATCCGGTTGCACCGGCTCCGCGGGGGTGCACGGCGCGCACGGCCAGCAGCCCCCGAAGGCGCCGCCGGCGCGCGCCCTCGAGGACTACGCCGCCAGGTTGCGCGCCTCCTACGCCCAGCGTGAGGAGGCCGCCAGGCGCTGGGGGCTCGCCAAGGTGCCGCTGACCGCGCCCCCGCCCCCGGCGGAGAAGCCGTTGATCACCTTCCGCAAGGGCTTCGAGATCACGGACGGCGACGACCTGCCCCCGATCTTCACGACCATCCCCACCAGGAACAGGGTCGTCTTCCTGACAATCGACGACGGCGCCGAGAAGGATCCCGCGTTCCTGCGGATGATGAGCGACCTGAAGATCCCTTACACCGCGTTCCTCAGCAACTACCTGGTCGAGGACGACTACGGGTACTTCCGGAAGATGCGCGACCTCGGGGTCACGCTCAACAACCACACCCTGCACCATCCCTACCTGCCCGGACTGTCGTACGAGGAGCAGCGGCAGGAGATCTGCGGCATGCAGGACGTGATGGAGAGGGAGTTCGGCAGGCGCCCGACGGTCTTCCGGCCGCCGTACGGCAACTACGACGGGGACACCCTGCGCGCCGCGAAGTCCTGCGGCATCAAGTACGCGCCTATCTGGGACGAGGAGGTGTACGTCGACCACTGGGAGTACCGCGAGTGGGACCGCAGCCTGCACCCCGGGGACATCGTCCTGACCCACTTCCGCGGCCGGGCGGACTGGAACGGCACGATGCCCGACCTGGTCCGCAGGTTCCTGAAGAAGGTGACGGACGAGGGGTATGCGGTGGCGCGACTCGAGGACTACCTGTGACGGCACGGCCGCGGCTGCGGGCGCTGCTCGTCGGGGCGCTCGTCGTCGCCCTCCTGTCCGGCTGTGCCCAGTCCGTCGATCCGATCGAACGGCTGGGCAGGAAGGCGGCGCAGGAGGTTCACAGGGTGCAGGAGCCGCGCGACCGTTCGTACCGCCGCTGGGGGCTCGCCGCCCCGCTCGCGCCCGCACCCAAGCCGGCCTCACTCCTGTCCCGCGACGCGGACCGGGCCGAAGCGGGTCTGCCGGAGGTCCTCGACCGTGTCCCCACCCGCGACAAGGTCGTCTTCCTCACGTACGACGAGGGCGCCGAGAAGGACCCCCGGTTCGTCGAGATGGTGCGTGAACTGCGGCTGCCCGTCAGCGTCTTCCTCACGGAGAGTGCCGTCGTGCCGGGGTACGCGCCGGTGGCACGGCTGCGGGAGGCCGGTGCGGTCATCCAGAACCACACCCTGGACCGCGCCGCGCTGCGCGGCCGTCCCTACGAGGAGCAGCGCGCCGAGATCTGCGGCCAGCAGGACCGGCTGAGCGCCCGTCTGGGCCTGCGTCCCCGGCTGCTGCGCCCGCCGTACGGCAGGTACGACCGTACGACGCTCCGGGCGGCGGCGGACTGCGGCGTCGCGGCCCTGATCCTGTGGCGCGCGTGCCCGGGCATGGAGCCCGGCCTCTACGGACGGAGTGCGTCCCTGCGCCCGGGCGACATCGTCATGCCCCACGAACCGGGCCGCCCCCTCACCTCTCTGGCCGCGGAGACGACCCGCTTCCTGCGCCGTATCCAGGCGCGGGGGTTCACGGTGGGGCGCCTGGAGGACTACCTGTACGCCGGGCCCGGGCGCCGCTCGAGTGCGGCCCGGTGAGGCTCCTGCCGCGGCTGGGCCCGTCCGGCAGCCGGGGGCAGGGCGGTTCGGCCCGATGAAGGGGGTCCGGGGTTCGTGGCACCCTCCGCGGTGACGCCCGTCCGGGGGTGCGGAATCGACCCCGGGCGGCCCCGCCCCTCACGCCGCGCCACAGGCAACTGGCACTCCGCTTGACCGAGTGCTAATCGCGGTCATAGTCTCGGCTCTGGCACTCGCCACCGGAGAGTGCCAACAAAGCGACGGGCAGGTCCGGCACCCGCGACGACGGATCCACCTGGTCGCCACCTCAGACAGTTAACCCCGTGAGATCTCCGAAGGGGGAGGTCGGATCGTGACGACCACCAGCTCCAAGGTTGCCATCAAGCCGCTCGAGGACCGCATCGTGGTCCAGCCGCTGGACGCCGAGCAGACCACGGCCTCTGGCCTGGTCATCCCGGACACCGCCAAGGAGAAGCCCCAGGAGGGCGTCGTCCTGGCCGTCGGCCCGGGCCGCTTCGAGAACGGCGAGCGCCTCCCGCTCGACGTCAAGACCGGCGACATCGTGCTGTACAGCAAGTACGGCGGCACCGAAGTGAAGTACAACGGCGAGGAGTACCTCGTCCTCTCGGCTCGCGACGTTCTCGCGATCATCGAGAAGTAGTTCACCGAAGCAGACCGCTTCGAACTGCGCCCCTGGCCCCGCGAGTGTTGATCAGCCGGGCGCCGGGGGCGCGGTTCGTTCTTCACCGCGATGACGGCCGTTCGCGGAGGTCGGCCGGACATCGCAATCGAGAGGACTGAAACGCTCCATGGCGAAGATCCTGAAGTTCGACGAGGACGCCCGTCGCGCCCTCGAGCGCGGCGTCAACAAGCTTGCCGACACGGTCAAGGTGACGATCGGCCCCAAGGGCCGCAACGTCGTCATCGACAAGAAGTTCGGCGCCCCCACCATCACCAACGACGGTGTCACCATCGCTCGTGAGGTCGAGATCGAGGACCCGTACGAGAACCTCGGCGCCCAGCTGGTGAAGGAGGTGGCGACCAAGACCAACGACATCGCGGGTGACGGTACGACCACCGCCACCGTGCTCGCCCAGGCTCTCGTCCGCGAGGGCCTGAAGAACGTCGCCGCGGGTGCCTCCCCGGCCGGCCTGAAGAAGGGCATCGACGCCGCGGTCAAGGCCGTCTCCGACGAACTGCTCGCCTCGGCCCGCCCGATCGACGAGAAGTCCGACATCGCCGCCGTCGCCGCGCTGTCCGCCCAGGACCAGCTGGTCGGCGAGCTCATCGCCGAGGCGATGGACAAGGTCGGCAAGGACGGTGTCATCACCGTCGAGGAGTCCAACACCTTCGGTCTGGAGCTGGACTTCACCGAGGGCATGGCCTTCGACAAGGGCTACCTGTCGCCGTACTTCGTGACGGACCAGGAGCGCATGGAGGCCGTCCTCGACGACCCGTACATCCTCATCAACCAGGGCAAGATCTCCGCCATCGCGGACCTGCTGCCGCTGCTGGAGAAGATCATCCAGGCGGGCTCCTCCAAGCCGCTGCTGATCATCGCCGAGGACCTCGAGGGCGAGGCCCTGTCCACCCTCGTCGTGAACAAGATCCGCGGCACCTTCAACGCCGTCGCCGTGAAGGCCCCCGGCTTCGGCGACCGCCGCAAGGCGATGCTGCAGGACATGGCGGTCCTCACCGGCGCGACGGTCGTCTCCGAGGAGGTCGGCCTCAAGCTCGACCAGGTCGGCCTGGACGTGCTGGGCTCCGCTCGCCGCGTCACGGTCACCAAGGACGACACGACCATCGTCGACGGCGGTGGCAGGTCCGAGGACGTCGCGGGCCGCGTCGCCCAGATCAAGGCCGAGATCGAGAACACGGACTCCGACTGGGACCGCGAGAAGCTCCAGGAGCGCCTCGCGAAGCTGGCCGGCGGCGTGTGCGTGATCAAGGTCGGCGCCGCCACCGAGGTGGAGCTGAAGGAGAAGAAGCACCGCCTGGAGGACGCCATCTCCGCGACCCGCGCCGCGGTCGAGGAGGGCATCGTCTCCGGTGGTGGCTCCGCGCTCGTCCACGCCTCCAAGGTGCTGGCCGACGGCCTCGGCAAGCAGGGCGACGAGGCCACCGGCGTCTCCATCGTCCGCCGCGCGGTCGTCGAGCCGCTGCGCTGGATCGCCGAGAACGCGGGCCTGGAGGGCTATGTCATCGCCTCCAAGGTCGCCGAGCTGGACAAGGGCCAGGGCTACAACGCCGCCACCGGTGAGTACGGCGACCTGATCAAGGCCGGCGTCATCGACCCGGTCAAGGTCACGCGCTCGGCCCTGGAGAACGCCGCCTCCATTGCCTCCCTGCTGCTCACGACCGAGACCCTGGTCGTCGAGAAGAAGGAAGAGGAGGAGTCGGCCGCGGCCGGCCACGGCCACGGTCACGCCCACTGACGCGAGCCGGCACTCCGCACCGAGGCCCGGCACTCCGCTCCGGAGTGCCGGGCCTTCGCCTTTCCCCTGCGCCCGTCCCCGGTCGCCTCACCCTCTTCGTCTTCTCCGGCCCGCTCAGGTCTCCAGCTCGTCCAGCGCGCCGATCTGCTCCATCAGCCCGAGCCGGTCGTACTGCCACCAGCCCTCGACGATCTTCCCGTCCTCACCGCACCGGAAGACGGTCGTGCCGGTCATGGTGACGTTCCTGCCCGTGGCCGGAATGCCGAGGAAGTCGCCCGTGTGCCTGGCCTTCCAGGTCCATCGGGTGCACACCCGGTCGCCCTGGGCGATCTGGTCCTCGAGGACGAACGCGAAGTCGAATGCGCTCCGCCAGATACCGATCTCGCGGCGCATCGCGTCCATGCCGATGGTGTCCTGCTCGTTGGCGGGGTCGTGGTCGTGGTAGTTCTCGGCGAGCACACCGTCGAGCGGCGGCAGTTCGCCCCTCATGGCGAGGATCTCGAAGAACCGCCGGACGTTGGCCGCGTACAGCTGCTCGTCCCGCACCACCTCCAGGTCGGTGAAGGTGGGCGTCTCCTCGCAGAGGGCGACCATGTCGCGGAAGACCCTTTCGGTCTCCGGAAGATTCGAGTTCCGCATCGCCTCCTCGTACGACGGGAACTCCACGATCTCGACGATGTGCGAGGCGTCGGACCGGTCCCTGCCGATCACACTGTGTGTCGCGGTCCGTTTGCCTCCGGTCTGTTCGACCCATGTGTCCATCAGCCGGTTCATCTCGTCGAACCGGCTGGTCCTGCAGTCGATGAGCTGGACAAAAGTCATGACGCCGCCTCCGGCCCCCCTGAGTCCGGTCGATACGCCCATTTTCCCACCCGAGGGGCGGCGTCACCTGTCCTGCCGCGGCCCGTACTTGTGCCGTCGAGGGTCGTACACCTGTCCTACTGTGGTCCGTACCTGCGGCCCGTCCGGGAGGTGATCCCGCCCAGCAGCGCGCGCGGCGCCACCTTCACCACGCCCATCAGCGCCTTGTACCGCGGGTCCGGAATGGACAGCGTCTTGCCCCGCGCCAGGTCCGCGAGCGCCGCGGCGACCAGCTTGTCCGCATCCAGCCACATCCAGTTCGGGATGTTGGCCGTGCCCATCCCGGCGCGCTCGTGGAACTCCGTACGCACGAAGCCCGGGCACAGCGCCATCAGCCGGACCCCGGACCCGGCCATGTCCCGCGCCGCGCCCTGCGTGAACTGCACGACCCACGCCTTGGACGCCCCGTACGTCCCGCGCGGGACGAAAGCCGCGACCGAGGCCACGTTGACGATCCCGCCGCGCCCACGCGTGCGCATCGACTCCGCTGCCGCACTCGTCAGCCGCAGCACGGCCTCGCAGTGCACCTTGAGCATGCGCAGCTCGTCGGCCATCGGTACGTCGAGATAATGGCCCTTGTTGCCGAAGCCGGCGTTGTTGACGAGCAGGTCGACCGGGTTCCTGAGGTCCGACAGGCGCGCGGCCACCGCCTCGATGCCGTCATCGGCGGCCAGGTCGGCCGTCAGCACCTCCGCCTCGATGCCGTGCCGGTCGTGCAACTCGGTCGCCTGCTCCCGCAGCCGCTTGGTGTCGCGTGCCACCAGGACGAGGTCATGCCCGTCGGCGGCGAGCCGACGTGCGAACGCGGCGCCGATGCCCGCGGTCGATCCCGTAATCAGAGCCGTTGTCATGGGCCAACGATAGTGACCCGGACCGACAGCGTCCGCCTGCCGGAGGACGCATTCACCGGCTGCGTCGCCAACGTCCGTGCATACCGCGTCAGTTCCCCGCCGGGTACTTCTGCGCGTACTCCCGCGCCGTCGCCGCGATCTCCGTGTGCAGTGCCTCACCCGCCGCCAACAGGCTTGGCAGCAGGTGCCGTTCCGTCGTCGACGCCCGGAACTGGAGGGCGACGGTGATGTCGTGGTCGGGCCGGTGCACGACCTCGATCGGGTCGCCGGCCCGTATCTCCCCCGGCACCACCACCCGGAGATAGGCGCCGGGCGCCCCCTTCTGCGTGAAGCGCTTCACCCAGCCGCGCTCGCCCAGGTGTTCCTGGAAGGTGCGGCACGGAATCCGCCCGGAGGTGACCTCCAGCACCAGCACGGCCCCGATGCGCCAGCGCTCGCCGATCCGGGCCCCGGACACGTCCACCCCTTGCGTGGTGAGGTTTTCGCCGAAGGCTCCGCTGGGCAGCTCCCGGCCCAGCTCGCGCTCCCAGTCGTCCAGGTCCTCGCGGGCGACCGCGTACACCGCCTGGTCGTCGCCCCCGTGGTGCCGAAGATCGCACACGGCGTCGCCCGCCACCCCACTCGCGCCGATCCCCTTGGGGCCGGGCGCCGCCACCCGCACCGGACCGTCCACCGGCCGCTTGTCGATCCCGGTCAGGCCCTGCGGCTGGTCGGTGTGGTCGACGGCCACGGGCCTGCCCAGGTTCAGAGACAGAAGTTCCATGTCCGCACGGTAGGCGATGGCCTGTCAAAGCGTCGATGCGATATTCGCCCTCGTACCCAAGCGTCCCTTATGCTCACGGGGTGATCGAGGCCCGTCATCTCCGTGTGCTGCGCGCCGTGGCCGCCACCGGTTCCTTCTCGGCGGCGGGGCGCGAGCTGGGATGCACCCAGCCCGCCGTCAGCCAGCAGATGAAGGCACTGGAGGCGTCCGTCGGCACTCCGCTGCTGGTCCGCAGCGGGCGTGAGATGCGCCTGACCGAAGCCGGTGACGCTCTGGTGCGGCATGCTGCGGGCATACTCGCGGGGCTGACCGCCGCCGAGGAGGAGGTCGCCGCCATCGCCGGCCTCAGAGCCGGCCGCGTCCGCCTCGTCTCCTTCCCGAGCGGGAGCTCCACGCTCGTCCCCGCCGCGCTGGCCGCCCTGCGCGCCGCACACCCCGGCACCCGGGTCTCCCTGGAGGAGGCCGAGCCGCCCGAGTCCGTCGAGAAGCTGCGCGCCGGCGACTGCGACATCGCGCTCGCCTTCCGCTACGAGGGTGCGGCGGGCGCCGAGGAGTGGGACGACCTGACCGTGCGTACGTTGCTCACCGACCGGCTGGTCGGGCTCGTCCCCGAGGGGCACCCGCTGGCGGGCGCGGAATCGGTCGCCATCGGCGAGCTGTCCGGGGAACCGTGGATCGCGGGCTGCCCGCGCTGCCGGGGCCAGCTGGTGGAGGTGTGCGAGAGCGCCGGCTTCACTCCCCGGATCGACTTCGCGACCGACGACTATCCGGCGGTGGCCGGCCTGGTGGGAGCGGGCCTGGGAGTGGCCGTCCTGCCGCAGCTCGCGATCGAGTCCGTACGTCCGAGGGGCGCGCGTCCGGTCGCGCTGGAGCCCGCGGTGCGGCGGGAGATCGTCGCGCTCACGCTGCCGGACCTCGCCCAGGTGCCGGCGGTGGCGGCGACACTGGGGGAGCTGGCGCGGGCGGCCGTGCGGTAGAGCGACCTACCGCGCTGCCGGGGCGCATCAGCGGGGCGCACTCGACGCCCGATCCGCCTGTCGCCGCGGTCGGGCCGCGCTCCTTCAAGTCTTTGCCTCGCCCCCGCTGCATCCCCCGGCCGGTCCCTCACCCCCGCCGCATCCCCTTCGGGTGCAGCTCGCCCCCTTCAACCCCCTGCCCCTGGCTGCCTCGCCCCGATGCGCCTGGGGTCATCTCCCATCCCGGAACTGCCCTCTGGCCCCTGTCCCCCTGGGCGGTACCTCTCCCCGGCGGTGCCTCTTCCGGAAGGTGTGGGCATGCGTGTGCGTGCCCGCTCAAGCAGAAACGTTCCTTCAGTTGTTCGAGGTGGCGGTGCCCCCGCTGGTGGTCGATGCCGGCACCAGTCGGTTCCGTGCCCGTCCCATGAGCTCTTCGCGCTCGTCCTCGGTCAGTCCGCCCCACACGCCGTACGGCTCGCGCACCGCCAGTGCGTGGGCCGCACACTCCGCGCGTACGGGGCACCTCATGCAGACCTCTTTGGCCGAGTTCTCACGAGCGCTCCGGGCCGCGCCCCGCTCGCCCTCCGGATGGAAGAAGAGAGAGCTGTCGACCCCGCGGCAGGCCGCATGGAGCTGCCAGTCCCACAGATCCGCGTTCGGACCGGGAAGGCGGGAGAAATCTGCCATTGCGTGTCCCCTTGTTTCCGTTCTGGGCGGATATGTTCCCCCGACCGTACAACGACGATCTTACGAGATGAAAATATGACTCATTGCGAATCTAGCCCTAGACACAGGCGAACGGGAAGAAAAGCGGCTAAATGGGGCATAGCTTGTGATGAAAGTTCGAGGGTCCGCCGCGCATGTCTGCACCGTGTCCGCACCCTCACGTACAGTGCCGAAGATGGCTTGCTGCACCGTAACTCTTTCGAGTGACCATCGTTGAGAGTGCGGAGGCGGTTGAAACAACAAGCGCTCGGGCAGGCGTCCGAGGGCGTCGACCGCACAGGTGACGATTCGTACCAGCCTGGAGGCTCAAGGTGACGCGCATCAGCTGCGGAGGGCGGTCATGACATCCGTCCTCGTCTGCGACGACTCCCCGCTTGCCCGAGAGGCGCTCCGCCGCGCGGTGGCGACCGTGCCCGGTGTCGAGCGCGTGACGACGGCGGCCAACGGCGAGGAAGTCCTCCGCCGCTGGGGGGCCGACCGTTCGGACCTGATTCTGATGGACGTACGCATGCCCGGTCTGGGCGGCGTCGAGACGGTGCGGCGACTGCTGTCCGCCGACCCCGGTGCGCGCATCATCATGCTCACCGTCGCCGAGGATCTCGACGGGGTGGCGCTCGCGGTCGCCGCCGGTGCGCGCGGCTATCTGCACAAGGACGCCTCGCGCGCGGAGCTGCGGGCGACCGTCACGCAGGCCCTCGCCGACCCGACCTGGCGGCTCGCGCCGCGGCGGCTGCGCTCGGCCGAGATGGGTGCCGCGCCGACGCTCACCGCGCGTGAGATCCAGGTGCTCGAGGGTATGAGCCACGGCCGCTCCAACGCGGAGATCGGCCGTGAGCTGTTCCTCTCGGAGGACACCGTGAAGACGCACGCCCGCCGGCTGTTCAAGAAGCTCGGCGCCTCGGACCGTGCGCACGCGGTGGCGCTCGGCTTCCGGTGGGGCCTGGTCCGTTAAGTGGATCACCGCGGGGGTGTGCGGATCCCCGCCTACCGCAAGGTGGGCGGGGTTGGCAACGGGGCCCGCCGGGCGCCCGCTGCTCGTTTCGCCGCGGATGCCGCATCCTTGAGGTGTGGAGTTCCTCGGGGACGAGTCGGTCGAGCGGGAGGGGAGGGCGCAGGAGATGAGTTCCGGCGCACCTGCTCATAACGCTTCGGTGCACAACTATGGACGCGGTGCTACGGATCGGACGACGCCGAGGCACCATGGACCGATGCGCGACGACGAGACAACGGTGATCGGTGCGCTCGTTCATCGCGCCGTCGACGGCGACGAGCAGGCCACCCATGACCTGCTCGCCCGCGTCCACCCCTTGGCGCTGCGCTACTGCCGTACGCGTCTGTCCCGACTGCCCGGCGACGCACGCCACTTCGTCGAGGACCTGGCGCAGGAGGTCTGTGTCGCGGTGCTCCTCGCCCTGCCGCGTTACAAGGACACCGGGCGACCCTTCGAGGCGTTCGTCTTCGCGATCGCCGCACACAAGGTTGCGGATCTGCAGCGCGCGGCGATGCGCCACCCGGGTTCGACGGCGGTCCCCTCGGACGAGATGCCGGAACGCCCGGACGATTCGCTGGGCCCCGAGGAGCGTGCGCTGCTGAGCAGCGACGCCGAGTGGGCCAAGAAGCTGCTGGCCAATCTGCCCGAGAACCAGCGCGAGCTGCTCCTGCTGCGGATCGCGGTGGGCTTGACCGCGGAGGAAACGGGTCAGATGTTGGGAATGTCACCGGGAGCGGTGCGGGTGGCGCAGCACAGGGCGCTCAGCCGGCTGCGGGCGCTCGCCGAACAGTAGCGGCCCGTCCGGCGGGACCCTGCTCCCACCTCGCCGCACCCCTGGCTCACGGCCCCGGATGAACGGGCGGCCCGCGGGTTCCGTACGAACACACGAAGCCCCGGGTCACCTCCAACCGTGGAATGAGAGAGCCATGCTTCCCGTTAGCATGGACATCCGCACCGATCAAGGCCATTTGGGGAAGGTGTCATGACTGCCAACGTCGACGGAGTGCCCGAGAAATTCGCGACACTCGGGCTGACCTACGACGACGTGCTGCTGCTGCCGGGCGCGTCGGACATGGCGCCCGACCAGATCGACACCGCCTCGTACGTCTCCAAGAACGTCCGGGTCAATGTCCCGCTTCTGTCCGCCGCCATGGACAAGGTCACCGAGTCACGCATGGCGATCGCGATGGCCCGCCAGGGCGGCGTCGGCGTACTCCACCGCAACCTGTCCATCGAGGACCAGGCCAACCAGGTCGACCTGGTCAAGCGCTCCGAGTCCGGCATGGTGGCGAATCCGATCACCATCCACCCGGACGCCACGCTCGCCGAGGCCGACGCCCTGTGCGGCAAGTTCCGCATCAGCGGCGTCCCGGTCACCGACAACGCAGGCAAGTTGCTGGGCATCGTCACGAACCGCGACATGGCCTTCGAGAACGACCGCTCACTGCACGTGCGCGACGTCATGACCCCGATGCCCCTGGTCACCGGCAAGGTCGGCATCTCCGGCAGCGAGGCCATCGAGCTGCTGCGCCGCCACAAGATCGAGAAGCTTCCGCTGGTCGACGACGCGGGGGTCCTCAAGGGTCTGATCACGGTCAAGGACTTCGTGAAGGCGGAGAAGTACCCGAACGCCGCGAAGGACGCCGAGGGCCGCCTCATCGTCGGCGCCGCGGTGGGCGTGGCGGGTGACGCCTTCGAGCGCGCCCAGGCCCTGATCGAGGCGGGTGTCGACTTCATCGTCGTCGACACCGCGCACGGCCACTCGAGGCTGGTCGGCGACATGGTCGCCAAGATCAAGTCGAACTCGTCGGGCGTCGACGTCATCGGCGGCAACATCGCCACTCGTGAGGGCGCCCAGGCGCTCATCGACTCCGGTGTGGACGGCATCAAGGTCGGCGTCGGCCCCGGTTCCATCTGCACGACCCGGGTGGTCGCAGGCATCGGCGTCCCCCAGGTCACCGCCATCTACGAGGCGTCGCTCGCGGCCAAGGAGGCCGGCGTCCCGGTCATCGGCGACGGCGGTCTGCAGTACTCCGGTGACATCGCGAAGGCCCTGGTCGCGGGCGCCGACACGGTGATGCTGGGCTCGCTGCTGGCCGGCTGCGAGGAGTCGCCGGGCGAGCTGCTGTTCATCAACGGCAAGCAGTTCAAGTCGTACCGCGGCATGGGCTCCCTGGGCGCCATGCAGTCCCGCGGCGACCGCAAGTCCTTCTCCAAGGACCGCTACTTCCAGGAGCGCATCGCCTCCGACGACGAACTGATCCCCGAGGGCATCGAGGGCCAGGTTCCCTACCGCGGCCCGCTCTCCTCGGTCGTCCGGCAGCTGGTCGGCGGTCTGCGCCAGTCGATGTTCTACGTGGGCGGCAGGACGGTCCCGGAGCTCCAGGAGCGGGGCCGGTTCGTCCGGATCACGTCCGCGGGCCTCAAGGAGAGCCACCCGCACGACATCCAGATGACGGTCGAGGCGCCGAACTACAGCAGGAGGTGACGCACCGCGCGCGTGCGTCACGGTTCCGTCCCGCACGCACGCGCGTGGCGTCGGTGGTACGGCCGAGGGCGGCCCCGCAGGCACCTGGGGCCGCCCTCGTCGTATGTGCCGGGGGGCCGCTGTCGTAGCCGTCGGGGATACTGGAGGCGCTGGAACGCAGAGGGAAAGGCCACAGACGTGACTGAGATCGAGATCGGGCGCGGCAAGCGCGGCCGCCGGGCGTACGCCTTCGACGACATCGCCGTCGTCCCCAGCCGCCGTACGCGGGACCCGAAGGAGGTCTCGATCGCCTGGCAGATCGACGCCTACCGCTTCGAGCTGCCCTTCCTGGCAGCCCCGATGGACTCGGTCGTCTCCCCGGCCACCGCGATCCGCATCGGTGAGCTCGGCGGCCTCGGAGTGCTGAACCTCGAGGGCCTGTGGACGCGGTACGAGGACCCGCAGCCGCTGCTGGACGAGATCGCCGAGCTGCCCGCCGACGCCGCGACCCGCCGACTCCAGGAGATCTACGCGGCTCCCATCAAGGAGGAGCTGATCGGGCAGCGCATCAAGGAGGTGCGCGACTCGGGCGTGGTCACCGCCGCCGCGCTCTCCCCGCAGCGCACGGCCCAGTTCTCCAAGGCCGTCGTGGACGCGGGCGTGGACATCTTCGTCATCCGGGGGACGACGGTGTCGGCGGAGCACGTATCCCACTCGCACGAGCCGCTGAACCTGAAGCAGTTCATCTACGAACTCGACGTCCCGGTGATCGTCGGCGGCTGTGCCACGTACACCGCGGCCCTGCACCTGATGCGCACCGGTGCGGCCGGTGTCCTGGTCGGCTTCGGCGGCGGTGCCGCGCACACCACGCGCAACGTCCTGGGCATCCAGGTCCCCATGGCCACCGCCGTCGCGGACGTGGCGGCGGCCCGCCGCGACTACATGGACGAGTCCGGCGGCCGGTACGTGCACGTGATCGCGGACGGCGGCGTCGGCTGGTCCGGCGACCTGCCCAAGGCGATCGCCTGCGGTGCCGACGCCGTCATGATGGGCTCTCCGCTGGCCCGCGCCACTGACGCGCCAGGCAAGGGTCACCACTGGGGCATGGAGGCCGTCAACGAGGAGCTGCCGCGCGGCAAGAAGGTCGACCTCGGCACGGTCGGCACGATCGAGGAGGTCCTCACAGGCCCCTCGCACACCCCGGACGGCTCGATGAACCTCTTCGGCGCCCTGCGCCGCGCCATGGCCACCACCGGATACAGCGAGCTGAAGGAGTTCCAGCGCGTCGAGGTGACCGTGGCCGACTCGCAGCACCGGCGGTGAGGTGACGCTGCGCTCGGCCTGAGCGGACGGTGGGGCCGGGTTCACCCGAGGGGTGAACCCGGCCCCACCGTATGTCCAAGTGCCCAGGTGGGGGCGCTAGTTGGCACACGGGCGCGCACGGTTGCCCTCGGGGCCGATGCGCGCTGGACGGCCGTGCCGAGCCGATAGTGTCCGTGTCCGGCGACCCCGTTCTCCGGGGCGCCCCCTTCCATGGACAAGGTTCCCGGACCCCCACCCGTCGGGGCCCGGCCCGAACTCCAATGGACCGTCCACCGGGCAACTGGGCGGCGTCATGGAAGGGGGCGCGCCCATGGGCCGTTACCGCAAGCCCACCCGCTCGCACCGGATCCGTCTGTGAATGGTGAAAGTGCTGGAGGAGGTGGATCCTGCGGATTTTCGGATGGTGAGCGGCCACCCCCATGAGAACCAGGGGTGGACACTCCGTTCACCATTCTGGAGCCTGCCGCGGTGCCCGCTGCGTCGGGCTCCACCTTCGCGTACGGTATCGGATCCGCCGTCGGGCGACCCGGCATCGAAGGGGTGAAGGGGACTCCGCGTCCCGCCCTCGGAGGCTCGGGTTCCCGGACGCGCCCCCTTCACAACCGATGCGCCGCCCCCGTGGGTGTGGCCCCCCGCGTGTCGAGCAGCAACTGGGCCTTCACCGACAGGCCCTGGAGGTCGTAGGTGCGGTGCTGCTGGAGCAGGACCGTCAGGTCGGCGCAGGCGGCGGCCTCGTAGAGCGAATCCGCGCGCGGGATCGGGCGGTCGAGGACGCTCCATGCCGGGACGTGCGGGTCGTGGTAGCTGATGGACGCGCCCAGCTCCATCAGACGCAGGGCGATCTCGTGCGCGGGGGAGCCCTGCTGATCGGCGAGGTCAGGTTTGTAGGTCACGCCCAGCAGCAGGACGCGGGCGCCACGGGCCGACTTGCCGTGCTCGTTCAGGAGGGTGGCGGCGCGCTGGACGACGTACTGCGGCATGTGGCTGTTGACCTGCTGCGCCAGTTCGACCATGCGCAGGGTGCGCCCGGTCAGCCCCGCCAGGTCCTGGGGGACGGCATGGCCGCCGACGCCGGGGCCGGGGCGGAAGGCCTGGAAGCCGAACGGTTTGCTCTCCGCGCAGCGGACGACGTCCCACAGGTCGATTCCCAGGTCGTGGCAGAGCACCGCCATCTCGTTGACCAGGGCGATATTGACCTGCCGGTAGTTCGTCTCCAGGACCTGCACGGTCTCCGCCTCGCGCGGTCCACGCGCGCGTACCACCTTGTCGGTGAGGCGCCCGTAGAAGGCGGCGGCCGATTCGGTGCAGGCGGGAGTCAGGCCACCGATGACCTTGGGGGTGTTGGCGGCCCCGAAGTCGCGGTTGCCCGGGTCGACGCGGCTCGGCGAGCAGGCGAGGTGGAAGTCGCGTCCCGCCCGCAGTCCGGAGCCCTCTTCGAGGAGAGGGCGCAGGAAGTCCTCCGTGGTGCCGGGAGGCACTGGCGACTCCAGGACCACGGTGGTGTGCGGGCGCAACCGCTCGGCGAGGGTGCGCGCGGCCGACTCCACCTGGGTGAGGTCGAGCGCGCCGTCGGCCCCGCGCGGGGCGGGGGCGCAGATGACGGCGGTGCGGACGCGGCCGAGTTCCGCGGGGTTGGTGGTCGGCCGGAAGCCCTGCGCGAGCATCCGGCGCAGTTCGGCGGCGGTGAGGGAGCCGGCCTCCGGCCCCGTCCGGTACCCGAGGGTGGAGATGCCTGCGGCGACGGCGGCCTGGGCGAGGGGCAGGCCGAGATGACCTAGTCCGATGACGGCGAGATCTGCGGGCATGGAGTGGGCCGTCCTTCCCATTAACCGACGCGGGAGAGGTGCGCAAGCGCTGTGGACAGAATGAGCGAGTGCAATGTCAGACTAAGAGTAAATATGACCGATTTGCGGGATTGATCGGCTCGGTTTCCCTGAGTGTTGTCCACAGGCCGCGGCTGCGTGGTGGCCGAACCCGGGCATCCCGGTCAGACTTTGGGAATGGGGGTTTGTGAATCGGGCTTCGCCTGACGGGTGTGGCCGGCGCGATCGAGCGGGAGGCAGCGGTGAGGACAGCGGCACTGGGGCCGGCGCAGCGCGCCGAGTCACTGGCGGGCATGGCCGAGCGCGAGCTGGACGTGCTCGTCGTGGGCGGAGGAGTGGTCGGCGCGGGCACCGCACTGGACGCCGCCACACGCGGTCTGTCCACGGGCCTGGTCGAGGCACGTGACTGGGCGTCGGGTACGTCGAGCAGGTCCAGCAAGCTGATACACGGCGGCCTGCGCTATCTGGAGATGCTCGACTTCGCACTGGTGCGCGAGGCATTGAAGGAGCGCGGGCTGCTGCTGGAGCGCCTGGCGCCCCATCTCGTGAAGCCGGTTCCGTTCCTGTATCCGCTGCAGCACAAGGGCTGGGAGCGGTTGTACGCAGGCTCGGGCGTCGCGCTCTACGACACCATGTCGATGGCGCGCGGTCACGGCCGGGGTCTGCCGATGCACCGTCACCTGACCCGGCGCCATGCCCTTGACGTCGCCCCCTGCTTGAAGAAGGACGCACTGGTCGGCGCGCTGCAGTACTACGACGCACAGGTGGACGACGCCCGCTATGTGGCGACCCTGGTGCGCACCGCCGCGTGGTACGGCGCGAAGGTCGCCAACCGCGCGCGTGTCACGGGTTTCCTGCGCGAGGGGGAGCGGGTCGTCGGGGCCACGGTCCAGGACGTGGAGACGGGCGGGCAGTACGAGATCCACGCCCAGCAGGTCGTGAACGCGACGGGGGTGTGGACCGACGACACCCAGGCGATGGTGGGCGAGCGGGGCCAGTTCCACGTACGGGCGTCCAAGGGCATCCACCTGGTCGTGCCCAAGGACCGGATCCACTCCACGACGGGCCTGATCCTGCGGACCGAGAAGTCCGTCCTCTTCGTCATACCCTGGGGCCGGCACTGGATCATCGGCACGACCGACACGGACTGGAACCTCGACAAGGCGCACCCCGCCGCCTCCAGCGCGGACATCGACTACCTGCTGGACCATCTGAACTCGGTCCTGGCGGTGCCGCTCACGCGCGACGACGTTGAGGGTGTGTACGCGGGGCTCAGACCCCTGCTCGCCGGGGAGTCGGACGCCACCAGCAAGCTGTCGCGCGAGCACATCGTGGCGCATCCGGTGCCCGGTCTCGTGGTCGTGGCGGGCGGGAAGTACACGACGTACCGGGTGATGGCCAAGGACGCCGTCGACGAGGCCGTGCACGCTCTGGACCGGCGCGTGGCCGACAGCGTCACCGAGGACATCCCGGTCCTGGGCGCCGAGGGCTATCTGGCGATGTGGAACGCGCGGGCGCGCATAGCGGCGCGCACCGGGCTGCACGTGGTGCGGGTGGAACACCTGCTGAACCGTTACGGGGCGCTGGTGGACGAATTGCTCGACCTGATCGCGGCCGATCCCTCGCTGGGGCGGCCCCTCCAGGCGGCCGACGACTATCTGCGGGCCGAGGTGGTGTACGCCGCCTCGCACGAGGGCGCGCGGCACCTCGACGACGTGCTGACCCGTAGGACACGCATCTCCATCGAGACGTTCGACCGCGGTACGCGCAGCGCCCGGGAGGCGGCCGAGCTGATGGCGCCGGTGCTCGGCTGGGACAAGGACCATGTCGAGCGCGAGATCGCACACTACGAGAAGCGGGTGGAGGCGGAGCGGGAGTCGCAGCGCCAGCCCGACGATCTGACGGCGGACGCGGCGCGGTTGGGGGCGCCGGACATCGTGCCGCTGTAGGCGTGCCGGAGTCGGGCGGTTCCACCGCCCGGCCGTCGGCCGGAGGGGGGCGCCGCCCTCCGACGGAGGGGTTCGCCGCCGTCGGCCGGGGCGGTTCCGCCTCCGATCGGTGACCGGGCGCCCGGAGGTCCCTGGGTCGACTTCACCCGAATGAGTGTCGGTTCCCGGGATCTCCGTTCGGAACCGGCTCGTTCTACGAGGTGCGGGGGCAGAACTCGGCAGTGAGCAGGTCCCGTTCGAGACCGTTGTCCGCGAACCCGTCCGTGTTCACCCGGAAGGTGAGGACACGATGGCCGTCGAGGGTGGCTGCGGTGCGCACGTAGCTGCCGGAGATCCGGCCGTTGTGCCCCCACACCGTGGTGCCGCACGGAAGCCTCACCGGAGTCAGGCCCATGCCGTACGCCCCATGTGCGGTACGGGTGTCGAGCATCTCGCGCAGCCAGCGCGGGGGCAGCAGCCTGCCGCCCAGCAGCGCCGCGTAGAAGCGGTCCAGGTCGGCGAGCGTGGTCACCAGCTCACCCGCCGCGCCGGCCACGCGCGGGTCGAGCGAGGTGACGTCGGATCCGTCGGCGGCGTAGGCGCGGCCGTGCGGCGAGGGAAGCGCGGTGCGGGCTCCGGGGAAGGAGGTGCCCGTCAGGCGGAGGGGAGTGATGATGCGGCGCTCGGCCTCGACGGCGTACGAGTGACCGGTGACCTGCTGGATGACCATGCCGAGCAGCACGTAGTTGGTGCTGGAGTACGAGAAGCGGCCACGAGCGGCCGGAGGGAGGGCCAGTGCGATGCGTACGGCCTGAAGCGGGGTCAGGGGTGCGGTGCCCTTGGTGAGCGCGGTGAAGTCGGCCAGACCGCTGGTGTGGGTGAGCAGGGCGCGCAGGGTCAGCGCGCGGCCGTCGTCGTCGGTCCCGCGGACAAGCCCCGGCAGATGGTCCTCCACCGAATCCGACAGGGACAGCCTGTGCTCGGCGGCCAGTTGCAGCACGACCGTCGCGATGAAGGTCTTGGTGATGCTGCCGGCACGGAAGTGGTCGGCGGCCGCGATGCCCCGACCGGCGCGCGCGAAGTATCTGCCCGTGGCCTCCCGGGCCAGAAGCGCCGCGGCAGGAGCCCTTCCCCGGGTGACGAGCAGCGGGAGCACGGTGTCAGCGGCCGGGACCTCGGGGGCCTGGGAGGCGCCCAGAGCGAATCCGAGCAGGGCCAGGCACATCGGTGCGGCCGGCAGGTTCCGGCGTGTCCGGCGCAGCGGCATCGGAGTCCTTCCTTGTCCCGGCTCATCATGGCGGAAGGGGCTCTGAACGGGCCGGGCGGGGCCGAGCGGCCGAATCATGGGGCACCCTGGGCGTTGGGCGGTCCGTGCGTGAGAGACAATGGAGGCTCTGTCAGGGCGGGTTGCATGAGGGGACGCATGTCGGAGGCGGAGCGGGCGGGGACATCCCGTCAGGACAAGAGCGAACGTCTCCTCGCCGGGCGGTACCGGCTGGGAGACGTACTCGGCCGCGGCGGCATGGGCACGGTGTGGCGGGCCGAGGACGAGACCCTCGGCCGTACGGTCGCCGTCAAGGAGCTGCGGTTCCCGTCCAGCATCGACGAGGACGAGAAGCGCCGGCTCATCACGCGCACGCTGCGGGAGGCCAAGGCGATCGCCCGGATCCGCAACAACGGCGCGGTGACGGTCTTCGACGTGGTGCACGAGGACGACCGGCCCTGGATCGTGATGGAGCTGATCGAGGGCAAGTCGCTCGCAGAGGTCATCCGTGAGGACGGCCTGCTCGAGCCGAGGCGTGCCGCCGAGGTCGGGCTCGCGATCCTCGACGTGCTGCGCGCCGCGCACCGCGAGGGCATCCTGCACCGCGACGTGAAGCCGTCGAACGTGCTGATCGCCGAGGACGGCCGGGTCGTGCTCACCGACTTCGGCATCGCGCAGGTCGAGGGCGACCCGTCCATCACGTCCACCGGCATGCTCGTCGGTGCCCCGTCCTACATCTCGCCGGAGCGGGCGCGCGGTCACAAGCCCGGCCGGGCGGCGGACCTCTGGTCGCTCGGCGGTCTGCTCTACGCGGCGGTCGAGGGCGTGCCGCCGTACGACAAGGGCTCGGCGATCGCGACCCTGACCGCGGTGATGACCGAGCCGGTCGAGGAGCCGAAGAACGCGGGCCCGTTGAAGACCGTCATCTACGGGCTGCTCGCCAAGGACCCGCAGCAGCGGCTGGACGACCAGGGCGCGCGGGCGCTGCTCGACGAGGTCATCCACGCACCCGATCCCAAGGAGGAGGTGCCGGCGGACGCGACGCGGGTCGTGGCGTTGCCGCCGGTGCCGCCGGAGGAGTCCTCGGGCAAGGGGACCGCGGGCGCCGGGGCCAAGCGGGGCGAGGAGGCCGCCGAGCGGTTGCGCGGGGCACTGCGGTCCGTGCGCAAGGCCGCGGCGTCGGCGGGTGCGGCCACGGCCGCCGCGGCGACGGCCGCACGGACCAAGCCGTCCGGCTCCGGTACCGCGGAGACCGCCGAGGGCACGGCGTCCGCGAGCGCCGACGCGACCGCGGGCGGAGACTCCGGTGGGTCCGGTGGGTCCGGTGGGTCCGGTGGGTCCGGTGGGTCCGGTGGGTCCGGTGGGTCCGGTGGGTCCGCTGCGTCCGGTGCCGCCGGTACGGACCGCTCGGGAGGCGCGTCGGCGGGTACGCGGGACAACACCGCTGCCGTCGAATCGAACTCCGGTTCCTCGAAGTCGCGTTCGGGATGGCCCGTCGTTCCGGACCCGGACAGGCCGCCGCGGCCGGTGCCGCCGCCCCGGGCGCCGCTCACCGACGTGGTGCCCAAGCGGACCATGGTGATCATCGCCGTCGTGGTGGTGGTGCTCGTGGTGCTCGGCACCGTGCTCGCCCTCATCTTCAACGGTGACGACGGCGGTTCGCAGGGCAGCAACAAGCACGGCACCAAGGCCGCCGCGTCCGGCGGCCCGACCGCCGGGAGTGGCGGCAAGGGCAGCGGCGGCGGTTCGCACACGGACAGCGGCAGCGGGAGCGCGAACGCGACGAACAGGTCGGGCGGGCAGGGCACGGCGGGCAGTTCACCGGCCGCGAGCGCGAGTTCCGGCGCGTCGGGCGGCGCCGGCGCGGTGACGACGTACAAGGGCGGTCAGGGGTACTCGATAGGGCTGCCCGCGGGCTGGAAGTACCAGTCGTCGGACGACGCGGGGGACCGCTTCACCGGCCCCGACGGGCAGCGGCTGCTCGTCGCCTGGACCTCCACGCCCAAGGGCGACCCGGTGGCGGACTGGACGAGCCAGGAGCGCTACATGGGGCGCGCCCAGTACAAGCGGATCCGCATCGAGAAGGTGGACTACCGGGGCTGGAACACGGCCGACTGGGAGTTCAGCTATGCCGACAGCGGCACCGCCTACCGGGTGATCGACCGCGGATTCGTCGTCAACCCGCACCAGGGCTACGGGCTGATGTACTCGGCGAAGGCCGCCGACTGGGACGGCGATCTGCGCACCAACACCTGGAAGACGCTGACCCAGACCTTCCAGCCGAAGTCGTGACGTACCGAGCGCCGAACCGACGTTCCGCGCGCTCGTGTCACGGGGAGATATGACATCCCCGGGTTGCAGGTTGCCTCCGGCACGTATCGTGAGGGACTGCGGACCGTGCGCAGCCGGAACGGGGCGCAATTCGAACGGAGTTGACCAGCCGGGCGACCGGGGGAGGCATCGTGGAGGACTATGCGGGACGGGTACTCGCCGACCGCTACCGCCTGCCGCTGTCGTCCGCCGACGAATACGAACTCGCCGAGACCCGCGCCTTCGACACCTACAGCGGGCAGGAAGTCCTGGTGCGGCAGGTGCCGTTGCCCGAGGTCGTCGAGGCGGAGGTGCTCGACGCGGACGGGCTGCCCGAGGGGTTCGTGGCCCGGGACGGCCGGGCCCGCGGTTCCTCGGCGCGGGCCACGGCCACACGCCGGCCCACCGACCCGGCCGTGCGGCGCGCGATCGAGGCCGCGCAGGCCGCCGCGCAGATACCCGACCACCCCCGGCTGGACCAGGTCTTCGACGTGTTCGCCGAGGGCGGCTCGCTGTGGATCGTGAGCGAACTGGTGGCCGCGCAGCCGCTGGCGGCGCTGCTCGCGGAGAAGCCGCTGACGCCGTACCGCGCGGCCGAGGTCGCCTCCGACGTCCTGATGGCCTTGCGGGTGCTGCACGCCCACGGCTGGGTGCACCGCAACATCACCGCGCGCACGGTGCTCGTCTGCGAAGACGGCCGTGTGGTGCTCACGGGCCTGGCGGCCGGAGCCGCGGAGGAAGCACTGTGCGGCTACGACCCGGTGCCGGTAGGGGAGTTCGAGAACGGTGGCGATACCAGGGATCCGGGCGGGGACACCGCGGGGCTCCGGCCCGACGGGCCCGGGCGCACCGGTGCGGGCGGCAGCGACCGGGGCGGCCTCGCGGGTAAGGGCCCGGGCGGGGCCATGACCGGGACGTTCGAGACCACGGGCGGGGCCTCGCGGGGCACGGATCCCGAGGCCGCGCGGCGCGCCGCGATCCAGGCGCGGGCGAAGGGCACGGTGCCGGCCGGGAGTACACCCGTCGGTGGAGTGCCCGCCCTGGCGTCCCGCGCGCTCGAGTCGGCCGAGGACGTACGGGCGGCACGGGCCGGAGCGATCGCGGCGTACCGGGCCGGGGCGCGGGCCGCGGCGCGGGTGCAGGAGGAACAGCGCGGCGCCCGGTCGGCGTTGCCCGCTCCCCGCCCGTCCGACACCGCCGCCGCACCACCGTCGCAGGCCCCCGGGCAGGAGAGCGAGCGCCACCGCGGCACGCCGCCGCCGGGACAGATCGCCGACCCGTACGGAGCGAGCCGTACGCACTCCTGGCACGGCGCGGTACCACGCCCCGCGGCGCCCGTCGCCGACGGCCACGGCCGTACCACGCTGCCCGACGGCACATCCGCACCCCAGGGCGACGGCAGCCGTCCGTACGGAAACGGGGGGCCCGGGGTGGTCGGCGGTCCGTACGGAAACGGGGCGTCCGGCGCGAGCGGCGGCCCGTACGAGCAAGCGGCACAGGCCACGCCCGGGGCCGAGGGCGCCGCCTCCACCGCCCCGTGGAACCATCGCGGCCCCGCCACCGCCCTCGCCGCCGAGCGGGCGCGGCAGGCGCGGATGACCGTCGTCGGGCCCGTCACCGAGCGGTGGGCGCCCGAGCAGGCCGGGCCCGTGCACGAGAACTGGCGGCTGGCCCCGCCGATCGGTCCCGCCACCGACCTCTGGGCGCTGGGCGCGCTGCTTTTCCGGGCCGTGCAGGGGCACGCGCCGTACCCCGAGGAGAGCACCGCGGAGCTGGTCCAGCTCGTCTGCGCCGAACCGCCCGCGTTCGCGGAGGAGTGCGGGCCGCTGCGCCCGGTCGTGGAGTCGTTGCTGCGTCAGGATCCGACCGAGCGGCTCGACTTCGAGGAGCTGCGCGGCTGGCTGCGTTCCCTCGTCCGGTCCGCGCCCGAGCCGGAGGCGGGCGCGCATGTCGTCGCGGCGCCACCCGTCGACCCGCGCCGGCTGCCGATCGTGCGGCGCCGCGGCGAACTGGTCCGCAGGCGCCGTGCCGGACTGCCCGCGACCACACACGCCCGGCACAGGCGCGCCAAGGAGGACGGCCCGCACAAGCCCCGGAGGCTCGGCCGCACCCTGCTCCTGCTGATCCTGCTCGCGCTGGCCGCGGCGATCGCGTACGCCATGGCGTTCTTGCCGAAGGTCCAGTCGAGCGACGGCAGCGGAAGCGGTACGACGACGGAGCGCACCGGCGCCGCCGGGGACGTCGGCCCCGCCCCGCAGCAGTCCGCCTCGGGCGGCTCACACCAGCCCGGCCAGGGCACCTCCAACGGTCCCCCGCCGTCGGCCGGTTCCCCGCAGACGCAGACGAGCGACTCCCAGGTCGCGCGGGGCTTCACCCTGCGCACGGACCCCGAGGGATTCCGCATCGCGGTCGCCGACGGATGGGACCGCTCATCGAAGAACGGACAGGGTCAGATCGTCTACTCCCAGGGGGACTTCCAGCTCATCGTCGCACCTGGACGTGACAGCGCGGGCACGTACGGCAGCGATCCGCTGACGTACCAGCGGGAGTCGGAGCCCGAACTGCAGCCGTTCCGCGACTCCAGCTGGGCCACCTCCAGCGGAATGCGACGCATCGACGTGGGCGGACGGACCATGGCCGAGGGTCAGTTCACCTGGACGGACAGCAGCGGGCGTGCCCTGTTCGTACGCAACCTCGCCCTTCTCGTCGGCGGCCGCTACCACGTGGTGCAGCTGCGCGGCCCCGACGCCGAACGCGACGAGGTGACCCGGCTGTTCGAGCAGGCGGAGCAGACCTACCGGACGACCGGCTGATCCGCCCGCCCCCGAAGGCCGCTCACGGAGCGTCCGATTGCGCTGTGTGTGCGGTGTTTCCGTCCCGTACGAGGAAGGGAGAACCGTCACAGTGCGGTCTCCGTGCGACCCCGCCGGTTCCCTGTGCGGGAGCCGCTCTTTAATCTGACCTCGTCAAGAACATTGCGGGGAAACGTGAATCAGATGCAGGGCCTGCTCCTCGCGGGCCGCTACCGGCTTGTCGACTCCATCGGCAGCGGCGGCATGGGCCGGGTGTGGCGCGCCCACGACGAGGTGCTGCACCGGGCGGTCGCCATCAAGGAACTGACGGCCGCACTGTACGTCACGGAGAGTGACCGTCCCGTGCTGCTCGCCCGGACCCACGCCGAGGCCAGGGCGGCCGCGCGCATCAACCACTCGGCCGTGGTCACGGTCCACGACGTCCTGGAGCACGACAACCGGCCGTGGATCGTGATGGAGTTGGTGGAGGGCGGTTCGCTGGCCGACGCGGTCAAGGAGCGCGGCCGCATCGAGCCCGCCGAGGCCGCGCGCATCGGGCTGTGGGTGCTGCGCGCCCTGCGTGCCGCGCACTCGGCGGGAGTTCTGCACCGTGATGTGAAGCCCGGTAACGTCCTGCTCGCCGCCGACGGGCGCGTCCTGATCACCGACTTCGGGATCGCGCAGGTCGAGGGCGACACGACCATCACCCGAACCGGGGAGATCGTCGGGTCCGTCGACTACCTGGCGCCCGAACGCGTCCGCGGCCACGACCCGGGCCCGGCCTCCGACGTGTGGGCGCTGGGCGCCACCCTGTACACGGCGGTGGAGGGCAGGTCGCCGTTCCGGCGGACCTCGCCGCTGACCACCATGCAGGCCGTCGTCGACGAGGAGCCCGAGCCGCCGCAGTTCGCGGGCGCCCTGGAGCCGGTGATCGCGGCGCTGCTGCGCAAGGACCCCGCGCAGCGGCCCGGCGCCGCCGAGCTCGAGCAGATGCTGGCCGAGGCCGCGGAGGGGCGGCGGCCCAGGGCGGCACAGGAGTACGTGGCTACGCAGCACGTGGATGTGTCGGCCGAGCGGGACACGACCACGCACGTACCGCGTCCCCGGGAGGCGCGCGAGCCGGAAACGGCCGGCGGCACCCTGTACCAGCCCGCCCCGCCGCCGGCGCCCCGCAAACGCCGCCGGGGCCGCACGGTCGCGCTCGTCCTTGCGGTGGCCGCGGTGGTCGGCGCGGCGGGCGCGGTGGCCATCAACCACTTCGCGGGCCGGGGTACCGGCACCGCGTCCGCGTCCGCCACCACGCCGCCCCCCACGCCCACGCCCACGCCAAGCAGCACCGCGCAGCAGGACGAGAGCATCCCCGACGGCTGGGTGCGCAAAAAGGATCCCGCAGGCTTCAGCCTGGTCCTGCCCGGCGAGCAGTGGAAGCGGAAGGTCTACGACGCCTCCCAGACCGACTACACGCCCGACGGCGGCAAACACTTCATCCGTGTCGCGGTCGACACCTCACCCGACTTCGACGACGCGTACTCGCACCAGCTCGACCTGGAACAGCAGCTCCAGCGGCTGGTCGGCTACAAGCGGGTGACCCTGCAGAAGAACATCTACCGCGACCGCCCCGGCTCCCTGTGGGAGTACACATGGACAGCGCTGGCCAAGGACACACCGTTCCCCGGGCCGCGTCACGCCGTCGAGGAGACGTACTTCGCCCGCGACGGCGTCGAGTACGCCATCTACATGTCGGGCCCCGCCACGGACTGGAAGACCCTGCACGAGCAGTTCGACGTGGTGCTGCGGGGGTGGCGTCAGCAGTCGGGGTGACGGGTCCGCACCTCCGCCCTCCGTGCGCCTCCACGGCTTGCTCGTACGCCCCCGAGCTCCGCTCGCACGCCCCCTGTACGCCCACGTACGTCACTTGTCGGCCACCCTCGGGACGGCGTTCCGGGGGGTTCTCGTCCGGTGCGGCATGATGGGGCGCATGGGGACCGAGGGGGAGAACGTCCGCGTCATCGCCGGGCGTTACCGGCTGGAGGAGCGGATCGGGCGGGGCGGCATGGGCCTCGTCTGGCGGGCTGCCGACCAGTTGCTCGGCCGTCAGGTGGCGGTCAAGGAACTCGTTCTCGACCCCTCGCTCTCCGCCGAGGAGGCCCGGCTGCAGCGCGAGCGCACCCTCCGCGAGGCGCGTGCGGTGGCGCAGTTGCGGCATCCGCACATCATCGTCGTCCACGACGTCGTCGAGGACGACGAACGACCGTACATCGTGATGGAACTGATCGACGGCGGCTCGCTCGCCGAACGCATCGCCGGGCGCGGCCCCGTAGACGCCCGTGAGGCCGCCCGCATCGGCATCGACCTGCTGGGCGCGCTGCGCCGCGCGCACGGTGCGGGCGTGCTGCACCGCGACCTCAAACCCGCGAACGTCCTGATGGAGGCGGGCACCGACCGCGTCGTCCTCACCGACTTCGGCATCGCTCAGGTCGCCGGCGCGACGACACTCACCGAGAGCGGCTCCTTCGTCGGCTCGCCCGAGTACACCGCGCCCGAGCGGATGTCCGGGGAGCGGACCGGCCCCGAGTCCGATCTGTGGTCGCTCGGCGCACTGCTGTGTGCGGTGCTGAGCGGGGAATCGCCCTTCCGGCGCGATTCGCTCGGGGGGATCCTGCACGCCGTGGTCGTCGACGAGATCCGTCCGCCCGTGCAGGCACAGCCGATCCTGCCCGTCGTACGAGGGCTGCTGGAGCGCGATCCCGAGCGGCGGCTGGACGCGGCGGAGGCCGAGCGACTGCTGCGGGAGTTCCTGGACACGGGACGTACGCCGCGGGCGCCTGTGGCGTACACGCCGACGCAACGGGACGTGCCCCGGCGCGCGGTGCCGCCGCCGGAGGTGCCCGAGGCCCCGACCCCGCCCGCGGCCCTCGCGTCGCGGTCCTCCCGCCACTCCGCGCGGGGCGTGCTCATCGCGGCTGCACTCGTCGCGGCCATGGCGGGCGCGGGAGTCTCGGCGGCGGCGCTCCTGATGCGTGAAGGCGGCAACGGGAGCCGGACGCCGGCGAGTTCCGGGCCTTCGAGTCCCTCGGCGAGCCCCTCCCGCCCGTCGGCTCCCGGAGCCACGGTGACGGTGACGCGTCCGCCGACCACGGTGCCGGCGTCGGCCACGTCCCGTACGGTGCCTTCGGGGTACCGGCTGACGCACGACCCGGACCGGTTCTCGCTCGCCGTGCCCGACGGGTTCACCCGCAGTCCGCAGGGCGAGCGGATCTTCTACATGTCGCCGGGGGAAACCTTCCGCATCGGCATCAAGATGTCGGACCCGGAGCCGGGGGGTCCGCTCGCGGTCATGCGGCGCTCGGACGCCGACGGGCCGGCCAACAACCCGGGTTACCACGACGGCCGGGTCACCGAGACCTCCCACAACGGAAACCCGGCCGCGCTCTGGGAGTTCACCTGGAACGGCTTCACCGCCGCCGAGGGCCCCCGGCACACCTACGACCTGTGCTGGGAGGAGGGCGACCGCATGTACGACGTGTGGGTGTCGGCGCCGGTCGGGAAGGAACAGGAGTCGAAGGAGTACTTCGACGTGGCGGTCGGCACGTTCGTACCGGGCTGAAAGGGAGATTCAGGGGCGCGGCGGGTCACGGGTCTGTGACCGGTTCGCGGCGGAGGTGGCTGACGAGCGCCCGGCGCGATAAGCATGAACGCATGAGCAGCCACGGGGGAGGCCCTTCCCGCTCCGACGAGCCGACAAGTTTCGGACTGCAACCGCCGCGACCGGGTGTGCCGTACCCGGGAAACCCGTACGCCCGGCCGCAGTCGGCGCCGACGGATCCCCAGCCGTCGCAGGCGGATCCCGCGTCGGCACAGAAGGACCCCGCGCCCGCGCAGAAGCACCTTCAGTCCCCCGCGGTCCTCACCCAGACCGTGCCCGAGACGCCCGGGGACCCGGGGGCAGGGCGGCTCGTCGCCGGGCGCTACCGGCTGCTCGAGAAGCTCGGCCACGGCGGTATGGGCACGGTGTGGCGGGCCAAGGACGAGACGATGGACCGCGAGGTGGCGGTCAAGGAACCGAGGATCCCCGATCACCTTCCCGAGCGCGAACAGGCCAACGCCTATGAGCGGATGCGCCGCGAGGCCCGGGCCGCGGCCCGCCTCGACCACCCCGCGGTGGTGAACGTGCACGACGTCGCGGTGGTGGACGGCAGACCGTGGATCGTGATGGAGCTGGTGCACGGCCGCTCCCTGGGCGATGTGCTCCAGGAGGGCACGCTCGGCGCGCGCGAGGCGGCGCGCATCGGACTGGAGGTGCTCGGCGCCCTGGAGGCCGCGCACGCGGCGGGCATCCTGCACCGTGATGTGAAGCCCGACAACGTCCTGCTGGGCCGTCATGAGCGCGTCGTCCTCACCGACTTCGGCATCGCACAGATCGAGGGCGAGACCAGCCTTACGGACACGGGCGGCTTCGTCGGCTCGCCCGAGTACATCGCCCCGGAACGCGTGCTGGGCCGGCGCCCCGATCCGGCGTCGGACCTGTGGTCGCTGGGCGTGGTGCTGTACGCGGCGACGGAGGGCGTCTCGCCGTTCCGCCGCACCAACACGCCCGCCACGCTCCAGTCGGTCCTGCACTCCACCCCGGCGGCCCCCGCCTCGGCCGGCGGCCCGCTCGCCGACGCCATCAACGGGCTGCTGAACAAGGACCCGGCGCACCGTCCGACCGCGGCCGAGGTCCGGGAGCTGCTGGAGAAGGCGGCCCGGCCGCCGCAGCCGGCCCGGCCCGTGCCACCGGCCCTCCCCGGTGCGCGGGGCATCCGCCTCGGCCGCGGGGCGCTGATCGGTATCGGTGCGGCGGTCGTCGCGCTGGCGGTGGCGGCGTACCTGGTTGTCGCGGACCCGTTCGCGGGGCCGTTGCCGGGCGGCTGGACCACGCGTCAGGAGAAGGCGCTGGGCGTGACGCTCGCGGTGCCCGCCGACTACCAGGTGGGCCGGCCCAAGCAGGACGCCTCCGACAAGAACTGGGTGACGTACACCGACTGGAGCGGCAGCATCTCGATCGGCCTGCACCTGACGAAGAAGTCCGAGGACTCCGGCCATCAGATCAAGGACTCGTCGGCGGCCGAGATGTACGCGGACAACGGCGAGTTCAAGGACAGCGGAGCCTACGAGTTCAACATGCCCAAGGGGCCGGGGACACACCCGGAGCAGACCACGTACCACGGCAAGGAGGCCGCTCAGAACACCGTCGTCTACACGACCGACGACAGCCAGGCCCCGCGCCCCCGCGAGCTGAGGATCTTCTACTACAAGGACTCCCGGGGCAACATGTACCGGCTGACGGTCGACTACCCCGGCAAGGGTGACTTCACGGATCGCGGCCGCGAGGTGGCGAGGACGGCGATCGCGAACCTGGGCATCGACACGCTCTAGCCGCCGCGGGTGCGGGGTGCGCGCGGACCCGGCACCCGAACCCGGGGCCGTTTCGTCGCCGAGCCGGGACCGGCCCCCGACAACGTCCTGATCAGCCGATTTGCTGCCAGCAGTCACTGGCGCGGTGTGGACACCCGGTGAAGGCGCATTACCGACGGGTACCCAAACGCTCCGCCCCCGCATACTCTGCGCCTCATGACGGACTCGCAGGCCCCGGAGAAGGCCACAGACAGGACCGGTACGGGCACGGTCGGCACCAACCCCCTTGCGCCCGCCCCCGCCGGCGTCCGCACCGCCGTCGACGTGGTCACGCCGGAGCTGGTCGCCCAGCTCGGCAAGGGCGTGGTCGGCTCCGGCCGCACCGCCAACCACACGCCGTTCACCGGCGGAAAGCTGGCCGACCTGCCCGAGTCCACACCCGAGGACGTGGCGGAGGCGTTCAGGCGGGCCCGCGCGGCGCAGTCGGTCTGGGCCGCGACCCCGGTACGCCAACGCGCCGCCGTGCTGCTCCGCTTCCACGACCTGGTGCTCGCCCGCCAGGCCGAGGTGCTCGACCTGATCCAGTTGGAGACCGGCAAGGCGCGCCTCCACGCCCACGAGGAGGTGCAGGCCGTCGCCGTCGCCGCCCGGCACTACGGCCGCAAGGCTCCCTCGTATCTGAGGCCCAAGCGGCACACGGGTGCCGTGCCGACGCTCACCCGGGTCACCGAACTGCGCCACCCGCGCGGTGTCGTCGGCCAGATAGCCCCCTGGAACTACCCGCTCGAACTGTCGGTCGGGGACGCGCTCCCGGCCTTCGTCGCGGGCAACGCCGTCGTGATGAAGCCGGACACGGAGACGTGCCTGACCGCGCTGTGGGCGCGTGACCTGCTGATCGAGGCCGGGCTGCCCGCCGACGTCTTCCAGGTCGTCATCGGCGAGGGCCCGGTCGTCGGCCCTGAGGTCGTCCGGCACGCCGACTATGTCTCCTTCACCGGTTCCACCCGCACCGGCCGTGAGGTCGCCCAGGGTGCGGCCGCCCGTCTCGTCGGCGTCTCGCTCGAACTCGGCGGCAAGAACGCCATGCTCGTCCTGGAGGACGCGGACATCGAGAAGGCGGCGGCCGGTGCCGTCCGCGCCTGCTTCTCGTCCGCGGGCCAGCTGTGCATCTCCATCGAGCGGCTGTATGTGCACGAGTCGATCGCGGACGCCTTCGTGGAGCGGTTCGCGGCCCGGACCAGGGCCATGCGGCTGGGCACCTCCCTCGCGTACGGCGCGGACATGGGGTCCCTGGTCGGCGAGCGGCAGCTGGAGACCGTGACCCGGCACGTCGAGGAGGCTGTGGCCAAGGGCGCAAAGGTCCTGACCGGCGGGGTCGCCCGCCCCGACGTCGGTCCGTACTTCTACGAGCCCACCATCCTCGACGGCGTCGAGGCGCCGATGCCGGTGTGCGCGGAGGAGACCTTCGGCCCGGTCGTGTCGATCTACCGCTTCTCGACAGAGGACGAGGCGATCGAGCGCGCCAACGCCACGCCGTACGGACTGAATTCCTCGGTCTGGACGAAGGACGGCCGACGCGGCCGCCAGGTCGCCGCCCGACTGCGTACCGGCACGGTCAACGTCAACGAGGGCTACGCACCCGCGTACGGCAGCGCCCAGTCCCCGATGGGCGGCATGAAGGACTCCGGCCTCGGCCGCCGACACGGCTCCGAGGGCATCCTCAAGTACACGGAGGCCCAGACCGTCGCCCACCAGCGGCTGCTGCCGATGGCACCGTCGCTGGGCATGGACGACGAGAAGTACGCGGCCTTCATGAGCCGCAGTCTCAGGGCCATGAAGGCATTCCGGCTCCGCTAGAGCGCCCCGGCAGGAGCGCGGGACAGCCGCGTGATGCGGCCCGCGCGGCGAGGGCGCGAGCAACCAGCGACGACCCGCAGGCACACACTCAACGAGGAGACGCACGTGCCACAGGACGGCTACGACTACGACGTCATCGTCGTGGGTTCCGGCTTCGGCGGATCGGTCACCGCCCTGCGGCTGACCGAGAAGGGCTACCGCGTCGGAGTCCTGGAAGCGGGCCGCCGCTTCACCCGCGACTCCCTCCCCAAGAACTCCTGGGACCTGAAGAACTACCTGTGGGCGCCCGCCCTCGGCATGTACGGCATCCAGCGCATCCATCTGCTGGGCAATGTGATGGTGCTCGCGGGCGCCGGGGTCGGCGGCGGCTCCCTCAACTACGCCAACACCCTCTACGTTCCGCCGAAGGCGTTCTTCGACGACCCGCAGTGGAAGGAGATCACCGACTGGCAGGAGGAACTGAACCCGTACTACGACCAGGCGCGGCGCATGCTGGGCGTGCGGCTCAACCCGACCATGACGCCCTCGGACGTCCACCTCAAGGCGGCCGCCGAGCGCATGGGCGTGGGCGACACCTTCCACATGGCGCCGGTCGGCGTCTTCTTCGGGGACGGCGTCGATGCCGACGGTGCGGCAAGGGGCCGGCCCGGCGAGGAGGTTCAGGACCCTTACTTCGGCGGTGCCGGGCCGGCCCGCCGGGCGTGTACCGAGTGCGGCGAGTGCATGACGGGATGCCGTCACGGGGCGAAGAACACCCTCAACGAGAACTATCTCCACCTCGCGGAGAAGGCGGGCGCGGTGGTCCACCCCATGACGACGGTCGTGGCGGTCACGGACGACTCGCAGGGCGGGTACGCCGTCTCGACCCTGCCGACCGACAGGAAGCGCAAGGGCGAGGGGCGGGTCTTCAAGGCGAGGCGGGTCGTCCTCGCGGCGGGCACGTACGGCACGCAGACGCTGCTGCACCGCATGAAGACGAACGGCCAGCTTCCGTACATCTCGGACCGGCTGGGTGAACTGACCCGTACCAACTCCGAGGCGGTGGTGGGCGCGCAGACGGACAACCGCCGCTACCGCAGGGCGCACGGCACGGAGAAGGCCGACTTCACGCAGGGCGTCGCGATCACGTCCTCGATCCACCCGGACGAGAACACGCACATCGAGCCGGTGCGCTACGGCAAGGGATCGAACGCGATGGGAGGCTTGTCGATCCTCCAGGTCCCGTACGCGGAGGGCTCCTCCCGGGTCCTGGCCTGGCTGGCGAACGCGGCGAGGCACCCGTTGCTCCTGGTCCGTTCCCTCTCCAACCGCCGCTGGTCGGAGCGGACCATCATCGGTCTGGTCATGCAGTCGCTGGACAACTCCCTGACGACGTACCTGAAGCCGACGGGTCCCGGCAAGGGGCTGCTGACGGCGCGCCAGGGTCATGGCGCCCCCAACCCGAAGCAGATCAGGGCCGCTTCTCAGGCGGCGTCCGCGATCGCCGCCGAGATCAATGGCTTCGCGGGGAGCAACGTGGGCGAACTGATGGGCACTCCGCTGACCGCGCACTTCCTCGGCGGCTGCCCGATCGGCGCCTCGCGCGAGACAGGAGTGATCGACCCGTACCACCGGCTCTACGGCCACCCCGGCATCTCGGTGGTCGACGGCGCGGCGGTGTCGGCGAACCTGGGCGTCAACCCTTCGCTGACGATCACCGCCCAGGCCGAACGGGCGATGTCGTACTGGCCCAACAAGGGGGAGGCGGACTCGCGTCCGGCGCAGGGGACGGCGTACGAACGCCTCAAGCCGGTGGAGCCGAGGAACCCGGCGGTCCCGGCGGAGGCGTTCGGGGCACTGCGGCTGCCGTTCCTGGGGATGCCTGCGGTGCCGCCGAAGAAGTGACGCGCACCCGGGTGCCGTATGAGCGCTCCTGGGTGCCGTACGCGCGCACCAGGTGCCGTGTGCGCGCCCCCATGGAAGAAGGACCTGTGCCCCCCTCCGAGCTCAGGTCCTTCTTCCTGGTGCGAGGCGCGCGGGGCGCCTGACGCAGTCCGTGCGGTGGCAGAGCCTTACGCGGCCTGACCACCCGTCTTCCGGCGCCGCACCGCGAACACGACACCGCCGCCGGCGACGACGGCGACACCGCCGACCAGGGCGATGGTCGGGAGCGCGGAGGAGGAACCGGTGGAGGCGAGGCTGCCGGTGGCCGGGATCTCGCCGGCGCCGCCCTGCGGCTTCTTGCCGCCGGCCGGCTCCGGGCCCTTGCCGGGCTTGGCCTGGCCCGGGTTGTCGTTGGCGGTGCCCGGCTTGAGGACGGTGAACGTGTAGTAGTCGAACGCGTTGTGCACGCAGTTCTTCGCCTGGTCCACGTATCCGCCCAGGCCCACGTTGTAGCCCTGGCCGGCGGGGGCCTTCGCGGTGATGTCGACCCGCAGCTTGATGGCGACCGTCTGCTTGGGGCCCAGCTCCGTCTCACCGAAGTAGAAGCCGTTGCCGACCTCGTCCGCGATGGACTCCCAGGCCTTGGTCTTGGGGTTGAAGTACTCGAGCACGGCGTAGGTGCTCAGCCAGTCCTTCTCGTTCTCGCTCGCCGTGTCGTTGTCGACGATCGCGAGCCAGTTCACCTCGCCGAGGGACTGGTTGCTGTGGTTGGCCGCGGTCAGCGTGAAGGGGTGCCAGCCGCTTCCCGCCACGATCTTGCCCGGCAGACCGGAGACGGAGATGGTGAGCTGGGAGTCCGGGTCGACCTCGTCCATGGTGCAGGGCGTCGGCTCGGCGGTGGGCGTCGAGCCGGCGGACGGGGTGGCCGACGTGCTCGCCGAGCCGGACGGCTTGCCCGTCGGCGTCGAGGGCGTCGTCGCCGACGAGGACGCCGACGTGGACGCGCCACCGGCGGGAGTCGTCGAGGCGGCGGCCCCGGGAGTGAGGTCGGTCGGTGAGCCGGTGCCCGCGGTCTCGCTCGCGGAGGCGGAGGACGACGGGTCCGCGGCGAACGCAGCCGGTGCCGACAGCAGCGCAAGCGGGGCTATGGCGGCCGTCGCCGCCGCGGCGGCCAGGGCACGACGAAGCTTCATGAAGACCTCGAAAAATCCGGTGCGCCGCGGAGCGCGGCGCATGCAAGGGGGGAGGCCTCCGCGTGTGGGGCGCGGGTGTGGCCCATGATTCGGTAGGTGTGACCTGCGGAACCTGTGAAGGGTTGTAAGACATTCACAGGTTCTTTATGTGGCCTGAGTCACATGTGAGTGCGACTTGTGAACGGCCTTCCGGTGCCCGTAGAACTGACAGTCGTGTCTGATCAGCACCCGGAGGAGCCCGCGCTTCCCGACGACGTCTGGGAGCGGTTCGCCCGCGACACCGAGCACGACATCCGAGCCTCCGCGCCGAAGGAACCGTCCGCGCGGGCGCGCATGGTGACCCAGCGGCTGCGGCAACAGGACGCACAGGGCGTACGCCCCGTCGGCTGGCGCGCGCCCCCGGCCGCTGCCCGCCGTCCGCGCGGTCGCGCATGGACGGTGCTCGGCCTGCTCCTGGCGCTCGCCGTCGCCGTCGTGGCCATGAAGCCGTCGCTGATACCCGGCGATCCCTTCGGCGACCGCTCCACCGCGGACTCGCCCGCCGAACTGCCCGCCGAGACCGCCCGTCCCAGCGCCCCGCCCTCCAGCGCGGCCCCGGACACCCCGACGCTCGACCATCCTTTCGCCGGCTCCCCGGCCCTGCGCTGGGCGGACGGCGAGTCCGGGATCGTGCTGCCCCCGGCCGAGGCGGTCGGTTCGCTGACGAAGGCCCAGGTCGCCACAGCCCTGCAGGAGACGAAGACCCTGCTGGTCGACGCGAACCTCAGCCCGAAGACCCTGCTCGGCGGGCGCCCCACGGCGGCGCTGGGCGTGCTGGACCCCAAGCAGTCGCACGTCCTCGCCGACCTGGACCGGTCCCTCGCCGCCCCCGGCGAGAAGTACGACCCGCTGCTGCTCTTCAGCCGCTTCGATCCCGGGGAGGTGCGGCTCGTGGGCAAGGTCGTGAAGGTCCGCGGCCGTATCACCTTCGCCCGCGGCGAGAACGCCTCGGCCGCCTCGGTCCGCGTCCACGCCGACTACACCTTCGTCTACCCGCTGTCCCGGGCCGACTCGACCGAGGTGGCCCGCACGATCGTGCGCCGCGTCGTCGACACCGAACTGGCCGACCCCGCGCAGTACACGGTCACACCCGGCAGGCTCCAGCTCGTGCGCTACGACGAATCCGCGGGCAACTCGGCCTGCGGCATCCACGACGGCTTCCTGCATCCGCAGTTCTCCTCGGCGACTGCGACGGGGGCCCCTGCGCCGGGCCCGACGACAGACCCGTACGACCGCAGCCGGGACCTGGTCCAGGGAGACAGCCGACTGTGCGGCACGGTCTCGCGCACCTGACGAACGCCTGCGAAAGACATGCCAGGGGTCTTTCGCCAAAGGCACGCGAAGGGCATGCGAAGGGCCCCGCGGCGGGGGTCCCGCTCGGCCTGGCCGAGGTGCGGGGTTCCGCGGGGCCCTTCTCCGTCAGCACCGACGTCAGGGCAGCGTCGGTGCCCGGGGAGCGGCGCCGGGGGGGTGCGCCGCTTGTCCCGTGTGACCACCGGTGGTGCGCCCGGCGTGCTCGGGAACGCGCGTGGTGTCGACCACTGGCAATCGGGTGCGGGAGCGATGCGGTTGTGCCGGGGGCGAGAGGGTGTCCGGATCTGTACTGCTGATGTCGACGGACTGTCCTCGCATCGTGCTGGACGGGTCACGGCCTCCGCAACCGTTTCGACCACCCTTGGAACAGTTCCGCCGGTCGGCCCCGGGCGTCCCCGGGGCCGACCGCTTTCTGGGTGACCGGGCTGCTGTCCCCTGCCGTCCGGTCACAACCCTGGAGCGAGGTCCCACGACGCACAGCACGACCCGTACGCCTCATCGCCCCAGCGGAGCCACGCGTGGTTCTTTCGGGCCCGCCCCTGGATGGCACGGACACCGATACCAACGAACCCCGGCGGGCCCCGGTCACGCGCCGTACGGGTGAGGCGCAGGCGAACGTGAGTGCGCCGGACGCCCGTCGCATGCGGCAAGGACCCGATCGGGCGCGGGCCGCACCGTCCTTGTCGTCGTCAGATACGGCCCCGGCACAGCTCGAGCAGGGTCATCGCCAGGGCGGTGCCGGGCTTGCCCAGCGCCTCCCTGTAGTGGCCGAGGACCTCCATCTCGCGGGAGAGGTTCACCCGGCGGCCGCCGGAGGCGATGCGCGCCTCCTGGATCACGGCCGAGACCGCCATGCGTTCCTGGATGAGGCCGATGATGCGGTCGTCGAGGGCGTCGATGCGTTCACGGGCGCCGGAGATCACCCCGGCGGCCTCGGGGGTGCGGGCTCCGGTCTTCTCGGCTGCCGTCTTCTCCGTTGCTGTCGTTTCGGTAGCCGTCGCTTCGGTTGCCGTCGTTGCGGGGGCCGTCTTCTCGGTGGTGGTGGCGGTCATGGCCGGGTCTCCTCGGTGTCGGGATGAGGTGCCCCGGATCGGCACGGTCCGCGAACGCAAGGCGCCCCGGACCGTATCGGCCCGGGGCGCCTGGGAAGTCGCTTGTCAGTAGCTCAAGCAGCACGACCATGGCAGCCGGCGGGCCGGTTGCCATAGGTAAAGACGAAGGTCGAGTGCGCGAGCATGCGGTCAGTATGCCCGGAGCCGCGGCAGGCTCCAAGCAGGTTCGGCCGGTGAGACGGATGCAACGCGACTCGGCCCGTCACCTGCGTGCGAAGGCGAGGCGGTCCGGGTCGCAGCGGGGGCGCGGGGACGGCAGCCGTCGGCAGCGACGGGGGGTCACCGCGGCCACCCCGTTAGAATCGATGGCACAGCCCCCTGTCAAGCCGCCGGAAGGCAACCCGTGTCATCAGCGACTCCCGCTGCCGCCGCCCCCGACACCGTCCTGGTCGTCGACTTCGGCGCGCAGTACGCCCAGCTCATCGCCCGTCGCGTCCGCGAGGCCCGGGTCTACAGCGAGATCGTGCCGAGCACCATGCCGGTCGCGGAGATGCTCGCCAAGAACCCGGCGGCCATCATCCTCTCCGGTGGTCCCTCGTCGGTCTACGAGGAGGGCGCCCCGACCGTCGACCGCTCCCTCTTCGAGGCCGGTGTCCCCGTCTTCGGCATGTGCTACGGCTTCCAGCTGATGGCCCAGGCCCTCGGCGGCAGGGTGGACAACACCGGTGCCCGTGAGTACGGCCGTACGGCGCTGGCCGTCTCCAAGCCGTCCTCCACCCTCTTCGAGGGCACCCCCGCCGACCAGTCCGTCTGGATGTCCCACGGCGACGCCTGCTCCGCCGCGCCCGAGGGATTCGCCGTCACGGCGTCCACGGACGTCGTCCCGGTCGCCGCCTTCGAGAACGACGAGCAGAGGCTCTACGGCGTCCAGTACCACCCCGAGGTCATGCACTCCACGCACGGCCAGCAGGTGCTCGAGCACTTCCTCTACCGCGGCGCGGGCCTGAGCCCCACCTGGACCACCGGCAGCGTGATCGAGGAGCAGGTCGAGGCGATCCGCGAGCAGGTCGGCACCAAGCGTGCCATCTGCGGGCTCTCCGGCGGCGTGGATTCCGCCGTCGCCGCCGCCCTCGTCCAGAAGGCCATCGGCTCCCAGCTGACCTGCGTGTACGTCGACCACGGCCTGATGCGCAAGGGCGAGACCGAGCAGGTCGAGAAGGACTTCGTCGCGGCCACCGGCGTCCAGCTGAAGGTCGTCGACGCGGAGGAGCGGTTCCTGACCGCGCTCCAGGGCGTCTCCGACCCCGAGGAGAAGCGGAAGATCATCGGCCGAGAGTTCATCCGTGTCTTCGAGCAGGCCCAGGTGGAGATCATCGCCGAGGCCGGCGAGAGCGGCGAGCCGGTCGAGTTCCTCGTCCAGGGCACCCTCTACCCGGACGTCGTCGAGTCCGGTGGCGGCACCGGCACGGCCAACATCAAGTCGCACCACAATGTGGGCGGCCTGCCGGAGGATCTCGAGTTCCAGCTGATCGAACCGCTCCGCAAGCTCTTCAAGGACGAGGTGCGGATGGTCGGCCAAGAGCTCGGCCTCCCCGAGGAGATCGTCCAGCGCCAGCCCTTCCCGGGCCCCGGCCTCGGCATCCGCATCGTCGGCGAGGTCACCAAGGAGCGGCTCGACCTGCTCCGTGAGGCCGACGCCATCGCCCGCGAGGAGCTGACCGCGGCCGGCCTCGACCGTGAGATCTGGCAGTGCCCGGTGGTCCTGCTCGCCGATGTCCGCAGCGTCGGCGTGCAGGGCGACGGCCGGACGTACGGCCACCCGATCGTCCTGCGGCCGGTCTCGTCCGAGGACGCCATGACCGCCGACTGGTCCCGGCTCCCGTACGACGTGCTCGGCAAGATCTCGACCCGGATCACGAACGAGGTCCGCGACGTCAACCGCGTGGTCCTCGATGTGACCTCGAAGCCGCCGGGGACCATCGAGTGGGAGTGACCCCGGAGACGTTCCGGGTCGCCTCCGCCTGAGGGGGCGTAGGTCCGTTCGACATCCGTCAGCTCGGTGCGGAAGAGGTGGAACGGCTGCGGCGGTTCCACCTCTTTTCTACTTTCTGATTTCTTCCACGGTTGCGCATTCTCTTCACCGGACGACTCTGTTCTCCTGCGGAGGCCGAAGGTAACTTCCCCTCGGTAAGGAACCCAGTGCTGGAGGACACCACATGCACGGGCCCACCCCGCCGCCGCCCCTGCCCACCGATCAGCTGCAGTTCGCCATGCCGCCGATGCACGAATCGCCTGACGACGAGCGGCAGCACCGCAAGGAACGGCTGGCCGGAGCGCTGCGGGTCTTCGGACGGCTCGGCTTCGAGGACGGGGTCTCCGGCCACATCACGGCACGCGACCCCGAATTCACCGACTGCTTCTGGGTCAACCCGTTCGGGATGCCGTTCCGGCATGTCACCGTGAGCGACCTCGTGCTGGCCAACCAGGACGGTCAGGTGATCGAAGGCCGCTACCACGTCAACCAGGCGGCGTTCACCGTGCACGCCCAGGTCCACGCCGCCCGCCCGGACGTCGTCGCCGTCGCCCACTGCCACTCGCTGCACGGGCGCGCCCTCGCGGCACTGGGCGATCTGCTGGAACCCATCACCCAGGAATCCTGCGCCTTCTACGAGGATCACGCCGTCTACGACGCCTACACCGGCGTCGCCGTGGACGCCGAGGAGGGCCGCCGGATCGCCACCGCGCTCGACACGCGCAAGGCGCTCGTCCTGCGCAACCACGGGCTGCTGACCGTCGGCGACTCGGTGGACGCGGCCGCCTGGTGGTTCCTGTCGATGGAACGCTCCTGCCAGGTGCAGCTGACCGCGAAGGCGGCGGGACGGCCCGTCCTGGTCGACCACAAGCAGGCAGTGGCGACGCGGGAGCAGCTGGGCGGGGACCTGGTTGCCTGGATCAACTACCAGCCGCTGTGGCAGGACATCAGCCGCAGGGAGCCGGATCTGCTGAGCTGACGGATCCGCTGAGCCGGCGGATCCGCAGAGTTGGCGGTCCGCAGAGCCGGCGGATCCGCAGAGCCGGCGGCTCGGCGAGGGTGGGGCGGTCAGAAGCCCCGCAGTACGGCCGCCTTCGTGGCTGCGAACTCCTCGTCCGTGAGGACGCCGGCGCGGTGCAGTTCGCCCAACTCCCGCAGCCGGCGCAGCAGTATGTCGTGGTGGTCGGCCGACGGCTGTGCTTCGGCGGCGAGCCGGGGGCGCCCCTCGTCGTCCGCCACACGGACGGACGGATGCGGCAGCCGGGCGGTGACCGCGGTGGCGACGAGGGCCGTGAGCAGGTCGCGGCGGCTGCTGCCCCACAGGTCGAGGGCGTAAGGATCCTTCTCGGGCGGCAGCTTCGAGAACATCGTCTCGTGGGTGACGAAGCGCAGGAACCCGTCTTCATAACCGGAGTTGGGCAGCCACTCGACCTGAACGAGATCCCCTATGTTGATGATCCGTGGGCCGGTCGCGCGCTTGACGCGGTCGGAGGAGTCGCTCCAGTCGATCCGCACCCGGGCACCGTCGAAGGAGACGGTTCCGTCGCTGGAACGCACCGAGACGGGAACCGGCGGGCCGGGCAGGAGGTAGGCCGTGGCCGGCTCCTTGGGAATCTGCTCGAGCAGCAAGCAGTGGCGGATCTCCTCGGCGACGTACTCGGCGACCCCGGAGCGGTCGAGGGCCACGGTCAGCCGGTAGGGGTCCGCCGTGTCCGGCAGGCGTCCGCCCGTTGCCTGGAGCAGCGGGTCGGCGCCCTCGCGCAGTCGGAGCCGGAGGCGGCCGCGCTTGCCCTCGGGCTCGTAGACGATTCCGGCGATCGCCTCCAGGGGCACCGCGATCTCCCCGTACGTCTGCCGGAACAGCGGCACCGAGCGGTGGAGCCCCGGCGTGATCCGGACCGTGTTGCCGTCGAAGGCCCAGGTCCCGTCGCGCTGGATGATCTCGGCCATACGGAAATTCTCGCAGCCGGGTCAACAGGGGGTTTTCGACGCCGGTCAACCGGACCGGCGCTCTTTCACCCCTCCAGACCGGACCTGGACGACGCGGAGCGTGTTCCGTACGGCACAATTCGCTGTCGTCGCACGCCAGTTGTGCGGCGTGGCCGTCCGGCGGTCGTGCGTACGGCGTGCTTCGGCCGCGCGGTGGCCGGGCGGAGGCGTCCGGTCGCGCGGCGGCCGGGTGCGGCGTGGTGATCCGGCGCGGGAAGGCGGCAGCGGGCGTGGCGGTGCAGGAGGCGAGGCAGGGCACGGGGCGCGGAAGTGGTCCGGCTGTCCACGAGGGCGGCTGCACCTGCGGGGACTGCCCGCACGGGGCGCGTGAGGGACACCGGCGGGCGGTCGCGGAATTCCTGGCCAAACGGGAGGAGTTTGCGTCCGGGCGGGGGCTGCCCACGGCGGTCGCGCACTCCGCGTCCGCGTCCCGCCAGTGGGTGTCCGACGAGCTCACGCAGTCCGCCGACCTCGTCGCCGAGCGGAGCCGGGCCGACGGCGAGGCCTGGCTCGGTCGGCTGTGGCGTCGTACGGCGGTCGCGGTGTGGGCCGCGGTGGGCGTGCTGCTGCTGGTGCAGGCCCTGACCGCTATCGGCGCGGGCTGGACCATGGCACGCACGGCCGGGCTGCTCGCTGCCGCACTGGTGGGCGCCGCGCTGACCGCCGCCGGGTGCCTGCATCGGGCGCGCGGCGGGGTCCTCGCGCCCGTCATCGGGGAGGACAACCGGTTGTCGACGTCGCGCGCCGTGGCGGCCAGTTGGGTGTTGTTCATGGTGTACGCGCTGCTCGTGCTGGTCGGCGAGCTGGCCGCGGCCTCGGCGCACGGCACGCGCGACGCGCTGATCGCCGGGCTCGACCTGGCGCGCGGGGTGGGTGTGGTGACCGTGGTCGCGATGGTGTGCGGGATCGCGGTCCTGGTGCGGCGGGTGGTCGGCGTGCGTGTCCTCGGCCAGCGGCTGCAGAAGGTACGGGCCGGACGGCCGCGGGCGGCGGACCTGCTGACGGACGACTCGGGGCGCGGCAGCTTCCCGGACACCCAGTACGTCGTGATCAGTGCGGTCGCCCTGGTCTTCGCGGTGGTACGGCTGGCCCGCCGCCCCGACCAGCTGCCCGATCTGCCGTGGGGGCTCGCGCTGCTGGTACTGGTGTCGGCGGCCACGTATCTCGCCGGGAAGTACGCGGAGGGCGGCCGTCCGGTGGTGCTCTCGGTGGTCCGGGCGCGGGAGGCGGGCGACCTGGACGCCCCGATCCGCACGGGCGACGACATCGAGATCCGCGGCGCGTGCTTCGTACCGCCCGGCGCCCAGGGCGCCGACCGGCTGTCCCGGATGGTGGTCCGGATCGGCACGGTCCATGTCCATGTCCCCCTGGTCCCGGTCCCCGGCGGCTTCAGCAATCCGACGGACACGCTCCTCACGGTCCCGGTACCGGCGGATGTGGAGCCCGGGAGGGTGGACGTCCAGGTGGTGACGGCCGCAGGGGTGGAGACGAATCGGGTGACGATCGACGTAATGGAGTAACGGCGACGGAGCTCGACTCGGCCAGGTGCAGGCATACCCGGGGAAAGTCGGCGCACAGCGCTTGAGCGGTCACCCCCTTTGGCACGTATGGTCTGCTGAGGGGCCAACGGCATGGCGGGCGAGAGGCGGCGACCACGATGACTTATGGCATGCGCATGGACTCCCACACGTCCTTCCTGGAGGAGGGCCACACCTGGCGGGACACCGCGACCCGCTACGCCCTGCTCCCCCTTCGCATCTTCCTGGGCGTCACGTTCATCTACGCAGGCGTCGACAAGCTCACCAACAGCGCCTTCCTGCATGACTCCGGCTCCGGCTCGATCGGCGACCTGATGCGCAGTGTGCGCGACACGTCGGCGATCCCGGCCCTGATCGACCTGTCGCTGAAGAACCCCGTCGCTTTCGGCGGCGCCATCGCCATCGGTGAACTCGCCGTGGGCATCGGCACGCTCCTCGGGCTGCTGAGCCGCCTCGCCGCACTCGGCGGCGCGCTCATCTCGCTGAGCCTCTGGTTGACCGTGAGTTGGGCCTCCAGCCCCTACTACTACGGCAACGACCTCGCCTACCTGATGGCCTGGCTCCCCCTGGTCCTGGCCGGTGCCCCGGTCCTCTCGGTGGACGCCGCCATCCGTGCGCGACGACGGCAACGCGCGGACGGGTACCGGTAGTCGCTGCCTCCCGGGCTACGGAGCCGTCGCCCCGTTCCGTTCGCCGTGCGGTTCGCTTCGGGCCGTGCGGCCCCTGCGTATCGCGCGGGTCAGCAGGCCCGTCACGGCCGCGAGACACAGGCCGCCGTTGACGATCGGGATGAGCGCGAACCACGGTGTGCCCCAGGCGCCGCTCGCGTCACCCATGTAGACGACCCCCACGCCGGTCAGGACGACGCCGGCTATCAGTCGGCCGGGCTGGAACTCATGACGCAGCACGGGCCACCTCCACCTGGCCCACGCCGACCTCGAGGCTGAGGCTGAACGTGGCCGCGTTCTTCGTCGCGGACGCGGGAGAGAGCGTCACCTGCTTGTGTCTGCCCGGCTGCACGTCCACGTCCTTGGCGGGGTCACCCGGCAACCGGATGTCGCCGACACCCGTGTCGATCGACACCTTCACCGTCGCATTCCGAGGGACCACCACCTTGAGCCTGCCCACACCCACCTGCGCCCGGGTCGTCACCGTCTGGTCCTTTGCGAGTCCCAGATGGCTGAGGTCCAGGGTGCCGACGCCGGTGCCCAGGTCGTAGGTCCCCCGGACGGCCGCCGCCGAGGCCGGTGCCCAGGTCGTGCGCGTCCAGTGCGTGCTGATGTTCTTCGGGAGGGCCGTTGCCCCGGCGAGCAGGCCCGCCGTGAGCAACGCGAGGAAGATCGAGCCCGCTCCGGTACGGCCGAGGAGCGAGCTGACCGCGATGCCCGCGCCGAGCACGGTGAGCGCACACGCCAGGCCCGTCTGCAGGCTGGTGCCGAGCGCCTGGCCGTTCCAGGTCAGACCGGTACCGAGACCACCTGCGAGGAGGGCGAACAGAAACACCCAGCCACCGATCCAGCGGGCTCCCCGGGGCTTCGGCTGCTGGGGGGTGCGTATCCGCCGGCCGTGCGACGAACCGCGGGCGATGTTGACCGCCGCGGCCACGTCACGCCCGGGGATGTCGCTCGGGCCCCACAGATACCCGGTGCCGCCCACGTGCGTGCCGTCCTTGACGATGGGGTCGCGCCACCAGGAGGGGTAGGAGGCGGGGACGGGCGGTGCCGTCGCCTCCGGCGGGGCGTCGGCCACGGCCTGCGCGGCCAGCGGGTCGGGGTCGGAGGCGCCGCGATGCCTCGACCAGTACCCCGCGCCCGCGAGGAGCAGGGACAGGACGGCGGCGAAGGACAGCATCCCGCCGTTCCTGAGCATCGACAGGAAGACCCCGCAGCCCACCAGGGCGAAGAGGACCGCGGCCAGGCCCTGGCCGTCGACGCGCCCCGTGAGCAGCTTGCGGACCTCGTTCTCCTCCTCGTCCTCGTAGGGGATCAGGAGCCAGGCGAAACCGTAGAAGATGAGGCCGAGGCCGCCCGTCGCCGAGAGCACTGCGAGCACGATCCGGAAGATCACCGGGTCCATGTCGCACTGCCGGGCCAGGCCCGAGCAGACGCCCGCCAGCATCTTGAACCGGCGGTCACGCCGGAACCGCCCGGTCTCCTCGGTCGGGGCCGCGTCCTCGTGCCCGGACGCGCCCTTGCCCGCGCCGGGGTGCGCGTCCCCGGCTGCTCCCGGGAGTGGGCCCGCGTGGTGTGCCCGGTGCGAGCTCGCGTCCTCTCGCCCGGAGCCGCCCGGGATCCCCCGAGCAGCCGCGTCCTCGGGGCCGGGCCCGCTCCGGCGCACGCCCGCTTCGTCCTGCACGGCCGCATCCTCGTACTCGGCCCGGTTCTCCCGCACGGCGGCATCCTGCCGCACCGTGGCGTACTCGTGCGCGCGCGGCTCCTCTCCCACGGCGGGCGCGGTGCCGCCGGAGGCGGGGAG
>NZ_LBMW01000042.1 GCF_026168105.1 Streptomyces hygroscopicus
GGCCGGATTCTGTGGGTGGGCGGGATGAGGGGGCGGGGCCGGAGTCTGCGGTGGTGCGAGGGGAGGGGGTGACGTCGGAGCGTTCGGTTGCGGGCGGTGACGGGGTGGTGCTGGAGTCCGAGGGCGCAGTGACGGCGTCGGATCGTGAGGGTGCGCGGGACGAAGGGACGGCGTCGGGGTCTGCCGGTGTCCGGGGTGAGGGGGTGGCGCCGGATCAGCCAGGGGTCCGGCACGCGCGGCTCATTCACAGTGAGTCCACCACCGAGATCCCCGTCCATCTGCTGTTCCGGGACGACTCCGACCCGGTCGCCGTGCCGCTCACCCCGACCGTCGTGGCGCGACGGCTCGGCACGGACGAGCCGCCGAGGGCGTCCCGGCCCGCCCCGCAGGGGCGACGGGTGCCGGCCGTCGAACCCGAGTCGGCCGAGCGACCGGCCCGGGTGCTGCCCGGGGCGGCGGGCGTGCTGGCCGGCCTCGGCGGGACGGCCGCCTGCGCGGCCGTCTCGTGGTGGGCGGGGGGCCTGCCCCCGGACACGGTGAGCGCCCTGGGACTTCCGGCGTCCGCGGGCGCGGGCCTCGGGTTCGTGCAGTGGGCCGCGTACGCAGGGGCGGGCACGCTCGCCCTCTTCGGCTTCGGCGGGCTCGCACGGGGGCGCACCGGACGTGCCTGGGTGCTGGGCCGGTTCGGCCGCTATCGCGGGACGGTCCGACGCACCGGGCTGATGTGGGTGAACCCGCTGGTGGTGCGCCGCCGGGTCGACGTACGGCTGCGGCACTGGCGCAGCGAGCCGATCCCCGCGGTCGACGCCAACGGGGTCCCGCTGCGCGTGGTAGTGCTGGTGACCTGGCGGGTCAGGGACACCGCGCGGGCCGTGCTGGGTACGGAGGACCACGAGAGGTATCTGCGGGAGTGCGTCGAGTCGGCGCTCGCACGGGTGCTGCCCCAGGTGTCGGGCGATCTGCCTCCGGCGAAGGACGGGGTGACCCTGCGTCATGTCGAGGCGGTCGCCGACACGCTGACCCGCCTGGTGGCCCAGGAGGCCGCGCCGGTCGGTCTGGAGGTGTTCTCGATGCAGCCGACGCGGATCGAGTACGCCCCCGAGATCGCCGACTGGATCCAGCGCCGCCGGATCGCCGCGCTGGACGCCCGGCACCGCGACACGCTGCTCAGCTCCGTCGTCGACTCGGTGGAGGACACCGTCACCCGGCTGACCACCCGGGGCCTGGTCGAACTCGACGACTACGAGCGCAAGGCGCTGGTGAAGGACCTGACGGTGGCGTTCTGCACGAGGCGTTCGGCCGACGGGGTCTGAAAGCCCCGCCGATTGGTATGGACATGTTCAACTCGCGACAATAATCTGGAACTTGGTCTAGACCTGCACGGCTCACTGAACTTCCCCCACGTTCTCCAGGAGCGGCAGCATGCGCACAAGGACCAAGTTGTACGCCGCCGTGCTGGGCCTCGCGACCGCCGGAGCCTTCGTGCTCTCCACCGGCGGAGCCGACGCCCACGGCTACACCGACCAGCCCCTCAGCAGGCAGAAGATGTGCGCCGCGAACGGCGGCATCGTCCCCGGCTGCGGCGACATCCAGTGGGAGCCGCAGAGCGTCGAGGGCCCGAAGGGCTTCCCGGCGGCCGGACCGAACGACGGTCAGATCTGTTCGGCGAACCACACCAACTTCGGCGCCCTCGACCAGCCGAGGACGCCCTCGGGCGCGGCCTGGCCGACGACCCGGGTGACCGGCGGGCAGAGCTACACCTTCCGCTGGCAGTTCACCGCCTCGCACGCGACGACCGACTTCAAGTACTACGTCACCCGGCCGGGCTGGAACCAGAACCACGCCCTGACCCGCGCGGACCTGAACACCACCCCGTTCCTGACGGTCCCGTACAACGGGCAGCGCCCGCCGTCCACGCTCACCCACACCGGCACGCTGCCGACCGGGCTGAGCGGGCACCACATCATCCTCGGGGTGTGGACGATCGCGGACACGGGCAACGCGTTCTACTCCTGCGCGGACGTCAGGTTCTGAGCGGAGAACTCCACGCGCGCCGACATGGCCATGACGGCGCGCGTGGAGTCGTACGAGCCCGGGGCAACCATGGAAGCCGTGGGTCTCGTCATCTGACGTTACGTCAATTACCGTGCGATCCCATGGATTCCACGAGGTCCACCGTCGCGGAGCTGGTGTGGGAGCAGTGGGGTGACCACCGCCCGGGCCTGTGGTTCGAGGGGCGGATGCTCAGCCGGCACGAGATGGCCGCGGGGGCGGCGGCGCGTGCGGCGCTGCTCGCCGATCTGCTGCCGCCCGGCGCCGAGCCGCACCTCGGTGTGCTGCTGGACAACACCCCGGAGTATCCGCTGTGGCTGAGCGCGGCGGCCCTGGCGGGCGCGGCCGTCGCCGGGATCAACCCCACCCGGCGCGGCCCCGAGCTGGCCCGTGACATCCTGCACACAGAGTGCCGCGTCCTGGTCACCGAGCGCGCGCGTCTCCGGCTGCTCGACGGGCTCGACCTGCCGGACGTGCGTCTGCTGGTGACCGAAACGGAGCCGTACAGCGAGCTCGTCGCCGCGTACGAGGGCGCCGAGCCGGACGTCTCGAAGGCCACCCCCGCCGACCGCCTTCTGCTCTACTTCACCTCCGGCTCCACCGGAGCCCCCAAGGCCGCTATCTGCTCTCAGGGGCGGCTCGCGGCGGCGGGCCGGTCGCTGGTGGGCCACTTCGGGCTGAGTGCCGACGACGTCCACTACATCTGCATGCCGATGTTCCACGGCAACGCGGTGATCGCCGACTGGGCCCCCGCCCTGGTCTCGGGCGCCCCCGTCGCGCTCGGCCGGCGCTTCTCGGCCTCGCGGTTCCTGGCCGACGTACGGGCCTACGGGGTGACGTACTTCACCTATGTCGGGCGTGCCGTGCAGTACGTCCTGGCGACCGAGGAGCGGCCCGACGACCGGGACAACCCGCTGCGGCTCGGCTTCGGCACGGAGGCGGGCACGGCGGACGCGACGGCCTTCGAGCGGCGTTTCGGAGTACGGCTGGTGGAGGGGTACGGGTCGTCGGAGGGCGGCGCCGCCATCCAGCGCACGCCCGGCACCCCGCCCGGGGCGATCGGCAGCGCGGCGCCCGGCGACGACCTGGCCGTCGTCGACCCGGGAACCCGCAAGGAGTGCCCGCCCGCCGTCTTCGGCGGGGACGGCCGTCTGCTGAACGGGGACACGGCCATCGGGGAGCTGGTCAACCGCGGTACCAACCCCTTCGAGGGCTACTGGCGCAACCCGGCCGCGGACGCCGCCCGCATCCGCGACGGCTGGTACTGGACCGGCGACCTCTTCTACCGCGACCGCGACGGCTTCCTCTATTTCGCCGGCCGCACGGACGACCGGCTCCGTGTCGACAGCGAGAACCTGGCCGCCGCGGTGATCGAGAACATCCTCGCCCGGTACGAGGCCGCCGCCGCCGTGGCCGTGTACGCGGTGCCGGATCCGGTGGCGGGGGACCAGGTGATGGCGGCGCTGGCGCTCAAGGAGGAGCGGGTCTTCGACCCGGCGGCCTTCGCCGCCTTCCTTGCGGCCCAGCCGGACCTGGGGACGAAGATGGCGCCCCGGTTCGTGCGCGTCGTCCGTCGGATGCCCGTCACCGCCACCAACAAGATCCACCGGGTGGGCCTGCGGCGCGAGGGGTTCCGGTGCGCCGACCCGGTGTGGTGGCGCCCGCCGGGGGAGTCCGCGTACCGGAGCTTCACGGAACGTGATGTGGCAGAGCTCCTCACCGAGTACCGCGAGCAGGGGCGCGAGGAGCTGCTCGCACGGTAGGGCACCGGGAAACAGGGGGCGCCCGCGAAGGGGGGTGGTGGCGGACCCTCGCAACGCGCGGCGAAGCCGCGCAGAAACGACGGCGGCGAGCCCGTTCGCGCTTTCCGCGAACACGACTCGCCATCGCCATGGTGCGCCGCCAGGGACTCGAACCCCGGACCCGCTGATTAAGAGTCAGCTGCTCTAACCAACTGAGCTAGCGGCGCAGACTCCGTCGCTCGCTCGCTCTCGCGTCCGGCGACAAAAGAAATACTACCTGGTCCGCACTGGTGGTTCCGACCACCCTCAGATCGCCAGGGACAGCAGGACCGGAGCCGCCCCCCTGTTCAGCCGGTCCGCCGCCTGCCGCAGGCGGTGCGCGTGCTCCACCGGCAGGGAGAGTGCCAGGCAGCCCACCGAGGAGCCGGCGGTGATCGGGACGGCCGCGCACACCGTGCCCACCGCGTATTCCTGGAGGTCGAGGACCGGCACCGTCGGCGGATGGGCGGCGAGACGGGACAGCAGGACCTTCTCGCTGGTGATCGTCCGCGAGGTGAGCCGGGCCATCCTGTGCCGGGCGAGATGATCCCGGCGGCCGTTGAGGTCGAGCTGACCGAGCAGGCTCTTGCCGACCGCGCTGGCATGGGCAGAGGAGCGGAAGTCCACCCACTCGTGCACCGCGGGTGTCGCCGGGCCGTCGGCGCACTGGGTGACCTGCACCTCGCCGTCGATGTAGCGGCTCATGTAGATCGCGGCGCCCACCGAGTCGCGCAGCCTGTCGAGGGTGTGCTGGAGCGTCTCGCGCAGCGCCTGCTCGTGGCCATGGGCGGAGCCGAGCCGGCTGAGGGCGGCACCGGTGACGTACGCGCCGTCGGCGGTCTGCTCTACGTACCCCTCCCTGCGCAGCATCCGCAGGAGTGAGGACAGCCGGTGGGTGCCGAGTCCGGTCTGGCGGGCGAGCTCGGCGTCGGTGACACCGGCGGAGTGCCCGGCCACTGTCTCGAGGACGCGCAGGGCGTCCTGGGCCGAGTGGTACGGGGCGGTCGGCTCATGGGTCAGCGCCACGGTCTCCCCCTGCGCTTTTTGGGCCGTTCTCGGGACAGCTGGGCTGCACCCACGATAAGGCTCAAGCGCTCTCCGGGGAGCGGGTGTTGACGAACTTTGTGGTGCACTTGGCCCTCTCAGCAGGTACGCGCCACTCCGGCTTATGCCTGCGTCATAAGCCGGCCGCTTGTTCCCCGTCCCACCTCCGGCTTCACCTCCTGTAGTCAGAGCACTGCGCTGAGGAATTCCCGCGTGCGTGCCTGCTCGGGTTCGCTGAAGATCTTCTCCGGGGAGCCCGCCTCGATGACATGGCCGGAATCGAACATCAGGATCCGGTCGGAGATGTCCCGCGCGAAGTTCATCTCATGGGTCACACAGAGCATCGTGATGTCCGTGGTGCGGGCGATGTCACGGAGGACATCGAGAACTCCGGCGACCAGCTCCGGGTCGAGCGCCGACGTCACCTCGTCGAGCAGCAGCACCTGCGGGCGCATCGCCAGGGCCCGGGCGATCGCGACCCGCTGCTGCTGGCCGCCGGAGAGCTGGGTCGGGTACTTGTCGAGGTGATCGCTCAGCCCGACCAGGTCGAGCAGTTCGCGCGCCCGCTGCTCGGCCTCGTCCTTCGACAGGCCGAGGACGGTCACCGGCGCTTCCGTGATGTTCCGCAGCACCTTCATGTTCGGGAACAGATTGAACTGCTGGAAGACCATTCCGATGTTCTTGCGGATCTCCCGCACCTGCTTCTCCGGGGCCGGGTACAGCTGCTGCCCGGCAACCGTGATCGTGCCCTCGTCGGGCTTGGTCAGGGTCATCAGCATCCGCAGGATCGTGGTTTTCCCCGAACCGGACGGACCGATCAGCGTGACGTGCTTCCCGGCGTCGACCGAGAAGTCGAGCCGGTCGAGGACCGTGTGGTCGCCGAAGCGCTTGGTGACCTTCTCGAGGCGGATCAGCTCGCCCGTGGCTGCGGGCGGGTTGGCGTGGGCGTCGGGTTCCTTCATCAGAGGGGTGTCAGCGGACAAGGCGTCGCTCCAGGGCTCGCAGGAGGAGGGAGGCGGGGTAGGAGATGAGGACGAAGGCCACACCGATGACGGTGAGCGGCTCGGTGAACTGGAAGTGCTGCTGTGAGAAGAGCCGCGCCTCGCCGAGCATGTCGAGGACGGTGATCGCCATCAGCATCGGTGTGTCCTTGAGCATCGCGATCACGTAGTTGCCGAGTGCCGGCACGACCCGGCGGATGGCCTGCGGCAGGATCACCGCCGCCCAGGTGCGCCGCGCCGGCAGGCTCAGTGCGGTGGCGGCCTCCCACTGGCCGACGGGCACGGCGTCGATACCGGCGCGGTAGACCTGCATCGTGTACGTCGAGTAGTGCAGGCCGATCGCGACGACACCGGTGGTCAGCGCGGAGAAGGTGAGCCCCCACTCAGGCAGCACGTAGAAGAGGAAGAACAGCTGCACCAGCAGCGGGGTGTCACGGATGAACTCGGTGATGGTCCCCACCGGCCAGCGCACCCAGCGGCTCGGCGTGCGCATCAGCAGCGCCCAGACCAGGCCGACGGCGAACGAGATCAGCGAGCCGAGGGCCAGCGCCTGGAGGGTGACGAGCAGGCCGTCCCAGAAGTGCGGCATGAAGTCGCGGACGGCACTCCAGTCCCAGTTCACGAGACACCACCTCCGACGGGCTGCGGGACGGAGACCTTGGTCTCCGGCGCCTTTCCGGCCCCGGCCTTGAGCCGGTGCTCGAGTTTGCGCATCAGGCGGGTGAGCAGGAAGGCGATCACGAAGTAGATGAGCAGGACGTACGTGTAGATCTGCGCGCTCTCCTGCAGCGCGAGCCGCACCAGGTTGCCGCTGAACGCCAGGTCGCCCATGCCCATCACGGAGACCAGCGCGGTGCCCTTGAGCAGTTCGACCAGCAGATTGGAGAACGGCGGGATCATCTCCGGCACCGCCTGCGGCAGCAGGATCTTCCGCATCCGCTGCCAGGGTGTGAAGCTCAGCGCGATTCCGCCCTCGCGTTGCGCCGGGTCGACGGAGTTCAGGGCACCGCGCACGATCTCCGCCCCGTACGCCCCGTACGTCAGCCCGAGAGCGAGCGTGCCCGCCCACATCGGCACCAGCTGCCAGCCGAAGGCGAGCGGAAGGACGAAGAACACCCAGAAGATCATGATCAGGGCGGAGGTGCCGCGGAACACCTCGGTGTAGAAGCCGGCGAGGAAGCGGACGATCCAGAGCCGGTGGGTGCGTGCGATACCGACGGTGAAGGAGACGGCCGTCGCGAGCAGTGCGCTGAGCACGAGGAGCTGGACGGTGGTCCAGATGCCTTTGAGTACGAGTTCCCAGAGTCCCGAGGTCATCCGCGGCACAGCTCCTTCGCGGTCATGTCGGTCATCTCGGCCTTGGTGAAGCCGAACGGCCGCAGAATGCGGAAGAGTTCGCCGCTGGCCTTCATCTTCTTCAGCTCGGCGTTGAAGGCGTCCCGCAGGCTCGTCTCGGTGGACCGGAACGCGAAGGCGCCGCCGTCGACGTGGGGTCTCCCCTTGACCAGGGGCGCGAAGGGTTTCGTGGACTCCGCCTTGCTGGAGTTCTTGACGACTTCACGGGTGGTGAGGGCGGTCCCGGCGAACGCGTCGACACGTCCGGCCTCGACGGCGTTCAGTCCGGCGACCTGGTCGGGGACGATCAGGAGGTCGCTCTGCTTGTAGCCGGCCTCGACCGCGTACTGGATCTCGGCGTATCCGGTGCCGGTGGCGAGTTTCGCCTTCTTGTCGACGACGTCCTTGTAGCTGTGCAGGCCCTTGGGATTGCCCTTCCGCACGATGAAGGCGTCGAGCATCTGGTAGTCGGGGTCGGCGAAGATGACCTGTTGGCAGCGGTCCGGGTTGACGTACATCCCGGCCGAGACGACGTCGAACTGCTGGGAGTTCAGCCCGGGTATGAGCGAGCCGAACTCGGTCGGCACGGGCTGGACGCGGTCGACGCCGAGGCGTTTGAACACGGCCTTGGCCAGCTCGGGGGCCTCGCCGGTGAGGTTGCCGTTCTTGTCGATGTAGCCGAAGGGGATCTCTCCGGCGATGCCTAGGCGAACGACGCCCTGGGCCTTGAGCCGGCTCAGCAGATCACCGCCGTGCGTGGTCGAAGCCGTGGCCACGCGGCTGCAGCCGGCGGCGCCCAGCGCGCCCAAGGCGGCGGCGCCGGCGAGCAGTGACCGGCGGCTGGTTCCGCATTTCCCTGCGTCATTCGTCCGTGGTGGAGCCATGGGCGCGCGGCTACCCGAGACCATGCGATGTATGCAGGCCGATTTCGGTCCCGTTCTTTGCACGGGCGGTCCCGGCCCGGAGATTCCCAGGTCGGGCGGCGGATACGGCGAGCCCAGGGCCGCACCGGGATCCGGGCTGCCGGGGACGGGCATACGGTTGCCGGTCGCGTGTGCGGGGGGTGCGTGGTGCGTTCGGGCCGGGGTTCCGGACGGAATGCGACCCGTGGGGCGGGGGCGCGTTCCGGAGGGAAGCGGGTGCGCGTCTCGGGAGGCGCCCGCTCTCCGGCCGGGCTGCGGGGCCCCGCACCGGAGGCGACGTACGGGAGGCGGGCCGCGCTCCGGCGTGGGTGCCGTGGCCGGATCCGCGCGCGTCGCGCCACCGCCGACCGGGGCGGGTTCCGCCCTCCTCGCGCGCTCCCCGACCCGGTTCAGTGCCCGGGCACGTACCCGCGGCCCTTGTCGACCACGTTCAGCAGCGGTTTCCCCGCCTCCCAGCGGTCGTACAACTCGATGAACTGGGCTGCCAGTTCGTCGGTCCAGCCGACCGTGTCGCCGCTCATGTGCGGGGACACGAGCAGGCCCGGCACCTGCCACAACGGGCTGTCCGGGGTGAGCGGTTCCTGTTGGAAGACGTCCAGGGCCGCGCCCGCGATCCACCGCTTCCTCAGCGCGTCGGCGAGTGCCTCCTCCACCACGAGCTGCCCGCGCCCGACGTTGACGAAGCGGGCCGAGGGCTGCATGACGCCGAAGCGGCGGGTGTCGAACATGCCTTCCGTCTGCTCGGTCAGCGGCGCCGCCGCGATCACCCAGTCGGCGCGGGCCAGCAGCCGGTCCAGGTCGGCCGGGCCGTGGATCCCGGTGCGCGGAACACGGCCCACGACCGAGACCGTGACGTCGAGGGCCTTTAGCGTACGGGCGATCGTCCGCCCGATCGGCCCGGAGCCGACCACGCACGCGCGCGTGCCCGCCACCCGCAGTGTGTCGCGGTGCCGCCACTCCCGCTCCCGCTGCAGCTCCCACGTGCGCGGCAGATCCTTGGCCATGGCGAGGACGAGCGCGGTCACGTACTCGGCGACGGGCTGCTCGAAGATGCCGCGCGCGTTCGTCACCACCGTGTCGGACGCCGTCAGTTCGGGGCACATCAGATGGTCCACGCCCGCGCTCGCGGTGTGCACCCAGCGGGGCCGGGGACCCGCGCCGGGCCAGGCGTCGCGCACCGCGTGCGAGGTGAAGTCCCAGACGAGCAGGACGTCGGCGTACGGCAGCCGCTCGGCGAGCGTCGAGGCGTCCGCGTGCTCGATCCGCACCCGTCCGGTGAGCCGGCCGAGCCGGGGCGGCGGCTCCGCGTCCAGGACGAGCAGGGTGGGGCCGGGCGGGGGAGCGGTCATGCGGGAACCGGTTCTCCGTTCGGCGGCGGCCGGAGGGACCGGCCGGGCGTCTGATATGCGCGGATTGACCACGGTCGCACCCGAAACCGGCCTCGTCAACACGGTCGGGACGGCGCCGGACCGCCCCGACCGGGGGGTGTTCGCCCCGTCGTGACGGGTGCCGTCTCGGCCAAGCAGGTGATGAGGGCGACCGGCTTCGCCTCATCTGGGTACCCGAGCGGTGGGTCCTCGTCGGGCGCCGCCCGACGAGGCAGCACACCACGGACCCGTACCGCCAAAAGAACAGGAAGGTTGGGCATGACCGCACTCGGATTCCTCTACCCGGGCCACTTCGCCGAGGACGACTATCCACGCATCGAGCAGTTGCTGGCCAGCGACATCCGGGTCGACCTCGTCCACACCGCCGGCGGCGAGGACACGCACCGCGTCGATGCCCTCAGGGAGACGGGCTCACCGCGACGGCTGGCGGCGGGCGTCGAGGAGCTGCGCCTGGCCGGCGTGGAGGCCATCGTGTGGGCTTCCACCAGCGGCAGCTTCGTGCACGGCTGGGAGGGCGCCCACGAACAGGTGCGCGCCCTCGCGCGCACCGCCGGAATGCCGGCCTCCTCCACCTCCTTCGCCTTCGTGCACGCGGCGCGGGAGATCGGAGCGCGCAGGGTGGCGGTCGCGGCGACGTATCCGGACGACATCACGGAGCTGTTCGCCGGATTCCTGCGGGAGGCGGACACCAAGGTGATGTCGGTCCACTCCGCCGGAATCGTCACGGCGGCGGAGGTGGCCGGCTGGGGCGTGAAGGAAGTGCTGGAGCTGGCCCGGCAGGCCGACCACGCCGAAGCCGACGCGATCCTGCTCCCCGACGCCGCGCTCCACACCGTCGCGCATCTGCCGGCCCTCGAGCAGGAGCTCGCCAAGCCGGTCCTCACGGCGAACCAGGTAACGGTGTGGGAGGCCCTGCGTCTGGTCGACCGCCGGGTGAACGCACCGGAGCTCGGGACCCTGTTCACGAAGGAGCCGATCGTCCAGGTGTGACGCGTCACCGCGGCGGCGGGGCCGGGAATAACCGGGGACTGCCTCCTGTTGCCGACGGGCGGACGCGACGCGCACAGCAGGAGGCATCCCGGTGGACGAGATCCGAGGCATCACCCAGGGCACCGCCCCCGTCCCCCTGTCGGTACTGGACCTGGTCACGGTCGGCGCCGGACACACCGCCTCGGAAGCCCTCCGCACCAGTGTCGCGCTCTCCCGTCTCGCGGAGTCCCGGGGTTTCCACCGCTACTGGGTGGCCGAGCACCACTCCATGCCAGGCGTGGCCTCTTCCTCGCCCGCCGTGATCCTCGCCCACCTCGCCGCCCACACGGACCGCATCCGTCTCGGCTCGGGCGGCGTGATGCTCCCGAATCACGCGCCGCTCGCCATCGCTGAGCAGTTCGGCACACTGGAGGCCATGGCGCCGGGCCGTATCGACCTGGGTCTGGGCCGCGCCCCGGGCACCGACGGCGCCACGGCCGCCGCGCTGCGCCGCACCGAACGACTCAGCGAGGGCGCCGACGACTTCCCCGAGCAGCTCGCCGAGCTGACCCGTTTCCTCGACGACGACTTCCCCGACGGCCACCCCTACTCCCGGATCCACGCGATTCCCGGTCCGGTCCAGGGCAGCTCCCCGGGCGGCGTCCAGTCCCCGCACCGCCCGCCGATCTGGCTGCTCGGCTCGTCCGGCTTCAGCGCCCGCCTGTCCGGCATGCTCGGCCTGCCCTTCGCCTTCGCCCACCACTTCTCGGCGCACAACACCATCCCGGCGCTCGACCTGTACCGCGAGTCCTTCCGCCCGTCCGAGGTTCTCGACGCCCCGTACGCCCTGATCGGCGTGTCCGCGCTCGCCACCGACGACGAGAAGGAGGCCCGCCGCCAGGTCAGGGCCGCCGCACTGAACATGGTGCGGCTGCGCACCGGCCGTCCCGGCCTCTTCCCCACCCCCGAGGAGACCGAGGCGTACGCATTCGGGCCGCTGGAGGAGGAGTTCGTGCAGTCCTGGGCCGCCAACATCGTGCACGGCACGGCGGACGAGGTCCGGTCCGGCCTGGACGATCTCCAGAAGCGCACCGGCGCCGACGAGTTGATGCTCACGTCCCACGCCCACCGCGGCGAGCTGCGTCTGCGTTCGTACGAACTGATCGCGGACGCCTACGGGTTGCCCGCCGCGTGAGCTCGGGAGGGTGCCGTCGCACGGGGGACGGCACCCTCCCGGTCAGCTGCGGCGGCAGGCCTCCGCCTCCACCAGTTCGGAGATGCGGTCCGGCGGCACGGGCCGCGAGTACAGCCACCCCTGGCCGGTGTCGCAGCCGATCCTGCGCAGGCGGGATGCCTGCGCGGAGGTCTCCACGCACTCCGCGGTGACCGTCAGGCCCAGCCGGTGGGCGAGTTGGATCACGCCCTCCACGATGACCTCGTCCGCGGGGTTGGGATGGGGGTCCGTGCCCTCGTACTGGAAGCCACGGACGAACGAACCGTCCAGCTTCAGCACCGACACCGGCAGCCTGCTGAGGTAGGCGAGGTTCGAGTAGCCGGTGCCGAAGTCGTCGATGGCGATGCGCACCCCCATGTCGCTGAGCGCCTGGAGAGCCTGGAGGGGGCGGCCGGCCGAGCCCATGACCGCGGACTCGGTCAGCTCCAACTGCAGCAGATGCGGGGCGAGTCCCGTCTCCGCGAGGGTGTCCGCCACGTCCGCCACGAGGTCGGAGTCCCAGACCTGACGCACCGCCACGTTCACGCTGACGAAGATCGGCGGCTCCTCAGGGCGCTCCAGCTGCCAGCGGCGCGCCTGGCGGCAGGCGGTCCCCAGCGCCCAGCGCCCGAGCTGCACGATCGAGCCGTCCTCCTCCGCCAGTCCGATGAACCGATTCGGCGTCAAGGTGCCGAACTGCGGGTGATGCCAGCGCACCAGCGCCTCCACCCCGCGCACCCGCCCGTCCTCCATCCCCACCAACGGCTGGTACTCCAGGGCGAACTCACCCCGCTCGATGGCCGGGCGCAGACCGGAGGAGAGGGCCTGGCGGGTCATGCGGTGGGCGTTGCGCTCGGGGTCGAAGAGGGTCCAGCGGGACTTGCCGTCGGCCTTCGCCCAGTACAGCGTCGTATCGGCCGCCTGCATCAGACCGGTCGCCGTCGTCCCGGCCGCGTGCCGTTCCACGACCCCGATGGAGGCCGAGACCGACAGGCGCTGGCCGGACAGCTCGAACGGCGCCTGGAGCGCCTTCAGCACCGACTCGGCCAGTTCGGCGAGTTGTTCGGTGCCTGTCGAGTCCTCGACCAGCAGGGCGAACTCGTCGCCGCCCAGCCTGGCCACCAGGGGTGCGGCGGCCCGCGCGCGGCCCGCCTCGTCCGCGCAGCGCATCAAACGTTCGGCGACGGCCGCGAGCAGCCGGTCGCCGACGCGGTGCCCGAGCGTGTCGTTGACGGCCTTGAATCCGTCGAGGTCCAGATAGCACAGCCCGATCCGGCCGCTGCCGCTCTCCTCGTACGACTCCGCCTCCAGCGCGGCCGACAGGCGTTCGAAGAACAGCGTGCGGTTGGGCAGGCGGGTCGCCGGGTCGTGCATCTGCAAGTGTCGTAGCTGCGCCTGGAGTTCGCGGCGCGCACTGATGTCGGCGACCGAGACGAGGACGGCCTTCTCGGCCTCGGGCAGCGGGGTGACGGTCACCTGGACCCACAGCGAGTGCCCGTCGGGGTGTTTGAGGCGGCGGGTGCAGCGCAGCCTGGCCTGCCTGCCGCGCAGCACCTCGCGGTACGCATGCCAGGTGCGGGCGTCCGAGGACAGGTCCATCAGATCGGCGGCGGCCTTTCCGGCCAGGCCGTCCTTCCCGGTGCCGAGCAGCGATCCCATCGTCTCGTTGGCGATGAGGACCAGGCCCTCGCGGTCGACGACCGCCATGGCAAGGGGTGCGACGGCGAACGTGGCGGCGAAGGAGGTGGGTTGGAGTGCGGGGGAGAGCGGCGGTGGCGGTGCCGGCGGTGGCGCGTCGCCCGGTGGCGGGAGGGGGTGCGCCCCTGGCAGCGGCGGTGGCGCGGACGCGCCGGACGGCATGGTCTCGTGACGCTCTGTGACTGCCCGGCCGACGAGGTCTGCCGCGGGCGTCGGCCCTTCGGACGTTCCGCTCACCGCTCGCTCCCGCAGTGCACTCGTTCTTCGTACGGATCTCGTGGGTCTCGTCGGGGTCGACGGCCGCGTGGTGAGCGGCCGTACAAGCCGTGTTCGTGCAGGAAAGTGTGCCGATCATAGAGGCTGGCCCCAAGGCCTTCCAGCCGCTGTCCAGTGTCCCGGAACGAGCACATGTTCTGACAGATCGTTTCTGCCCGCACCTGACACCGGTCTATCAGGCAGCCCTCCGGTGTGACGTTCCGTGAGTATTCGGGGTGTCGGCCCATGTCGGCCGCCCCCTCGACGCTCGCGCGCCGTCCTGCGCTCCCACCCCGCACTGCCCCTCCCCCCGGCCGTCGCGGTTTCCCTCTGGCCTTTCCCCCGGCTGGTGGCGTCTCACCCTTCTGGGGCAGGCAAACAGGGCGTAGTACTACAAGTAGGACAAGGCTGGGTGCGGAGTTCGCAGATCCGCACCCGGAGGTCGACGTGCCGCGTCCGCTCCCCCGCAGGGGGCCCACCCGTGAGGCGCTTCAGGGCCTCGCCCGTGGCGCGGCGCCCGTCCTGCGCAGCACCGCTGCCGCGGCAACGTCCATGACGGCCCTCGTGGCGACCTCGCTCGTCACGGGTCCCGCGCTCGCCGAACCCCTGGCGGCGTCCTGCGAGCTCACGCGCGGCGAGGTGCACCACTCCGAGGGCGTCGACACCTGGAACTCCGCCTATATGCGCCCCGTGCGCCCGCTCGACGCGGTCATGGTCTTCCTGTCCTTCCCGGACTCGGCGCCGGTGACCACACCGGCCGAGATCACCGCGGACTACTTCCCGGCCACCAGCCGCTTCTTCGAGCGCGCCTCGTACGGCCGGTTCACGCTGCGTCCCCATCCTGTGGACCACTGGATCCGGATGCCGCACCCCGCATCCTTCTACGCCATACAGCGCGACTGGAGCCCCGAACGCCGGTCCGCGTATCTGCAGGACGCGGTCTCCGCCGCGGACAAGGACGTCGACTTCTCGCGGTACGACATCGTGTACTTCGTGGCGGATCCGGACGCGCCGGGCGTCGATTCGGACGCCACGAAGGTGGTCAACCTGGAGACCCCGCTGCGGGCCGACGGCAAGGACATCCGCCGGGTGGTGACGGTCTTCGAGAAACATCCGCCGGACCGGCTCGTGCTGGCTCATGAGACGGGCCATGTCTTCGACCTGCCCGACCTCTACCACCGCCCCGAGAGCGGCAAGGGCGACTGGGACACCTTCGTCGGCGACTGGGACCTCATGGGCAGCCAGTTCGGTCTGGCACCGGATCTGTTCGCCTGGCACAAGTGGAAGCTGGGGTGGCTGGACCCACGCCAGGTGGCGTGCGTACGGGGGGCCGGCAGCACGCGGCTGACGCTGGAGCCGCTGGGGACGGGGGAGGCCGGGGTGACGCAGGTGCCGGTGGACGCGGGCGCGGCGTGGGGGACCGGGGTGACGGGTGCGGCTGATGGTGCCGGGGCGCAGGCCGCCGGGCTGGGTGTGGAGGCGTTCGGCTCCGGGGGCGGTACCAAGCTTGCGATCGTGCGGACAGGGGCCGACAGCGTGCTCGCCATCGAGGCGCGCGGCGCGGTGGGGAACGACGGCGCGGTCTGCACCCAGGGTGTCCTCGTATACCGGGTGCGCAGCGAGACGGAGTCCGGCGGCGGCCCGATCGAGGTCCTGGACGCTCACCCCCATTCGTCGGCATGCCAGGACAAATCGGTCTACCCACCCCTCGCGGACGCTCCCGTGGCGGAGGGCGAGAGCTTCTCGGTGCCGGGAGAGAACGTGCGGGTGGAGGTGGAGGACCGGACGGCCACGGGGGCATGGACGGTGCGAATCACGCGGAAGTGAGGGATCGGGGGTGAGGGATCGGGGGTGTGGGGCGGCGAGGCCCCCGCAACGCGCGGCGAAGCCGCGCAAAAACAGCGATGGCGGGTCGTGTTCGCGCTTTCCGCGAACACGACCCGCCATCGCCATCGTGCGCCGCCAGGGACTCGAACCCCGGACCCGCTGATTAAGAGTCAGCTGCTCTAACCAACTGAGCTAGCGGCGCCTGCTGACGTCGTAGACCTTAGCATCCTGGTCGGCGGGAGGAAAAATCGATATCCGTACGGCGGCGGAGGCGGCGGCGCGGGCCGCTCGTACGGCCGCCCAGAGGACGACTTCCGGCCCGGGAAGCCAGGGGTGACGGGTGTCGGGCGCGACGAGCCACCGTGATCCGGGGCGGGCGCCGGCCGTGGCCGCGGGTGGGGTCGAGGGGTGGACGGCGGGCACGGTCACGGCGTCACCGGAACCGTGGCACAGCAGCGGCGGAATGCCGTGGGTGCGCCCGCCCCACTCCTCCCAGTCGAGCAGTACCGGCAGCCGGCGGGCCGTGCCGGGTGCGGCGAACAGCAGCATGCGGCCCCGATGCTCGGCGGCGGGCCCGGAGCCCGGCCCTTTGTCCCAGAGCCGGTCGAGCATGCGCCGCCCGAAGATCGCGGGCACGTTGACGACGTCGAACACGGTGCCGCAGGGCAGCAGCACGACCGGGGAGGCGGGACGCTCCGCCCAGTATGCGAGCGTGCTGCGCGGATACGTTCCTGCCGAGGCGAGCCAGGTGGCGCCTTCCGCGGTGACGCGGAAGGCTTCGGTGATCGGCGTTCGACTGCTCATACATCCAGATGTACCGGCTGTGATCAACCCGTCCTCGAGGGTTGCGGAAAATCGGGACAGGAGGGGGTGGGAGGGAGTACTGTGCCGCCCGGCATATGCCAAAAGATCATTCAGCGACCTCGGCCGGGGCTCAGCCCAGGTTCTCCGGCCCGCTCGACTCGGCGCCGCGCAGCAGGTCGCGGCCGAACTCCACCATCTTCTTCGCGTAGTCCTCGGTCCATTCCGCCTGCTCGGCGATCGCTGCCGGCGTCAGCCGGTCGAAGCGGCGTGGATCGGCGAGCTGGGCGGCGGCGACCGCCTGGTACTCCACCGCACGGTCGGCCGCCGCACGAAAGGCCTGGGTCAGTTCCGTCGCCCGCGCCAGCAGCGCCCGCGGGTCGTCGATCGACTCCAGGTCGAAGAAGTGCTCCGGGTCGGAGGCCGCCTCCGCGGGCTCGAAGAGCAGGGGCGCGGGGCGTAGCCGCGGCACGTTCCGACGCGGCGTGTGCTCCGCCATGTCTTCTCCTCCTCGTACGGTTCGAGTGGCGCCCCTTCCGGGTGGGCCACCGTCCATTGTCGCGCGGTGATGCAAGGGGGCAGGGACGAACGCTGCGCGCCCGGCCCGCGCCCCACGCGCCGCGGGGCTCCCGCACTCTCAAGGCCGCGGGGCCGCGTGATGTTCCCTGCCGGTCGGAGCCGCATCGCCTCCTGGTGGGGGCCGGGGATGCCCCTTGGTCCGGTGGGGGCTGTGGCGTCCCGGGACCCGGTGCTGGTCGGCGGTGCCTCGCGACCCGGTGGTGGTCGGGCCGTCCCGCCGCCCTGTGCCGCCAGGGCCGCTCTGACTTCCGGTGCCGGCCAGGGCCGCTCCGACATCCGGTGGTGGTCGGGGGCGCCCCGCGACCCGGTGCGGGTCCAGGAACGCCAGGCGACCCGGTGCGGGTCCAGGAACGCCAGGCGACCCGGTGCGGGTCCAGGAACGCGAGGCGACCCGGTGCGGGTCCAGGAACGCGAGGCGACCCGGTGCGGGTCCAGGAACGCCAGGCGACCCGGTGCGGGTCAGGGGTGCGACGTGACCTGGTGCTGGTCAGGGGTGCGACCTGTCCCGGTACGGGTCGGACGGCGACGCGATCCGGTACGGGTCAGAGGGCGACGCGATCTGGTACGGGTGTCAGAGGGCGACGCGATCTGGTACGGGTGTCAGAGGGCGACGCGATCCGGTACGGGTGTCAGAGGGCGACGTGTCCCGGTACGGGTCACAGGGCGACGCGACCCGGTGCGGGTCAGGGGTGCGACGTGACCTGGTGCTGGTCAGGGGTGCGACCTGTCCCGGTACGGGTCGGACGGCGACGCGATCCGGTACGGGTCAGAGGGCGACGCGATCTGGTACGGGTGTCAGAGGGCGACGTGTCCCGGTATGGGTCACAGGGCGACGTGATCCGGTACGGGTCAGAGGGCGACGCGATCCGGTGCTGGTCCGGAGCGCGACGTGATCCGGTACGGGGTCAGGGGCATCAGGTGACCCGGTGCGGGTCACGTCGCGCCCCTGGGCTCGTCAGGGGCACCAGGCGACCGGTCTGTCAGGGCCGCCAGGTGACCCGGTGTTCCGACAGATGTGCCAGCACCGCGTGATTCGCCTCCCACCCGTCCGGGAACTTCACCGTCACCCCCAGCTGCACCGGCTCCGTCGACGGATGGTCGTCCAGCAGTTCCGTCACCCCTGCCCGGCACACCACGATGCACGCGTGCCGATGGCGGGAGGCCAGCACGCACAGCCGCCCGGTCTCCAGATGGAACGCCGTGGCGTCCGGTCTTCCCGACAGTGGATGCAGCACCACCGTCACGTCGAACTCCCGGCCCTGGAGCCGGTTGGCCGTATCCACGGTCACGTCCGGCACCCCGAGGTCCGCAAGCGCGGAGCGCACCGCCGCCGCCTGGTCCCGGTGCGCCGTACCCACGGCGATCCGGTCCGCGGTGAGCGGCACCGGCTCCTCGGCCCGCTCCGAGACCGCCGCCCCGCCCCGGTCGAGCAGCCGTCGTACGACCCGGGCGACCGCCCGCACCGCCTCGGGATCCGTCCGCGGTGTGTGCCGCGCGGGCAGTTCCAGCAGGCCCCAGCCGGTCTCCGCCGCCTCGTCGATCACCCGGTCGGGCCCCGAGCCGTCCGACACCACCGCGAACGAGAGCCGCCGGTCCCCGTGCCCCGTGCCGCTGCGGAACGGCGTGTACGGATAGAACGCGTGGGACACCAGCGGGGCCGCCGACGCCGGCAGCCGCCAGGACACCGGCAGCCGGTGCTGCGGAAGCTCGGGGTTGTGGGCCAGAAGCGTGGTCACCGCGGACGCCGACGGGTCGTACGACAGGCCCGCCCACTGCTCCGCGCCCACGATCGCGAACGGGTCCAGCTGTCCCGGATCGCCCACGAACAGCGCGCGCTCGAACAGGCCCGCCACCGCGAGCAGCGCGTCCGAGCGCATCTGGTACGCCTCGTCGACGATCGCGTGCCGCCACGGCTCGACGTCCTTGACGTGCGCCCATTTCGCCGCCGTCGAGATGACGACGTCCAGGCTCGCCAGATCGCCCGCCTTCGTCGACTTGCGGACGTTCGGCAGGTCGTCGAGCGCCTTGTCGTACGGGTCCGGGTCGCTGCTGTGCAATCGGCCGACCGGAAGGTCGGGATCCTTCTCCGCCAGTCGCAGGACCAAGTCGTCCACCTGTGCGTTGGTCTGCGCGATCACCATCAACGGCCGCCCGGCGGAGGCGAGTTCGAGCGCAGCCCGGACGACGAGCGTCGACTTCCCGGCGCCCGGCGGCGAGTCGACGACGACGCCGCGGTGCGCGCCGTGCAGCGTGTCGCGCAGGATCGCCTCGGTGACCCGGGTGGCCGCCGTCCCGGGATCGACGGCCCTGCCCGGCTGGGCGAACACGGTCACAGCACGTCCTCCTCGGTCACCGGATCCGGCTGCGGTACGGCGTCGGACTCGCCCGGCGGCCCGCCGTGCGTCCAGGGTGTCTCTTCCGGGTCGGGCAGCTTCGCCCCGCCGCGCTGCTCGTGCTCGAAGAGCGTGAAGCAGATGCGGTCGCCCTTCTCGGGCACGGACCCGGCCTCCGGCTCCTTGCCGCGGCCCATCTTGTCGACGATGCGCAGGACCACGTAGCCGCACGGCGCGCGGTCCCCTTCGTCTCCTTCATCCCCGTCGTATGCCTCGTATCCGACGAACTCGGCCGACTGCGGCTTCCCTGTCAGCGACCGGTACACCTTCGTGCGCTCCGCGAGATGCGGCCGGTCCTCGGTCCGCACGGTCACCAGCGGGCGCGGGCTCGGCCGCTTTCCCTCGCTGTACGCCATCACGACCTCCGTGACCTCGCCCGCGAACGCCTCCCCGGCGAGCCGCCGCCCGGCCATGACGAGCGGGTCGTCGAGTGCCTCCTGGGCGTCCAGACGGGCCTGTTCGCGCTCGCGCGTGGCGAGCTTGCCCGCCGCCGTGACGGCGTCGTCGCGGCGCGGCTGCGGCGGCTCCCCGGCGGCCACGCGGTCCCGGTGGCCGGTGAACGACCAGCGGTCGCGGGTCCACCGGTCCGCGACATGCGCACCCTCCGGCAACGCCCGCAGCAGATCGAGCCCGTGCCACACGGCGTCCCAGGTCGGACGTGTGCGGCTAGCGACGAGGTCGCGGATCTCCCGTTCGGCGGCGGTGAGTTCACCGAACCGGGCGTCCGCCTCGACACCGTCCTCGGCGGCCGCGAGCCGGGTCCGCGCGCGGTCGTAGCGCTCGATGGCCGGGGCGAGCAGCTTGTTGTCGAAGGCCGGGTCGGTGGCCGGTCCGGCCGGCGGCCACAGCAACTGGCCGTCCCGGTCCCGCGCGAGCTCGGCCCGCAGTGCCGCGTCCGCGCCCGAGGCGCCGCCCGGCGGGTCGATCCAGGCGAGCAGCGCGCCCAGGTGCTGGTCCTCCAGGCCGGACTGTCCGGTCGCCCAGTGCCGCGCCAGCACCTCGGTGAGGGCGAGCAGCAGCGAGGAGCCCGGGACGCGGGCGCGCTCCCCGAAGTGGGTGAGCCAGCGGCCCAGCAGCGGCACCCGAGGGGGCGCCGGATGCGGGGTCTCCGGGTCCTGCTCGGCAGTGCGGCGGAACCGCATGGAGCGCCCCAGGAGCCGTACGAAGTCGATGCCGGCCCGGCTCGGCACGATCATCTGCGGGGCGTCCGCGCACAGCTCGACCTCGACCTTGACGCGCTTGCCGGTCTCCGGGTCGGTCTCGGTGCGTTCGGCGGGCTCGACCACGTCGGCGTACGTGTCGAGGTACGGCAGTACGACGTCGGCGAGTTCGGCGAGGAACGCGAACCGGAGGTCGCGGTCGCGCGGCTGGGGCACCACCAGCAGTCGGGGCGCGTCCCGGTCGGTGCCGACGAGCGCCCCGAGCGGAGCCCCGGCCTCGCCGGCGGTGGTGAGCGGCACGAAGACCAGGGGCCGCTCGGACAGGTGCCGGTGCCGGACGGTGACGACGGGCCGGGCGCGGCCGGACTGCACGGCCTCCAGCCGGGCGAGCGTGGCGATCAGCGACATACGGCGGCCTCCCGGCCGACGAGGGCCTCCGCCCGCAGCCGCGCGGCACGGCGCAGTGCCGCCACCGCGGGGTCGTCCGGGTCCCCCGCCGTACCGTGGGCGGCGGCCAGGACCTCGTCCACCGTCGTCAGGCCGCCCAGCTCGGCCCGCAGCGAGCGCCCGTACGACGTCACCGCACCCTGCGCGCGGGAGCGATCGCGGCAGTAGAAGGCCAGTTCACAGGTGGCGAGACAGTCGGGCGCGTACGTCGCCGGGACCGACTCGACGGCGGCCGTCAGCTCCTCCTGGGGAAGGTCCGGTGCGAAGCACGTGCCCTCGGGGAGGGCGTCGGCGATCTCCTCGATGCGGGTGAGACGGGCCAGCTGGCGACGGGTGACGGCGCGCTGCTTGCGGATGTCGACGGGGGAGGCGGTGGGCAGGTTGGAGAAGTCCTTCGGGCAGACCAGCAGGATCCGGTGGCGCACCACGGGTGCGGGGGCGCCGCCGTCCTGGGCGCCGTGCGTCCGGGGCTCCTGCGGGTCCGCGCCGAGGCGGGCGGCGACCTCCTCGAGCGCGAGCACGTACACCGCGGACTGGCGGGCGGCCGCTCCCACCTTCGCCGGGTCCGCGGAACCGTCCAGGACCGGGAAGGACTTGATCTCCACGACGGTCCAGCTGCCGTCCGGGTGCACCACCACAGCGTCCGGCTCCAGGAAGGCGGGCGAGCCCGCCACGTCCAGGGCGAGCATGGGGTGGTCGAGCAGGGCCCAGGCGCGCGCCTCGGTGGCCTCGCGCAGGGCCAGCGCCGTACGGGCCGCGCGGCCCTCCGGTCCGACGGCGGACAGGTCGGGAACGAGGGCCTGGTCCGGCGCAGCGGCGGCCGGGTCCAGCTTCTCGTGCACCAGCCGCAACAACTCGGCGCCGCCGTCCGCCTTGACCTTGGCCTCGAAGGCGTTGCCCCGCATGAAGGCGAACTGCGACTGGCCGAACGCCGAGGGCGCGCCCAGCGCGCCCGCCAGCACGGCCTTGTCCACGCCCGCGCCGTCCAGGAGCGCGCGTCGCCGGCACCCGGGGTTCGCGGCGAGCGCGGCGAGGGCGCGCGCGTCGAGCGCCTTGGGCGATGGGGGTCCCCCCGCGTGAGCGAAGCCGGGCGTGGGGGAGGCCGGGCCGCGCAGCTCAGCGAGCCGCTGCCGCAGCGCCGTCCCCCGCGTCCGCGGGGGAGGCACCCGGCTCGGCTCCCTGTCCGGGGCGGGAGGTGCGCTGTCGGGGAATTCGCTCACCCGTCGAAGTCTGGCACCCGTCACTGACAATTGGGGAACCAGCGGTGGGCGAGGACTCCGTGACGGGTGCGAACCGCGCCCGCAGCCAGGCCTTGACCGTGTCCGCAGCGCGCATCAGGGCCCGGGACAGCAGAAGGCCGACGCCCATGACGGCGACGCCCGCGACCGCGTCGAGGAAGTAGTGGTTCGCGGTGCCCATCACGACGACCGTGGTCAGCAGCGGGTAGGCGACGGCGGCCGCCTTGGCCCAGCGCGTGCGGCCGTGCCGCCACAGCATCACTCCGCACCACAGCGCCCAGCCGACGTGCAGGCTCGGCATTGCCGCGTACTGGTTGGTCAGGCCGCCGAGGCCTCGCGGTGCGCTCGCCTCGCCGCCCCACCAGCCGTACGAGCTGTACTGGGCCATCGTGTCCACGAAACCGTGGCCCGCGGAGAGCAGACGGGGCGGGCATGTGGGCAGCAGCGTGAAGCCGATCAGGCCGAAGAACGTGGACAGCAGCAGCCAGACACGGGCCGTGCGGTAGTGCGGCCGGTGGCGTTTGAAAAGCCACACCAGGATCGCCGGGGTCACCACGTAGTGCAGCGACGCGTACCAGAAGTCGGCCGGCACGCCGAGCCACGGCTCGCGGGTGAAGAGGCGGTTCAGCGGGTGCTCGGCGTTGATGTGCAGCAGCTTCTCGAGGCGCAGGATCGAAAGGCCGTGGTCGACGGCGTCGGATATGTCACCCCGCGCGACGAGCCGGCCGGCGGAGTACGAGACGTACACCACCAGGATCAAGGGCAGTTCGGTCCACCAGCGCAGCCGGGCCGGCGGGCTCACCTCGGTGCCTGGAGTCTCGGCCTGCGGCATCCGATCCGCCCTCCCCCTTCTGCTCTGTTGTCCGTCCCGTTGGTTCGGTCGTGCCACCTTACGTGTACGCGTTTGCCCCCGTGGGGCGCCCCCGGCCCTCAAAGACGCAGCGACCGCCCGCGGGGTTGCCCGGAGGCCGGGTGCGCGATGATGGTCAGACTTCCTTGTTGATTTCTCCTCGATTTCTCCCGGAAAGGTCTCCCATGGCACCGCGCATCCTGTTGGCCCGGCACGGACAGACGGAGTGGTCGCTGTCCGGCAAGCACACCGGCAGGACCGACGTACCCCTCCTGGAGGAGGGGCGCCGGGGCGCCAAGCTGCTCGGGGAGCGCCTGCACCGGCCGCCGTTCGACGGGCTGCCCGGACTCGAGGTACGCACGAGCCCGCTGGCACGCGCGCGTGAGACGTGTGAGCTCGCCGGGTTCGGTGAGCGGGCGAGCGCCTGGGACACGTTGACGGAGTGGGACTACGGGGCGTACGAGGGGATGACGCCGGCCGAGATCCAGGCGATCCGGCCGGGCTGGCTCATCTGGCGCGACGGCGTCCCCGAGGGGGAGAGCCTGACCGAGGTCTGCGCGCGGGCGGACGATGTCGTCGCCTGGGCCCGCGCCGCGGACCGCGACGTCCTCGTCTTCGCGCACGGCCACATCCTGCGTTCCATAGGCGCGCGCTGGCTGGGTCTGCCGCTGGACTTCGCCGCGCGGATCAGGCTCAACCCGACGTCCCTGTCGGTGCTGGGGTGGGCCTACGATGAGCCGGCGATCGAGTCCTGGAACGACTGCGGTCACCTCACGGAGTAGCCGACCGGACGGCAGATCTGCGCTTCAGGCCATGCGTGGCTGTGAGGCGTGGCGGTCCAGGAACACCGACACCCCCGGTGCCCGCCGGTGCGGCAGGAGGACCCTTGCCGTGCCCGCCAGCATCGTCTGGATCCTGGACGACTGGACCTGGTCCAGCAGGTCCAGAACGCGCTCGCCGGCCGCTGCCGCCTCGTCGGGGCGGCCGTCGCGGGCCAGGTCGTCCGCCAATTCGGCCGTGTAGAGGGCGATGTTCCGGGTGAAGTGCGGGTCCTGGAGCTGTGCGGCGCGCCGGGCGTGCCGGGCGGCGCGCAGCCAGTCGCCCAGCGTCGACCAGCACTGCGCCTCCAGGCCCTCGAGCTCGGCCTCTCCGTAGAAGGTCATCCACTCGGGGTCCGTGTCCGACGTCCCGCGCTCGAACAGGGCCTGCGCCCGCGCGAGCGCCTGTTCGCAGCCCGCGCGGTCCGCGAGCCCGGCCCAGCCGCCCGCCTCGCGCAGGGCGAGCAGCGACATCAACCGGTGCGAGCCGAGCGGGCGCGCGGCGCGCTGGGCCGCCTGTGCTGCCCGTACGGCCTCCCGCGGGCGGCCCGCGTCGCGCGCGAGGAACGCCGTGTTGCAGAACGCGTGCGCCTCCAGGGCCGGGTCCCCGGCCATCCGGGCCGTCGCCAGCGCCTCCGCGTAGTGCGAGCGGGCGTCGTCGAAGCGGCCGGAGTCGTGTGCCAACCACCCCACCGAGATGGCCAGTTCACCCGCGCCCGCGTACAGCCGGTCGGTGACCGCCTGCCGGGTCGTGCCCGCGTCGAGCAGCGCGTACGCGGTGCGCAGAGGGGCCGCGGCGCGTCGGTAGAGGCCGTCCGCGCCGTGCCGGTCGTCGAGCAGGCGGATCCGTCGGACGGCTTCCTCGAGCGCGCCCGCCTCGGACGAGCCCGCACGGTGGACAGGGCGTTCGGCGGCCGCTGCCGGGCCGCCGAAGGTGAGCCCGAAAGGGCCCAGGGAGGCGGCCGCCACCGTGACGGTGCCACCGGTCATGAATGCGCGACGCTGCACGTCGCTCTCCTCGTGGTTCTGTTCGTCGTACGAGTCGTACGCAGGCCTGCCGTACGGCTCGTACGACTCGTGCGTCTCGTAACTGTCTGGCGTTTCATACGTCTCGCACCCCTCGTGCGTCTCACTCGGGGCGTACGGACGGCTGTTGGTGTGCATGGGGGGTGCCTCGTCGGCGGAACGCGCCCCACGGCCACGTACTGCCGAGCGCGGCGCGAACCCCAGGTCCGCGAGCGTGCGACCGGGGAACATGTGCAGGAACACCCGTTCGTACGCGTAGTTGGGGCAGCGGATCTCGCCCGCCTCGACCCGCCCGATGTACCGAGCGTCACAGCTGACCCGCTCGCCGATCTCGCGTGCGGCGCGCCGCACCGCCGCGGCGAACTCGCCCGGCGAGCACGGGCCGCGCAGTAGCCGGAAGGCGAGGTTCGGCCGTGGTGGCCGGGGGGACTGGGACGAGGTCATGGCCGGGCCCTCTCGTGCGAACCGTCGAACCATGCCGGAATCAGGGTGACTTGTCCGCGTGGTGCCAGTTGGTTCCCTGCGTCCGGCGGGGCAAGAACGTACCTTCCCCGCGAGGCCCGTCATGCGAGGTTTGGCTACAAACCGGATATCTCATGCGCGATCCGCCATGAACTGCCATCCTTTGCGGCGGCTGCGTGCCGTTGCCGTTGACGCGCCGGTGCGTTGAACCCCCTGGAGCGGGAGCCCCCCGAACTCCCGACCAAACTCACCGTCGAGGAGGGGTTCCGTTTTGGAGGCCGGGATGCAGACCACGCAGAGCACCGAATTCCGCAGGCGACCGTCGACCGCGCGGCACATTCCCACCCCGGAGTGCCCCACCCCGGAGTGCGGCGCACCGCCGCAGGCCCCCGACCTCGTGACCGTGCCGGCCCGGCAGGGCCTCGAGGCGGTCGACATCCTCCGCCGTGGCGCGAGCGACTGCGTCGGGCCCGTCCTTCACGACGTCGGCTGTGACACCCTCGGCTTCCTGGTGCCGCCGGGTACGGCGGACGCATGGGACGTTCCGGGCAGCACCTGTACGCAGACGGACGGACGCGGTATGAGCCTCGCCGTCCCGCAGCCCCCGGTCGAGGGCACGGGCTGGCTGCTCCCGCCCGGCGACGCGGAACTGGCCACGGACCCGGCGGTCCTGCGCGAGGCGCTCGGGGAAGCGGCCCGTCTGATCCAGGCGGCGGACAACTGCCGGTGACCGGGTCGCGCCGGCAGGCGAGGGCCCGAGATCCGCGGACCTCCGGCGGTGCCCCGCCGACCTGCGCCGGAGCCCGGCGGGAACCGCCGATGGGACGGTCCCCGCTTTCCCCCTGATAATGGCGGGATGGGCAGGTCACGGAACGCGCGGCGGGGGCAGGCCGCCGAGGCCGTCGTCGAGGCGGTCGAGGGCGGCCTCGCCCAGCTGATACCCGACCGGGACCGGGCGCGCGCCTGGACCCTCCTCATCGACGGCGCCCCGCAGTCCCACGTCGACCTGGACGACCCGGCCCACCTGTCCTTCGAGTACCAGCGCCGCCTCGGCCACGTCATCGACCTGGCAGCCCCGTCCGGCCGTCCCCTGCACGCCGTGCACCTCGGCGGGGGCGCCTTCACCCTCGCCCGCTACATCGCGGCCACCCGCCCCCGCTCCACCCAGCAGGTCGTCGAGCGCGACGCCGCCCTCGTCCAACTCGTGCGGCGCGCCCTGCCGCTGGACCCGGGCGCCAGAATCCGGGTGCGCTCCACGGACGCCCGCGAGGGCCTCGCGAAGGTACCGGACGCCTGGGCGGACCTGGTCATCGCTGATGTGTTCAGTGGGGCACGCACCCCCGCGCACTTGACATCGGTCGAGTTCCTCACCGAAGTGCGCAGGGCGCTGAAGGAAGGCGGCCTGTACGCGGCCAACCTCGCCGACGGCCCGCCGCTCGCTCATCTGCGCGGCCAGATCTCGACCGCCGCGGCCGTCTTCCCCCAGCTCGCGCTGGTCGCCGACCCGGCCGTCCTGCGCGGCAAGCGCTTCGGGAACGCGGTCCTGGTTGCCTCCTTGCACCCGCTCCCCGTCTCCGAACTGACCCGCCGCGCCGCCTCCGACCCGCATCCCGCGCGCGTGGAGCACGGCCGCGCACTCACCGACTTCGCGGGCGGCGCGACGGCGGTCACGGACGCGGCGGCGGTGGCGTCACCGGCGCCGCCGCCGTCCGTCTTCCGCTGACCCGCAGCGGGCCTGGGCGGTGTCCGGCAATCCCTCCGCGCTAGTAGTTCCCGATCTCCACATGGGGCGGGCCGTCGTGCCATGTGCAGAACACCGAGACCCGCTGCGCTCCCGAGGTGAACTCCACGCGGATCCATGACTCGGTCTTCCACACCTGCATCGACCAGCCCGGCCCCGGTGTCGCGGACACCAGCGCGGCCGACGTCGCTCCGAGGTCGAAGGCCGCCCGCCCGCCGGCGGTGTCGTAACTCCTGACCTGGCCGGGTGAGGACGCGCCGGGCGAAGAGCCGGTGGCCGTGCTCGCGACGGCCGTCCTCGAGGGCGTTGGTGCCGGGCTCGGCGCGGTCTTCCTGCCCGGGCTCCTCGACGGCTCGGGACGTTCCGTCGACGACGTCACCGGTTTCGACCCCTGGGTGGTCGCGCCGCCCGCCGTGATCGGCAGGGCACGCGGCGGGTCGTAAGCCGTCCCCGCCATCACGGTGTGGACACCCCACCACGACAGCGTGACCGCAGCGCCCGTGGCGAGCGACCACGCCAGTACGTGTACGAGTCCTCTGAACATCTCGGCCATACTGCCTCACCCGCCCCACCGGTGTCTCACGGGTCGCACACAGTTCCGTTTCTCCCTTTGCCGCCCCGGCAGTTGCGGGGAGTTGTCCACAGGGCCCGAACTGCCTGGTCCACATGGCGTACGGTGCCGCCCATGGCAAGTGTGCTCGTGGTCGAGGACGACCAGTTCGTGCGATCGGCGCTCATCAGGCATCTGACCGAGGCCGGGCACATCGTGCGCAGCGTCGGCACTGCGCTGGAGGCGCTGCGCGAAGTCGCCCACCACGCGTTCGACGTGGTGATCCTCGACCTCGGACTGCCCGACCTGGACGGATCGGAGGCGTTGAAGATGCTGCGCGGTATCACGGACGTCCCGGTGATCATCGCCACCGCCCGCGACGACGAGACGGAGACCGTCCGCCTGCTGAACGCGGGCGCGGACGACTATCTGACCAAGCCGTTCTCGGTCGAGCACCTGTCGGCACGGATTGCGGCGGTGCTGCGCCGCTCCCGCGCGGCCGCCGCCGACGCCGCGCCCTCGTCGGTCATACAAGTCGGCGGCCTGGCCATCGACCCCCTGCGCCGCCACGCCGAACTGGACGGCGTGCGACTGGATCTGACCCGCCGTGAATTCGACCTCCTCGCCTTCCTCGCCGGCCGCCCGGGCGTCGTCGTGCCGCGCAGGGAGCTGCTCGCCGAGGTGTGGCAGCAGTCGTACGGAGACGACCAGACCATAGACGTTCATCTCTCCTGGCTCAGGCGGAAGCTGGGCGAGACGGCGGCGAAGCCGCGCTACCTGCACACACTGCGGGGCGTCGGAGTCAAGCTGGAACCCCCGAGGACGGAGCCAGGGCCATGAGGTGGGCGCTGGTCAAGGTGTGCGTGGCGGTGACCACGATGGTCGTGGTGGCCTTCGCGGTCCCGCTCGGACTCGTCATCAAGGAGATGGCGCGCGACCGGGCCTTCTCCAACGCGGAGCGGCAGGCCGCCGCGATCGCGCCCGCGCTGTCCATCACCACCGACCGGGACCAGCTGGAGCGTGTGGTCGCCTCGGCGGGTTCCGGCGACGGGATCGCGGTGCACATACCGGCCGGTGAGGGCACGAAAGCGGTCGACATCGGCCGGCAGCGTGCCTCCGCCAAGGACATCGCGATGACGCGGGGACTGGGCCGGGCCTCCACCACCGAGGTCCCGGGCGGCTCGACGCTGCTCCAGCCCACCGCCCTCAGCTCGGGGGCGATCGCCGTGGTCGAGGTGTATGTGCCCGAGGCCGAGGTGACGAACGGCGTCGGCACCGCCTGGGCGGTGCTCGCCGGAGTGGGCGCCGCGCTGATCGTCGGCTCGGTGGCGGTCGCCGACCGGCTCGGCGTACGGATGGTGCAGCCCGCGCAGCGCCTGGCGGAGGGCGCGCACGACCTGGGGGAGGGGAAGCTCGGGGCGCGCGTCCCTGAGGAGGGGCCGGCCGAATTGCGCCTGGCGGCGGTCGCGTTCAACTCGATGGCCGACCAGGTCGTCCAGCTGCTCGCGAACGAAAGGGAGTTGGCGGCAGATCTGTCCCACCGTCTGCGCACCCCCCTGACCGTCCTCCGGCTGAACACGGCCTCGCTCGGCGACGGTGCGGCCGCCGAGCAGACCCGGACCGCGGTGGCCCAGCTGGAGCGCGAGGTCGACACGATCATCCGTACGGCACGGGAGGCGAAGCCGCAGACCGCCGCGCCGGGGCCGGGAGCCGGGTGCGACGCGGCCGAAGTGGTGCGTGAGCGCATGGAGTTCTGGTCGGCGCTCGCCGAGGACGAGAGCCGCAAGTGGCGGGTGGCCGGGGTCGAACGGCCGGTGCGCATACCCGTGGCCCGCGCCGATCTCGCGGCCGCGCTCGACGCGCTGCTCGGCAACGTCTTCCGGCACACCGCCGAGGGCACGGCGTTCGCCGTCGACGTGCACAACGGTGAGGACGCGGTGATCGTGCTGGTGTCCGACGCCGGGCCCGGCATATCCGACCCGGAGACGGCGATGGCCCGGGGGCGCGGTTCGGGCAGCGACGGCTCGACGGGCCTCGGCCTGGACATCGTGCGCCGGCTCGCGGAGTCGACCGGAGGCGACGTACGCATCGGCTCCTCGGTGCTGGGCGGCACGGAGGTGCGCATCTGGTTCCAGCTGGACGGGCGGGCTCCGGTGCGGCGGGGACACCGGGTACGCCGACGCCGGACCGGAACATTGGTCTCTACCTTTAACCGTCCCCGATCCCTTCCTTAAGCGCACCCTAAGATCCTCAACGCCCGCCCGGATAAGGCGGATTGCCCGATTCCGGCTCGCTAGCGTGCTGCCGCATCCCACCCCAGTGAGCAGCGAAGGCAGGCACGCGATGAGCAGTACGCACCGGCGCAAGGTGACCAGTCGGAACAAGGCGATCGGCGGCATCGTCGCCGCGGCCGTGGTCGGCGGCGGCGCGATGGTGCTCACCGGCACCGCCCACGCCGCCGGAGTGGGCGCCGTGTACACCAAGACCAGCACCTGGTCGACGGGGTACACAGCGCAGTACGTCGTCACGAACGACAGCGGCCAGGCGAAGGGCGACTGGACGCTGCAGTTCGACCTGCCTTCCGGTGCGAAGCTCAGCTCGCTGTGGAACGGCACGTCGACGGTGAGCGGGCAGCACGTGACCGTGAAGCCGCCGTCCTGGGACAAGGACGGGCTGGCGAAGGGCGAATCGGTCACCGTCGGTTTCGTCGTCAACGGCTCCGGCGACCCGACCGGCTGTCTCATCGACGGCGCCAAGTGTTCGGCGGACGACGGCGCCACCCCTGAGCCCAGCGGCCGACCCACGCAGTCGGCAACCCCGACGCAGAACCCGACCCGGACGGCGACCCCCACCCCGACCGCCACGGCGCCCTCCACTCCGCCCGCCACCCCGTCGCCCACCGCCACCCAGACCACGGGCAGCGGCACGACCACCGGCGCCGGCTTCGCCCCGTACGTCGACACGTCCCTCTTCCCGGCCTTCGACCTGGTCGGCTCCGCCGACGCGACGGGCGTGAAGGACTACAACCTCGCCTTCGTCACCGACGGCGGCGGCTGCACCCCCAAGTGGGGCGGGGTCACGGACCTCGGCAGCGACGCGGTGGCCGCGCAGATCGGCGCTCTGCGCGCCAAGGGCGGCGACGTCCGCGTCTCCTTCGGCGGCGCCTCCGGCTCGGAGCTGGCCACCACCTGCTCCTCGGCGGACGCACTGGCCGCGGCGTACGGGAAGGCCGTGGACGCCTACAAGCTCACCAAGGTCGACTTCGACGTGGAGGGCGCCGCGCTGCCCAACACGGCCGCGAACACCCGCCGCGCCCAGGCCATCGCCAAGCTCCAGCAGCAACACCCCGGCCTGGACGTCTCGTTCACGCTGCCGGTCCTGCCGCAGGGCCTGACCCAGGACGGTGTGAACCTCGTCTCCGACGCCAAGTCCAACGGCGTGAAGATCTCCGCCGTCAACATCATGGCGATGGACTACGGACCCTCCTTCAACGGCGACATGGGCACCCTCGCCGAGCAGGCCGCCACCGCCACCCAGGCCCAGATCAAGAGCGTGCTCGGCCTGTCCGACAGCGAGGCCTGGAAGACGGTCGCCGTCACACCGATGATCGGCGTCAACGACGTGAGCAGCGAGGTCTTCAAGGTCGACGACGCCACCCAGCTGGTGGACTTCGCCAAGTCCAAGGGCCTGGGCTGGCTGTCCATGTGGTCGGCCGCGCGCGACAAGCAGTGTGCCGGGGGTGCCAAGCCGAGCGCGGACGCGACGTGCAGCTCGGTCGTCCAGGACGCGTTCGCCTTCTCGAAGGCTTTCGCCGCCTTCAAGTGAGCGACGCCGTGGAGGCCCTTGGGCGGCGGTCCGCGTCACCGCCACCACTCCACCGGTGAGGAGCTCCGCCGGGGCGCGGCACTTCCCCTCTCGTGCCGCGCCCCGCGCGGTCAGCCCTCCATCGGCGGCAGTTGGCCCGTCCGCGCCGCCCGCCCGTACCAGTGCGCGCTCGACTTCGGCGTGCGGGCCAGCGTCGGGTAGTCCACGTACACCGCCCCGAACCGCTTCCCGTAGCCGTACGCCCACTCGAAGTTGTCCATCAGGGACCACAGGTAGTAGCCGCGCACATCCGCGCCGTCCCTGAGAGCGCGATGCACCGCCGACAGATGTCCGTGCAGGTAGGCGATCCGCTCCGGGTCGTGGACCTGGCCGTCCGGGGCCGGCTTGTCGTCGTACGCGGCGCCGTTCTCCGTCACGTACAGCGGCAGGCCCGGCGCCTGCCGGGTGTAGCGCATGATCAGCTCGTGCAGTCCGCTCGGATCGATCGTCCAGCCCATCTCCGTCCGGTCGCCGGGGGTTTGCCGGAACATCACATCCTCCGCGCCCGGCCAGGGCGAGTGCGTGCTCGCCCCGTGCCCGTCCGCCCGCGGGCCGCTCGCGTCCGCCGCGGCGGCCGCCGAGACCAGCGTCGGCGTGTAGTAGTTGAGACCCAGCGCGTCCAGCGGCTGGTTGATCGTCTCCAGGTCCCCGTCCCGCACGTACGACCAGTCCGTGATCGACGAGGTGGCTTCGAGCAGGGTCTGCGGGTACGCCCCGTGCAGCATGGGGCCGTGGAAGACGCCGTTCGCCAGATCGTCGATCTTCCGGGCCGCCGCCAGGTCCGCCGGGTCCTGCGACACCGGCCGCACCACGGACGAGTTGAGGCTCGCCGCCACCGTGTTGCGGGTCGGCATCACGGACCTGAGGGCGAGGGCGCCCAGGCCGTGGGCCAGGTTCAGATGGTGGGCCGCACGCAGCGACGCCGCCGGATCCGTACGGCCCGGGGCGTGCACGCCGGAACCGTAGCCCAGGAACGCGCTGCACCACGGCTCGTTCAGGGTGATCCACTGCTCCACGCGGTCACCCAGCGCCTCGCCCACCATCCGCGCGTACTCGGCGTACCGGTGCGCCACATCCCGCTCCGGCCAGCCGCCCGCGTCCTCAAGCTCCTGCGGCAGGTCCCAGTGGTAGAGGGTGATCGCCGGTTTGATGCCGTGCGCGAGGAGTTCGTCCACCAGGCGCCGGTAGAAGTCCAGGCCCCGCTGGACCGCCGGCCCCCGGCCGGTCGGCTGCACGCGTGACCACGAGATCGAGAAGCGGTATGCCGTCAGGCCCAGCTCCGCCATCAGCGAGACGTCCTCGCGGTAGCGGTGGTAGTGGTCGACGGCGATGTCACCGGTCTCGCCTCCGGCCGTCTTTCCCGGCGTATGGCTGAAGGTGTCCCAGATCGAGGGGGTACGGCCGTCCTCCCGCACCGCCCCCTCGATCTGGTACGCGGAGGTCGCCGCGCCCCAGAGGAAGGCGGGAGGAAAGGTCAGGGGCGTCACGGACGCGACAGACTCAGGCATGGAAGCGCTCCCATTGAATGGCCGTGGAGACCGGGTCGGTAGGGGCAGGACAACTGCGGGAGGGGGAGGGGAAGAGGGGCCGGAACGGCGGTGACCCGGCCCCTTGATCGGAGTCCCGTGCGAGCGTCGGCGGATCGAGGTCCCGCGCGGGCGTCAGCCCTTGACGGCACCCTGCATGATGCCGCCCACGATCTGCTTGCCGAAGACCGCGAAGACCAGCAGCAGCGGCAGCGTGCCCAGCAGCGCGCCCGCCATGATCAGGGACTGGTCCGGGGTGTAGCCGCGGCCCAGGCCCGCCACCGCGACCTGGACGGTCGGGTTGCCGTTCTGGGTCAGGACCAGGAACGGCCACAGGAAGTCGTTCCACGTCTGGACGAACATCAGCATGCCGAGGACCGCCATCGCGGGCCGCGCGGCCGGGAAGACCACGTTCCACACCACGCGCCAGCTGCTCGCGCCGTCCACGCGGGCCGCCTCGATCAATTCGTCGGGCAGCGCCTGGATCAGGTACTGCCGCATGAAGAACACCCCGAACGCGCTCACGATCGACGGCAGGATCACCGCCTGGAGCTGGTCGGTCCAGTCGAGCTTTGCGACCATCATGTACAGCGGGATCACACTCAGCTGCGGCGGCACCATCATCGTGCCGATGACGATCAGCATCAGGGCGTTACGGCCCTTGAAGCGCAGCTTGGCGAAGGCGAACCCGGCGATCGTCGACAGGAAGACGACGGAGGCCGCCGAAATCCCCGCCACGAGTGTCGTGTTGAAGAACGCCTTGCCGAGATCGGCGTCCGTCCAGGCGATCTTGAGATGGTCGAGGAGGTTCGAGCCGAACCAGAACGGCGGCGGCGTCTGCGCCAGCCGGTTGTTGTCCCGCGAGGCGGCGATCGCCGTCCACACCAGCGGGAAGAGCGAGCCGATCGAGAACAGGACAAGCACGGCGTACGCGAACGGGCCCGCGTACGCCTGCCCGCCCGCCCGGGCCGCCTTGGGCCCCCGCGGGAGCCGCGGCTCCTTCGCCCCCGCGCCGGAGGGCCTCATCAAGGTCGTCGTCACGGCCGGGTCTCCTTAACTACTGGCGCGCAGCCGGCGCGAGATGACGTAGTTGACGATCCCGATCACGATGAGGATCAGGAACATCGTCCAGGCGATCGCCGAGGCGCGGCCCAGATGCTGGTTCACCCAGCCCTGCTCGTACAGATAGAGACCGAGCGTCTGGAACTGGTGCTCCGCGCCGCCCGACGCGCCCTTGTTCGCGTCGAACAGAAGCGGCTCGCCGAAGACCTGGCTTGCGCCGATCGTCGACACGACACAGGTGAACAGGATCGTCGGCCGCAGCTGAGGCAGCGTCACATGGAAGAACTGCTGTCGGCGCGAGGCACCGTCCAGCGCCGCCGACTCGTACAGGTCCTGCGGGATCGCCTGCATCGCGGCGAGATAGATCAGTGCGTTGTAGCCCGTCCAGCGCCACACGATGATCGCCGACACCGCGATCTGCGAGGGCCACTTGTCGTTCTGCCAGTCGATCCTGCCGATGCCGGCGAAATGCAGTGCCCAGTTGACCATGCCGTAGTCACGGCCGAACAGCAGGACGAAGACCAGCGAGGCCGCGGCGATCGACGTGGCGTACGGCGCCAGCATCACGACCCGGTAGAAGATCGAGGCCCGGAGCCTGTAGTTGAGGATGTGCGCGAGGCCCAGCGCCATCATCAGCTGGGGGACCGTGGAGATGATCCCGATGGTCAGGGTGTTCCTCGCCGCGTTCCAGAAGAAGTCGTCGTCGAAGATCCGGGTGTAGTTGCGCAGCCCCGCCCACTGCATGTCGGTGGGCGCGGTCAGCTCGACCGTGTGCAGCGAGGCCCACCCGGTGTAGATCAGCGGGAACAGGCCGAAGGCGATGAACAGCAGGAAGAACGGCGAGACGAACGCGTACGGGCTCCAGCGCATGTCCCGCCGCCAGCGGCGGGAGAGCCGGGTGCGGCGCCGTTGCTCTGCCTCCGTGACCACGGCGGGCGGGCGGACCGGGGCCGCGCCCCCCTCCTTCGCGGGGGGCGCGGCGGTGTCGTGCCGGGTGGCCATGCCGGTCACTTCTCCAGGTTGTTGTCGATGGTCTTGGTGGCCGTCGTCCAGGCCTCGGCGGGCGACTTGCCCTTCGTCACGAGGATGACGCCGTTGTCCGTCAGGCCCTGCTGGATGATCTGGTCCTTCGGGCCGATGATCTGCACCGGGCTCCCCTTGGCGGCCGTCGCGAAGATCGTGCCGATCGGGGTGTCACCGGTCATCTCGTTTCTGGCGCCGGTCACCGCGGACATCGTGTACGCGGCCGGCGAGCTCGGGAAGCTGCCCTGCACGCTGAACAGCTTGGCCTGCTGCGCGGGCGCGGTCAGCCAGGCGGCCAGCTTCTCGGCCTCCGTGACGTTCTTGCCGCTCTTGGGCACGGTCAGGAAGGAACCGCCCCAGTTGCCGGCCTGCGGCGCCGCGGCCACGTCCCACTTGCCCGCCGCGTCCGGCTTCGACTTGCCCTTGATGTAGCCGAGCATCCACGGCGGGCAGGAGACCGCGGCGAACTTGCTGTTGGAGATGGTCTGGTCCCAGGCGGGCTGGAACTGTGTCTGGCTGCCGACCAGACCCTCCTGTGCGGCCTTCGCGGTCAGGTCGAAGGCGGCCTTCACGGCCGGGTTCGTCTTGTAGACGACCTTGCCGGAGGAGTCGTAGAAGCGCGTGCTCAGACTGCCGAGCATGGCATTGAGCAGGCCACCGGGGGAGTCCATGAAGGTGCTGCCGGAGGGGGCCTTCTTCTGGTACTGCTCGCCGGCCTTGACGAACTTGTCCCAGCTGCCCGCCCACAGTCTGCCCACCGCCTCGCGGTCTGTGGGCAGACCGGCCTGCTGGAACATGTCCTTGCGGTAGCAGATCGCCATCGGGCCGATGTCGGTGCCGAGGCCTATGGTCTGGCCGTCCTTGGTGGTGGCCTGCTGCCACTTCCAGTCCAGCCAGCCCGACTTCTGCACGCCGGACACCTTGGAGAGGTCCACCAGCTTGTTCGCGAAGGTACTGGTGACCTCGGCGATGTTGCTGACCTCGACGGCCTGGATGTCCTGCAGGCCGCTGTTGGTGGTGAGGTGGTTGACGAGAGCGGGGTAGTAGTTCTCGTTCCTTTCGATCGTGTTTTCCTGGATGTCGATGTTCGGGTGGAGCTTCTCGTACTCCGTGTAGAGTCCGGCCTCCTTGTAGCCGAACGCGCCGAACAGGCCGAGCGTGATGGTCGTCTTGCCCTTGCCGCCGCCCGTGTCGCTGCTGCCGCTGCTCCCGCCGCTGTCGTTGGCACAGCCGGCCAGCAGCCCGGCGCCCAGCGCGGCGACGGCCGCGAAGGCCACCGTCCGGTGGGCAGATCGGGTACGTGCTCGCATGTCGTCCTCCTGTTGCCCTGACGTGCCGACCCCCCGGCCAACTTCTTTGCTGGGCCCGTGTGTTCTCGCTGCGGCTCGGGCGGGGAACGTGCGGGATGTGTATGTGTCACGTAGTGTGGGAGCGCTCCCACAAGTGATGTGTTGAAGGGTCGTGGGTCCGGGCGGGGGTGTCAAGGGAGCGGACGGAGAGAGCTGCCCTCAGTTATCGGGACGTCAGCCAAGGGGCGGGGACGGGTCGGGGATGTCGGACAGTGGTGAGGTGGCTCGTGTCAGCGGGAAACACCCACTTGTCCGGCGATCGAGGCCGCGGCGGTGTTCCTCGATGCGGCTGTTAGATTCCAGGCCGGCGCGGAGCGCGCGGTGTGACGGGAGGCGGAGCCCATGGCAGGCCACGGAACGCGGGGCCGGAGCGGCCGACGGCCGACTCTGGAGGAGGTCGCCGCGCGCGCCGGGGTGGGCCGCGGCACGGTCTCACGGGTGATCAACGGCTCGCCCCGGGTCAGCGACGCGACGCGCGCGGCCGTCGAGGCGGCGGTCGCGGAACTCGGCTATGTGCCGAACACGGCGGCCCGGGCCCTGGCTGCCAACCGTACGGACTCGATCGCCCTCGTCGTCCCCGAACCGGAGACCCGATTCTTCGCGGAGCCGTACTTCTCGGAAATGTTGCGCGGCGTCGGGGCCCAGCTGTCGGACACGGAGATGCAGCTGCTGCTGATCTTCGCGGGCAGCGACCGCGAGCGCCGCAGGCTGGCCCAGTACCTGGCTGCGCACCGGGTGGACGGCGTCCTGCTGGTCTCCGTGCACGCGGACGATCCATTGCCCGACCTCCTCGCCCAGCTTGAGATCCCGGCGGTGATCAGCGGTCCGCGGTCGGAGCGCGAGACGCTGCCCTCGGTGGACTCGGACAACTACGGCGGCGGCCGCTCGGCGGTCGAGCACCTGATCGCCCGGGGGCGGACGCGGATCGCCACGATCACGGGCCGCCTCGATGTCTACGGCGCCCAGCGGCGTATCGACGGCTACCGGGACGCGCTGCGGGATGCCGGCCGGGAGGTGGACGAGGCACTGATCGTTCCCGGTGGCTTCACGGAGGACGGCGGCCGCCGGGCCATGACGGAACTCCTGGGCCGCCGGCCGGACCTTGACGCGGTGTTCGCGGAGTCGGACGTGATGGCGGCGGGGGCCCGCAAGGTGCTGCGCGAGGCGGGCCGCCGCATACCCGACGACGTGGCGCTGGTCGGCTACGACGACTCGGCGATCGCCCGCCATATGGACCCGCCGCTGACGAGCGTGCGCCAGCCCATCGAGGAGATGGGCCGGGCGATGATCGACCTGCTGCTGGACGAGATAGCGGACCGTCGCCCCCAGGTCTCACGTTCTCCGGGGCGCCGTCAGGTGGTCCTGCCGACGGAGCTGGTGGAACGGGACTCCTCCTGAGCGGGAGGACGGGCCCCTTCGCCCCGAGGCAGCCGGGGTGGGGCTACGTCGGATGAACGGCGCGGCGGCGTACGGGACTTACCGGACCCGTGGCGGGCCGTGGCCGGGGTGGCGACCATAGGGGCATGCTGAGTATCGGGTCCGTGGTGCTGGGTGTGTCCGATGTGCGGCGGGCCGCCGCGTTCTGGATGCGGGCGCTGGGCTATGTGCCGAGGGACGGGATCGAGGACGACTGGGTCGTGCTGGTGCCGCAGGGCGCAGCCGCCGGGCCGCGGCTGTCGCTGGGGCTGAGCGAGACGCCCGTACAGGAGCGTCCGCGCGTGCACCTCGATCTGTACGCCGGTGACGCCGTCGACCAGGCGGCGGAGGTGGAGCGGCTGGTCGGGCTCGGTGCGCGGCGCGTGGACTGGGACCGGTATCCCGATGACGCCGACTTCGTCGTACTCGCCGACCCGGAGGGCAACCGGTTCTGCGTCATCGACACAGGCGGCGGGCGTACCCCCTGAGACGCGAACCGGCCGGTGACCCGTTTCTCACGGGTCACCGGCCGACTACTCAGGGTGAGTGATGGGACTCGAACCTGTTTCGTATCGCTATCGTGACCTGCGTCTTTGCTGTGCAGGTGGGCAAATCCGGGCATACAGGTGACGGGTGATGACGCTGGATGACGCTGTGCGGCATCCGGTTTGGCCATGGCCAAACGCTCCCATCGAGGACGATGGGTACGCGTGAAGCGTGGGGTTCGTGCCCATGCGCGCCGCGTGCCGAATGGGGATCCGGATTTACTGAGGCTGTCAGCTTCCGAAGTCGGCTGCACGGATGACCGGAGTCGCCTTCGCTCGCTGATGTGAATACGACGGGGCGGCACGAGTCTTGCGATGCGCCGATCAGCGCTGCGATGTTCCAGTCGGCCGCCGGGTTGTCGCGCGGCCCCTAGAGCTCCGCCTCGTCGTAGCCCTTCTGCACGTCCACCACCAGCGCCGCGTTCCTTGTGATCTCCATGCCCTCGATCCTGCCGTCTTGGCCGGCCCGCTCCCAGCGTGCGGAAAGAACATGATCGATGGACTTACTGGACTCGACCGACCCAGGAACGGCGTACCGCGCTGCTCGCCTTCCCCGGCATCCGGGCCTTCGACGTCACCGTGATCAGCGAGGTGTGGGGCGTGGACCGCCCCGACAGGGGATGCCGGACTTCGAACTGCGTTGGGTGGCCGCCAGCCCCGGGCCAGTGCCGATGCGCGGCGGGCTCGCGCACGTCCCGGACCTTACCCCCGCCTGGCTGCCCAGGGCCGGACTGATCCTGATCTGGGCCTGGACGACCTAACTCCGGCGCCAGAGCCGATGCTCACGGTCTTGCGCCGCGCCCACGCCCGGGGTGCCCCATCGCCGCGCTGTGCGGTGGCGCGTTCACCCTCGCGCAGGCGGGGCTGCTCGACGGCCGCCGGTCCCTGACCCACTGGGCGCTGACCGATGTGCTGCGGGTCCGCCACCCGGGGGTACGGGTTGAGGCGGACGCACTGTTCGTCGAGGACTGCAATCAGGTCGAAGCCGACTCCCATGCTCCCCGGCCGCCCGGCCGAACCTTGCGCGATCTCTGCCGTCCGGCTGACGTCAGGGTCAGCCGTCAGCCAGTCGAAAAGCTATTCTCCGGCGCTGGGCTCCACCGTCAACTCCCTTCCCACACTGTGCCATGGCGGATCCGACGGAAGCCGGTCTTCCGGAATCTGCGGATGCCAGCCGCCGCTGTTCGGGTGAGACTTCCAGGATCGGGCCGCGCGCCGCCGGACGCACCACCATGGGGCTGCGCTCATGCGCTGCTGGTAGTCGGCCGTGTGCCGGGAAGAGATCTGGTGCCGGTCAGGCACGGCATCGGCGACCTCATCGCTGACGCCTACCGGATCACCAGAGCCGCCAGGCGCCCACTCAAGTGGGTTCAGCACCGCCCTTACCTCGTTGACGGCTACCTCGGCCGCGACCGGTCCGACTACGAGCGGCTGCCCGGCATCACCCGGTCGAGCGCAGCAGTCGCTTACACGCTGCGACAGCAGGACGAAAGACGCCGCGGCTAGCTTCTTGCCTTGCCGGCCGCAGATGTGAAGGTGCGCGACGCGTCACGACGAGACAGCGAGAGAGGCGTGGGGGCCACTGGTCTCTCACGGGAAGGGGTGCCCGCGATGACGGTGATGACACACGGCTGTGCTCAGCGTCCAGAAGCACCCGCTCTTCCGGTCGACCGACCCCAGCCCGCTCCACCGCTGTGCCTGCCCAGAGGTGTTCCTCACGGATACCTCGGTGCGATCGATTCGAACGGAGCAAGTCGATGACCCAGGTGAATACGTCTTTGACCGCGGCCTCCGGCGCGGTCGTCGCTGAGCACCGGCTCCGCTTCGACGGGTCGGTGGAACGGTCGCTCGTCCACCGTCATGCGGCCAGTGAGGTCTTCCTCACCGATGACGTCGCGCTGGGTGGCGACTGTTTCGCAGTCGCGGCGCGACTGCCGTCTGCCCACCGGTACTTCAATGACGACCCGCTGTCCCCGGCGCCCATCGACCCGATGCTGCTGCTGGAGTGCTCCCGGCAGGCGGGAACCCTGGTGGCGCACTGTCACCTCGGTGTCCCGATGGATACGGCGTTCCTCATCACGGAGTGGGCCATCGAGCTCGACGACGAGTCGCTCCTGGTGCCGTGTGACCCCGGCGAGCTGACGATGGTGATCGAGGCGCGGGATCTGAAGCAGCGCGGCGCGCGCCTGCTGGGGGCGACCCTGGTGAGCGAGCTGTACCTCGCCGGGCGCCGTGTGGGTACCAGCACAGTGATCACCGGATATCCGACCCGCTCCGGCTACGAGAGCTTCCGGACCCTGCGTCGCAGCTCGCCGGCGCCGCTCTCCGACGGCATGCCGCGCCGCCGGCTCGGCACGCCGCCGGAAAGCTGCACGGTGGGGCGCACGCTTGAGGAGAATGTCACCATATCCGCGGTGCGCCGCGCCGACGGGCAGATCATCGCGGACCTCGATGTCCCGGTGGGGCATCCGGTGTTCTACGACCACCCGCTCGACCATGTTCCAGCGACGGCTCTGTTGGAAGCCGCCCGCCAGGCTGCCCTCCTGGCGCTGACCTCCAAGCCAGGGGCAGCAGGTGAGGAGGCTGGCCCGCGGCGGGTGAAAGTGCTGCGCGCCCGTTTCCAGCGCTTCGTCGAACTGGACAGTCCCACGGAGGTGTCCGCGCGCCTGGAACAGGCCGGGAACTGCCGCTCGGTGGCGGTGTCCTTCGAGCAGAGCGGTGCGACCGCGTGCACCTGCGAGGTCATCGTCTCCACGCCGTCAGCCTCTCCCGTCCCGCCTGCCGTTGCCCTCGGAGGCCGCTGATGCGGCTGAGCAGGACATACGGTCTCGTCTGCGCGGCCTGGTATCCGCCGGACCGGCAAACCGTCGAGGAGGCGCTGGCCGCTGGGGAGGTGGACAGGCGCAGTGCCGCCGATCTCGGTTACACGGCCTTGCCGGTCAGCGAGGACATCGCCCCTCCGGACATGGCCGTGGCTGCGGGACGCCAGGTGCTGAAGCGAGGCCACTGCCCGGCGGAGACACTGTCGATGGTGCTGCACGCAAGTGTGCATCATCAAGGACATGATGCCTGGTCGGCACCGCACTACATCGCTGACCGGCTCGAGGCGCGTGATGCGGTGCCGATCGGGCTGCTGCAGCAGTGCAACGGTGGAGCCATCGGGATCGAGCTGGCTATCTCCCGGCTACAGGGAGACCCGCAGGCCGGGCCGGCATTGGTGACCACCGGCGACCGATTCCTGATGCCGAGCTGGCACCGCTGGCGCACCGACTACGGCATGGCCGCGGGGGACGCGGGGACCGCGGTCCTGGTGCACCGGGATGAGGGGCGCCACTCAGATCTCATTCTCCACTCCATAGCCACCACCGTGGCGGCCGAATTGGAGGTCATGCACCGTGGAGAGGACGAGCTGAACGCGGAGCCGCTGGGCCACAGCCCGATGATCGACGTGCGGCGCACCAAGCGCCACTTCGTGCGGACCTTCGGTATCGAGCACTTCACCAAGCTTGCCCATGACCGGATCCGGAGTGCGGTCGGCGAGGCGATCGAATCATGCGGCCTGGCTCCGGACGACCCGCGGCTGCGCCACGCGGTGCTGCCCAGGCTGGGCACGAAGGCGATGGCGGAGGCGTACGTGCCGCCGCTGACGGAGTGCGTCTCGGCATCGCTGTTGGATCTCGGGCGTGCCACCGGCCACCTGGGAGCCGGTGATCTGAACGCCTCACTGGCCGACCTGGCGAGCGGCAACTGGCTGGAACCAGGGCAATACGCCGTCGTGTTGAACGGCGGCGGTGGCTTCACCTTCACCGCTGTCGTGGTCAGCCGTCCGGACACCCATCACTGAACCAGCCGGAAAACCGATCCGGCCGAGTCGAAGCCGCCTTGGCGGCGAACTGCCCAGGCAACCTATTCACAGGAGAAACGATATGAGCAACACCCAGGAGCGCTTCTACTCCCTGCTGAGCGCGAAGCTCGGTGTGGAGACCGAATCGCTCACCGAAGACACCACTCTCGAATCCCTCGACCTCGATTCGCTCCTCATCGTCGAACTGAGCGTGGCGGTGGAGAAGGAGTTCGGTGTGGTGCTCGATGAGACCCAGCTCGCCCCCGAGCGCACCATCGGCGACGTTCTCGGCTCTCTTGACCACGAGCTCAAGGCGGCTTCGTGACCGACGTGCGCAGCCGAAGGTTCGACGTGGCCGTTACCGGTCTGGGCCTTGTCACTCCAGCTGGAATCGGGGTCGAGGCCAATGTGGACCGGATCTGGGATGGCCGGTCCACGGCGAGCAGGAGCCCTGAACTGGCGGGACTGGCCGTCGACTTCTCCTGTCGCGTCGACGACTTCGACGCGGCTGCCGAACTCGGTCGGCGCACGATGCTGCGGATGGACCGGGTCAGCCAGCTCGGCGTGACCGCAGCACGGCAGGCTGTGGCGGACGCCGGTCTCGATCCGCAGTCGTGGGAGGGCGCCCGGGTCGCGGTGGTGATCGGCACCTCGTTCGGCGGCTCCGCGAGCTTCGAACGCGAGCATGAGACGTACCTGCAGAGTGGGCCCACAGTGGTCTCCCCGCAGCTCATGGTGACGGCGCCGGTCAACATGACGGCCGGTCACATCGCCATGGACTGCCAGGCGCTGGGCCCGAACCAGGTGGTCTCAACCGCCTGCGCCTCCGGTACCACCGCCATCGGTCTCGGCCGGATGCTGCTGGAGAGTGGGGTCTGTGACGTCGTGCTGGCCGGCGGCGCCGAGGCGGCGCTCACTCGCACCGGCATGGCCAGCCTGCACAAGATGGGCGCGCTTTCCCGGCGTACCGAGGACCCGGCAGCCGCTTCCCGCCCCTTCGACGCGGCTCGGGACGGCTTCGTCGCCGGTGAGGGCGCCGGTGTCCTGGTACTCGAGCGAGTGGCCGACGCACGCGCCAGGGGGGCCAGGATCCGCGCCAGGATCAGCGGCTTCGGAGCTTCGGCCGACGGTTTCCACGCCTCTGCCCCCCACCCGACGGGGGACGGTGCGGAGCGGGCGATGCGGGCAGCGCTGGCCGACGCCTGCCTCGACCCGGCAGATGTGGCTCACGTCAACGCGCACGGTACTTCCACCCCGAAGAACGACATCACTGAGGCGGCCGTCATCCGCAGGGTCATCGGCGATCACCCCCTGGTGACCTCCACCAAGGGAGTGGTCGGCCACCTGATCGGCGCGGCTGGAGCGGTCGAGGCCGCGTACACGGTGCTGGCGGTGGAGCAGGGGTCGGTACCGCCCACCGCGAACCTGGAGTGTGTCGAGCCCCAGGTGGAGGTGGACGTCGTCGCGGGCCGGCCCCGCACGGCGACCATCGGCGCGGCGATGTCGAACTCCTTCGGCTTCGGAGGACAGAACGCCGTCGTGGTGGTGACGGCGGCATGACGCGCACCGGCCGTTCCGTCCTGGTGACCGGGGGCAACCGCGGTATCGGCCTTGCCATCGCCCAGGACCTGGCTGCCCAGGGCGACCGCGTGGCGGTCACGTACCGCACCGCCGCGCCACCACCCGGTCTGTACGGGGTGGCCTGCGACATCACCGAGCCCGATGCGGTGGCGCGGCTGTTCGAGAAGGTGACCGTCGAGCAGGGCCCGGTAGAGGTGCTGGTGGCCAACGCGGGCATCGTCCGGGACGCGCTCCTGCTGTCCATGACCGATCAGGACGTGGACGAGGTGCTGGACACCAACCTCCGCGCGGTGATCCGTGTCGTCAAGCACGCGTCCCGGCAGATGCTCGCCGAGCGTTGGGGGCGTCTGATCCTGGTCTCCTCCTCCGCGGCGTTCACCGGCTCTCCGGGACAGACCAACTACGCGGCAGCCAAAGCCGGCCTGGTCGGTCTGGCCCGTTCGCTGGCCTGGGAACTGGGTCCGCGTGGCATCACCGTCAACGTGGTGTCCCCGGGCCTGATCGACACCGACATGACGCGCGACCTGAGTAAGGCCCGGCGCGAGCAGTTCCTCAGCCGGACGCCACTGGGAAGGCCCGGCAGGGCGGAGGAAGTGGCCGCCGCCGTCCGGTTCCTGGCGAGTGCTGAGGCCGGTTACCTGACCGGCGCGGTGTTGCCGGTCAGCGGCGGGCTCGGCATGGGCATATGACTACCTTTCGGCTACAAGGGACAAGAGGCTGATACATGGCAATCGGCGTGATATCCATCGGCGCTCACCTTCCCGAACGTGTGGTGTCCAACCGCGAGATCGCTGCCTGGGCGAACACCACGGAGCAGTGGGTCGCCGAACGGACAGGCATTCTGGAGCGCCGTTACGCGGCGGATGACGAGGCGACGTCCGACCTGGCTCTCCCCGCCGCGCGCGCGGCGCTCCAGGCGGCTGGCCCGGAGGTCAGGGACAGGCTCGCCGCCCTGATCGTGGCCACCTGCACCCCCGACCACCCGCAGCCTTCGACGGCGGCAGTCGTCCAGGCCGGACTCGGCCTTCCGGCCCTGCCCGCCTTTGATGTCAACGCGGTGTGCAGCGGTTTCCTCTACGCGCTCACCATCGCCAAGGCCCTGCTCGACGGTCAGCCCGGCCAGAACGCACTGGTGGTCGGCGCGGACGTCTTCTCACGGATCATGGACCGGGGCGACCGCAAGACGGTCAGTCTCTTCGGCGACGGGGCGGGCGCGGTCGTGCTCGGCCCCGTGCCGGAGGGCTACGGAATCCACGGCAGCACCCTGCTGGCCAACGGCGAGCTGCACGACTACGTGAAGGTCGCGGCCGGCGGCAGTCGTACCCCATTGGACGAGCGGGTCCGCAGGGCGGGCGAGCATCTCTTCCGGATGGACGGCAGGGCTGTGCGGGACTACGCGATGACCACCCTGCACAAGGTGGTCGGCCAGACCCTCGCGGAATGCGGCGCGCAGCTGGAAGACGTGGACCGGTTCGTCTTCCACCAGGCCAACACCCGGCTGCTGGAGTCCTTCGCGGTAGAGGCCGGGATCGACCGGGACAAGGTCGCCCTCACCGCTCCCAGCCTGGGCAACACGGCGGGCGCCTCCGTACCGCTGACGCTGCACCACACCAACCGCACCCGCCCCCTGGAACGCGGAGAGCGTGTCCTGCTGGCCTCCATCGGCGGTGGGATGACGGCCGGGGCGACCCTCCTGACCTGGTACTGAGGAAGGAATACTGCACATGAGGCTTGACGGAATGTCCGCCATCATCACGGGTGGCACGCGGGGCCTCGGCCGCACCATCGCGGCGAGCTTCCTCGCCGAGGGCGCGAACGTCGTCTGCGCCGCCCGCAACGAGTACGACGTGAAAGAACTCATCGACCGATATCCGGGGAGAGCTCGCTACCAGTACGCCGATGTCACCGACGAGGGGTCGGTGGCGGAGCTGATGGAGTCGGGGCTGACCGCCTTCGGCCGGATCGACGTGCTGGTCAACAACGCCGGGGTCAGTCGCGACGGCAGCATCAGCAGGCTCTCGGTGGCGGACTGGAACGCCACCGTCGCCACCAACCTCAACGGCGTCTTCCTGTGCACCCGCGCGGCGATCCGCCCGATGCAGGAGCAGGGCGGCGGCCGGATCATCAACCTCTCGTCCTGCGTGGCCAGCCGGGCCGTGGTCGGCGCGGCCGCCTACAGTGCCAGCAAGGCCGCCGTGGAGATGTTCACCCGGGCCTCGGCCCTTGAACTCGCTCCCAAGGGCATCACTGTCAACTGCCTGTCGCCCGGCTACATCGATGAGGGCATGGGCAGGAAGGTTGCAGCCGACGACCGGATCTGGGAGAGCTACCGCAAGCGTCTTCTCTCCGGGCGCCTGGGACGGCCGGAGGAGGTGGGAGCGGCCGCGGTCTTCCTCGCCGCCTCGGACAGCTCCTACGTGAACGGACATGTGCTGGAGGTCAACGGCGGCCTGATGTGGGCGGCCTGATGCCCTCTCCCGCTCCCGTGGTGGCCTTCTTCGACGTCGACGAGACACTGGTCGCGATGAAGAGCCCCTTCGCACTGCTGCGCCACCGGCTGCGCGAGCAGGGCGACCTGGACGGCTCGGCGTACCGCGCGAAGGTCGAGCCGATCCTCGGGTTCGCCGCTCAGGGCGGCGAACCCGCGGAGGTGAGTGCGATGTTCTACCGCGCCCTCGCCGGCGTCGCGTGGAGCGAGCTGCTGAGCCAGGGGCGTGCCTGGTACGCGGAGCTGCGTGGCCAGGGGGTACCGTTCATCGAGGCCACGCTGCGGCAGCTGCGGCACCACCAGCGTCAGGGGCATTTCACCGTGGCGGTCTCCGGTGCCTGGCCCGCGAGCTTGTCGCCGATGGCCGAGGACCTGGGTGTCGACCAGGTGCTGTGCACCGAGCCCGAGGTGGACGAGGCCGGGCTGCTGACCGGACGGATCGCGCGAGCGATGTTCGGCCCGGCCAAGGGAGCCGCGGTGCGCACCGTCCTTGCGGCTCAAGGCGCTGTGGCAGGGCAGTGCTTCGCGTATGCCGACGACCCGAGTGATCTCGACATGCTCCGTCTGGTGGGCCGGCCCACCATCGTCGGGAACCACCCCGTGCTGGCTGCAGTGGCGGCGGAGCACGGGTGGCGGGTGCTGCCCAACGCGCTCGTACCCGGCACCGAGCGGATTCCCGTCTGACCGCCACGTCCGGTCGCCGAATTCAACCAACCTCCTTCCTTGAAGTAGTACTCGCACTAATGTCAGGGTACTGATATAGAGTTGTATCCTGCGTCAACGGATCCGCCGTCTGTCATACATGGAGGGATTGCAGCTCACATGAGCACAGCGACCTCGGGCCCCACCACGAAACGGCCCACGATCATCCTCGCCGCGGTGTGCGTGGCCGTCCTGATCCTCCCCGCATCGCTCACCGGCAGCTCGGTGGCTTTGCCTGACATCGCCTCCGGCCTGCACGCCGGCCTCGTTCCGCTGCAGTGGGTGGTGAACGCCTACAACCTCGCCTTCGCCTCCTTCATGCTGGCCTGCGGCTCACTGGCCGACATCGTCGGCCGCCGCCGGATGTTCACCGTCGGAACGGCCGTGTTCGCCCTCGCCTCGCTGGCCAGCGGCCTGTCGGGCAACGTGCTGTTGCTCGACGTGCTGCGCGGCGTGGCTGGTTTCGGCGCCGCCGCGGTGATGACCAGCGGCTGCGCGATCCTGGCCACCACCTTCCAGGGGGCCGCCCTCGGCCGGGCCTTCGCGATTCTCGGCTCTTCGGCGGGCGCGGGCCTGGCCCTCGGCCCCTCTGTGTCCGGTCTCCTGGTCGGTACGCTGGGTTGGCGGTGGGTGTTCTTCGCGCACGCCGTCGTCACGGCCGTGGTTCTGCTGGCTCTGCCCGCGATCCCCGAGTCCCGCAGCAGCGAGGGCGCCAGGGTCGACTGGTGGGGCACCATCACCTTCACCGCCAGCCTCTTCCTGCTGATGCTGGGCGTGGTCCAGGGGCCGCAGATCGGCTGGGCCAGCGCCGAAGTGATCGCGATGTTCGCGGGCGCGGTACTGCTGATCGCTCTGTTCGTCGTCGCCGAGAGCCGCCAGGCGCATCCCATGTTCGACTTGGCACTCTTCCGGCAGTCCCGTTTCCTGGCCGTCTGCCTGCTCCCCGTGGCCATCGCCTTCGGCTTCGTCTGCCTGCTGGTGCTGCTGCCCTCGTGGTTCAGCGGGGCCAACGGGGACTCGGCGGACGCCGCCGGGGCGACCATGATGCTGCTCACCCTGCCGGTGCTGGTGGTGCCGCTCGGCGTCAACGTGCTGGTGAAGCGAGGCATGTCGACCCGCGCCGTGCTCAGCCTCAGCCTGCTCCTGGTTGCGCTCGGCGGCGCATGGCTCACCGTGCTGCACCCGGGCATCTCCACCTGGCAGTTGGCCGGCCCGCTGCTGCTGATCGGCATCGGAATGGGCTTCTCCGCGGGCATGATCGACGGCGTCGCGGTCACCTCGGTCGCTCCCGAACGCGCCGGTATGGCCGCGGGCATGTTCAACACCATGCGGCTCGCCGGTGAGGCGGTCGCCATCACGGTGATGAGCACCGTGATGGTCTCACTCCTCCAGAGCCGGGTGGCCCAGGGCCTGCACGGCTACGGACGTCCTTCGTCCGACGCGGCCGGCCTGGCCAACCGGGTCGCCAGCGGCGACCTGGCGGGTGCCGCCCACAGCACCACTCCCGAACTGCGCGACCGCTTCAGTGGCTTCCTCGCCGACAGCTACACCGGGGCCATGCACTCCGTTCTGTGGCTGCTGGCCGCGATCTGCGCCGTCGCAACGGTCGTCGTGTACCTGATGTTGCGGGAGCCTCAGGACGCGACCACCGACTCGCCGACCGTCGAGGACTCCGCAACCCAGGAGACAACTGTCGTATGACAACTCATGACCAGCGTCCCGTCCTGGTGGTCGGTGCGGGGCCATCCGGCCTCACCGCCGCTGTCGAACTGACCCGCCGCGGCGTGCCGGTCCACTGTGTGGACCGCGCCGAAGGCCCGAGCATGTCGACGAAGGCACTCGGAGTCTGGCCCCGCACCCTGGAACTGCTGGGCAGGATGGGAGCCGACGAGCAGATACGGCGGCGGATCCTGCCGCAACGGGCCATGCGGTACTACTCCGACGGCCGGGTGATCGCCGACCTGCGCTTCCGGGACCCGAGTGTGCAACCGGTCTGCCTGCCGCAGCCAGATGTGGAGGCCATGCTGCGTGACGCCCTGGCCGCCGCCGGCGGAGAGGTGATGTGGGGCACCGAACTGGTCGGGTTCCAGCAGGACGGGCCGGCGGTCAAGGCGCTGCTGCGCGGCCCTGACGGGGTCGAGCGGACCGAGGAGTTCTCCTGGGTGGTGGGCGCCGACGGCGCGCGTAGCAGGGTCCGAGGGCAGTTGGACATCGGCTTTGAGGGCGCCACCCACGAACTGTCGTTCGTGGTGGCCGACATCGAGCTCGACGGCCCGCTGGAGCCGGACGTCACCCACTACTTCTGTTCGCCGCGCGGCATTCTGGTCACGTGCGGGCTGCCCTCTGGACGGTTCAGGGTCTTCACCTCGGCGCCGCCCGGACTCCGGCGCGACGAGGTGGACCTGGCAGCAGTCCAGCGGCTGGTCGACGAGCGAGGTCCTGGTGGCCTCCGGCTCCGCGACCCGGACTGGACCAGTGTGTTCTCGGTGCACTCCCGGCATGCGGAGCGCACCCGCGAGGGGCGGGCCTTCCTCCTGGGCGACGCCGCGCACATCCACAGTCCGGCAGGCGGTCAGGGGCTGAACACCGGCGTGGCCGACGCGCACAACCTGGCTTGGAAGCTCGCCCTGTGCTGGCACGGTCACTGCGATGCGACACTGCTGGACAGCTTCGAGAGCGAGCGCGGGCAGGTAGCCCGGACCGCCATCAAGCAGGCAGAGGTACAGACCCGGATCTGGCTGCTGAACAAGCCTCATCAGGTCGCTGTGCGGGACAACGCGCTACGGGTCGCCTCCGCGCTACGCCTCTTTCACCTCGACTACCTGCCCTGGCTGGCCGGGCAGCGGACGGTGTACACGCAGCCGGGTCCCCGGCGCCGGCGGCTCTCCCTCCCAGCGGGGCGTCCGTGGCCCGGCTCCGGGGGGTTCGTCGAGGGTGGCCTCGTCCCCCGGAGGCAGATCTGGGACACGACCCGCTCCCGGCGGATGCCCCTGCGCGCAGCCCTCTCGGACCTCCGGCACACGCTCCTGCTCTACGGGAACGGGACATTCGGCGCGGAGGCCGCCCGGCTGGCGGCCTGGGTCGGCGACCACTGTGCCGAGGTGGTCGAGGTCCAGATACTGGAGACGCGTGCCGAGAGGCTGCGGCGGTGGGCCCCCGAACAGCACGGAGCGACCCGGGGCCCGGACACCACCCGGATCGCCCTGGTCCGACCGGACGGAATCGCGGACGTGGTGTGTTCCGCGCGCGAGTCGTGGCGCGTACGGCGGCGGTTGGAGGGGCTTTTCGCCCCGCTGCTCACGTCCGCCAGGACTCCGGCGCCCGCGTCGAAGCACCCTGACTCCTTGTCCGAAGTCCACTGAGATCCACCGGAGAACACGATGTCGATCATTCCCGAAAGCCACCGCGACCTGCTGGAGCGCCCCCTTTTCGCGCACCTGGCCACCATCAGGCCGGACAACACGCCGCAGGTGAACCCCATGTGGTTCAGCTGGGACGGCGAGTACCTGTACTTCACCAACACCACGACCCGGTACAAGTACCGCAACGTCACCCACCATCCGGTTGTCTCCGTGTCCATCAACGACCCCGCGCAGCCGTATCGCTATCTGGAGATCCGCGGCGCCGTCGAACGCATCGACCCGGACCCCGAGGGCGCCTTTTTCCTGCAGCTCGCCGACCGGTACAAGCTCGCGTTCGACGGGCCGCCTGCCGACGCGGAGCACCGGGTGGTGTACGTGATCCGCCCCACCGGGACGAGCAAGCAGTGAGGAGGAGCCCCGGCCGCCGGCCGGCACCGCCCACCGCGGACGCGCGTCAGGTGTCTTCGACGGTGGTGAGGTCGATGCCGTTCTTCCCCCGGTAACGGAGGAAGAAGACGGTGCTGATCACACAGAGTCCCGAGATGTACCACGGAAACCAGGCGGCGTGGCCGTGCGTGGCGAGGTACTCGCTCAGGTAGGGCGCCGTACCGCCGCACAGCGCCACTGCCAGCGCGTACGGCAGCCCCACGCCGCTGGACCGGAGCGATGTCGGAAACATCTGCAGTGTCGCCGACGGAGCGGCTGTCGCGTAGCACCCGAACAGCAGCAGAGCCGCTGTCATCACCGCGAACAGCCGCAGGGCTGATCCGGACACGGTCCCGAACAGTAGCGGGGTCAGGCAGGCGAACCCGCCGCCGAACGCCACCAGCAGAGGCCGCTGGCCGAATCGGTCGGCGGCCATCCCGATCAGCGGCAGTGCGGCGATGAAGAGCACCTGCGCGGCGACGGCGGCCCACAGCGCGGCGTTCGCCGTCACGCCGTAGTGGGCCTGGGCGTACAGCGGCATGTAGGAGGCGAAGGTGTAGTAGACGACGGTCGCCCCCAGCGAAAAGCCGGCCACTCGGAGGACCTGGCGGGGGTGCGAGCGCAGCACCTGCCACGCCGGATTGCGCCGGCGTTCGCGCGCCGCGTCGAAGACGGGCGTCTCGGGCATGGCGCGGCGCATCCGCCAGCCGTACAAGGCGAACAGCGCGCCGAGGGCGAAGGGGACGCGCCATCCCCAGTCACCCAACTGGCCCGCCGTGAGGGTGTTGTGCAGCAACAGCGCGAGGAGCGTGGCCGCGAGCGTGCCGAGCGTGGTGCTGATGTAGATGGCACTGGAATACAACCCGCGTCGCCGGTTCGGCGCGATCTCGTTCACGTACGTGCTCATCGCTGTGCCCTCGCCACCCGCGGACAGTCCCTGCAGCGCCCTGGCCACCACCAGCAGCGTCGGGGACAGCACGCCGGCCGTCCGGTGGGGCGGGGTGAGCGCGATCAGGAGGCTGCCTCCCGCCATCATCAGCAGCGACAGCCGCAACGCCGAGCTGCGACCGCGACGGTCACAGTAGGCACCGATCAGCAGCCCGCCGATCGGCCGGAACAGGAAACCGACGGCGAACACCGACAAGGTCTGCAGGACGTTCGTGGTCGCGTTGCCCGAGGGGAAGAGCTGCGGGCCGAGTACCGCGGCGAACGTCACATAAGCGGTCCAGTCGAACCACTCCATGGCGTTGCCGATGGAAGCGATCAGCGTCTGGCGCAGGCCGCCGCCCCACGTCGCGGTGCGCACTCCGGTTGCCGGATCAGCGGTGGTCACGATGCCGTCCTCTCCTGGTCTGATGGCGTGCCCAGTCGTGACCGCAGACCGTCGTCCACGGCGACGCCGATGTCGGTGAAGGTCGCCAGCGCCCTGGTCCAGTGCACGCGCGCCCGCGCCTGGTCGCCGTCGAGGGCGGCGACCGTGCCGAGGACCTCCTCTGCTTTGGCGACGTTCAGGCGTTGCGCGCTCGGCTGCGACAGGCCCAGCGCCTGCTGGGCGCATTCCTCGGCCCGTCCCGGGTCGCTCAGGCTCAAGTAGAGCTGAGCCAGCTCCAGAAGGATCTTGCTGCGGGCCATCCTGTTCGCGCTGGAGTCGGCCAGCGAGCGCGCCGCCTCCGCCTTCCCAGTGGTGTCGTGGCGGCCCAGGAGTCCGTCGGCGACGGCGAGGCGCGCCAGGGCGTAAGCCTCGCCGTCGACGTAACCGATCTGCCGGGCCCCTTCGAGCGCCGTGGCCGCGTACTGAGCTGATTGCTGCGGTGAGCCCAGGCTCCCGCTGATGGCCGACAGCAGACACAGCGTCTCGACCTCGTAGGTGCGGTCACCGCATTCCTGGAAGGAACTCAGTGCCCGCTGTGCCGCGTCGTACGCGTTCTCGTACCGGCCGACGTCCAGGTCGATCAGGGCGAGCCCGTACAGCGAGATGCTCCGGTCATAGGAGGAGTCGATGGATTCGGACACCTCGAGCGCCTGCCTGAAATAGGACCGCGCCCGGGTCAGCTCCCCGGTGGCCTGATGCACCAGGCCCAGGTTTCGCAGGCTGTACGAGCTGATGTGGTGCAGGCCGAGTCCGCCGGCGGTGGCCAGCGAAGCCGTGAGGAACTCGGTCGCGCCGTCCATGTCACCCCGTGTCCAGTGGATGAAGCCCAGCACACCCTGGGCGGTGGCCTCCAGCCGTGGTGAAAGGATGGCGTGTGCGATGTCGAGTGCCTGCTGTGCGGCCTTGTGTGCCCGGCCTCCCCGGCCCAGGCTGAGGTGGGCGAGGCTCATGTTGTTGAGCGTGGCCGCGACCTCCTCGGCCATGCCCAGCCGGTTGTGCAGCGCGAGGCTCTTCTCCTGATGCGCGATGGCCCACTCGTAGTCGCCCAGCGTGTTGTAGAGGTTGGCGAGGCTTCGGTGCATCGCTGCGATGCCGCGCTCGTCGGCGAGGGACTCGGCGGCGGCCAGGGCGGTGCGAGTCGTCTCGCGCCACTCTGTCCGGTACTTGCCCGTCCAGAAGAAACCCCGCAGTGCGTCGGCCAGGTGCCAGGAGAGGTAGTGCGGTCCGTGCGTACCGAAGTAGCGTACGCAGGCCATCAGATTGCGCCGCTCGGCCAGCAGCCATGCCATCGAGTGGCTCTCGTCATAGTGTTGAGGCGCATCGAACGCCGGCTTGGGCGCCGCCGGTTCCGTGAGTCGCACGAACTCCGAGTAGAGAACGTCGGCTGCGGCACAGGCGCCCGCGAGGTACCACCGGCCGAGCCGCTCCAGGGCCTCGGCCCGTTCCGGCTCGGGGTGCTCTTCGACGGCGCGGTCCTGGGCGTACTCGCGCAGCAGGTCATGGAACTGGTATCGGCCGGGGGCGGGTTGTTGCAGGAGACTCGCCATCTCCAGACGGCTCAGAGCGGCCCGTGCCTGCGCCTCGCTGATGTCGGCGAGGACCGCGACGGCGGCGGAGGTGAAGTCAGAGCCGGGGAAGAGTGCCGCGAGCCGGAAGATCACCCGGTCGTCCGGTGTCAGGGCGTAGTAGGACAGGGCGATGGCGGTCGAGACGGCAGAGGCCGTGTCGCCGTCGACGGACAGGGCGGCGAGGCGGTTGCCGCGCCGCAGACTATCGAGATAGGTCTCGACCTGCCCGCCTGGAGCACCGATGAGGTTGGCCGCGGCGATCCGTAGCGCCAGCGGCAGGCAGGAGCACAGTGCCGTCACTTCCCGTACGACGTCCGGATCAATCGTCACCGCGGCCTGCCGCATCATTCCGGCGACCAGGTCGATGGACTCGCGCTGGCTGAGCGTGTCGACCTTGATCAGTTGGGCTCCGTGCGTGACCACGAGGGAGCGCAACTGCCGTCTGCTGGTGATCAGTACGGAACAGCCCCCGTCACCTGGAATGAGCGGGACCACCTGTTCGACGCTGGAGGCGTTGTCCAGCACCACCAGGACCTTCTTCCCGGTCAGCTTCGACCGGTAGAGGTTGGCCTGTTCCACGGGGTCGACCGGTATGCGCTCCGCGGGCACCCCGAGTGCGCGGAGGAACTGCGAGAGCACCTGCTCGGTCGGCAGCGGCACACGCGCTCCGCCCCGCTCGTAGCCGCTCAGGTTCACATACAACTGCCCGTCCGAGAACGCTGGCCGTACTCGCCTGCCGATGCACACGGCGAGAGCTGTCTTCCCCACCCCGGGCGGTCCCGACAGGACGACGACGGGGACGCCGGTGCGCCCGGACACCGGCGGAAGTACGGTCGTGATGCGGTCGATGATGTCCTCGCGGCCCACGAAACCCATGGCCAGCGGAGGCAGTTGGGCGGGGACCGGGACTGCCTCACTCCCGGCGGCGCCCGGACCGTCCGGAGCCGTCAGCGCCGGATCCGATTCGAGGATGCCGGTGTGCACGGCACGCAGCCTCTCGCCCGGCTCGATACCGAGCTGCTCGACCAGTTGCCGGCGCGCTTGCTGGTAGACGTCCAGAGCCTCCGCCTGCCGCCCCGAGCGGTAGAGGGCGAGCATCAGCATGCTCCAGAAGTTCTCCCGCAGCGGGTTGTCGATCGCCGCCGCGCGTAGCTCCCGCACCAGTTGCGCATGCCTGCCGAGCTGGAGATCGGTCTCGAAGTACGCCTCCAGCGCGGCCAGTCGCTCGTCCTCCAGAAAACGGCATTCGTCCTGGTGCAGGGAGCTTGACGGGATGTCCTCGAGTGCGTTGCCCCGCCAGGTGGCGAGCGCGTCGTTCAGCAGGCGGGCCCGTTCCTCCAGCCCCTCGGACTGTTGAGCCATCCGGACCAGGCCGCGGAAGCGCTGTAAGTCCAGCTCGCCTTCAGGGACATCGACCCGGTAGCCACCGGCTGCCGTCTCCAGTGCGAGGGCGTCGCCGAGCAGCAGCCGCAGGCGGCGTACGTATGTGTGCAACGTTCCGCGGGGATTGGACGGCTTTCGCTCGTCCCAGAGCCATTCCGCGAGGCGGTCGCTGCTAACGACCGTTCCGCTCCGTAGAAGCAGCGCGGCCAGTAGGAGCCGGAGCTTGCCGGACTCTAATGCCAGTTCTTTACCTGAAATTGATATCGAGAGCGGTCCCAGAATCCCGTAGTTGTTCTCAGAAACCGATGCCGTGGTGCCATGCGACGAGACCGTTTTCGTTTCTGCCACGCAGCCTGCCTTCCCCCGTTGACCTGCTTGCGCACGACTTCGGCACGCATTCGGCACCATTGCCGGAAATGCGTGCTATAAAATGCCCAAAGTTGTGTGCATGCCATGGTAGTGGATGCCATCTTCCGCCCACAGATCGCTTTGGCGGGTACCCAGGTGATGTTTCTCACCGTCTCCGAATTCGTGGGTGTTTGCGGAGCCCTTCGTCGACACGTGGCCGAGACGGCCGTGGGGGGGCCGCGGTGCCGCGAGGAAACGGCTCTCCGCGGCTGTCCGGTCGCCGGTGGCCGGGCGTCAAGCCCGCCGCAGGTGGTCGACGATAAGCTCGCCGATCATCGAAGACCAGTGCGGCGGGAAGATGTGTCCCATGCCGGCGATCCGCCGAAGCCGTGCGCGCGGAATCGCCCGGTGCAGTGCCTCGCCGTGTTCCAAGGGGAAGACCGGGTCCTGCTCGCCGTGCACGACCAGCGTCGGCACATCGAGTGCGCTGATGCGGCTGGTGAATGGGGGCGTGCGATCCATCGCCGTCATGTGACGCCCGGAGGTGTCGGGCTCACAGCTGCGTGCCGCCACGCGCTCGACCAGGTCCTCCCAGTAGACCCGGTCGAACAGTGCGGCCGACCCGACCAGCGTCCGCCAGCCTTCGACCGCCATGGACCGGCGCTCGTTGGGCGTGGTCAGGGGTGATGACCCGTGTCGCGCGGTCTGCTCGAGTACCGGCTCGCGCGGGCCCGGCCGTCTGGTGCGCGGAGGCGTTCGTGTGTCGGCGTTCGTGTGGGGAGAACTGGACAGCAGCACCAGGGAACGGACGAGTTCGGGCCGGCCGAGGGCGAGCAGCAGGGAGACCATTCCTCCCGCAGACTGGCCCACCACGTGGGCCGAGCCCGTGCGGAGCCCGGCGATCACCGCCGCGGCGTCCGCGGCCATCGTCGTCAGGTCGTACTCGCTGTCGGACTTGCCGGATCTCCCGGTGTCGCGGTGGTCGTAGCGCACGACGTAGTACCCGGCCGCCGCGAGCAGTCGGCACAGTTCGTCCGGCCACACGATGCCCGGCGCGGTGGCGCCCATCACCAGCAACACCGCGGGATCACAGCGGTTGCCGAACGTCTCCGCCCACAGGATCAGACCGTCCTGCGTTGGGATTGACCTCTCCACTGACCCGACTTTTCCCTTGGTAGTGTGCGGCGGACGCTGTTCATCTGTCCCAGGGGGAACTCATCATGACCCGCGCGCGCACGGCACTCATCCTGATCGATCTGCAACGGTGGATCGTCGACAGGCCGTGGCAGCCGGTGAGCGGCGGCACGGTGGTCGACGCTTGCGCAAAGCTGCGCGAGCACTTCGCAACCGAGAACTCCTCGGCCGTCGTCCTCGTCCGGTACGTCCGCGCCGACGGCGCCGACGGCGGCGTGGGCGCGGCCCCCAATCACCTGGTTCCCGGGTTCGCCCCTCGTGCGGGGGAGCACGTGGTGACCAAGCACGGCCTCGATGCGTTCGAGGACACCGATCTCCACGACCATCTGCGCCAGGCGGGCGTCACCAAGATCGTCCTGGCCGGTCTGTCCACGGCCCACGGCGTCGCGTCCACCGCGGCGACCGCGCTCCGCCTCGGTTACGAGGTGGTCGTCGTCTCCGACGCCACCGCCAGCGAGAACGACGCGCAGCATCGCGAGGCACTCGACCGGCTGACCGCACTCGGTGCGCGCAGCGCCCTGGTCGGCGAACTCGTGACCGCGGCGGCCGCCGGAAGCTGACGCCGCGACGGGCCTGGAACCGGGAGGCCGCCGCTGGACCGGTGTGCGACCGCCCGCCGTGGGCCTCATGGCGGGCGTGGGCGATGCCCGACGTCCGCCGACGGGGCCGTCCATCGAGGCGGCGCGCGGGTGTCACCTGGTGCGTCCGGGGCTGCGGACCCGCTGGCGCATGTGCCCATGTGCCCATGTGCTCAATATCTGCTGCCGACCGGGGCGGGCAGCGTGTCGAGGTCCGCGAAATCCTCCTCGGTCAGTGTGACTTCCGCAGCGGCCAGATTCTCCCGCAGATAGCGGGAGTTCTTCGTGCCGGGTATGGGCACGACCCGTTCTCCCTGGGCGAGGGTCCAGGCGATGGCCACCTGGGCGGGAGTGACCGACCGGCGGTCGGCTACTTCCCGGATCACATCGACGATGCGCTGGTTCGCCTCCATCGCGGCACGATCGAATCGCGGGTTGGCCGCCCGGAAATCGCTGCTCTCGAACTGGCCGGCGCGCAGGGTTCCGGAGAGAAAGCCGCGTCCCAGGGGCGCGAAGGGGATGAAGCTCGCCCCTACGCTCTCGCACCAGCCGACCATTCCACCCGACACGTCGTCCAGCGCGTCACGAGTCCACAGGGAGAGTTCGGACTGCACCGCGGTCACCGGGTGGATCGCGTGAGCCTCACGGGCCTGTGCGACAGTTGCCTCGGACAGGCCGATCCAGCGCACCGTGCCCCGTTCGACGAGTTCTGCCATGGCGCCCCACGTCTCCGCCAACGGCACCGCGGGGTCGATCCGGTGGACGTAGTACAGGTCGATGACATCGATGTTCAGGCGCCGCAGACTGGCCTCGGCGGCCTTGCGCAGATAGGCCGGGGAGTTGTCGCGGTGGGCCGCCCGCAGCTGGAGGTCCTCCAGGACGATCCCGAACTTCGTCGCGACGACGGCCTCCTCCCGTCGCCCCGCGATGGCCCTGCCCAGCAGTGTCTCGTTGTGTCCCGCGCCGTAGAGGTCGGCTGTGTCCAGCAGGTTCCCGCCGAGGTCCAAAGCCTCGTTGATGACCCGGACGGACCGCTCGTCGTCGCGGGAGGACTCCTGGTAGAGCCAGCTCATGCCCATACAGCCGAGGCCGATACTGCCGATCTTGATTCCCGTGTTGCCCAGACTCCTCAGGCGCACCTTTCTCCTTCTCCTTTTTCAGACAGCCGCTAGGACGAGTGCGGCGTTGCACGCCGGACCCTGGGTTACGGACCGACGGTGACCTTTCGATCGGCCCGAGTCGCCGAGCCGGTGGCGGCACCGGGGCCGCCGGTGGTGAACTCCGCGACGCCGGCCGCCCGGCGACCATGTCGCGGCGCGGCGCCGACGCCGTGAAGCCCGCTTCGATGACGCCTGAGCCGACGGGCGGATGCCCGGTGACGTTAAGTGGTCGAGGCGGGCGGCGGCCGTTCGCGCGGACCCGGACCGCTCCTGTGCGAGGGATTTCGCGTCGGCCGCCACGACGACGCAGCCGCGCCACGTCGAGAGGCGAGGACGCACGGCCGACTCGTTGCGTCAGCCCGTCAGCCGGCCCGACCGCGTCAGATCGTGATCGAGTGGGTCTTAGGGCGGCTCCGGCACCTCTGCGGGCACCACCTCGCGGGACCGTCACGAGGCGGGGATCCGCCCCGTACGTCACCGTCTGCCGCGGGCTCTGCCCCTGCACGACCAGCGGGACGGCCCTGTGGCCGACGTGGGCACGTGCGACAACGGAATCCGTGATGGTGGTTCACGACAGCCGCCGGCCGGAGCACCGCCACGACACCACGAACACGATCACCGTCAGACACTGGATCTCTTTCTCCCCCCTGCAGTCGGTTCCCGGGCCTACGGAGAACGCGTTGGCGTCTCCTCAGTGCCACCGCCGAAACCGCTCCGACCACCTATCCGGTACCGGCCATCGCTCGGCAGACTCGTCCTCTCTGAGGGCAGTGAGCCGTCAAGCCGAAGGAAGTAGCGCCTTATCGGCACGGTGCCTGCGTTCCGTTAGTTCTCGTGGCGAGATCCGGATGGAGTCTCGCGTCCGGGTTGACGAAGAACAAAGGTAGCCATGCGATCTTTCGTCCTGCTGTCAGAACCTGTAAGTGGCCGCCATGCTGCCGGGTGAAGCAAGGCCCGCGACCACCACGGGAGACGGCCGAGGCGGTCGACTGCCGCTCCACCGCCTGCTCGGCAATCCGTCCGCTGGCAATCCGCCCTTGACGATGGAGAACGGAGTGCGTTTAGTAACGCGTGCCGACAGCCGCCGGAATTTCCGCCAGCGCCGCCATCGAAGCCTCGTCGAGTTCCGCTCCGGCCGCACCGGCGTTCTCCTCGAGGTAGCGAATCTTCTTCGTACCCGGAATCACCACCACATTGCTGCCCTGAGCGAGCACCCAGGCCAGCGATACCTGGGCCGGAGTGAGGTTCAGGCGTTCGGCCACCTGCCGGATCCGGCCGACGATTGCCAGGTTCGCGGCCAACGCCTGGGGCTGGAATCGCGGCAGCCTGTGGCGACCGTCCAACTCCGGGAGATCGCCGGCCGAGTTGATCTGCCCGGAAAGGAAACCCCGCCCGAGCGGTGAGAAAGCGATGAGAGTGATGTCCTGCTCGCGGCAGTACTCCAAGACCCCTGATGTGATCGCGTCGCGGCTCCACAGGGACAGCTCGCTCTGCACGGACGCCACGGGGTGCACGGCCTGCGCCCGCCGGATGTCCTCGACCGACACCTCCGAGAGGCCGATGGCACGTGCCTTGCCTTCCCGCACCAGGTCCGCCATGGCGCCCCAGCTCTCCTCGACGGGTACGGCTGGATCCACCCGGTGCAACTGGTAGAGGTCGACATGGTCGACGCCCAAGCGCCGGAGACTGGCCTCGCAGGCACTCCGCAGGTACTCCGGCCTCCCGTCACGGTGGCTGGCGTACGTCTTCGGATCGTCCACCACCAGACCACCCTTGGTCGCCAGGACGACCTCGTCCCGCCGGCCGCGCAGCGCCCGACCGACAAGAACCTCATTGGTGAAAGGGCCGTACATGTCCGCGGTGTCGATCAGGGTGCAGCCCAAGTCGACAGCACGGTGGATGACGTCCACGGAGGCCGTGTCGTCCCGCCCCAGCTCGTCGTAAGCCCAGGACATCCCCATGCAGCCCAGACCCACGACGCCGACCTCGGGGCCTGAAGCCCCCACCATGGTGCCGCGCATCAGCGGTCTCCCCTCTCTCCGGCGAAGCCGTCACAGTACACATGCTCAATATCCGCAGCTACCATATGACAGGACACGTACACTCGCACTTCGACGATCATGGAGAGTCACATGACGCAGCCGGCGGCGTCCCTGGGGCCGGTCCCGGTCCTCCCCAACTACGTGGACGAACAGCTGGTGACGCGGATGGGGATCGAGATCCTCACCTGTCGCCCTGATCTCGTCGTGGGCACCATGCCGGTGAAGGGCAACAGGCAACCGATCGGGATCATGCACGGCGGCGCCAACGCGGCCCTCGCGGAGACCCTCGGCTCGCTCGCCGCGTGGGTGCACGCCGGACCGGACAGGATCATCGTCGGTCAGGAACTCTCCTGCACCCATCACCGCGCGGTCCGCTCCGGCCTGGTGAAGGGCGTCTGCCGTCCGCTGCACGTGGGTCGCGGTGTAGCCACTTACGAGATCGTCATCTGCGACGAGGAGGAACGGCGGGCCTGCACCGCCAGGCTCACCTGCGTGCTCCCTCCGCCTCGGATGCAGCAGCGCCGCCAAGGAGATTCGTAGGCTACCTTATGCGAGACTACTGATATGGCGGATTCCAAAGCGACAAAGCATGCGTCGGACTCTCCTTCAGCCGTGACGGCAGTGGTCGCCAATAGGCTCGGGAACACCATCAAGCGGGCCGAACAGGCATTGATCTCACGCAAGACCCAGGTGCTGCGCCAGTTCGACCTGACCGTTCCCAGGTATTCCGTACTGCTGTTGCTCTCCCTCTTCCCAGGAGGAATGTCGGCCGCACAGCTGGCCAGGGAGAGCATGGTGACACCGCAGACGATGTCGACGGTGCTCGCCAACTTGGAGAAGCGCGGCTGGATGGAGCGGGAACCTTCCCAGCTCCACCAGAAGGTCATTGTCAATAAGCTCACCAAGAGCGGCCGCGCCGTGCTGAAGAAGGCGGACAGGGAAGCGCTGCGAGTCGAGGACGAGCTACGCGCCGAATTCACCGCGGCGGAGCTGGAGCAGTTCGAGGACTACCTGGAGCGGGCAATCAGGACGCTGGGCGAGACGCACTGAACCGGGTGGCTCCCGCGGCGAGCCACCCGGTCCGGGGACACCTTGGTGCCTCTGCTGCTCAGGCGGCGCTCACCAGCAGACATGACCAGGTGAACCCGGCCCCCGCGCTCACCACCAAGGCGAACTCACCAGGCGCCAGCTTGCGCTCGGCGTGCAGTTCGGCCAGGCTGGCAGCGGCGTCACCTGCGCCCAGGTGCCCCGTGTCCCCACCCAGCGTGAGGATGTCGGCCGTCAGCATCTTGCGAAGGGCGGGTGCATAGGCGAGGTCGATGGTTTTCGCGCCCAGTCGGGGAGGAACGACATATCGTAGCTGCGGACTGTCGGACGCCAGCCCCGCGGCGGCGAGGCAGCGCTCCACGACCACTGCCAGGCTTTCACCGCTGGCTTCGGTGAACGCCTCCATGCCTTCTCGTTCGAGGAAGGCCTTCTTCGTACGGCGCATGTCGACCCGATCGCTCACGGAGCGCGGCATCAGTCCGAATGGGTCGCGGCCGCGATGCATCCGTTCCAGTTGCGGCGCGGCGACGGTGGTGATCGCGTGCAGCAGCAGCTCCGCGGGACGCTCTTCGGAGGGGTGCAGCAGCAGGGCGGTGGCGCCGTCCCCGTAGGCGATCCCGTAATCCCCGCGCCAGCGGTCGAAACCTGGTGCGGCGAAGCGGTCCGCTGTTGTGACCAGGGCGTACCGGAGGGCGGGGTCGGTCAGCAGCCGGGCGGCGCCCACTTCGATAGCCGCCGCGCCGCCGTTGCAGACCTGCTGGATACCCAGAGGTTCGGCCTGCCGAGCGCCCAACTGATCGGCGATGTAGTGGGGAGGTGACCAGAGATCGTGCCCCTGGTAGTACATCCAGGCGTGCAGCACCATGCCCAACTCGGCCGGTGCGGTACCGGTGCTGTCCAGAGTCGCGCGTGCGGCCAGTACCGCCATCTCAGGAGCGGCCTCGCCGGACACCGGCAGCGCTGCATAGCCGAGTTCTTCGGCGGTCTCCGCCTCCACCAGACCTTGCTCGACGGCCTGCCGGGCGGTCTGACGTTCGCCGGGAATCCACGTGCTCAAGCCGGACAGGCCCATCGGTCTCGGTAGTCGCACAGCAATGCTCCGCTCATCAGCAGGGCCTTCATGATAAGCAGATCATTGAACGGAGTCAGTAGGCTGTCAATCGAGAGGCGAACCCCATGTCCAGCAGCACGGCGGGCATAGAGATAGAGACCAAGGGCCTGGTGCGGACGATCACCTTCGCCCGCCCCGAGCGCCGTAACGGCATGGATCTGTCCATGTTTGCTGCCTACTACGACGCTTTGGCCGAGGCCGAGGCCGACGACGAAGTCCGCGCCATCGTCGTCACGGGCGCTCGCAGCAGCTTTTGTTCGGGGGCGACCCCGGACCTCCTGGCCCACCTTGCCGGATCGGAGACGCAACAGAGCCGCACCGGAGAGGGCTTGAGCTCGGTTCTGGGGCACCCGGCGCATCTTCCGCTGACCATGGGGACGCCGTTGATCGCGGCGATCAATGGCAGTGCGGCGGGCCTGGGCCTCGTCCACGCGTTGTTCGCCGATGTCCGGTTCATGGCACATGAGGCGCAGGTCTCCGCTGTGTTCAGCCGGTTCGGTCTGATAGCCGAGTACGGAGCGGCCTGGCTGCTGCCACGCATCGTCGGCGTGGGCAGCGCGATGGACATGCTGCTCTCCTCCAGGGCGGTGGGCGCGGAGGAGGCTCTGCGGATCGGCCTGGTACAGCACACCGCACCGCGCGGCGAGGTGCTGGGAGCCGCTCAGGAATATGCCCGCGAACTGGCTGAATCCTGTTCCCCGTCGTCCATGGCCATCATCAAGCGCCAGATCCTTGACGGTCTGCTCATGCCCGCGGCTGATGCTGTGGCCGAATCCGTTTCCCTTATGCAGGACTCCTTCGAACGTCCGGACTTCCCCGAGGCCATGGCCGCGTTGCGGGAGCGCCGAAAGCCGGCGTTTTCGTCGTCGACCACCAGCGCCGCTACGGCGTGAAGCGGCTGTGCACCATCCTCGGCATCGCCCGCTCCAGCTTTTACTACTGGCGTCGCACCGCCGCGGACCGGACCGCCCGGCAGGCGGTCGACGCCCGGCTGGCCGCCCGGATACGGGCCGTGCACCGCGAGTCGGACGGCGCCTACGGCGTCTCCAGGATCATCGCCGAGCTCCGCGACGGCGGTGAGCAAATCGGATCGCGCGCGTGATGCGGAGCATCGGCCTAGCGGGCGTGCGGCTGCGTCGTAGGCACCGCACCACGATCACAGACCCCCCGTCACTCAGCGGGGGCATACTGCCAGTCAAGGCGTGAGCCCAGGCGTGCATCGAGAAAGGCGAGATCACACACCGCGCGACGGGAACGGGCAGTTGCCGGCCGGCTTCGGCGTCAGTGCCGCGACGGTTTACGCCGCATCCGCAGCACCACTGCCCTCCTCGCGTCCTTCGTCCCCCATCTGAAGGAGGCACTGGCGAGCATCGACCGTCGTGGAGACCTGCCGATCAACGGGCCCATGGCTCTGATCAGGTCCCGTCACTCAGTGGCGGATCGATGCACGGAGCTTACACAGTGTGAGTGGATGTGTACGTTAAGCGAGGTTCCATGCGGACTTGCGGCTATCGCTCCTTCCCGGACGACTCGAATCGCGGGTGGATGGGCTGTGGTTCGGCCGTGGCCAAACGGCAGAGAGGCCCTTGACCTACGTTTCCGCAGGTCAAGGGCCTCTCTCGTGGGGGAGTGACGGGACTACCTGCGCCTTCGCTGTGCATGTGGGCAAAACCGGGCATACGGGTGACGGATGATGACGCTGGATGACGCTGTGCGGCATCCGGTTTGGCCATGGCCAAACGCTCTGAAGCGTGGGGTTCGTGCCCTCGCGCGCTGCGCGCCGGATAGGGCGGTACTGCCTTACTGGTGGCCCTTCATGCCTCCGTCGCCGTCCGCCGGGTGAAGCCGATCCCCTTCTTGCCGGCCTTGCTGAATGGTCTCCGGTTGCCGGCAGCAAGTGGGCGCTGCCCAGTACGACCGCCGGTGAGCGGTCGAGTCGCCACTTCAGCGGCGCGGCCTCAGCGGGGTTCGCTGAGGGCGACCGGGATGGCGTCTTCGAAGATCGGAGCCCGGTCACCGATAGCCGATGTGACTGATATGCCCTGTACTGCACCAGTTGGTGTTACCGGCTGACCCTGGGGGCGCAGCCCTCCCGGTCGATTCAGTGCCCTCCGGCAAGATGACGAGACCAGCACCTGGGGCCAAGTCCACCACCAGCGGAGGGAGTTGCGTTGCCTGCGAGAAAGCGGCAGGACATGCCGACCGGCAGTAGGCTCGGCGTCCACGAGGTTATCGGACCGTCGTTCCCGAAGCTCGTGAGGGGGCGCAGCGGACAGTCAGTCAACCGTAACCGGTATTTCGTGCCTGTCCGCTGCACAGCCTGCAAGAGGGAAAGAGACGTTCGGGAGGATGCGCTAAAAAATTTGGAGACGACAGCTTGCGCGTTCTGCTACGCGAGCGTCGATGGCGACCCGGAAGCCCGTATCCACGTTAAGAGAGTCTGGGGCGACCAAGTCCAGGTCTATGATAGATACCGCTTTCATGGTAAATCGCGGACTCGTCTTCATAGCGTTTGGACCAACATGCGGGAGCGGTGTAACAACCCTAAATCTGAGAAGTATCCCAGATATGGGGGGCGCGGCATAACCGTGGACCCGGTTTGGGACAACTTCCGCGCCTTCGCCCGGTGGGCAGAGGAGAACGGTAACCAAGAGGGTCTCGAGCTCGACCGAATCAACAATGACCTTGGTTACGCTCCAGAGAATTGCCGCTGGGTTACCGACCTCGAAAACCTCATGAACCGAAGCCGGTTTCTTCCTGCTCCACTACATAGGGCACTCGAAGCACGGGCCGCACGCGACCACGTGGACACTTACACGGTGATCCGCCGAGCCCTCGAAGCCCACCGCGAAGTCGCTCAGCAGGCAGCGGGCGGCCATGCCTACTAAGAGGTCATCTCATTTGGGCTGTTCGATAAACTCCAGGTGTGGGGATCGTTGAGCGGCTGGTGCCGGATGAGCTGTGGGAGTTGTTCCAGCGAGTGGTGCCGGAGGCGCCGAGTCGACCTCAGGGAGGCGGTCGGCGCCGGCATGGTGACAGGGAGGTGCTGGCTGCGATCGTGTTCGTGGCCACATCGGGCTGCACATGGCAGCAGCTGCCGGCCGCCTCGTTCGGACCGTCGGGACCCACGGCTCATCGGC
>NZ_LBMW01000024.1 GCF_026168105.1 Streptomyces hygroscopicus
GTGTCCGGCTCGCTCCAGGACACGCTCGCCACCATCGGCAGCCGCCCTCTCTGGACGGTGGTGTTCGCCTCCCACGCCCGTGTGCTGCACAGCCCGCGCGTGGCCTTCGTACCCTTCCGGGCTCCCGGCCTCGCGCTGCCGACGGGGCTCGCCGTCAGTGCGTCGGCCCCGCCGCCGTACCTGGACGACCTGCTGCTGGCCTGCGGCGATCACGATCACTGATCGCTGCGCTCGCGATCTGCTTCTTGGTCGGCCGTGCCCCGCGCGATGGACTGGACCCGTACCGATCGAGCGGTCACAAGGGCCGCCGTACACCAGGGAGTTCAGTCATGCCCATCGTCACCATCCAGCAGGGTCCCCGCGACGTCGAGCTCAAGCGCGACCTCGTCAAGCGCGTCACGGACGCGTTCGTCGACGCCTACCGGATCCCGGCCGAGACCGTGCAGGTGTGGATCCACGAGGTGCCCGCGGACAGCTGGGGCGCCGCGGGGAAGCTGACCGCCGACAAGTAGGGGACGGCCCGCGAGCCGCTTTCGGGGGAGCGGCTCGCGGGCCGGGCGGATTGGAAAGGGGGCGTTGCGGGCCGCTCGTGGAGGCCCGCAACGCCCCCTGGTATCTACCTGAGTCGTGCTCAGGAGCCTTGCTCCGACAACGAGTCGATCGGATGCGAGTTGATCGGCTCTGTCGTCGGGCTCGAACCTCAGGAAGTGATGCCTGCCAGGACGCCCCCGGTGAGCGGGGGACCGCCGCTGTCGCCCTGGCAGGTGTCCATGCCGCCGGAGGAGTGTCCGGCACATACCACGTCACTCTGGACGTATGGGGAACCGCAGGAGCTCTTGCAGCCGACGACGGCGCGTCTCCTGGCGCGGTCGAGCCCGATCATGAGTCTCCTCAGGGTTGCCGGTGGGGGGTCGCACGGGTGGGGGGTGCAGCGGGGGGAGGGATCGACCCCCGGTGCCCGGGCGAGCGGCACGCCCTTACGCTAGAAGCCGGAGTGGTTTTCCCCCAATGAGGGAACCCCCTAAGGGAATTGGGCAGGGATAACCCTCGGTCTGCGCGCGTCAACCGGCGCGGGGCCGATGCCCGTCCTCGGTCAGGCCGAGCGGTGCCCGGCCGCCAGCCGCACGATGTCCACGCGGGAGCGGATGCCGAGCTTGCGGTAGACCCGCGTCAGCGTCGCCTCCACCGTCTTCACGCTGATGAACAGGCGCGCGGCGATCTCCCGGTTCGTCGCGCCCTCCATGACGAGCGCGGCGACCTGCCGCTCCGTCGCGGCGAGGGTGTCGAGAGCCGCCGCGGCCAGGGGCGGCTGGGCCGACCCCGTCACCGTGGCCGTCTCGACCTGCCGCAGCCACGGCATCGCGCGGCAGCGGCGGAAGAGGCGGGCCGCGTCGTCGTACGACCGCGGTCCCGGCCGTGGTGTGCGCAGACCCGCCAGCACATACGCCGCCCGGGCCTCCTCCAGGCCGTAGCCCAGCTTCGCCAGCCGGTCCTGAGCCGACGTCAACTGCCGTTCAGCCGCTTCCGTTTCGCCGCGCGCCGCGCGGACCAGGGCCTCCGCCCGGTCCAGCGCCGCCAGCACGCTCTCGCGCCCGAGCCGCAGCGCCCGGGGGCGCGTGGCGTCGATGACGTCCTGCGCCTCGGCCGGCTCCCCGACGCGCACCAGTGCCTCGGCGAGGTCGCCGTGCCAGCGCCCCCGGGCCGGATCGGTGACCCCGAGGCCCTCCTCCAACTCCCGTACCCGGCGCAGGGACTCCACAGTCCCCGCCCCGTCCCCGGCCACCAGCTGGGCGTGCCCCAGGGCGGCCAGTGCCCGCGACAGGTAGATCACGTCGCCGTCCTCCTCCGCGCGCGCGACGGCCTCCCGGGCCAGCATCAGCGCCCGGTCCACCTCGCCGCCCGCTGCCTCCGCGAACGAGGTGACCATGGCGCTCGCGGCCTCCCCGATCCCGGTGTCCCGGGCCAGCCGCAGGCTCTCGCGCGCCAGATCCAGCGCCCGCCCGCAGTGCCCGGCGCGCAGCTCGGTCTCGGCGAGTCCGCGCAGGAAGTGCACCTCGGCCTCGACCATCCCGCGCCGCCGCACCTCCCGCAGCAGTGCGCTGATCGTCTTGCGCGCCTCGGCCAGCTGGTCGCTCATGATCAACCAGCGGAACCGTACGGCCCCGGCGCCGTTGTGGTCGCACGCCACCCGTGGGTCCTGCGGCTCCTTCAGCGCCCGCTTGATGGTCGCGGGTGCGTCCGGGTGTCCCATCAGCGTCTCCGCCTGGGCCTGGAAGGCCAGCGCCAGCAGTTCGTTGCGCCGGTCACCGGCCCGGGCCGCCAGGTCCGCGGCGAGCGCGGCCTCCTCCCGGGCCCGGTCGAAGTCGCCCTCGACGAGCAGCGCCCGCCAGGCGAGCTGGTAGTGCACGAGGGTGAGCAGCCGGGGGTCGTCGCCCGCGTCCGACAGTGCCTGCGGGAAGACCGCGTCGACCTCGGCCATGGCGTGTCCGGCGGCGTCGATCACCACCATCCACGCCCGGACCCGCTCCGTGGGCTCGCTCGCGTGCGCGAGCACCTCGTGGGCGATGTCCCGGGCGAAGTCCGTCTCGCCGGCGGTCAGCGCGTCCTCGGCCGCCTGCAGCCGCCGTGCGTCCGGGCCCGGCGCGGCCTCCGCCGGGGTGTGCCGGGCCGCGAGCAGCCCCAGCTCCGCCGCCACCGACGGCGCGCCCCGGTCCCGGGCGACGGCCGCGGCCTCGCCGAGCCGCGCGGCCACCCGTGGATCCGTGCCGGTGGTCGCCAGCGCGAGATGCCGGGCCCGCTCGATCGGATCGGAGGCCGCCGTGGACAGCGCGGCATGAGCGGCCCGTCGCTCCTGGGCGCCGGCCTCCGCGTACAGCGCGGCCGATATCAGCGGGTGCGCGAACCGTACGCCCGGCGTGTCGCGCTCCGTCACCAGCAGCCCGAGCGCGGCGGCCTGCGCGGTCTCCGCCTCGGCGTTCTCCCGGCCCGCCGCGCGCAGCAGCGCCAGCGTGGGCCGCGCTCCCGCGCTCGCCACCAGCAGGGTGCGGCGGGCCTCCGCGGACAGTGCCTCCAGACGGTTGAGAACCAGCACGCGCAGTGAGGTTGGCACGGGCAGGGGCTCACCGGGGCTCGGGGGCGTCGTGCTCTCGAAGAGGGCACGGCCGAGTTCCAGCGCGAACAGCGGATTGCCGCCGCTGGTGCGGTGGATGTCCCGGACGGTGGAGCGGGGCAGGCCGGTGTAGCCGCGGTGGTCGAGAAGATCGGCGACGTCGGTGCGGGAGAGCGGGTCCACCCTGACCGCGAGCGTGTCCGGCGGGGACGCACTCAGATAGCGGTCGTGCTCCTGGCCCTGCGGCTGGGTGTGCGTACGGACCGCGCACAGCATCTGCACGGGCGTGCCGCCGAGTCGTCGCGCGGCGAAGCCGAGGAGCTCGGCACTGGCCGGATCCAGCCACTGGAGGTCGTCGGCGACGATCAGTACGGGGCCGCGGGCGGCGAGCGCGCGGAGGGTGGACAGCACCGCGAGCCGCAGCGCCAGCCCGTCCCGCTGCAGCGTGGACTCGCCGCGGCCGGTGAGTGCGGACTCCAGGGCTGTGCGCTGCGGCGCGGGCAGCTGGTACGCGACCTCGTCCACGACGAGACCGAGCAGGTCGGCCAGGGCCAGGAAGGGCAGGTGCGATTCGGACTCGGTCGCCGAGCAGCGCAACACGGTGCGCACCGCTTCGCCGTATTCCGCGGCCAGCGCGCGCAGCACGGTCGACTTTCCTATTCCGGCCGGGCCGTGCACCAGCACACTTCCACCGTCGGCAAGCTGCTCGCGCGCTCCCGCGAGCAGCTCCTCCCGGCCGATGACCAGGTCGGGGCGGGGTCTGGCAGGCTCCTTGAAGTCCCGTCGCACGGTCACCGCTCCCCTCCGTGTGTCGTGTGTTGGCCAATATTAGGCAACGGCCCTTCGAAATTCGGACAGGCGGCGTGGTGAGGGAAATAACAGATGTGCGGTACGAGGGAATTCAACCGAGTGCCGCATGAACGGCGTACCGACAATCACGGACGGTGCCAAGAGGGCGGGCGGCCGGTAATCCGCCGGTATCCGCGCGATGAGCGACGCCGGGGCCGGGGCGCCTACGGCAGCACCCCGGCCCGCCGCGCCGCCACCACCGCCTCCCACCTGGTGTGCGCCCCCATCTTCCGCATCGCCGACCGCAGATACCCCTTCACGGTCTCCGGGCGCAGCCCCAGCCGCTCCGCCGCCGCCGCGTTGGTCGAGCCGACCGCCACACACGCCAGGACGTCCACCTCCCGCGGGGACAGTCCCGCGGTCCGGGCCGGGGAGCCGGGCGAGGCCGCGCCCGCCAGACGGCCGCACACCTGGAGGATCTCGGTCCGCAGCCCCGGGTCCTCGACCCGCTGGGCCAGCGCCCGCAGCGCGCCGTGCGCCTCGCGGACCTGCTCCCACGCCGCACCAGAGGGTGCCGCGGGCTCCCGCACCGTCGCCAGCAGGGCACGCGCCTCGTCCCGGGCCACCAGCGCCTGCTCCACGTCCCGGGCCGTCTCGACGGCCGCGTTCAGCGTACGGTCGCCCAGCGGCTGGGCCGTGCGCAGGGCCCCGTACAGCACACCCCGCACCCGACGGCGCACGACGACCGGCACGGCGAGCACCGAGCGCAGGCCCTCCGTCGCCACCGCCACGTCGTACTCGTGGCTGATCTGCCGGGACGCCGAGTAATCGGTCACCGCGCACGGTCGGGACAGTGCGACCACCTTGCCGCCGAGGCCGTTGCCGGAGACGACGGCGAGCGCGCTGAGCGCCGTCGTCGTGTTGCCGCTGAGTTCGCTGATGCGTATCTGCGGCCTGCCGGACTCCACGAGCCCGCCGAAGGCGACGGGCAGCCCCGTGGCGCGCCGCAGCCGCACCAGTGCGCCGCGCACCTCCACCGCCTCGGCTGTGTCAGCTGCCACGTGCTCGCCCCTTCATCGTGGCGCACCCCCGTTCGGGGGTGGTGAGACCTGCATCACGGATTACACGATGGTAGGCGGCTGTGCGGCGATGAGGAGGACAGATGACGGGGAACAGCGACGCGACGGAGGCGTTCCGGAGTGCGCGGGACTTCCTGCTGGCGCACCGGGAGGACTACGCCACGGCGTACGAGGGTTTCCGCTGGCCGCGTCCGGCGTACTTCAACTGGGCCCTCGACTGGTTCGACGTCATTGCAGAGGGCAACGACCGCACCGCGCTGCACATCGTCGAGGAGGACGGCGCCACCACCCGGCTGTCCTTCGCCGAGATGTCCGAGCGCTCGAACCGCGTCGCGAACCGGCTGCGCGCATGGGGTGTCCGCGCCGAGGACCGTGTCCTGGTCATGCTCGGCAACCAGGCCGAGCTGTGGGAGATCGCGCTGGCCGCGATGAAGCTGCGGGCGGTCGTCATCCCGGCCACCCCGCTGCTGGGCTCCGCCGACCTGCGCGACCGTGTCGCACGCGGCCGGGTCCGGCATGTCGTCGTGCGCGCCGGGGACGCCGCCAAGTTCGACGAGGTGCCCGGCGACTACACCCGGATCGCGGTCGGCGGCGCGCCCGAGGGCTGGCGGCCCTACGAGGACGGGTACGAGGCCGACGGGGACTTCGTGCCCGACGGGCCCACCCAGGCCGACGACTCGCTGATGCTGTACTTCACCTCGGGTACCACCGCCCGCCCCAAGCTGGTCGAGCACACCCATGTCTCGTATCCGATCGGCCATCTGGCGACGATGTACTGGATCGGCCTCAAGCCGGGGGACGTGCATCTGAACATCTCCTCGCCGGGCTGGGCCAAGCACGCCTGGTCGAACCTGTTCGCCCCGTGGAACGCGGAGGCGACCGTCTTCCTGCACAACTACACCCGCTTCGACGCCGTCCGGCTGATGACCGAGATGGACCGCGCGGGCGTGACCACCTTCTGTGCGCCCCCGACCGTGTGGCGCATGCTCATCCAGGCCGACCTCACCCAGCTGCGCACCCCGCCCCGCGAGGCGGTGGCCGCCGGCGAGCCGCTCAACCCCGAGGTCATCGAGCAGGTGCGGCGGGTGTGGGGCGTGACCATCCGGGACGGGTTCGGGCAGACGGAGACGGCCGTGCAGGTCTCCAACAGCCCCGGGCAGCCGCTGAAGACCGGCTCGATGGGCCGCCCGAGCCCCGGCTTCCGCGTCGAACTGCTCGATCCGGTGAGCGGGGCGCCGGGCGCGCGGGAGGGCGAGATCGCGCTCGACCTGTCCGCGCGGCCGGTCGGTCTGATGACCGGCTACCACGGCGACGCCGACCGTACGGCGGAGGCCATGGCGGGCGGCTACTACCGGACGGGGGACATCGGCTCGCGGGACGAAGAGGGATATATCACCTATATCGGTCGCACGGACGATGTCTTCAAGGCGTCCGACTACAAGATCTCCCCCTTCGAGCTGGAGAGCGCGCTCCTCGAACACGAGGCGGTGGCCGAGGCCGCCGTGGTCCCCGCGCCCGACGGGCTGCGCCTCGCCGTACCGAAGGCGTACATCGTCCTCGCGGCGGGCTGGGAGCCCGGTCCGGACACCGCGAAGGTCCTTTTCGAGCACGCCCGCGAGGTCCTCGCCCCCTACAAGCGCATCCGGCGCCTGGAGTTCGGCGATCTGCCCAAGACCGTCTCCGGCAAGATCCGACGGATCGAGCTGCGCGAGGCGACGGCCGCGGGCTCGCGCGACGAGTACCGAGAGGAGGACTTCCGGTGACCGAGTTGTCGTACACGCACGGGACGAGCACGACGCCGCTGCTCGGCGACACCATCGGTGCCAACCTCGACCGGGCGATCGCCGCGTACCCCGACCGGGACGCACTGGTCGACCTGCCGTCCGGACGCCGCTGGACGTATGCCGAGTTCGGCGCCGCCGTCGACGAGCTGGCGCTCGGGCTGCTGGCCAAGGGGGTGCTCAAGGGCGACCGGGTCGGCATCTGGGCCGTCAACTGCCCCGAGTGGGTGCTGGTCCAGTACGCCACCGCCCGTATCGGCGCCATCATGGTGAACATCAACCCGGCCTATCGCGCGCACGAGCTGGAGTACGTGCTGAAGCAGGCCGGTATCTCGCTGCTGGTCGCCTCCCTCGCCCACCGGACGAGTGACTACCGGGCGCTGGTGGAGAAGGTCCGCGGCGGCTGCCCGGAGTTGCGGGAGGCGGTCTACATCGGCGACCCCACCTGGGACGCGCTCACCGCGGGCGCGGCCTCGGTGCCGCCAGGGCGACTCGCCGCCCTGGCCGACGAGTTGAGCTGCGACGACCCGGTCAACATCCAGTACACCTCCGGCACCACCGGGTTCCCCAAGGGTGCCACGCTCTCGCACCACAACATCCTGAACAACGGCTACTGGGTGGGCCGTACGGTCGGCTACAGCGAGCAGGACCGGGTGTGTCTGCCTGTCCCTTTCTATCACTGTTTCGGCATGGTCATGGGGAATCTGGGTGCCACGTCCCATGGCGCCTGCATCGTGATCCCGGCGCCGTCCTTCGAGCCCTCGGCCACACTGCGGGCGGTGCAGCAGGAGCGCTGCACCTCCCTGTACGGCGTGCCGACGATGTTCATCGCCGAGCTCAACCTCCCCGACTTCGCGGCGTACAACCTGTCGTCCCTGCGGACCGGCATCATGGCGGGCTCGCCCTGTCCGGTCGAGGTGATGAAGCGGGTGGTCGCCGAGATGCACATGGAGGAGGTCTCCATCTGCTACGGCATGACGGAGACCTCGCCGGTGTCGCTGCAGACGCGGATGGACGACGACCTGGAGCACCGGACGGGAACGGTCGGCCGGGTCCTGCCGCACGTCGAGGTCAAGGTCGTCGACCCGGCGACCGGTGTGACCCTGCCGCGGGGCTCGGCGGGCGAGCTGTGCACCCGCGGCTACGGCGTGATGCTCGGCTACTGGAACGAGCCCGAGAGGACCGCGGAGGCCATCGATCCCGGCCGCTGGATGCACACCGGTGACCTGGCGGTGATGCGCGAGGACGGGTACGTGCAGATCGTCGGCCGGATCAAGGACATGATCATCCGCGGCGGCGAGAACATCTACCCGCGCGAGATCGAGGAGTTCCTGTACGCCCATCCGAAGATCGCCGACATCCAGGTGGTCGGGGTCCCGCACGAGCGGTACGGCGAGGAGGTCCTCGCCTGTGTGATCCCGCGCGATCCGGCCGATCCGCTGACGCTGGAGGAGTTGCGGGCCTTCTGCGAGGGGAGGCTGGCGCACTACAAGGTGCCCGGAAGACTGCGGATCCTGGACTCCTTCCCGATGACCGTCTCGGGAAAGGTGCGCAAGATCGAACTGCGGGCGAAGTACGCGGACGGGGCATAGGGGGCGTTCACCTCGGGCCGGCGGCCAGTTCGTCGGCGAGGCTGTTCACCGGCTGCGGTGTGCCGGTGAGGTCGAGGACGAAGAGGGGGACGCCGATGCGGTCGGCCGCGGCGCGGGCGTCGTCGGCGTAGCCCGCGAGCGAGAAGTACACCGAGCGGGCGGACTCCGACATCGCGGTGAGCCACAGGCACTCCACGTCCCGCAGCGACGCCGGACGCACGCTCGGGTCAACCTGTGCCAGGATCCCGTGCGCAGCGAGCCCGATCCCGTGCGGCGGCCGCTGGTCGGCGCGCCGTATGCCGTGGTAGCCGAGCCAGCGCAGATACAGCGCGGCGGCGGTGACGGCGTCCCGTGCGGTGCGGATGGTGACGGGCTGGAAGGCGGTACCCGGGGAATTCCGGTGCGTGCCGCGCGAAGTTGAGCCTCCGCGCGGGGGGAGCAGAGGCTCCTCGTCCCGCCCCTGGCCGTCCGGCGGGGCGTCGTCCAGGTCCGTCGGCACCGCGGGGCTCAGGGGCGGTGCCATTCCGTCCACCGGTACCCGCAGAACCGTTCCGCACGAGCAGCCCAGCTCCGGGTGCGGCCACTCGCACTCGCGCCCGCAGAGCTCGCAGCGGACCGTGACCCACTCGTCGTCCCAGGTGCGATGGGTGACGACGGTCGGTTCGCCAAGACGGTCCAGCGGCGGGACGACGGGGGCGCCGCACGCGCACGGATAGGACGGCGCCGCATAGAGATGTTCGCGCCGGCAGACCGGGCAGCGCACCGGCACGCTCTCGGACATGACCCCCTCCACACCCTCACGTCGGGACAGCGGTCCCATCGTGCTCCAGCGGTCCGCCGCTTGTCCTTCGGTTGGCCCATCGTGCGACGCCGTGTCGCCTTCCCTTGACGGCTTTCGGCCACCCACCTACATTGTTTTCAGATAGCAGAAAATGAATTCCGCAATACGGAAGTGCGCACCGCGAGGGCGCGACGGGAGCGCGAGTCCGACAGCCGAAGCAGGAGTACTCAATGGCTCGTATGACCGCTGCCCGCGCGGCAGTCGAGATCCTCAGGCGCGAGGGCGTCAGCGACGCGTTCGGTGTCCCGGGCGCGGCGATCAATCCCTTCTATGCGGCCCTGAAGGCCTCCGGCGGGATCCATCACACCCTCGCCCGTCATGTCGAGGGCGCCTCGCACATGGCGGAGGGCTACACCCGCACGCACCCCGGCAACATCGGCGTGTGCATCGGCACCTCCGGTCCCGCGGGCACGGACATGATCACCGGGCTCTACTCGGCGACCGGCGACTCGATCCCGATCCTCTGCATCACCGGCCAGGCTCCGACCGCGGTGATCCACAAGGAGGACTTCCAGGCCGTCGACATCGCGTCGATCGCCAGGCCGGTCACCAAGATGGCCGTCACCGTCCTCGAGGCCGCGCAGGTCCCGGGCGTCTTCCAGCAGGCCTTCCATCTGATGCGCTCGGGCCGTCCCGGACCAGTGCTCATCGATCTGCCGGTCGACGTCCAGCTCACAGAGATCGAGTTCGACCCGGAGACCTATGAGCCGCTGCCGGTGTACAAGCCGGCCGCCACCCGTGCCCAGGCGGAGAAGGCGATCGCGCTCCTCAACGCCTCCGAGCGACCGCTGATCGTGGCCGGCGGCGGCGTCGTCAACGCCGATGCCGCCGAACTCCTCGTCGAATTCGCCGATCTGACGGGCACTCCGGTCGTCCCGACCCTGATGGGCTGGGGCGTCATCCCCGACGACCACGAACTGAACGCCGGGATGGTGGGCCTGCAGACCTCGCACCGCTACGGCAACGCCACCTTCCTGGCGTCCGACTTCGTGCTCGGCATCGGCAACCGCTGGGCCAACCGGCACACCGGGCGGCTCGACGTCTACACCGAGGGCCGTACGTTCGTGCACGTCGACATCGAGCCCACCCAGATCGGCAGGATCTTCGCGCCCGACTACGGCATCACCTCCGACGCGAAGGCGGCCCTTGAGCTGTTCGTTGCGGTGGCAAGGGAGTTGAAGGCGGACGGCCGCCTTCCCGACCGCTCCGGCTGGGCCGCCGCCGCGCAGGAGAGGAAGGCGCGTCTCCAGCGGCGTACGCACTTCGACGACGTCCCGATCAAGCCGCAGCGCGTGTACGAGGAGATGAACAAGGCCTTCGGACCGGAGACCCGGTACGTCTCCACCATCGGCCTGTCGCAGATCGCCGGCGCCCAGCTGCTGCACGTCTTCAAGGCGCGCCACTGGATCAACTGCGGCCAGGCGGGCCCCCTCGGCTGGACCGTCCCGGCCGCGCTCGGCGTCGCCAGGGCCGACCCGGAGGCGTCCGTCGTGGCCCTCTCAGGCGACTACGACTTCCAGTTCATGATCGAGGAACTGGCGGTCGGCGCCCAGCACCGGATCCCCTATGTCCACGTCCTGGTGAACAACTCCTACCTGGGCCTGATCCGCCAGGCGCAGCGGGCGTTCGACATCGACTTCCAGGTCAAGCTGGAGTTCGAGAACATCAACTCGCCCGAACTCGGAGTCTATGGCGTCGACCATGTGAAGGTGGCCGAGGGACTCGGCTGCAAGGCGATCCGGGTGACCGACCCGAACGACCTGGGCGCCGCCTTCGAGCAGGCCAAGAAGCTCGCCGCGCAGTACCGGGTGCCCGTCGTCGTCGAAGCGATCCTGGAGCGCGTCACGAACATCTCCATGTCGACGACCAACGACATCGGCAACGTCGTCGAGTTCGAGGAACTCGCGACCGAGCCCGGCCATGCCCCGACCTCGATCAGGACGCTGAAGGTCTGACGCCGGCATCCGGACCGGGCGGCCCGTCCGCGGGTGGGCCGCCCCCTGTTCCCTGCCAAGGACGTGTTCCGGCATGCTCTGCGCATGCGGATGACCGTCCCCACCCCAGTCGGCGACATCGCCGTACGCGCGTACGGCGACCCCGATGCCCCCGCCCTGCTGCTCCTGCACGCCAACCCCGGTGACGGGCGCGACTACGACGCCGTCCTGCCCGCCCTCGCGGACCGCCACCGCACCTTCGTGCTGGACTGGCCGGGCTACGGCGAGTCGACGGCGCCGCACCCCTCGAGGGTCACCCCGGAAGGGCTGGTGGAAGCCGCGGGGGTGGTCCTGGACATGCTGGCGAAAGACCACGGCGTTAACCGCGTCGCCCTGCTCGGCAACAGCGTCGGCGGCTATGTGGCCTGCCGTCTCGCCGAGGGCAGGCACGCGGGGGCGGTCACCGCGCTCGTCCTGGTCGACCCTGCGGGCTTCACCCCACGCAACGCGCTGACCGGCTGGTTCTGCCGAGATGTCATGGGCCGCCCGGACCGCGCCCGCCGGCTGGTGGTCCCGCTGGCCCGTGCCTACCTGGGCGCCCTGCGCACCCCGAGCGCGCGGGCGACCTACGAGCGGGCCCGCCGACTGCCGCACCGGCCGGATCGACTGCTGGTCCACTGCGCGCTGTGGAGGGGCTTCGCCGCCCCGGAGTTCGGCCTGCGGGATCCCGCCGCCCTGGATGTCCCGGTCCTGCTCGTGTGGGGCAGGCGCGACCCGGTCGTCCCGGCGGCGCTGGACGGCCGTCGCGCGCGGCGGGCCCTGCCCGCTCACACGACGGCCGTCCGGCTTCCCACGGCCCATGAGCCGTACAACGAGCGCCCGGACCTCTTCCTGCGGCACACCCTGCCGTTCCTGAGGAACGCCGCCACCGGGCCCCGCCCGCACGGCCCGCTGTCACCGCGCTGACCCCCCGTACGGGGCCCGCCGCCCCCGTGCCGGCGGGCCCCGTGTGACGAGGATGTCCCCGTCGGCGGGGGGAGTTGAAGCCCCCGGGCACGTGTTCAGAGGTTCATTTGAGGGTTGCGTAGATGGTGTACGCAGATATACGTAGACGCCTTACTCGGCGTCGAGCTCCGACAGTCCCGGCCAGTCCTCGGGCCCGCCGCCCTGCCACTCGATGAGGTCACTCTGCTCGACTTCGATCCGGTCCAGGTCCGCCATGCGCAGGATCTCGATGACGTCGTCCAGATGGGAGGCGATCCCCAGGGGCTGGTCGCCCGCGGTGACCCGCCGTGATCCGTCCAGCGCCGGGGGATGCACCACGATGTGCGGATAATTCGTCGGCTGTTCCATGTCTTCAGGCTCCTGCCCGGGGGCCGGATCCGCACCCCGGGCACGCGCGAGCGCCGGAGGCGGAACGGTCCGCCTCCGGCGCTCGCCACGTGGCCGGGACCGCGGCGGGTGCGACGGTTCCGGGTCCTCCTTCCCTCAGGCCGGGAAGGAGGACCCGGGACCTTACCACCGCACTGGCTCGCACTTCCCGGGTTCTCGACTCCGCTCGAACCGGGAACCCCACCGCGGTCCTCGCCCGGCCCGCCGTGCCGGCGACCACCCCTCGTCCGGGACGCTCGGCGGCGGGCGGCTGTGCGCCCGGTTGCCTGACAGGACGTCAGTATCCGGGCGCGGGCCCTTGGTTCAGTCCTCGCGCAGGGCGCGGACCGCCTCCTCCACGCGCCTGCCGTACTCCGGGTCGGCGGCGTGGAAGTGGGCCAGGTTCTTCTCGACGACGTCGTCGCGGGAGACCTGCGCGAGGCCTCCGGCGATGTTGGCGACCAGGCGCTCCTTCTCCTCCGCCGACATAAGGCGGTACAGCTCGCCCGCCTGGAAGAAGTCGTCGTCCTTGGTGTGCAGGGGTGCCTCGTGGGTTCCCGTGTGGCCGGTGACCGCGAGCGGGGCCGACAGCGGGCGGCCGGTCTCCACCGGGCCGTCGTACGAGTTCGGCTCGTAGTTCCTGGCGTGGCGGCCCTGTGCGTTGGCCGCCATGAAGCCGTCGCGGCCGTAGTTGTTCGCGCCACCGGGCACGGCCTTCGGGGCGTTCACCGCCAGTTGGGTGTGGTTCACGCCCAGCCGGTAGCGATGGGCGTCGGCGTACGCGAACAGACGGCCCTGGAGCATCTTGTCGGGGGACTGGCCGATGCCCGGCACGAAGTTGTTCGGGGAGAACGCCGCCTGCTCGACCTCGGCGAACACGTTGTCGGGGTTGCGGTCCAGGACCAGGCGGCCCACGCGGCGCAGCGGATGGTCCCGGTGCGGCCAGACCTTGGTGAGGTCGAACGGGTTGAAGCGGTACTCGGCCGCCTCGGCCGCCGGCATGATCTGGACGTACAGGGTCCAGGACGGGTGCACCCCGCGCTCGATCGCCTGCAGCAGGTCCGTCTGGTGCGAATTGGGGTCCTTGCCCGCGGTTTCCTGCGCCTGTTCGGTGGACAGGCAGCGGATGCCCTGGTTCGTCTTGAAGTGGTACTTGACGAAGAAGCCCTCGCCGTTGGCGTTCGTCCACTGGTAGGTGTGCGAGCCGTAGCCGTTCATGTGCCGGTACGACGCCGGGATGCCGCGATCGCCCATCAGCCAGGTCACCTGGTGCGTGGCCTCGGGAGAGTGCGCCCAGAAGTCCCAGACGCTGTCGGGCTCCTGCCGCCCGGTGAACGGATCGCGCTTCTGCGAGTGGATGAAGTCGGGGAACTTGATCGGGTCCTTGATGAAGAAGACGGGCGTGTTGTTGCCGACGAGGTCGTAATTGCCCTCTTCCGTATAGAACTTGACCGCGAAGCCGCGCGGGTCGCGCACCGCGTCCGCGCCGCCCTGCGAGTCCGCCACGGTGGAGAAGCGCACGAACACTTCGGTGCGCCTGCCGACCGTGTCCAGGAAGTCGGCGCAGGTGTAGCCGGTGACGTCGTCGGTCACCTCGAAGTGGCCGTACGCGCCGGAGCCGCGGGCGTGCACCACCCGCTCGGGGATCCGCTCGCGGTTGAACCGCGCGAGCTTCTCCAGGAGGTGCTGGTCCTGGAGCAGGAGCGGGCCGCCGACGCCGGCGGACGCGGAGTTCTGGTTGTCGGCGACCGGGGCGCCGGCCTCTGTCGTGAGCACACGCTTCGCCATCGTGGACCTTCCGTACGAGGGGCAGCGGAAACCTGATTCCGCTTGGTGGAGCCTAGGTTTGGGGCGATCCGAACGTCAACAGTTTGTTGAAGTAGGATCCGGGTGGCGCCACCGCCTGGGCGCGACAGGACAGGTGTCGGCGGCGACGCCACCCGGAGGTGCGGGGGTCAGGCCCGGGTGCCCGACAGGCGCTCCACGGCCCGCAGCAGCGCCGAGTGGTCCAGGCCGCCGTCGCCCTGTGCGCGCAGGCTCGCGACCAGCTGCGCCACCACGGCGCCCACGGGCAGGGCGGCGCCCACGGCGCGGGCCGCCTCCGTGACGATGCCCATGTCCTTGTGGTGCAGGTCGATGCGGAAGCCCGGCGTGAAGTCGCGAGTCAGGAGGTTGTTTTTCTTGCGGGCCAGCACGGTCGAGCCCGCCAGGCCGCCGCCCAGGACCTCCAGGGCCGCCTCCAGGTTCACGGCCGACTTCTCCAGGAAGACCACGGCCTCGGCGCACGCCTGGATGTTCACGGCGACGATCAGCTGGTTGGCGGCCTTCACGGTCTGGCCGGCACCGTGCGGGCCGCACAGCACGATCGTTCTGCCCAGTGCCTCGAACACCGGCTCGGCCGCCTCGAAGTCGGCCTGCTCGCCGCCGACCATGATGGACAGCACGGCCTCGATGGCACCGGCCTCGCCGCCGGAGACCGGGGCGTCGAGTACACGGATCCCCTTCTTGCCGGCTGCCGCGGCCAGGTCGATCGAGGTCCCCGGGGTGATCGAGGACATGTCGATGAGCAGGGCGCCGGGCCTGGCGTTCTCCAGGATGCCGTCGGGGCCGTAGGCGACCGCCTCGACCTGTGGTGACGCGGGCACCATCGTGATGATCACGTCGGCGTCCCGTACGGCCTCGGCGATCGAGCCGGCCGCGGTGCCGCCCGCGGCGGCCAGCCGGTCCAGCTTCTCCTGTTCCAGGGTGTGGCCGGTGACGTCGTAACCCGCCTTGATCAGGTTCTCGGACATGGGGGAGCCCATGATGCCGAGGCCTATCCAGGCGACCTTGGGGAGGTTGGTGGTCATGGGTGCCTCTCTTGCTGCTCCGGTACGTCTGCGAGTTGGCGCTCAGCGGGCCGCGCGGGCCCCGGTCGGCAGCCATGCGAAGGCCTCGGCGCTCGGTCTGTCGCCCGGCTTGTACTCCAGGCCGACCCGGCCCTCGTATCCGGCTTTCCTCAGCCGGTCGAGGAGGTCCTCCAGCGGGAGCGAGCCCGTGCCCGGCGCGCCGCGGCCCGGGTTGTCGGCGATCTGGACGTGGCCGGTCCGCGCCGCGTACCGCTCGATGACGGACGGCAGGTCTTCGCCGTTCATGGACAGGTGGTACAGGTCCATCAGGAACCGCGCGTTGCCGAGCCCCGTGGCCTCGTTGACCTTGTCGGTGATCCCGACGGCGGCCGGGGCCGACACCAGCGGGTAGAGCGGGGACTCGGCCGCGTTCAGCGCCTCGATCAGGAGGACCGCGTCGATCCGGTCGGCGGCGCGGGCCGCGAGGGCCAGGTTCTCCAGGGCGAGCGCGTCCTGCTCGGCCGGATCGGTGCCGTCGACGCGGTTGCCGTACAGCGCGTTCAGTGCCGTGCAGCCGAGGGAGTGGGCGAAGTCGGCGGTCACCTCGATGTTGGCGCGGAACTTCTCCGACTCCTCGCCGGGGACCGACAGCGCGCCGCGGTCGGGGCCCGGCAGCCGTCCGGCGTAGAAGTTGAGGCCCGTGAGTCGGACGCCCGCGTCCTCGATCGCCTTCTTCAGGGCTTCGAGCTCGGATCGGTCCGGAGTGGGCGAGTCGACCCAGGGCCACCACAGCTCGACCGCGCCGAAGCCCGCCGCGGCGGCGGCCGCGGGGCGCTCCAGGAGCGGGAGTTCCGTGAAGAGGATCGACAGGTTGACGGTGAAGCGCTGGTCGGCGAATCCCATCGGGGCGGCGCTCCCTTCCCTTTCGGCGGTCCGCCGGAGTCGGCGGGGCCTGCGCATTCGCTGATTCCGTATCGCTGACTTCCGTATAGCGGAAGTTTATTTCTGCTTAATGGAAGACTGCCCGTGATTGCGGGTGACTGTCAAGAGCGCACACGCGAAAGTGCCCCCGCGCGAGCTGCGCGGGGGCACGGTCGAGGGCTGAGGCCGGGGAGGGCTCCCGGTCCCGTTCAGAGCGCGTCCACGGCACTCACCTTCCAGCCCGCGGAGGTACGGGTGAGCGTCATCCGCACCCGGTTCAGGTCCACCCGTGGCCCCGGCACCTGGGTGCTTCGGGTGACCTGGTTGACGAACAGCAGCACGGTGACCTTGTCCGGCGCGGCCGACACCACGGAGGCCGCCGGGGAGCCGCCGCCCGTAGGCGCCGCCACCGTCGCCGTCACCACCCCGTGGTACTTCGTCGCCGTCGGACCGACCACGGTGCGCGTGGTCTTGAGGTATTGGTCGCGGAAGGCACCGGTCAGGTATGTACGGGCCCGCGCGAAGTCCCGGTCCAGATGCCGGTAGTCGTACGACAGCACCGCAGGCGCCGCCCGCTGCGCGGCCGCGAGCGCCTGCCCCCGCGCCTCCTCGACCTGCTGCCCCTCCCGGTACCGCCACCCGAGCACGGCGACGGCGACCAGGCCCGCCGCCAGCACGACACCGAGCACCACGGCCGGCAGCCTCCACCTGGGCAGCCGGGCAGGCGTGCCCTGCGCCGACCCCTCCTCGGCGGGCTCGGGCGAAGGCTCCGGCGATTCGTCCCGCCCCGCGGCAGGGGCTTCGATGTCCGGGGTGGGCCCGGGCCGTCGCTCCTCGGCCCGGGTCGACGAGGCGTCCGCGGAGCCGTCCGCCAGGAGGTCGCCATGCTCCTCGTGCGCCGGGCCGGCCGGCCGCCCGGCGCGTTTGGCAGCCGCGCGGGCGGCCGCGGTCATGGTGCGGCGGGCGGGGGAGCCGGCGCCGCGGACTCGGGAGGTCGGGTTCGCCACGGTCTTTCTCCTCACTGGTGGTGCCTGGTGGTGCGCGAGGGGCGCGGTCAGCCCACGAACTCGACGTCGGAGGTCAGCCAGCGGCCCTGCTCGCGCACGAGGTCGAGCTGGAGCCGGTAATTGCGCGCCTGGCCCTCGGGCACGGCGGTGTTGGTCACCTTGCTGTCGGCGACGACCAGGACCCGGGCCGAACGCGCGTCGGACCGTACGATGCCCGCTTCGAGGACCTGTCCCTCGGACACCGACCTGTTCCGTGCGACGAGCTTCGTCAGCTCCGCGGTCTGCGCGGCGAACTCCTTCTTGAAGTCGCCGGTGGCGCCCTTCAGCACGTTCCCGCTGTCCCGCCCGTAGTGCCGGTAGTCGAGCGAGGTGAAGTTCAGTGCCGACTGCCGGGCCGCCGCCAGGATGTCCTGCCGACGCTGTTCGTCCGCGCGTTGCCCGGACAGCCGGACGCCCAGCCAGACCGACAGCGCGGTCGTCAGGACCGTCGCGGCGACCAGCACCGCGGCCAGCGCCCGGCGGCGCCCCTCGTTCATGCCATCGGGCCGACGAGCAACCATTGCCACGACTCCTTTCCGAACACGGTCTGCTGGCCGCCCGTCGAGCCGATCTCGACGGGCGTTCCGTCCGGGCCGGTGGCGGTGCCGGTCTCCGGGTCGTACGGGGTGACGTACGCGGCCTGTCCGTCACGGCCCGAACCGGACGACGCCCCGGGTGCGTTCTGCGCGCCGCGCACCGAGGTGGCGCTGCCGCGCGGTGCGGTGCAGTGTGCGTCGGTGTTCGCCGGACGCGTGCTCGTGTCGGAGGGATCGCGCCGCCGGGTGCCGTAGCCCTGGGTGCACGGCGGTGGGTCGTTCGCGTTCACCACGAGGCCGAAGTGGGTGGTGCCGTCGCCCGGGATGACGGTGTAGCTGCCCGCGACCACCACCGGGAAGGTGACCAGGGCCTGTTGCACGCCGGGCAGCCGGGCCAGGGTGATCTGGCCGCCGCTGATGAGGTTGGCCAGCAGCACCGGCACTTGGGGCCGGGTGGACCTCAGCAGGGAGTCGACCTCCTCGGCGGCCGGCACTGCGTTGCCGATCAACCGGCGCACATCCCCGTCGCTCGACTTCAACTGCGCGGAGAGCGCCGCCAGATCACGGGAGAACGACTTGATGGCCGAGCCCTTGTCGGTCTGCGTCTTGAGCACCTTCCGCGAGTCCTCGATCAGCGACACCGTCTGCGGGAGCGAGCCGGACGCCGACTCCACGAGGTTGTTGCCGGAGTCCACCAGGCGGCTCAGACCCGGTCCGGTGCCGGCGAAAGCCTTGCCCAACTCGTCGACGGTGGTGTGCAGATCGTCCTTGCCGACGGAGTTGACCAGCCGGTCCAGACCGAGGACGAGGTCGGTGACCGGCAGGGGCAGCCGGGTGCTCCCGCGCGGGATCGGGCTGCCGTTCCGCAGATAGGGGCCGCCGGAGTGCCGGGGCTGCAGATCGACGTACTGCTCGCCCACCGCCGAGCGGTCGGCGACCACCGCCAGGGTGTCGGCCGGGATCCGCGGAGCACCGTCCTGGATCTTCAGCGGCACCGACACCCCGGAGCCGTTCAGCCGCAGATCGCCGACGCGGCCCACGGGCACCCCGCGATAGGTGACCTCGGCGCCGGGGAAGATGCCCCCGGACTCGGCGAAGTCGGCCGTCACCGTGTAGCCGCGGCCGAGGAGACCGTCCACCAGGCCCGTGTACTCGGCGCCGACGTACGACACCCCGACGGCGGTGACGGTGGCGAAGGCGAGCAACTGGGCCTTGACCGTACGTGTGATCACGGCTGTATCCCCTTCAGCATGAGCTCGGCGAGGGCGAGGTCGATACCCGGCGGGAGCCGGTTCGCGTCCGCCCGGGTGCCGAAGTCCGCGGTGCACACCGGTGGGCAGAGCGGATTACCGCCGCCGGCCGGAGCTGAGGGCACGGCCGACGGCTTCGGCACCTTCGGCAGGCCCGGGGCGCTGGGGAGCGCCGTGGGCAGCGGCACACTCGGCAGGCTGGGGAGCCCGGGAGCCGGTGTGGGCTTCTTGCCGGACCCTCCGCCGCTGCCGGGCTTGCCGGTGAGGTTGCCGTAGATGCCTGCCAGGTCCAGGTCAGCGGTGATCTTGAGGTTGACGTAGTCGCCCTTGACCGCGTCCGCCGCGTTGCGCGGGAACGGGTATGTGGTCAGCAGCTCCAGGGAGTTGGGCAGGTCGTCGCCCGCCCTGTTCAGCTGTTGCAGTATCGGCCGCAGCTGCTCCAGGTCGGCGACCGTGTCGTCCCGCGAGGCGTTGACGACCCTGGTGCCGGACTCGCCGAGTTTCGACAGGGCGGTGAGCATCTTCGTCAGGTCACGGCGCTGGTCGGCGAGGACCTTCAGGGCGGGCGGGATCGAGTCGACGGCCTGGGCGATCGTCGTCTTCTCCTTCCCCAGCCGCCTGGACAGCCGGTCGATGCCCTCGAGCGCGCGGACGATCTGCGCCCGCTGCTCGTCCAGACCGCCGAGGAACGTGTCGAGCTCCTTGAGCAGGGAGTCGACACGGTTCTCGCGGCCCTCCAGGGCCTTGTTCAGTTCCACCGTGATCGTCTTGAGCTGGGCCACGCCGCCGCCGTTCAGGAGCGCGGACAGGGCCGACAGCACCTCCTCGATCTCCGGGTTGCGGCCGCTGCGGGACAGTGGGATCACGTCCCCGTCGTGGAGCCGTCCCACGGGCGCGGAGCCCGGCGGCGCGGACAGGGCCACGTACTTCTCGCCGAGCATGCTGGTCTGCCGCAGATCGGCCACCGCGTTGGCGGGCAGCCTCACCGAGTCGGCCACGCGCAGCCGCACCCGCGCGTGCCAGCCGTCCAGCTCGACCTTCTCGACGGCGCCCACGGTGACGTCGTTGACCTTGACCGCCGACTGCGGCACCAGATCCAGTACGTCCCTGAACTCGACCGTGACGTGGTAGGCGCGGCCGTCCGCGGCGGCACCGCCGGGGAGCGGGACGTCGTACCAGCCGTTGAACGAACAGCCGGACAGCAGCAGCGAACCCGCCGCCGTCCAGGCGAGTGTCCGGCCCGTGTGCGGCCCGCTCATGCGCCCGCCCCCAGGATTCCGCCGAGCGTACGGTCCACCGTGCCCGACCCCGTCGGGGCCGCCGGCAGCTGGGGCAGCGAGTCGAACAGCCGCTGGAGCTGCGAGCAGTCCGGGTTCTTGCCGCCCGCGTCCCCGGTCGTCCGCAGCAGGGAGCAGAGCAGGGACGCGGGGTCCTGGGGGTTCTGCGGGTTGTTGCGGGTGTCGAGGGTGCCGGCGGCCGGGTTGTACGCGTTCTGCAGGTTCGACAGACCCGTGGGAGCGACCGTCAACAGCTCCTCCAATGCGGCCCGTTGGGTGACCAGGACCTCGGTGACCTTGCTGAGGCCCTGTACGTCCGAGGTCAGTGCCTTCTTGTTGTGCTTGACGAAGTCGGACACGTCGCCGAGCGCCGTGGCCAGGTACTTGAGCGCCGCCGCGAGGTCCCCGCGCTCCCCGGCGAGTTGCTGCGCCACCTCCGCCAGGCTGTCGTTGAAGGACCGGACGCTGGTGTCGTCGGCCGCCAGCGCGGCCGTGAACACCTGCAGGTTCCGCACGGTGCCGAACAGGTCGCCGCGGCTGCCGGACAGGGTGGTGACCGCCTGCGAGAGGTCCTCGACGGTCCGGTTGAGGTTCGCGCCCTGGCCCCGGAGGTTGTCGGCGCTCACCCCGAGCAGCCGCGACAGCGAGCCGTTCTTGTTCGCGCCCTTCGGGCCGAGCGCCTCGGCGGTGGTGTGCAGGCTGTCGAAGACGCGGTCCAGCTCGACCGGGACGGCGGTGCGCCTCTCGGGGATCACATCGCCGCCCCGCAGCACCGGGCCGCCCCGGTACACCGGCAGCAGCTGGACGTAACGGTCGCTGACCACCGAGGAGTTGATGATCGCGGCCTGAGCGTCCGCGGGTACCCTGCGCCCCTCGTCGTACTCCAGATCCACCCGCACCCGGCCGCCCTCCGGCGTGATCTTCTTGACCTCGCCGATGCGGACACCGAGCACGCGCACGTCGGAGCCGGGGTAGATGCCGACGGTGCGCGGGAAGTACGCCGTGACGCGCACGGGGCGGGAGTGCGGCCACAGTACGACCGCAAGCGCGGCGGTCACGGCGAGCGCCGTCAGCAGCGCCAGGGTGCGCCGCACGGGAAGACGTCCGGTCATCGAGAGCCTCCAGTCCTGGGCACCACCGGGGCGGCGACCATGTTCTGGATGTAGGAGTCGAACCAGCGGCCGTTGCCGAGGGTGTTGGTGAAGACCCGGATGTAGGGCGCGAGCAGCTTGACGCTCCGGTCCAGGCTCGCCTGGTTGCGTTCGAGCATCCTGACGAATGTGTCGAGGTTGGCGAGTGCGGGCCCGATCTCCTTGCGGTTGTCGTCCACCAGCCCCGACAGCTCGATGCCCAGCAGCGCGGAGCTCTTCAGCAGGGCGTGGATCGCCGCGCGCCGCCTGCTGATCTCCTGGAACAGCTGGTTGCCGTCCTTCACCAGTGCGGAGAAGTCCTTCGTGTGCGCCGCCAGCACCCCGGTGACCCCGTTCGCGTGCTCGAGGAGCCCACGCAGTGCCTCGTCGCGCGAGGCGATCGCCTGGGAGATCCTCGACAGTCCCTTGATGGACGCCCGTACCTCCGTGGGGGAGTCCTGGAAGGTGGTGGAGAGGGTGTCCATGGCCTTGGCGAGCCGCTGCGTGTCCACCCGCTCCGTCGTGGTCGTGAGGTCGCTGAACGCCTGCACCACGTCGTACGCCGAGACCGTCCGCCGCAGCGGAATCTCGCTGCCCGGCCGCAACCGGCCGGGCCCCTTGGGGAGCAGCGCGAGGTACTTCGCGCCGAGGATCGTTCCGACCCGGATCGCCGCGCCGGTGTCGGTGCCGAACTGCGGACCGCCCTTGACCTTGAAGGTCACCTTGACGTGGTCGCCGTCCAGGTCCACGCCCTTGATCTTGCCGACCTCGACCCCGGCGATACGCACCACGTCGCCCGGCTTGAGGCCGCCCGCCTCCGAGAAGGCCGCGCTGTACGTGTCCCCGTCGCCGATCAGCGGCAGGCTGTCGGCATTGAACGCGGCCATGGTCAGCAGGGCGAGGGTGATGAGCCCCACGGCGCCCACCACCACGGGATTGCGTTCACGGAACGGTGTCAGCCGTGGCCGGCGCAGCCGCACACGCGGCAGCTTCGGCGGCAGGACGTGCACCTTCACCAAGGGCGCGGGGCGGCGGGGGGCCCGGCGCGGAAGGATCCGCGGCCTCGGCAGCCGGGGCAGCCTCGGCGGCAGGACGTGCACCTTCACCAGAGGCTCGGGACGGCGCCGGGTCCGCCGCGGCACCGTGCGCGTCGTCCTCATCCGCCGCACCTCGCCTGTGCCACGTGGAGCTCCGGGGTGAGCACCTGCTTCGTCCTCGGCAGCACCACACGGCCGTCGAAGTCACAGAGGTAGAAGTTGAACCACGAGCCGTAGGACGCCGTCCCCGTCAGCTCGTTCAGCTTGTTCGGCAGCCGCTTCAGCACGCCCTCCACGGTCGTCTCGTTCCTGTTCAGCGTCCCGGTGAGACCGGTGAGTCCCGCGATGTCGTCCTTCAGCGGCGCACGCGCGTCCGTCAGCAGCCCCGAGGTGGCGTCGGTGAGGTCGCCGATGTTCACCAGGGACTGCCCGATGGGCACCCGGTCGGCGGACAGCCCGGAGATCACCCGCCGCAGCTGTGTGATCAGGTCGGAGAAGCGGGCACCGCGCTTGTCGAGCGTGTCCAGCACGGTGTTGAGGTTGTCGACCACGGAGCCGATCAGCTTGTCGCGATCGGCGAGGGTCGTGGTGAGCGACGCCGTGTGCGCCAGCAGGCTGTTCACGGTCCCGCCCTCGCCCTGCAGGGTCTTGATGATCTCGGTCGCGAGCTGGTTGACGTCGTCCGGGCTGAGCGCGGCGAACAGCGGCTTGAAGCCGTTCAGCAGCGCGTTGAGGTCGAGCGCCGGCTCGGTCCGCGACAGCGGGATCGTGCCGCCGGGCCGCAGCCGGGTGCCGTCACCCGCGCCCTCGGTCAGCGCGATGTACCGCTGTCCCACCAGGTTCCGGTAGCGGACGACCGCGCCGGTGCTGGTCAGCAGCGAACGGTCGGCGGCGACGTCGAAGGTGACCTCAGCCAGGGTCCGGTCCTTGATCCGGATGCCCTCGACCTGGCCGACCCGCACCCCGGCCACCCGGATGTCGTCGCCCTCCTGAAGGCCCGTCACATCGCTGAAAACCGCGTGATACGTGCGGGTGGGAGTCAGGGAGACGTTCACGATGGTGGCGGCCAGCAGGGCTGTCGCCGCGATCGTCACCACCGCGAACAGGCTGAACTTGACCAGTGGTGCCATGGTCTGCCGGGCTCGTGTCGTCCTCATGCGACGCTCACCGCCGTCCCGCGGGCCAGCGGCCCGAACAACAGGGTGGCGACGGGCGGCACCTGGTCGGCGGGCACGCCCATGACGGGGGCCACGAGCGAGCCGACGGCTCGCTGTTCGGCCGTGGTGGCGGACACGGTGACACCTCCGGGCAGTGCGCCGTCCGAACCAACGGCCGACGTACCGTCGTTGAGCTTGGGTTTCGGTCCCGGTACCGGCGGATGGGGCATGCCCCGGCAGCTCGGCCCGGACTGGTCGGCGTAGCGCGGCTCCTCACCGGGCCGGTACGCGCCCTGCGGTCGGACGACCTCGAGGGTGATCCGCATCTCGCCGCCCCGGAACGCATCCTCGGACGCCCGCTCCTGCCGGACCAGGCCGTTCAGAAGGCAGGGGTACTCGGGGGAGTAGCGGGCGAAGAGCTCCAGGGTGGGTCGGGAGACCTGACCGAGGGTGATCAGCCGGTCCCCGTTCTCGTCGAAAAAGTCCTGCGCGGTGCCCGCGACGGCCGTCGTCGTGCGGAGCGCGGCGGCGAGCCGGTCCTTCTTCTCGACGAGCGTGCGGCTGGTGGTGACGGTGTTGCGCAGGATCCGCATCAGGTCGGGCGCCGCGTCGCCGTAGACCTCGGCGACATCGGCGAACCGTGTGATGTCCTCCTTCAGGGACGGCAGATGCGGATTGAGGCGGCGCAGATAGTCCTCGACCCGGGTGAGGTTGTCGCCGATCCGGTCGCCGCGGCCCTCCAGCGCGGTGGCGAACGCCGAGAGCGTGGCGTTGAGTTCACCCGGCTCGACCGTGCGCAGCAGCGGCAGCAGGTCGTTCATCAGCTGCTGCAGCTCGATGCCCGCCTCGGTGCGGTCCTGGGTGATGACGTCACCGGCGCGGATGGGCCGGGCCGTGGAGCGGGCGGGTGCCACGAGGTCGACGTACTTCTCGCCGAACAGCGTCTTGGGCAGCAGCCGGGCGTGCACGTCCGAGGGGATGTGGGTGACGTACTCCGGCTTGATCGCGAGGTCGAGGGTCGCCTTGGTGCCGTCGGCGTGCACCGCGCGCACCTCGCCGACCAGCAGCCCGCGCAGCTTGACGTCGGCCCGGGGATCGAGCTGGTTGCCGAGGCTGTCCGCCTGCAGCGTGATCCGCACGACAGGGGTGAACGCCTGCTGGTAGACGGCCACCGCCAGCGACAGCAGCAGCGCGAGCACGGCGAGGAACGCGATGCCGTACAACCGCAGTCTCAGTACTTTCATCGGTTTCACCCCGCGATCCGTACGGTCGTGTTGGCGCCCCAGATCGCGAGGCTGAGGAAGAAGTCCAGGACATTGACGGCCACGATGGAGGTGCGCACCGCACGGCCCACCGCGACGCCGACCCCGGCCGGCCCGCCGCTCGCGTAGTAGCCGTAGTAGCAGTGCACCAGGATGATCAGGACCGCGAAGACGATCACCTTGCCGAAGGACCAGAGCACGTCGACCGGCGGCAGGTACTGGTGGAAGTAGTGGTCGTAGGTGCCCGTCGACTGCCCGTAGTAGCCGGTGGTGATCGTGCGGGCGGCCAGGTACGAGGACAGCAGCCCGACCACGTACAGCGGGATCACGGCGACGAATCCGGCGATCATCCGGGTCGTCACCAGGAACGGCAGCGAGGGGACGCCCATCACCTCCAGCGCGTCGGTCTCCTCACTGATCCGCATCGCGCCGAGCTGCGCCGTGAAACCGGCGCCGACGGTCGCGGACAGGGCGAGCCCGGCCACCAGCGGGGCGATCTCCCGGGTGTTGAAGTACGCCGACAGGAACGCCACGAAGTTGGAGGTGCCGAGCTGGTTCAGGGCCGCGTAGCCCTGGAGGCCGACCTCGGTGCCCGTGAAGAACGACAGGAAGGCGATCACACCGACCGTGCCGCCCACGACGGCGAGCGCACCCCGGCCGAAGCTCACCTCGGCGAGCAGCCGCAGGACCTCCTTCTTGTAGCGGCGCAGGGTACGGCCGGTCCACGCCAAGGAGCGTGCGTAGAAGGCGAGTTGGCTGCCCAGACCGTCGAGTGGGCGCAGCGGCCGGCCGAGGAGCCCCGCTATGCGCAGCCCGGGAGAGCGCGGTCCTGAAGGTGGCATCGGCTAACCCTTCTGCGGGACGACCTGGAAGTACACCGCGGTCATCACGAAGTTCGTCACGAACAGCAACATGAAGGTGATCACCACCGACTGGTTGACCGCGTCGCCGACCCCCTTGGGGCCGCCCTGCGCGGTCAGCCCCTTGTAGGAGGCGACGATCGCGGCGATCGCCCCGAACACGAGCGCCTTCAGTTCGGCCGCCCACAGGTCGGAGAGCTGGGCGAGGGTGGTGAACGACGCCAGATACGCGCCCGGCGTGCCGTTCTGGAGGATCACGTTGAAGAAATAGCCGCCCGCGACGCCGACGACCGACACCAGCCCGTTGAGCAGGACGGAGACCACCATCGAGGCGAGCACACGGGGTACGACGAGCCGGTGGATCGGGTCGATGCCGAGCACCTGCATCGCGTCGATCTCGTCCCGGATCTTGCGCGCACCCAGGTCCGCGCAGATCGCCGTGCCGCCCGCGCCCGCGATCAGCAGCGCGGTGACGATCGGCGAGGCCTCCCGCAGCACCGCGAGCACCGAGGCGGCACCGGAGAAGGACTGAGCCCCCAGCTGCCGCGTCAGACTGCCGATCTGCAGGGCGATGACCGCTCCGAACGGGATCGAGACGAGGGCCGTCGGCAGGATGGTGACGCTCGCGACGAACCACGCCTGCTGGATGAACTCACGCGCCTGGAAGGGCCGCCGGGGCAGGGCCCGCAGGACGTCCAGGGACATCGCGAACAGATGGCCCGACTGCCGCAGCGCGCCGACCGGGGACAGACTCATGCCCGGGTCACCTCCCTCCGGCGCAGTTCGGCCTCCCGTCGCGCGATCTCCTCCCAGCGGGGCGTCCGGGTGATGAGCGGTCCCGGCAGCAGGCGGGGAGTCAGCGCCTGGCTGCCGGGAGTCTCGGTGCGTCCGCCGTCACCGAGCTGTGCCAGCTCCTGCTCGACCTGGGCGGCGTCCTTCTCCTCCGCCATGCCGATCGGCCCCTGCATCCGGCCGTTCAGGAACTGGCGCACCACGGGCTCGTCGCTGGTCAGCAGCTGCTCACGGGGCCCGAACATCACCAGCTCGCGCCGGAACAGCAGCCCGATGTTGTCGGGCACCTGGCGGGCGGAGGCGATGTCGTGCGTCACGATCAGGAAGGTCGCGTCGATCTGCGCGTTGAGGTCGACGATCAACTGGTTGAGATAGGCCACGCGCACCGGGTCGAGGCCCGAGTCCGGCTCGTCGAAGAGGATGATCTCCGGGTCCAGCACCAGCGCCCGGGCGAGCCCGGCCCGCTTGCGCATACCGCCGGAGATCTCGCCGGGCAGTTTCTCCTCGGCGCCGATCAGCCCGACCATGTCCATCTTCTCCAGCACGATCCGCCGGATCTCGCTCTCGGACCTGCGGGTGTGCTCGCGCAGCGGGAAGGCGATGTTGTCGTACAGGTTCATCGAGCCGAACAGCGCGCCGTCCTGGAACAGCACCCCGAACAGCTTCCGCACCTCGTACAGCTCGTGCTCGCGCAGTCGGGTGATGTCCCGGCCCGCGATCTTCACCGACCCGCGGTCCGGCCGGAGCAGTCCGACGAGCGTCTTGAGGAACACCGACTTGCCCGTCCCCGAGGGGCCGAGCATGACCGAGACCTCTCCGGCGGGCAGCGTCAACGAGACGTCCTGCCAGATGACCTGGTGACCGAAGGACTTGGTCAGCCCTTCCACACAGATCTCGACACCCATCCGCTCCACCCTTCGCCCACGTGAGCAGCTCCGACGTCTGCTCTACGGGGAGGAGCGGGGCGTCCGTCGCGGCGGAGGCCGATTTTTTTTCCTGCAGGTTACGAATGGGGTGACACGCGTGCTACGGCAGCTGCACCGTGGGCGTGCCGGGGGTTCCCGACGTGGGGACGGCCCGCGGCACGGACGGTACGGCGGAGGGTGCCGGGGCCGCGGGAATCGACGGGACGGCGGACCTGACCGGCGCGGTCACGTTCGGCACATGCGGCACATGCGGCACGTTCGGCACATGCGGCACCGTGGGGACGTCGGGCGCCTTCGGGACATCGGGCGCCGACAGCGCCGGGAGCGGCGACACCTCCGGCAGGGAGGGCACGGACAGCGGCACGAGTGATTCCTGGCCGGTCGGCCGTGCCGCGTTCCGGCCCGCCGTCGGCGCCGCGGGCGCGGGTCCGTGCGGATGCGCGACGCTCGTCCCGCTGCCGCTGTCGGACCGCGGGGACTCCGCGTTCCGGGACACGGCCGGCCGGACGGCCGGACCGTTTCCGCCGCCCCCGCCGTGGAGCGCCTGCGGCAGCACCAGACCCGCGACCGCCAGTGTCGCCGCCGTGGAGGCGACCGCCATCGTCTGGGTCCTTCCGCCCGTACGCGGCCGGCCGCGCCCGAGCAGGAAGAGCGCGAGCCCGAGGGTCCCGGCCAGCGAGGCACGCAGCGTCCGCCGGGCCCGGGCCAGCAGCGATTCGACGGTCCGGTAGCTCAGCCCCATCCGCACCGCGACCTGGCTCACGTCCAGGTCCTCCGACTTAAGCCGCAGGGCCTCCGCCTGGCGGGCGGGGAGCTCCCCGCTGCGCACGGCAAGCCATCTGGCCTCGGCCCGGTCGCACACCACCTCCTCGACGGGCACCGGGCCCGGGGCGGAGAGGGTGGGGCTGGTGCGTACCTCGGCCTCCCGGTTGACCTGGCGGTACCGGTCCACGCACAACCGCATCGTCACGGTCGTCAGCCAGGCGCCGAGGCGCTCGTCGTCGAGGTCCGGGCGCTCCGCGGCGCGCAGCATCGCCTCGTGCACCGCGTCCTCGGCGTCCTCCGGACTCATCGACCTGCGCCTGGCCACCTTGAGCAACTGCTCGCGGTGGCTCCACATGCGCTGCCAACGATCGTGGTCCGCCTGTGTCTCCGCGGCCATGGCCGCCTCTGTCCCACCAGGCATGTTCGTCGCCATGAGGGCCCCTTCGCGCTCACCCGCCGGTCCCGTGCCGCCCGGCGGGTGGCGACATTACCGCCGAGTATCCGCGGTTGGGGAGGGGGAGGAGCCGATCGTGTTCTCACCGTTGCTGGTCAGCGGGCCCGGGACGGGCAGCGCACCGGCCCCGGGCAGCGTGACGGTCGGTGCGGGCGCGGGCGGCAGCGGCCCGTGGGACGCCTGCGTCCCACCGGCCGTACGGGACGCGGTGGGGGAAGGCGCCGGAGCCGACGGCGTGGGCGACGGAGCCGCGCTCGGGCGGCCGGACGGCTTGGTCGCCGGTTTCGAGGCGCCCGGCCGGGACGGCTCCGGCCGGGACGGGGAAGGGGCGGACAGGTCCGGCACCACCTGGTGCCCCTCGAGGAAGTAGGCGTACCAGGCCCTGACCGTGCGCAGATAGGACTCCGAGTGGTTGTAGCCGAGGATCGCCCGGTCGAGGCCGGCGGGGTCCGACAGGTCGGTGCCGGCCGCGCAGAGATAGCGCCCGGCTGCGAGCGCCGCGTCGAAGACGTTGTTCGGGTCGGCTCGTCCGTCGCCGTTGCCGTCGGCGCCCCAGCGGGCCCAGGTGGACGGGATGAACTGCATCGGGCCGACCGCGCGGTCGTAGACCGTGTCCCCGTCGTGGACCCCGCCGTCGGTGTCCCGGACGAGGGCGAAGGCACCGCCGTCCAGCCGGGGCCCGAGGATCGGTGTCAGGGTCGTACCGTCCGGGGCCACCCGGCCGCCCCACGCCTGCCCCGACTCCACCTGGCCGATCGCGGCCAGCAGTTGCCAGCGCAGCCCGCACCCGGGCGCGGTGCGCGCGAGCTCCGTGGCGGCGCGCCGGTACGCCGCGTAGACGGTGGCGGGCAGCGCGCCGCCCGCCACGTGCGGCGCCGTGTCCCACTTCGGCTTCCCGGCCCGCAGCGGCGGCTGATCCGTGCGGTACGGGGTGTCGCCGGAGACGGTCGGGCCGTGCTCGGCGGCTGCCGTGCCCTGCGCCGGCTCCGACGCCCGAGCCGGCGCCGCCCCCGGCGCCTGGGACGCCGTCAGCGCCGCCATGGCCGCCGCCGCGATCGCCGTGCCCTTCGCGCCTGTGAGTGCACCTTTCAACGCGCGCCCTGCCACTGTGCTGCCCCTCCCTGTACGGATTCCGTCCTCTGCTCTACGCGGACGGGCGGCGCGTCCGTCGCGGCGAGCGGGCGAGGTCCGTCGGGGAGGGGCAGGTTCGCAGGGATCAGACGACGGCGTGGTCGCCGTCCGGCGTCAACCGGGCCGTGATCTCCCGCACGACCCGGTCCGCGGAGCACAGCGCACCGTCGATGTAGCCGCACCAGCGGGTGGCCGTCTCGGTGCCCGCCCAGTGGATGGGGCCCACCGGGCGGCGCAGTGCGGGACCGAGGTGGGTCCACACCCCGGGCGGGAACAAGGCGGCGTACCCACCGCGGCTCCACCGCTCCGCCGTCCAGTCCTGCTCGACGTAGTGCCGGGGCTCGGCTGCGCGGTCGCCGAACAGACGGGAGAGTTGCGCGACCACGGCCGCGCGGCGCCGCTCCTGGGTGAGCCGGGCGTGTGCCCGTGCCGCGGCGCCTTCGACGAAGCCCAGCAGCACTCCGCGGCCGGTGTGCTCCGGTGTGCTGTCGTAGACGACTCCAAGAGGGCCGCGCAGGCTCGTCGCCTGCCCGCTGAGGCCGTGCCGCCGCCAGAACGGCTCGGAGTAGACGGCCACGCACTTGACGACGCTGCCCATCGGCAGACGCTGGGTGAGTGCGTCACGGTCGGGGGGCAGCGGCGGCTCGTAGACGATCCGGCCGGCCAGCGTCGGCGGGACGGCGACCACGACGTGCCGGGCGCGCCAGACGGTCTCGTCGGCCGTGGTGACGCGCACCGACCGGTCCGAGTGCTCGATGCGCCGGACCGGCGAGCCGAGGTGCACCTGGCCTGGGAGCTGCTCGGCCATACGGATCGCCAGCATCTGGGCGCCGCCGACGACGTGGTCCTGCTGGGCGCCGTTCTCCGTGCTGATCAGTGCGTCGAAGCTGCCGGCGGCACGGGCGTAGAAGAGCGCGTGCAACAGGGAGAGTTCGGAGGGCTGGCAGGACCAGACGGCCTCGCACGCCAGCGTGAACAGCCGTCGCCCGTCCGGCGTGCGCAGGGTGCGCCGGATCCAGGTGGCGACGGTGGCGGCGTCCAGTTCGGCCGCGCCGGGGGTGCGCCACGGCGCCTCTGGGTCGACCGTGCGGGCAAGCCGTTCGAACCTCCGCTGGGCGGCGGAGACATCGAGCAGGACATGGGGAGCGAGCCTCGGGACGGCGCCCCGGTAGCGGCGCAGGCCGCCCCGTCCGGTCTCGATGAGATTGCTGCCTGCGCGGTGGGTGGCGCACGTGGTGGCGCCCAGTTCGGCGGCCAGGGCGTACACGCGGTCCTGGCCCGGGCCGAGGAACTGGCCGCCGAGTTCGATGACGTCGCCGTCGCACTCGCTGTTCAGCAGACGCCCGCCCACGCGGTCGCGTGCTTCGAGCACGATGGCGTGGATGCCGCGCCGGCTCAGTTCGCGAGCGCAGGCGAGGCCCGCGATGCCGGCGCCGACGACGAGGACGTCGGCGCTCCGGGGCGGGGTCGGTGCGGGGATGTCGGTTGGCTGGTTGGGCATGGGGTGCTCCTGGTCGAGGTTGATCCAGGCCCGTGCCGCACGACTGCTCCTCCCGTGCCGCCCCGTAGGGCGGCATGCGGACGGGACTGGGTACGAACCCGGTCGGCGCACCCGACCAACCAACCAGCGCCGACTTCTGTGTGGAACTTCTGTGGTCTCTGTCTGCCTTCGGATGATGGCGGGGAGGGTCGGACCAAGTCAACGACAGGATCGAGCCGTGCGCCGGTGGGCGCGGCGAGCGGCCGAATTGCGGGTTCCGCGGCGTGCCGGGACCCGGTGAGGATGGCCTCGCGGCACATGGATGGCATATGTCCGCCGATCCACCGGGCCAGTGCCAGGGGCATACGGTCCGGGCAAGTCGGCGTGGCGATCATACGTGTATGTATGTATGATTACGGGCGGCCGGTGGGTCGACACACGAGCCAGGTCGGCCGGACCAGGGCCGGGGGGCGGCGCCCGTTGTCCGCGAGTCGGGTGCCTTTGGTCGGAAGCCATGGGGAGGCATATGACGAAGCGGGGGGAATCGGTGGACGCTCCGGAGGAAACCGCTGCCGTACGACCACGACGTACCCTGCTCGAGAAGGCCGCGGAGTCCGTCCTGCGATGGCGGCATCTCGTGCTCGCCGTCACCGTGCTGATCGTCGCGCTCGCGGGATGGTACGGCTCCGGGGTCGTCGAGCGCCTGTCGAACGGCGGTTATGCGGCGGCCACGGGCAATCTGCGCACCGCCCGGAGTGAGCTGGGGCAGCGATTCGGCGTGGAACAGCCGCAGTTGCTCCTTCTGCTGCGGGCCGACCGCCCCCTCGACGACCCCCGGATCGCCGCGGCGGGTGTGAGCTACACCGAGCGGGTGGGTCGGCAGGCCGGTGTGCTCTCCGCGCAGTCCTACTGGACCACCGGCGACGGACTGCTGCGGTCGCACGACGGCCGCTCCGGTGTGGTGGCGGTGCGCCTTGCGGGCGACGACGACCAGGCCCAGCGCACGGCGAAACGTATCGTCCCTGGCCTGACGGGCCGGCAGGGGCCGTTCGACGTCGGGGCCACCGGCGAGGCCGAGAGCAACGCCGAGCTGCAGCACCGCAGCGACCAGGATCTGGCCAAGGCGGAGCTGGTCGCCGCGCCCATCGTCCTGCTGGTCCTGCTCCTGGTGTTCCGGACCGTGCTCGCCGCCCTGCTTCCCTTCCTCATCGGTGTGATCGGGGTCGTGCTCACCCTCGCCATCCTCCGTGTGGTCACCGAGTTCGCCGATGTCTCGATCTTCGCCCTCAATCTGACCACGGCGCTCGGGCTCGGACTTGCCGTCGACTACAGCCTGTTCCTCCTGATGCGCTTCCGCGAGGAGACGGGGAGGGGCAGGACCCAGCAGGAAGCTCTGGTGGTGGCGGTGCGCACGGCCGGGCACGCCGTGTTCTTCTCGGCGGTGACGGTGGCCCTGTGCCTGAGTGCGCTGGTCCTGTTCCCCTTGTACTTTCTGCGCTCGCTCGCCTACGCCGCCATCCCCGCCGTGCTCACCGTCGGTGCCGCGGCCGTACTGGTGCTGCCGCCCGCCCTGCTGGTGTTCGGCCGCTGGCTCGACGCCGGGGACATCACGCCTGTCCTGCGCAGGCTGGGCCGGCGGTCCGCGGTGCCGGAGGAGTCCTGGTGGTCGCGGCTCGCCACCAGGATCTCCCGGCGGCCCGTGCTGGTGGCCCTGCCTGCCGTATTGGTGCTGATCCTGCTCGGACTGCCGTTCACCCACGCGAAGTTCGGCCTCACCGACGAACGGGTGCTGCCCGCCGACGCGGAGGCGTACCGGACGGCGCGGATGATCGACAGCGACTTCGACGCGAGAGCGCTGGACCCGATCCAGGTGGTCGTGCGGACCGACCCGCGGGCAAACGCGGGACGAGGAGAGGAGGACTCCTACTACCGTTCGGTGTCACGCATCGACGGCGTCGCTCATGTCACCACGGCGCTCGGGACCTATGCCAAGGGGGAGCAGGTCGACCGGCCGGGCGCAGCACCTGGAGTCTTCGCCCGGGGCGGTGTGTTCAGGCTCGACGTCGTGTCCGAGGACACCGCGTTCTCGCCGCGCAGCGAACGGATCGTGCACAGGATCAGAGCGATGCCCGCGCCGGGCGCCGTCTTCGTGGCGGGTGACTCCGCCCTCTTCGCCGACACCAAGTCGGTGATCGGGAACCGGCTTCCCTATGCGCTGGGGGTCATCGCGCTGGTGATGTTCGTGCTGCTGCTTCTGTTCACCGGAGGCCTGCTGGTCCCGTTGAAGGCGATCGTCTTCAACACCCTCAGCCTCACGGCGTCGTTCGGCGCGATGGTCTACGTCTTCCAGTACGGTCACCTGAAATGGCTGGTGGGCGACTTCGTGTCGACCGGGTATCTCGACGTGACCGTCCCGGTGCTGATGTTCTGTGCGGCGTTCGGCCTGTCCATGGACTACGAGATCTTCCTGATGTCCCGCATCCGGGAGCGGTACGCGGTGCACGGCGACAACACCCGTGCGGTGATCGAGGGCGTCGGCCGGACGGGGTCGCTCATCACTGCGGCTGCCGTGCTGATCGGAGGAGTACTGCTCGCCCTGGCCACCTCCCAGGTGTCGGTGCTCAAACTCCTGGGCCTGGGCATGTTCCTGGCCGTCGTCATGGACGCCGTGGTGATCCGGGGGGTGCTCGTGCCGGCGTTCATGATGGTCATGGGGCGGGCCAACTGGTGGGCTCCGGCGCGGCTGCGCCGCCTGCACGCGAAAGTCGGTGTGAGAGCGGGGGGCTGAAGCGCGGTGGGCCGAGGTCGCAACCTGTCGTTCAACTGCCAAGGGATTCGGGGGAACCGCTGTGCACAGGACGTCTCCGCGCGACCGTATGGGTGTGCGCGACGACGGTGACTGGGGGGACTGTTGCGTCGTCCTCGTGGGGACCTGGCGCGCCCTTCGGGTGGAGCAGGCGGCGTGCTACCGGGGTGTGGACATCTATCGCAGCCCCGGGCACGACGAGTTGCCGTCGCTCGTCCACACCCGGCGGGCCGAGTGGATCCTCGCCGGTGAGGAGCTCGACGACGGCGACATCCAGCGCACCATCTCGGGTGCGAACGCCGTGCGGGACAGCGTCGGACTGGCCATGCTCGGCCAGCGACGCGACTGGCGGCGCTGCGACCGCTGGATGCGCCGTGGCTGCCGGGTCTACCTGGAGGACACCATTGACCTGCCCCGCGCGGTGGAGGCAATCCTCGCCGCACACACGCTCGGGGTCAGCGTCATGGACCGGGCCTTCGCCGAGGCCCTCAAGGAACGGGCCACCGGACCGGCACCGTACCTGACCCGCCGGGAGCGCGATGTGCTGGAGCTGCTCAGGCGGGGACTGCGCAACCGTGAGATCGCGAAAGCGCTGTTCGTCAGCGAGAACACCGTCGAATACCACATGCGCCACTTGCTGTCGAAGTTCAGCGCGCGCAACCGGCTGGAAGTGGTCGAACGTGCGACGGCTCTCGGTCTCGCGTAACCGCGGTCACCGGTGCCACGAGCAATCCTTCTCGTGCGGTCCGTCTCATTTGTGGTCCCGGGATGTCTCGTTGCGGTCCGTCTCATTGCGGCGGCCGCTGTTCATGGCCGTCGTTCGCCGTGTGCGGACTACTACGGCAATCCGTGGCGCCCGCCGTGCCGCGAATCCATAGTCTGAGGGTCCTGTCATCGGGAACTCCGAAAGGATGAGAAATGGCCGACATCACGTTCGAGATCGTCGACGAGCAGGTCTCCTCCCTTGAGGGAATCGGTGTTGAGGAGGGCTGCACCTGTTCCTCCTCCAGCACCTCGCTCGACATCTCCGAGGTGGAATTCGAGTAATCGATCCACCCCTCTCGAAGGCGTACGCCTGTGGCCGTGCGACACGGCAGCGGGCGTACGCCGCTCCATCCGTGCCCGGGAATTCCTGACCACGCAAATTCAGGGACCCGGGCACTTTCGTCGACGGTCCGGCGTACCGGGGAGGCGGCAAGTGGGTCGGAAGGCGGGACGGCAGCGGAAACTGCAGGGCGACTACCACCGCCGGCTGTTCCACGCGTTGCACGACTGGGACCGCTCCTGGGAAGGCATGCTCGACGTGGCGGGGGACGCGGCCGGGGCCCGCGCCCTGGGCTTCGACCAGTTGGGCCACTTCGGGGCGCAGGGCTGCGCGCTGGTGGCCGCGGCCGTCGCGGCGGGCGTCGAGCCGGGCACCGCCGTCAGCCTGGCCGAACTCGGCTGCGGATTCGGCGGCGCGCTGCGGGAGATCGTCGCCGGCCTCCGGGCGCGCGGCGTCACGACGGGGCGGTGCGTAGGCGTCGACTTCGTCGCCGAGCACGTCCGGCTGTTTTCGACCATCGAGAACGCGGCGGACACCCGGACCGCCCAGCCGGTGCAGGCGGACGTGCGGGCCCTGCCGTTGAGCGACGGCTGCCTCGATGCCGTGGTGTGCACCGGGTCGCTGCCGCACTTCGCCGAGGTGGAGACGGTGTTCTGCGAGGCGTTCCGGGTACTGCGGCCGGGCGGGCTGCTCGTCATGACCGAGGAGACGAGCCTGCGCGTATCCGGCAGAGACCTGTCCGACGATTTCCTCCGGTGTCATCCGCCGGACATTTTCTTCCTGACCGACGCAGAGGAACGAGTGGCCCAGCTCGTCCGGAGCGGATTCACCGACATCGTCGTCCGTGACCTCACCGAATGGGCGGACGCGCTTCTGGGGGACCGGCTGAAAGCGATGCGGCTGTTCTTCGGTGACGTCGCGGAGATATTCGGCACCGACGAGACGAAAACGCTCCTCGACACCCTTGCCGCGGCGCGGGAGGAGTACCGGCGCGGCACCGTCAAACCGGCCGTCGTCACGGCGCGCCGACCGTGAAGAACGGCCGCGGCCCGGGCAACTTCCCCCCGGAAACCCCCGAACAGCACTACGGAATTCCGGGATGGTTCGAGGAGGTTCCCCTTCCCTAGGCTCGCGGTGTCCCGGAAAAGATGACCGGCCGGGAAATCGAGCGGCACAACGGGCGAACTCCGCCGGGTGGATGGTGAAGGCGATGACGATACGGAACGCGCAGCGTGACCAGATGCCGTTCCGGTTTTCCGTGGAACCCTCCGACGTCGAATCCTTTGCCCGGGCGCTGGACATCTCGTCCGCCGCAGTGCCGGTGTTCTTCTTGGTCCGGGCGCTGCCGCGGGCACTGACCCAGGTGCTGGAGCGGAGCCCGGTGCGCCCGCGGCTGCGCGACGTCCGCCATGCCGAGCAGGACATACGCGTCCACCGGCGTCCACGCGTCGGCGAGGAGACCGTCGTGACCGCGAGCCTCGAGGACGAAGGGGACTACGGCTTCCAGCGGGCCGCCGTCGTGCGCACCAGCGTGCGCGGCCCTGCCGGGGACGGCATCGCGGACCTGCTCACCACCCTGACCCTCGGCCCCGCCACCGGGCGGGGCCGTCTGGCGCGGCAGCCGGCTCCGGTCGGCACGGGACCGGTGGTCGCGGCCTGGAGCACAGTGGTTCCAGGTGATCTGCCGTCCCGGTACGCCGAGGCGAGCGGCGACCACAACCCCATCCATCTGAGCGAGACCGCGGCGCGCGAGGCCGCGCTGCCCGGCGTCGTCCTCCACGGGATGGCGACCCTCCACCTGGCCGTCACGGGGCTGGCCGACCGCGTCCTCGGCGGCGACGACGCACGGCTGGACCTGATCCATGCGCGCTTCGCCCGGCCCGTCAGGCCGGACGACATCGTGGACTTCGCCGTGCGGGGCATCGCTCCGGAGGGCCCGTACACGCTGGACGCCCTCGTGGCGGGCCGTCCCGTGCTGAAGGACACCTGGTTCACGGCGGGCGGAGCGGCGACATGACCGTGTGGATGTTCCCCGGCCAGGGGGCGCAGCGGGCCCGTATGGCCGCAGGGCTCAGCACGGCGGGACCGCTGCTGGACGAGGCCCGGGCGCTGCTCGGCACCGACCTGACCCGCATGTGCACGACCGACGCCGACCCCGTATGGGACCCCGAAACGGTGCAGCCGGCGCTGTTCGTCGTGGGCGTGGCCACGGCGACGGCACTGCTGCGGCACGAGCCGCCCCCGGGAGCGGTCATCGGCCACAGCTTCGGCGAGTTCACCGCCCTGGCGGCGGTCGGGGCGCTCACGTTCGAAACGGGGCTGCGGCTGACCGCCCGTCGCGCGCGGGCCATGGCACGGTGCGCCGGCACCGGGACCGCGATGGCCGCCGTGCTCGGACTCTCGGAGGCCGAGGTGCGCGGCGTCTGCGAGGACATCGGGGCCGGCGGCGGGGTCGTCGAGGTTTCGAACGTCAACAGTCCCGAACAGATCGTCATCGCCGGGGAGACGGCGGCGCTCGACGACGCCGCCCGGCGGTGCCGGGCACGCGGCGCGTTCCGGATCCGGCCCCTGCGGGTGCCGTACGCCGCGCACACGAACCTGATGGCGCCGGCCGCGGCGGAGATGCGCGAGGCGCTCGAGGAGGCACGGATCCGCCGCCCGCGCGCGGCGCTGTACTCCTGCATCACCGGGGAGGCCACGACCGACCCCGGCCGGATCAGGGAGCTGCTCGTCGCCGGGATGACCGCGGCAGTGGACTTCTGCGGAGCCGTGCGCGCCGCCGCACGCGAGGGCCACCGCGCGTTCGTGGAGCTCGGACCCGGTTCACCCGCCCGGCTGCTGGGGCTGGTCCGCGCCATCGTGCCCGAACTGGAGCCCCGCCTGCGGCTGGTGTCCGACGACGACGAGGCCAGGGTCCCGCGGCCGTTCCAGGCCGCCCGGAGCGCCCCGGCCCAGCTCGACAAGGCGGTGGAGGATGGCAGCTGAACCCCGGGTCGCCCTGGTCACCGGCGGCGGCGGAGTGATCGGCGCCGCAGTGGTCAGGACACTGTCCGCCTGCGGGATGCGTCTCGCCGTCGGCTACCACAAGGGGGCGTCGGCGGCGGAGGAACTGGCCGCCGGCCTTCCGGACGCGCTCGCCGTGCCCCTCGACGTCGCCGACCCCGACGCGGTGCGCGGCGCCTTCCGCCGGAGCGCCGAGGCACTGGGTCCCGTCACCGTGCTGGTGAACGCGGCCGGTGTGCTGCGCGACCGGCCCGCACTGCGGATGCGCGACCAGGACTGGGACGACGTACTGCGGGTGAACCTGACCGGCGTGTTCCACTGCGTCCGCCAGGCTCTTCCCTCGATGATCACGCAGCGCTTCGGACGGATCGTCAGCATCGGCTCGGTGAGCGGCGCGATCGGACTGCCGGGCCAGAGCAACTACGCCGCCGCGAAGGCCGGACTGGTGGGGTTCACCCGCTCGGTGGCCCGGGAGACCGGCCGGCACGGTGTCACGGCCAACGTCGTCGCCCCCGGCCTGGTCGACTCCCCGCTCATCGCCGGACTCGACGCCCCGGCGCGGGAGCGCATCGTCGGCTCCACCGCAACCGGGCAGTTCGTGACGCCCGAGGAGGTGGCCAACGCCGTCCGGTTCTGCGTCGACACTGCCGCCGTCACCGGTCAGCTCATCAACGTCGACGGCGGGCTCTGCTAGCCGAACGTCGGCCGATACGGAGGAGACAGCCGTGGAGAACACGAGGGAACGAGTCGAGCACGAGGTGAAGGACCTGCTGACGGAGCGGTTCAACGTACCGGAGGAACGCATCACGCCCGAGGCGCACCTCTTCGACGACCTGGGGCTCGACTCGGTGGATCTGATGAGCGCGGTCGCCGTGCTCGAGGAACGCCACGACCTGTCCGTGTCGGACGAGCACCTCCAGGACATGCTCGTCGTCAAGGGCATAGTGGACCGCGTCACCGCGCTGGTGGAGCAGCGGTGACCCCCCGCAGGGTGGCGGTGACCGGCATCGGGCCGGTCACCCCCGCCGGCACGGGGATCAAAGCGTTCGAGGAGTCCCTGTTCGAGGGGCGTTCCGGTATCGGCGAGCTCACCCGCTTCCGCCTCGACGGCTTCCCGGTACGGGCCGCGGGTGAGGTGCGGGACTTCCGGGCGGAGGACTACCTGGACGGCCGGCAGGCGCGCAGGACCGAGCGGTTCGCGCAGTTCGGCATCGCCGCCGCCCGGCTGGCGATGGAGGACGCGGGACCGGCACAGGCGGGGCTGAACCCGGAACGCGCCGGGGTCGTCATCGCCACCGCCTACGCCGGCCTCGACCGCGTCGCCGCCGAGGCGGTGGGACTGACCGAGCGGAGCTGGCGCAGGATCTCCCCGGCCGTGTCGATGTCCATGATGCCGACGGCGGCCGCCGGGATGGTGTCGATGGAGTACGGCTTCACCGGCCCCGTCGAGTGCCCCACCAGCGGCTGTGCCGCCTCCGGGCACGCCCTGTCCCGCGGGACGGAACTGATCCGCAACGGCACCGCCGACCTGGTGCTCGCAGGCGGCTGCGACGCATCGCTGCACCCCGTGGCGCTGGCCGCCTTCGTGGCCGCGCGGGCGCTGGCGACCCGTGCCGAGGACCCGGCCCGCTCGTGCCGTCCTTTCGACGCCGACCGCGACGGCTTCGTCATGAGCGAGGGGGCGACCGTTCTGGTCCTCGAGGACATGGACCGGGCCCGGGCCCGGGGAGCGCGGGTCTACGGGGAGATCGTCGGCTACGGCCACACGGGCGACGCGTACAACCTCTCCACGCCACGGCCGGACGGCAGGGGCGCCACCGCCGCCATGGCGCTCGCCCTGCGGATGGCGGGCCGTCGGCCCGCCGAGGTGGGCTATGTCAACGCGCACGCGGCGGGCACGAGGGCGGGCGACGCGGCCGAAGTGCGCGCGCTGCGCGAGCTGTTCGGCCCGTGCCTGCCGCCGGTGTCATCGACCAAGTCGGTGCACGGCCACCTCATGGGCGGCACGGCCGCCACCGAGGCCGCCGCCGCGCTGCTCGCCCTGCACCGCGGGGTGCTGCCGCCCACCGCCCACTACGACACCGTCGACCCCGAATGCGACATCGACGTCGTCGCCAACAAGTCCCGCGGCACCGACGCCGAGCTGGCCCTGAGCAACTCCTTCGCGCTGGGAGGTGTCAATTGCTCCCTGGCACTGGCCAAGGCATGAGCGTGGACGGCCCCGGTCCGCAGCCGTTCGCCGACCGGATTGCACTCGTCACCGGCGGCTCCAAGGGCATCGGCGCGGGCATCGCCCGCCGTCTGGCGGCACTGGGAGCCGATGTCGCCGTCACCTATATGCGCGACCGCGACACGGCCGACCGCACGGTCGAGGAACTGAAGGGACTCGGTGCGCGGGCCTGCGCCCGCCGGGCCTTCTTCGGAGACCCCCGCGGTGACGTCCCCGCCAAGGTCGTTGACTGGGTCACCGCCGAACTCGGCCCGCCGACGCTGCTGGTGTCCAACGCGGGCACCGGGGTGGAGCGCTCGCTGATGGACACACGGCGCAGCCACTGGGACTGGGCCGTCGAGACGCACGCCCGGTCCATGCTGCGACTGGTCCAGGCGGCGCCGGAACTGCGGTCCGTGCTCGCGGTCTCCAGCCTGGGCGCACAGCGCGTTCTGCCGCACGCCTACGGGATGCTGGCCGCGTCGAAGGCGGCGCAGGAGTCCCTGGTCCGCTATCTCGCGGTCGAGTTGGCGCCGCGCTGCCGGGTGAACGCGGTCACCCCGGGACTGGTCGACACCGACGCGGCCCGCGGCTTCGGCCGGCACACGGAGCTGTTCGACGCGGCGCTGGCGAGGACACCGAGTCGTCGCCTGGTACGGCCCGACGACGTCGGAACCCTCGCGGCGTTCCTGCTCTCGGACGAGGCAGAGATGATCACCGGCCAGACCGTCGTGATCGACGGCGGCTACTCGATCCTGATGTGAAGGCGTGCTGATGTCCCTCCCTTTCCTGATCACCGGAGTCGGTGGCGTCATCGGGCAGAGCCTGGCCGCGGCGTTCGGCACCGAACGCGTCGTCGGGCTGGTCCGCGAGGGCGGGACCCGCCCGCCGGACGGTGTGGAGACCGTCCCCGGCGACGTGACCCGGCCGGACCTCGGGCTGGGACCGGCCGCCTACCGTCGGGTCGCCGACCGGATCGGCGGCGTGATCCACAGCGCCGCCGTCACTTCCTTCGCCCGGCCCGCCACGGAGGTCCGGCAGGTCAACGTCGGCGGCACGGCGCACGCACTGCGGCTGGCCGAGGCCGCGGGCGTGCCCTTCCATCTGATCAGCACCGTCTACGTCCAGCAGCGCGACGGCAGTACCGAGACCGGGCGTTCGCGGGTCTACCGCGAGTCCAAGCAGGCCGCGGAGCGGATCGCGCGAAGTGCGGGCGTACCGTGGACGATTATGCGGGTCACCGTGGTGACCGGGCACAGCGCGACCGGCGCCATCCCCCGCTTCCAGGGGATCTACGCCGCCATGAAGGCCCTGGTCACCGGGGACGCCCACCTGGTGCCGGTGGCGCCCGGTTCGTATCTGGACTTCCTGCCCTGCGACCATGTGGCGGAATGTGTGACGACGCTGCTCGACGCGGGAGCACGGGGCGAGCACTGGATCACGGCCGGGAAGCGGGCGCTCACCATCGAGCAGTTCGTCGAACGCTGCCAGGCCTATGCGCGGGGACTCGGCAGGACCGTGACCCGACCCCGGCTGGTGGACGCCGAGATGGTGCACCGGCTGATCATGCCGGCGTTCGGCGACGCCCTCGCGGCGGACATGCGCCGACGGCTGGAGTTCTTCACCGACGTCATCGGACCGCTCGCGACCGACGGCACGCTGCCGGGTCCCGCCGCCGGCTTCGCCGACCTGCCGGAACCGCCAGACCTGGTGGCCTGCCTGGACGCCGCCCTGGAGTACTGGGGAGCGCGCGTGCGGCTGGCGCCGAAGGCGGTGAACGGATGACGAGCGAGCGGACCACCGGGCGGACCGCCCCCGAGCCGACCGGCCGGCCCGCCGCCGGGCCCCGCATGGACCGCGCGGACGTCCTCGCCCTGTACCACCGGCACGTCAACACCGGACTGGCCCGGATGGCGGAGCTGATGGCCGCACCCGTCGTCGCGAGCGCGCAGGGCGACTACCTCGACACCTCGGACGGGCAGCGCCTGCTCGACTGCGGCGGGTTCAGCGTCTTTCTGCTGGGCCACGGATACCCGCCGGTCACCGAGGCGGTGGCCCGCCAGCTGCGGAAGCTGGCGATCACCGGCCCCCTCGTCTACTCCGAGGAACTCGCCGTGGCAGCACGGACGTTGGCTGCGGCCTGCCCGGACGGTCTGGAGTACGTGTACCTGACGAACTCCGGGGCCGAGGCCTGCGAGACGGCTCTCAAACTCGCCCGGATGAACGGCAGGCGCCATGTCGTGTCCACCGAGGGAGGCTTCCACGGCAAGACGCTCGGGGCACTCGCGGTGACGGGGCGCGCCGTCTTCCGGGATCCGTGCGAACCGCTGCCCGGACCGGTCGAGTTCGTCCCGTACGGGGACGCCGAGGCTCTGGCTGCGCGGCTCACCGCGGACTCGTGCGTCATCGTCGAGCCCGTGCAGGGGGAGGGCGGGGTGCGGCTGCCACCTCCCGGCTATCTGCGCGAGGTGGAGCGGGCGTGCCGCCGCGCGGGAGCGCTGCTGGTCGTGGACGAGATCCAGACCGGCCTGGGCCGGGTAGGCAGCCTGTGGGCCGTCCAGGAGGAAGGAGTCGTGCCCGACATCCTGCTCAGCGGCAAGGCGCTCGGCGCGGGAGTGGTGCCGGTCGGGGCGGTCGTCGCGACGCGCGAGGTGTTCGCCCCGCTCAACCGGGATCCGGTCCTGCACACCTCCACCTTCGGCGGGAACCCGCTCGCCGCGGTCGCCGTGCGGCACACGGTCGAGGCGGTGCTGCGCGAGGACGTACCGGGGCGTACCCGTGCCCTGGAGGGACGGCTTCGGGACCTGCTGGAGCAGCGTCTGGAGCCGTGCGGCCATCTGGTGAAGGACATCCGAGGCCGAGGCGCGCTCTTCGGCGTCGAATTCCACGAGGCCGCCCAGGCGGGCGAATTCGTGCTGGAACTCCTTGAGAGAGGCGTTGTGGTCTGCCCGGCGGCGAACTCGCTGGCGACCGTCCGTTTCACTCCCTCGGCCTTCTTCGGCGAGCCGGAGTTCGCCTGGCTCGAAACAGCGCTCGAAGGGGCTGCCGCGACAGCGGCAAAACGCCGTTCGACCGTCTGACCACACCTGATATGCAGCCCTTTTGGAGGAGCGATGCGGAACGTGCGCATGGCGGGGACGGCACCGGGCCGGAACGCCGCCGAACTCTACCCCGTCATCTGTGATTTCCCGCGCTATCCCGAACTGACCGACGCCGTGCTGCGGGTCGCCGTCGAGGACCTCGGGAACGGGCGGACCGGCTGCTCGTGGGAGGTGAAATTCCGCCGGGGGGTGCTGAAATGGACGGAGGAGGACCGGTTCGACGCGGCGCGGCACCGGGTGGACTTCTCCCTCAAGGAGGGCGACCTCGACCACCTGGTCGGCCACTGGATGCTGCACGACGTGGGACCCGACTGCCGGATCCACTTCTCCTGCGACTTCGACATGGGCATTCCCACTCTCGCCGACGTCATCGAGCCGATCGCCGAGCAGACGCTGCGCGACCACGTCGCCATCGTCCTGCGCGGCCTCGTCGGCGAAGTGGTCCTCGACGCTCCGGAGCCCGTCGGCGACGACGGAGGGCGGGCGTGAACGCGGGTTTCCTGGCGGAGGACCGCGCACTCCTGCAACGGTGTCTGCCCGGCCTGGACGGCCAACTCGCCGCCGCCGGCCTGGACAGGCTGGAGCGGCCCGGCTCACCCGCGATCGAGTGGTTCAGGCGCTCGGGCGCGCCCGCCCTGTTCGTCCCCGAGGAGTACGCGGGCCTCGGGCTGGGCCTGCGCGAAGGACTGCGCGTGCAGCGGGCCCTGGCCAGTCGCGCCCCGTCCCTGGCGGTGGCCACGACCATGCACCACTTCTCGGTCGCGAGCCTGACCGGCTGGGACCGGCAGGAGGCGGGGATGGAGTGGCTGCTGGCCGAGGCGGTGGCCCGCAACACGATGCTCATCGCCTCGGGCGCGGCCGAGGGCAGGCCCGGATCCGGCATCCTGCGGCCGGCCATGTCGGCCCGCCCGGTGGAGGGCGGTGCGCTGGTCACCGGCTCGAAGAAGCCGTGCAGCCTCAGCCGCTCCATGGACCTGCTCTTCGCCACCGTCCGCATCGAACGCCCGGAGGGCGAACGCTGCGCCGTCGCCGTGATACCCGCGGACTCGCCGGGCTTGAGCACCCGCCCGTTCTGGCGCAGTGACGTGCTCACGGGGGCGGAGAGCGATGAGCTCGTCCTGAGCGACGTCTTCGTGCCGCACCGGCTGATCTCGGACATCGGGCCGGTGGGCACCACGAGCGACGCTCTGCGGCGGTCCCTGGTGTGGTTCGAGGTGCTGATCGCGGCCTCGTACGTCGGCATGGCGGCGGCTCTGGTCGAGCGGGCCGTCGGCACGAAGCGCAGCGGCGCGTCGTCCCTGGCCGCCATGGCCGTCGCCGTGGAGGGGGCTACTTACGCGCTCGAGGGAGTCGCCGCGCGGCTGGAGACGACGGCGGAACCGGCCGCCGTGCTCGGTCCCGCGCTGGTGGCCCGATTCGCCGCCCAGGAAGCCGTCGTCACCGCCGCGGCGACGGCCGTCGAAGCCCTCGGCGGCGGCGCCTTCATCGGCGACCCCGATGTCGCGTACCTCTACGCCGCCGTTCGCTGCCTGACCTTCCACCCCCCTTCCCGGACGGGCGCCGAGGCGGCGCTGGTAGGTCATCTGCGCGGCGAGGCCGTGCACATGGAATAGGAGCGACACCCGGGACTTCGCGGCGCTGAACCGGCCGCACAACGGCCGCCCGATCGCCTCGAGGCAACGGAAAACCGTAGTTCCGTACTACGGGAATTCGGTATCGGACGGTCCGTGCGCACCCGTTAGGTTCGAGGACGTGAATACTCTTGATACGGCGGCAAATACGGTGGCGGTAGGCGCCGTTGACATCGAATTTCAGCCGGTTGGGCACCAACGTTTCGAAGTGCTGGCCGGGCCGCGGAAATTCGTACTGAAGGCCGACGACAGGCAATGGGAATCCCTGCGGTACGTGCTCGCCGAGCTGGTGCCGAAGCTGCGCCGCAGCGTTCCGCTGCGCGAACAGGTTTCCCGTGTGGAGATCGAGCGCCTGGCGCCGTACCTGAAGCAATTGACGTCCATGGGCGTGTTGTTACGTCCCTGCGGCGGCATCGACACCGACGCGGATCTGCGGCTGTACTCGTTCGTCGCGCGGCGTTCCGCCGAGCCCGACGAGGTCTTCGGCCGGGTGAAGAACAAGCGCATCGAGATCGAGGGGAACGGCCGGATGCCCGCGGCGCTGGCGGACGCGCTGTCCGCGCAGGGTCTGGCCGTAGGGGAGCGGGGCGGCCCGGAGCCGGCGCTCACGGTGGTGGTGTCCCACGAGGACGAGGCGGCCCTCGGCGCCGCGAACCGCCGCCTGTGCGGACGACGGCGCCCCTGGCTCCCCGTCCTCGTCACCCCCCGGCGGGTGCGGCTGGGTCCGTGGACGATGCCCGGCGAGTCCGCCTGTCCGCGCTGCCTGGCGCCGGGCTCCGCGGGCAGCGGTGGGGCCCGGGAGCAGCGCGCGGCCCAGGAAAGCTGGTTCACCCTGCAACCCGGCTTCGTGGCCTGGGCCGGCGGTGTCGTGGCACACATGGCCCTGCGTGCTTTCGTCCCGTTCGGCGCCGAGCACCCCTGGGGCCGGATCACGACCATCGACGCGGGCACGTGTGAGCAGACGTCCCTGCGCGCCTGGCGGGACCCGTACTGCGAGGTCTGCGCGGAGCACGCCCCGACGGCCCAGGAGTGGGTGGAGGTCTGAGCCGTGGAAGACGCGTGGAACTGTGTCACCGCCCAGGGCTTCGGCGCCCGGACGCTGCCCGTGCCGCTGTATCTGCGGGCCCATGCCGGGGCCCTGGTCCGTATGGAGCACGCGGACGAGGAACTGGACCTGGCCGGTGCCGACATCCCGCTCCTCGACGTCGCCGTGGCGGCCGGCCGGCGGGAGGCGCTGTGGCAGCTGGCCGAGAGCGCTGCGGCGCTCCGGTTCCGCGATGACGGCCGGGGCGCCGGATTCGGCGCGGGGGCTGACCGGGACACGGCGGTCGTCAGGGGGCTGCACGCCGAGCTGGCCCGCCTGCCGGCGGGCTCGGACCCCCTGGAGGGCACTCTGATCACCGGGTGGGAACAGGCCGTTGCCCCGCTGCGCGGCGTCGCCGGCCGCATCGACTGCTACCTGCTCGGTGAGGCGGCGGGGATCCCCCGGCTCGGTGCCGTTCTGCACCTCGACCGGATGCCGGTTTCCTTGCACGCGGTGGTCTGCGACGTATGGCGGCGGCGCGGGGTGGAACGCGCGGTCCACGCGGTTCTGCGCCGGTTCGTCATCGCCTCCCTGGCGCGGCTGGAAGCGGGGGACGGGGACGGCGAGGACCAAACGGCGGCACCCGACGTCGTCACCGTCGGCAGGACGCCGTTCGCCGACCTCGAACCCGCCCCGCCTCCGGACGAGTTGGCCGAGTTGCGCACCCGGCTGCGCAGCCACGGCCACCTCGCCCACACGCGGATCCTCAGCGCCGAGGGCCACCCGGTCGTGGCGGCCTGCCGCCTCGACTTGGGCGAGCCCGGCGTGGGCGGCAGGGACGGCTGGGAGCACGCCCCGCCGCCCCGGCTGCGGGCACCCCGCCAGACATCCCTGGCCTACACCTCGGACCAAGTACGGGCAGGCCGCGTCTACCACGAGAACTCCAAGATGCGCACGGCCTTCGGCGTCCTGCCGGTGGTCGACGTCTCCGGCATGGGCCCGCAGGCCCGCATGCTGCTGGGGCGCGCCTTCAGGGACTTCGGCCACACCCGCCGGGAGTACCCACTGCGCGCCCGATCCGCCCCAGCGCTCCTCCCGTTGGACGAGACGGTACGGCGCAGGCGTTCCTGGGCACCGATGGGCGGCGGCGAACTCGGCGTGGAGGGGCTGACCCATCTGCTGACCCTGTCCTACGGCACCACCGGAAGCGCCGCCGTGGGCGAGGACGTGCGGCTGCCGTTGCGGGCCACCCCGTCGGCGGGCGGGCTGTACTCCACCGACCTGTTCGTCCTCGTCAGCCGCGTCGAAGGCGTCGAGCCAGGGCTGTACTACTTCCACCCGGGACGCCGGGTGCTCCAGCTCGTCGACGACAGCCCTACGCTCGACGAGGTCTCCGCGTACACCGGATACCAGGGCCGGGTGGGCGAGGCCGCGGCCCTGGTGATCTACGTGGGGGCATTCCGCCGCAACCAGTGGAAGTACCTGGAACGCGGCTACCGGACCGTACTGCTCGACTGCGGCCATCTCGCGCAGAGCGTCGTGATCACGGCCGGCGCCCTTGGACTCGTGGCGCATCCGATGATCGCTTTCATCGACGACTACTTCAACGAACTCATCGGCGTCGACGGCGTCGACGACGCGGTGCTGTATCTGACCCTGCTCGGCCCGCGTCCGGCGGACGCGGCGGACGGGGCCGACGAGGTCGATAAGGCCGACGAGGCCGACCACGGGGATGAGGCGAAAGACGGGGACGAGGGGGACACGACCGCATGACGGACATGGACACGGACACCGGCAACGACACCGACAACGACACCGACAACGACACCGACAACGACACCGACCGGCTGCGCCTCCACCTGCTGGACGACCAGAACGGTTTCGTGGAAACGCCCCAGGAGGTCCGCCGGATCAAAGGCAGCGGCCTGTCGAAGCTGGCCGAGCGGCTGCCCGTGAGCCTCGGCGGAACGGCGTCCCCCCTCGGCACCGGCGCGCCGCAGCCACCCGTTGACGACCCCGACATGGCGCGGCTGCTGGAGATGCTGGAACAGTTGCGGGAGACCGGCGCCCCTGGCGCACCGTCCCCCGCCCCCCGGCGCGGCCTCCCCGTCCGGCAGCTCGCGGTGACCGGCCCGCAGCAGCTGACCGGGCCCTTCGTCGCCGTTGCCGACCTCACCCCAGGCATCGAGGCGCGCCACCTCGGCGAGCGCTGGGACCCGCACGCGGCGGGTGACGAACCGCCCGGCCTCGTGGTGGTGGCGACGGCGTCGCTGTTCGATCCCTGGACGGCACGGGTGGCCGAGTGGTGCGTCCGCACGGGCCGGCCGCATCTGGTTTACGGCGTCGCCCGCGACGCCGTGACCTTCGTCGGACCGCTGTGGACGCCTGACCGGGCGGGCGCCTGTTACGAGTGCCTGCGCGTCAGGGTCAGCTCCAACTCGGTGCACGGACCGACGTGGCGCGCGTACATGCGGCTGCTCGCGGTGACCGGCGGGCGTCCCGTCCAGCAGGAGTTGCCTCCCTGGGCGGCGGCGCAACTGGCAGGCTCCGTGGGACGGCGCGTGGAGCAGTGGCTGGCCGACCCCGCCGCCGACCCCGCCGACCAGTTGCTCTGGACGGACGACTCCGGCGCCGGCGAATCCCGCCGCCATCTCCTGGCCGTGCCCATCTGCGAGGTCTGCGGAGGCGGCCCGGACAGCGCCCCGGATCCCCCGGAGGGGATCGGGCTGCGGGCGGCCGAGGACGACCGGGTCGGCATCGTCCACGCGTCCAGCGTGCGCCGCGCCGAAAGCGGCCCGCCGGTCTACCTCAGCGGCAGCACCTCCGCGGACTTCGCGCTGATCAGGCCGTCGATGCGGGTGACCAGGAACGGAGGAGCCGGATTCGCCAAGAAGGAGGCGATCGACGCGGCCCTCGGCGAGTCACTCGAACGGTACGCGGCCGGGATCTACCGGCCCCGGGACCTGCGCACCGCCTCTTTCGAGGAACTGGACGAACCCGCGGTCCCTCCCGGAGAGTTCGGCCTGTACTCACCGGAGCAGTACGCGACGCCCGGTTTCCCGTTCGAGCCCTTCGACGACACCACCCGGGTGCGCTGGACACCGGCGCGGGACCTGTGGACGGGCGAGCGGCTGTGGGTTCCCGCGTCGCAGGTGTATCTGCACTACCGGCGGCTGCGCGAGGAGGCCGCCGTCGCGCCGTCCATCTCCACGGGGCTCGCCGCGGGCCCCTCCTTCCGTGAGGCCGTGCTCAGCGGTCTGTACGAGATCATCGAGCGCGACGCCCTGGCCGTGTCGTGGCTGCACCGGCTGCCGCCCCGGCCCGTCGCCGACGACATGATCACGGCCTCCTCCCAGGTGTCCTACCTGATCGCCGGTGCCACGTCGTGGCGCGTACGGTTCTACGACCTCTCCCTCGACCTGACCCCGTCCTGTGTGGTGGCCGTCATGGAGCACACCGGTGGCCCCGACCGGATCATGTCGTTCGGCAGCGCCTGCCGCTGGTCGCCGGCCGAGGCGGTCAGGAAGGCGTTCCTGGAGGCCGCGCAGGGCCTGACGTATGTGCGCAGACTGCTCAAGCAGCACGAGGACTGGGAGGCCGCCGAGGACTTCCACGACGTGGACGACTTCAACAAGCACGCCATCTTCTACTCGAAGTACCCCGAGCTGCGGGAACGGGCCGGATACCTCGTCCACCCCACCCGGCCCCCCGCCTGCACCCGGCCGGAGCGACCCGCGCCCGCCGACACCCGCGATCCGCTGGACCTGATGGTCAAGGAACTGGGCGAGGCCGGGCGCCGGGTCTGTGTCGTGGACCTCACCACCCCGGACGTCCGGCAGTTGGGTGTGCACGTCGTGCGGGTCCTCGTCCCCGGCCTGCAGCATCTCGCCGGCCACCACGCCTGCCGGATGCTCGGCGGCCGCCGGCTCCGCGAGGTGGTCGCGGCCCTCGGCACCGATTCCGCGCCGGACAACCCCTTCCCGCACCCGCTTCCCTGACACCTCATACGACGCCGCAAGGAGAGCGCCATGGCACCCTCGTTCGTCGCCTGCCCGTCGATGTCCGTGGTCCGCAACGACGACTACACCGACAACACCGACATCTCGGCGGCCTTCGCCCGGCATGTGGTCAGCGGCCAGGTGCCGCCCGACATCTCGCCGTTGCACTGCTCCGTGGAGACTGCCGTCGTCGGCACGGGCGTGCGGCTGAGCTTCGCAAGCCGGGTGGAGAAGCTTTCCGAACCCGCCGCGGTGACGCACAAGTTCTACTTCGTGGACCGGGAGGAGGCTCGCGAGAGCGTGCGTCTGATGACCCCGGAGAGCCCTGAGGTCCTGACGGACCTGCTGGTGCTCTTCGACGAGGACCAGGAGCGCGACTACTGCCATGTGTCGGTCTTCGACGGCGAGAACCGGATGCTGGCCACCCACTCCGTCGTCTTCGACCGGCGGGGCCGCCACACCTCGTACCCGCTGACCCCGAAGTTCGTGTCGCCGCTGCGGCTGGGCCGCGCGGAGTTCCGCGAGACGCGCGACGAACGGGGCCGCAGGGTGGGGCGGTTCTCCTTCGACCTGAAGGACCTCATGGCGCCACAGCCGGTCTCCGTCTCCTGGGAGGCCGTCGGCCTGGTGCACAGGACGGACCTGGTGTGCACCCCGGACCAGCCCGTGGTGATCCACGACATGCCGCTCGAGGACAACGGGCGGCTCGCCCCGGCCGACTGGGTCGTCATCGCCACGGACGACCAGGAGCGGCTGGTGGCGCAGACGATGGTCACTCTGATCCCCGCCGCGGCCGTGGAGGCCGCGCGGCCGTGACCGTCCTGACCGGGGCGGTACGGCGGGTGCTGCCCGGCGGCCTCGAGCTGGTCGCCGTGGAGCGGCTCGGGCCGCCACTGGCGGCGGTGCGGCTGCGCCTGCGGGCCGGCAGCGCCGACGAGGCGTCCGGCGAGCACGGGCTCGCCCACGCCGTGGAGCACCTGGTGGTCCGCTGCTCCCTGCAGGGGGGCCGAGTCGGCGACGGGGCGCTGGCCACCGCCGCCACCGGCCGCGAGCACACCACCTACCGGGTCCTCGTGCGGAGCGGGGATCTCCCGGCGGCCGTGGATGTCCTCGGGCGGGCGTTCACCGCGCCGTGGGCGGACGAGCGGATCCTCGCCGACGAACTCGCGGTCATCCGGCAGGAGTACGCGGAACGGGCAGGGGACCGGCGATGGCGGCTGCAGGAGTCGCTGTTCTCCGCGCTGTGGCGGCCGACCGCCTACGCCCACCCCACCCTCGGCGATCAGCCGGTGCCGGAGGGGCTCACGGTCGAGGACGTACGGCGGTTCCACGCGGCCCGCTACCGCCCGGCCGGCGCACTGCTGGTGCTGGCGGGCGAGGTGGCCGGGCAGATGGACGCGGTGGCCGAGGCGGCGTCACGCTGGGCCCTCGAGCCGTCCGCTCCGGGGCGGCGCGGCTGCGGGACCGGGCCGCCGGTGCGAGCCGTCGGCGCGGAGATCGCCGAACGGGAAGGGCTCGCCGTGGGCTTCGCCTTCGGCGAGCCGACGGGCGGCGACGACGGTGCGCACCTCTCCGCGTGCCGCGCGCTGGCCCGGCGCGCGGTGCGCGCGGTGAGCGGCATCGACGTCCGGCTGCTGAGGCTGCGGGGCCAGCGCTGTACCTGGCTGATGCTGTCTGCTGCGCACCGGGAGGCGGCAGCAGGAGCGGTGGGTGCCGCCCTGCGGTCGGCAGTCACCCGACTGCGCGCACCCGACGGGCCCGCCTGGCTGCGCGCCGAGGCACTCATCCCCGAACTGCGGGCCGTGGAGGACGTCGAGTCGGCGGCGGAGCGGGCCCTGGAGCTGGGATCGGCCGCCGGGTCGTGGCCCGCGCTGCTGGCCGAGGTCCGTGCCGAGGACGTGACCCGGACGATCGGTGGGTGGGAACGGCGCCTCGGCGCCGTGGAGTTCACCAGGGAATAAGGGAATGTTCATGACTATCCGTCAATTGGTCCCGTATAAAACCGTGTTGGGCGACGGAACTGTCGTGATTGCCGATCGTGGCGGCGCGCAGCGTGCCCTGGAGACGCTCACCCTCGCCCTGCCGCTGGTTTCTGCGGGCCGGGACACGGCCCTTGTGGCGCCGCTCGCGACGGCCGGCTGGGCGCGGGCGGTGACGGCTGCCGCGCGGCGCGCCGGGGCCGAGGTCCGCGTCGAGCCCGTGCTCTCCGCCGACTTCGTGGGCCTCACCGTCGAATGCGTCGGCGGGCGGCACGGTATGCCGGTACGGGCCGTCCCCGACTGGATCGCGGCGGTTGCGGAACCATGGCGGAACGAGCCGCGGGAGCAGGCGGACGAAGCCGCCTTACGGGACGCGAAGAGAGCCTGCCTGGCCGGTTTGACGACCGATGAACGCTGGTCCAGCGGTGTCCTGCGCGCCCTGTTCGGGCCGCACCACCGCTACGGCCTCGTTCATGACGAGCGCGTCGCCCGCATCGCCGGCTGCGAAGCGGAGGACCTTCGGCCCGTGACGCGCGACCTGCTGACAGGACCCCCGGTCGTGGCGCTCTCCCTCGCCGACCCGGCCGACGAGGAGGCCGTGCGCGACGCCCTCGCCACTGCGGGACGGCACCCAGGGCAGCCCGGACATCCGGGAGTCCTGCCCGCCGCGCCCCGCAGTCCGCTTCCCGGGCAGCGGCCGGTCGCACTTTCCCTGCCTGGGGGCCGGGACACCGCGTACCACCTCCTGGGCACGCCGGGGGTGTCTCTCGGTTCACCGGACAAGTTCGCGGTGCACATGGCGTGGGCCATGCTCGGCGGGCGCGAGGGCATGTTCGGCCGGCGGCTGCGCGAGGGGCGTGCGCTGACGTACTCCCTCGCCGCGTTCAGCCGCGAGTTCGCCGAGGCCGGATACGGCGTGTGCATGGCCGTGTGCAGACCCGGCGCGCTGCGTGAGGTCGCGGACCGTACGGCTGCGGTGCTGGGCGATCTGGCCGAAGGCCGTTTCGAGCGTGCGCTCGTCGCTTCGGCCAAGGAGCGGCTGGTCATCCAGAACCACCGGGCGCTGCAGAGCGGGCGCGACGTCACCCGGCGGCTGTGCGGCTACGAGATCGCGGGACTGCCGGCGGCCGACCTGGTCGCGTACGCCGATCGGATCGGCCGGGTCACCGGCGAGCAGGTCAGGGACGTCGCACGACGACGCCTGTGCATCGACGAGGGAGGCGACGAGCAGGGTGAGCGGACTGACGGTACAACAGGTGTGGCGGTACCCGGTCAAGAGCATGGCCGGTGAACGGCTCGACGGCTGTGACATCACCGTCGACGGCCTGCTGGGCGACCGGTGGTGGGCCGTGCGGGACGAGGAGCGGGGGTGCATCGCCGACGCCCGCAGGCTGCCGGCGCTGCTCGACGTCCGCGCCCTCTACGTGCGGCCGCCGGAGACCGGCCGCCCGGCTCCCGCCGTCGAACTGCGACTGTCCGGCGGGCGGTCGGTCAGCTCGGACGACGCCGACGTCCACGGGGCGCTGACCGAACATCTGGGCCGCAAGACCAGCCTGTGGCCCCGTCTGCCCGCCGAGCGGCAGGAACACTACGCGCGCGTCTGGCCCGAGGACGCCGAGCGGTACCTCGTGGAGCTGTTCGGCGTGAAGGACGTGACCGAGGTACCCGACCTGTCCGGTCTGCCCCCGGACATCGTCCAGTATCAGACCATTCCGGGCACGTACTTCGACGCCTACCCTCTTCACCTGATCACGAGCGGGGCGCTGGAAGCCCTTGAGCGGGCGGTGCCCGCGCAGGCCGACGTCCGACGGTTCCGGCCGAATCTGGTGCTGGACGGCCCGGCGGACCCGGGTTGGGTGGGACGGTCGGTGCGGGTGGGTTCCGCCGTGCTGCGTGTGGAGACGACCTGCCCGCGCTGCGTGATGATCTCCCTGCCCCAGCAAGGGCTGCCCACCGCCCGTGAGTTGCTCCGCACGGTCCACCGGGAGTTCGGACACGATGTCGGGTTCTACGCGTCCGTGGAACGGCCGGGACGGGTCAGCGCCGGGGACCGCCTGGACGTGGTGTGAGCGGCCCGCGGCGGAACGGGACCCGGCGGGAGTTCCCTTCATCTGCGCGGGAGTTCCGGTGACGAGTTGACGCGGGCCCCGGTCGAGACACCGGCGTCGGCCCGCGCCCGGCTGCGGCGGGTGGCCAGGACAAGGGCGAGCACGGCGGCGAGGACGGCCGCGGCCAGCGTGGTGTGGGGGATGCCCACGGTGCGCGCCGCGGAGCCCGCCGCCAGGGGGGCGACCGCGAGGCCGCCGGTGTAGGCCAGGTTGTACAGCGCGTATGCGGCGCCGTACGCGGCGGGCCTGGTGTGGTCGGCGAGCACACCGATGAGCACCAGTGTGGGGGCGAGGATCATCTGTGCCCCGAAGCCGACGACGATCAGTCCGGTGATCGACCACGCCGCGGAGCCGCGGCCGGCGAGGACGAAGCCCGCGGCCGTGACGAGGGCGCCCGTGGCGGCCACCCGTGAGGCGCCGACCCGGTCGGTGAAAGCGCCCGCGACCGGAGCGGCGAGACTGCCGCCGAGCGCCGCGCCCGCGAAGGCGAGGCCGATTCCGCTCCTGCCGAGGCCGTGCGCGTCGAGGTGCAGGGGGAGCAGCGGCTCCAGGAAGGCGATGGCCGCGGCGCCCGTGGCGGTGAGCGAGATCAGGAGCCCGACGTGGGGCCCGCGCAGGATCACGCGGTACGGCGTACGCGCGGCGGTGGCCGCCGCCGGTTTGACGAGGAGGATGCGCGCGAGCGCGTCACCCGCCACGACGACGGCGACGACCAGGAAAGGAGCGCGCGGGCCGAAGGCGTCGCTCAGCAGGCCGCTGACCGCCGGGCCGGCCAGAATGCCCAGGCCGACCGCGGACAGCGCCAGCCCCATGACCCGTCCGCGCCTGTCCGGTTCGTGGGTCGCGGCCAGCAGCGACAGGCCGGCGGTCCACGAGGCCGCGGCGGCCGTGCCCTGTGCGGCACGGGCGAGCAGCAGCAGCGCAAGCCCCTTCGTCCCCGGGACGTCCATCGCCCAGGCGAACAGAACGGTCGCGGCGGCGAGCCCCACCAGACCGGCCAGCATCGGCGCACGGGGGCCGCGGCGGTCGGCCCATACGCCGATGAAGGGCGTCGTCCCCACCAGCGCCACCGCGTAGACCGCGAAGAGGATGCCCGCCGTCAAGGCGGAGCCGTGCACCGCGGGCATGGCGGGTAACAGGGGCACGATGCTGCCGTAGAGGAACATGTCGACCCCGAGTGCCGTCGCGGTGACCGCGACGGCCGCCCCGGGCCGGGTCGTGTGCAAGGGGGTCATGTCAGGATCCCTCCGAGGACGCAGGACACACCGTCGGCGGTGCCCGGGGGCAGGAGGGCGGGATCGGTCGCGGCCAGCAGGGCGGTGCCGCACAGCCAGGCGAGGAGGTGCCCCGCCGCCTCGGCGGGACTGAGCGCCTCCTTCAGACGCGCGCCGGGCCCGCCCCGGCTCAGTGCTGTTTCGAGTCGTTCGCCCCATTCGCCGAGGCCCCGGGCCTTGGCGGCCTGCCCGTCGGGATCGTCCGGGCTGTAGGACGCGTTCATGCTGACGGTCAGCAGTGCCCGGAAGCGGTCGTCCTCGACGAGTCGCCGCAGCCAGGTCACGAGGAACCGGCTCAGTCGTTCCTCGAGCGGCGCGTCGGTGTCGAGGATGGCCCACACTGGAGCCGTGGTGGTCTCCCAGGAGTCGGCCATGACGGCGGCGTACAGGTCCGTCTTGTCGGCGAAGTGGTGATAGACCGCGCCACGGGTCAGGCCTGCTCTCTGGGCCACCTCGGCCAGTTTGGTCGACGCGACTCCGTGCTCGGCGAACAGGAACAGCGCGGCATCGAGTAGGGCGGCCCGCGTCTGGGCGGCCTCTTCAGCAGTTCTGCGCACGCCGCAATCATACGTACGTGCATGTATGAAATCAAGAGTCCGGAGGGGCGTCATGGGGGCCCTGTGGCGCGGACGGTGCCGGGACGACGGCTCTCGGTCTTGCGGGGCGAAGGGGGCGCCGTGTCGGTTAGAGTCGCTGCCGGCGGTCGAACCGGCGTCGCCGCAAGGAAAGGGATCGGCCTGCGGGGTGTCGCGACCGCGGAGCCTTCGATCGATGCTCCCCTGTCGTTCCCTGGTGTGCCCTCAGGCGGTCGATCCGGGTATGGGCGCAGACCGGTCCGTTGTGTGTTTGGGGGCAGTATGCGATTGAGAGTGGAGTTCACGACCGAGCCCTTCGACCTCGACGAGGCGCCCGCGCACGCGCTCGTGGCCCGCGAGGTCATCGAAGGCGCCGAACTGGACGCCGTGGACGTCGGGCCGTTCGGCAACACCGCGGAGGGTGGCTCGGACGCGGTGCTCACCGCCGTCGACGCGCTGCTGCGCAAGGCCCTCGAGGCCGGAGCGACGCGGATCTCCCTGCAGGTCAACGTGGTCGGGGAGGGGGACAGGTGATGGGGAACGGGGACGAGCCCTTCATCACGGCCGTGAAGCCCCTGGTCGACGCCATGGGGGGCGAGATGATGCCCCCGGACCAGGCGGGCCCCGACGACGTCGTGCTCGCCTGGGAGGGAGCGGACGTCGTCGCCGTACGTCTGCCCCAGCTCGCCGACTCGCTCGATCACATCCTGGCCGCGATGGAGCGCAAACGCGGTAAACCGCTGGCCGAGCTGGACCGCAAGGCCAAGCAGGAGATCGTACGGACGCTGGAGGCGCGCGGTGCCTTCTCCGTACGCCATGGCGTGGAGACCGTCGCGGGCGCGCTCGGCGTGAGCCGCTTCACCGTCTACAACTACCTCAACCGCGAGAAGGAGTCCTGACCGGTCCGACGGCCCGCCCGGACGCGGACGCCACCTCGCACGACGAGCCGCCGCCCGATTCCGGGCGGCGGTTTCTGCTGTCCCGGATCGGTCCCGGGCCAGTTGTTGCCGCCCAATCTTCAACAAAGTGTTGACGTGATGTCCCGGAGGGGCGTTAGCTGTTTGCAGCCCGTACAGCACCAAGGCCACGGAGGCCCCCGTGACTTCGACTTCCGCGCCGCCGGGCCTCGCCCGCTTCAACTCCCTGGAGGAGCGGGCGGCCCTCGCCGCCCTCCTCGAGGCGTGCGCCTGCACGGTGTGGGCCGGGCGGCTGCTCGCCGCGCGCCCCTACGCCACCGCCGACGAGCTCTATACCGCGAGTGACGCCGCCATGGGCGAGCTGACCACGGCGGACCTGGAGGAGGCGATGGCCGGGCACCCGCCGATCGGCCGCCCCCGGCCCGGGGACCCCACCTCGGCCAGGGAGCAGCGCGGTATGGCCGGCGCCTCCGAGGAGCTCAAGGCGGAGATGCTGGAGCTCAACCTCGCGTACCAGGAGAAGTTCGGCCATGTCTTCCTGATCTGCGCGACCGGGAGGACCGGCGAGCAGATGCGCGACGCGGTCAGGGAACGGATCGGCAACGCGCCGGAGAGGGAGCGGGAGATCGTCCGCACCGAGCTGGGCAAGATCAACCGTATCCGGCTTGCCCGACTGCTTGAAGAGGTAACCGCATGAGCACCGAGACCGCCGCCTCCGTGTCCACGCACATCCTGGACACCAGCGCCGGCCGCCCCGCCGAGGGCGTGGCCGTCCGCCTCCTCGCCCGTCCGGGCCGGGACGCGGACTGGCGGGCGCTCGGCGGTTCCACGACCGACGCGGACGGGCGATGCAAGGACCTGCCGGCCCTGCCGGAAGGGACGACCCACGTACGGCTCGACTTCGCCGTCGAGGCGTACTTCGAGAAGAAGCAAGCCGAGGCGCAGCAGGACGCCCCCGCGAATCGGGACAGCGGTGCCGCGGAAGTGTTCTTCCCGGAGGTGGCGATCACGTTCGCCGTCGTGCCGGGCGAGCACTACCACGTGCCGCTGCTGCTCAACCCGTTCGGCTACTCCGTTTACCGAGGGAGCTAGCAGACAGATGGCAGTCAATTCCCACTCCTCCCGCCCCGTGCTTCTCGGCCAGAACCAGTACGGCAAGGCCGAGAACCGCGTCGTGCGGATCACGCGGGACGGTGCCACCCACCACATCAAGGACCTCAACGTCTCGGTGTCGCTCTCCGGTGACATGGACGAGGTCCACTACTCCGGGTCCAACGCCAACGTCCTGCCGACCGACACCACCAAGAACACGGTGTTCGCGTTCGCCAAGGAGTACGGCATCGAGTCCGCCGAGCAGTTCGGCATCCACCTCGCCCGCCACTTCGTGACCTCGCAGGAACCCATCCACCAGGCTCGAATCCGCATCGAGGAGTACGCCTGGGACCGGATCGAGACCTCCGACGCCAACTCGAAGTTCATCGGCGCCGACGAGGTCAAGCACTCCTTCGTCCGCAAGGGCCAGGAGACCCGCCTGACGCAGATCACCTATGACGGTTCGTCATGGGAGGTGATCTCGGGGCTGAAGGATCTCGTGGTGATGAACTCGACGAACTCCGAGTTCTGGGGCTACGTCAAGGACCGGTACACGACGCTTCCGGAGGCGTACGACCGCATCCTGGCCACCGAGGTCTCCGGCCGCTGGCGGTTCAACTGGACCGACGACGCACAGAAGATGCCCAACTGGGAGAAGTCCTACGAGCAGACCAGGAAGCACATGCTCCAGGCCTTCGCCGAGACGTACTCCCTCTCGCTCCAGCAGACGCTGTACCAGATGGGCGCGCGCATCATCAATCACCGCGGCGAGATCGACGAGGTCCGCTTCTCGCTCCCGAACAAGCACCACTTCCTGGTGGACCTGGAGCCGTTCGGGCTGAAGAACGACACCGCCGAGGGAGCCGTGTACTTCGCCGCCGACCGTCCCTACGGTCTGATCGAGGCCACGATCCTGCGGGACGGCTGCGAGGCGAGGATCCCCGTGGACCTCACCAACCTCTGACCCCGGGTGCCCCCCGGCCCCCAGGGGGCACCCCGATCTTCGGCACCCGCGGCCTCCCCGGGCCGCGGCACTCAAACTCCCAGGGTCCTGCCGTGCCCCCTCCACAGAGCGAAAAGGACGAACCATGGCAGCAGCCCAGCGCATCGTCATCGAGAACGGTGCGATCGCGACCGTGGACGCCGGCGACACCGAGTACGCCTCGGGGCATGTCGTCGTCGCCGGCAACCGCATCGAGACGGTCGGCGCGGGCCAGGCCCCCGAGGGCCTGGAGAACGTCGTACGCCGTATCGACGCCTCCGGCCACCTCGTGACCCCGGGCCTGGTCAACACCCACCACCACTTCTACCAGTGGATCACGCGAGGCCTGGCCACGGACCACAACCTCTTCAACTGGCTCGTCGCGCTGTACCCGACCTGGGCCCGCATCGACGAGAGCATGGTGTACGCGGCCGCGCAGGGCTCGCTCGCCATGATGGCCCGGGGCGGCGTGACCACCGCGATGGACCACCACTACGTCTTCCCGAAGAACTCGGGCGACCTGTCCGGCGCCATCATCCGGGCCGCCCGCGAGATGGGTGTCCGCTTCACACTGGCCCGTGGCTCCATGGACCGCAGCGAGAAGGACGGGGGCCTGCCGCCGGACTTCGCCGTCGAGACCCTGGACGGCGCGCTCGCCGCCACCGAGGCGACCGTCGACGAGCACCACGACGCCTCCTTCGACGCCATGACGCAGGTGGCCGTGGCCCCTTGCTCCCCCTTCTCGGTCTCGACCGAACTCCTGCGGCAGGGCGCCGAGCTGGCGCGGCGCAAGGGCGTACGGTTGCACACCCACGGCTCGGAGACGGTCGAGGAGGAGAAGTTCTGCCACGAGCTGTTCGGCATGGGCCCGACCGACTACTTCGAGTCCACCGGCTGGCTCGGCGAGGACGTGTGGATGGCGCACTGCGTCCATATGAACGACTCGGACATCGCCGCCTTCGCCCGTACGAGGACCGGCGTCGCCCACTGCCCTTCGTCCAACGCTCGCCTGGCCGCCGGCATCGCCCGGGTCCCCGACATGCTCGCCGCCGGCGTACCGGTGGGCCTGGGCGTCGACGGCACGGCGTCCAACGAGTCCGGCGAACTCCACACCGAGCTGCGCAACGCGCTCCTGATCAACCGCCTCGGCGCCCATCACGAGGCCGCGCTCGGCGCCCGTCAGGCACTGCGCCTCGGCACCTACGGCGGCGCCCAGGTCCTCGGCCGCTCCGCGGAGATCGGCTCCCTGGAGCCGGGCAAGCTCGCCGACCTCGTGCTGTGGAAGCTCGACACCCTCGCCCACTCCTCCATCGCCGACCCGGTGACCGCGCTGGTCTTCGGCGCGGCCGCCCCGGTCACGCTCTCGCTCGTGAACGGCGAGCCGGTCGTCGAGAACGGCCGTCTGCTGCACGTCGACGAGGACGCCATCGCCCGCTCCACGCGGGACGAGGCCCAGCGGCTGGCGCGAATCGCCGCCAAGGGCTGAGCAGTCGGAAGACTCCGGCCGGGAGGGACGGCTCCCGGTCGGCACCGTGGACCCGAGAGGGGTCCGCGGCGGCCGTCTCCGGGGCGCGTGCGTCCGCACGCGTCCCGGGCCGGTCACCGGTCCCTCGAACGGATCCCGTCTCCCGTCCCTCACTCTCGACTTCGCTCGAGCGGTACGTCCCCCCACGACCACCGCGCACCACCTCCCTGAAACCCGCGTCAGAACCGACGTGCAACCGACCGGAGGAGCCGCCGTGTCCGCCCACCCCGTTGACGAGAAGATCCCCGCCCTCAAGATGGCGACCAGCGGTCTGCAGCATGTGGCCGCCATGTACGCGGGAGTCGTCGCCCCGCCCCTGATCGTCGGGGCGGCCGTCGGCCTCTCCGGCGCCGAACTGACCTTCCTCACCGGCGCCTGCCTGTTCACCGCGGGCCTCGCCACCCTCCTCCAGACCCTCGGGATATGGAAGATCGGCGCCCGGCTGCCCTTCGTCAACGGCGTCACCTTCGCCGGGGTGGCCCCCATGACCGCGATCGTCGCGTCCGTCAAGGACAAGTCCGACGCCCTGCCGGTCATCTTCGGCGCGGTGATGGTTGCCGGTCTCCTGGGCTTCCTGGCCGCGCCCGTCTTCTGCAAGGCCGTCCGCTTCTTCCCGCCGGTCGTCACCGGCAGCGTCATCACGCTCATCGGGGTCTCGCTGCTGCCCGTCGCCTTCGGCTGGGCCCAGGGCCCCGACCCGGCGGCCCACGACTACGGTTCGGCGACGAACCTGGGCCTGGCGGCCGCGACCCTGGTGATCGTCCTGCTGCTCCGCCGGTTCACCCGCGGTTTCGTCAAGCAGATCGCCGTGCTGGTGGGCCTGGTCGTCGGCACCGTCGTCGCAATCCCCTTCGGCGTCACGGACTTCGGACCGGTCGCGCAGGCGGACGTCATCGGCTTCCCCACCCCGTTCCACTTCGGTGCCCCGCAGTTCCACCTAGCCGCGATCCTCTCCCTGTGCGTGGTGATGGTGGTCTCGATGACCGAGTCGACCGCGGACATGCTGGCGCTGGGCGAGATCGTGGAGCGCCCTGCGGACGAGCGGACCATCGCCGCCGGTCTGCGCGCCGACACCCTCGGCTCGGCCCTCAGCCCCCTCTTCAACGGCTTCATGTGCAGCGCCTTCGCGCAGAACATCGGCCTCGTCGCCATGACCCGGATCCGCAGCCGCTATGTGGTCGCCACCGGCGGCGGCTTCCTGGTCCTGATGGGCCTGTGCCCGATGGCCGCCTCGCTCATCGCCGTCGTACCGCGCCCGGTTCTCGGCGGAGCGGGCGTCGTCCTGTTCGGTTCGGTGGCCGCGAGCGGCATCCAGACCCTCGTCCGGGCGGGCCTCGAGAAGGACAACAACGTACTGATCGTGGCCGTCTCCCTGGCCGTCGGCATCATCCCGATCACCGCGCCGCACTTCTACCACGCGTTCCCCCAGACGGCGCGGATCGTGCTGGACTCCGGCATCTCGACCGGCTGTGTCACGGCGGTTCTGCTGAACCTGGTCTTCAACCACCTCGGCAAGGGACGGGACGGGCAGGACGTGACCCGTCCGATGGAGGCGGGCGAGGAGATCGCGGGGGCGCGGACGGCTCCCGCGCACTGAGCCGGGGACGGGTACGGCCGTCGCCGTACCCTCCTGACCCATGGTGCACCCTGTGTGCCATGAACGAGTCCAGCCGCGTCGAGGCCTTCAGCGACGGTGTGTTCGCCATCGCCATCACCCTGCTCATCCTGGAGATCAAGGTTCCCAAGGTCGGTGAACACGGCGGCCTGTGGCACGCATTGGGCGCGCAGTGGCCGTCGTACGCCGCCTATGTGGTGAGCTTCCTGGTCATCGGCATCATGTGGGTCAACCACCATCAGCTGTTCAGCTATGTCGCCCGCGTCGACCGCACGCTGATGTTCCTGAACCTGCTGGTGCTGATGGTGGTGGCCGCGGTGCCCTGGCCGACGGCGATGCTCGCGGAGTATCTGCGCGAGGGCGAGGCCTCCCATGTGGCCGCGGCCGTCTACAGCATGGTCATGGTCGTGATGGCGTTCACCTTCCAGGCCCTTTGGTGGCACCTCACCCGCACGGGCCACCTCTTCGACTCCCGCGTCGACGCCCCGGCGGCCCGCGCGACACGTGTGCGGTTCGCACTGGGTTCCCTGGCGTATCCGCTCACCGTGGGTCTGTCCTTCGTCTCGGCGCCCCTCACCTTGGCGGCCCACGGTCTGATCGCCCTCTATTACGGTTTCAACCAGGTGCCGGTGCCTACGCGGAACGAGGCCACGTCATGAAGCGGGCAGGGTCCAGGCCCGCTCGAGTGCTCACAGCCCGAACAGCTCCGGAGCCTCCCCCAGCGCCCGGAAGCGCTCCTGTGGGTCGGCCACCAGCCGGCGCCCCTTCAGGTCCATCAGCCCGCCGACCGACGCCACTTCGGCGGAGACCGTGCCGTCCGCCCTGCGGATCGTCTGCGTGACCCGGAACGTCTTGCCCTCGCCCCACTCGAAGGCGCACGACACCTCGACCTCGTCGCCCGCGCGCAGTTCCCGCGCATAGCGGATGGTCGTCTCCAGGACCACCGGCCCGACTCCCTGGGCGAGCAGCGCGGACTGGCTCACCCCGGCGGCCTGCAGGAGGGACCAGCGGGCGTGCTCCGCGTACTGCAGATAGACACTCTGATTGAGATGCCCCAGGGCATCCGTCTCGTACCCGCGGACGGTGACCCGGACGGAAAACGGCTCGGCCATGTTCTTCCTCCCCGTGACGGCATCGGACGCACGAACGTGCGACCGTACGGACGTGCAGGTGTACGAATGTACGCCAGTGGCCTGTGTGCCTGATGGTTCTGGTGGTGCCAACTTGTTTCGTACAACGGACAGTTCAGCCGTCGGCGGCTCATGTCCTTCGCGGTGACGCCAGCACGTACCGTGCCCGCGTCCGGGGCTGGGTGTGCTCGCTCACCTGCCAGCCCGCGCGCTCCAGCGTGGCCGCGCAGGCGCGCAGTGCCGCGTGGTCCGGCTCGTGCACGGCGACCGCCTCGGGCTGCGGGGTCGCACGCACCCGGTAGCCGTCCCCCTCCCCGGTCGCCGGCCGGTGCCCCGCCGCTTCAAGGGCGAGCGCGGCGGCCCGCACCAGATGCGTACGCTCCCAGCCGCACGGACGGTCGGTGGCACCGCCCGGATTGGTCATCCGGCGCAGCTCCAGCAGCCCCTGCCAGGCGCTGTGCACCTCTCGGAGCCGTGTGGGGGACACGTCGGTGGGCTCCTCGCCGCCGACTCGTGCGGAGAACACTCCCGAGTCCTCCGGAGCGGGGGCGGCGACCGCTTCCTCGGCGATGGCCGCCCCCGCCTCCTCGGCCTCCTCGGCGGAAGACTCCCGTATGCGGTGCCCGGCCGGAGTCAGGAAGTGGTCGTGCGGCGGCCGCGGGTGCCGGAAGGCCAGCCCCCGCTTCACCAGCGCGGCGAGCTGGGCGTCCGTCCCCTTGAGCCGCCCGGTCACGGGGTCGGCGGCCTCGATTAGGCGCCGCTGGGCCGCGGTCGGCGGTCGGGTCACGGCGGGCTCCTTCCCGCGGGGGCAGCCGGGGACGGACTCCTCACCCTGCGTCAGCGTCCGTCGGGCCCCGCTTCCCCCGCGGAGAGGGACCCATGGGAACAGTACGTGTCGGGTCTGACATTCCAGCCGGCCACCACATGGCGGCGGTGCTCCGTGCCCAGCCGGCTCATCGTCCCCGTGGAGAGCTGGAAAAGGGCGCCCCCCGAGGCGGGCAGCCCGAGCCGCCGTGCGGTCAGCACCCGCAGGAAGTGCCCGTGGGAGACCACGACCACGCTGCCCTCCGACTCGGCGAGCGCCGCGTCGATCTTGGCGAGCATGCGATCCGCGCGTTCCCCGACCTCCTCCGGGCTCTCCCCGGGATGCTCGGGCGGCCCCGGCGCCACGCCGTCCGTGAACAGGAACCAGTCCGGCCTGCTCCGCTGGATCTGGACGGTGGTGACCCCCTCGTAGCCGCCGTAGTCCCACTCGGACAGATCCGCGTCGACGCGCGCCCCGCCGACCCCGGCCAGCCGGGCCGTCTCCCGGGCCCGCTGCATAGGGCTGACGAACGCCGCCGCGATGTGGTGCCGCGCGATCAGCGGAGCCAGCCGGCGCGCCTGCTCGCGGCCGTTCCCGGTCAGTGGGACGTCGGTCCGTCCGGTGTGCCGCCCGGACAGCGACCACTCGGTCTCACCGTGCCGGACGAGAAGGAGGTCACCCACGCCCAGTCCTTCCTGTTTCGTTCCCCAGCACGGTGTCACACCGCCGCGGCGGCGTGCAGGACGGACTGCGCCAGACGGCCGTTCTCCGGGGACGCACCCACCCCCGAGGGGAAGGCGAAGCGGCGCCGGGTGTACGCGTACGCCACCCCGCTCGCCGGGTCGGCGAAGCCGAGGGAGCCGGTGGCGCCGCTGTGCCCGAAGGCGTCGGGACCCAGGAACGGGTACAGCTCGGCCGTGCGCTCGAAGCCGAGGCCGAAGCGGTCCCCTGTCTCCGTCACCAGGTCCGTACCGGGGGTGTGGAGCACGGCCAACTCGCCCACCGTCCCGGGCGCGAGCAGCGGCGGCCGGTCCGCCAGGGTGCTGATCGCGGCGGCGTACAGGCCGGCCACGCCCCGGGCGTTGCCCACGCCGCCGGAGGAGGCGGGGCCGAGCGCGCGCACGACGCGGCTGTTGCCGAAGGCGACGAGGTCGGTCGGCTCCGGCCCGTGCTGGTTGAAGGCGACGGCCTTGATGCTGCCCGGCGCCGCAGCCCGCGCCGCGAGCGCCTCGGCCTGCTCCGGCGTGGGCACCAGCGGCTGCACCTCGACCCAGCGCGGCTCCAGCTCCTCGGGCAGACCGAGGTAGCAGTCCAGGCCGTAGGGCGCCCGGATGCGCTGCTCGTAGAGCTCCTGGATCGACTGTCCGGTGACCCGGCGCACCGCCTCGCCGGTCAGCGCTCCGATGACGAAGCCGTGGTAGCCGTACGCCCTCCCCGGCTCCCACAGCGGCTTCTGCCCGGCCAGCCGCGCCGCGATCAGCCGGTCGTCGGCCAGCTCGGCGGTGGTGAACCCGTCGTCCGCGCCGACGAGGCCCGCCTTGTGCGCGATCAGCTCGCGCAGGGTGAGCCGGTCCTTGCCCTCCGCCCCGAACTCCGGCCAGTACGAGGCGACTTCGCGGTCCAGGTCGAGCACGCCCTCCTGCACCAGCAGTGCGACGACGAGATGCGCGGCCCCTTTGGTGATGGAGTACAGGCCGGTCAGCGAGTCCCCGTCGAGTCCCTCCCCGGCCCACAGGTCCACCACCCGGCGTCCGTGGTGATGTGCGACGAGCTGGGCACCGGGCTCATGCGTCTCCGCGGCGAGGAAGGCGGCGAACTCCTCCCGCACTTCCTCGAAGCCCTCCGCGACCGTTCCGTGCACGTCCTGCGACACCGTGGCCCCCAAGTCGTTGATCGTCTACGGAGATCACCAACAGGGGGCCGCCGCCGGGCATTCCCACCCCCGTACCTCGGGGATGGGTGGCCTCAGCCAGTGGCTTCCTCGTTGCCGCTCGGTGAGCCACTGCTGCTGGGAGGGGTGCTGTTGGTGCCGGAAGGGCTGGCGGAGGGCCTCGTGGAAGGAGGTGCTGTCTGCGAGGGCGAACTGGGTCGGCCGCTGGAGGGTACGGGGGTCGGCCCGGTCTTCGCGGGTGGCGGTGCATGGGTGGTGGCGGACGGCGGGGAGGCCGTTGACCCGGCGTGAGTTGGCGTCGGTGCAGGACGCCGGATCCCGTCACTGTTCCGGCCCTGCACATCGTCTCGGGCCGGGTGCGTGGTGACACGCTTCGGGGGTGAAGTCGGTGAATCGGTGACCCGGATCCGGGGCTCGTCGGGCAATGACCGGTCCGGAACCGATGCTGCTCGTGGGGCTGACGATTCGGGAAGCACCGATGCGGTGGCCAGGCCGCCGAGCAGGGTGAAGGCGGCGGCGGCAAGAGAACGGACGGCGTACTTCTTCAGCCGTGGCGGCCGGTTGCACCGGGCTGCGGGCAGATCCTCCGAAAGAGCCGGGGCGAAGGGGGTGTCGGGGGATTCGAAGGGATCCGGTGCCTCGTTGAAGCGGACCTCCGGCGTTTCGGCCTCCACCGCCGGAGCACTCAGCTGTGCCATGTCGGAGTCGTATGCCCCGCACTCCGGGCATGTCACGGCGCCGTTGAGCGTGCGGCTGCACGGGATGCAGTAGTCCATGGCGCGACCACTCAGGCCTTGAGCCGGCGGGAGGGATCGTGCCCCCGGGCCGGGCAGCAGCCGGCCGTGGGGAGACGTCGATCGGTTTGTTCCGGAGCGATCTTTGCCATGTGTGAACCTCACTCACCGGTCTGCAGACGGGTCACCGGTTACTGGGGTCAACGGGGCGGATCGAAGGAGGGCTCAGTCGCCGGACGAAAAGTGGGGCAGATAACTCCTCTGGAAAAGGTCGTTGTTGACCGGAGCGGCACGGCAGCGTCAGCGCCCGAGCCGACGCTCACGGCTCGATTCCGGCCGGGTACTGCTCACTTCCCAGGGCTCGACGTACCCTGCGTGAAATGATCCTCTTCGCTCCTGCGACGTACTCGCAGACGCCGAGTCCCTGACGGCAGTTGCCCGTGGGCCCGCGCCGACAGGGCCGGGGACCCACGGGATTCCTACTTCTGCCGGTACCCACTGAGGAACCGCCCGATCCGCCCGATCGCCGCCTCCAGGTCGTCCGCGTGCGGCAGGGTGAGGATCCGGAAGTGGTCGGGGGCGGGCCAGTTGAAGCCTGTGCCCTGGACGACCTGGATCTTCTCCCGCAGCAGTAGGTCCAGGACGAACTTCTCGTCGTCGTGGATCCGGTGGACCTTGGGGTCGAGCCGCGGGAACGCGTAGAGCGCGCCCTTTGGCTTCACGCACGTCACGCCGGGAATCTCGTTGAGCTTCTCCCAGGCGCGGTCGCGCTGTTCGTGCAGGCGGCCGCCCGGTGCGGTCAGCTCGGTGATGGACTGGCGGCCGCCGAGCGCGGCCTGGATCGCGTACTGGGCGGGCGCGTTGGCGCACAGCCGCATGGAGGCCAGCATCGTCAGGCCCTCCAGGTAGTTGCGCGCATGCTGCCTGGGGCCCGTCACGACCAGCCAGCCGGAGCGGAAGCCCGCCACGCGGTAGGTCTTCGACAGCCCGCAGAAGGTGAGGACGACCAGGTCGGGGGCGAGGGCGGCGGCCGAGTGGTGCGCGGCGCCGTCGTAGAGGATCTGGTCGTAGATCTCGTCCGCGAAGACCATCAGGCCGTGGCGGCGGGCGAGGTCGAGGATGCCCTCGATGATCTCCTTCGGGTAGACCGCGCCGGTCGGGTTGTTGGGATTGATGATCACGACGGCCCTCGTGCGGTCCGTGATCTTCGAGGCCATGTCGGCCAGGTCCGGGTACCAGCCGGCCTGTTCGTCGCACAGGTAGTGCACGGCCTTGCCGCCCGCCAGGGTTGTCACGGCCGTCCAGAGGGGGAAGTCGGGCGCGGGGATGAGGATTTCGTCGCCGTCCTCCACCAGGGCCTGTACGGCCATCGAGACCAGCTCGGAGACGCCGTTGCCGAGGAAGACGTCGTCGACGCCGACCTCCAGGCCCCGCTCCTGGTAGCGCTGCGCCACTGCGCGGCGGGCGGAGAGGATGCCGCGCGAGTCCGTGTAGCCGTGCGCCTGCGGCAGCATCCGGATCATGTCCTGAAGGATCTCCTCCGGCGCCTCGAAGCCGAAGAGCGCGGGGTTGCCGGTGTTCAGGCGCAGCACGCTGTGCCCCGCCTCCTCCAGCGCGTTGGCGTGTTCTATCACCGGGCCGCGGATCTCGTAACAGACCTCGCTGAGCTTGCTCGACTGCCGGAACTCCATGCGCCGCTTCCCCTCCGGTATCTGGTGTTACTTGGTTTTACCAAGTGTGAGCTTGGAAAGTCCAACAATCCGTCTAGACTGCGTCGCATGCCACCTCGCCGAAGCTACGACCAGTACTGCTCCACGGCCCGGGCCCTCGACGCCGTCGGCGACCGCTGGACCCTCCTGATCGTCCGCGAGTTGCTCGCCGGCCCGCGCCGCTACACCGACCTGCACGCGGACCTGCCGGGCGTGAGCACGGACGTGCTGGCGTCCCGGCTGAAGGAGATGGAGCGCGACGGGCTCACCACACGGCGCCGCCTGCCGCCGCCCGGAGCCGCCTACGTCTACGAACTCACCGGCCGTGGACGTGAGTTGCTGCCCGTGATCCAGGTGCTCGGGACGTGGGGCGCGCCCGCCCTCGCGGAGCGACGACCGACCGACGCGGTGCGCGCACACTGGTTCGCGCTGCCGCTGTTGCGCTCGCTCGAGGGGGAGGGGCTGGTCGAAGTGCAGCTCGACGAGGGCGAGTTCCACCTGTGGCTCGGCGCGGAGGACGGCCCGGTGTACGGCGACGGGCCCGCCCCCGAGGAGCCCGGCGCGCGCCTGACCCTCGACGCGGAGACGTGCACGGAGCTGGCGCGGGGAGCGTTGACGCTCCATCAGGCCGTGGGGGAGGGGCGTGTCGAGGTGAGCGGGGACAGCACACTCGCCAAGGTGCTGCGCGGGAGCTGACGGCGCACCCGGAAAGCGAACGAGGCCCGCCGCGCCGAACAGGCGCGGCGGGCCTGAGTCTCCCGGTGCCCCGGGTCAGACGCCCGGAGGCACGCGGGACGGCCGCCCCGAGCCGCGCGTCAGCGCATACCCTCCGATGCCCGCGAGCGCCGCGAGGACGCCGCCGATCGCGGTCCACACCCAGCGGTCGGACCACCAGCCGGAGTCCCAGCCGCCGTCGGGCTTCAGCGAGAACAGCGTGGCCGAACCCGAGCCGGACCTCGGCGAGGTGGCGGCGATGCCCGGCACCAGCGGCTGCGCCAGCGAGCCGTCCACCGCCGCCGAGCCGCCGATGTCCCTTGAGTCCACCTGGACCTCGGCGTTCACCGGCAGTCCGAGGTCGGCCGTGCCCAGGCCCACCACGGTCAGCCGGATGTAGTACGTACCGGGCAGCGGGTCGTCGGCCCACGGCTCCGACCAGGCGCGGACCGTGCGCAAGGTGCAGGCGAGGTCCACCGAGGCCGCATCCTGGGCGGCCGTCCGCGTCTGCGCCCCGTACTGGCACGCCTGGCGGCGCCGCAGCCCGTCGTACACATCGAGCTGCCAGGTCTGCGTCCCGCTCCGCTTCGACGCGGGCAGTTTCACCGTCGCCTTCACCGTGGGCCGCTGCCCGGCGTCCGCGGCGAACGACCAGTACAGGTAGTCGCCCGTGGAGGCGGCCGCCGTGGCCTTCCGGCCCTGCTCGATCTGTGTCGCCGTACGGTACGACGTGCCCGCCGAGGTGGGCGCGGCGCTGTCGCCGGACGGGCTCGCGGACGGCGAGGAGTCGGCGACGGCCGGGGACACGGTGGCACCCAGCAGCAGTGCGGCCGTGGTCAGCACTCGTGCGATACGCATCAGTTGGTCCTCCAGACTGCGACCCGCCAGCGCGACACCCAGCCCCACACCAGACCGGCGAGGAAGCCGGTCAGGACGAGCGCGCCGAGCAGCCACCAGCCGCGCCCGAGGCCGAAGGACGCCACGTCGCTCGCCTTGTCCGGACCGTCGACGACGTCGACCGTCAGCTCGAGAGGAAGCCCGGGCGTGGTCTTCACACCGGCCGCCGGGGAGAAGGAGTCGGCGACCTGGAGGCACACCGTCTCGGCGGGTGCCCTCTCGTCGTCTCTCGTGGGCTTCGGGTAGCGCAGACCTGTCGACAGGACGTCCGTGCGGCCCGCGCCGGTCGCCTCGCCGCGGACGATCTCGCGGCCGTGCAGGGTGACCGCGCGCAGCGTCACCCCGTAGTCGGGGTTGACGGGCCGGTCGTCCAGGACGCTGACCGACGCGCGCAGCTCCTGGCCCGGCTTCACGTCCACGCGGTAGAAGCGGTGCTGCCCGAACTCCTCGCGGTCCGTGTAGAGACCCGACTTGAGCGCGGGCGCCGTGGCGCACTGGTCGGTGCCGTTCACGGCGACCGGTGTGACCACCTTGTCCGCCGTGCGGTCCACCAACTGGTTGACCTTGCCGGAGAGTTCCGTCTTGTGCTGCACCGAAGTGTATGTGCCGCCGGTCGCCTCTGCGATGCAGCTCAGCTGCTTGGTCATCTTGGCGTCCGGCACCAGGCCGAGGGTGTCGATGGTCAGGCCGATCCCCTTGGCCGCGATCTGCCGGGCCACCTCGCACGGGTCCAGCGGCGCGCAGGTGTCCTCGCCGTCGGTGATGAGGACGATGCGGCGGGTGCCGTTGCCGCCGGTGAGGTCGTCCGCCGCCTTCAGCAGTGCGGGGCCGATCGGCGTCCAGCCGGTGGGCTGGAGCGTCGCCACGGCCGTCTTGGCCTGGGTCCGGTTCAGCGGCCCCACCGGGTACAGCTGCGCGGTGTCCTTGCAGCCCGTGTTGCGGTCGTTGCCCGGGTAGTTGGCTCCCAGCGTCCGGATGCCGAGCTGCACCTCCTGGGGCGTCGCGTCCACCACCTCGTCGAAGGCCTGCTTCGCCGCGGTCATCCGCGAGCCGCCGTCGATGTCCCGCGTCCGCATCGAACCGCTGACGTCGAGGACGAGATCGACCTTGGGTGCGTCCTGGGCTGTCGTCTCGTCGGCGACGGCACCGGCCGGGACGGCGATCCCGGCCGCCAGGGCGGCGAGCAGGGCGCAGACTCCCGCCGCCAGCCGTTGTCTTGTGATCATCGGCGGATCTTATTGATCAATGGGTGCGCGCTTCAAAACGAGCTCGTCGATCCGAGAGGGGCCGCCCGCGAACAGCCTCATCAATCGAGGTCGGCGGACTTTGAAGCGAGCGGGCTGGGCAGGTGCGTCCACTGGTCCCCGGCCCGCTGCGGGGACAGCCGCATCAGCGTCAACGCCTTGGCGGGCAAGGGGCTTTGGCGCAGTACCGGGAGATCAGGGGTGCGCGGCAGATCCCGTATGACGCTCTCCAGCGCCGCCCCCAGAGCGGAGGCCGAACCCGCCGTCGAGGCCAGCGCGCCCGCGACGAGCGAGCCGAACAGCTTGCGGCGCAGGGCCGTTTCGTCGTCCGTGACGATCCGGTCGGCCACCTCGGGGGCCTTGATGCCGTGGCGGGCCAGCCGGGCCGGGCTCACCCGGATGTCGGCGAGGTCCCGGTAGACCAGCCGCACGGGGGCGTCCGTGGGCGAGAGCACCACCAGAAGGTTCTGGCCGTGCGCCTCCAGGGCCACGCCGAGGTCCAGCAGGTTCAGACCGACGGTGAGGGCGAGTCGCGCGAACTCGGCGAGCCAGGCGGGCGAACCGGGCAGACCGGTCAGCGGCAGGGCGGCCACCGGCACGACCCGCTCGCCCGCCGCCCTGTCCGCGTACCTCTCGGGTGACTCCCGCACCACCGCGGCGAGATCGGGTGAGTAGGCGCTGATCGCGCCCAGGGTACGGGTGACGTGCAGGAGACCGTCCGTGCGCCGGGCGACGGCCTCCCCGAAGTCGGACACCGCGAGCGACGTCTCGACCGAGGCGACCGAGATGTCCCGCACCGAGGACGTCAGCCGTGCGCTGAGTGCGGTCTTCACATGCGGCCCGTCCTCGGACAGCGCCAGGGTCCGCAGGGACATCAGGGGATGGCCGAGGGGGCCCTCCTGCGCCGGTACGCCGAGGACGTGCGCCGTCTGCCAGGGATGGACCGGGACCAGCGGGCGCCCGCCGTCCCGCAGCCAGGCCGGCCACTCGCCCCGTACGAGACCGTCGGCCATGGGGACCAGACCGAGGCGCACCAGCGGCCTGTGCTCGGGCCCGTAGGCGAGCTGCTCGGCGACCGTGAAGCCGGGCCGTGAACGACAGTTGGGATGGAAAGGATGCCCGTCGACCACCGCCTGCTCCCACTCCCGGCTCTCCAGCGGTTCGGGCGTGTCGTGTGGCTGGTCGGCCAGTGACAGCGCCAACGACGCCGTGCTGTGGTCGAGTTCGCCGGCGAACGCGTCACCGTGGGCAACGCCGAGCGCCGTGACCAGCGCCGCGGGACGGTCGTACACCCGCCCGTCGAGCCGCACCCCGGTCACGTGGGCGGCGGTCGTGTACGGGTCGGCGGGCGGGCCGTGCAGCCGGCGCCCGTCGGCCAGGTGGAGGACGAGTCCGCCGCCCGCCGCCTCCCGGCGTGCGATCCACGGCAGCGGCTCATGGGCCAGGGCCCGCCACAGGCGCGTCAGGACGGCGGCACGGGCGCCGGGAAGGGCAGCCGCGTACGACGCCGACAGACCGGGCCGCACGGCGTCGAGCTCGTCTGCGAGCTCGGCCTCGGCGGAAGGGGAAGGGGGCACGGTCGGGCTCCTCGGTGACGGGATGGTGCATCGTGGGGTCGGGCCACGACAGACATACTGATCGTCAGTGCACCGTACGGAACGAATGGAACGCGTGGACTCCATGCACCCCAGGGACGACGTCCCCGAGCGCGCCGACGCCTATGCGGCGGCGCCGCTGCTCAACTGCCTGCTCCGGGAGGCGGCGGAGCCCGCCGGCGAGCAGGGCGTCCACCGGCTGCGGGCCGGCGGTCGGCTGCTGCGCGTGCGCGGCGGACGCCGTCCCCGCGACCCCGAGCTGCACATCGGCGGGTCCTGGCATCGGCTCACCCACACCGAACTGGTCAAACTCATCGCCGAGGAGCTGCGCCAGGCCACCGGCCTGTCCAACCCCGAACTTCCGGGCGAGATGATCGACAGCCGGGACGCGGTGGCCGCGATCCTGGCCGCGCGCGCCCGCGCCACGGCGCCCGACGACCCGTACATGCGCTCGGAACAGTCCCTGATCACCGGGCACCCCTGCCACCCGGCGCCCAAGGCGCGCGGCGGCGGACCGGTGGCGAGCTGGCTGCCGTACGCGCCCGAGGCGTACGCCCGCTTCCCGCTCACCCTTCTGGGTGTACGCGAGGACGCGGTCGTCGAGGAGGGCGACACGACTGCGCTCGACGCGCTCGGCACCGCCCCGCGCGGCTACCGGCTGCTGCCCGCGCACCCCTGGCAGCTCGACCTGGTCGGCGCCCGCCCCGAGATCCTCGAGGCGTTCGGGGACGGGCGTCTGGTCCGGCTCGGCCACACCGCGCGTCCCGTGCGACCCACCGCCGCCGTCCGCACGGTGTACGCGCCCGACGACGACCTCTTCGTCAAGTTCAGCCTGGACGTGCGGATCACCAACGACATCCGCCGGCTGTGGCGCCACGACCTCCTGGAGGTGCGCCGCACCGACGGCGCGGCGGCGTCCGCGTTCGCGGAGCTCCGGGGTCCCGCGGCCTGGCTGAGCGACCGCGGCTACCGCACGGCCGGCTTCGCCTTCGAGGAGCTGGCCGTCCTGGTCCGCGACGGCCTGCACCGGCACGTCCTGCCCGGCGCCACCCCGCTGCTCGCCGCTGCCCTCGTGGAGGGTTTCGAGGGCAGCCCGCTGAACGCGCTCACCGACCCGGCGCACTGGTGGACCGCGTACCTGCGCCAGGTCGTGCCCCCAGCCCTGGAGGCGTTCGAGCGGCATGGCGTCGTTCTGGAGGCGCATCTGCAGAACACGCTGGTCGCGGTGGACGCCGCGGGCCTGCCCGTGCAGGCGGTGTTCCGGGACGCGGAGGGCGTCAAGCTCCTGACGGACGTGACCCGCGAGGCGGGCTGGGAACGGCTCGTGTACTGCCTGGTCGTCAACAACCTCACGGAGATGGCCGCCCTGCTGTCGGAGCGCCATCCCGGCTGGAACCCCTGGCCCGCCGCCCGCGCGGAACTGGCACGCCACCCCGTCCCCGAGATCCCCGCCCTGCTCGCCTCGCCCACGCTCCCCGGCAAGACGAATCTGCTGCTGCGCTGGACGGGGGCGGACGGCGCGGACGCGCGCTATCTGCCGCTGCCCAATCCGCTGGCCTGCCGGTGAGCGCCGGCCGCTGGTGCTCACCAGCGGCCGGCGCTCAACCGCGGCCGGCGCTCACCGGCGGCCGGTAATTGCCGAGGGCCGTCCCGCCCGAGCGGCTCCGCCGTGGGGCGACGCCGCTGCGGGGCTGGTGCAGTGCGCCGGGTGCGCCGGTGTGCGGCGGGATCGGGCGCCCGTCTCGTGCCGGGCGCGATCCGTCTCGTTCAGCGAGTGACGAGCAGGTCCCGGGCGCCCAGCTCCCGCCGCTCCAGCGGGCCGAAGATCTTCGAGTCGTTCGGACCCAGCCGGATCACGGCGGGCGGCACCCACCGGGAACTCATCGGGTCCGGTTGTCGCTACTCGGCGCCGAGACCGGCGTTGTCGACCCCGCCCTTGCCCTCGCTCTTGAGGACCTTGTTCAGCGGTGTGAGGTCGTAGATGCCCTTCAGATCGGGCTTGTCCAGGAGACCGGCCTTGACCGCGTGCTCCGCCTCGGTATTGAGGGTGGAGGCCAGCGGGTCGTCGAGGAAGGTGATGGACTTCCAGGCCGGGTCGATGACGTCGGCGGGCAGCGCCTTGCCCGACAGCTTCTCCAGTGCATCGTTGGCGGCCGCCTTGGCCTTCTCCGGGTTGGCGTTGATCCACTCGTTGGTCTTCACGGAGCCGCGCAGCACGGCCTCGACGACGTCGGGGTGCTCCTTGAGGAACTTCTGGGACACGATGATGTTCGTGATCACGAACTTCTTGCCGGGCCACAGGTCCGACTCGTCGAGCAGTACCTTCGCGCCCTCGGCGACCAGCTTGGATGCGGTCGGCTCAGGGACCCAGGCGCCGTCGATGGAACCGGACTTGTAGGCATCCGGTGTGATCTTGTTGTCGGTACGGACGACGGAGACGTCGCCCTTGCCGCTCTGAGCGTCGACCTTCCAGCCCTTCCCCGCGATCCAGTTGAGGAACGCGACGTCCTGGGTATTGCCGAGCTGCGGCGTGGCGATCTTCTTGCCCTTGACGTCGTCGAGAGACTTGATCTTGTCCGGGTTGACGACGAGCTTCACACCGCCGGAGGCGGAACCGCCGATGATGCGCAGATTCCTGCCGTTCGACTTGGTGTAGCCGTTGATGGCGGGGGAGGGGCCGATCCAGCCGATGTCGATGGCGCCGGCGTTCAGCGCCTCGATCTCGGAAGGGCCGGCATTGAACGTGGCCGCCTTGACCGTGGTGCCGCCGAGTTCCTTCTGGAGCAGGCCCTCCTGGACGCCCACAAGAGCGGTGGCGTGCGTGAGGTTGGGGAAGTAGCCGATCCTCACCTCGTCGGCGGAGAGCTTCTTGGCGCCCGCCGCGATCGCGGTCTGCTTGCCGTCGTCGGTGGACTTGGAACCGTAGCCGCAGGCGGTGAGCAGGAGGGGGAGCGCGGCTGTGACGGCGATGGTGCGCAGGGTGGTGAGCGGTCTTGCGGCAGACACGGAGGTGTCCTTTCAGGGGATGGGTGAGCAGGGAGGTACGGAGACGCGAGGCGACAGCTTGTCGGCACGCACCAACACGCCACTTCCCGCCGGCCGCGGCAGGCGTGCCGCCGCGGACTGAGAAGTGGAACGTGGGGGGCGTGGTCAGCGAGGTGTCCGCTCCGCCGACGCGGCGGCGCGGGCAAGGAGGCAGGGCTGTTCCTGGAGGGAGTCAGGTTCTGTGGCGTCAGAGGGGCCGACAGATGGCGCTGGACGTACGGCCGAGGTCGATGTGACGACGAGAGGTCAGAAGGGGCAGCATCCGGCCCGCGCGGTCGAGCGTTCCCATGGCCACCCCCACAGATCCCTAGTATTCCTACCTGGCTGATAGGGATCGTGGCAGAAGGTGGCGTCCAGCCCAAGGGGATGTCCGTATGATGGATGGAGCCATCTCGGTAAATGAGATCAGCTGTGAGTGGCCCAGCGTGTCAGGGGTTTACCCAGGCGGCCGGGGCGTTGGTCAACGCGGAAACATCGGCGGGCAGTTGGGCCGATGCGACGTCGGCGAGCGACACGCCCTCGAGGATCTCGCGCACGTTGGACCGCAGTGCGATCCACAAGGGGAGCAGCGACTCGGCGGGGCCGGTGTAGGACAGCTCCGGGGGACGGACACCGCGCACCGAGACCAGCGGTCCGTCCACCGTGCGTATGACGTCGGCGATGCTGATGGACTCGGCGGGCCTGGCCAGCCGGTAGCCGCCGTTGCCGCCGCGCTGGCTGAGTACCAGACCGCCCCGGCGCATGTCGTTCAGGATGCTTTCGAGGAATTTGTGCGGGATGCCCTGGGCGTCGGCGATGGCCTCGGCCTTCAGAGGCCCGTCATCCCGTGACGCGGCGAGCTGCAGTGCGGCACGTACCGCGTAGTCCGCTCTGGCTGAGATCCGCATGTGTGCATTATCCCGTACGGCTTCGGTCGGTGTCCGTTGCGGGCGGGCACCGGGCAGGGTCGGGTGTCCCCTGCCCGGCGGCTGAGGGTGCCGTCGGCGCCGGGCGCGACGTAGAGCGCGTCGGCCGGGCGGTTCGCCTCACGCGGGAAGCAGGTCCGGCGTGGCTTGGTGGCCGCCGCCGGCCACCGGGGCGTCCGTGAGGAGGTCGAGTCCTGTCATGCGGGCCGTCCTTTTGCTGCGGCAGCCGCGGTCAGCCGGTTGGCGGGGCGGGCCAGGCCGTAGTTCTCGCGCAGGGTGTGCCCGGTGTACTCGGTGCGGAACAGGCCGCGCCGCTGCAGGATCGGCACGACATGGTCGACGAAGTCCTCCAGGCCACCCGGCAGATGGGGCGGCATGACGTTGAAGCCGTCGGCGGCACCCTGGGTGAACCACTCCTCGAGCTGGTCGGCTATCTGCTCCGGCGTGCCGGCGTAGACACGGTGGCCGCGGCCGGCACCGAGGCGGGCGATGAGTTCGCGCAGGGTGAGGCCGTCGCGACGGGCGAGTTCGGCGACGAGCGTGAAGCGGCTCTTGTTGCCGTTGATGTCCCGTTCCTCGGGCAGCTCGGGCAGTGGCCCGTCCAGCGGCAGCCCGGTCAGGTCGGTACCGAGCATCCCGGACAGCTGGGCGAGCCCGTACTCGGGTACCTGAAGGTCCGTCAACTCCTGTTCCAGCGCGCGGGCCTCGGCCTCGGTCGACCCGATGACGGGGGCGATGCCGGGAAGCACCAGCAGTTGGTCCTCGGTACGGCCGTAACGGCTCAGCCGGGACTTGAGGTCCTTGTAGAAGGCTTGGCCGTCGGCGAGGGTCTGCTGGGCGGTGAAGACGGCCTCCGCGTACTGGGCGGCGAACTCCTTGCCGTCCTCCGACGAACCCGCCTGCACCAGCAGGGGGTATGCCTGTGGGGTGCGCGGTACGTTCAGGGGGCCCTGCACCCCGAAGTACTCCCCGCGGTGGTTGATCTCCCGCACCTTGTCGATGTCGGCGTAGACGCCACGCTCACGGTCGAGCAGGATCGCGTCGTCCTCCCAGCTGTCCCACAGCTTGGTGGCGACCTCGACGAACTCCCGCGCCCGCTCGTAGCGCAGCCGGTGCTCCGGATGCTCGTCCTGCCCGAAGTTGCGGGCCTCGTTCACGGTGCCGGAGGTGACGATGTTCCAGCCGGCCCGGCCCCCGCTGATGTGGTCCAGCGAGGCGAACTTGCGGGCGGTGTGGAAGGGCTCGTTGAAGGTGGTGGAGACGGTGGCGATCAGGCCGATGTGCTCGGTGACCGCCGCGAGGGCGGACAGCAGGGTGAGCGGTTCGAAGCCGCCCAGCGCGTTGTGCCGGACCTTGCCCCACAGGGCGAGGCCGTCGGCGAGGAAGACCGAGTCGAGCAGGCCGCGCTCGGCGGTCCGCGCGAGTTGCCGGAAGTAGCGCAGATCGGTGACCCGTTCCGGCTCGGTCCGGGGGTGGCGCCAGGCGGCGTCGTGGTGGCCTGCGTTCATGAGGAAGGCGTTGAGGTGGAGTCGGCGGGGACTGGTCGCGGTCATGAGGGTCCTCGGATCAGGGGCAACGAGACGTTCGGGGAGAGGGAAGAGCTCGGGGAAGACAGCGGGACCAGAGGGCGGATGAGTCAGTCGCCGACTGGGACGCGCCACGAGCTGAGCCGCTGCTCCACGGCCACCAGGAACTGGTTGAAGGCCACGCCGATGGCGGAGATCGTGATGATGCCCGCGTACATCTGCGGGATCGCGAAGTTGTACTGGGAGGCGTTGATCAGATAGCCGAGTCCGGCCTTGGCCCCGATCATCTCGGCGGCGACCAGCACCAGGATGGACACCGCTCCGGCCAGCCGGATGCCGGTGAAGATCACCGGTACCGAGGAGGGCAGGATGACCTTCTGGAACAGACGGGGCGCGGACAGGTCCATCGACTTCGCCAGCTTCAGCAGGGTCGGGTCGACGTTGCGGACCGCGTTGATGGTGTTGAGCAGGATCGGCCAGATGCACGCGTACACCACGATGGAGATCTTCGAGGTCTCGCCGATGCCCAGCAGCAGCACGAACACCGGCAGCAGGGCCAGCGCCGCGGTGTTGCGGAACACCTCCAGCAGCGGTCCGAGGAGTTCGGCGACCGGCCGGTACCAGCCGATCAGCAGGCCGAGCGGTACGGCGACGGCCACCGCGAGTCCGAATCCGCTGAACGAGCGCACCAGGCTGGCGGCCGCGTTGTCGGCGAGTTGGCCGTCGGCGGCCAGCCCCCACCAGGCACGGGCGACCTCGCTGAACGGCGGCAGGAAGATCCGGTCGACCAGGCCGAGTCGCGGTGCGGTCTCCCACAGCAGCAGCAGTGCCACGATCGCCGCGGACTTGGTCGCCCCCTTGACCAGCAGGTACGGCAGTCGGCCGGCCGCCCGGCGGACACGGCCCGTCGAGGAGGGGACTCGACGCACGTCCGGCGGCGAGGCCCCGGGCAGGGCGGACGTGGCCGACGTGGCAGGGGAAGGGGACCGGACGGGCGATGCGGCGCTCACAGAGTCTGGCGCCGCGGTCTTCTCGGTGGGTGTGCCGATTGCGGGGCTCATACGGAAGCCTCCTCCTTCTCCAGCTGCTGGGCCCTGGCCACCTCGTCGTGCAGCAGCGACCAGATCTGGTGCCGGTACCGGGCGAACTCGGGACTGGAGCGGAGGTCCTCCGTCGCCGTACGGGAGTCGAGGACAACCGGCACCACGTGCTTGATGCGGCCCGGCCTTGATGTCATGACGGCGACGCGCTGTCCCAGGTGGACGGCCTCGTCGATGCTGTGCGTGATGAAGACGACGGTCTTGCCGGTGCGCTGCCAGATGTGCAGCAGTTCGTCCTGCAGCGACTCCCGGGTCTGGGCGTCCAGCGCGGCGAACGGCTCGTCCATGAGCAGGACATCGGGGTCGTACGCGAGGCTGCGGGCGATCGCCACGCGCTGCCGCATCCCGCCCGACAGCTCATGCGGATGGCGGTCCTCGAACCCGGAGAGGCCGACCAGGTCCAGGAACTCCCGGGCCCGTGCGGGACGTTGACGTCGCGGTACTCCGGTGGCCTCCAGGCCGAACTCGACATTGCCCTGCGCCGTGCGCCACGGCAGCAGCGCGTACTGCTGGAACACGATGCCGCGGTCCAGCCCCGGGCCGGTGACGGGTTCGCCGTCCAGCAGGATCCGTCCGCCGGTGGGCCGGACGAGGCCGCCGAGCAGGTCCAGCAGCGTCGACTTTCCGCAACCGCTGGGTCCGACCAGGACGACGAACTCGCCTGCCGCTATCTCCAGGTCGATGCCCTCGAGGGCGGTGAACCGGGCCGTCTGCCGTGTCCCGGCGTGATCCGTGCCCGCTCGGCTCTTCCCGGCCCGGTCCTTGACGGGGAAGTCCTTCCGCACGCCTTCGAGCGCGATCTTGGGTGCGGTGGATTCCTTCGTGAGTTTCTTGTTGGATTCCGTGTTGGATTCCGTGTTGGATTCCTTCGTGGATTCGGGCATGGGATCAACTCCTGCCCGTCGCAGCAGAGGCCGGTGAGGACGGCCCTGTGCCGCCCTTGCCGGCGGCGTTGAACTCATTGGTGTAGAGGTCCGACAGCGTGACCTGGCCCTTTTTGATGTCGCCGCGCTCAACCAGCCAGTCGATCCACAACTGGAATTCCCTGCCGGTGATCCGGCCGGCCGTCTCGGCGACGCCGAAGGACCGCCAGTACTTCAGGGGTGACGTGTCCTCGTCGCGGCCACGCTTCTTCACGATGTCCGTCATCCGGGCGATGACTTCTTCGCGTGGAGTGGAACGGGCCCACTCGATGGCCCGGCCCACGGCGGTGACGAAGATACGGGCCGTGTCCGGGTTCTGCTTCAGGAAGCGGTCCGTCATCACGTACGTGCCGGCGCTGAACGGGCCGAGCAGTTGATAGTCCGTGAACAGCGGGCGGATGCCCCCGGCGGCCAGGGCCTTGTCGCGCAGGATGCCGCCGAGCGCGGCCACATCGATCTGCTTCTGACGCAGCGACTGCTCGGTGTTGACAGGAGGTACCACCAGTGGCTCGACCTTGTCCGTCTCCGCTCGGGACAGACCGCCTCGCTGCAGATAGATGTCGAGCATCGCCTCGGAGTGGGCTCCGAGCGTGTTCATCGCGACCTTCTTGCCGATCAGATCGCGGGCCGAGTGGATGGCGCTGTCGTTGAGGACGTAGAAGCCGTTGTAGGCGTACTTGTCCGAGCCGTAGTAGCTGATGACGGCCTTGATGGGGGCCTTGTTCGCGGCCAGTTTGACGACCGCGCCGTTGAACGCGCCGCCGAAGTCGATCTGGCCGGTGGCCGCGGACTGGATGTCCTGCGGCCCGCTGATCGTGTTGCCGACCCACTTCAGCTTCACGTCCTCCAGATAGCCGAGATCCTCGGCCAGCTCCGGCAAGGTGACCTGTCCCGCCCAGCCCTGGTATCGGAGCGTCTTGGTCTGGCTCTTGCCGGAAGTGGCTCCGGTTGCGGTGCCGCAGCTCACGGCCACCGCCGAAAGACCGAGCAGAGAGAGGAACTGGCGTCGGGTCGATACCGTCGTGGCCATGGAAAGGTCCTGTTCATGCAAATGGGACTGGCGTGGAGTCGTTGGCATGAAGAAGCGCCAACCGAAAGTGATGCTCGACAATTGAGCGCAGGCAAGATGGGCGCCGAAAGGGGGCGGCGTCAGGAATGCCTGTGAGGGATCAGTCGTCTGCGACGACAGCGGCGTGGTCGTGGTAGCCGACTGTGAAACGGAGCGGGAGAGCGATGCCCGTCAGCCTGTCCAGCGGCCGACGGCACAGATGGCGCTGGCCTGACGTCGAAGATCGACGTGCAGGCGCGCGGCGAGGTTCTCGGAACTGCTCACGGTCAAGAGAGTTGCAGCGAAATCCAGCCAAGTCAATGTCGCCTGCGCGGGCGACTCACATTCTCAACCCCCCGACATATGAGTGAAGTGCGGCGTTCACAATTGCCTGGATGTCGGACTGCGTGGCGAATTCCGATCACGCCGGGGCGGCCGGGGAAAACCGCGCGGCGTCCCATGGTCAGACAGGCAGGACGAAGGGAGGGTGCGCACCGTTGAGGAAGTAGTCCCCGACATCGCGGAGTCGGTGGGCCACGGGCTCGTACAGGGTGTGGGTCCGGGCATTGCGCCAGAAGCGGTCGAAGCCCAGCCGCGAGGAGGCGGAGCGCGAGCCGATGACGTCGAGGGCACGGGTTGTGGACTCCTGCGCAGCCCTGGAAGCGGCGGCTTCGGCCATGGCCACGAGGACCGAGATGTCCGCGTACTCGTCGTAGGTGAGGTCCTCGCCGCGTGCCAGCCCGCCGTGCACGGCTTCCAGTGCTTGTTCGGTGAGTGCGGAGGCGGAGCGGGTCAGGACCGTGAGTTCTCCGTAGGCGGTCAGCACATGCTGGTCCTGGGGAGAGCCCACCGGCCAGGCGGGGTGCCAGGGTGAGTGGCCCGCCCTGCTGTACTCACGGGCCTCGGCGAGCACTCCCTCGGCCATGCCGAGAAGGAGCTGGACGGAGAGGAGGCGTCCGACCGGCGAGGTGAGAGCAGTCAGCGGCGACAGGACATCCTCGTCCGCGGACAGGGAGCCGAGTACCTGGTGGGCGGCGACGGGTACGGCGTCGAACTCCACGCTTCCGCCGGCCGCGAGCCGCTGGCCGAAGGTGTCGGTGTCGCCGGCGATCCGCACGCCGTGATGGGCGGGATCGACGACGACGGCGAGTGGTTCGCCGGTGTCGCCCCGTACGGCCCGCACGGCGAGGCGGTCGGCGACCAGGACACCCGTGGCGTAGCTCTGCCGCCCGGCGAGGACATAGCCACGGGCTGCCCTGGCCAGCGTCAGCGGCAGTTCCTGGCGGGCGAGACCACCACCCCAGCACCAGTCCTCGGCCGCGGACTGCCGCTCGACCTGAGCGGCGAGAGCGGGCTCGGTGAAGAACCGGGCGCTCCACGACAGGAAGTAGTGAGAGCCGAGCAGTTGACCTATCGCGCCGTCGGCGGCGGCGATCTCCCGGACGACCGCGTAGGCCGTACGCCAATCGGCGTCGCCTCCCCCGAACTCGGCCGGTACGAGGAGCGTCAGCAGTCCCGCCTCACGCAGTCGGGACACCTCGTCGAACGGGGGCTTGCCTGCCTGCTCCCTGGCCACCGCGTCCGTGGCCAGGTCGTCCGCCGCCTCGCGGGCCACGCGCAGCCAGTGCGCACGGCGGCCGGGCCCGGTCCGGTCGGATTCCGAGGCAGGTCCGGACGGCGCAGTGGCAGCGCCCATGGCGTGGTCTCCTCAAGGTCGCTGGCAGGGTGCGGGGTTGGGGCTGTTTTGCTGGTCGGGTACGTACTTGTAGCCCACGCGCCGTACGGTGACGATCCGGTGCCGGTGAGCTCTGCCCAGCTTGCGGCGCAATCGTGCGATGTGGACGTCCACGGTGCGGCCGTCGCCGATGTGGTCGTAGCCCCAGATGCCGGCCATCAACTGCTCCCGCGAATGCACCTGGTGGGGACGCAGGACGAGATGGGCCAGCAGCCCGAACTCCAGGTAGGTCAGGTCGAGTTCGCGCCCGTCCAGTTCCGCGACATGTCGAGCGGTATCGATGCGGATGACACCGTCTCCGTTCTGCTGCACGGGAGGTGACTGCGTGTGGGCAACCGGTCGGATCTCCGGCCGTGTCACGTCCTTGACGAAGAGCTCGGCGGGATCGGTGCCCTCGGGGACGAGCACGAGGTAGGCGACGAGGGGCGCGGAACCCTGTTCCCCGGGGCGCCTCGTGGTGTCGCCCACGAGGCGGAGACGGCGCATGTCGGCGAGTGATGAATCCGATGGAGTGGCCTGGGCCGGAAGTGCCGTGGTCATGGTGGTCGTCCTTCGGAAGTACGTCGGGCCGTCAGGCGCGGTGGATGGGTGCGCCTGATCACCCGGGATGAAAGAGAAGGAGCGCAGTGGCACGCGCAACGTGTGAGTTGCGTGCCCTACACGTGACAGCAGGCGGCGCTGACGACGTGACCAAAGTCGACATGCCGACGACGAACGAGTCGTTGCTGCGTGTGGGACATGTGCATCATCCTGCGCACCCGCCGGGCGGGCCGTCAATGCTTTCCTAGTTATTCGATAGGAAATGTAGGGAACGCAACACTGCCGGTAGGCTCACCGGTCGCGATCGACCGCCCGTCGGGCGTCGGCCGCAGTCGCCCCGGCCGGCCTGGCACGCAGTACGGCCAGACGGACCCGGAGCCTCTGCAGAGGCGTAGGCGGCAGTGCGCGCGCGGAGCCACGCGCGTAGTAGCGCTCGACGTGGAACTGACCCGCGCTGAGCACGGTCGTGACGACGATGTACCAGAGGGTGGCGACCATCAGCAGTGGGATGACCTGGTAGGTCTGGTTGTAGACCAACTGCACCGAGTACAGCAGGTCGTGCACGGCCAGTACGCTGACGATGCTGGTGCCCTTCAGGGTGCCGATCAGCATGTTCCCTGCGGTCGGGACGATGGAGCGCATCGCCTGCGGGATGACGATCCGGCGCAGGGTGCGCCGCCTGCCGATACCGAGAGCCTGGGCGGCCTCCGTCTGGCCGGAGTCGACGGAGAGGATGCCGCCGCGCACCAGTGCTCGCCGCGTCCCTCAACGCGGCCGGTGCGGCTGCCGCACGGCGGAGCCCGCCGGCCTCGATCGTATGTATCCGACGCACGCATGTGTCAACCACGCACAGGAACTACTCAAGGCCGGTCCGGCATCCGGGCCGTAGTTGACGAGAAGCGAGATGTACTGCTCAATTAGTCGCATGAATGCCGAGCAGCGACTGGTCACCCGTGACCACATCGACTTCGGTCGGGTGTGGTCCGCCGCGTGTTGCGCCTGATGCGGCAGCGGGCCGTCTGACCGGCCCTTCCCTCCCTCGGTGACCCCGTCGCGGGCCGAGTTCCCCCCTCGCGGCATCGCCGTACGCATGCGCTGACAGGTGTTGCACACGCGCCGAATCCGCGTATGGACGATCCTGCGAGACCTGACACGCGCTGCCGCCGCCCGACCTCGCCCGTGGCCCATGCCCCGGCGTCATCGCACCTGCCCACCACCTGGTTCCCAGCACCTTGAAGCGCCGTCACACCCGGCCGCGCCGAGGGCCGCTCCGCCGTGCCCGCGTGCCGCCCACCTTCCTCGGTGAGTACCACCGCCTCGACGTCGGCTTCGCCTTCGAGAAGGGCTCCCCCCTCACCAAGGCGTTCCAGGCCGCCGTCAACGAGCTGATCAAGAACGGCACATACGCCCGGATCCTCAAGAAGTGGGGCACCTCCGCCTCCGCGATCGACACGTCGCGGATCAATCCGCCCGAGCACACCTGACGAGTAAGCAGGAACACCACGATGGGACTCACCACCGATTCCGCCGCCGCGCCGGCCGGTGCGGCCGCCCAGGGCGCCGGCCCCGGAACTCCTCCGGCCAAGGACGACCTGGCCTCGCTCAAGGTCGTCCCCGCCCGCCACTACGCCCGCTGGGCGGCTGCCGTCGCCGTGATCGTGCTGGTCGCCCAGTTCGTGCACGGGCTGGCCACCAATCCGGTCTGGGAATGGGGCGTCTTCAGTGATTACGTACTGTCCGAGACGATCGTGCAGGCGGTGTGGGTGACGCTCCAGCTCACCGCCTACGCCACGGTGCTGGGCTTCCTCCTGGGCACCGTCCTGGCCTTCATGCGGCTGTCGCGCAGCCCGGTGCTGCAGACCGTCGCCTGGACCTACATCTGGATCTTCCGGTCCATCCCGATGATCGTCCAGCTGGTGTTCTGGTTCAACCTGAGCGCGTTGTACAAGGAGTTGGGTGTCGGCATCCCTTTCGGGCCTGCGTTCTGGTCCGTCGACACCAACAGCCTCATCGGCACCATCGGCGCCGCCGTCATCGGTCTGACGCTGCATCAGGCTGCCTACGCCGCCGAGATCGTGCGTGGCGGCGTCATCGCCGTCGATCACGGGCAGCTGGAGGCCGCCGCGGCGCTGGGCATTCCGCGGCTGCGGCAGATCCGCCGGATCGTGCTGCCGCAGGCCATGCGCGCCATCCTGCCCACGGCCGGCAACGAGGTCATCGGCCTGCTCAAGGGCACGTCGGTGGTGTACGTCATGTCCATCGGCGAGTTGTTCTACCGGGTGCAGGTGATCTACGGCCGCAACGGCCGGGTGATCCCGCTGCTGCTGGTCGCCACCGCCTGGTACGTGGCGCTCACCTCCCTGCTGTCGGTCGCCCAGTACTACGTCGAGCGGCACTTCGCCCGAGGCGCCGACCGGACCCCGCCGCCCACCCCGATCCAGCGCGCCCGGCGCCTCGTACGCAGCCTGAGTGCGGCGGCCGCCCAGCGCAACCGCTCCGTCATGCCCCTGAACCCCTTGGGAGACAGTCGATGACCGACGTGACGGTGGACTTCGACGACGTGACGGCCGATCTCGACGATGTGATGGTGGACGTCCGCGGCGTCCACAAGAGCTTCGGCCCGCTGGAAGTGCTGCGTGGCGTCGACCTTCGGGTCCGCGCCGGTGAGGTCACCGTGGTCCTCGGCCCGTCCGGCTCCGGAAAATCCACGCTGCTGCGCACCATCAACCACCTGGAGAAGGTCCATCGCGGCTGGATCAGCATCGACGGCGAACTCATCGGCTACCGCCGCTCGGGCGGCAAGCTGCACGAGCTGAAGGAGAAGGACGTTCTGAAGCAGCGCACCCATATCGGGTTCGTCTTCCAGAACTTCAACCTTTTCCCGCATCTGACCGTGCTGGAGAACCTCGTCGAGGCTCCCGTGTCCGCACTGCGCCGTCCGCGCAAGGAAGCGGAGGAGACGGCCCGTCGGCTCCTCGACCGGGTCGGTCTTGCCGACAAGGCGGGCGCCTACCCCCGGCAGCTGTCCGGTGGTCAGCAGCAGCGCGTGGCCATCGCCCGCGCGCTCGCCCTCGGACCGAAGGTCCTGCTGTTCGACGAGCCCACCTCGGCGCTCGACCCGGAACTCGTAGGCGAAGTCCTCGACGTCATCAAGGACTTGGCCCGCACCGGAACCACCATGATCGTCGTGACCCACGAGATCGGCTTCGCCCGCGAGGTCGCCGACACCGTGGTGTTCATGGACGGCGGTGTCGTCGTGGAGCAGGGCCCACCCGCGGCCGTCCTGGACGACCCGCAGCACGAGCGCACTCGCGCCTTCCTCTCCAAGGTCCTCTGACCTCTCCCTCACCCTTTTTCCCCGAGCAAGGAGCACGACCATGTCCACCTCGATCACCCGCCGCACCACCGCCGCCGCGCTGGGACTGACCGCCGCCCTCGTCCTCGCCGCGTGCAGCAACCCCGATGACGGCGGCACGACCGAGGTCGCGGCCGCCAAGGGAGCCGGTACGAAGATCAACCTGAGCCCGGACCAGCGCCGCATCACCACCGACAAGGTCGACTCCATAGCCGCCGAGGTCCCGTTGAAGATCCGCAAGAGAGGCACCCTGGAGATCGTCGACTCCTCCGGCTCCGCGGCGCCGCTGACCTTCTACGCCACAGACAACAAGACCATCATCGGCGTCGAACCCGACATCGCCCACCTGGTCGCCGAGGTGCTCGGCCTCAAGCCGCACATCAGCACGGTCTCCTGGGAGAACATCTTCGTCGGCCTCGACAGTTCCAAGTACGACGTCGGCTTCAGCAACATCACCGACACCGAGGAGCGCAAGGAGAAGTACGACTTCGCCGGCTACCGCGAGGACAACCTCGGCTTCGAGGCGAGGAAGGGCAGCGGTCTGAAGGTCACCGGGCCCAAGGACGTGGCGGGCAAGACCGTCGCGGTGAGCAGCGGCACCAACCAGGAGAAGCTGCTGATCGAGTGGAGCAGGGAGGCCGTGAAGGCCGGCCTGAAGCCGGTGAACATCAAGTACTACCAGAACGCCGGCGACACCTACCTCGCCCTCCAGTCCGGCCGCATCGACCTCTACCTCGGCCCCAACCCGACCGCCGCCTACCACGCGGCCACCACCGGGAAGACCGAGGTCGTCGGCACCTACTCCGGCGCCGGCGCCACCCTCCAGGGCCTCATCGCGGCCACCACCAAGAAGGACAGCGGCCTGGTCAAGCCGCTCGCCGACGCACTCAACGAGATCATCCACAACGGCACGTACGCCAAGGTGCTCAAGCGCTGGGGCCTGTCCAGCGAGGCCGTGACGAAGTCGGAGATCAACCCGCCCGGACTGCCCAGGACCAACAAGTAGCCGTCCCAGGGACGCGGGGCCGCAGTACCGCCGTGGTACGTGGCCCCGCACCGCGATCCCACGCCAACCTCACGCTCCCGAAGGGTCCGCCATGGCCACCGTCCTGTCCGTCTCCGGAAGCCCCTCCGCCACCTCTCGTACCGCCCGCCTGCTGCGCCATCTGGACCGGCGGCTCACGGTCCAGGGACACGAGGTGATCCCCCTGGACGTCCGCACCATCCCCGCCGAGGCCCTGCTCGGCGCAGACATCCGGCACCCGGCGATCGTCGAGGCGGCAACGCTGTTCGACCGCGCCGACGGCGTCGTGATCGGCACGCCCGTATACAAGGCCGCCTACTCCGGGCTGCTGAAGTCTCTGCTGGACCTGCTGCCGCAGTACGCGCTGTCCGGCAAGACGGTCCTTCCGCTGGCGACGGGCGGGACCACGGCGCACGTCCTGGCGATCGACTACGCCCTGCGCCCGGTGCTCAGTTCCATGGGCGCCACGCACATCGTCCAGGGCTGGTTCACGCTCGACAAGGACATCGCGGTGGGTGACGACGGCACCCTGACCGTCTCGCCGGGCCCGGCCGAGGCCCTCACACAGGTCGTCGACCAGTTCGCCGACGCCCTCGACAGCCGTACGGCCCTTCTGGCTGCCGCCGGGCGAGCGGCTTGACCGTGACCGCGCAAGATGTGCGGCAAAGGAGTGCCGCAGGCCCGCAGCGACGGGCAGCGGCGGACTGGAAGGAAAGGGAAAGGAAAGGGAGCTGAGCGTGCCGAGCCCACGCGATGGGACCGAAGCCGCCGGGGCGGTGCCGGCGTCCGGCCGGGGCGCTGGAAGCCGAGGTGATGGCTGCGTTGTGGGCCGCCGACGGGCCTACCCGGGCCTCGGCCTCATCCATGCGCCGTGGCTGGTCTTCGTCGTCCTGCCCCTGTACGGCTTCGCCGCCTGCACCGAAGGTGTCGGCAAACCCTGGATCTCCACCCTCGTTCCCGACCGCCGGCAGGGCACGGCCCAGGGCCTCTACCAGGGTGCCACCGGCGCCGGCGTCCTCTTCGCCGGTCTGTGGGCCGGGCTGGCCCGGCGTCCCGACGGGCATGCCCCGCTTCTGATATCCGGCGCGGCTGCCCTCGTCCCGGCCGCCGCGCTGTCCGTCCTCAGCCGCAACCGGCAAGCCAACGGCTGACCGACACCGGCAAACCAATATTGACGTGTCCTTGACTACTTCTTCCGACTCCGGTCACACGACGCCGGGCTAGGCTCGCCGGGCGACTCATGTCCCGGCGACACCGGGACCGTACCTGCGCCAGCACAGCCCGAGACGAACCGTCATCGCGGAGTTGGGGGAATCGCCATGCGCACACGTACAAGAGCGTCTCTCGTGGCCGCCGCTGCTGCGTTCCTGCTCGTCGCCACGGCGGGCACTTCCGCAGCCTCGAGCGACAGCCAGCCGGCCCACCTGGTCTCACCCACCGACCCTTACGCCGCCTGCGACATCAGCGGCGACGGGACCGGCACCAACTACCTGTCCGCCGAGGACGAACCGTACGTCACCGCAAGCCCCCGCGACCCGCACAACGCGGTCGGCATCTTCCAGCAGGACCGCTGGTCCAACGGCGGCGCCAGGGGGCTGACCGCCACGTACACCCACGACGGGCGGCACTTCACCGAGACCCCGCTGCCGTTCTCGCATTGCGCGCCCGGCGGGCTCAACTACCAGCGTGCGTCCGACGGTTGGGTGAGCACGGGCCCCGACGGCACGGTCTACGCCAGCGGTCTGGTCTTCGACGCGACCGATGCGCGCAACGGAGTGGCCGCCTCGACGTCGTACGACGGCGGGCGCACCTGGAAGCACACGACCCCCCTGATCGACGACACACAGGCCCAGTTCAGCGATGACAAGAACGCCGTCACCGCCGACCCCGTCCACCCCGGTGTCGCTTACCAGGTCTGGGACCGCATCGACGAGGACGACTCCGCCAAGGTCTACGACGGACCCGCCTACATCTCCATCACCCGCGACGGCGGCCGGCACTGGACCAAGGCGCGCCCGTTCGTGGACACCTCTGTCGTCCCGCACTCCCAGACCATCGGCAACGTCATCGTCGTCGACCCGCGCACCGACACCCTCTATGACGTCTTCGACTGGCAGACGTACGACATCGACTACAGCACTGGCACGTTCACGCCCACCGACCTGCATTTCGCCGTCGTCAAGTCGACCGACCAGGGCCGCACGTGGAGCAAGCCGGTCACCATCGCCAAGGACACGTCCGTACCCGAAGTCGATCCCAATGCCCCCACCGACGCGACCAAGTCCCTGCGGGCCGGCGGCGATTTGCCGAACATCGCCATCGACCCGCGCACCGGTGAGCTGTACGTCGCCTGCGAAGGATCGGACTTCAGCGGTGGCGGCTACGACTCCGTGGAACTGATCCACTCCACCGACGGCGGCCGGACCTGGTCGGCACCGAAACGGGTCAACTCTGTCGCCTCCGCACCCGCGTTCACGCCCTCGATCAGTGTGGACGCCCGTGGCACGGTCGCGATCACCTACTACGACCTGCGCTACCTCACCGCGGGGAACACCACGACCCTGCCCACCGCCGCATGGCTGGTCACCTTCCCCAGTGGCGCTGACAACCGTGCCACCGAGCGCCGTATCTCCCGCGTCTTCGACTGGCTCCAGGCCCCTTACGCCGGGGGCCATTTCCTCGGCGACTACGAGGGCCTCACTACCGACGGCCGCTCCGCTGTGCGGCCGCTGTTCGTCGAGACGAACGCCAACGCGCCGCAGGACTCCACGGACGCCTACAGCGGGCTGTTCTCCACCGGCAGGGGCGACGGCGCGGTTGCTGCGGTCGCGGCCACGCCGCGCGCGACGGCAGCCCTGAAAGCCCGGCCGCACCGGCTCGTCCGGTGATCGACGGCGCGCTCGAAACACGCTGTGGCGAGCGCGACTTCGGGTTCATCCGAGGCGCAAGGTAAACAACCCACCATTTTTTCCTGTGAGCCCTTTGTGTGACTGTTGTGGTCACGCCAAGATCCCCTCTGCGCCGGGACACCCCCATATGCCTGGTGCAGGGAGGAGAGGGCATGTTGCCCCCGAAGCACCAGCGACGGTTCATAACCTGCACCGTCGTAGCGGCCGTGTTCGGACTGGTAAGCACCCAGTCGTTCGCGGCGTCGAACGACGCAAGGCCCCGGCCCTGGCAGGCGGGCCACCAGGCCGCCATGGGTCGGCAGCACATCAAGGCGGTGCACGCGGGCCACGGGATGTCCGCGTTCGCGGCAGAGGGCGGCGATGACGACGGTGCCGACGAGGCGGAGAACTCCGCCGAGGCGACGGCCCAGTTCACCGAGGCTCGCACCGCGCCCGGCGTGGTCGCGCCCGGCGCCTACGGGGCGGCCTGGCAGCAGCTGCAGTCGATGAAGCACACGAGCGGCAGCTGGGACCACGTCACCAAGAGGGTGTACAACTCGGACGATCCTCGCTACCGCGATGTGAACTCCAACTCCAGCGGTGGCGCCGGTGACGTCACGGGCCGGATCACCGGCATCGCGGCCGACGATCAGGGCTATGTGTACGCGGGCGGCGCCAACGGCGGGGTCTTCCGGTCCACGACCGGTGGCGGGCACTGGAAGCCGATCTCCGACAAGCTGCCGTCCCTGTCGACGGGCACCCTGGCCCTGGACGGCCAGAAGCGGCTCTGGTATGCCACGGGCGAGTCCAACACCGGGGCGACGTCCTTCGTGGGGACGGGCGTGTACGTCCTCAAGGACCCGCGCCACGGGCAGTTCCAGCCCGGTGACCGCGTGGGCGGCGCCGAGCTGGAGTCCACAGTCATCCACGCGCTGCGCTTCGCCGGCACCACGGTGTGGGCGGCCACCGGCACCGGCGTGTGGTCGCACTCCACGACCACCCTGTCCGGGCCCTGGAAGCACGAGTTCGCCCCCAACCCGGACTACCTGCCGGGCGGTTCGAAGGCGGGCGACCCCAGCGCGCCGTACAAGAACATCGCCAACGACATCGCCGTCGACCCGAAGGACCCGGACAAGGTCCTGCTCGCGGTGGGCTGGCGCGGCGGTGACACATACAACGGGCTGTACGCCAAGCAGGACGACGGCAGCTGGAAGCCGGTCAGCGGACTGGGTGACCTGCCCACCGGCAGCGCTGATGTCGGCAACATGACGTTCGCCGCCGCGGCCGACGGCTCGCGCCTGTACGCCATCGACCAGTCGCCGGCGCAGACGGCCGCCAACCCGGACAGCGGCCTGAAGGGCGTGTACGTGTCGAAGAGCGGCTCGCCGTTCGGGCCGTGGACGCTGATCGCGGACTACACCAAGCTGAAGACGTCCGGATCAGCTCTGCAGAGTGCGGGCTACATGCCCGGCATCCAGTCCTGGTACAACCAGTTCCTCCAGGTCGACCCGGCCAACGCCGACCACGTCTACCTGGGGCTGGAAGAGGTCTTCGAGACCAAGAACGGCGGCCAGAGCTGGACCGTACCGGGCCCGTACTGGAACTTCCCCTTCCCCTGCTGGAGCATCGACCCGGCCAAGCAGACCGGCGACTGCTCGCCCACGACCCACTCCGACCAGCATGCGGTCGCGATCGGCAGCTACCAGGGCAAGAGCTGGGCGTACGTCGGCAATGACGGCGGCATCTACCGGCGCCCGCTGAGCGGCGCGGTCGACTCCGGCGGCCACGCCAAGGACTGGCAGTCCCTGAGCGATGGCACCCTCGACACCCTCCAGTACTACTCAGTGGGGGTCGGTAAGGACGTGGCCAACGGTGGCGTCTCGGTGACCGGCGGTCTGCAGGACAACGGGCAGTCGATCCTGCGCGGCCACGACAAGGTCATGGGTTCGAACTTCGGCGGTGACGGCGGTGACACCATCGCCGACCCCGCCAACGGCTGCAACATCGCCGCCGAGTACGTCTACCTCGACATGTGGGTCACCCAGAACTGTGGCGTGAACGACGGTTCCTGGTCGACGGACCCGTCGAAGGCCACCGAGTACGAGGTCGCCCCGCCGGACAAGGACCAGGGTGGTGCGGGTGCCCGCTTCATCGCGCCGATCACGGCAGACGCCAAGGACACCAACACCTGGGTCGCCGGTGGCCGGCACGTGTGGGTGAACACCAAGGGCTTCGCCATCCGCTCCGGCAAGGAGTGGGCGAACGCCTACGACCTCGGCGAGGGCCATGTGGCCACGGCCGTGGCATCCTCCGGCGGCACGGTGTACGTCGGCTGGTGCGGCCCCTGCAACAACCAGGGCTTCACCCGGGGCATCGCGGTCGGCAACGCCGACGGCACCGGCTGGCACCAGCTGAACCTCCCGGTCGACGGTAGCATTCCGAACCGCTACATCTCCGGCTTCGAGATCGACCCGGCCAACGCCCAGCACGTCTACGTGGCGATCAACGGCTTCTCCCGCCGGTTCACCGAGGGCCCGGGTGCGGGCGTCGGCCACGTCTTCGAGTCCAAGGACGGCGGCGCGAGCTGGACGGACATCTCCGCCGACCTGCCCGACGTCCCTGCCGACACGGTCAAGCTCCTGCCGAACGGCGGCCTCGCCCTCGGCACCGACCTGGCCACCTTCTACCGCCCCGCCGGCGCCACCAAGTGGCTGGTCCTGGGCCACAACCTGCCCACCACGGCCGTGATGCAGCTGCGCCTCGGCCCCGATGGCAAGCTCTACGCCGCCACTCACGGACGCGGCATCCGGTCCTTCGACGTACGGCGCCTCAAGGCCCGTAAGGATTGATCACGCCTCGTACGCCCCGTCCTACGACGACGGCCGGTGCGAACCCCGCTCCCGGGGGCGCACCGGCCGTATGTCGTTCGGGTTCACTGCACCGGATACGCCGCCACACTCAGCCGAAGCGTGAAGAGCGGCGCGCTCTCGGGACCCCAGGTCACGGTCACCGCCCCGATGCGCGCGGCACGCACCGTGACCCGGGCGACACCCTCACCGTCTGTGCCGGAGGAGGTCACCAGCGCCAGCATCGGATTGCTGCTGCGCGGCCGCGGCCAGGAGCCCTGGGCCCGGGGCTCCAGGACCACGGTCACCGTCGTACCGGATCGCACACACAGGCTCTGGACGGAGGAGTCCCCGGGGCCGTGGGCGACAGTTGCGGAGCCCACGACGCACCCTGGTGACGCGGAGGCCGTCCCATGAGGGGACGGGGCTCGTGTCGACGGCGACGACGGTGGTGTCGCCGACCTTGTTACGGAGGGCGAGCTGGGGGATCCAGGTGCGCTGGGGCCGCCCTCCGAGGGAGTAGCGGCGGGTGGACTCGCGGAAGGACGCGGCGGTGCCGAGCCAGCTTCCGAGTCGTCGCCGCTGCCTCCGCAGGCGGTCAGCAGACAGGACAGCGCAACCAGGGCGGCCGCGAGCGAGGGCCAGGATCCTCGACCCCGTCTACAGTCCTCCGTCATCATGACCACTCCTTCGCACCACCGGATGTCACTGCGACGTCCTCGTCCGCCGTCCGGTTCCCACAGCACCCGACGAGCGGCGGAGGGCCTCAGCGGATGCCCGAGTCGAAGGGGATGACGATGGTCAGCCGGGCACTCGGAGGCCGGTCGGGACAGGGGCTCCCCTCGCGGACCACCGGGCAGCCAAGTTCTCAGCCCGGCACGTGGCCGAGGTGCGCTCCGGCGGACACCGGAACGCACCTCGGAGTGGCCAGCAGAAAGATCAGCGCCGGAATGGCAACGGCACCGATCCAGCGGATCGGTGTGGTGCCGCGACGGGCGCTGCGCCGTGGGTTGTGGAGGCGGTGCTGCCGCCGGTGACGGTGAGCGGGCCGGCGGTGTAGAGGGCCTCGTCGAAGGCTTGCCCGTTGGTCGGGGGCTTGCCGACGGCGAAGGTGGACACCGCCTTGCCGCCGATGACGGAGGTGGAGATGTAGTCGCCGACCATGCTGCCCTGGGTGGAGTCGGCGATCTGGGACAGGGACATGGGGCCGGCGACGGTGGTCGGGGTGCTCCAGGTGCTGCCGCCGTTGGCGGAGGAGATGTAGCCGACCTCCAGCCGGCAGGTGGAGGCGGTGCAGTTGGCGTTGGGGTAGAAGTAGTAGTAGAGGCCGATCTTCGCTGTCGTGCCGGAGGTGGCGGGGTCGATGCCGATGCCGGGGATGAAGTGGTCGGCGCCGCTGGTGGTGGCGTCGATGGGGACGCGGGTCACGGCCGACCAGCTGGTGCCGTTGGTGGACGTGGCGTAGACGATGTCGTTGGCCGGGCACCCGGAGCGGAAGCGGCAGTCCTGCCAGGCGACGTAGATCTTGCCGGATCCGTCGATCTCGGCGGACGGCAGGCCCTCACCGTCGCGCAGGTTGCCGGCCACGCCGTGGCTGGAGACGTTGGCGATCAAAGTGCTCGCGGTCCAGCTGGAGCCGCCGTTGGTCGAGTTGAAGGCGCGCACGGAGCTGCCGTTGGCGGAGTAGGGGACCACGACCGTGCCGTTGGGCTGGACGAGGGGCTGTCCGCCCAGGCCGCTCGGGCCTCCGGACGGTGCCATCGGCGTCGCCCAGGAGGCGCCGCCGTCGGTGGAGCGGCTCATCACCACCGCGTTGCCGGAGGAGGTGACGTCGACCTCGACGTAGCAGGTGCCGTAGTAGGGGCTGGTGGCGGAGTTGTCGCAGACGATCCATTCCTTGTCGTAGCCCTGGCCGTCGTTGCCGACCGCCATGACGGGGTTCTGCCAGCTGGTGCCGTTCGTGGAGCGGCTGACGGTGACGCCGGCGCCGTTGACGTTGGAGTCGATGACCAGTCCGGCGACCATCCAGGTGCCGTGCTTGGCGTCGTGGGCGACGGCCGGGTCGGAGACGCGGGCCCAGGTGCCGCCCTCGTAGGTGGTGATGCCGGGGAGCATGCCGTGCTGCCAGGTGGTGCCGCCGTCGGTGGAGGTGTTCCAGCCGATGTCGGAGGAGCCGCCGTCGGTGAACCGGCCGACCTGCGAGGAGGCGACGATCGTGTTGCCGTACGCGAAGGTGTCGGGTTCCAGTTCGGTGGCGTGCTGGCTGGAGGTGTTGGTGAACGGGTCGGTGCTGACCTGGGTCAGGCCGGGCGGCGGGGTGGCGGTGGTGAAGGCGACGTCGTCGTAGAGGGTGTAGGTGGCGTCGCCCGCGTAGTTGTCGTCGTGGCTTACGAGTTTGAGCGTGTAGTTGTGCCCGGCGGTCACGGAGGACGTGAGCTGCTTCCAGCCCCGGCCGTTGGTGCAGGTCTTGGCCAGGACGGTCGTCGTCGTGCCGGTCGTGGTGTCGGCCAGGGTGGCCGTGGCCCAGTCGTAGGTGAGCGTGTCCGGGCAGGTCACGCTGTACCAGAACGACAGCTGGGTGGCGCCGGTGGGCGCCGTGAAGGTCTGGGCGATCGAGGAGTCGCCGTTGGTGGGTGAGGTGCCGCCGACGCGGGCGGCGTACGTACCCGTGTGGGCACCGGAGCCGACCACGGCGGTGGTTCCGGTGGAGGTCCACCCGGTCAGACTGCCGGACTCGAAGCCGCCGTTGGAGACGTCGGCCAGTGCCGGGTGAGACGCGAGGAGCAGACCGCCTAACGACAGCAGGGCGGCGGTGGCGGTCGCCACGGATCTATGGACAGCAGTGCGCGACATGGAGAGACCCCTTGCCGTCGATGGGGGGTGTACGCCCTCGGACGAGGACGTTCGAGGTGGGGCCGACCACGCAGGTCCGCTGGTCCGCCCCGGAGACGACGTTTCAGAAACCGATCTCTGGCCCGACGCTGGTCAGGACAGGGTCACGTCGTCGTAGCGGGTGTACGTGGCGTCACCCGTGTAGTTGTCGTCATGGCTGATGAGCGTGAGTGTGTAGCTGTGCCCGGCCGTGACCGAGGCGGTCTTCTGGATCCAGCCGGACGACGACACACAGGTCTTGGCCGGCACGGTGGTCGTGGTGCCGGTCGTGTTGTCCTTGAGCGTGGCCGTGGCCCAGTCGTAGGTGAGCGTGTCCGGGCAGGTCACGTTGTAGTAGGAGCCGAGCGTGCTGGTCCCGGACGGTGCCGTGAAGGTCTGGGCGATCGAGGAGTCGCCGTTGGTGGGTGAAGTGCTGCCGACCCGGGCCGCGTACGTACCGCGGGTGTGGGGCGTGGGGGCGGCCTGAGCCGCGTACGTACCGCGGGTCTGGGGCGTGGGGGCGGCCTGGGCCGCGGGAGCGGCGAGCCAGAGGGCGGGGACTGCGGTGAGGATCGCGGTGAGCACGGCTATGCGGCCGCGTCTGCGTCTGGATCGGGACACGGAACATCCTTTCGGCCAGCCGGAGATCGCCGGACATGTGAGGAAAAGAAGGACGTTCACGCCGACGGAGCACGTGTTCGCAATCCGGGATGGTTGCACCGGACATGTCACGCAACAAGAGAGATGCAGCCGGTGTGGCGCGAAGCAACCGAGAATTTACGCGAGGCAGTCAACTCACAGTAAAAACACAGGGTTTCCTCTGTGCCGGCGCGAGGGATTTCCCTGTATCGCCCGTACCCGGAAAGCGAGTGCCGCCGGACCACGGAACGGATCGAGCGACAGCCGCGCCCCACCCTCCGGGTTCTGTGCGGCTCGTGTTCATGGTGTGGAACGCCTGCATTTGGAGGCCGGTGCCGGCTGAGGCCAGCGACTTTCCGCCGCGCCACAAGGGGGCGGAGAAGGTGCAGTGGGAGGCGACCTCGAAGCATGGTTTCTACGTGCTGCGGCATACTTTCGCGTCGATCACGATGGAGGCAGGGCAGCCCGTGGTGACGCCGGCGCGATGGTTCGGACGCTCCTCTCCGGTTGTCACGCTTGGTTACTACGTTCACTTCATGTCCGAGGCCGGAAGCAAGGGCCGTATCGTCATCGATGGACTGATGGGGAGACAAGGAGACGACCATGCCGGTCGAGCTCCCCGGATTCTCCCCAGGGCTGATCAGGGGCGTTCCCCCGGAGCGCACCGTGTCGGAGTTGGCCATGAAATGTAAGGTAAATGACCGGTGGAGCCTTGAAAGATGATGCGAGAGGTCACTGCAACCCGCTACATCGGGCCCCTCCGCTCCGGCGGCTCCGTGCCCGGGGTCATCGAGGCCGACGACCTGGGCACATACGTCGTGAAGTTCACCGGCTCCGCTCAGGGCGTGAAGGCGCTGGTTGCCGAGGTGATCGTAGGGGAGCTGGCACGCAGGCTCGGGCTGCGCGTCCCGGAGCTGGTCCTCGCCCACTTCGACCCGGCGATCGCCGCGCACGAACCGCACCAGGAGGTGCGCGACCTGCTGAACGCGAGCCCCGGCATCAATCTGGGCATGGACTACCTGCCGGGCGCGCGGGACTTCACTCCGGAGGTCGCCAGGGCCTGCACGGTCGACCCGCTGGAGGCGGGCAGGATCATCTGGCTCGACGCCCTGACGGTGAACGTCGACCGCACCGTTCACAGCTCCAACCTCATGGTCTGGCCCACTCTCGGCACCGCGCCCCCGCGGCTGTGGCTGATCGACCACGGCGCCGCGCTGGTCTTCCACCACCGCTGGGACGCCTCCGCACCGGAGAAGGCGTACGACTTCCGGCACCACGCCCTCGGCAACTTCACTCCGGACACGCCGGCCGCCGACGCCGAGCTGGCTCCGCGGGTGACCGAGGAACTGCTGCGCGAAGTCACCGCCGAGGTCCCCGACACCTGGCTGGCAGGTGAACCGGGCTTCGCGACACCCGGGGAGGTCCGGGACGCGTACGTGGACTACCTCACCGCCCGGGTCAAGGCGTCCGAGGCCTGGCTGCCCACCGACTTCCCCACCCGGGAGGAACTCGCCGCCGAGGAGGCCCTGCGCGCGGCACGGACACAGCGAGGCCGGCCGGACTGGCTCAAACGGGTCCCGGACCTGCACGGCAAACCGGCGGCGGAACAGGATTGGTCGGTGCACCTCGGATGACAGACACCTCCGGAACGGAGATCCACCGCGTCCAGATCGAGTACTGCACCCAGTGCCGCTGGCTGCCGCGCGCGGCCTGGCTGGCGCAGGAACTGCTCACGACGTTCGAGACGGAGCTGACCGACCTGTCCCTGAAGCCGGGCACGGGCGGCGTCTTCGTGGTGCGGGTGGACGACAAGGTCGTCTGGGACCGCCGCGAGCAGGGTTTCCCGGAGCCCACGGCGGTCAAGCGCCTGGTACGCGACCGAGTGGCCCCGGGAAAGCCCCTGGGCCACTCGGAGAAGCCGGCCCAGTGATTCAGCCGGCCAGCTGCTCGTAGGCCGGGAGCGTCAGGAAGTCCGCGTAGTCCTCGTCCAGCGCCACCTTCAGCAGCAGATCGTGGGCCTGCTGCCAGTGGCCGGCCGCGAAGGCCTCCGAGCCGGTCGCGGCCCTGATGCTCTCCAGCTCCTCGGCGGCGACCTTGCGGGCCAGTTCGGGAGTGGCCTTCTCGCCGTTCTCGAACTCGACGCCCGCGTTGATCCACTGCCAGATCTGCGAACGGGAGATCTCGGCGGTGGCCGCGTCCTCCATGAGATTGAAGATGGCGACGGCGCCGAGGCCGCGCAGCCAGGCCTCGATGTAGCGGATGCCGACCTGGACGGCGTTGACCAGGCCCGCGTACGTCGGCCTGGCGTCGAGGGAGTCGACGGCGATCAGGTCGGCCGCCCTGACGTCGACGTCCTCGCGCAGCCGGTCCTTCTGGTTCGGCCGGTTGCCGAGGACCTTGTCGAAGGACTCCATCGCGATCGGCACCAGATCGGGGTGGGCGACCCAGGAGCCGTCGAAGCCGTCGTGCGCCTCGCGATCCTTGTCCGCCTTGACCTTCTCGAAGGCGACCCGGTTGACCTCCTCGTCGCGCCGGGAGGGGATGAACGCCGCCATGCCGCCGATCGCGTGCGCGCCGCGCTTGTGGCAGGTGCGGACGAGGAGTTCGGTGTACGCCCGCATGAACGGAGCCGTCATCGTGACCGCGTTGCGGTCCGGAAGGACGAACCTGGGCCCGCCGTCACGGAAGTTCTTGACGATGGAGAAGAGGTAGTCCCAGCGGCCGGCGTTCAACCCCGAGGCGTGGTCGCGGAGTTCGTAGAGGATCTCCTCCATCTCGTACGCCGCCGTGATCGTCTCGATCAGGACGGTGGCGCGGACGGTGCCCTGCGGGATGCCGACGTACTCCTGGGCGAAGACGAAGACGTCGTTCCAGAGTCGTGCCTCCAGGTGCGACTCCGTCTTCGGCAGGTAGAAGTAGGGGCCCTTGCCGAGGTCGAGCAGGCGCTGGGCGTTGTGGAAGAAGTACAGGCCGAAGTCCACGAAGGCGCCCGGCACCTGCTCTCCGTCCACCACCAGGTGACGCTCATTCAGATGCCAGCCGCGCGGGCGCATGACGACGGTCGCCAGCTCCTCGTTCGGGCGCAGGGCGTACGACTTGCCGGAGCCGGGGTCCGTGAAGTCGATGTTCCGGGTGTACGCGTCGATCAGGTTGAGCTGACCGACGACCACGTTCTCCCAGGTGGGCGCGGAGGCGTCCTCGAAGTCCGCGAGCCACACCTTCGCGCCGGAATTGAGCGCGTTGATGGTCATCTTGCGGTCGGTGGGGCCGGTGATCTCCACACGGCGGTCCTTGAGCGCCGCAGGCGCGGGAGCCACCTTCCAGGAGTCGTCCGCGCGGATCGTGGCGGTCTCCGGGAGGAAGTCGAGCGTCGAGGTACGGGCGATCTCCGCGCGACGCTCCGCCCGGCGGGCGAGCAGGCCGTCCCGCCGGTGCGTGAACCGGCGGTGCAGCTCGGCCACGAAGGCGAGGGCCGCGTCGGTGAGGACCTCGTCCTGCCGGGGCAGGGGCTCGGCGTCGACGATGACCGGCGACGGCGCTGGTGCGGACATGAGCTGTCACTTCCTTCGGCAAGCTGATGTGAAGACCCCGCGGCACTGGGTGCCAGGCAGCCCGGACGCGGCTGACCGTGCCTGGAGAGCGGGCAGGCGCTTCTGAGCAGTGGATACTAGTTTCCTCATGGTGGAAGTTCAATGATTTGTTGACATCGAGATTCTCCGTCTCGAGGCAAGGTGGCGCTCAGTGCCACCCCGTTCACTCCAGGTGGATCAAGTCGCCCTGCTCGTCGATGTCGTAGGGCCGTGCCACATCCCCGCACTCGACGAGTGTGATGGCGTCCCGGTGGGTTTTCAGATAGGCGCGGGCCCCTCGGTCGCCCGTGGCCGTGGCCGCGATGCCGGCCCAGTGGGCCGAGCCGAAGAGGACCGGATGCCCGCGCACGCCCTCGTACGCGGCCGACACCAGTGATGTCTCGTCCTCGTACGCGGCGAGGACGCGAGCCACCGCCTCCGGGCCGATGCCGGGCTGGTCGACGAGCGAGACCAGGGCCGCCCGGGCGCCCGTCCCGGCGAGCGAGCCGAGCCCGGCCCGCAACGAGGAGCCCATGCCCTGCTCCCAGCCGGGGTTGTCCACCAGGACGCAGCCGGTGAGGTCCGCGCGCTCCCGCACGGTGTCGGCCGCGGCCCCCAGCACCACATGCACCCGGGCGCACCCCGCCGCACGCAGGACGCCCACCGCATGCTCAACCAGCGGCCGTCCTCGGTGTCCGAGCAGAGCCTTGGGCCGTCCGCCCAGCCGTCGCCCGCCGCCGGCCGCGAGGAGCAGTCCGGCGACTGGATTCTCGTCGTGCTCGTCGTGCTCGTCGTGCTCGTTGCGCGTCATATGTCCTGCATACCTGAACCCGCCGCGACCGCCCGCCGTCCCCCGGGAAAATGACCCCCCGGTTTCCCGGGGCTGAATTTCCGTCCCCACGGTGGCGCCCGCCGCGCCGGGTGGCGTTTACTGGCCCGCGTCCCCCGGCGCCCGGCCGACGCGACGGGGCACCGGGTGACATGTCGAAGCCGTGCGCACGAAGGGTGCGAGGGGGGAGCTGTGTTGCGGAGCTTGGGGCAGAGGCCAGTGACCGGCAGCGAAGAGGACCCCAGGGTGGCGGAACTGCGGACCGCCGTGTCCCGGCTGCGGCGTGAACTGGCCGCGTATCCCGCCGAGTTCCCCGACCGGGCCATCGCCGAGGACGAACTCGCCGCGCTCGCCGCGATGGCCCTGAGCGGTGCCCCCGAGATACCGCGTCTGCGTCGCTCCTTGCTGCTGATCGCCGGTGCGATCGGCTCGGTCAGTGCCCTGGCCGGAGGGCTCACGGACGTCCGCGACGCGGTGGAGCTCTTCGGGGAGCCGCCGCGCGGCTGACGGGCGGCGGCCGACCGTGCGCGCGGTCCCGGACTACGCCCGCCGCCGGATGACCCCCTGCTGCGAGGCCACCGCCACCGCCGCGGTGCGCGAGTCGACACCCAACTTCGCGTAGACGTGCACCAGATGGGACTTCACGGTCGCCTGGCTCAGGCACAGCCGCTTGCTGATCTGCAGGTTGGACAGTCCCTCCTGGACAAGCTCCAGGACTTCCAGTTCGCGGCGGCCGATGACGGGTTCAGGTCGGCGGAGACGGTGGCAGGCCGACGACCGTGTACGGCCGATGACAGGGTCAGGGCCCAGGCGACGGTGTCACGCCGGCGAGCCCGAACTCGCCAGGGCCTCGGACAGTTCCGTCGCCACCTGCTGGAGCACCGGCACGATCTGTTCGGTCGCGGCCTCCGTGACCCGGCCCGCCGGGCCGGAGATCGAGATCGCCGCGGCCGTCGGGGAGTCGGGCACGGACACCGCGAGACAACGGACCCCTATCTCCTGCTCGTTGTCGTCGACCGCGTAGCCGAGCCGGCGCACCTCCTCCAGCGCCTCGAGGAACGCGTCGGGCGTGATGATCGTCTTCTCGGTCGCGGCGGGCATGCCCGTGCGTGCGAGCAGCGCCCGGACCTGCTCCGGCGGCTCGTTCGCGAGCAGCGCCTTCCCCACGCCCGTGGAGTGCGGCAGCACCCGACGGCCCACCTCGGTGAACATCCGCATCGAGTGCTTGGACGGCACCTGCGCCACGTACACGATCTCGTCGCCGTCGAGCAGTGCCATGTTCGCGGTCTCGCCGGTCTCCTCGACCAGGCGCGCGAGGTAGGGGCGGGCCCAGGTGCCGAGCAGCCGGGACGCCGACTCTCCGAGCCGGATCAGCCGGGGGCCGAGCGCATAGCGGCGGTTGGGCTGCTGGCGTACGTAACCGCAGACCACCAGCGTGCGCATCAGGCGGTGAATCGTGGGCAGCGGAAGCCCGCTGCTTGCGGACAGCTCGCTGAGGCCGACCTCGCCGCCCGCGTCCGCCATCCGCTCCAGCAGGTCGAAGGCGCGCTCGAGGGACTGGACTCCACCGCCGGCGGCGGACTTGGCGGGGGCGTCGCTGGCACTGGACGTCGACGTCGGCACGGCGCGCTCCTTTCGGGACTGCGGGAAGGGCAGAAGCCTACCCGGCAGCCGGTTGAGTCCCTGGTTTGTGCAGAGCTGCGTTCTGCTGCTCGGAATCATAATTCCGCTTTACGGAAACGTCCAGAGTGGGCGCGTCGAGGGCGTCGCTGAGAAGTGTGCCCTTGACGGCGCGGGGGGCGGGGGCGAAGATTTCTTCAACAGAACGTTGAATTCCGTACGTGGAGGTACATCCCGCCTCCCGGCAGCGGAACGGCGGCAGAGAGGGGTCCGGGTGTCCGACGCTGAACTGGTGCTGCGCTCGACGCGCGTCATCACCCCCGAAGGGACGCGTGCCGCGTCGGTCGCCGTCGCCGGGGGCACGATCGCGGCCGTACTGCCGTACGACGCCGACGTACCGTCCGGAGCCCGTCTGGAGGACCTCGGCGACGACGTTCTGCTGCCAGGGCTGGTCGACACCCACGTCCACGTCAACGATCCGGGGCGCACCGAGTGGGAGGGCTTCTGGACCGCCACACGCGCGGCGGCGGCCGGCGGCATCACCACCCTGATCGACATGCCGCTCAACTCCCTGCCGCCGACCACGACGGTCGACCACCTCCGCGTCAAGCGTGAGGTGGCCCGGGACAAGGCCCATGTCGACGTCGGCTTCTGGGGCGGCGCGCTGCCCGGCAACGTCAAGGACCTGCGCGCGCTGCACGACGCGGGCGTCTTCGGCTTCAAGGCGTTCCTGTCACCGTCGGGCGTGGACGAGTTCCCGCACCTCGACCAGGAGCAACTCGCCCGTTCCCTGGCGGAGATCGCCGGATTCGGCGGACTGCTCATCGTGCATGCCGAGGACCCGCGACACCTCGCCGCCGCCCCTCAGCAGGGCGGCCCCAGGTACGCCGACTTCCTCGCCAGCCGCCCGCGCGACGCCGAGGACACGGCCGTCGCACACCTCATCACGCAGGCGAAGCGGCTCGACGCGCGCGTCCACGTGCTGCACCTGTCCTCCGGCGACTCGCTGCCGCAGATCGCCGCCGCCAGGGCCGAGGGCGTACGGATCACGGTGGAGACCTGCCCCCACTACCTCACTCTGACGGCCGAGGAAGTCCCGGACGGGGCGAGCGAGTTCAAGTGCTGCCCGCCCATCCGCGAGGCCGCCAACCAGGACCTGCTGTGGCAGGCGCTCGCGGACGGCACGATCGATTGCGTGGTCACCGACCACTCCCCGTCGACGGCCGACCTGAAGACCGACGACTTCGCGACCGCCTGGGGCGGCATCTCCGGCCTGCAGCTGAGCCTGCCGGCGGTGTGGACCCAGGCCCGCGCGCGCGGCCACGGCCTCGAGGACGTGGTCCGCTGGATGTCCGCGCGCACGGCAGGGCTGGCGGGGCTCGACCGGAAGGGCGCCATCGAGGCGGGCCGCGACGCCGACTTCGCGGTGCTCGCGCCCGACGCGACCTTCACCGTGGACCCGGCGGCCCTCCAGCACCGCAACCGGGTCACGGCATACGCGGGCAGGACCCTGTACGGCGTCGTCAGGTCCACCTGGCTGCGCGGCGAACGCATCGTGGCGGACGGCGAGTTCACCGGGCCGAAGGGCCGACTGCTCAGCAGAACCGACTGACTCCCCCTCCCGCATCCGCAGCGGCCGACCCCGAAAGGAAGACCTGATCACCGTGACGGCGATTCCCAGCTTCACCGGCGACGCGAACCCGTACGGAGGCGGCGACCCGTACGCGGACTACCGCACCGCCGACTTCCCCTTCACCCGCTACGCCGACCTCGCCGACCGACGGCTCGGCGCCGGGGTCATCGCCGCCAACGACGAATTCTTCGCCCAGCGCGAGAACCTGCTGGTGCCGGAGCGCGCCGAGTTCGACCCCGAGCACTTCGGGCACAAGGGCAAGGTCATGGACGGCTGGGAGACCCGGCGTCGCCGCGGCGCCTCGGCCGAGCACCCCTGGCCGACGCCGCAGGACCACGACTGGGCGCTGGTCCGCCTCGGCGCGCCCGGCGTCATCCGCGGCATCGTCGTCGACACGGCCCACTTCCGGGGCAACTACCCGCAGGCGGTGTCCATCGAGGCCGCTTCCGTGGCCGGTTCCCCGTCACCGGAGGAGCTGCTGTCCGACGACGTGAAGTGGACAACCCTGGTTCCGCGCACGCCCGTCGGCGGCCATGCGGCCAACGGCTTCGAGGTGCGCGCCGAGCAGCGCTTCACACACCTGCGCGTCAACCAGCACCCCGACGGCGGCATCGCGCGCCTGCGCGTGTACGGCGAAGTGGTGCCGGATGCGGCGTGGCTGGAGGCGCTGGGCACCTTCGACGTCGTGGCCCTGGAGAACGGGGGCCAGGTCGAGGACGCCTCCAACCTCTTCTACTCGCCCGCCACCAACACCATCCGGCCCGGCCGCTCCCGCACGATGGACGACGGCTGGGAGACGCGGCGGCGGCGTGACCGGGGCAACGACTGGATCCGCTACCGGCTGGTGGCCCGGTCGCAGATCCGGGCGCTCGAGATCGACACGGCTTGTCTGAAGGGGAACTCGGCGGGCTGGGCGTCGGTCTCGGTCAGGGACGGAGAGGACGGTGAGTGGCGCGAGATCCTGCCGCGCACGCGCCTCCAGCCCGACACCAACCACCGTTTCGTGTTGCCCGCCGCCGCCGTCGGCACGCACGCGCGCGTGGACATTTTTCCCGACGGAGGGATCTCGCGCCTGCGTCTGTTCGGCTCTCTGACCCAGGAGGGCGCGTCGCGTCTGGCGGCACGGCTCCAGGAGCTGGGCGGCTGAGCCCACCCGGACGCGCGGGGCGCACCGGCCCGACAGCACCGCGGCGCCCCGCGTCGGCGTGAAGTCCCGGCGCAGGGCGCAGAGTCCGGGGCGCCGGCAGGGTCATGCGGCGTGCCCGCCGTCCACCGCGAACTCCGCGCCCGTGACGTAGGACGCCTCCGCGCCCGCGAGATACACCACCATGGACGCCACCTCGTCGGCCGTCCCGAACCGGCCCAGCGCGGTCATCGCCGTCTGACGCGCCGCGTCCGGGCCGTCCGCCGGATTCATATCGGTGTCGATCGGACCCGGGTGGACGATGTTCGCCGTGATCCCGCGCGGGCCCAGCTCCCGCGCGAGCGCCTTCGTCAGGCCGATCAGGGCCGACTTGCTCGTCGCGTAGAGGGTCCCGCCCGGGCCCGGCACCCGCTGCGTCATGCACGTGCCGACGGTGACGATCCGCCCGCCGCGGCGCATGCGCGCGGCCGCCGCCCGGGACGCCAGGAAGACCCCGCGGACGTTCACCGCGAGGACGTGGTCGACATCGGCGTACGACAGGCTCTCCAGCGGGCCCAGACGTCCCACCCCCACGTTGTTCACCAGGACGTCGAGTCCGCCCAGCGCCTCGGCGGTGCGCTCCACCGCTCCCGCCGCCTCCTGCCCGTCCGCGGAGTCCGCGCGCAGGGCCACCGCCCGGCGGCCCACCGCCTCGACGGCCCGGACGACGTCCTGCGCCGCCTCCTTGCCGTTCACATAGGTGACGGCCACGTCCGCGCCGTCCCGGGCCAGACGCAGGGCCGTGGCCGCACCGATTCCGCGGCTGCCGCCGGTCACAAGGGCCACCTTGCCGTTCAGCGTTCCTTGAGAGCTCATGGTTCCATCCCAGCAGCAGCCGCCCCGCGGGTGCGGGCGACGCGCCTACGTCGACTTCGGCCGCCCGGAACTCTTCGGCCCGTCCGGTGCGTTCTAATCCGCGTGACTCTTCAGCAAGAAATCGTCGGCAACGCCATGCAGATGGCGGTCGTCAGCCTGAGGCCCGGCCAGACCGTGTACTGCGAGGCCGGAAAGTTCCTCTTCAAGACGGCGAACGTGACCATGGAGACGCGTCTGTCCGGCCCGTCGGACGGCGGGCAGCAGGCCCAGGGCGGTGCCGGCGGCGGGATGGGAGGTCTGCTGCGCCAGGCCATGGGCACCGCCATGCAGGTCGGTCAGCGCGCGCTCGCGGGCGAGTCGCTGGCGTTCCAGTACTTCACGGCGCAGGGCGGGGAGGGCACCGTCGGCTTCGCGGGCGTCCTCCCCGGCGAGATGCGCGCGCTGGAACTGAACGGCACGCGCGCGTGGTTCGCGGAGAAGGACGCGTTCGTCGCGGCCGAGTCGACCGTCGACTTCGGCATCGCCTTCCAGGGCGGCCGCACCGGCATGAGCGGCGGCGAGGGCTTCATCCTGGAGAAGTTCACCGGGTACGGCACGGTGATCATCGCCGGGGCGGGCAACTTCATCGACCTCAACCCCGCCGACTTCGGCGGCCGCATAGAGGTCGACACCGGGTGTGTCGTCGCCTTCGAGGAGGGCATCCAGTACGGCGTGCAGCGGATCGGCGGCCTCAACCGCCAGGGGATCATGAACATGGTCTTCGGCGGCGAGGGCCTGTCCCTGGCCACGCTGGAGGGCAACGGCCGCGTCATCCTGCAGTCGTTGACCATCGAGAGCCTTGCCAACGCCCTCAAGAAGGCCCAGGGCGGCGACAAGCAGGGGCCGACGGGGGGCCTGTTCTCGACGCACGCGGGATGAGCGCGGACTGCCTGACGGCGGACCGATGAGTCGCGGGTGCCGACGGGGTCTGAACTGATGACAGCAGACCCCGGCTGAGAGAGAAGGCATCCGTCATGGGCAAGCTCACCGTCACCGGCTTCGTCACTCTCGACGGCGTCCACCAGGCTCCGGGAGGCCCCCAGGAGGACCCCAGCGGCGGCTTCGAGCAGGGCGGCTGGAGCGTCCCGTACGGTGACGAGGACTTCGGCCGGTTCATCACCGAGGTCTTCGACCGCTCGGGCGCCTTCCTCCTCGGCCGGCGTACGTACGAGATCTTCGCCGCGTACTGGCCGAAGGTGACCGACCCCGCCGACCCGGTGGCGTCCCGGCTCAACTGCCTGCCGAAGTACGTGGCGTCGCACAGCCTCGGCGAGCCGTCCTGGGCGAACACCACGGTCCTGCGCGGCGACCTGGCCAAGGAGGTCACCGCCGCGAAGGAGCGCACCGAGGGCGAGCTCCAGGTGCACGGCAGCGGCGCGCTCGTACGGTCGCTGCTGGCACTGGACCTCGTGGACACCCTTCACTTGCTGATCTTCCCGGTCGTGCTCGGCAACGGGCGCCGTCTGTTCGCCGGGGGAGCCGTCCCCACCGCGTTCCGCCACACCGGTGCCCGAACCACCGGCGCGGGCGTCGCCATCCACTCCTACGACGTCGCGGGCCGCCCGCCGTACGGCTCCTACGAACTCCCCGACAACGCGTAGCGCAGGGGTCCCGGACCCGCTCGCACCGGCCCGCCGCGCAGGCGGCGGGCGGCAGGTTAACTTCCAGCAAACACATGGGACGTTGCGGGAGAAATAGTTGAGTTGTCATTGACATGCCATGCTCTACGCGCGTCATCATTGCGCCATGAGACTCCCCCACCGCGCCACTCGGATTGGCGCCGCAGCAGCTCTCCTCTCCGCCCTCCTCGTGGGCGGCACCGTCTCCGCCACCACCGCGGACGCCGCTTCCGCCTACGTCGGCAGCATCTGTTACAGCAACCTGCCGTCCCAGGCCCACGACACGCTCGACCTGATCGACCAGGGCGGACCCTTCCCGTACCGGCAGGACGGGGTCGTCTTCACGAACCGCGAAGACGTGCTGCCCAGCCAGTCGTACGGCTACTACCACGAGTACACCGTCGTCACCCCCGGCTCCCCGACGCGCGGCGCGCGACGCATCGTCACGGGCGAGGAGTCCCAGGAGGACTACTACACCTCCGACCACTACGCGACATTCGACCTGATCGACTTCGGCTGCTGAGCGAGCAGCGGACCTCGTAGCCGTCGAGCTCCGAGACCCATTTCTCCATCGCAGGATCGTCGCCCCGCGGACCGGACCCCACCCACATCGGCCGCGGGGCGAGCCCTGTCCGACGGAAGTCCCGCCCCACTCCGCGCGGCGGCGCCGAAAGTCCCCGGCGCCGCGACTTTGGTCGCGGATCGCGGCCGAGGGGGAGGTGGCCGGCGCCTGTCCTGCGTAGATTGCCGACCGTGAGCGGAGACAGGCCGGCGCGACCGGCAGAACGGACCGCACTGCTACCCGGGTTGGTCGCGGAGAGCCTTCGATCCGCCCTGCGCCCGATCCGTACGGGCCGGCCGCGGCGGCGCCCACCCGAACCGGCGCCGTCCGCACCTCCTTTGCTGCCGCCGGCCGGTGCCCCCACGGCCGGGACCCCGGGACTCGCACCCGGCGGGACGGCGTACGGGCTGCCCCGGCGGCGGTGGCACCTGCCCTCCGCGGTGATCGCGGAGCTGGACCCCGAGGCGGCCGGGCCACGGCGGCGCCCGCGGCGCACGCTGCGCGACTGGGTCGTCGACCTGGTGTGCTTTCTGCTGGCCGTGCTCATCGCGTTCGCCGCCGCGTCCTCGCTGAGACACGACTCCCGCACCTCGTCGGGGCTCGCCGCCGTCGACGTGTCACTCGGCGGCCTGTGCTGCGCGGCACTCTGGCTGCGTCGCCGCTGGCCGCTCGGCCTGGCGCTGGCGACGATCCCCATAGGCCTGGCCTCGACCACCTCGGGCGGTGCGGGCGTGATCGCCCTCTTCACCGTCGCAGTGCACCGCCCCTTCAAGTACGCGGCCTGGATCAGCGGCGTCCAGTTCGCGCTCATCCCGGTGTACTTCTGGATCCGTCCGGACCCGGACCTGCCCTTTCCCGCCGCCGTCCTCGTCACCGCACTGATCACGGCGGCGGTCGTCGGCTGGGGCCTGTTCGTACGGTCCAAGCGGCAGCTCATGCTGAGCCTGCGCGACCGTGCGCGCAGGGCCGAGACGGAGGCCGCGCTGCGGGCCGAACAGGCCCAGCGGCTGGCACGGGAGGCGATCGCGCGGGAGATGCACGACGTCCTGGCGCACCGTCTGACGCTGCTGAGCGTGCACGCGGGTGCGCTGGAGTTCCGCCCGGACGCGCCCCGGGAGGAGATCGCGCGGGCGGCCGGGGTGATCCGGGAGAGCGCGCACGAGGCCCTGCAGGACCTACGGGAGATCATCGGGGTGCTGAGGGCAGGCGACTCCGACGACGCGGGCCGCCCCCAGCCGACACTGGCCGCGCTCGACGCCCTGGTCGCCGAGTCCCGCGAGGCGGGTATGAAGGTCGTCCTCGACCACCGGGTCGCCGACCCCGAGGCCGTGCCCGCCTCCGTGGGCCGCACCGCCTACCGCATCGCCCAGGAGGCACTGACGAACGCGCGCAAGCACGCACCCGGGACCGAGGTCACGGTGACGGTCGTCGGTGCCCCCGGCGACGGCCTCACCATGACCGTGCGCAACCCGGCACCGCCAGGCGAGGTCCCGCATGTCCCGGGCTCGGGCCAGGGCCTGATCGGGCTCACCGAACGCGCGACCCTGGCCGGCGGCACCCTCGACCACGGCACCGGAGCGGACGGCGGCTTCCGGGTGCACGCCCGGCTGCCATGGCCCCAGTGACCGTCACAGGTCCGGGCGGGCTCCCGCGCGCTCAGGCCAGTCGCAGCGTGTGCCACGTTTCGTCCACGTCCGCCACATAGCGGTCGACCTCGACGAAACCCCGCTTGCAGGCGAACTCCAGCCCGTCCGTGTTGGTGCCGAGAACGATCGTCTCGATCACCTCGGCACCCAGCCGCCGGGCCCGCTCCAGGCCCCGCTCGTAAAGCCGCTCGCCGAACCCCTGCCCGAGGTGGGCGGGCAGGACGCGGGCGATGACCACCGCCGTACCGTCCTTCGGCGGACGCACCGTCGAGCAGCCCACAAGGACGCCGCCCAGATACGCGACCTCCAGGTGATGGCGCGTCACGCGCTCGCGCACGTCGTCGAGGGAGAGCGGGTCCGCGGGGACGATCTCGTTGTGGACGTACCTCCAGTCCCCGAGCGTGGCGTCGTCGTGAGGTTCTTCGATGCGAAGCATCGGCATTGCTGCAGGAAACCGGGAGCACCGTCGGTCGTCAACCGGTATCGGGGGTCGCCACCGATGTCCTGTCCCGTGGGCCGGTTCCCGCACACGGATCATTACGGTAGGGCCATGACCGCGATCCGACTGCTTCTCGTCGACGACGACCCTCTCGTACGGGCCGGCCTGTCCTTCATGATGGGCGGTGCCGACGACATCGAGATCGTCGGCGAGGGCGCAGACGGCAGCGAGGTCGAGCAACTCGTCGACCGCACCCGGCCGGACGTCGTCCTCATGGACATCCGGATGCCGGCCGTCGACGGGCTGACCGCCACCGAACTGCTGCGCGGCCGACCCAACGCGCCCCAGGTCGTGGTCCTCACCACCTTCCACGCCGACGAGCAGGTGCTGCGGGCGCTGCGTGCGGGCGCAGCCGGTTTCGTGCTCAAGGACACCCCGCCCGCCGAGATCCTGGACGCGGTACGGCGCGTCGCGGCCGGCGACCCGGTCCTGTCGCCCGCCGTCACCCGTCAGCTGATGGCGCACGCCGCCGGGGCGGGGCCCGACACCCGGCGCGCCACCGCCCGCGACCGGATCGCCGCCCTGGCCGAGCGTGAACGCGAGGTCGCCGTAGCCGTCGGCCGGGGCGCCTCCAACGCCGAGATCGCCGCGGAGCTGTACATGAGCGTCGCCAGTGTCAAGACGCACGTCTCCCGCATTCTCGCCAAGCTCGGCCTCAACAACCGTGTGCAGATCGCCCTGTTGACGTACGACGCGGGACTTCTGGAGGAGGACGGGAACTGACCGGGGCACGTTCGTTGCACGGGCGACGGGAGTGGGGGACATGGACGTGATCGATCCGGGGGAGTACGGCGACCGGCTCTCCGGCAGCGAACTGCGCGCGATGGCGTTCATCCTGCTCGTCGCGGGCCATGAGACGACGGTCAATCCGATCACCAACGGTGTGCACACCCTGCTCACGCACCCGGGCCAACCGGCCGCGCTGCGCGCCGACATGACGCTCCTGGACGGCGCGGTCAAGGAGATGCTGCACTTCAAGGGGGCCGGTGGAGACGGCCACGTACCTGCGCGGCGCGCGCAGCCTGCCGTTGCCCTGGTGGGGGCCGCCCCCTGCGGTGCGCGCGGCCCGCCGGCCGCACGGACCCGGCGCAGCTCCCGCACTCAGTCCCGGGCGCCCACGATCTCGGAGAGGCGCACGGGGCGGCGCTCGCGGCGGGACCGCTCGCAGGCCTCCGCGATCCGCAGGGCCTTCAGGGCCTCCCGGCCGTCGCACGGATTGGCGCGCTCACCGCGCACCACTTCGACGAAGGCGGCGATCTCGGCCTCGTACGCGTGGGCGAAGCGCTCCAGGAAGCCCGTCCAGGGCTTGACGGCGGGCGGCGGCCCGGCGCGCTCGGTGGACGTGATCGGCGTACGGTCGTCCAAGCCGACTGCGATCGTGTCCAACTCGCCGGCCAGCTCCATACGCACGTCGTAGCCGGCGCCGTTGGTCCGGGTCGCGGTCGCCGTAGCCAGCGTCCCGTCGTCCAGAGTGAGCACGACCGCCGCCGTGTCGACGTCGTCCGCCTCGCGGAACATCGCCCCGCCGGCGTCGGACCCGGCCGCGTACACATCGACGACCTCACGGCCGGTCACCCAGCGCAGGACGTCGAAGTCATGGACGAGACAGTCGCGGTAGATGCCACCGGAGACCGGGAGATACGCGGCAGGCGGCGGTGCCTGGTCCGCGGTCGTCGCACGGACCGTGTGCAACCGCCCGAGCCTGCCGGAGCGCACGGCCTCCCGCGCCGTCGTGTAGCCCGCGTCGAAGCGCCGCTGGAAGCCCATCTGCAGTACCGTCCCGGCGGCTTCGACCTCGGCGAGCGCGGCCAGCGTGCCCGGCAGGTCGACCGAGATGGGTTTCTCGCAGAACACCGGGAGCCCGGAACGCGCCGCCCGGCCGATCAGCTCGGCATGGGCCGCGGTCGCCGCCGTGATGACCACGGCGTCCACACCCCAGGTGAAGACCTCGTTCACGCCGGGCGCCGCGGTCGCGCCCAGCCGGTCCGCGAGCTCATGGGCCCGGATCCTGTCGACGTCGGTGACGATGAGCGAGCCGACGTCGCGGTGGCGGTCGAGCGTGGCCGCGTGGAAAGTCCCGATACGACCTGCTCCGATGAGTCCGATGCGCATGTGAACAACCTGAGGCGGCGCCCCCGCAATGTCAATTATTTGTCCGGACAACCGGACTACACAACTTCCCGTCAACAGGTACCGGAGCTACGCTCGGCCCGTGCCGAAACCAGATGCGGATCCGACCGTCTCGCTCCAGCTCAGCGTCGACCGGAGCAGTCCGGTGCCGCTGTATTTCCAGCTGTCCCAGCAGCTGGAGGCCGCGATCGAGCACGGGGCGCTGACGCCCGGAAGCCTGCTGGGCAACGAGATCGAACTGGCCGCCCGGCTCGGCCTGTCCCGGCCCACCGTCCGTCAGGCCATCCAGTCCCTCGTCGACAAGGGCCTGCTCGTGCGGCGCCGCGGCGTCGGCACTCAGGTGGTGCACAGCCAGGTCAAGCGCCCGCTGGAGCTCAGCAGCCTGTACGACGACCTGGAGGCGGCCGGGCAGCGACCCGCGACCCGGGTGCTCGTCAACACCTTCGTGCCCGCCTCCGCCGAGGTCGCCGCCGCGCTCGGTGTGCCCGAGGGGGCGGAGGTGCACCGCGTGGAGCGGCTGCGCCTCGCGCACGGCGAGCCGATGGCGTACCTGTGCAACTACCTGCCCACCGGCCTGCTCGACCTGGACACCGAGCGGCTGGAGTCGACCGGCCTCTACCGGCTGATGCGGGCCGCCGGCATCACGCTGCACAGCGCCCGGCAGTCGGTGGGGGCCCGTGCCGCCACCCCGGCCGAGGGCGAACGGCTCGGCGAGCCCGAGGGCGCCCCGCTGCTCACCATGCAGCGCACCACGTTCGACGACACGGGCCGTGCCGTGGAGTTCGGCACCCATACCTACCGCGCCTCGCGCTACTCGTTCGAGTTCCAGCTCCTCGTCCGGCCCTGAGCCGCCGGGGCCCGCGGTCGCGTACGGCCCGACCGGTGCCGGACCCGTCCGCCGCCGTGTCCGGGGCATCGTCCGGGTCCGCACCCCGCCGGACAAGGCCCCTGACCAGGGGCGTCGGCGGACGGTCGGCGATACTTGGTCCTTCCAAGCAACTCCGCAGGAAGGGCACCACCTCGTGGCACGGACTAGGACCTGGGCAACCATCGCGCTCGCGGGAGGGCTCGGCCTATCCCTGGCGGGGTGCAGCAGCCACGGAGGCCAGCGTGCCGAGGACGCCCGTGAGGCCGCCTCGGCCCAGGGCCGGTCCGCCGTGAACACACCCCGCTGGACCTTTGCGATGATCACCCACTCGGGTGATGGCGACACCTTCTGGGACATCGTGCAGAGCGGCGCCAAGCAGGCCGCCGTCAAGGACAACATCAACTTCCTGTACTCCCACGACGCGGAGGCCCAGCAGCAGGCCCAGCTCGTGGACGCGGCGGTAGACCAGAAGGTCGACGGCATCATCGTCACGCTGGCCAAGCCCGACGCGCTGAAGGCCGCAGTCGCCCGGGCCGAGAAGGCCGGTATCCCGGTGGTGACCGTGAACTCCGGCTCCGCGGAGTCCAAGGCGTTCGGCGCGCTCACCCACATCGGCCAGGACGAGACGATCGCCGGCGAGGCCGTGGGCGAGGAACTCGACAAGCGCGGTCGCAAGAAGGTCCTGTGCGTGCTGCACGAGCAGGGCAACGTGGGCCACGAACAGCGCTGCGCGGGCGTGCGGAAGACGTTCCACGGCACGGTGGAGAACCTCAACGTCAACGGCACGAACATGCCGGACGTGCAGTCCGCCATCGAGGCCAGGCTTCAGGCGGACAAGTCGGTCGACGCCGTCGTCACCCTGGGCGCCCCGTACGCCGACACCGCGGTGAAGGCCAAGGCCGACGCGGGCAGCACGGCGGAGATCGCCACCTTCGACCTGAACGCGAAGGTGGCGGGCGAGCTCAAGGACGGCACCCTCGGCTTCGCCGTGGACCAGCAGCCCTACCTCCAGGGCTACGAGGCCGTCGACCAGCTCTGGCTGTACAAGTACAACGCCAATGCCCTCGGCGGCGGACAGCCGGTCCTCACCGGACCGCAGATCATCACCAAGGACCAGGCCGCGGCCCTCGAACGCTACACCGAGCGGGGGACGCGATGACCGCGGCGGCACCGGCGTCCGCGCCGGAGACGGCCCCGGACAGGAAGCCCGGGGCGCAGACGGACGAGCGGCTGCTGAAGACCTCACCGGTGAAGCGCCTCCTCGGCCGGCCCGAGCTGGGCTCGGTGGTGGGAGCGCTCGCCGTCTTCCTGTTCTTCTCGATCGTCGCCGACAGCTTCCTGCGGGCGGCGAGCCTGAGTACGGTCCTGTACGCGGCCTCGACGATCGGCATCATGGCCGTCCCGGTCGCCCTGCTCATGATCGGCGGCGAGTTCGACCTGTCCGCCGGTGCCCTGGTGACGTCGTCCGCGCTGGTCTCGTCGATGTTCAGCTATCGGATGACCGCCGACGTCTGGGTCGGCGTCGGCGTATCCCTGCTGGTCACGCTCGGCATCGGTGCCTTCAACGGCATCATGCTGACCCGTACGAGACTGCCCAGCTTCATCGTCACCCTGGGCACGTTCCTGATGCTGGCCGGCCTGAACCTCGGCTTCACCAAGCTGATCAGCGGCACGGTCTCGACCAAGTCGATCTCCGACATGGACGGCTTCTCCTCGGCCAGGGCCGTGTTCGCCTCCACGCTCAACGCCGGCGGCGTCAGCGTCAAGATCACCGTCCTGTGGTGGTTCGCGCTGGTCGCCCTCGCCTCCTGGATCCTGCTGCGCACCCGCGCCGGCAACTGGATCTTCGCGGTCGGCGGCAACAAGGACGCGGCCCGCGCGCTCGGCGTACCGGTCGCCAGGACCAGGACCGGCCTGTACATGGGTGTCGCGCTCGGCGCCTGGATCTCCGGCCAGCACCTGCTCTTCTCGTACGACGCCGTCCAGTCCGGCGAGGGTGTCGGCAACGAGCTGATCTACATCATCGCGGCCGTCATCGGCGGCTGTCTGATCACCGGCGGCTACGGATCGGCCGTCGGCTCGGCGGTCGGCGCGTTCATCTTCGGCATGACGAGCAAGGGCATCGTCTTCGCCCAGTGGAACCCCGACTGGTTCAAGTTCTTCCTCGGAGCGATGCTGCTCCTCGCGACCCTGCTCAACGCCTGGGTCCGCAAGCGCGCGGAGGCCACGACATGACGTCGGACGTCAAGGAGCGCACGGCGCTCGTCGAGCTCAAGGACATCAGCAAGCGCTACGGCACCATCCGGGCCCTGGAAGGGGTCGGTCTCGAGGTCCATGGGGGAGAGATCACCTGCGTCCTCGGTGACAACGGCGCGGGCAAGTCCACCCTCATCAAGATCGTGGCGGGGCTGCACCGGCACGACGGCGGCACCTTCCGGATCGAGGGCGAGGAGTGCCGTCCGGCATCGCCGCGCGAGGCCCTGGACCGTGGGATCGCCACGGTCTACCAGGACCTTGCCGTGGTCCCGCTGATGCCCGTGTGGCGCAACTTCTTCCTCGGCTCCGAGCCGCGCAGGGGCGTCGGCCCCTTCAAGCGTCTGGACGTGGACTTCATGCGCCGGACCACGCACGCCGAACTGTTGCGCATGGGCATCGACCTGCGTGATGTCGACCAGCCCATCGGCACCCTGTCGGGCGGTGAGCGCCAGTGTGTGGCGATCGCGCGGGCGGTGTACTTCGGGGCCAAGGTGCTGGTCCTCGACGAGCCGACGGCGGCACTGGGTGTGAAGCAGTCGGGTGTGGTCCTCAAATATGTGGCGTCGGCACGGGATCAGGGGCTGGGTGTTGTTTTCATCACCCACAACCCGCATCACGCGTACCTGGTGGGCGACCGATTCGTGCTGCTCAAGCGCGGCACGATGGTCGGCAGCCACACACGTGAGGAGATCACTCTCGAGGAGTTGACGCGGGAGATGGCCGGGGGAAACGAGCTCGACGATCTCCGCCACGAGCTGGAACACCGCGCCCCGTGAGGGGCGCGGGGAACTGTGCGACAGGTCACGACGCACCCGCATCCGGCAGACCTCCCGTGCCCCTTCGCCGCTCCCCTGCGGAGCAGCGCGCGGCGGCGTGAGGCAGAATCGGCCCCGATGAGCACCTACCGCGACTTCACGCACCGCGGGTCCGCCCGGGCCACCGTCCTGCGGACCGTCGGCACGCGCGAGCGCCGCTCCCATCTGACGGCGCCGCGCGTACCCACGGTCGGTATCGACATCGGCGGAACAAAGGTGATGGCCGGCGTCGTCGACGCCGACGGCAACATCCTGGAGAGGCTCCGCACCGAGACGCCCGACAAGTCCAAGAGCCCGAAGGTGGTCGAGGACACCATCGTCGAGCTGGTCCTGGACCTCTCCGACCGGCACGACGTGCACGCCGTCGGCATCGGCGCGGCCGGCTGGGTGGACGCCGACCGCAGCCGCGTCCTGTTCGCCCCGCACCTGTCCTGGCGCAACGAGCCCCTGCGCGACCGCCTCGCCGGTCGGCTCGCCGTCCCCGTCCTGGTCGACAACGACGCCAACGCCGCCGCCTGGGCCGAGTGGCGCTTCGGGGCCGGCCGGGGCGAGGACCACCTCGTCATGATCACCCTCGGTACCGGGATCGGCGGCGCCATCCTGGAGGACGGCCAGGTCAAGCGCGGCAAGTTCGGTGTCGCGGGCGAGTTCGGCCATATGCAGGTCGTGCCCGGCGGTCACCGCTGCCCCTGCGGCAACCGCGGCTGCTGGGAGCAGTACAGCTCCGGCAACGCCCTGGTCCGCGAGGCCAGGGAGCTGGCGGCCGCCGACTCCCCGGTGGCGTACGGGATCATCGAGCACGTCAAGGGGAACATCTCCGACATCACCGGGCCGGTGATCACCGAGCTGGCCCGCGAGGGCGACGCGATGTGCGTCGAGCTGCTCCAGGACATCGGCCAGTGGCTCGGCGTCGGCATCGCCAACCTGGCGGCGGCCCTGGACCCCTCCTGCTTCGTGATCGGCGGCGGGGTCAGCTCGGCCGACGACCTGTTGATCGGGCCCGCCCGGGACGCCTTCCGACGCCATCTCACCGGCCGCGGCTACCGCCCCGAGGCCCGTATCGCGCGCGCCCAGCTCGGTCCCGAGGCCGGCATGGTCGGCGCCGCGGACCTCGCCCGGCTCGTCGCCCGCCGGTTCCGGCGCGCCAACCGTCGCCGGGTGGAGCGCTACGAGCGCTACGAGCGCTACGCGGAGTCCCGCCGGACCGCCAAGGGGGCACTGTGACGTCCACCGTCTCGATACCGCGTCAGTCGTCACCGCCCGACGAGCCGCTGCGGCCCCCGGAGGACCGGCGGCACGTGATCCGCCGCCGGGCGCTGACCCTGCTGATCATCGTCCTGCTCGTCGGTGTCCCCGCCGTCTATCTGCTGATCTGCGCCGACCAGAGCCGCGACAGCGGCAAGGACAAGGAGACCAGGGCTTCGGCGACCGGCCTGGTCCACGACTGGCCCTCGCGCATCCTGCGCCGCCTCTACCAGGTGGACATCCCGGCGGACGGCACGTATGTCGCGTACTACGAGACGAACAACTGGAAGACGAGTCGGCTGTACGTGCAGTTCAGCACCAGCAACGCCGGCCTCGACGAGTTCCTGGCCGGCCTCGGGACCAACGCGGGCGCGCTGAAGAAGGACGACGTCGCCATCGGCACGCACGATCAGGGCATCGCCGGCTGGAAGTTCGCCGGGCGGGGTCCCTGGTCCGGGCTGACCCACGCGCAGAAGAACCCGGAGCCCACCCTGGCGGTCGTGGTGGACCGGCACGTCGCCATGCGCCCGATGGTGTACGTGGTCTCGCGGACGGTCCCCTGACGGTTCTCCCCGTCCGCAGGCCGGCTCGCCCGCCGGAGCCGATTGTCAGACCCCGCCCGTACAGTCGAAGACGTCCGATGCGACTGAGCGGCGGGAGGTGACCGGACGTATGGCGGAGCAGACGACGACAGCTGTCCCGATGGGAGTGCCCCCTGCTCGAACGCAGTTGAGAGCGTGGGGGAGACTGGCCGCGGTGTTCCTGCCCGCGCCGCTGCCTCGCCAGGGAAGGATCGCCTTCTGGGACCCGGAGGGCGGACCCCTGCCGACGGACGGCACCGAGGAGCTGACGGTCGTACGCCGGCACGGACCCGGTGTCCGCCGGGACACCGTCCCCGCCGTGTCGCTCCCGGTCGCCGAGGCCCTGCCGCTGCTCGCCCGGGCCCGGCGTGACCCTGCCGCCCACCCCGCCGCCGCCTGCTGGGGCGCGGCCGCTCTGCACGCCCTGCGGATCGTCGCCCGAGGGCGGCTGCTGCCCGGTCTCACCCCGGACGGATATGACGCCTGGCGGGCCGGACCGCTGGATTCCGACGACATCACCCACCTCAGGGCGGTCGCCGCCGCCCTGCCCTACGAGGGCCATGCCGTCCCGCTCCCGGGCAAGGGCCCTCTCCAACTGCCGGAGCCCGAGACATTGGTGCGGTCCTTCCTGGACGCCGTCGCGGACACCCTGCCCCGCACCCCGGCGGCCCCCCACACGGTCGGCGGGCCGTTCGCGGCGCGCGAGCCGCAGCGGCTGCCGCACGCCCATGACTGGGCGGCCGAGGTCGCCGCGGGTATGGACGCGGGTGTCCGGATCTCGCTGCGTCTCGACCTGTCCGCGTACCAGCTGTTCGACGACGGCGAGGGCGCCCACCGCGCCGGCGCGGCCGTCGTGCAGGTGCACAGCCTCGCCGACCCGACCCTCGTCGTCGACGCGGCGACGCTGTGGGCCGGTGAGGCGGACGCGGCGTTCGGCCCCCGCGCCCGGGTGGACGCGGCCCTGGCCGTGCGCCGGGCGGCCCGGGTCTGGCCACCGCTGGACCGGCTCTGCGAACAGGAGGTGCCGGACGTACTGGCCCTGTCCGAGGGCGAGTTGGGCGAGCTGCTGGGGGTCGAGGCCACCCGGCTGGCCGCGGCCGGAGTCGCGGTGCACTGGCCCAGGGACCTGGCCCAGGACCTGACGGCGGCAGCGGTGGTACGGCCCGCGCCCGGCTCGGCGACCGACGGCACGGGCTTCTTCGAGAGCGAGGACCTGCTGCAGTTCCGCTGGCAGCTTGCGCTCGGCGGCGATCCGCTCACCGAGGCCGAGATGGACGCGCTGGCGGAGGCCCACCGCCCGGTCGTCCGGCTGCGCGATCAATGGGTGCTCGTCGACCCGGTGCTCGTCCGCAAGGCACGCAAGCGTGAGTTGGGCCTGCTCGACCCGGTCGACGCGCTGTCCGTCGCGCTCACCGGCCGCGCGGAGGTCGACGGCGAGACGGTGGAGGCCCTCCCGCTCGGTGCGCTGGCCACGCTCCGGGACCGGCTGACGGCGGGCGTCGGACCGGTGGAGCCGCCCCCGGGACTCGCCGCCCGCCTGCGCGACTACCAACTGCGGGGCCTGGCCTGGCTGGACCTGATGACCTCCCTCGGCCTCGGCGGCTGCCTCGCCGACGACATGGGACTCGGCAAGACGGTCACCGTCATCGCCCTGCATCTGCGCCGGGCGCGCAGCGAACCGACGCTGGTGGTGTGCCCGGCGTCGCTGCTGGGCAACTGGCAGCGGGAGATCACCCGGTTCGCCCCCGGTGTCCCGGTCCGCCGTTTCCACGGCCCGGATCGCGCCCTGGACGACCTGGACGGCGGCTTCGTGCTCACGACGTACGGCACGATGCGAGCGGCGGCGCCGCGCCTGACCGAGCAGACCTGGGGCCTGGTCGTCGCGGACGAGGCACAGCACGTCAAGAACCCCTACTCGGCGACGGCCAAGGCCCTGCGCACGATCAAGTCCCCCGCGCGGGTGGCCCTCACCGGCACACCCGTGGAAAACAACCTTTCCGAGCTGTGGGCACTGCTGGACTGGACGACCCCGGGGCTGCTCGGCCCGCTGAAGTCCTTCCGTGCCCGGCACGCGCGCGCGGTGGAGACCGGTGAGGACGAGGAGGCGGTGGAGCGGCTGGCGCGCCTGGTCCGGCCGTTCCTTCTGCGCCGCAGGAAGTCCGACCCCGGCATCGTCCCCGAGCTCCCGCCCAAGACGGAGACGGACCACCCGGTGCCGCTCACCCGTGAGCAGGCCGCGCTCTACGAGGCGGTCGTGCGGGAGTCGATGGCGGCGATCGAGACATCGGAGGGGATCGCGCGGCGGGGCCTGGTTCTCAAACTCCTCGGCTCGCTCAAGCAGATCTGCAACCACCCGGCGCTGTATCTGAAGGAGGACGCGGGGACGGCCGCGGGCCTGCTGGCCCGCTCCGGCAAACTCGCCCTGCTGGACGAGCTGTTGGACACGCTGCTCGCGGAGGACGACTCGGCGCTGGTGTTCACGCAGTACGTCGGCATGGCCCGTCTGATCAGCGCGCACCTCGCCTCCCGCGCGGTGCCCGTCGAGTTGCTGCACGGGGGCACGCCGGTGCCCGACCGGGAGACGATGGTGGACCGTTTCCAGAGCGGTGCGACCCCGGTCCTCGTCCTGTCCCTCAAAGCCGCGGGCACGGGCCTGAACCTCACTCGTGCGGGCCATGTCATCCACTTCGACCGCTGGTGGAACCCGGCGGTGGAGGAACAGGCCACGGACCGCGCGTACCGCATCGGCCAGACCCAGCCGGTCCAGGTCCACCGTCTGATCACCGAGGGCACGGTCGAGGACCGCATCGCCGAGATGCTCGAGTCCAAGCGGGCGCTGGCCGACGCGATCCTGGGCTCCGGAGAGTCGTCCCTGACGGAACTGACCGATGGGGAGCTCTCGGACCTGGTGTCGCTGAGGAGGACGACGTGAACGGGACGGAGGAACGGCCCGGGGCCGACGGCCCGGCGTCCGCCGACGCCGGGGCGCGTCCCGCCGACGCGGTGCGTCGGGCGCTGTGGGCCGCGCGGGAGCGTGGCGGTGCGGCGGCAGAGGAGGAGCCTTCCGCTCAGGACGCCGACGACGCCGTGCTCGAGAGCGGT